>JBNLVL010000026.1:0-323950 GCA_050618075.1 Myxococcota bacterium
GGCGGCGGTTCCCGTGGCGGGCCTCGCTCCGGGGCTGGCTCGAGCGCTGCTACTACGGGCGCATCCCGACGCGCGCGGTTCCCAACGGGCGGGCCCACGCGCTGCGGTACGCGGTCTAGGGGGTCGAGAGCGGGCCCTGACTCTGTCCAGGGAGGCCTGCAGCGGTCGCCTCGCACGGGCTCAGGCGCATTCTTCGAGCCACAACTGATGCCGCGCCGGGGGAGTCGGCCTGTTACCTTCCCTGCGTGTCCCACTCCGACGTCGTCGTCCGACTGAAGGACGTGTCCAAGCGATTCGGCCGCCACAGCGCGGTGACGGGGCTCGACCTCGAGGTTCCGCGGGGCCTCTGCTACGGGCTGCTCGGTCCCAACGGAGCGGGCAAGACCACGACCCTTCGCATGATCTACGGCGTGACGGCCCCCTCGGACGGCTCGATCGAGGTGTTCGGGCTCGACCTCGCCGAGCACGCGCGGGAGATCCGCTCCCGGCTCGGCGTCACGCTCCAGGAGAACGTGCTCATCGAGGTCCTCTCGAGCCTCGACAACCTGCGGATCTTCGGGCGCTACCACCTCCTGCGCGGTGCCGAGCTGCGCACGCGCATCGAGCAGCTGCTCGACTTCCTCGAGCTGCGCTCCCACGCGCACCTGCCGGTGGCGGCGCTGTCCGGCGGGTTCAAGCGCCGGCTCGCCATCGCCATGTCGCTGGTGAACGCCCCCGAGCTGCTGGTGCTCGACGAGCCGACGACCGGCCTCGACCCCGCGGTGCGCCAGGCGCTGTGGTCGCGCGTCCGCGCGCTGCGCGACCAGGGCACGACGGTGCTCCTCACGACCCACTACATGGACGAGGCCGAGCGGCTGTGCGACCGGGTGGCGATCATGAATCGCGGCCGGGTGGTGGTCGAGGACAGTCCCCGGGCGCTGATCGACTCCCACCTCGGGCGGGAGGCCGTGGAGTTCGACTGCAGCAAGGACGAGGAGGAGCGGCTGTTGAAGGGGCTCGCGTCCCGGCGACTGCGCGCCGGCCCCCGCCTCATCCTCTTCGACGACGACACCTCGCCCATCGTCGAGCGCCTGCACGCGGTGGACCGGGGCGACCGGCGCCCGCTGGTGGTCCGCCCGGCGAACCTCGAGGACGTCTTCCTGTGCGTCAACGGGACGCGCCTGGAGGAGGCCGACGAGGACCCGGCGCCGTGGTCCGAGGTCGCCCGGCCGTGAGCGTCTCCGCGCGCCACGCGCTGTCGGTCTGGCATCGCAACGCGACGATGTACGGGCGCACCTGGAAGCTCAACATCCTGCCGAACTTCTTCGAGCCGGTCTTCTATCTCATGGCCATCGGGGTCGGTGTGGGCGCCTACATCACGGAGATGGGCGGTATGTCGTACGCCGCCTTCCTGGCGCCCGGACTGGTGTGCGTGGCCGCGATGAACGGCGCCAGCTTCGAGGTCACCTACAACGTCTACGTGCGGCTGGTCTACGACAAGACCTACGACGCGATGCTGACGACGCCGCTCGAGCCCGACGATGTGCTGGTGGGCGAGGTGCTCTGGGCGCTCACCCGGGTGGTGCTCTACGGAGGCGCCTTCTTCGTGGTGGTGTGGGCGTTCGGGTTGGCTCCCATGCCGTCGTCACTCTGGGCGCTGCCGATCATTCCCCTGGCGGGGGTGCTGTTCGCGGCGCTCGGCCTGAACTTCTCCCTGCGCATCGCGAACATCGACCTGTTCAGCTTCTACTTCACGCTCTTCCTGACGCCGCTGTTCCTCTTCTCCGACGTCTTCTTCCCGATCCAGGAGCGGCTCTCGGGCCCGCTGCTCTGGGTCGCCGAGGTGCTGCCGCTGCTGCATCCGGTGCGTCTGGCGCGCCTGGCCTTCCGCGGGGAGTGGTCGTGGATCGCCGTCTGGGACCTCGCCTACATCCTCGGCGTGACCGGCCTGCTCCTGGTCGGAGCGCGCAACGTCGTGCGCGCCCGCCTCACCAGCTAGTGCCCTGCTCCGGGCGTTCGGCTGCAGTAGTGCGGCGCCGAGCTCCTGGAGCAGGCGACTCGCCCCCGCTCCGCGGCCTCCGCGCTAGGCTCTCGTCATGCGCATCGCCACCTGGAACGTGAACGGCCTCCGGGCGCGGCTCGACTTCGTGAAGCTCTGGCTCGCCGAGCGCGAGCCCGACCTCGTGGGGCTGCAGGAGCTCAAGCTCACCGACGAGCAGTTCCCCCACGAAGAGTTCGAGGCCCTCGGCTACCGGGCCATCACCCACGGCCAGAAGGCCTGGAACGGGGTGGCCGTCCTGCACCGCGAAGACGCTGCGCTCGTCCAGGCCGGACTGCCCGGCCAGGAGGAGTTCGGGGCGCGCCTCGTGAGCGTCCGGTCCGGCGGCCTCGTGTTCACCAGCGTCTACTGTCCCAACGGCAAGAACCTCGAGCACGACGACTATCCGCGCAAGCTCGCCTGGTTCGACGATCTCCTCCGCCACCTGGAGGCTTCCCACGACGCGGGCGAGGCCCTGGTCGTCGGGGGCGACTACAACATCTGTCCCACGGGTCTCGACAGCTGGAACGAGGAGAAGCTCGCGGGCGAGATCTTCCACACCGACGCCGAGCGCGAGCGCATGCGGGGGCTCGCCGACTGGGGGCTCCGGGACCTCTACCGCGAGCTGCACCCGGACACCCAGGCGTTCTCCTGGTGGGACTACCGGGGCGGCGCCTTCCACCGCAAGCAGGGCCTGCGCATCGACTTCCTGCTGGCCACGGCGCCGGTCGTGTCGCGCCTGCGCGCCGTCGAGATCGACCGCGACTTCCGCAAGAAGAAGGACGGCCTGACCCCGTCGGACCACGCGCCGGTGTTCGCCGACCTCGATCCGGCCGGCGCCTAGGCGAGAATGAACCACCGACATCGGCTGCTCCGCGCTTCCTGGGCGACGCCGCTTCGCTCTTCCTGAGCAACACCGCATTGCTCCTTCTGCCCTCCTCGGGGCGTGTCGGGGGGGCAGGGGGCGCCCGTGCTCGGACGGTCCTCGGCGAACCTGGGGATTGCTTCACGGGGACAACGGGGCTGCCCTGCGCTGGCTGTACCTGCCTGCGGAACTGCGCGCGGCCCCCCGGACTCCCCGATGCGCGACCCGGCAGCCAACGACTCCGGTTCGCATCATCTCGGAGGCTCGAACGAGGGCCGTTGGCCACCCGGCGCGAGACCGGGGGATGGGTTGGCAGCGGAGCGACCGCCGCGGCGAGAAGAGCGTGCTCGCGCTCGCAGCGCTCCTGCAACGCGGGCGGTCAGCGTGTGGAGGAACGCAAGCGTCGTGTTCCCTGCGGCCGCCAGCCTCGGCAGAGGAGGAGCGGAGGGAGACGGAGTCGCAACCCTTCCCCCTGTCGGGGCACTTGGGATCTCAGGTGAAGCCAAGCGGCCCTGTTCCGGGGCGGCTAGGGCTCCGGTCGGGCCTCGGCCAAAGCCGCCAGGTGGCCCAGGTTGTCGTGGTCGCCCACGACGACCACGTGGTCCCGGGCCGCCAGCGGGTGATCGGGGGCCGGGTTCAGGTGGGTGTCCTGGCCGAGGCGTTTGATGGCCACGACCTGCAGCCGGGCGCCGAGCGACGCGATCTGCCCGACCTCGACCCCGTCCAGCCGGCTCCCGCTCCCGACGATCACCTCCTCGAGGTCGATGGGCGCGTCCGCGCCGGGCCTCGAGAGCTCCAGGAAGTCGACGACCGCCGGGCGGAGGATGGCGTTGGCGATCCGCTGGCCACCCAGCCCGTGGAGGGAGATCACCTGCTGGGCGCCGGCCAGGCGCATGCGACGGATCCCCTGCTCGGTCTCGCCCCGGGAGTGGATCGCGATCTCGGGGTTGATCTCGCGCGCCGAGAGCGCGATGTACACGTTGTCCGGATCGCTGGGCGTGGCGGTGACCACCGCCCGGGCGTGCTCGATGCCCGCGCGCCTCAGCACCGACTCCTCCACGGCCGAGCCGATCACGTGGGCGAACTCGGCCTCGTCGAGCACCTCGCCCATCGCCTCGTTCTGCTCGACGACCACGACGTCGACCTTCGACGGGCGCAGCGACTCGGCCACGGCGCGGCCCAGGCGGCCGTACCCGCACACGATCACGTGGTTCCGCATGGCCTGGATCGCACGTTCCATGGATCTTCTCCCCAACGTCTCCCGGAGGCGTCCTTCGATGAAGAACTCGGCGACGGCCGCCACCGTGTAGACCGACGCGCCCACGCCGACCACGATGTAGGCCACGGTGAAGACCCGCCCCGCAGTCGAGGGCGGAGCCACTTCCTGGTAGCCGACCGTGGAGAGCGTGATCACGGCCATGTAGAGGGCGTCGACGAGCGACAGGTCCTCGATCCACATGAAGCCGAAGGTCCCGATGGCCGTGATGGCGCCGAGGACGAACGCGGCGACCAGGATCTTCGACTCGTGGACGGCCGGGCGCGTCGTCCGGATGTCCAGCTTCAGTGACGGCGCCATTGCGCCGCAACGGTGCAACAGGCGTGTGGCCGGGGCCAGCCGGGCGGCCGCCTCAGCCGCCGGGGTGTGCGCGCGCTCCCTTCAGCGGGTGGCGGGAGCACCAGGTGAGGCCGCCGTAGAGGTAGATCCGCTCGAGCAGGGAGCCCGACAGTCGGCGGGGCGCCACGAAGCGGAGCCGGAGCTCCTCGGCCTCGATGAGACAGTCCTCCACACCCTCGGCGTCCAGCAGCTCGTTGACCGAACGCGTCAGGTGGCCCAGGTCCCGGAACTGGAGGTCGTGCACGATCACACCGAACCTCGGAGCAAGTCACGTGCCGAGCGAGGTGCGGTCTCTCCGGCGCCTCAGCGCGGTCCCGGCCCGGGGTCGGGCACGAGGCTGCACAGGGGGCGGGCAGGCATTGACCTGCGCCCGAGCACCCGGTCGCGCTCATTCGTGTCTTTTTGGCCCCGCGTCGGGCGAGGGCCTGGGGCAGCCGTTCCCCCGCGCGGCTATGCTTCCCGCGCCCCACCCCATGCGACCACCCCGCGAGGGCGGTCTCCGAAACGTCCGGCGAGCGCGCGCCCGGACCACGGCTACGACTCCATGAAGGTCCTGTTCAGCCTCTCCCGCCAGCATCCGTGGGCCGTCACCGGCATGGTGGGCTGTCTCCTGGTGGCGGGACTGGCCGAGGGCATCGGCCTCTCGGCGTTCCTTCCGCTCCTCACCCTGGCCATCGGGTCCGACGGCGCGGACGCCGCCTCGCCGTCCGACCTCGAGCTCAAGATCCGGGGGCTGTTCGAGTGGGCGGGAATCGATCTCAGCATCGAGTCGATCCTGATCCTCGTGGTGGCCGCGTTCCTCCTGAAGGGCGCGCTGGTGCTCGTGTCGCGGGTGCAGGTCGGCTACCTGGTGGCGCGGGCGGTGACCGAGCTGCGGCTGCGGCTGCTCCGGGCGCTGATGCACAGCAACTGGAGCTACTACGTCCAGCAGCGGGTCGGGACCTTCTCCAACGCGTACTCGATGGAGGTCGTCCGCTCCGCGAAGCTCTTCCTCGAAGGCACGGTGCTCGTGACCCTCGCCATCGAGACGACCGTGGCGCTGACGGTGGCCTACATGGCGTCGAGCCAGGCGACCATCGGCGCCCTGGCCGTGTCCGCGTTGCTCGTCCTGATCCTGAGCCGGGTCGTGCGCATGGGCCGCAAGGCCGGCCGCAAGCAGACGAAGCTCTTCTCCCAGATGTCCGAGCGCCTCACCGACGTCCTGCAGGGCGTCAAGCCGCTCAAGGCCATGGCTCGCGAGAGCGACGTCGCGCCCATGCTGGAGAAGGGGACCCGGCGCATCGAGAAGGCGCGGCGCCTCGAGATCTTCTCGCGCGAGGCGCTGGCGGCCATGCAGGAGCCGCTGATGGTGCCGTTCCTGGCCCTCGGCGTGTACGTCGGCCGGGTCATGTTCGAGACCCCCCTCCAGACGATCCTCCTGCTGGTCGCCCTGGGCGTCCGCGTGTTCCGGGGGCTCAGCAAGGCCCAGCGGCGCTACCAGAAGATCCTGGTGGACGAGAGCGCCTACGAGTCGCTGATGGAGAAGATCGAGGAGGCCGAGCGAAGCAAGGAGCCCGAGACCCACGGCGCCCTGCCCACCCTCGAGCGCGAGATCTCGCTCTCGGGGGTCCAGATGCGCTACGAGGACCGCACCCTGTTCGATGGGCTCGACCTGGCGCTGCCGGCCGGAAAGATCATCGCGCTGACCGGGCCTTCGGGGTCGGGAAAGACGACGATCGTCGACCTGCTGGTGGGGCTCCTCACGCCCGAGTCCGGCGAGATCCGGATCGACGGGCGCCCGCTGGGCGAGATCGACACCCGGGCCTGGAGGCGCCGCATCGGCTACGTGCCCCAGGAGATGTTCCTGCTCCACGACACCGTCGCGATGAACGTCACGCTGGGAGACAAGAGCGTTCCGCGCCAGGAGATCGAGCGCGCCCTGCGCGAGGCCCACGCGTGGAGCTTCGTCGAGGCCATGCCCAGGGGCATGGACACCCTGGTCGGCGAGCGGGGGTCCGCGCTGTCGGGCGGACAGCGGCAGCGCATCGCCATCGCCCGGGCGCTGCTCCACCGGCCGCTGCTGCTGGTCCTCGACGAGGCGACCGCCGCCCTGGATCCGGCCAGCGAGAAGGTGGTCTGGGAGGCGGTCGAGTCGCTGCGGGGACGCACCACGGTGATCGCCGTGTCCCATCAGCCGGCGCTCCTGGGCGTGGCCGACCTGGCCTTCCGCGTCGCCGAAGGCGCGGTGACGCCCGTGGACCTCGATCGACCGCCGGCCGGGGCCTGAGCCCGTGGGGTCCCGGTCTCAGGCCCGGGCGACCCCCGCTGCGGCGCGCCCGGGCACCCGGCCCGGACGCGGGCCGCGCGGGAACAGCGCGCGGGAGAGCGCGTAGATCGAGTACCCGACGAAGTAGGCCGAGAGCACGTCCACCGTGTAGTGGTTGTGGGTGAGCAGCACGGCGCCGGCCATCACCAGCGATCCGCACAGCATCACACCCTTGTGCCAGCGGGTCTCGAAGTACAGCGCGAACAGGAAGGGCACCGCGGTGTGGCCCGAGAAGACGAACTCGTTCTGGAACGTGTACGTCCCGGCGACCAGGGGGAAGAGCCCGTCGAGCTCGCGCATGTCGAGGATGCGCTCGGGCGCGCCCACGGGCGACAGGAACACGAACAGGGTCCGCACCAGCAGGTAGGTACCGATCAGGAACAGCAGGAAGGGCATGCGCCGCGGCGTGTAGAGCAGGGCGGCGCCCAGGGCGTAGGCGTGCAGCGCGAGCCAGCCCCAGGAGAGCAGGGGCACGAGGTTCAGCGCGGGCAGCTGGTCGAGCAGCCAGTCCGAGCTGGGGGGCAGGGCGCGCTGGTCGGCGTACCAGCCGAGGTTCATGTAGAAGAGGTACGCCCCGAGCACGAACGCGACGAGCAGCGCCACGGCGAAGACCCACCAGCGGGTCTCGAGCCCGTGCCACTCGTCGCGGATCTCGGCCACCTCGGCCCGGGCGCGCTCGGCGAGCTTGAACTTCCGGCGCAGCTTCCGCAGATCGCGGGCCGATCCGAGCAGGTGGCGCTCGAGGCGGGCGATCTCGGCCTCCAGGTCCGGGACCCGACGCGCGGCGAGCCGGGCGTCGGCGTGGGTCGGTTGGGCCCCCGTCACGGCGTCCGGTCCTCCTGGGAGGGTCGCGTCCGGCGGCCGAGCGCCGCGAGCACCCGGGTCCGCAGCTCCGGCTCGAGCGGAGGCAGGCCCAGCAGGGCGGCCAGCCAGAGTCCGTCCGCGGCCAGACGCACGATCGTCGCCTCCACGGGGTCGACCCCGTCGGCCTCGAGGCGTCGCTGCCAGCCGGCGAAGCGCGTTCGCACGGCGTCGAGTCGCGAGGTGTCGCCTCCCAGTCCCGCCAGCAGCCCCGCCATCAGCCGGGCCGAGGCGTCGGCCGGCTCGCCGCGCTCGTCCACGGTCGAGGCCAGGTAGGCGCGGGTCCAGCGCCCGGGCTCCCGGTCGTCTTCCAGGGCCAGCTCGTCCTGGACGCGCTCGAAGCCGTCGAGCATCCGCTCGCACAGGCCCTCGATCAGCGCCTCCTTGGACGCGAAGTGGTAGAGCAGCCCGCCCTTGCTGACCTCGGCGTCCTTCGCCACGGCGTCGAGCACCAGGCCGGTGGGGCCGTGCTTCAGCAGTCGGGACTCCGCCGCGTCCAGGATGCGGGAGCGGGCGGAGGGGGCGGTCGGCGGCGCCGGGGTCTTCGACATCACAGAACTATACCGTCCAGACGGTACAGTCTGCCAGCCCGACAATCGTTCCCCGCCGGTCCTTCGCCCAGGCGGCTTCGGTTACGCTCGATCGGCCTCCGGAGGTCCGATGCGCGTCGCCCTGTTCGTGCCCTGCTACGTCGATCAGCTGTGCCCCGATGCGGGCTGGGCGGCCCTCGAGCTGCTCGAGGAGCTGGGCGTCCAGGTCGACTTCCCCAAGGCGCAGACCTGCTGCGGCCAGCCCATGTGGACCGCCGGCGCGCGGGCGCAGGCGGCGGGCCTGGCCCAGCGCTTCCTGGACGTCTTCGACGGCTGGGACCGGGTGGTGGCGCCCTCCGCAAGCTGCGTGGCCACGGTCCGCCGGGCCTTCGCCGAGCTCGTCGAGCCCCGGCAGCGGGCGCGGGCGGCGGCCATGGCCAGCCGCTGCTTCGAGCTGACCGAGTTCATCGTCGACGAGCTGGGGGTCGGCCGCATCGATCGCGCCTATCCCCACCGCGTCGGGCTGCACCAGGGATGCCACGGGCTGCGCGAGCTGCGCCTGGGGCGAGCGAGCGAGCGCCGGGAGGAGACCCGGGACCCCGCCCGCCAGCTGCTGGCCTCGCTCCACGGGATCGAGCTCGTGCCGCTCGAGCGCGCCGACGAGTGCTGCGGATTCGGAGGGCAGTTCGCCGTGACCGAGGCCCCGGTGTCGTCGCTCATGGGGCGGGACCGGCTCCTCGACCACGAACGGGCCGGGGCCGGGATCGTCACTTCGACCGACGCTTCGTGCCTGCTCCACCTCGACGGACTCGCGCGACGCGCGGGCTCGCCCCTGCGGATGCTCCACGTGGCCGAGGTGCTGATGGGCCGGGAGCCCGCATCGTGAGCCACGCCGATCGCGCGGCGCCCTTCGTCGCCGACACCGAGCGCGCCCGTTGGCACGACCAGACGCTCTGGCTCGTGCGCTCGCGGCGGGACGCCGCCGCCGCCCAGGTGCCCGAGTGGGAGGAGCTGCGCGGCCGCGCCGCCGCCATCAAGCGCCACACCATCGACCACCTGGCCGACTACCTCGAGACCTTCGAGCGCAACGCCCAGGCCCACGGCGCCCAGGTCCACTGGGCGCGGGACGCCGCCGAGCACAACGCCATCGTGCGCCGGCTGCTGACCGAACGCGGCGTGCGCCGGGTGGTGAAGAGCAAGTCGATGCTCACCGAGGAGTGCGGGCTCAATCCCCACCTGGAGCGCCACGGCATCCGGGTCGTCGACACCGATCTCGGCGAGCGCATCGTGCAGCTCCGCAAGGAGCCCCCGAGCCACATCGTGCTGCCGGCGATCCACCTGCGTCGCCAGGAGGTGGGCGCGCTGTTCGCGGAGAAGCTGGGGACGCCCCCGGGCCTGGACGACCCCGAGACGCTGACCCGCGCCGCGCGCGAGCACCTGCGCCGGGAGTTCCTGGGAGCCGAGGCCGGGATCACCGGGGTCAACTTCGCCGTGGCCGAGACCGGCGCCGTGGTCGTCTGCACCAACGAGGGCAACGCCGACCTCGGGACGCGGCTGCCGAAGCTCCACATCGCGAGCATGGGCCTCGAGAAGGTGATCCCCAGGCAGTCGGACCTGCCGGTCTTCCTGCGCCTGCTGGCGCGCTCGGCCACGGGCCAGGCGACCACGGCCTACACGTCGCACTTCCGCGGCCCGCGGCCCGGCGGCGAGCTCCACATCGTGCTGGTCGACAACGGCCGATCCGATCTGCGCGGCCGCCGGGACTTCCGCCGGGCGCTGGGCTGTATCCGCTGTGGGGCGTGTCTCAACACCTGCCCGGTCTACCGCCGCAGCGGGGGCCACAGCTACGACAGCGCGGTCGCGGGTCCGATCGGGTCGATCCTCGAGCCGGCGCGCTCTCCCGCCCGCCACGGGACGCTGCCCTTCGCCTGCACGCTGTGCGGGTCCTGCACCGACGTGTGTCCCGTGAAGATCGACCTGCACAAGCAGCTCGCGCTGGCCCGGGCCCAGCTCGTCGAGGCCGAGCTGGCGCCCGGCGTCGGGCGCAGGACCTGGCGCGCCGTCGCCGCGGTCCTGAAGTCCCCGGCGCTCTACGCCGCAGCGGGACGCGTGGCGCGCGGCTGGCTGCGGGAGGCGCCCGCGTGGCTTCGGGACGCGGTGGGCCGCGGTTGGTCGGACTCCCGGGAGTGGCCGACGCCGCCCGGGCGCAGCTTTCGCGAGCGCTACGCCGAGCGCGAGCGCGAGCGCGCCCGCGACCGCGCGGAAGAGGGGAAGGGCTCGTGAGTCGCCGCGCCATCCTGCGCGCCCTCGGCCGCGGCGAGGCGGGCGAACGGTCGGCGCCGGGCGCATCGGCCTCGCCGCTGCCGCCGCCGGGGGGGCCGTGGCAGCGCTTCGAAGACCCCGAGGCCCACTTCGCCGCCATGCTGGAGGCGGCCGGCGGGACGAGCCGTCGCGCCGCCGGGCGCTCGGAGCTGGAGTCGGTGCTGGGCGAACGGGTGCAGGCGCTGGGCGCGCACCGGGTGTGGATCGATCCCGCGCTGGGGCCGGTCGGGACGCTTCGCGCCGCCGGCGCCGCCTTCGACGAGCGGTCGCTCGCGTCCACGGCCAGCGTCGCCGCCCTGCAGCTCGCGGTGCTCGCGGGGGAGTTCGGCGTCGCGGAGAACGGCTCGGTCTGGGTCGACGGCCGGGGCTGGCCGCACCCCGCCCTCCACGTGCTTCCGGAGCACCTCGTGCTCGTGGTGCCGGACGGAGAGCTGGTGCCGACGATGCACGAGGCCTACGCGCGGCTCGAGCTCGGGGCGCCGGGCTTCGGGACCTTCCTGGCCGGACCCTCGAAGACCGCCGACATCGAGCAGGCCCTGGTCGTGGGCGCCCACGGACCCCGCTCGCTCGCCGTGGTCTGGCTTCGGGAGGGCTAGTCGCCTGGGGCGGGCACCGGAACCGGGCCCTCGCTGTGCGCAGCCCGGGTCGGCGAGGCTAGGGCTTCGCGAGGGCCGCCGGCCGGCCCCATTGACCGGCGAAGACCAGCTCGGAGAGGGGCTTCCGGGTGCGCCGGGTCAGGTCGCGCTCTCGCAGGTCCTCGGGAAGGCTCTCGGGGTCGCCCACGTAGCCGATGGCGAGCCCGGTGAGGGGCTCCGAGTCGTCCGGAACGTCGTACAGCTCGCGCACGCGCTCGGGGTCGATGCCGATCATCTGGTGGACGTGCAGGCGGCGAGCCGTCGCCTCGAGCGTGAGGTTCGCGGCGGCGAGGCCCAGGTCGTGGTGCGCGGCCTTGTTCGGCCTGCCGTTGCGCGAGAAGGTGGTGAGCGCGACGCCGATCCCGAGGATCGGCGCGTGCTGCGCCCACCTGCGGTTTCCCTCGACGAGGCACGAGAGCAGCCGGTCGAAGGCCTCGCGGTCGTCGCGCACCGCCACGATCCAACGCCAGGGCTGCTCGTTGTAGGACGACGCCGCCCAGCGCGCCGCCTCGAAGAGCGATGCGAGGTCGGCCGGCTCGACCGGGCGGTCGGCCCACGCGTAGGGGCTCCAGCGCTCGCTGACCAGGGCGTGGACGGGATGCTCGGTCATGGCGGTCTTGTCGGACATGGAGCTCTCCTGGCAGTTGGAGCGGAGCTGGAAGACCGGGAGTCCGAGCCGGGTCGGGCCGCTCTCTCGTTCTCCACGGCGAAGGGGGGCCCCGCTCTGCGTCCCTGGATCACAGCCCCAGCTCGCCGAGGCCCTGGTGGTCGTCGGGACGACGTCCCAGGGGCCAGTGGAACAGGCGCTGCGCCTCGCCGATCGGCAGGTCGTTGATACTGGCGATGCGTCGGCGCATCAAGCCGCTGTCGTCGAACTCCCAGTTCTCGTTGCCGTAGGAGCGGAACCAGTTGTTCGCGTCATCGCGCCATTCGTAGGCGAAACGTACTCCGATGCGGTGGTCCGTGAACGCCCAGAGCTCCTTGATCAGCCGGTAGTCCAGCTCCCGGGACCACTTGCGCTCGAGGAAGCGGACGATCTGTTCGCGTCCGCTGACGAACTCGGAGCGATTGCGCCAGGCGCTGTCCGGGGCATACGCCAGCGAGACCCTCCGTGGATCGCGACTGTTCCAGGCGTCCTCGGCCAGGCGGACCTTCTGCGCGGCGGTCTCGGCGGTGAAGGGGGGAAGCGGCGGTCGGGCATCGGTCATGTCGGCGGCCTCTCGATCGGGGAGTGGGAAGGCCCGGGGGCTCGCGGTGCGTCCCGGAGGTCGAGCTCTTCGACTTCGTGTGCCGGAGCTTCGAACGACGTCGCGCCTCGTCTCGTCATCGGGCGAGCAGTTGCTCGCCGCGGATCCGACCGACGAGCCGGACGCGCCCGGTCGTGAGGAGGTCCATCACCGACGCAACGACCTCACGATCCGTGGCGCCGGTCTCGCCGAGCGCGCTCACGAGATCCAGGAGCGTGAGCTCCGTCCGAGCAGCGGGCGCGGGCGCGTCGAGGGGGGTCGCAGTCGAGGCGGGCATCGATGAATCCTCCCGGTTTCCGATCCACCTTCTCTGCAGGCCGCGTGCCAATCCTCCAGATCGTGAGATTGCTCTTGCAGGACGGGTGCTTGAGGCGGATGAGTCCGCCGTCACCCGGGCCGCGACGGCACGAGTCTGCGTCGCATCTCCGACGACTCTTCGTGGTGGCCGCTGGCTCTGGCCCGGCGATCGGCCGGCGCAGACGCGGCGTGTGCCGCGACGGGCGCGATCGTCGCGGTCGAGCCGGCGCGCGCCATCCCGTGACGGGGCCCCGGAGCGGTCGGGAGCAGGCGCCGCGCGTCAGTCCGGGGAGCTGCGCTTGAGGCCGAGTCGCTCGATCCGCGAAGCGAGGGTCGTCGGCTTCATCCCCAGCAGCGCCGCGGCTCCGTCGGCGCCGTAGATCTTGCCCCCGGCGCGATCGAGTGCGGCCAGCAGGTTCTTGCGTTCGAGGTCGCGGATCGCTTCCTCGGTGAGGATCTGCGAGGCCCGGGGCCCGTCCGGGAGCGCGCGTTCCGCGCCGGCGCCCGCGTCGGGCTGCGAGACCGGCAGGTCGAGTCGAAGCCTGCCGCCCTTCGCGGTGATGACCGCTCGCTCGATCACGTTCTGCAGCTCGCGGACATTGCCGGGCCACGCGTAGCGCTGGAGCTCCCCCAGGTCGTTCCCGCTGAAGCGGGCCCGCCGCTCCAGCTTCCGGCTCGTTCGCGCGAGGAACTGCTCCGCGAGGAGGGGAATGTCCTCGGTCCGCTCGCGGAGCGGCGGGACCTGGATGGGAAAGACGTTCAGTCGATAGTAGAGGTCCTCGCGAAAGCGGCCGCTCTGGACCTCCCGGGCGAGGTCGCGATTCGTGGCGGCGATGATGCGCACGTCGGCCGTGCGCGTCCGGTCGTCTCCCACGCGCTCGTACTGGCCCTCCTGGAGTACGCGCAGGAGCTTGCTCTGGAGCGAGAGGGGGATCTCTCCGGCTTCGTCCAGGAAGAGGGTGCCTCCGTCCGCGGCGGCGAACCGGCCCACGCGATCCTTGACGGCCCCCGTGAAGGCCCCCTTCACGTGGCCGAAGAACTCGCTCTCGTAGAGCTCCTTGGGCACCGAGGCGCAGTTGACCCGGATCATGGATCGCTCGCTGCGACTGCTCCTGCGGTGGATCTCGCGCGCCACGAGCTCCTTGCCGGTTCCGGACTCGCCGAGGATCAGGACGGTGGCATCCGTCGGGGCGACCTGCTCGATCTGCTCTCCGATGTGCCGGATCGCCGGGCTCGAGCCCAGGATCTCGCCGAAGGCCTGGCTCTCGCTGATCTCCTCACGCAGGTACTCGTTCTCCTGCTCGAGCTGTCGCCGTAGTCGCGCGTTCTCTTCGAAGGCCCGGGCATTCGCGATCGCGGCCGCGGCGTGGTCGGCGAGCATGCGCAGGGAGTCCAGGGCCCCGCGGCCCATGCGGCTGCGCGTGAACACGCCGAGCACGCCCAGGACCTCGCCGCGATACACGAGGGGCTGGCCGCCGAAGCCGAGGATCCCCTCCCTGCGCGCCCATTCGGGGTCGGCGATCCACCTGGAATCCTCGCGCGCGTCGGCAACGCACACGGCCTCGGTCGTCGCCGCCACGTTCCCGACCTTGCGCTGGCCGATCGGGAAGCGCCGGAAATCCCCGTCGATGCGCGACCAGTCGGCCCCGGGCTCCGCTCTCGGGTTGCCGGCACTGACCAGGAGGTGCAGGCACGGCACCTGCTGGGGGCACTCGTCCCGGAGTGGGCAGGTGGGACAGATGTCGCCCGGGCGGATGAGCCAGATCCGCACGAGAGCCACGTCCGGGTGCTCGGCGAGGCGCTTGCCCACGAGATCGAGCAGCGGGTCCAGCGATCTCTCGCGGGCGAGGTCCAGGAGCAGCCCGCGGACCGATTCGAGGGAGAGCTCGAAGCTGGAGGACGACATGACCTCCGCAGCGTCCCCGAATTCGCCGCCCGCCACAACGCAAATTCGTTGTGACCACGCACTCTCGATTGGCCAGCGATTCCCGGGAGCTCCGCAATCATCCGGAATCGGGCCACTTTTTCGCCGTGCTCGTCTTGGCACGAGACCTGCTCTCGAGTCGGCGAGAGGAGGGCTCGATGACGGCCGAGCACGATGTCGTGGTTCTGGGGGCGGGCAACGCCGGTCTTGCGGCCGCCGGAGCCGCCCGGGCAGCGGGGCAGCAGGTCCTGGTGGTGGAGGCACGCGACGTGGGCGGCGTCTGTCCCCTGCGAGGCTGCGTTCCAAAGAAGGTCCTGGTGGCGGCCGCCCAGGCGCTCGACACGATCGCGCACGCGGGGACGCACCGGATCTCGGTGGACCCACCCGTCCTGGACTGGCCGCGCTTGATCGAGCGCAAACGGGGCTTCGTCGAGGGGGTCCCCGAGGAGTTCGAGAAGGGCCTGGCCCAGCGTGGAATCGCGCTCACTCGGGGGCGCGCGCGCTTCTCCGGACCTCACGAGGTCGTGGTCGCTGGCGAGCGACACACCGCCCGGAAGATCGTGGTGGCGACCGGCTCGGTCCCGCGCTCGCTTCCGATTCCGGGAGCGGAGCACCTCCTCCGGAGCGACGAGCTCCTCGAGCTCGCCTCCCTGCCCGAGTCCATCACCTTCGTCGGGGCGGGGGTGATCGCCTTCGAGTTCGCCCACGTCCTGGCGCGCGCGGGCTCGCGCGTGACGCTCCTCGAGGTGGCGCCGCGGGTGCTGCCGACCCTCGACTCCGATGCCACGAGCAGGCTCGCGGCGCTCACGCGCGAGCTCGGTGTCCGCATCGAGACGTCCGTCACGATCGAGCAGATCGAGAAAGGGGCCGAGACCTGCTCCATCCGGTACCGATCCGGTGACGAGAGGGCCGTCGTTCGCAGTCAGGTGGTCGCGAACGGCGCGGGCCGCGTTGCGGACCTGGCCGGTCTCGACCTCGCGGCGGCCGGAATCACCCTGGAGCGGGGCCGCGTCGAGCTCGACGACTTCCTTCGCAGCGTCGAGAACCCCGATGTGTTCTTCGCCGGAGACGCGATCCCCGGCCGGCCGCAGCTCTCGCCGCTCGCCAGCTACGAGGGGCGCGTGGTGGGGCACAACCTCACGAACGACACGCTGCGGCCGGTCGAGTACGGGCATCAGCCGGCGGCCGTCTACACGGTCCCGGCGCTGGCGACGGTCGGGTCGAGTGAAGAGGCGGCCGGGGAGGCCGGGCTGGACTTCGATGTGCGAACCCACGACATGACCGGGTGGCGCTCCGCGCGCACACACGGGGAGTCCGAGGCCTGGGCCAAGGTGCTGATCGAGAAGGGCAGCGGCCGCATCCTCGGGGCCCATCTCGTGGGTCACGGCGCAGAGGAGACCATCCACACCTTCGCCCTGGCGATCGAGAAGGGCATGCCTGCGTCGGAGATCGCCGAGCGCGTCTACGCGTACCCGACCTTCCACGCCGACCTGAAGTACCTGGTGTCGTGATGCGGACCGCGTTCGTCTTCGCTGGAGGGGGAATCCCCTGGAGCCCCGGGGGCCCCTGGAGCCCCGGGAGGGAGGGTCGATGAGGATCGAGCCGGAGAACGTCGGGCGCATCGCCCCTGGCCCCCCGGCCCGCCGGGGCCGGGCCTGGGTGGAGCGCCTTCGCTCGGGGGACGGAGACGCGCTCGAGCAGTGGGTGGGCAGCCGGGCGGGACGGCTGCTGCAGGTGGCCCGTCGCTTCCTGCGCGACGAGGCCGACTCCCAGGACGTCGTCCGGGAGGTGATGCTTCGCGCGCTGCAGGCTCTCTCGGACGGAGAGGTCGCCGCGGTTTCCTGGTCGTGGCTTCGGCAGCAGACGCTCGAGGCCGCCCTGGCGAGACTTCGCAGCCGGTCCCCGGGGCCTGGAAGCATCGACGCCCTGCTCCCGCGCTTTCGGGCGGACGGAACACACGCCGAGGCGCCGGGACCCTGGCGCACGGACGGCGGCCTGGGGCGCGACCCCGCTGCGTTCTCGAGCGCGGTGCGGGACTGCATCGACCGTCTGCCCGAACCCCATCGGGCGGTCTTGATGGCGAGCGACGGCGAGCGCCTCGACGCGCGCAGCATCGGTCGGCATCTCGCGATGAGCGAAGACGGTGTGAAGACGGTCCTGCACGAAGCGCGGCTCGCTCTGCGCACCCAGCTCGACCCCCTGATGCGGAGCGAGGCGTCGGCCGCGAGTCGAGACGCGCGCCGGTGATCCTCGCAGGCGGGTGTCGAGGAGCTCCGAGGGGCAGGGCTGCGGACCGCCGGGTGCCGGGCGGACCCGGCGAGCCGCCGGGGGGCGGCTCCTAGCTCGCGCTGCGCCGGCGCACGATGCCCTTGGGCTTGCGCTTGCGCAGGCGCGTCGCCTCGCGGTGCCGCGACTCGGCGAGCGCGATGAACTGCTGCTGGGCGCCGACGTCGTCCTCGCCCCCGGAGCGGTGGACGTAGGTCCCGTCGGCCTGGAGCTCCCAGGCGCTCCGCTGGTCGGCCAGCTGGATGTCGAGGATCTGGCGCAACGCGGCCTGGTGCTCCGGCGACTCCACCGGGAACAAGATCTCCACGCGGCTCTCGAGGTTGCGCTTCATGCAGTCGGCGGAGCCGACGTAGTACTCGGGATCGCCGCCGTTCTCGAAGTAGACGATCCGGGCGTGCTCGAGGAAGCGCCCCACGATGCTCACCACGCGCACGCCGTCGGTCAGGCCCGGGATGCCCGGCCGCAGCCGGCAGGTGTCGCGGACGATGAGGTCGATGCTCACCCCGGCGGCCGCCGCCTCGTAGAGCGCACGAGTGACCTCGGCGTCCTCCACGGCGTTCATCTTCATCTGGATGCGCGCCGTGCCGCCGCTCCGGGCGATCTCGATCTCGCGCTGGATCTTGTCGAGCAGCGCCGACTTCAGCTTTCGCGGCGCCGGCAGCAGCTTCTGGAAGCGCCGGTTCGGCTTGTAGCCGGTGGTCAGGTAGTTGAAGAGCTCGGTCAGGTCCTCGCCGATCTCGGGGTCGCTCGTGAACAGGCCGAGGTCGGAGTACAGGCGCGCGGTGCCCGCGTGGTAGTTCCCGGTGCCCATGTGGGCGTAGCGGCGGAGCCCGTTGTAGTCCTGGCGCAGCACGAGGATGACCTTGCAGTGGGTCTTGAGTCCCACCACGCCGTAGGTCACGTGGATGCCCACCTCCTCCAGCCGGTTCGCCCAGCGGATGTTCGCGTCCTCGTCGAAGCGCGCCTTCAGCTCCACCACCACCGCGACCTGCTTGCCGTTGCGCGCGGCGTCGATCAGGTGGTCGATGACCCGCGTGTCCTCGGAGGTGCGGTAGAGGGTCATCTTGATGGCCCGGACCTTGGGGTCCTCGCTGGCCTCTTCGAGGAACCGTTCGACCGAGGCGGAGAACGACTCGTAGGGGTGGTGCACGAGGATCGAGCCGTGGTCGCGAATGCAGTGGAAGATGTTGCGACCGCGCTCGAGGTCCGGCGGGTCGATGGGGCGGTGGGGCGGATCGTGGAGCTCGGGGATGTCGAGCTGCGCGATCTCCATCAGGTCTCGGACTCCGAGCAGCCCGTCGGCCTCCACCACGTCGGCGTGCTCGTCGAGGCCGAGCTCGGCGGCGAGCATGCCGCGGTGGATCGGGTTCATGCCCGGCGCGATCTCCATGCGCACGATGGGGGCGAACTTCCGCTCCCGCAGCTCGGTCTGGATCATCGACAGCAGGTCGTCGGCGGTGTCCTCGTCGCGGTCGGTGTTCGCGTTGCGGATGACCCGGAAGAGCTCGCAGGACTCGATCTCCATGCCCGGGAAGACGTGGTCGAGGTTCGTGGCCAGCACGTCCTCGAGGGTCACGAAGACCGGCTCGTCGCCCACCCGGATGAATCGCGGGATGCCCAGGCCCACGGGCACCTTCACGCGCGCCATCGAGGCCGATTCCTCCTTGGGGTGGCGCACGGTGACCAGCACGTTGAGCGAGAGGTTCGAGACGAACGGGAACGGGTGGGCCGGGTCCATCGCCTGGGGCGTGAGCAGCGGGTAGACGTTCTCGATGAAGTCCCGGCGCAGGGCCTCGCGGTCGGGCTCGCTGAGCTCGTTGACGCGGGTGAGCCGGATGCCGCGCTCGTCGAGGCGCTTGCGCAGCTCGTTCATGACGTGATGGGCGCAGGTCTCGATCTCCGCCACGGACTCCAGGCACTCCGCGATCTGCTGGCGGGGGGTGCGCCCGTCGACGGTGCGCTCCTGGAGGCCGGCGCCGACCTGCTGCTTCAGGCCGCCGATGCGCTTCATGAAGAACTCGTCGAGGTTGGACCCGACGATGGAGAGGAACTTCACCCGCTCGAGCAGGGGGTTGCGGTCGTCCTCCGCCTCGCTGAGGACCCGGCGGTTGAACCGGAGCCAGGTGAGCTCGCGGTTGAGATAGAGGTCCGGCGAGTCGAGGTCGACCTCCGGTCGGGCCGGCGACATCGGTTCGCGCGGGGAGGGACCGGTGGGGGGATCGGACTTCATCGACGCTCCAGGCGGTTCGGGTGGACTGGGGAACCCCTAGCTTATCGACTGCGAGGCGACCGTGTGGAGGGCTGATTTTCCCCCTGGGTGTGCAGCTCCGGCGCTCCAGCGCGAGGCCGGCCGGCTCACCCCGCCGCCGTCGCCGCGGCCTTGCGCATGGCCGAGAGGGTGCGCTCGGCCGCGGCCTCGTCGGGGCACACCTGCACGATGATGGGGGCGAGCCTCTCGGCGTCGAGGCCCGGGGTGCGGGCGGCGAGCTCGGTCCACGCCTCCCGGGCGGCCTCGTCGTGGCCCAGCTCGGCCTCGGCCAGGGCGAGCGCGCCCCAGCCCACCCGGGTCCCCGCGCGCTCGACCGATTCCCGCGCCGAGGTGGCCGCCTCGGCGTACCGGCCGAGGACCACGCAGGCCAGCGCCCGCTGGGCCAGCCAGTGGTAGACGAGGGGGTCGCGGGGAGACAGCGAGAGCGCCCGGTCGATGTTGGCGAGGGCGGGCTCGGGCTGGCGCACGTAGATCTGCGCGATGCCCAGGCCGGCGCGGGCCGGGGCGTTGAAGGGGTCGAGCTCGAGGCAGCGCTCCCAGGCGCGGATACCGTCCTCGGTGCGGCCGATGTTCCCGAGCACCGCGGCATAGCAGTGCTGGACCGCGGGGTCGTGGCCGCCGAGCTCGACGGCACGGCGGATCGAGGCCCGCACCGATTCGACGTCGGCTCCGCCGTCCGGGAGTCCGAGGAGCAGCGAGCGGGCGTGGGCGAGCACCGCGTGGGCCAGGGCGTCGTCGGGGTCCAGCGCCAGGGCCTTCGAGCAGTCCTCGACGGCGGCGCGGGCCGCCTCGGCGCTGCCGAGGGCGTTCTGCACGGTCACCCACGCCCGGTTCACCAGCGACCACACCCCGAGCTCGGCGGCGGGACGACGCCGGGCGGACTCGGCCTCGGCGCGCCGCACCGCCGGCTGCAGCTCGGCCGCGATGCGGGCCGAGATCTCGTCCTGGGCCTCTTCGGCGCCCTCCAGGGCGCACTCGTGGCGGTCGCTCCAGACGGGCGTTCGGGTGTGGGCCGCCACCAGCTGCAGGGTGACGCGGATTCTGTCGCCCAGCCCGCGGACGCTGCCCTCCAGCGTGTAGCGGGCGCCCAGATCCCGGGCCACGGCCTGGGCGTCGGGCGAGTGGCCCTTGTACGCCGCAGTGGCGCTGTGGGCGATGACGTCGAAGTGTCGGACGCGACCGAGCGCGTTGATCACGTCCTCGGCCAGCGCGTTGGCCAACGCCTCGTGGCGGGGCTCGCCCGACGGCGTGGCAAAGGGCAGGACCGCGATGGACGGGCGGCCGCCGTCGTCGAGGGAATCACCCGAGGCCGGGGAGGGGTCGTCCGGGCGGCGTCGGCGCCAGACCGCGCGCAGTCCGGCCCCGAGCGGCGTGAACAGCACGCCCACGATCACGATCGAGGCGGCGATGCCGGACAGCACCGCCTCGTTCTGACCGATCCACTCGAAGAAGCCGCTCAGGAGTTCCAACCAGACGGACCCGACCCGTTGAACCCGACCCGGCCAACCGACCCGATCGATGCGTTCGATGCGTTCGATGCGATCGATGCGATCGACGAGCTCCGGGACTGCCCCGGCGCCCGGGGAACATAACCGGCCGGGCGTCCGGGGGCGTCAGGCCGCCCCCGGACGCTTCGATCGGGGGCCGATCAGCTGGGATCGGCGTCGGGGCGGTCCGTCGGGGCACCCGGCGGCGCGGGGCTCGCATCGGGGGCCGCAGAGCCGGTCGGCGGAGTCGGCGGCGGCGGCGGGCGGAACAGCGACTCCAACGCCGCCACGCGACCCGCGTCCATCCAGTCGCTCATGCCCGCGCACCAGACCGGGCTGTCGGTCCGGACCCGGCCGCTGCGGATGGCCGCCGCGAGCTCCTCGGTCCGGAAGGGGCCCACGCTGCGGCCGTCCTCGGCCACGTGCCAGTCGACGGGCGGCGGCGGCGGACCCGCCGGATGGACGTCGTTGGCGCTGGCGCTGGAGCTGGGCCGGGCCAGGAACTCGGCCTCGTCGGCCTCTTCGCGCGCCGCTCTCCACAGCTCGCGCTCCCGGGCGCGCTCGTCGGCGGACTCCCGACGGTCTCGCCGACCGTGGCGGCGGTGCTCTCCCCGGGAGCGCTGCTTGCGGATGCGCTCGCGGGTGGCATCGGCCTCGTCGAGGAGATCCTCGAAGAGCTCGCCCACGTCGTCGCTCACGGTCTCGACGACGGTGAAGACCTCCTCGAGCACGTTGCGCACGAGGTTCGACGCGGGGACCCGGAGGTCGTCGGCCATGCGCCGGATGTCGTCGGCCAGGGCGTCGGAGACCCGGGTGTGCAGGACCCGCTCCTTGCGACCCCGACGCCGGTGTCGCCTCCAGGCGCGATCGTCTTCCCGGGCGGCCCGGCGCTCTTCCTTGCTGCGGTGTCGGGATTCGTCTCGATCCATGGTGTGTTCTCCAGGGTGGCGGGCGCGCGAATGTATCACGATGGTGGTTATTGTGATACAAAGTGATTCATTGTCAATGCAGGAGAGTCGCTGCTCGCCCGATTTTCCCCGTGGGCGCGCGATTGCGCCCGCCGGCGCCGCCCTCGATACTCTGCGGCGCGGTCCGCCCGGTGGCCCGGCCGAGGACGTGGCCGGCCGCGAGCGCGGGGAATCCCGCGAGACCCCCATCTGGGACCGGCCCCTGCATGCGTCGAAAGCTCCTCCTGTTCCACCGCACCCTGAAGCAGAGCGGCGCGGTGCGTCAGCTGATCAACCTCTACCGGGGGCTCGATCGGGACCGCTTCGACCCCTTCTTCGTGATCGAACGAGACGAGCTGCTCGCCTACTCGAAGGAGCTCGGGGACGCCCGCATCCACGTCCTGGGCTCCAAGAGGCAGAAGTCCCTGGACGAGCGGCTCGAGGCCCTGCTCGCGATCGTCGATTCCGAGCGGCCGGACCTGATGCAGTCCTGGAACCACCGCTCGAACCGCTACTTCTATCGGGCCCGCAGGCGGCGGCGTCTGCCTCCGTTCTACGCCGCCATCCGCAACACCCGGCAGCCCCCCCGTTTCCTGCGTCGGGAGGCCAGGGATCAGCTCCGGCGACGCGGGCTCGTCGTGAACTCCCGCGCGATCCGGTCGGAGCTCGTGCGCGCGGGCGTGTGGCCCGGGCGCATCCACGTCATCCCCAACGGGCTCGACACCGAGGCCTTCGCGCCGGGGACGCCCGAGCACCGAGCGGCGCTGCGCGCGGCGCTCGGGCTCGGGAGCGCGGACTTCTTCGTGCTCTCGGTCGGGCGCGTCGCGCCGCAGAAGCGGATCGCGACGACCATCGAGGCCGTGGCCCGGCTGGCCCGGGACGGCTGGCCGGTCCAGTTCGTCAACGTCGGGCTCAACCAGGTGCCCGAGTATCGCCGGGAGCTGGTGGCGCTGGCCGCCCGTCTCCAGTGCTCCGCGCGCTGCCACTTCATGGCCGGCGAGGCGGAGATCGGTCGCTTCTACCACGCGGCCGACGCCATGGTCCTCGCGTCGAGCCACGAAGGGCTCTCGAACGTCGTCCTCGAGAACATGGCCTGTGGCGGGGTGGGGGTGATCTCGTCGGCGGCCGACAACGACGCCGTCATCCGGGACGGGGAGACGGGCTTCCACTTCCCGGTGGGCGACGTCTCCGCGCTGGAGCGCCGGCTGCGGGCGGTGCGGGCCATGAGCGCGGTCGATCGCGAGGCGATGACCGGCCGGGCGCGCGAGGACGTGTGCCGGCGCTTCTCGATCTCGCGGATGGTGCACGCGTTCGAACAGCTCTACGAGACCGGGCGGGTGCGGCCGTGAGCCCGCCGCCGGAGGGAGCCGCGGTGGACCGCATCATCCGCTTCGCGCAGCCCGACGACGCGCCGCTGATCCACCGGTTCATCCGGGCGCTGGCCGAGTACGAGCGGGAGCCCGATGCGGTGGAGGTCGGAGAGGACGCCCTGCGTCTCCAGATGGAGCGGGAGACGCCCCCCTTCGAGTGTCTGCTCGCCGAGTCCCGGGGCGCGGCCGTGGGCTTCGCGCTCTTCTTCCAGAGCTACTCCACCTGGAAGGGGCGCTCCGGCATCTACCTGGAGGACCTGTTCGTCGACCCGGGCCGCCGGGGCGAGGGGCACGGCCTGGCGCTGCTGGGTCGGCTGGCCGAGCTGGCGCTGGAGCGCGACTGCGCGCGACTGGAGTGGGCCGTGCTGGACTGGAACGAGCCCGCGATCCGCTTCTATCGGTCGCTGGGCTCCCAGCCCCTCGACGAGTGGACGACCCACCGCCTGACCGGAGACGCGCTGGTCCGTCTGGCTGCGCTCAGCGGACCCCGACGAGGTTGACCCGCTCGCTCTCGGGATCGAAGACGATCTTCACCTCGCCCCGCTCGATCTGCACGAGCACGTCGCGGACCTTCTCGTCCAGGCTCTTCTCGACGGCTCCGTAGTCGGTTCCGTCCCGGGTCACGAACTCCTCCACCACGCCGCGCAGGGCCTCGGGGCTCAGGCTGGAAGGGTCGATCTCGAGGGGAAGCGCTTCGTCGTCCATGGGTGTCTGCGACTCCTGGGAGCGTCCGGGCGCAGACTAACCCACGGGAACCCTCCGGGCCCCGACCCGGAGGGCGTCGACCTGCGGGTCCGCCGATTGCGACCGCGGGTCCCGGAACCCGTCTGCCGGGTGTGGTGACAGAGGAGTGCCCATCGCGGCGATCCCGACCGACGGCCCGGAACGACGGCCCTCGCGGCCCGGCTCGCGCGCGTTCGTGTGAACGCTTCGTGTGACCGCGTAGGGATGCGTGCGAATCCGCGCCGGGCGGCGGGAATCAAAGAACCGCAGGAAGGAAAGACCTTGCAGGACCGACCGTTCGATCTCGAGAGCCTGTTCCCGACGCGTCGCGAGGTCTCCGACCTCGACGCGCTGCGCGCCTGGTGCGATGCCCTCCCGGTCGGGGAGACCGTCGTCGCGACCCTGGGGATCGAGGCGCCGCCCCACGACACGCCGTCGGTCGCCGTCCAGTTCGCCGCCGGCTCCCACCTGCGCGCCGAAGCCTGCGAAGCGCGCAGCGAGCTCGAGGGCGCGCCCGGCGAGGCCTTCGCCAGCGACCAGGATCCCCTCTCCGTATCCCAGCGCCTCTCGTACCGCCTGGAGAAGCTCGAGCCCGGCGGGAGCGTGGACGTCTGGGTGGGGACGGCCGCCGAGCTCTCGCCCCACGTCTTCGCCCTGGTCTTCAACGCGGCGGCGTTTCTCGCGCGCACGCGCCTCACCGGTTGGGACCACTCCTTCCAGATCGTGGTCTCCGAGCCGGGCATGGCCGGGCTGCTGGGCGAGGCGGCGGCCGGCGGCTAGGAAGCGCGCGACCCCCGGCCGCGCCCCGCGGCGGCGGCCCGCGGTATGCTGACCGGACCCCGCCCGTGCGTCGAGCGGGAAGAGCGAGGGTCATGTCCGCCTCCCATCGGGTCTATCTCGCCGGGCCGCTCTTCAGCCAGGCCGAGCGGCGCTGGAACCGCGAGCTCGCCCGTCTGCTCGAGCAGGCGGGGTGCAGGGTGAACCTCCCCCAGGACACGGCGTCGGAGCCCCTGCAGCGGGACCCGCCGGACTTCGAGGGCTGCTTCCGGCTGTGTCGCGAGGGCGTCGCGGGCTGCGACGTCGTGGTGGCGATTCTCGACGGCGCCGACGCCGACTCCGGCACCTGCTGGGAATGCGCCTACGCCTATGCTCGGGGCATCCCGGTGGTGGCCGTGCGCACCGACCTCCGCGCGGGCGAGGAGGCGGGCATGAACCTCATGCTCAGCCGATCGGCCGCCGCCGTCGTGCAGGCTCCGCCCGGAGAGGAGAGGGTGGAGTGGGTGGCCGAGCGCGTCCTGGAGGCGCTCCGCCGCGTGTCCTCCGCGCAAGGGGCCTGATCCACCCCCGGCTTCGCCCCTGCTAATCTTGCGCTCGGCCGGGCTCCTCCGGCGCCGCGGAGGCAGGCGATGATCAAGGGGTATGCGGGACGCGTTCTGGAGGTCGACCTCGGCGCGCGGCGGGCCGAGTGGAAGCCGCTCGACGAGGACGTGGCGAAGCTCTACGTCGGCGGCAAGGGCTACGGCACCCGACTGCTCTACGATTCGACCGAGGCGGGCATCGATCCGCTGGGCCCGGAGAACCCGCTCATCTTCGCCACCGGCCCCCTGAACGGCTCGGTGGCTCCCCAGTCCAACCGCTTCGCCGTCGTCTGCAAGAGCCCCCTCACCGGCGGCATCGGCAACGCGACCTGCGGCGGCAACTTCTCCTTCGGGTTGAAGAAGGCCGGCATCGACATCCTGATGGTCAAGGGCCGCTCGGAGCGTCCGGTGCGGCTGGAGATCAACGGCGACCGCGACGAGGTGAAGTTCCTCGACGCCGACGATCTCTGGGGCAAGGGGACCTACGAGACCCAGAGCATCCTCGGGAAGAAGCTCTCCCACGCGGTGATCGGGCCGGCCGGTGAGAACCAGGTGCTGTACGCGGGCATCGTGTCCAACGAGCGCATCGCCGGGCGCACCGGCGTCGGGGCGGTGATGGGCTCGAAGAAGCTCAAGGCGGTGAGCGTCACCGGCTCCCGCAAGCTCGACATGGAGGACCCGGACAAGTTCAAGGCCTACACCAAGGAGGTCCGCGAGCTGTTCAAGGACCACCCGGTCCTCGGCGAGAAGATGAAGCGCTACGGCACCGGCGGCATCGTCAACACCACCAACGGCCGCAACATGCTGCCCACCCGGAACTTCCAGAAGGGCCACTTCTCCCAGGCCATGAAGATCTCGGGCGAGTACATGGAGGACCACGAGCTCAAGGGCGTGAAGTCGAGCTGCATCCACTGCCCGGTCACCTGCGGCCGCGACGTCGAGGTGAAGGGCGCGGGCCGGGTCAAGGGGCCCGAGTACGAGACCCTGGCCCTCCTGGGCAGCAACCTCGAGATCGGCGACCTGAAGAAGATCGACGAGTGGAACTATCTCGCCGACGACCTGGGCATGGACACCATCAGCCTCGGGGCCACCCTGAGCTTTGCGATGGAGCTCCAGGAGCGGGGTGTCTTCGACGCGGGGATCGAGTTCGGCAGCGTGGCCGGCGTCTCGGACATGATCCAGGACATCGGCCACCGGCGCGGTTTCGGCAACGACCTGGCCGACGGCGTGAAGCGCATGGCCGACAAGCACGGCGGCCACGAGTTCGCCATGCACGTGAAGGGCCTCGAGCTCTCCGCCTACGATCCGCGGGGCTCCTACGCCCAGGGCGTGGAGTACGCCACCACGAACCGCGGCGGCTGCCACGTCCAGGGCGCCAGCATGTACATGGAGTCGGTGGGGCCGCTGACCATCAATCCCCAGAACCTGAAGCTGAAGGCCGACATTCCCTTCGTCCAGCAGAACCTCGCCTGCGCCATCAACTCCATGGTGCTCTGCATCTTCACCACCTACGGCATGGTGCCCAAGGCCGTCCACGAGATGGACCCGAATTCCTTCACCCACCGCATGCTGGCCGGCGCGCTCGAGAACGCCGGGCCGCTCTTCCGCCTGGCCATGGGCATGAAGGGCAAGCCGATGATGTGGTTCGAGAAGTGGCTGACCTACATCACCGGCACGCCGTTCTCCGGCGGCCACCTCCAGGAGATCGGCGCGCGCATCTTCAACCTCGAGCGCATGTACAACCTGCGCGAGGGCAAGTCGCCCGCGGAGGACACGCTGCCGCCGCGACTGCTCCACGAGTCGACCTTCAAGCATCTCGACTCCGGGCACCCGCTGCCCGCGCTGCTGCCCCGCTACTACAAGATCCGGGGCTGGGACGCCGAGGGCATCCCCACGCCGCAGACCCTCGAGAAGCTCCAGGTCCGGGTGTAGGAGGACGAGATGAGCGTCACCGTCGAGCTGACCTACGACATGGGCAAGGCGCTGGGCGTCGATCGTTTCGACCTGGAGGGGGCGCGAACGGTGGCCGACGCGCTGCGCATGGCGAAGGAGCGCTTCGCCGGCGGCCCCGGCGCCGACGAGTTCGAGCGTCTGTCCCGGGTCACCGCGGTGGCGGTCAACGGCGTGCTGATGAGCTACCGCAAGGGCCGGCGCACCCCCCTCGAGTCCGGCGACACGGTCACCTTCGTCAAGGCCGCCGCCGGCGGCTGACCCGCACCGCTTGGCTCCACCCGGGACCTGCCGCTTCGCTCCACCCGAGGGCTCCGTCGCCCCGATCGGAGGAGGGCGGGGAGGTCAGAAGGGGATGTCTTCGTCGGAGGGCGGGGGGGCGTCGAAGTCGTCCGGGGGCGGGGGCTCGCCGTCGGCGGACGCTCCGGCCTTCTCGATGGTCCAGACGCTGAGGCTGTTGAAGTACTTGACGTCGCCCTTCGGGCTGGTCCACTCGCGCCCCCGCAGCTGGAAGTCGATCTGGACTTCGTCGCCGACCCGGAAGTCGTCGAGGATGGGGCAGCGATCGCCCGTCAGCTCGAACTCCACGTACTGCGGGTAGCGCGGGTTGTCGGCCATCTCGACGACGAAGGCGCGCTTCTTGAACTTGTTCTTTCCCACTTCCTGCTCGTCGAACAGGGCGTGGATGCGACCGGTGGCTTGGAGACCCATTCCGGAGGGGTATCGGAAAGCGCAGGTCCGCACAACGCCCGAGAGCGGAATCCGCGGACGCCGGGCTCCCGGCGTGGCATGCTCCCCCGGGTCGGATCGCCTGCAGGAGGACCGGATGTCCGGACGCCGCGCCACTACGTCGGGCCTCGCCGTCTTCGCACTGACCCTGATGGGCGTCGCCTGCGGGCCGATGGGGCCCATTCCCGGGGGCGAGCTCTCCGGAGCCGAGGCCGCCCCGCCGGACGACTGGGCCTTCAGCGATGCCACCGAGACGGTCCAGCTCGAGACCCGACCCGCCGACCCCTACTCGATCAACGTCTGGGGCGTCGGTCTCGGGCCGCACTTCTACCTGGCCGCGGGCGAGGGCCAGGCGTCCACCTGGGCGCGCCACCTGGTGGCCGACCCCGAGGTCCGCCTCGGCGTCGAGGGCCGGCTCTACCCGCTGCGCGCGACCCGGGTCGAGGACCCGGCGGAGATCGAGCGGGTCCTGGCCGCCATGCAGGAGAAGTACGACTTCGTCCCGGACCCGGAGCAGCGCGCCCAGGCCTGGCTGTTCCGGCTCGATCCCCGCTGACCCCACACCCGCACCGAAGCGGTCGCGCGCGTCGTTGCGCGATCCACAGGAGGAGCCCCATGCGTCTCGCAGAACCCCGGCTCGAGCCGCTCGCGCTCGAAGACATCGCCCCCGAGGTCCGAGAGCGGATCGGGGAGAGCCCGCTCAACATCTTCCGCACGCTGGCCCATCACCCGGGGCTCATGAAACGCTGGCTCGTGTTCGGGAACCACGTGCTGGCGAAGTCGTCGCTGGCGCCCCGGGAGCGGGAGCTGGTGATCCTGCGCGTGGGCTGGCTGTGCCGCGCGGGCTACGAGTGGGGCCAGCACGTGGTGATCGGCAAGGCTTCGGGCCTCGGCGACGAGGAGATCGCGCGCATCCCCGACGGACCCGAGGCGGACGGCTGGGACGCCTTCGACGCCGCGCTGCTGCGCGCCGCCGACGAGCTCCACGAGGACGCCTTCATCAGCGACGCCACCTGGCAGGCGCTCTCCCAGCGGCTGGACACCGAGCAGCTCCTCGACCTGATCTTCACCATCGGCCAGTACCACCTGGTGTCGATGGCGCTCAACAGCCTCGGAGTCCAGCTCGACGAGGGCATCGAAGGGCTCCCCGCCCGATGAGCGGCCCGGGGCGGGCGAACGGCGGTCGTCTCGACGGCAAGGTCGCCGTGGTGGTCGGAGCGGGCCAGACGCCCGGGGAGACCATCGGAAACGGTCGGGCCACGGCGATCCTCTTCGCCCGGGAGGGCGCCCGGGTCTGGCTGGTGGACCGCGACCCCGATTCGCTCCGGGAGACCGCCGAGATGATCGCCGGCGAGGGCGGCGAGTGCGACGTGGCCGAGGGCGACGCGAGCCGCGAGTCCGACGCCGCCCGCTTCGTCGAGGGCTGCGTCGATCGCTTCGGGCGCATCGACGTGCTCCACAACAACGTCGGCATCGGGGGAGCGGACGCCGGCCCCGCCCACATCACCGAGGAGGCCTGGGACCGCATCCTCGGCGTGAACCTCAAGAGCGCGATCTGGCCGTGCAAGGCCGCCCTGCCGGTCATGCGCCGTCAGGGGGGCGGCTGCATCACCAACATCGGCTCGGTGGCCGCGGTCTGCTCCGTGGGGATCGTGGCCTACAAGGCGTCGAAGGCCGCGTTGAACGCCTACACCCAGTCGCTGGCCATCGGCAACGCGAAGCACGGCATCCGGGCGAACGTCATCATGCCCGGACTGATGAACACCCCCATGGCCATCGAGGGCATCTCCCGGGGGCGCGGCGTCGATCGGGAGGAGCTCATCGCCCAACGCGATCGGCTGGTGCCCCTGGGCGGTCGGATGGGGACGGCCTGGGACGTGGCCTGCGCCGCGCTGTTCCTCGCCTCCGACGAGGCGAAGTTCATCACCGGGGTGCTCCTGCCCGTGGACGGGGGCCAGTCGGCGCGGGTCGGTTGAGCCGCAGGCCCTCCGGGCCATCCCTCTCCGGGCCTCCGGCGGGCTATCATCGATGCGCGCCCAGCGACCCAACCCTTCCCGTGCCCGACAGGAGAACCTCCATGCATCGAGCCCTCGACGTCGCCAGCTCCCTCGCCGCGACCCTCGCCCGCGCCGCCGGAGGCCTGTCCGTGGGCCGGACCGGGCGGCGTCCCGAGCAGCCGGTGATCCTCTACGAGTTCGAGAGCTGCCCGTACTGCCGCAAGGTGCGCGAGGCGCTCACGGTGCTGGACCTCGAGGCCGAGATCCGTCCCTGTCCGAAGGGCGGACACCGCTTCCGGGACGAGGTGATCCAGAAGGGCGGCAAGGCGCAGTTCCCCTACCTCGTCGATCCGAACACCGGAAAGGCCATGTACGAGTCCGACGACATCGTGCGCTACCTGGTGGCCGAGTACGGAGACGGGGCGGTCCCCTGGAACCTGACCGGCATCGGGCCGGTCGTGACCGGCTCGCTCGCCTCGGCGCTGCGGCTGGGGATGGGCTCGACCGCCGAGGCCTCCAACGCCCCGGCGAAGCGCCTCGAGCTCTGGTCGTTCGAGGCGTCGCCCTTTTCTCGCATCGCGCGAGAGAAGCTGTGCACCCTCGAGCTTCCCTACCTGCTCCACAACGTGGGCAAGGGCAGCGCCAGCCGTCCCGCCCTGGCCGAGCGCGCGGGCAAGGTGATGGTTCCCTACCTCGCCGACCCCAACACCGGCGTCGAGATGTTCGAGTCGGCGGACATCGTCGCCTACCTCGACGAGACCTACGGCGCCTGAGCTCCGCGAGTCGACCGTGGACGAGCTGACGACCACGGAGCGCGAGGAGCTTCACGCCGACCTGCTGACGCTGAAGGCCGAGCTCGAGGCGGCCATCGCCGACTCGCGCGAGGGTTCGCGGCCGGTCGACCTCGACCTGCCGATCGGCCGGGTGTCCCGGGTGGACGCCATGCAGCAGCAGGGCATGCTGGCCGCCAACCGCCGGGCGGCCCAGGCGCGCCTGCGCCAGGTGGCGTCGGCGCTCTCGCGCTTCGAGGACGACGAGTACGGCGACTGCGCGGGCTGCGGCGAGCCCGTGGGCTTCCGGCGGCTGAAGGCCCGCCCCGAGGCGCCCTTCTGCCTCGCCTGCCAGAGCCGGCGCGAGCGCGCCCGCGACTGACTCCCCGGCCGACCGTGTGCGCAGGGCGTCGAAGCATCGTGTGCCGACTCTCCCGCGCGGTGGACGCGTGGCGCGGGGAGCCGTGGCGCCGGGAGGCCGGCGGAGGAGGCAGGCCATGATCACCGCGGGTGTAATGGGTGCGACCGGGTACATGGGGGGCGAGGCGGTTCGCGTGCTCCTCGAGCACCCGGGCGTCGAGCTGGCCTGGGCGACCGGTCGCGGCGAGGAGCCGCTCGAGTGGCATCACCCCAACCTGCTGGCCGCGGGCATCCGCTGCATCCACCCCGACCAGGCGACGCCCTGCGACGTGGTCTTCCTGGCCCTTCCCACGGACGCCTCTCTCGAGGCGGCCGCGCGCTTCCTGGAAGCGGGCTCCCGGGTCGTCGACCTGGGCGCCGCCTTCCGGCTCGAGGACCGCGCCGTCTGGGAGGAGACCTACGGCCGGCCCCACACCCGCTGGTCCCTGGCCGAGGAAGCGGTCTACGGCCTGCCCGAGCTGCACCGCGAGGCCATCAGCCTGTCTCGGCTGGTGGCCAACCCGGGCTGCTTCTCCTCGTCCGCCATCCTGGCGCTGGCGCCGCTCGTCGCCGAGGGCTGGATCGATCCCGACCACATCGTCGTGAACGGACTCTCGGGGACGGCCGGCGCGGGGGCCGAGCTCGCCCGGCCGGCCCATCACCCGGAGATCGGGGGAAATCTCGTCGCCTACAACGTCGTGGGCCACCGCCACACCCGGGAGATGGAGCAGGAGCTGAGCCGTCTGGCGGCCGATCGAGTGTGCGTGCACTTCACGCCGGTCTACGTGCCCATCGTGCGCGGCATCCTCGACGTGTGTTCGGCGTTCCCGACCCGCTCGGTCTCGCGCTGCGACGTGGTGGATCTGCTCCGCGGCTTCCACCGTGAGTCGCCCTTCGTCGAAGTGTTCGACCTTCCGCCCGAGGAGGGCGCCACCTGGCAGTACCGGCCGTATCCCTGGGTGAGCGCCGTGGCCGGCACCAACCGGTGTCAGATCGGCGTGGACGTGGACGAGGAGCGCGGCCGCATCGTCCTGCTCTCCGCCCTCGACAGCATCGGCAAGGGGGGCGCCCACGTGGGAGTCGAGAACATGAATCTCATGTTCGGACTGCCCCGGACCCAGGGGCTCCTGCGCCTGGGCGCCCACCCCTGAGCCCGAGCGCCGCTCTCAGATGAAGGGCCGGCGGTCGAGGACCAGGCGCAGCGGTCGCGGGCTGGTGAGCTCCCCGGGCAGCGCCTGCTGCAGCTCGGCCAGGGCGCACAGCGTGCCGAACAGCGAGTGCAGGTCGTCGAGGCCGAGGTCGGTCTCCGGGTCGAGCCCTTCGAGGAACGCGCAGTGGCGGGCCGCGAAGCGCAGCAGCGCATCGCGGGTCTCCTCCCAGCGGTGGTCGCACTGCCGCGACGCGCGGTTCAGGCAGTAGACCCAGTCGACCTCGGCGAAGCCCACGAACGTCGAGAGCGGGAAGAGGGCGCGTGCCTCGAGGTCGAGGCAGGTGTCGACGAGCGCGTCCGGATGGGGATGCGGGCGCCGCGCGTGCTCGAGGTTGAACAGGTAGTGAAAGGTGCCCGCCAGCTGCGGGAAGCGCATCAGGTCGCCTTCGGGTGGCGTGCCCACGCAGCCCTGGCGCAGCAGGCCCGACCCCGGATCCACCTCGCGGCTCAGCCAGCCGAAGTAGCGGTCCTCCCACTCCCGGTCGGTCTCGCCGGCCAGCCAGAGCGCGGCATACAGTCCGGCGCCGCGGTGGGCCTCGATCCACGGATTGCCGCGCCAGTCGAGCTCGTCGAGGAAGCGCTCCATGGCCTCGGGGTCGCAAAGGCCGGCCAGGCCGTGCAGGGGAGAGGACGGCCCCGCGTCGAACAGCTCGAGGGCCGCCAGGCAGTGGGCCGTGGTGTGGATGGGGTGGTGGGTCGCCTCGTGGAAGAGCCCGTCGTGCGGGTCCTGGAAGCACCGGAGCTCGTGGACGAAGCCCTCGCGGACCGCGGCTTCGCGCGGCATCCGGCCCAGGGTGTAGAGGATGTTGGCGGCGTCGGCGCAGCCGTATGGATTGCGGCTCCCGTCGCGGGGCCCGTCCGGGCCGTCGAGCGTCCAGCGCGCGTAGGCGCCGGGCGCGTCGAGGACGTGGCGATCGAGGATCCGCAGGACGGCTTCGACGAAGGCTGTGAGGTCGTGCAATGGATCGAGCCCGATCGGATCGGCCGGGGTGGGTCGCACTCCGCGTGGACGACGCGATGCTACCTTCGAAGCCATGGACCTCGCCATCTCGGGTGTGTTGCTGGGCTGGGCCGCGGCTGCAGTCGTCGCAGTGGCGGGCGCCGGCTGGATCCGACGCCTCCGAGAGGTCCGGGTTCCCAGCAACCGCAGCGGCTTCCTGGCCGCCTTCGCCGTGGGCGGAGCGCTCGGCGTGGCCTCCCTGGCGGCGGGCGGAGGCTGGCTGGGCGGCGCACCCGCCGGGTTCGCGCTCGTGGTCGCGGCGATCTTCCTCGGCCTCGCGACGATCAGCGCCCAGGCCCCCAACGAGCCCTCGGTCGCGGTGGGCCAGCCCGTCCTCGACTTCGAGGCGCCCGACGACGAGGGCCGCACCTTCCAGCTGGCGAGCCTCGCCGGCAAGCCCTACCTGCTGAAGTTCTTCCGCGGCCACTGGTGACCCTACTGTGTCGCCGAGTTGCGGCGATGGGAAGAGCTCCGGCCGGAGCTCGACGCGCGCTCGGTGCAGCTGGTCGCCCTCTGCACCGACACCCCCGAGGCCATCCGCAAGGGCCGGGGCCGGCACGGGGCGAAGGCCGTCATGCTCTCCGACCCCGACCTGCGCGTGACCGACCTCTACAACCTGCGCAACCCGGGCAACGCCACGCCCAGGGGCTGGAAGGACATGCCCATCCCCACCACGATCCTGGTGGACGCCCAGGGCATCGTGCGCTGGATCGACCAGGCCACCGACTACCAGGTGCGGTCGCATCCCGACCGGGTGCTGGCCGCGCTGCGGGACGCGCTCGGCTAGGAGCCCTGCAGACGCAAGTGCTGCCCCGGCTCTCGGCGCTTCACACGGTGTTCTCCACTCTCCCGCTACTCGAACGACGCGTTCACGTGGGGCACGTACTCCCGACAGGGCTGCGAGCGCAGGCTCGGGCAGGCGGGCAGCTCCTCGGGCGGTACCACTCCGTCCAGCACCGGTAGGACCACGCTCGAGGCGTGGGTCGCCGAGTGGGAGACGGCGTGCTCCACCTCGCCGTCGTACTCGAGGGTCTCGAACTTCCAGAGCGGTCGGTTGCCGCCCGGCGTCGTCACCGCGATGCGGATGCGCGAGCCGGCGCGGAAGACGTGGGCGAACGGGAAGATCTCCACGCGCACGTCGGACCACTCGCCTTCCGGGAGCGGCGCCGCGTCGGCCTCGAGGTGGGTGTGCACCGGGCGCAGCTCGGTGCTCTCCTTCGAGAGCGCCCGCTGGCTGGCCCGCAGCCAGCCGCTCTGGACGTAGCGCTCCTGTCCGTCCGGACGCACCTCCGAGAGCAGGACCTCGATGTCGGCGTCGTCGGCGTTCGACTGCAGCCACAGGTCGACGCTCGCGCTGCCGAGCATCACCAGGTCCTCGTCGAGCTCGTCGCTCACGAACACCGCCTGGCGGTCGGCGGTCCACGGGTGCCAGGTGTGGTTGGGAATCGGCACCTCGAAGGGACCCTGGACGTCGAAGGTCTCCTGGCCCTTGTCCGGATCGTGGCGGAAGCGCGAGCCCGACTCGCTCTCGACCGGCGGGAACTCGCGCAGGGAGCCGTCGGCGTTGAAGTACCAGCGGGTCGGCGTCACGTCTTGGGGCGGCCAGCTGTCCAGGAAGACCTCGAAGGTGCCTTCGGGAATGCCCGGGCCCAGCGGCGTGCCGCCGCTCTCGTAGATGATGCGCACGTCCTCCTCGGACTCGTAGGCGGCCAGCGCCTCCTCGTAGCTGGCGAAGCCGTCGAAGCGATCCTCGGGAATGCCAACGGGTACGCCGAGCAGCACCTGGAAGAGCAGCGGTGCGATCTGGCGCACCACGGGGTCGACGCTCGGCACCTCCCTGGCCACGTAGAGGTCGAGGAACGCCTTCCACTCGGCCAGGATCTGGGGCAGGTAGCCGTCGGCGTGGGCGCCGTTGTAGCCGGTGAAGCGCGTGACCGGGGAGCCGGTGAAGCGGTCCCAGAAGGTCGCGAAGTGGCCGCCGGTCTGCTCGTCCTGCCAGGCGCCCGCGGTGAAGACCGGCACCTCGATCTGGTCCACGAAGGACTTGGGATCGATGGGGTCCTGGATCTCCGGCGTGTAGTACGGGTTGTTGCGCGCCTTCGCGAGGATGTCCACGCGCTGGTCGTGGAGGAGCTGGTTCTCCTCGCACACGGTGTCGCCCTCGTCGACCCGGGTCTGCTCCCAGCCCTGTCCGTAGGGCGCCGCGCGGTCGAGCACCCGGGTGGCCCATTCGATGGCGAAGCCGTTGTTGAGGATGCCGCCCGGTGCGAGGGTGGAGTTGGCGGTCGAGGCGATGACGGACAGCGGGGTGATGGCCGCGAGCCCCGGCGGCCGGGACTGGGCCACGAAGAGCTGGCTGATGCCCGGGAAGGAGATGCCCGCCATGCCCACCTTGTTGTGGAGCACCCAGTCCTGGGACGCGATCACCTCGATCACGTCGTAGCCGTCGAGCACCTGCATGGTCTCGAAGAAGTCGTAGGCGCCGCCCGAGCAGCCGGTGCCGCGCATGTTGATGCCGACGCTCGCGTATCCCATCACGCCGCCGATCAGGCCCGCCGGGTGGTCGGGCGGGTTGCACAGGGTCGCGAAGACCGAGCAGAGCCCTTCCAGGTCGACGCCGGGCAGGTCCAGCGAGGTGTCCGGCCGCGAGGGGGTGTAGCCGGAGTAGTTGACGAGGGTGGGGTAGGGGCCCTCCTCGATGGGGCCGGGGAGGCTCACGAAGACCGAGAGCTTCGTTCCGTCGCGGGTGGTGATGTAGCCGTAGCCGGGCTCGAGCGTCTGGGACGTGTAGAAGTCGGGGGCCGGGAGGCTCTCCTCCTCGGACCAGACCGACAGCGGGCCCGTCCGCGCCGACGAGGCGACCGAGACGATGCGGTAGCCGTCGCCGGGCTCGATCAGCCGGAAGACGAGGCTCCCCAGGGAGTCGGTGGTGCCCGTGTCGACCACTTCGCCCGCGGCGTTGCGCAGCTCGAGCTCGGTCTCCGGGTCGGCGTGGGTGACGTGGAGCTGCTCGACGCTCTCGCGCACCGCGATGTCCAGCCCCTCGAAGACGTCGAACCGGGTCCAGACGTGGAGCTTGATCGGGAAGAAGAAGAAGAAGCGCCAGCGATAGACCGCATCGAGTCGGTGGGCACCGGACTCGAGTCCGTCGAGCGTGGTCAGGAGCTTGCGGCGGCCGGTCTCGATGTCCTCGCCGTCGATGCGCTCGCCGTCGAGGAAGAGCTTGACCCGGCTCGCTCGGGCGAACCCGGGAATCCGCACCTTCACCTCGACGTCGTCCGCGGACAGCTCGGCGCCGGGCGTCGGGTCGATGAAGCGGAAGAACGGCAGGCTGAAGCCGTCGGCGGAGAGGTCGCAGCCCGACAGGCCGAGGGCGAGCACCAGGAGCGCCAGGCCGCGCAGCGCGCTTCGCGTCACACCGGGGCCGCGGCGTGCGCGCAGGGCGCCTTGCTGCGTTGCCTGGAGTTCCATCGATCCGCCGGCGAGCCGTCCGGCTCCTCCCACCCGTCCCACCGTTCCCACTCGCTGCATCCGCCTCACGCTCCTTCTTTGCCTCTGTCGCCTCTGTCGCCTCTGTCGCCTCTATCGCCTCTGCGACGGCTTCGCCGGGCCACTCGCGCGCCACGGGAGCGCGAGTGGGGCCAGGACGAAGCGGTGGCGAAACAACCCGGTCGGACCACATTGAACGAACGGTAAGTCGGATGCAATCGAAAAAATCCCTAATTGGATCAGCTGGTTCGGGGGTGCCCCGGCCCCGAGCGAGCGCGGCGGCGCGGCCGCTCTACACTGAGGCGAAGCGCCCCGACCCCATCCCCCGCGCGCCCGCCAGGAGCCCAACCCGTGAACGAAGCCCAGCAGCGGTTCGGGGAGCCCAAGGAGTCGACCCGCAACAAGGTCAAGCCCTTCCTCGACGACATGGTCCAGGACTTCATCCGCGAGGCGCCCTTCGCGGTGCTCGCCACGGCCAACGCGGCGGGCGACTGCGACGCCTCGCCGAAGGGCGGGCGGCCGGGGTTCGTGAAGGTCCTCGACCCCATGCACCTGCTGCTCCCCGACGTGGCCGGCAACCGGCTCTTCCAGTCCTACGAGAACGTGGAGAGCAACCCGAACGCCGGGCTCGTCTTCCTGATGCCCGGCTGCGACTGGACCGTGCGGGTGAACGGCCGCGCGCGGGCGGTGCGCGGCGACGACGGTCCGCTCGCCGGGGCCGCGCCGGAGGTCCTCTTCAGCGACGCGAACACCAGGATCCTCCAGGGCCTCGAGATCGAGGTGAGCGAGGCCTACGCGCACTGCCCGCGGGCCTTCCTCTTCTCCGGGCTGTGGGAGACGGGCATCATCGAGAAGGCGCGCGTGAACGACGCCAACCGCTACTGGCTCGGGCGCTGGCGCGACGCGATGAAGGACCTGCGCTGAAGCCGGACGGGCTGAAGCCAGACGGGGAGTGGACATGGCGACCCAACCGATCGAAGTCACCCGGGCTGCGGGCCGTCTGGGAGCGGAGGTCCGCGGGGTGGATCTCTGCGACCTCGACGATCCGACCTTCGAGGCGCTCCACCGGGCGTTCCTCGAGCACCACGTGCTGGTGTTCCGCGACCAGAAGCTGAACGCCGAGCAGCTCGTCGGGTTCGGCCGTCGCTGGGGACCGCTCTTCGTGCACCCCATCGTGCCCCACCTCGAAGGCGTCCCCGAGGTCGTGCCCATCCGCAATCTGGGCAAGCGCCACACCATCACCGAGGTCTGGCACTCGGACGTGAGCTTCAGCGAGCGCCCGCCCATGGCGTCGGCGCTCTACGCGCTCGAGGTGCCGGAGGCCGGGGGCGACACGCTCTTCGCCAACCAGCACGCCGCCTACGAGGGGCTCTCCGCGGGCCTGCAGCGCATGCTGGACGGCCTCCGCGCCATCCACACCGGAAGCGTTCTCGGCGCCCTCGCCGGCAAGGGAGGGGACTGGAAGAGGCACGGCCAGCGGCATCCGGTGGTGCGCACCCACCCCGAGACCGGTCGCAAGGCGCTCTACGTGAGCCCGGGCTTCACCGTGGCGTTCGAGGACATGCGGCGGGAGGAGAGCCTGCCGCTCCTCGAGGTCCTCTGGGACCGCGCGACCCGCCCGGACGTCACGTTCCGGCACCGCTGGCGGGTCGGCGATCTCGTCATGTGGGACAACCGCTCGGTGATGCACTACGCCATCCACGACCACGGCGACGCGCCCCGGGTCCTCCACCGCATCACCGTCGAAGGCGACGTCCCCGCCTAGATCACCTCCCCCTCTCCCTCTCGCGACCTGCGCCGCTTCGCTTCGTGTGCGCTCCCCGGGGCGCGTCGGGGCACCGGAAGACCTCAGGTGGAGCGAAGCGGCGCGGGGCGCCGGCCGGCGTCTACACGGCCGTCTCCGAGGCCCCGCCGTCGATGCGGATGCGCGTGCCGTTGATGGAGCCCGCGCGCTCGCTCGCCAGGAAGGCGACCAGATCCGCCACCTCGTCCACCTCCACGATCCGGCCGGTCGAGGCGCCCGTCATCTCGGCCAGGGCCGCGCGCTGGATGTCCTCCCAGTCGCCGCCCCAGCCCTTCCTCTCCGCGCGCCGGCGCAGGTGCGCGCGGACCTCTTCGGTCGCGATCAGGCCCGGGCTCACGAGGTTCACCGTGATGCCGGAGCCCGCGAACTCCTTCGCCAGGCTCACGCAGATGCTGGCCAGGGTGGCCTTCGACGCGTAGTAGTGCGGCATGCGCGCGGCCGGTCGCAGCTCGCCGATGGTCCCCAGCCAGACCACGCGGCCCCAGCCGCGCTCGCGCATGCCGGGCACCAGGGCGTGCACGAGGCGGACGCCGGACAGCACGTTGCGCTGGTAGAGGGCGACCCACTCGTCGGTGGAGGTCGTGCTCCAGTCGCCGGCCTCGGCGACGCCGTAGCTGTTGACGAGCACGTCCACCCGTCCGAAGTGGTCGAGGACCCGCCCGGCGAGCCGGCTGGCGCCGGCGTCGTCGGTGATGTCGCCGGCGAAGGGGGCGGCGTCCGCGCCCTCGGCAACCAGATGCTCGGCCACCGCGTCGGCCTGGCCCGGGTCGAACCCGTGGACCGCGACCCGGGCGCCCTCCCGGGCGAGGGCGCCCGCGATTCCGGCGCCCGTGCCCCGGTGGCTGCCCGTCACCAGCGCCACCCGATCCGTCAGCTGGAGGTCCACTGCGCTCCCCCTCGTGGCTTCTGGGCCCGATCCCGGACCCGGTGGTCCCCGGCGCCAAGCCCCGAGAGCGGCCGGAGACCGGGTCGAAATAGATACATCAAAAATACTTCTTGCAGTTTGATGTAAGAATGATCACGCTGCGATTCATGGAGCATTCAGGCGAATCCACGGCCAGCGTCGACTGGTCCGAGCTGCCGCGACGGCAGCGGCGCAAGCTCGAGGTCCGGGCGCGGATCGTCGAGGCGGCGGCGGTGCTGTTCGAGCAGCAGGGCTTCCACGCGACCACCGTGGCGGAGATCAGCGAGCGCGCCGACGTCGCCCAGAAGACCTTCTTCAATCACTTCCCCACCAAGCAGCATCTGGTCCGCGCCCTCGCGCACCTGGGCATCGACCAGCTCCTCACCGACATCGAGACCGTGCGCAAGCAGGAGCGAGGGACCCGGGAGCGCCTCCACCGCTTCTTCGAGCAGCTGGCGGTCAACGCCGCCCAGGTCGGCCCCATGCACCGCGAGCTGCTGGCGGAGATCATCTGCGCGGTCCAGGAGTCCGAAGACCAGCCGGACCAGGCGCGGCGGCTGCGCTCCGCGTTCGCGTCGCTGGTGCGCGACGCCCGGGCGGCGGGGGAGGTGCCCGAAGGTTTCAGCGAAGAGGTGATCACGGAGAGCGTCATGGGCGCATTCTACGCCCTGATGTTCAACTGGGTGAGCCTCGAGAGCTATCCCATCGAGGAGCGGGCGCGGGAGACCGCGGCGTTCCTGGCGCACGCGCTCTGCGGGAGCGCCTCGAGGGCAGGAGTGAAGCATGGCCCGACGCGATGACCACCACGTTCTGCGCCCGGTTCCCAACGGCTGGTGGGGGGTGGAGTTCTCCAAGGACCTGATCGTGGGACAGGTGAAGCCCCTGCACGTGTTCGGCGAGGACATGGTGCTGTTCCGCACCCGCGACGGCCGCGCCCGGGTGCTCGACGCCTACTGTCCCCACCTGGGCGCCCACCTCGGCGAGGGCGGTCGCGTCATGGGCGACACCATCCGCTGCCCCTTCCACGCCTGGCAGTTCCACGGCGAGACCGGACGCTGCGTCTCCATCCCCTACTGCGATCGCGTGCCCGAGAAGGCCGAGGTCCGGGCGTGGGACGTGAGCGAGCGCAACGGCATGATCTTCCTCTGGTACCACGCCGAGCAGAAGCCGCCGGACTGGGAGATCCCGGTCATCCCCGAGATCGGGGCCCCCGACTGGTCGGAGCCCCGGACCTTCGAGCTGGAGGTGCCCGCCCACGTCCAGGACCTCCACGAGAACAACAACGACCTGGTCCACTTCACCTACGTGCACCGCAGCGTGAGCCCCGCCGAGGACTGCGAGATCACCTACAGCGCGGACGGCCGCACCTATCGCATCGTCACCGAGCACGACTCCGAGACCCCGATCGGCACGTTCCGCACGCGGCTCATCCGCGACTCGTTCGGGATCGGCCAGACGGTGGTGCGCACCGAGGGCATCCCCGACGCCGGGCTGCTGATGTTCTCGTCGACCGTGCCCATCGAGCCCGACCGCGCCCTGATGCGCTGGCTCCTCACCGCGACCAACAACATGGTGGACATCGCCGGCGAGGAGTTCATGACGGCGCTCACCCAGGGCGTCATGCAGGACATGCGGATCTGGACCCACAAGGTCCATCGGATGAACCCCGTCTTCTGCGAGGCCGACAAGGACCTGGTGGAGTTCCGCAAGTGGACGCGCCAGTTCTATTCGGACCTCCAGCCCGAGTGAAGGAGCCCCACCGATGAGCGACGACCGCTACCTCGTGATCTCCTCCGACTGCCACGCCGGGCTGCCGCCCGAGCAGTACCGCGACTACGTCGACCCCGGGCTGCGCGAAGCCTTCGACGCGGCGCTTCCCATCCAGATCGAGATGACCCGCAAGGCCGCCCAGAAGTTCCTCGTCTCCGACGTGAACGAACAGTGGCGCCAGGGCATCGAGCCGGCGCTCACCGGAGCCTGGGACCACGACAAGCGCAACGAGGTGCTCGACGGCGACGGCATCGCCGCCGAGATCATCTTCCCCGACGGCATCACCGAGATGAACATGCCGCCCTTCGGCGCCGGTCTCGGACTGCCGGTGGACGCGGTCGTGCCCGACCTCCAGTGGGCCGGGGCCCGCGCCCACAACCGCTGGCTCGCCGAGTTCGTGCAGATGGCGCCCGAGCGGCGCGAGGGGGTCGCCATCGTCCCCGCGCTGTGGGACGTGGACGAGGCGGTGAAGGAGGTCCGCTGGGCCCGGGCCCACGGCCTGGGCTCGATCCTGATGCCCTGCTACTGGGGCCGGCAGGACCCCTACCACCACCCGAAGTACGACCCGTTGTGGTCCGTCTGCCAGGAGCTGGACGTGGTGATCCACTTCCACTCGGGCGGGGCGCCCATCCACGACTACTTCGGCCCGATGCCGCCCAGCGACGATTCGATCGACCTCCCCGGCGCCGTGGGGATCTACATCTCGGAAGTGGCCTGGTGGACCGCGCGGCCCTTCACGTTCATGATCTGGGGGGGCGTGTTCGAGCGCTTCCCCGGCCTCAAGGTGGTGATGACCGAGGGCACCAGCGTGTGGGTGCCGGAGTACAAGGCGCTCCTCGACTTCCGCTACGAGGTGACCCACTACTCCGCCAAGCTGGGCGACTACCGCAGCCACATGTCGCGGAAGCCCAGCGAGTACTTCGACCGGAACATCTACCTGGGCGCGTCGTGCATGCCCCGGCGCGAGGCCGAGCTCCGCTACGAGATCGGCGTCGACAACATCATGTGGGGCTCGGACTACCCGCACCCGGAAGGCACCTGGCCCCACACCCGGGCACAGATGGTCGAGACGTTCTCCGGCGTTCCCGACGAGGAGATCGCCGCGATGCTCGGCGGCAACGCCGCCCGCGTCTACGGCTTCGACGTCGACAAGCTGGCGCCCCTGGTGGCGCGCATCGGTCCCGAGAAGGGCGCCTTCCGCGCCTAGTACGAGACCACGGAGGTCCCCATGGCCCTGCTCCGCTACGTGAAGACCCTCGACCAGGTGAAGGCCGCCCGCGAGTCCAACCCCGAGTTCCTCGACAGCTCGGTCCGCTCGATCCGCTGCGTCTACGAGACCGACCCGTCGGTGGCCGCGGCGCTGCTGCCGCGGCCGCTCGAGGCGGCCGAGCGTCCGGAGATCTGCGTCACCTTCAGCCACGTGGCCATGCAGATCACGCCCGATTTCGAGCTCGAGATCGGCTCGGCGGTCTTCGGCCTGAAGGCCCGCTACGACGGCGAGGAGGGGATCTCCCTCATCACCATGCCCATGACCACCGAGCAGGCGGTGATCGGCGGGCGCGAGACCTACGGCGAGCCCAAGAAGATCGCCGACATCGACTTCGCCCGGGACGGCGAGCGCGTGGCGGCGAAGGTGGCGCGCATGGGCGTGCCCTACCTCGAGGCCTCGGGCCGCCTGGGCCGGGCGCTCGGCCCCCGCCAGTTCACCGAGCTGGGCTTCTGCTACAAGGCGTTCCCGTCGTGCGAGCCCGAGCGTCACTTCGACAGCGAACCGCTGCTGGTCCGCCTGGAGTGGCGCCACGATCAGACCGGCGTGTGGGAGGTGGAGGATCCGGAGCTCGTGCTGCGCGACTTCCCCCTGGATCCCGTGGCCGACGTGCCCGTGCGCAAGCTGGTGCGCTGCGAGTACGAGGAGGGCACCACCCAGAGCAACGGGCGGGTGCTGCGCAGCGTTCCCGAGGAGTGGGTGCTGCCGTTCCTCCACCAGCGCTACGACGACACCTCGGGGCACGGCATCGAGGTCTAGTCCGAGCCCGCCGTCGGACGTCCGGGCGGCTCCGATGGTTCGGGCAGCCTAGTCCCCGGTGCGGGCGTTGCGGGTCTCGATCTGGTCGCGGATGTGCGCGTGCTCGGTCTCGGACAGCGAGAACCGCGAGAAGGCGACCAGCGCGATGCTGAAGCCGAGGAACGGCATGCCGCCCATCAGGAGGCGCATGGTGAACCGGGTGAGCTCGCTCTGGTCCTGGTTCTCGACGTAGCCGACCCACTGCAGCGTGACGCCGATCAGGCCCATCATCAGGCCGGAGGCGAGCTTGCCCACGAAGTTCCAGGCGGCGAAGTAGGCGCCTTCCTTCCTCTGGCCGGTCTGGAGCTCGTCCACGTCGACGATGTCCGCCTTGAGGGCCTGGCCCAGGGTCGAGCCGCAGCCGCTGGCCGTTCCGGCCAGCCCCGCGGACGCCATGACCAGCGCGACGGTCCCCTCGTCCACGAAGAAGAGCCCGCCGAAGCCCAGGGCGCTCATGGCCAGGGCCACCTGCCAGAGCCGCCGCTTCTCGAAGTGGCGGCCCAGCCGCACCCAGAGGGGAATCGAGATCAGCGCCGGCACCATGTAGACGATCAGCATCTCGTTGAGAAGGTCGGGCTCCATCAGCACGTAGGTCAGCACGTAGGGTGCGAGGACGCCGATGCCGCCTGCGCCCATGGATTCGAGGAAGAAGACGAAGAGCAGGAGCCGCGCGTGCTCGTTGCGCCACACGTCCCGGAGAGCGGCGCCCAGGTGGTGTCCGCCGCGTCCCGCATACTCCTCGCGCTCCGGTGGAAGACCCGCCACCGACACGACCACGCTCGCGATGCCGAAAGCGCCGGCGCCCACGGCCAGCCAGGTGGCCACCGTGCGCGGGTGCTCGGGTGATTCCAGGAGCGCGGCGCCCAGGGCGCCCGCCAGGAAGAGCCCGAGCGTCCGCAGGATCTGGCGGGCGCCGAAGACGCTGACGCGCGAGCGCGCGTCGTGGGTCAGCTCGGCGCCCAGAGCCATGTGGGGGACTTCGAAGAGGGTGTAGGCCGTGTAGAAGGCGAAGACCGCGACGGCGATCCACGCCGTGAGCGCGGCGCCCGAGAGCGCTGCGGGAGGGGACCACATGGCGACCGCCGCGATGGCCAACGGAATGCTCGAGGCCAGCAGCCAGGACTTCCGGCGACCCAGGCGCGAGTGCGTGCGGTCGCTCAGGTTGCCCGCGATCGGGTCGGAGATCGCGTCCCAGACGCGAGAGACCAGGAACACCATCCCCAGAGCGCCCGGGGAGACGCCCAGCACATCGGTGCCGTACTTCATGTAGAGGATGAGCACCAGGGAGAAGAGGAAATTGACGCTCATCCCCGGCAGCCCGTACAGGGCGAGCGTGGCGAGCGAGAGAGGCGCGCGGTCCCGTGTGCGCGTGGGGGCACTCATGGAAGGGGACGATCCTACCGCGTCGGCACGCTGCATGCGCGCCCATGTGCACCAGTGGGGCTGGAACACTCCGCTGCGATGGGAGTTCGCAACCCTCCGACGCAACGGGCTCTCGCTCGATTCCCGTTCAGTCGATGGGGATGGAGCCTCTTGCGTGTTCTGCAGATCCGGGAGCGGTCGGGACCCGAAAGGGAGCGCGCCATGACCACATCGCGTCACGCTTCGACTGGACGGCCGGTCCTCGTCCTCGACGACGGCGAGCTCGACGACGTGCGCGCCCTGCTCCACGACCTGAACGTGGACTTCGCGAGCGCGCCGCTCGGAGCCGGCGCCGCCGCCGAGCTCAGGCTGGTGATCGCGACGCCCCGCTACCTGATCGGCCGCGAATCCGACCGGCTCGCGGCCAGCGCCGTCAGCCGGCGCATCGCCGTCTGGGACGGCGGCTCCCGAACCGTGCGCGCCCAGCTCGAGCGCAGCGACTGCGACTACGTCGTCGAACGCCCCGTCCACCCCGCCGCGCTCCGGCTGCTCATCGTCCACGCGCTCTACGAAGGACCCGAGCAGCGCCGGCGGCCGCGGGTGGCGGTGGGGGAGACCGTCAAGCTTCGCAGCGGCCTGCGCAGCCGGCCGGCGGTGCTCCTCCAGCTGTCGTCCCGGGGAGCCGGGCTGGCGGCGTGCAAGGAGCCCGCGGTGGGCGAGGAGCTCAAGGTCGTGCTCCCCGGAGCGCTGACGGGCGCCGGCTCCCAGACGCTCGGGGCGCGGGTGATCTCCGTCGATCCGCGACCGTGCGGCGCCGACGGAACCCGGTTCTCCGTGGTCTTCACCGGGCTGTCGTCGGCCAGTCAGTCCATCCTGTCCCAGATCATGCGCACGCGACCCAAGGTGAACGAGTGCGACGGTCGCGCTCCCGTGGCTCGCCACGAGGTGCGCCGTCGCTTCGAGGCGTCCGGCCCGGCTGCGTCGCCGCGAGATGGCATCGAGCCCGACGCTCCGGCGGGTGAGTCCGCGGAGGGGCCGTGTTCCATCCTCCAGAGCGGTCCGGGGCGATCGTCGCCGCGCAAGCAGTATCGCCGCGCCGTGCTGGCGACGGCCGAGGGCGGGGCGATGCCCCTGCTCGGTCGCGACGTGTCGCTGGGCGGCATGCGCGTGGCGCCGACCCAGGCGCTGTCCAAGGGCGACGAGCTCAAGCTCGCGATCTACGGAGCACCGGGCGTCCCGCCCGTGGTGGTGAAGGCGATGGCCATGCGCGACGACGGCGAGGCGGGCTGGGTGCTCCAGTTCCGCGCCCTGGGGCCCGCCCAGGAGGAGGCCCTCGCGACGCTCATCCGCAGCCTGCCGGTGCTGGCGTCGCCCCTGCGCGGGGACGAGGGGCTCTCTCCGGTGGTCGTCTCGGAGGTCGTGGAGGAGTCCGGCTAGCCCCCTGCACTCGGACGTCACCGAGGACCGTCAGTTCATCCACGTCGATCCCGAGCGCGCGAAGGCCACGCCCTTCGGGACCACCATCGCCCACGGCGCGCTGGTCCGCGTGGAGCTCGAGGGCAACGCGATCCAGACCACGCGCACCAGGACCGTGGAGATCGAGGGTGGAGAGAAGCCGGCGCTGATGGCGGACTGGCTCACCCGCATCGTCTGCGGGTGACCGCCCCGCGGATCAGAAGGCGAGCCGCTTGCCCTTCGGCATCTTGATCACGATGACGAAGCCCACGTCCTCGCCCATCCGGGGGCCGTCCGTCGCGAGGTAGGTGCCCTTCAGCTTCAGCTCGAAGTTGTTCTTCTTGAACTTCTTGTTCACCTTCTGGAGTCCGTACTTGAAGTTCAGGTCGAAGACGTCCGCGGTGCCGATGCCGCCGATGCTGTTGATGAGGTCCTCGGTTCGCCCGTAGTCGACGTCGGGATCCACATTGGGCACGACCTTGCCCTTGAAGTCGCTCTTGCGCTTGAGGTCGAACATGGTCTCGAAGCCGATCTCGAACTGGATTCCCACGTTGATGCTGGCCGAGGAGTCGACGACCCCCTCGTCGTAGGTGAACTTCTGCTTGTCCTTCGTGTCGTCCTCATAGAGCTCTTTGTACTTGAGGATCGTGGTGCCGCTGAACGCGGCCTCGATGGCGCTGGCTTCGAGAGCGAAGCCCAGGACGAGGAAGAACGCGGTGGCGAGGGCGAGCAGGCGATGCATGGGGCTCTCCTTCCGGCCGGACGAGCCGGCACGGCGACCATTCTACCGCCTCGGACACCGGAGAGGTTCGACAAACCGGCGATCGGGGGGCGGTCCGTCTGGGGGCCGGCTGTGGCACCATCGGGGACCCCGTCCACCGAAGGAGGATCCCATGACCCGGCGCACGCTTGTCGCGATGGCTGCACTCCTGCCGCTGGCTCTCGGCGGCGTGGGCTGCGAGGAGGCCTCGAGCGTCCGCGATCTGGACTCGGGCGCGGACAGCGAGCCGCCGGGCCTGCTCTCGGACCTCCCGGCGTCGAGCCTCGACCCGGCTGCGGCGGTGCGCGGCCAGACGCTCTATGTGCCGAGCTACTCCCAGGTGCTGGTGGAGGCGGAGCGGCGGCTCGGTGTGACGGTGACGCTCAGCATCCACAACGTCGACTTCGAGCATCCCATCACGTTGACCTCGGTGCGCTACTACCGCTCGGAGGGGACCCTCATCGAGGAGTTCCTGAAGGACGGGCCGGTGGAGCTGAAGCCCATGCAGACGGCCATGAAGGCCGTCGCACGGTCCGACGTTCGCGGCGGAGAGGGCGCGAACTTCGTGGTCGAGTGGATCTCCGACCAGGAGGTCAATCCGCCCCTCACCGAGGCGGTCATGGTGTTCGCGCGCGGGCAGGGCTTCTCGTTCACGAGCCGCGGCGTGGTGATCGACGAGCGCTGAGGCTCGGCCGCGAAGGTCTCGGCGCCGAAGCCCCCGAGGTCCGGGCGCGGACGGCAAGGCTGCGGCTGCGCGAGGGTCGCGATCATCGGGAACGGAGGGTTCCGAAGCGATGGCGTTCGAGCTGCACCCCCGCCTGGAGGCGGACACCCGGAGGGTCGACGACTGGCCGCTCTCGCGCGTCCTCCTGATGGACGACGCGCGCTTTCCGTGGCTGATCCTGGTGCCGCGGGTCCCCGAGGCGAGGGAGATCCACCGGCTCGAGCCCGCCCAGCGGGCGACCCTGCTGGACGAGCTGGTCCGCGCGGCCGAGGCCCTGGAGAGCGTGTCGGGAGCGCCCAAGCTCAACCTGGGGGCGCTCGGGAACCTGGTGCCGCAGCTCCACGTCCACGTCGTCGCGCGCTCTCCCGACGACGCGGCCTGGCCGGGGCCGGTCTGGGGCGCCGGGGAGCGCGAGCCCTGGGAGCCCGCGGCGGCCGACGCCTGGATCGAGCGCTTCCGGGCCGCCGCCGCCCGGCCCCCGGGCCCCGCGCCTGGCTAGGGCGCTCTGCTCGCCTTCGGACCCGGCTCCGGACCCGCGTCCTCGAGGGGCCGGCAGCGCTGCCCGGCGCAGGCCGACAGCTGGCCCAGGAACTCCGACCAGCGCGATCGCGTCGGGTCGTCCAGGGTCGCGTGGCGGCTGGACAGCTGGGGGGGCGGACTCGAGGTCGTAGAGCTCGATCTCTCCGCCGCGGCGCTCCACGTGGATCCGGTCAGCGGTGCGGACCGCCGTGTAGGACTCCTCGGCCTTGTGCTTCGCCAGCAGAATGGCTCGGCGTCACGAGACAGGCGACCCGGTCTCCCGAGCGAGCAGGGGCTGGAGCGCGCGTCCGTCGACCCGCTCCGGGACCTCGATGCCCGCCCAGCGGGCGAGGGTCGGCGCCAGGTCGATCGAGAGCACGAGGTCGTCGACGACCCGGCCCTCCGGAATGCCCGGGCCGCGCATCACCAGCGGGATGGCACGTCCTCCTCGTAGGGCCCGCCCTTGCCGCGGAATCGCCGGTGCTGGCCGAGGTGGAACCCGCTGTCCGAGGCGAAGACGATCACCGTGCGCTCCAGGGCGCCGCTGCGCTCGAGCTGGCCGACGAGCGCGGTGCGATAGCCGGCCGACTGCAGCCAGGTGGCGAGGGTCGAGGTGTCGAGTCCCGACGCCCGGAAGCCCTCGTAGCCGCCCCCCGGTCCCTGGTTGACGACGACCCCGTGGCTGTGGACGTACTGGCCGCGCAGGATGGAGATGCGCGACGGACGGCAGGCGGTGACGGGCCCGAAGGCGTTGGGGAAGGTCGTTCCGCGAGCGGTCAGGTGCTTCGCCAGCCGGGGCATGTGCTCGAGGGTGTCGACCGATTGATCGTCGGTGAGAACCAGGATGAAGTGCGGGCGAGCCTCCGGGCGCCCAGCGGCCGCCGCCGGCGGGGTCTGCGCCAGGGCCAGCGCCGCTCCCAGCGCCGCGGCCGGCCCGGCCACCAGAAGGGCGGGCCAAGGGCGCGGTCTCCGGCGGGCCGGGCCGCGTCCGGGGCGGCCGGGAGGCCGTCGCATCGGCTCGCGGAGCGTCGGGATTCGCATGGGGCCTCCTTCGAGGTGGCGGCCGGATGCTACAGCTCGCCCGTCCGATCCCGCACCTCCCGCGGTGGTTGCTGGTATCGTGTGAGACCGGAGGAACGGGATGTTTCGCGAAGTGGAGCTCGGGCGGGACGTGCCCAAGAGTGAATACCGCGAGCGGGCGGTGGAGCTGCGGACCACCCTGCTCGGGCTGCAGAACGCGCTCCTCCGGGATCCCCGCTTCTCGGTCGCGATCGTGATCGCCGGAGTCGAAGGGGCCGGCAAGGGCGAGACGGTCAACGTGCTCCACCAGTGGATGGATGCCCGGTTCCTGTCGGCCAACGCCTACGGCCTGCCCAGCGAGGAAGAGCGTCAGCGTCCGCCCATGTGGCGGTACTGGCGGGACCTGCCGCCCAAGGGGCGCATCGGCATCTTCTTCGGCTCCTGGTACAGCATCCCCATCGTCGACCGGGTGCTCGGTCGAAGCTCGGACGGCGACCTCGAAGCCTCCCTGCGCCGCATCAACGCCTTCGAGCGTCAGCTCGTCGACGCCGACGTCCTGGTCCTGAAGTTCTGGTTCCACATCTCGAAGAAGGTGCAGAAGCGGCGCCACAAGGAGCTGCTGGCCGACCCGCGGACCGCCTGGCGGGTCAGCGACATGGAGCGCCGCTTCCACAAGATGTACGACGAGTTCCTCCCGGTGTGCGAGCAGGTCATCCGCACCACCAGCACCGGCGACGCGCCCTGGCATCTGGTCGAAGGCACCGATCGGCGCTACCGCGAGCTCTACGTCGGCGAGCACATCCGCGACGCCATCGTCGCCCACGCGGAGAAGATCCGGGACCGCGCTCCCGTCGTGGTCGAGGCCCCGAAGCCGCTGCCGCGTCGGGACGAGCCCACCATCCTGGGCGTGGTCGATCTCTCGAAGACCCTCGACCGCCGCGACTACGAGAAGCGCATGGACGAGGAGCGCGCGCGCCTCGCGGAGCTCTCGCGCAAGACCTTCGCCCAGGGCACGTCGGCCGTGCTGGTCTTCGAGGGCTGGGACGCCTCCGGAAAGGGAGGCGCCATCCGCCGGCTCACCTCGGCCCTCGACGCCCGGTTCTACAGCGTGGTGCCCATCTCCGCGCCGAGCGACGAGGAGCTGGCGCGCCCCTGGCTGTGGCGGTTCTGGAGGCGTCTGCCCGCCGCCGGGCGGCTGACCGTCTTCGACCGCAGCTGGTACGGGCGTGTGCTGGTCGAGCGGGTCGAGGGGCTGGCATCGCCCGAGGAGTGGCGCCGTGCCTACCGCGCCATCAACGACTTCGAGAGCCTGCTCTGCGAGCACGGCTACGGGCTCGGGAAGTTCTGGATGCACATCGACAAGGACGAGCAGGCCCGCCGCTTCGCCGAGCGGGAGATGACGCCGTACAAGCAGTACAAGATCACGGACGAGGACTACCGGAACCGCGAGAAGTGGGAGCTGTACGAGGACGCGGTGAACGAGATGGTGGAGCGGACGAGCACCTCCTACGCCCCGTGGACCATCGTCCCGGCCAACGACAAGCGCTACGCCCGGGTCCACGTGCTCGAGACGGTCGCGGACGTGCTCCAGCAGACGGTGGACGCGAAGAAGGGCGACGACTGAGCCCCGGGCTCAGCCGCCGGGAAGACCCGCTTCGACGATCTCGAACGAGACCGGCAGGTCCACCTCCAGCTCCGGAGCGGGGCGCGCGCCCAGCTCACCGGCGGAGGGCAGGATCATCTCCTCGCGGTGCAGGCGCATGGGGCCGCCGCCGCGGCGCCGGATCCAGGTGCCGTTGCTGCTCTCGTCGCACAGGACGTACTTCCCGTGGCGGAGCTTGATGCGCGCGTGGCGCCTCGAGATCCAGGGCGCCGGGAGGACGATGTCGTTCTCCGAGGACCGGCCGATGGTGATGGACGGGTGGTGGTCGTCCACCTCGTACGAGTCGTCCCCGTAGCGGAGGACGAGCTTCAACCCCTGGGGCTGCAGCTCCCGGGGGACGAGCTGGATGGTCGTCGCCTCCGGCGAGGCCTGGGCCAGGGTGTAGATCTCGAGAACGTCGCGCTTGCCCTCCACGCTGCGGCGGTCGAACGGGCGCAGGCGCTCCCGCCACATCGGGGGCACGGCGGCGTGGACCGCGCTCGAAGTGAGCACCTCGCCGTCCACGGCGAGGCTGACCAGCCGAGCCGCCACGTTGACGGTGTCTCCGAAGACGTCGCCGTGCTCCTCGATCACCGGTCCGAAGTGGAGCCCGATGTGGGAGCCCATGGGCGACTCGGGCGACCCGAGGTCGGACGAGATGACGGCGGCGGCGGTCAGGCCGTCCTCGGCGCTCTCGAAGGTCGCCATGACCTCGTCGCCGATCGTCTTGACCACCCGCCCTTCGTGCTTCTCGACCCGGTCGACCATCCGCTCGATGCAGGCACGGGTGATGCGGCGCGCCTCCTGGTCACCGCGCTCGTCGTACAGCCGGGTGCTGCCTCCGAGGTCGGCGAACAGGACCGCGACGGTCCGTTCGCGGCCGCTCATGAGTGCTTCGTCCCCTTCTTCCAGAAGGGGGTGGTGTCGTCGAAGGCGCGCCACTCGTGGTCGAGTCGGACCAGCTGTGTCTCGGCGTCGCGTGCCGCCCAGCCGGCCACGAGACCGGCGGCGGTGTGCAGCTCGGGCTTGGCCTCCTCGCCCAGGGTGGTCACCAGCTCGGCCAGGAGACGCCGGGCGACCTCCGCATCGTTGAAGCGGCCGAGGATCGTCTGGAGTCGGCCGAGGCGCTTCGAGAAGCGCCGGCGGCTCGCGCCGTCGTGGAGCGAGCCCAGGAACTCGACGGCGTAGCGGAGCTTCTTGACCTCGATGCGCATGGCGTGGACCGAGTGGCGGTCGCTGATCTCGACGGCCGCGGCGCTGCGCTGGAGACGCCGGTGCCGCCGGGACAGCAGTCGGCGTGACGCGGGACGAGCGCGGGCGAACAGCCGGGCCGAGGCGGGCGACAGCGGTTGGTCCCGCCAGCCCCGCCGCGCGATGAACCCGCCCAGCTCGAGCAGCACCGCGGTGGCTCGTGGCGAATCGACGGCGGACCGCGCGTTGTCGCGGGCCTCGTGTCGGGCCTCCTCGGCCAGGGCCCGGAGCCGGATCAGGGCGGGGTCGTGGGGGTTGGCCGCGATCACCGGGTCGAGCAGCTCGTCGATGAAGACGTCGAGGTCGCGCGCCGGTCCGAGATGGTTGCCCAGCCAGGACAGCCCCTCCTTCAGATCCTCGACCGGCCCCGGCGGCAGCAGTCGCTTGAACAGGCTCAACGCCGAACGGGTCCGCCTCGCGCCCACCCGCATCTGGTGCACGCCTTCCGGATCGCGGCCGTCGCGCACGGCGTCGGCGTTCGCCGCGATCTGGTCCAGCCCGCTCGTCAACGAGGCGGCGAGGGCCGATTCGAGCCGCGCCCTGTCGGGCAGGTGGACCCGCCGGGCGCGCACCGGGCCGGGCCGCGCCCCGTCGACCACCGCGAACCCCAGCTCGCCGAGGGTGGAGAGCTCGATCTGCAGCGGGACGCGCTCGTTGACCCGGCCCGCCAGCTCGTAGAGGTCGGCCAGGTCGCCCCAGAGCAGCTCGAACTCGGCCCGGGCGAAGGGCCGCGTGGCGGCCGGCTCGCCCACGACTCCCAGGCGCAGGGTCACGCGCACCCGGGAGGAGCCCGTCTCGATCTCGCTCTGGCGACGCCACTCCCTCGACAGCAGCTGGGGCTCGAGATCGCCCTCGCCCAGCAGCTCGGAGATGCGATGCCGGATCTCCGGGTCGGCGATGCGCTGGGGCTCCGGGGCCTCCGAGCTCAGCGACGTTCGCCACAGGGTGCGCTCGTGGACGCCTCCGTGGCGAGCGGCGGTCGCGCACACCGTCTGGACGATTCCGTCCTCCAGGCGCTCGACCCACAGCTCGATCCCCTCGCCGGCGAGCTGTCGCGCGCTCGTGTCGAAGGCCCGGCCCGAGCTGCGCTCGTTGGAGACGCGCTGGAACGAGCCTCCGACCAGCTGCTCCAGCGCCGCGAGCCGCGGGAGGTCGTCCGGGGCGGTCCGGAAGCACAGTCCCTGGATCTGGATCGGGTTCGGATCAGTCATCGGTCTCGCGTGCCCTTGCGTCCGGGCGGGGCAGGGCCACGGCCTCCGGCCGTCACCCGGAGCGCAGCCCCTCGAGCAGAGAGTACAGCACCGGGACGACGATGAGGGTGAGCAGGGAGGCCACGAGCAGGCCCGAGATGATCGCGATTCCCAGCGGGACCCGGAATCCGACTCGCGCCGTCGCGCGTCGTCATCCGGTGTGTTCGCTCTTCCGGTCGACCGACGCGCCGACCGGGGACCCGCCGGTCGCCATGGTACAACGGACGCCCGGGGCCCATGGGACGAGATCGTCAGGGCGTCTCGCTCCGGTCCGCGAACAGGATCAAACCGTAGTCACCGACGGCCCTGAACCCGAGGGCCTGGTACGGCCGCTGGGCGTGGTTGTCCTCGCCGGTGAAGAGGATGGCCCGGGATGCCCCATCGGCCCGGGCCCGCAGCAGGGAGCCCGCCACGGCGGCCCGCGCATGGCCGCGGGACCGCCGCTCGACCGGTGTGTAGACGCCCCCCACCTGGACCATGTCGGGAAGCACCGCGTTGAACGCGGTACAGCCCAGCGGCTGGCCGACGGGGTCCTCGAGCACGAAGGAGTGGCCGCGCCCGATCGACTCGGTCATCTCGCGCCGGGAGCGTGCATCGAGCTCGTCCGAGGGCGAGGCGCCCAGGATCTCCACCGCGTAGGCCGAGCGCCAGATCGAGAGCTGGTCGAGATCGCCGGGGTTCGCGGCGCGCAGGCGGACCTCGTTCCGGGAAAGCGGGGCCGGGACCTCGAGCTTCCCCAGGTCCAGGGCGAAGAGGATGTCCCGGGACTCGAGCTCGGTGGGCGCGGAGTCCAGCCCGAGCACGGACCGCGCGGCGAGGGTCTGCGCGTAGGGACCGACGAGACCGGCCACCTCGCGCCCGGAGCCGTCCACCGCGGCCAGCGCGCACTCGGGGAGCGCCTCGGGCGCCTGGAGGACGAGGTTGCCCATCCAGGTGTGGCCCGCCACGCCGACGATGGCGCCGTCCCGGAAGGCGGCGGCGTAGAGGCCGCCGAGCGGTCGGCCGTCGTCGACGAAGCCCGCCGCGCGCAGGTTGGCGCGCAGGAACATCGAGGAATCGGCCCGGGGCCGGAGGAAGCGCTCGAGCGCCGCCTCGTCGCCCGGGCCCAGGATGCGGATGGTCGGCATGGGGGCTCCTCGAGTCCATGCTACCCGCTCGCGCTCAGCTCGCGCCCGGATCCTCCGGTCGGATCGGCCGGCCGGCCGCGAGCGCGCTGCGCGTGGTCAGGGCGACCCGGCGGTCGCGCTCCCGGCGTTCGGGCTTCCGCTTCGCGAGGGAGCGGAGCGGCATCGCCATGCGCGGGTTGCCCTCCAGTCGGTCCTGGTTCCGTTCGAGGAAGGTCCAGTAGAGCGCCGTCAGGGGGCAGTCCTTCCTGGGCGAGAAGCGGCACCCGCCACAGTAGTCGGACATGCGGTCGATGTAGGCGGCGCCCGAGACGTAGGGCTTGGTGGTGAAGAGGTCGCCCAGTCCGAAGCTGCCCATGCCCAGCACGTTGGGCTCGACGACCCAGTCGTAGGCGTCGGTGTAGGCGACCCAGAACCAGTCGCACAGCTCGCGCGGCGCCACACCCAGCAGGGTGGCCACGTTCGAGAGCACCATGAGCCGCGTGATGTGATGGCCGTAGCCGGTCTGCCAGACCTCCGAGACGACCTGGTCGAGACACGCGAGGCCCGACTCGGCGCCCCAGTAGGCCGCGGGCAGCGCCTCCGCGGCCCCGAGGCTCGAGGGACACGCGCCGCCGTCCAGCCGGGACGGCCGGGTGGAGGCCGGCCAGCGCCGGCCCGCCCAGCGGGCGAAGCCCGCGTCGCCGGGTCGTTCGGCGACCTCCGGAGCCCGGTCGCCCGGCAGCGAGCGCAAGCCGTCGCTGGCTTCGTGGACGTGGCGCACGAACTCCCGCCAGCCCAGGACCTGGCGGATGAAGCCTTCCTGGCTGGCGATGGGGAGGTCCATGCGCTCCACGTCGGCCACCACCCGCCCGGGCAGCAGCCTCAGGTTGTTGAGGAGCCCCGAGATCCGGGTGTGGAACAGGCCGTGGGAAGCGCGCGACATGGCGTCTTCATAGGGACCGAAGCTCTCCAGACAGTGGCGCTTCGCCCAGCGCCAGGCCTTGCGGGCGTCGGCCGCCGTGGCGGGCAGCGCCTCCGGGGTGAGCCGCCCCGGGTGGTGCGCGAACCGCTCCTCGATCAGCTCGCACACCTCCTGCTTGATCGGATCCGAGGGGAATTCGGGGGGCGTCGGAGCCGGCGGGTCGCCTCGCCACGGCTTGCGGTTGTCGGCGTCGAAGCTGAAGCGGCCGCCCAGCGGCTTGCCGTCGTCCATGAGGATGCCCGTCTCGCGCCGGACGAGGCGGTAGAAGGCGTCCATTCTCCAGGTGCGGCCCCCGGCGAAGGCGCGACAGAACTGCTCGCCGGTGGTCATCCAGCCCTCGTGGGGCACGAACTCGAGCAGGCCGCCGCTCTCGAGCGCGGCCAGGTCCGCGCGGAGCTCCCGCTCCGCCGGCCGCATGGTGCGCAGGCCGCCGAGCGCGCGGGCCACGGGTCGCAGGAGCCGGCCGTAGGATTCATCCCCGGTGACGAGGCGAACGGCGACCCCTCGCTCGGCCTGCTCGAGGGCGAAGTGCCGGAGGTTGGCCAGGACCCAGGCCAGCTTCTGGACATGGTAGGGGCGGCGGCTCGCCTTCCACGTCGTCTCGACGACCACGATTCCCAGCTCGTCCGGGTCCTCCCGGGAGAGCGGGCCGACGGCGTCGCTCAGCTGGTCGTAGGGAACGAACAGCCAGCGGCGGCCGGCCGGGTCGACGCTGCGGGCTTCGAGCTCCTGGAGGAAGGCGCTCATGCGCGAGGGGAGGTCGCCGCGGCCCAGGCGATCCAGCTGGCGGTCCCGCCGCGCGCCGACCAGGCCGCGGGCTGGGGAGTCCTCTGCAGACGCGAAAGGTCGAAGTCCTGGCCCGCCAGGCGCTCCAGCAGCGCTTCGTACTCCGCCGGGTCCATGGCGGGGGTGCGGGAGAGGATCCAGAGGGAGTCGCGCGCCGGGTCGCCGACGGCCGCGAAGCGGTAGTCGGCGTCGAGCTCGAGGATCCAGTAGTCGCCCACGAACGGCCAGAAGAAGCGCACCGCCAGCCTGGCGTTGGACTCCTCGGGATCGACGACCCAGGCGATCCCCTCGGCGCGCCGGAGCGCTCCATCGAAGGACTCGTCGCGGCACTCGTTGCGCACGTCGATCCGCCCGTCCGCCCGCAGGCTGTAGGTGGCCCGCGAGGCGACACAGCCGCTCTGGAACCACTTCGGGAAGCTCGCGATCTCGTACCAGCGACCCGCGTAGCGGGCGAGGTCGACCTCCTCGACCACGTCCGGCGGGGGAGTCGGAGCGGCGCAGCCGGTCCACACCGCCCACAGCACCGAACCGAGCGCCGCGGCGGCGGCGATCGACGCGATCCGGATCGACGGGCGGCCCCCCCTCACGCGGCACCGGCCATGCGGTCGCTGAAGTCCCAGCTCACCCGGGACGAGGGCTCGATGGCGATCGCCACCTCGCCGTCGGCCCGGGCCAGCAGCCAGCGGGCGAACTCGGAGTCGTCCGACCCGAGGTAGCGGTCGACCAACTCGCCCAGGATCTCCGCGCCCCGGGCGCCCGACAGCTCGGCCCTTCCCTGGCCGCGCACCCCCCGATAGGGCGCGGTCTCCTGGGCCACCTCGAAGGCACAGCGCGGGTCTCGGCCGAGCAGCGTCACCACCCGGGCCGAGGGCCGGGTGGCGCACCAGAGGAGGTCGCCGTGGCGCACGAACCAGAGCGACGCCAGGACCGGGAACCCCGACGCGCCATGGCAGGCCAGTCGCAGCGGCACGCGGGTGTCGTCGAGGAACCGGTCGATCTCCTGCCTGGACCAGGGACCCTTGAGCGACATCGCCTCTCCTCCGGGTCAGCGCGCCCTGAGCAGGGCGACGCGGTGCTCGAGTGCGTCGAGATCGTCGAGGAAGGCCACCCCCTCGCCGGCGACGGATGCGGCCCCGCGACCGCCGATCCAGAGGGCGACGCCTTCCGGAAGGCCGGCTCGCAGGGCCCGCAGAACCCCTTCGCTCTCGGTCCGCTCCAGCGTGATCAGGCTCAGCGCCAGAGCCGCGGCCTCGACGCCCGTGACCGCCTCCAGCAGGTCGTCGACCGGGACCCCGGGCCCCAGGTAGAGGGGGTTCGCACCGGCGCCCAGGGCGGTGAGCGCGGCCATCAGCAGTCCCAGCTCGTGGCCCTCTCCGACCGGAGTGGCGAAGACGATCCGGGGTCCGTGCAGGGATGCGGCGGAGGGCTGCAGCGACGCGCCCATCAAGGAACGCAGGGTCGAGGTCACGAGATGCTCCGAGGCGACCCCGAGGCGTCCGGCGGCCCAGCGTTCGCCCACCTCGCGCGCCAGCGGGCTGGCGACCTCGCGGGCGAACCGCGCGGGCCCGAGGGTCGAGAGGCGGGTGGACAGCTGGCGGTGGGTCTCGGCGGCGTCGAACCGAGCCAGCGCGGCGAGGGTCGAGGCGATGGCCGAGTCCTGCTGCCCGGAGGTGGAGGACCGGGCACAGCGCCGCAGCTCCTCGCTCGAGAGGTGGGCGACCCGGCCGATGCGGTGACCGTTGTCCACCGCGGCCTTCACGAGCCGCAGTCGTTCCAGGTCGTCGGCGCTGTAGCGCCGGGTCCCTCCGGCGCTGCGGGCCGGCTCCACCACCCGATGCCGCCGCTCCCAGGCGCGCAGCACCTCGGGCGAGAGCCCCGTGAGCTTCGCGGCCGTTCGCAGCGGGTAGGTGGTCCGCCCGTCGATCGTTCCGATTGACATCAGGAAATTCTAGACAATTCAGCCATTTTGTACAGATAAAATTTGACGAAATATGTACGAACGGTCATTCTCCAGCTGTGTCCGCGACCGGGCCTCCGGGCCCCCGACCAAGGAGTGACCGCCCATGGCCCGCTACGTGGACGCGATTGATCTGCCCATCGCCATCGAGGACGCTTTCGACTACCTGGCCGACTTCAGCCGGACCGCCGAGTGGGATCCCGGAGTCGTCTCCGGGGAGCGCCTCACTCCTGGGCCGGTCGGTCCGGGCAGCCGCTTCCGGGTGGTGGTCGCCTTCCTGGGGCGCCGCCTCCCGATGGAGTACGAGATCACGGAGTTCGATCCGCCGTCGCGCCTGGTCCTGGTGGGTGGAGACGAGACGCTCCGCTCCATCGACGAGCTCGGCTTCGTGGCCCGGCCGGGCGGATGTCGCGTCACCTACGAGGCGCGGCTCGAGCTGGCCGGCCTTCGGAGGCTGGCGGACCCGCTGCTGCACGCGCTGTTCCAGCACATCGGGCGGGCGGCGGTGCGGGGACTGAAGGAGCGCTTGGCGGCCGACGCCGGGCGCGACGCGGCCTGAAACCTTCCATTCACGCCGCCGCGGCGGCGCAAGGGGACCCCCCATGAACACGGCAACGAAGCTCGCCGGCATCGAGCTCGAGGACTGGCAGGGTCGACGGGAGACCCTGGGACATCTGTGGCGCGATCGAACGGTGGTGCTGGTCTTCATCCGCCACTTCGGCTGACTGTTCTGCCGAGAGCAAGTCGCGCAGTTGCGCGACCACATCGACGCGATCCGCGAACGAGGGGCCGAGCTGGTCATCGTCGGCAACGGCGCCCGGCACTTCGCGGCGGCCTTCCGAGAGGACTTCGAGCTCGACACGCCGCTGTTCGTCGACCCCGAGCTGCGGGCCTACCGCGCCGCGGGGCTGCGCCGGGGCCGGGTCGAGATCCTGTCGCCGCGGGTTCCGCTCAATGCGTTCCGCGCCCTGCGCAAGGGGTTCGTGCAGCAGTCGGTCGAAGGCGATCCGTGGCAGCTGGGAGGGGTCTTCGTGATCCGTCCCGGGGGCTCGCTCCGGTATCGCTACGTCAGCCGGGAGGCCGGCGATCATCCGCCCGTGGCCGACGTGCTCGCGGCGCTGGGAGAGGAGACACCGGAGGTGGTGGAAGGGGAGAATCCGTCGGCTGCACAGGTGTGGGTCGGAGAGCTGCTGGGCCGCCTGGTCGACCCCTTCATCGTGTCTTCCTTCGACCGCACCGGCTTCCGGATCCACTCGCTCACGTTCCAGCCGGACGACCTGGACGTCGACCTCTCGGGCCGGCGCTGCCTGGTCACCGGCGCGAACTCGGGCATCGGCTTCGAGACGGCGCTGGGCCTGGCGGATCTCGGGGCGGAGGTGGTCCTTTTGTGCCGCAGCCTCGAACGCGGCGAGGAGGCGGCGGCGCGCATCCGGGAGCAGACGGGCAACGCGCGGGTGACGGTCGAGCGGGTCGACCTGTCGGACCTCGACTCGGTCCGGGAGGCCGCGGCGCGCCTGGCAGCGGGTCCCGTGGACGTGCTGGTCCACAACGCCGGCGTGCTCCCCGACCAGCGGGTCGAGACGGCGGACGGCCTGGAGCTGACCTTCGCGACCCACGTCGTCGGTCCGTTCCTGCTGACGCGGCTCCTCGAGGAGGCGCTCGGCCGGTCGGAGGACGCGCGTGTGGTCTGGGTCTCGTCGGGCGGCATGTACACCCGGAAGCTCGACCTCGCCGACCCCGGCTGGACCGATCGCGAGTACGACGGCGTCACGGCCTACGCCGAGACCAAGCGCGCCCAGGTCGTCCTGGCCGAGCTGTTCGCCGAAGCCCTGGGCGGTCGGGGGGTGGCCGTGTACGCCATGCATCCGGGCTGGGCCGACACCCCGGCCGTCGCCTCCTCGCTGCCGCGCTTCCATCGACTCACCCGCAGCATCCTGCGGACACCGGCCGAGGGGGCGGACACGGTCATCTGGCTGGCCGCGTGTTCGAGCCCGCGCCCCGAGACCGGCGCGTTCTTCTTCGACCGGCGGCCCCGCCGCACCCATCTCCTTCCCTGGACCCGGGAGTCGGAGGCCGAGCGCCGCAAGCTCTGGGCGCTGTGCGAGGAGCGGATCTCGGAGCCGGGCCATGGCCGCTGAGGCGGGCGCCGGCTCGCGGCGAGCCCACGGGCCGGCCCGCGCCCGTCGCTTCCGGCTCCCCGTCGGCCTGGCTCTCGCGGTCCTGTGCCTGGCCCCGCCGGCCCGGGGCGAGCTCCTGGCCCGGGCCGACGCGGCCTGGGCCGACCGGGCCCTGGGCGCCCGGGACGGTGTCGCGCTTCCAGGACCCGTCGGCGAGGCGATCGAGGCCTACGAAGCCGCGCGCGCCGCGCGCCCGCAGGCGCTCGAGCCCGAATGGAAGCTGCTGCGCGCCCTCCACTTCGCGGCGGCCTTCACGTCGCCGCAGGAGTCCGAGGCGGCCGAGCTCCATGCGCGGGCGACCCGGGTGGCGGAGCAGGCGATGGAGCGTCTGGCCCGCCGGGTCGGCTCGGGTACGCGCCTGGACCGGCTCGACCCCGGGCAGGTCGAGGCCCGGATCGAGGGCACCGGGGTGACACCGCGCGATGTGGCCCGGCTCCACTTCTGGGCCGCGATCCACTGGGGGGCCTGGAGCCGGACGGTGGGTCTCGTCTCCGCGGTGCGCCGGGGCGTCGCCAGTCGGCTCCACCGCTACACCACCCTCGCCGTCTCCCTCGAGCCCGGCTATGAAGAAGGGGGCGCCCTGCGACTCCTGGGACGGCTCCACTCCGAGCTGCCGAGGGTCCCGTTCCTGACCGGCTGGGTCGACCGCGACCGGGCGATCCCGCTGCTCGCGAGGGCGCTCGAGCTGGCGCCGCAGCATCCGGGGAATCGACTGCTCATGGGACTGACCCTGCTGGACCTCGAGCCCGAGCGAAGCCGCGAAGCCTGGGAGCTGATCGGCGAGGTCGCGCGCGGGGAGCCGCGGCCCTCGATGCGGATCGAAGATCTCGCCCTGCGGCGCGCGGCCCGGGACCTGCTGGCCCAGGCGCCCGAGGCGGGCCGCTCGTGAGCAGGCACCTTGAAGCCCGGTGAGCGCATTGCCGACGACCTGCTGGCGCGACCCGTCAACGGTCTGAACCTGGTCCCCGGAACCCTGGGCGACCAGCTCGGCCAGGAGCTGAGCCTGCTGGTCTTCCTGCGGCACTTCGGCTGCATCTTCTGCCGCGAGACCCTGGCCGACATGCGCGCGGTGGCGGAGAGCGACGCTCGCTTCCCCAGGCCGCTCTTCTTCTTCCAGGGCAGCGCGACCGAGGGCAGGGCGTTCCTGCGCCGGTACTGGCCGTCCCTGCGCGCGGTCGCCGACCCCGAGGCCGAGATCTACGAGGCGTTCGGGATCGCCCGTGGCCACGTGGTCCAGATGCTCCGGCCGGCGGTGTGGTCGGCCCGGTCCCGGGCCGAGGCGAAGGGGCACCGCAACGGGGAGCGCAGCGGCGACATCTGGCGCATGCCCGGCGTCTACCTCGCCCGCGGACCCGAGATCGTGTGGGCCCACGAGTACCGGCACGTCGCCGACCACCCGGACTACGGCGTCATCTGCGAGCTGGCGGCCGAGGCGTCCTGAGCCGGGCTTCGCGCGCCCTCACTCCTCGATGAACACGCGGACTTCGTCCACGCGGTCGCGGGGCACGGCCATCACGTTGTAGCTGTAGAGGTCGGGTCGCGGGCGGTGGGGAACCAGGCGACCCTCTTCGATGATGAAGAGGACGTAGCCGTAGCCCTCGAGCTCGGCGGCGAGCTCGGCGCACGAGAAGTCGAAGATCTGCTGGCGGGTCTCCTCGAACTCGACCATGAGGATCGGTGGGTTCGCGCCCCCGAGCAGGGACTTCGCGCCCTGGAACACCGCGTGCTCCGCGCCTTCCACGTCCATCTTGATGAGGTCGACCTTCTCGATGCCGTGCTCCCGGAGGTAGTCGTCCAGGGGGATGCAGCGCACGTCGTGGACCTGTCCGGAGAAGCGCCGAGGCTCGCGCAGGGAGTTGGAGCCGATGTCGTTGATCTTGGAGATGTAGAACTGCAGGGTGCCGGGCTCGCCGGCCAGGGCCATCTGGTTGGTGGTGATGTTGCGCAGTCCGTTGCGCTCGATGTTCGAGCGCAGCCAGCGGTAGGTCTCCGGATCGGGCTCGAAGGCGTGGACGGCGCCGGTGTCGCCCACCTGCTCGCTTCCCACCAGCGCGTACTGCCCGATGTGGGCTCCGATGTCGATGAAGGTCATGCCGGGCTTCAGCAGGCTCTGGACCAGCCGCACTTCGTCGGGCTCGTAGTAGCCGAAGCGGATGATCTTGCCTCCCACGTGGTCGTGGAGGTGCACCTTCACCTTCATGCCGTTTCCCAGCCGGGTCATGACCGGGATCCGGTACTGCACGATGTCGGCGACGTAGTCGATCAGCCAGTGGCGGCGGTCGAGGATGTTTCGGCCCAGGAGCAGGGAGATCCGGCACCACAGCCACAGAAACGCCCGTGTGAGGGGAGGGAAGCGCTTCGCGAGCGCGATGATGGGATCGGAGCGGTTCATGGGACCTCGAGTGAGTCACGAACGACTCGCGCGGCCCCGAGCGGGCGGTCAGCTCGGTCCGTCCTCCCGCCCCGAGGCCGTCACCGGACCCGACCCGGGCTCGTCGATGCGCTCGAGCCAATTCTCGCGGAAATACGAGTAGATTGCACGGGGGCAGGCGATGCGTCCCCGATCGCTGAAGCGCGACGGGCAGACTCCGCCCTCGAGGATGATGCACGGATTGGAGAACTGCATCATGCGCCCGGTCTTCTCGTTGATGATCTGGTCCACCGAGGAGTGGACCACCATCTCCTGGCCGCAGTAGTTCACCATCTCCCAGTCGAACCGCATGCCGCGGTTCTTCTGGCGGGCATCGATGGTCTTCTCGATCTCCGCCAGGCTCTTCACACGCACGCGCTCGCCCGGCTGGAGGCCCAGCACTTCCTTGGGGGTGCGGCCTTTTACCCGGCCCCGGATCACCGGGTAGGGCACTCCGCCCCACAGCTTCTGGACCTGGTTGTAGAGGCCGATCAGCAGCCGGTAGCCGATGTGCTGGATGGTGTTGGAGACGAACCGGAAGAAGAGGGCGTTCGCGAGCTCGCCCGCGGACACGTTGCCCGAGCGGAGGTCGCGCCAGTAGGGCCGCGGGTCCCGGGGGTCGACCGGGAAGCTCGCCTCGACGAGCTGGGTGGCCTGGCAGGAGTAACAGGTCTCCCCCTCGTGGTCGACGTGCGAGGTCGCCTGGAACAGGCGCTCCTCGCTGCAGCCGGCCCCGCCGGACACCGTGGCCCCCGCCGTCCGCCCGCTGCCCGCGTCGGATGCGCGCTTCAGCCAGGCCTCCTTCCAGAACAGCAGGCACTCCGCCTGGCAGCCGCCGTGGTGCTGGCCGCTGCAACGCAGGTCCTCGAGGTGCACGGTGTCTTCCATGCGCCGGGCGCCGCTGTGGTCCACGGTGTCGCAGGTCTTGTGGGCGCTGGCGCGGACCCGGAACTGCCGGCCGCAGTGCTCGAGCATCTCGGGCATGAACGGTTGGGCGTCCAGCCGGCCGTCGGCATCGAGGGTGGAGAGGATCTCCTCCCGGCTTCGCACCTCGACGAGCTCGCCCGCGCGCAGTCCCAGGGAGCGGGGGATGCCCGCTCCGGATCCAGTCGACATCTCGGAATCTCCCATCCTCGGACTCTCCCGCGGGTTCGCGTTCCTGCGGAGCAGGAGGTCCGGGGTCCATGGCCTTCATCGGTCCGCCCGCTGTCGGACTTCACGTCCCGCCCGGCCCCGGGCCTTCCCGGGGCTCGGCCCTCGGGGGCGCTTGCGCGCCGGGCCGGTGCTTCGCTCTCAGCCCGGCCGCAGCCGCCGGACCAGCGGCCCCAGCATCACCCGCAGCGACCAGTCGTAGTCGGTCCAGAGGGACCGCCGGTGGCGCCAGGCCCAGTCCAGCATGATCCGGTGGCAGGCCCTCCGCTGGTCGGATCGCAGCGGCACCTTGGCGATCGATCGCAGGTACTCGAACAGCTGCCGGTGGAAGGGGAAGGCCAGCCGGGTCTTCTGTTGCGTGTTCATCCACAGCTGACGCTCGTGGCGCGAGGGGTGCGAGCGGATCGATCGGTCGGCGTGGTCGCGGCGATAGAAGAGGATCTCCGGGAGTCGGCGGAACGGGCCCCGCAGACCCATCTCGGCCAGGAGCACCCGGTCGGAGTCGGGATACAGCCCGTGGGCTCCGGTGGCGCGCAGCGCGCTGGTCCGGAACAGCCCCATCACCGGCTCCAGCCGGTAGTCCATGCGGATGAGGCTCCGGAAGCGCGCCACCGGGTCCGGGTTCTCGCAGTCCACCCGCCGCTCCGTGGCCTCGATCGCGGCCCCGCTCTCGTCGATCACCTGGATCGCCGTGTAGCAGATCACGACATCGGGCTCGGCGTCGAGCACCGCGACGCACTTCTCGATGAAGGTGGGCGCGCGGATGTCGTCGTCGGCCGCCCAGAAGAAGAACTCGCCGGTGGCCAGCGAGAAGCTCTTGGCGTGGTTGCCGAAGACCCCGAGGTTGGTGGGGTTCCGGTGATACCGGACGCGGCGATCGCGGGCCTCGTAGCCGCGGCAGATCTCCTCGGTCCGGTCGGTCGAGCCGTTGTCGCAGATGATCAGCTCGAAGTCCTGGAAGCTCTGGCCCAGCAGCGAGTCGATCGACTCGACGATGTAGCGCTCGCCGTTGTAGACGGGCAGCCCGATGGATACGCGGGGGGCGGCGGCGTCCCGGCGCTTCTTCCGCGGCTTCCGCCGCCCTGCTTCCGGGCTCGTCTCCAGGGTCATCTCCGCTCTCCAATGTCCGCGCCGGCCCTCGCTCCGGGCCGAGGTCGAAAGTAGCTCGCGCCGCGGCCGGTCCCCAGCGACGGCACCGGCCCGATGGGCGCATCGGCCGACCGGAGGGCCCGCTTGAGGCGGCGGGATCCGATCGCTCGGGCCGGATCGGCTACCGTCCGAATGGGGGACGGGATCTGTGGGTCGCCGCCAGCGGCTGGAAGGTGCGCCCGAATCCGACGCCTCGACGCGCAGACGAGATCCCGGGCGAGATCCCGCGCAAGGTCCCGCGCGAGAGCGCGGGCGGAGTGGACGAGTGGGCGGAGTGGACGAGTGGGCGAGTAGGCGGAGTGGACGAGTAGGCGGAGTGGTCGAGTGGTCGAGTGGACGAGTGGTCGGAGTGGGCAAGAGGGTGAGAGGGCGAGGGGGGATGGGCTGTGAGCGCCAGTGAGGAGAGGCCGGCCGGCCCGGACGCGGGGGGGCAGCCGGCCGGCGCCACGGTGCTCGTGACCGGAGGCAGCGGATTCCTCGGCTCGAGCCTGTGCCGGCGGCTGGCGCACGACGGAGCCGACGTGCACGCCACCTCGCGCAGCGCCCGGACGGGCCCGCCCACCTGGTGGCAGCCCGATCTGGAGGACATCGAGGGCGTCCGCGCGCTCTTCTCGAGCATCCGCCCCGAGGTCGTCTACCACTTCGCGGGTCACGTCACCGCGGCGCCCGACCGCGACCTGGTCCTGCCCCTCTACCACAGTCTCCTCACCAGCACCGTCAACGTGATGCTGGCCGCCTGTGAGATCGGCTGTCGCAGGGTGGTGCTGGCCGGCTCCCTCACCGAGCCTGCGAACCCCGGCGACGTCCCGGCCTCCCCCTACGCCGCCGCCAAGTTCGCCTGCAACGGCTACGCGAAGATGTTCCACGCCATCTACGACCTGTCGGTGGTCATCACGCGTCCGTTCATGGCCTACGGACCCGGCCAGAACCCCGGAAAGGTCGTTCCCTACGTGGCGGCGGCGCTGTTGCGCGGAGAGACGCCCACGCTGTCGTCGGGGCGCCTGGAGTCCGACTGGATCTACATCGACGACGTGACCGACGGGCTCGTGCGCGCGGGCTTCGTCGGCGGAGTCGGCGGCCTGGAGATCGACCTGGGGACCGGGACGCTCGTCTCCCTGCGAACCGTGATCGAGAAGCTGGCGGCCCAGATCGGCGGGCCCGCGTCCCCGGAGTTCGGCTCCCGGACCGAGCGGCCGCTGGAGCGTTCCCGGGTCGCCCGGCTGGACGAGGCGACGCGCCTGCTCGGGGGCTGGCGCCCCCGGGTCGATCTGGACGAGGGCCTGCGGCGCACGATCGAGGCCCTGCGCGAGCAGGGGGCCGGCCGATGAGCTGGCGGCTCGCGGGGCTCGCCGCGATCGCGGCGCTCGTGGTCGGCGCGGGCGTGCTGGTGCTCTCGGTGCCGCCCATCCAGTGGCGCGCCCAGCTGATCGTCCTCCAGGCCCGGGGCGAGATCTACGACCTCTCGTGGTCCGAGCTGCTGCGCATGATCGTGCCGCGAAGCGGCTACTACCTCGAAGACCTGGTGGAGACCCGGAATCCGTTCGGCACCATCGAGAACCCCTACGAGACGCCCGAGGACGTCGAGGCCGGCGAGGCCGTGTTCCGCACCCACTGCGCGAACTGTCACGGCACGGCCGGCACCGGCGGAGTGGGGCCGGCCCTCGACAGCGCCGACCTCAAGCACGGCGACACCGACTGGTGGCTCTACCGGGCGATGACCCGCGGCATCCCCGGCACGGCCATGGTGGGCCGCGACCTCGACGACCGCGAGGCCTGGCAGGTGGTCGCGTACATCCGCTCCATCGAGAAGAAGGACCCGAGCCTCGCCGAGCTCGAGGGGCCCGAGGTCGAGGTCGCGCCCGTGGGCTACGACCGTCTGCTCGCCGGCCGCGCCGAGGCCCGCAGCTGGCTCACCTACTCCGGCGACTACGACGGCAAGCGCTACAGCGACCTCGCGGAGATCGACGCCGCCAACGCCGGCGACCTGAAGCTGCTCTGGATGCACCAGACCGACGCGGTCGACGAGTACCTCGAGACGTCGCCCATCGTGAACGACGGCGTCATGTACATCACCGACTCGCCGGGCGGTGTCCACGCCCTCGACGCCGCGACCGGGGTCGTGCTGTGGTCGTTCAACCGGCCCGTGCCCGAGAGGCTCTCCCTGTGCTGCGGCCACGTGAACCGCGGCGTGGCCATTCTCGGCGACACCGTCTACTGGGCCACCATCGACTCCCACCTGCTGGCCCTCGACGCGAGGACCGGCGAGGAGCGCTGGCAGGTGGAGGTGGCCGAGCACGAGGCCGGCTACACGATCACCTCGGCGCCCCTGGTGGTGAAGGACCTGGTGCTGATCGGCGTCTCCGGGGGCGAGTACGGCATCCGGGGCCACCTGGACGCCTACCGCGCCTCCACCGGCGAGAGGGTCTGGCGCTTCTACACCATTCCGGCGCCCGGTGAGCCCGGAAGCGAGACCTGGAGCGGAGACTCCTGGAAGACCGGCGGCGCCGGTGCGTGGCTCACGGGCTCGTTCGACCCCGAGCTGAACCTCCTCTACTGGGGGACCGGCAACCCGGGCCCCCTGTACCACGGCGACACCCGACTCGGAGACAACCTCTACGCCAACAGCGTGGTGGCGCTCGACGTCGACACCGGGGAGATGCGCTGGTACTTCCAGTTCACCCCCCACGATCTCCACGACTGGGCCGCGAACCAGATTCCCGTGCTGGTGGACCGGCCCTGGGAAGGCGAGGAGCGGTCGCTCCTGCTGACGGCCAACCGCAACGGCTTCTTCTACGCCCTCGACCGCGAGACCGGCGAGTACCTGATGGCCGAGCCGTTCGTGAAGCAGAACTGGGCGGTGGAGATCGACGCCGACGGTCGGCCGGTCCTCGACGACAACGCCATCCCCACGCCGGAGGGGACGATCACCTGGCCCTCGCCCCACGGCGGGACCAACTGGCAGTCGCCCGCCTACAGTCCGCGCACGGACCTCTTCTACGTGCCGGCCCTCGACGGCGGTCGCATCGTCTACAAGCAGGGCGACACGCCGCGCTACGAGCGGGGCGAGTTCTACATCGGAAGCATGCACCAGATGATCTCGCGCAATCACCCGCTGGTGGCCAAGCTGCGGGCCATCGACCCGGACACCGGCGAGGTCGTCTGGTCCTACGACAATCCGCCGCGGGACACCCTGTGGCGGACCGGCGGCGTGCTGGCGACCGCGGGAGACATCGTGGTCGGCGGGGACTTCACGTCGCTCTACGCCCTCGACGCCCGCGACGGCCGGGAGCTCTGGCGCATGAACGTCGGGGGCTACGTGAACGCGGCGCCCATCACCTACGAGGTGGAGGGGCGCCAGCAGATCACGGTCGCGGCCGGCCGCTCGATCCTCACCTTCGGCCTGCCCACCCGCTAGCTCGGCGAGCGCGATCGACGCCGCTTCGCTGCTCCTGCGCTGCTCGGGGCCCCCTGCTCCCCCGACTCGGGACCGGGCAGCCGGCGGTCGGGCGGGATGGCGAGGCGGCTCGAACCCCGGTGGCTGGCCGGCCTGGCTCGAGGAGCGCAGCTGCAGCGGAGCGGCGCGCTCAGCTCGGGGGTTGGGGAGGTTCGTTCCAGGAGAGGTCGTGGGAGGCGATGGGGAGGGTGCGGACCCGGTGGCCCGTGGCGCGGGCGATGGCGTTGCACAGGGCCGGGGCCAGGGGCGGCAGGCCGGGCTCGCCGATGCCACCCCACTTGTCGCCTCCCGAGAGCGCCAGGTGGGTCTCCATCACCGGCGTCTCGGCGAGCGTGAGGACCCGGTACGAGTCGAAGTTGCCCTCGCGGACGCGACCGTCCTCGAGGGTCATCCGGCCGTAGAGGGCGGCGGTCAGGCCGAAGACGATGGCGCCCTCGATCTGCTCCTCGATGGTGAGCGGATTCACCGCGTGGCCGCAGTCCAGCGCCGAGACCACCCGCTCGACCCGGAGCCGGCCTTCCCGGGAGACCTGCACCTCGACCACCTGACCGACGATGGTCCCCATGGCCTCGTGGACGGCCATGCCCTGGGCCCGGCCCTCGCCGAGGGGCCGGCCCCAGCCCGCGCGCTCGGCCAGCACGTCGAGCACCCGGACGAAGTCGGGCCGGTGGGCCAGGAGCGAGCGGCGCAGCGCCAGGGGATCGCGCTCCGCGGCCAGGGCGACCTCGTCCAGGAACGACTCGAGGGCGAAGGCGTTCTGGGAGTGTCCAACCGAGCGCCAGATGCCCACCGGCACCGGGGTGCGGCGCATGCGGTGCTCGAGCCGCTTCGACGGGATGGCGTGGGGCAGCTCCGCGAGCCCCATGATGGAGGTCTTGTCGAGGCCGTCGACCAGGTGCTTGGGGCTGTCGGCGAAGATGGGGTGGGCGACCGAGCGGCCATGGATGGACGTGGGCGCACCCGCGTCGTCCAGGGTGGCTCGGAAGCGGAAGGCCGCCGTCGGGCGGTAGAAGCCCTGGCGGGTGTCCTCCTCCCGGCTCCAGACGAGCTGCACCGGGACGCCCGCCGCCATGGCGACGCGCACGGCGTCGGCCACGGGGCGGTCGTCGCTGCGGCGGCCGAAGGCGCCTCCCACCAGCTGGCCGTGGACGTGGACCTCCTCGGGGTCGCGGCCGGTCAGGCGCGCCGCCGTGCGCAGGGCGCTCTCCTGGTTCTGGGTGCCCACCCAGACGTCCACGCGGTCGTCGGCGATGGCGACCGTGCAGTTCTGCGGCTCCATGCACGCGTGGGCCAGGTACGGCACCTGGTATTCGGCCTCGACCGCCCGGGCCGGGTCGTCGGGCGCGGCGGGACCTTCTTCGAGGAACACCTGCCCCGGCTCGTCGAGCGCGGCGCGGAAGGCGTCGTCGATCTGGTCGCTGGAGAGCCGCTCGACGCCTCGGGTGTCCCACTCGACGGGCAGGGCGTCGAGGGCGGTGCGCGCCCGCCAGGTCGAGTCGGCCACCACCGCCACCGCGTCGTCCAGGGCGACCACGGCGACGACGCCCGGGCGACCGCGCACCGCATCGGCGTCGTGGGACGCCAGCCGGCCCCCGAAGACCGGGCAGTGGAGGATGGCCCCGTAGCGCATGCCCGGGATGCGGACGTCGATCGCGTAGCGGGCGGAGCCGTCCACCTTCGAAGGCACGTCCAGGCGTGGGGTGGGCGTGCCGAGGAGGGTGAAGGCCTCGGGGGCCTTCAGGGTCAGGGGCTCGTCGCCCAGCTCGACCCGTGCCGCCTCGGCCGCCAGCTCTCCATAGGAGAGGGAGCGCCCGCCTCCGCGCTCGGAGATGCGACCCATGCGGGCTTCGCAGGCGGAGACCGGCACCTGCCAGCGCGCCGCGGCCGCGCGGCGCAGGCGCTCGCGGGCGTTGGCGCCGGCTTCCTGGAGGTAGTGGCGCGAGTAGCGCACCGCTCCGCTGCCGCCGGTGTTGAAGCTCCGGTAGGTCCCGCCGTTGCGAATGCTGCGATTCACGTCCGCCACCTCGAACGTGACCCGCTGCCAGTCGCACTCGAGCTCCTCGGCCACGATCATGGGCAGCGAGGTGAGCACGCCCTGGCCCAGCTCGGAGCGGGCGACCCGGACGGTGATGGTGTCGTCGGGGTCGATGGTGAGCCAGGCGTTCACCTCCCCCTCGATGGCGAGATCGGGCGCGAAGAGGTCGTCCTCCTTGCGGCCGCAGGCCGGAAGGTGGAAGGCCAGCACGAGTCCGCCGGTCGCTCCGACCGTGGCCTCGAGGAAGCGGCGCCGGGTGAGGGGGGCCACGGCCTAGGGCTCCGGCTCGGGGTCCGCCGCGCCGACCGCCCGGTGGATGGCCAGCCGGATCCTCGCGTAGGTCCCGCAGCGGCAGAGGTTGGTCATGGCGCGGTCGATGTCGGCGTCGCTGGGGCTCGGCACGTCGGCGAGCAGGGCCACGGCGGCCATGATCTGCCCCGACTGGCAATAGCCGCACTGGGGCACGTCCTCGGCGATCCAGGCCTGCTGCACCGGGTGGAGGCGCTCGCCCTCGGCCAGCCCCTCGATGGTGGTCACCTCCTGATCGCCCACGGCGGACACCGGGTAGACGCACGAGCGCACGAGCTTTCCGCCCACGTGCACGCTGCAGGCGCCGCAGCGCGCGATGCCGCAGCCGTACTTCGTGCCCGTGAGGTCGAGGTGGTCGCGCAGGGCCCACAGGAGCGGGGTCTCGGGTTCGACGTCGAGACTGTGGACACGTCCGTTGACGGTGAGCTGGATGGTCATGCCGTGGTGCGCGGAGGTTCCCGTTTCGGCGAAGATAGCAGCTCGCACCACCGGGGCCGGCGGGCGCGCGCGGCGATTGACGGTCCGATGTGCATTCGCGAGTGTGCCCAGGCGGCGGTGGCAGCCGCGGGGCGACGGGCGCCTGCGGGCGGAGCGTCGCGGAGGGCGAGACCATGAGCGGCGGTTTCGGGTGAAGGGCGCTTCCGGAGCGGGGCGGCGGTCGCGCGGTCGGACCGCGCTCTTCGTCGTGCTGGCCGCGTTGCTCTCGATCGCGATCGTCGAGGTGTTCGCGCGGGTGGTCGTCCCGCCGCAGTGGCTCCACGACACCTACCCCGACGAGGACGCTCTGCTGGCCGAGCACCCCCAGCGCGGCTACGGACTGCGCCGCGACCTCGTGCGCAGCTGGGCCCAGCACGACGGCGACTTCGAGGTCGAGGTGCGGCTCAACTCCGACGGGCAGCGCGACGCCGAGGCGGCCCTGGCGCGGCGGGCGGATCTCCGGATCCTGGCGGCCGGCGACTCGTTCACGTTCGGGATCGGGGTCGAGGGCGACGAGCGCTGGAGCGAGGTCCTGGAGGCGAGCCTCGCCCGGCGCTTCGCGGGGCAGGCCACGGTCTCCGTCTACAACGCCGGGGTGCCCGGCTACAGCGCCACCCAGATCCGACAGGTCATCGAGGAGTGGGTGCCCCGGCTCGAGCCCCGGCTCGTCGTCTTCGGGGCCTACGCCAACAGCTACTGGCGCGTGGAGACGCCGTACGAGCTGCTGGGCGGCACCCTCGTCTCCTCCCGGGTGTCGAGCTACGTGCACGTGAGCCCCGAGGGCGACCTCATCGCCTCGGCCTTCGAGCCCGGCTGGCTGCGCCGTCTCGACGTCGGCCTGAAGCGCTTCCTGCACGTTGGAGCCCACCTGCTCTCGAGCGTGAACCGGTTCCGGCACTGGCCGCGCATGTCGGCGCGGCCGCTGGACGAGCCCTCGGTGCGGCGCGACTACGTCGCCGCGTCCCGCGAGATCGCGGCGGCCAACCGCTTCGTCGTGGAGCACGGCGGGCGCATGCTGCTGCTGGCGATCAACGGCCAGCAGAGAGACGGCTCGTTCCTCCCCATCGAGTCGGTCTACAACGACGTGCTGCGCCAGACCGCCGAGCGCGAGGGCATCCTCTTCGTCGAGTCGCTGCCCGAGCTCGCCCGGCTCGCCGATGGGCGCCGGATCTACCGCTTCGAGCACGACATCCACTGGACGCCCGCGGCCCACGAGGCGGCGGCGCGCCTGCTCGAGTCGCGGCTGGACCAGGCGGGGCTGCTGCCCGACGCGGGGCGCGGCGGGGATGCGGCCGGAGCCGGACGATCGAGCACGGGGCCGGGTCGCCCGGTGGAGGCGCGCAAGGGGCCGGGGCGCTTCGCCACGGCAGAAGCCGCCGCAAACCACTGAGTCCCGCGCGTCCCCGAGCTCTCTCCCGGACCTCTCCCGGACGGCCTCACTTTGGGCGATCCCATTCTGGAAAAGTCCGCGGAATCGGTAGATCATGTGTCACCGGACTCCCGTCTCACGCCACCTACGTGCCGGGATGCTCCGGCCGAGAGTCCTCGTCGATCACCGACGACCGCGGTCGCCTGCACCGCGGGCTCCGCTCTCGGCGGAAACGAGCTGACCATCCGCAGGGATGTTGCCTTGGTTGCCCTTGTTGCCCCGGAGGGAAGATTGCGGACCCTGTCTCCTCACTGTGAGCGCGCGCCCGGACGTCGAGCCGTGAGCCGACGAGCGCTCCGGAGCGTGCTGCCGGCCGTGCTGGCGCTGCTCTGTCTCGGGGCCGGCCCGGCCCGGGCCCAGCTCGATCCCCACGTGGGTGGCCAGTGGAGCGGGATCCTGCCCTGGCCCCACATCGCGGTCTCCATGGCCAGCCTGCCCGACGGCCGCATCCTGACCTTCTCCTCCAACGAGCGGGACAGCTTCCCGGTGGACGTCGAGTTCACCTACGCGGCGGTCTGGGACCCGGAGACCGGCGTCCACTCCGAGATTCCGCACCCCTCCCACGACATGTTCTGCGCCTCGCTGGTGACGCTCGAAGACGGCGAAGTGTTCGTGACCGGCGGCCGCAACAAGGGGCTGAGCCCGTTCACCAGCATCTTCGACTTCCGCACGGACTCCTGGATTCCCATGGAGGACATGAACCGGGGCCGCTGGTACCCGACCAGCATCGCGCTCCCCAACGGCCAGGTGTTCGTGGCCGTGGGCACGGGCGGTCAGCAGTATCCGGAGATCTGGACGCCCGGGTCGGGCTGGCAGCTGCTCACGGGAATCGACCTCACCGACCCCATCCTGCAGTACGGCTCGATCAACGGCGGCGATCAGTGGCCGCTGATGCACCTCGACCTCGACGGCAACATCCTCCACTACGGCGCCACGCCGATCATGCACTCCCTGGACCTCACCGGCCTGGGCAGCATCACGACGATCGGCCCCCACAACGCGCCCTGGCACGCCAAGGAAGCCGTCGCAGTGATGTACGACGAGGCGAAGCTGCTCGTCGCCGGCGGCGCCACCGCGATGACCGACGTCACGAGCGTGGCCAACGCGATGACCATCGACATCAGCGGGCCGGCGCCGGTCATCACCCAGATCGCGCCCATGAACTCGCCCCGGCAGTACCACAACGAGGTCATCCTTCCCGACGGCCGGGTGATCGTGATCGGCGGCAACACCAACGGCGAGAAGTTCGTGGACACCAGCGCGGTCCTCGCCCCCGAGGTCTGGGACCCGGACACCGGCGTCTGGACGCTGTGGAACCCCCAGCAGGTGCCGCGGGTGTACCACTCGACGGCCATCCTCATGACCGACGGCCGGATCATCTCGGCGGGCGGCGGTCTCCGGAACCTCGGCAGCGAGGGCGACCATCTCGACGCCGAGATCTTCTCGCCGCCCTATCTCTTCGACGCACTCGACCAGCCCGCGGTGCGGCCCGTCATCACCGACGCCCCGGGTCTGCGGCGGATCGGGACGTCGTTCGGGGTCGAGGCCACGGCCGGGCTCTCGCGCTTCACGCTGATCAAGATGTCGGCCACGACCCACACGCAGAACACCGACCTCCGGTTCCTGGAGGTGCCGTTCAGCGAGGACGCCCCCGGCGAGTACACCCTCACCCTCCACTCCGACGAGAACGTCCTCACCCCGGGCTACTGGATGCTGTGGGCGCTCGACGCCCAGGACGTCCCCAGCGAGGCCCACGTCATCCAGATCGTGACCACCGGCCGGCCTCGGGCGCCGATTCCGGCCGATCCGCGCAACCGCGTGGGAGACGTGGTCTCGCTCCAGATCGAGGCGGCGGACCCCGACGGCGATCCCTTGAACTTCGGCGCCAGCGGTCTGCCCGACGGCCTCGCGATCGATCCGGCCACCGGGCTCGTCACCGGCGTTCCCACCACGCCCGGCATCTTCAACGTCGACGTGCTGGTGGACGACGGCGTCGACTCGGTGGCGGTCGCCTTCCGCTGGTTCGTGGCGACCCCGCAGGTCCACAGCGAGATCGGCTCGGTCACGGTCGCCCAGGCGGATTCCGACGAGTGGCACGCGGTCTCGTTCGGCGACATCTTCGTCGACCCCATCGTGGTGATGGGGCCGCCCACGCGCAGCGACTCCGCGCCGGTGACGGTCCGCGTGCGCGACGTCACGCCGACGGGCTTCGAGTTCCAGATCGACGAGTGGGACTACCTGGACGGCGCCCACGGCTCGGAGACCCTGGCCTGGATGGCCGTCGACGCCGGCGCCCACGTGCTCGACACCGGCGAGGCGCTCGTGGCCGGCGTCACCGAGTTCGTCGATCACGACTGGAAGACCCAGGACCTCCCGGCGGGCGCCTTCTCGGTCACGCCCCTGGTGCTGGCCCAGATCGTGACGTCCGGGCATCCCGAGGCGGCGGTCGACCGGCTCCAGAACGTCGGATCCGGCTCCTTCGAGGTCAAGCTCCAGGAGCAGGAGAAGGAAGACGGGCTGATCGGCGCGGAGAAGATCCACTGGATCGCCATCGAGCCCGGAGTGGACTCCGGAGGCGTGGTGGCCGACCTCACCGGGCCGGCCGTCGACCACGATCCCTACACCCTCGACTGGACGCCCGACTTCTCCGGAGCGCCCCAGCTGCTGGCGACCGCCCAGACCTACCTCAGCTACAACCCGATGGCCATGCGCATGATGTCGACCAGTGCCGCGAGCACCGACATCTTCTGCGAGGAGGAGACCTCCAAGGACACGGAGCTCGCGCACTCCCAGGAGGACATCGGCTACCTGGCTGCGGACCCGACGGTGTCCGGCCTCTCGCTCTCGCCGCTGTTCAACGACCCGCCGACCATCGACGACCCGGGCGACCAGACCAGCGAGCAGGGCACGGCGATCGCGCCGCTGATGCTGGTGGTGAACGACCTCGACGGCGATCCGGTCACGTTCGGCGCGGCGGGGCTGCCCGACGGCCTCGCCATCGATCCGCTCACCGGCGTCATCAGCGGTACGCCGACCACGCCGGGCGTCTCGACGGTGACCGTGACCGTGACCGACCAGCCCGGCGCGAGCGCCGACGCCGTGTTCGACTGGACCATCAACGAGGAGCTGAGCCTCGCCCAGACCGCGGCGCCGCCCCAGGCGGCCGGCGACTCCGTCTCGCTGTCGGTCGTCCCGAGCTGGCCGGGCGCCTTCGAGTACGTGTGGGACTTCGGAGACGGCACGCCGCCCACCGATCCGTCGCCCCTGGCCTCGGCGACCCACACCTACGCCGGTCCCGGACGCTGGGTGGTGACGGTGACCGTGACCGACCCGTCCTCCGGCGCCAGCGACGTGCTGCAGTTCGAGCAGGTCATCCATCCGGTGGCGGCGGGCACGCCGCCCGCGCAGTCGAGCTCGATCGTCTACGAGGCCGCGGCGGACCGCGTCTGGACCGTGAACCCCGACAACGACAGCGTGAGCGTCTTCGACGCGACCACCGACCTGAAGGTCGCCGAGGTTCCGCTGGGTGACGAGCCGTCCAGCCTGGCCATCGCCAGCGACGGCTTCGTCTGGGTGGTCGAGAAGGGGGCGGCCCGCATCAGCCTCATCGATCCGGTGGGGCCGACCCTCGCGCGCCACATCGAGCTGCCGCGGGCCTCGAGGCCCGACTCCCTGGTGTTCTCCCACGACGGCCTGCTGGCCTACGTGTCGCTCGAGGCCACGGGCGAGCTGCTGGAGATCGACGCCCTGGGCGAGGTCGTCCTGGCCTCGGTCGACGTGGGCCCGAACCCCAGGGCCCTGGCCCTCACGCCCGACGGAGCCACCCTGCTGGTCTCGCGATTCGTGACGCTCCCGCTTCCGGGCGAGTCGACCGACAGCCCTGCGACCGAGGACCTGGGCCAGCCGGTGGGCGGCGAGGTGATTCCGGTGGACACCGCGACCCTGGTGGCCGATCCGTCGATCGTCCTGGAGCACAGCTACGCCGCGATCACGCAGTCCTCGGGCCCCGGCGTGCCGAACTACGTGGGTGTGGCCGCCATCGCGCCCGACGGCGCCAGCGCCTGGGTGCCCTCGAAGCAGGACAACATCCTGGGCGGGGCCGCGCGCAGCGGAATCGATCTCGGCCACGATTCCACGGTCCGGGCCGTGTCGTCCCACGTCGACCTCACCACGCTCACGGAGAGCCTGGTCGACCGGGTCGATCACGACGACGCCAGCGTGGCCAACTCGGCGCGCTTCGACGCCACGGGCGCCTACGTCTTCACCACCCTCGAGAGCACCCGCGCGGTGGCCGTCATCGACCCGTTCGGGAAGGCCGAGCTCGGCCGCTTCGCCGCCGGACGCGCGCCGCGGGGCACCGCGCTCTCGCCCGACGGGCGCACGCTCTACGTCCACAACTTCATGGACCGCACGGTCACGGTCCACGACCTGTCCCAGCTGCTCGACTACTCCACGGTGGTCGTGCCCACCGTGGCGACCTGGTCGCTGGTCGCCAGCGAGTCCCTGGCCGCCGACGTGTTCGCCGGCAAGCAGTTCTTCTACGACGCCTTCGATCCGCGCCTGGCGCTCCAGGGCTACATGTCCTGCGCCTCCTGCCACAACGGCGGGGGCCACGACGGACGCACCTGGGACTTCACGCAGTTCGGCGAGGGGCTGCGCAACACGATCGACCTGACCGGCCACGGCCAGGGCCACGGTCCGCTGCACTGGACGGCCAACTTCGACGAGGTGCAGGACTTCGAGGGGCAGATCCGCATGTTCGCCGGCGGGACCGGACTCATGGCGGACGTGGACTTCTACACCGGCACGCGCTCCGATCCGCTGGGCGACCCGAAGGCGGGCATCAGCGCGGACCTGGATGCGCTCGCGGCCTACGTCCAGTCGCTGACCTCGGCCTACGACAGCCCGTATCGCATGTCCGACGGGTCGCTCACCGCCGAGGCCCAGGAGGGCCGGACGCTCTTCCTCTTCGAAGGCTGCGCCGACTGCCACAGCGGGACGGCCTTCAGCGACAGCGGGACGCTCGCGATCCACGACGTCGGCACCTTGACGCCGGCCAGCGGCCCCGTGGTCGGGCTCGACACGCCGACCCTGCGCGGACTGTGGTACGGCGCTCCCTATCTCCACGACGGGTCCGCGGCGACCCTCGAGGAGGCCGTGGCCGCCCACTCCGGCGTGGCCCTCGACGCCTATCAGCTGGGCCTGCTGGCCGCCTATCTCGAGCAGATCGACGACGACGAGACCCAGGCGCCCAGCGTGGGAGCACCGTCCAAGTGCGGTCTCGGCTCGGAGCTGGCGATCGCGCTGCCCGGACTGCTGTGGCTCCGCCGCCGCCGCCAACGCGCAAGGGCCCGCGGCTAGCCCGCCCGCGATTCCTCGTCGAGGGAGACGGCCCGCTGCCAGCGGGCCAGGCGCTCCCGCGCCTGGTCGGGATGGATCCGGGGCTCGAAGGTGCGGTCGGTCTTCGCGAAGCGGTCGAGGTCGTCGCGGCCCAGCAACCCACAGCCCAGCGCGGCGCCGAGGCACGCGCCCAGGCCCGTCGCCTCCGGGTCGGCGTGCCGCTCGATGGGGCGACCCAGCAGGTCGGCGTGGATCTGCAGGAACAGGTCGTTGGCCGTGAGCCCGCCATCCACCCGCAGAGCCGTGGGGACCTCGAGGTCCGGGCTCGCCTCCACGGCGTCGGCGATCTCGCGCACGCGAAAGGCGATGCTCTCGAGGGCCGCCCGGGCGATCTGTCCCTTGCCCGACGCCCGCGACAGACCGACGACGGCCGCGCGCGCCTCCGGGTCGTGGTGGGGGGCGCCCAGCCCCTGGAGCGCCGGTCGGATCGCCACGCCCCCGGAGTCCTCGACCCGCGCGGCCAGGTCGGTCAGCTCCTCCACCGACGACAGCAGGCCCAGGTCCCCGATCAGCCAGTCGAGCAGCGCGCCGGCCGAGTTCACCATGCCTTCGGCGGCGAACAGCAGCTGCTCGCCCCGGGCGAGCTGGAGCAGGGGAAGCAGCCCGGGGATCAGTCGCGGCGCCGGGCCGGTGCACACCATCAGCGCGGCCGAGGTGCCGTAGGTCGCCTTCCAGCCGCCCGGCGACCACAGGCCGTGGGCCAGCATGCCGCTCTGCTGGTCGGCCACGATGGCGCCGATCGGCACCTCGGTCCCCAGCGCCGAGGCCGCGGTGCGACCCAGCCGGCCGATCGTGTCGCACAGCGCCGGAAACATCCGGGGCTCGAGGCCCTGATGCTCGATGAGCTTCGCGTTCCAGCGGTGGACGTCCCGCATGTCCAGGTAGCAGGTGGGCCAGGCGTTCGAGAGATCGGTGACGTGGAGCGCGCCGCCGGTGAGCCGGTGCACCAGGTAGCTGTCGATGGTTCCCCAGCAGAGACGGCCGGCGGCGGCGCGCGCGCGGCCGTCCGGCACGGCGTCGAGGGCGGCTTCGAGCTTCGAGACCGCGGCCAGCGGGGGGGCGAGGAAGCCGGCGTCGCCCAGCTCGCGGGCGCGCTCGATGCCGCGCAGGTCGCTCCACAGGACCATCGGGGCCGCGGGCTCGCCGCTCTCACGGTCCCACAGCACCACGCTCGCCCGCTGGGTCGCGAGGCCCAGGGCGCCCACGTCCGACAGGCGGCGGCCGGCCTCGGCCAGGGCTCCGTCGATCGACGCCCGGGAGGATTCCCAGACCTCGTTCGGGTCCTGCTCGGTGCGCCCGGGCGCCGGGTGCCGCGATCGGAGCCGGCGCCCCGCGCTGCCCAGCAGCCGGCCCTCGAGGTCGACGACCCGCGCGCGCACGCTGGTCGACCCGACGTCGAGCCCCAGCAGCAGCTCAGGCATCGGGGATGAGGTTGCCCGGATTCATGATGCCGTCGGGATCGAGGGCGTCCTTCAGGGTACGCAGGATGCCCACGCCCGACTCCCCGAGGTCGTGGGCGAGGTAGGGCTTGCGCAGGCGACCGGCGCCGTGGTGGTGGGCGATGCCTCCGCCGTGGCGGGCGGTGGCCTCCATGACCCGCTTCCAGCACTCGAAGTAGGTCGCCTCCATGTCGTGGGGGTCGTCGTGCTTCGCCACGAACGTGAAGTACAGGTTCAGGCCGGTCCGATAGACGTGGGAGCTGTGGGCCGAGGCGACCACCACCGGCTCGAGCTCGCGCAGGCGGGCGGTGGCGTCGTCGTAGATGGCCTCGATGCGGGTCCAGGGCGCCGAGATCTCGATGGTGTCGGCGACGAGCCCTCCCTCCAGGAGCTGCTGCCACGACGGCACGTGGTTGCGCTTCTCCATCCAGAGCTCGCCGATCTCCGACGGCGCGGCGGTGAGCCCCGCGCGCTCCGCGCACTGCGCGACCGCCTCGAGCTCCGCCTCCACGCGCGCGGCCGGGCCCTCGTGCACCATCAGCAGCAGCCCGGCGTCGCCGGACGCGTAGTCCCGGAAGTTGCGCTTGACCTCCGCGGCGTCGTACTGGCGCATCACCGGCGGGAGCCACTCCGACTGCACGATGTCCCGCTGGGCGGCGAACCCGGCGGCCAGCGACGGCGTGTAGAAGGCGGTGTAGGCGCGCCTCTCGGGCTGGCGGTGCAGCGCCAGGGTGACGCCGGTGATGATGCCCAGGGTGCCCTCGGCGCCCATCAGCAGGTGTCGGAGGTCGGGGCCCGCGGCCGCCCGGGGCGCCTTGCCGAGCACGGCGAGCTCGCCGTCGGGCAGCACGGCCTCGATCGAGTAGACCATGTCCTCGATGTTCCCGTAGGCGGTCGAGAACTGGCCGGCCGCGCGGGTCGAGACCCAGCCGCCCACGCTGCTGATCGCCACGGACTGCGGCCAGTGTCCGATGGTGAGCCCCTGGGCGGCCACCGCCTCCTCGGCCTCGAGGCCGTTGGCGCCGGCGTCGAAGGACCCGAGCAGGTTCACGGGGTCGATCTCGCGCACCCGGTTCATCCGGCTCATGTCCACCAGGACCACCGACGGGTCCGGGCTGATGCCCCCGCAGACGCCACTCCCCAGGCCGTACGGAACGAGCGCCGTCCGCTCCTGGCGCGCGATGCGCACGATGGTCTGGACCTCGTCGGTCGACTCCGGCTGGACCACCACGCCCGGCGCGGGAAGCGTGTCTCCGCGGAAGTGGCGCAGGTGCTTCAAGACCCAGTAGTCGAAGCGCCGGTCGTCCACCAGCGCGCCTTCGGTGTGGACCCGGTCGTCGCCGAGGGCCTCGCGGAGTCTCTTGGGGGTCGCTGCGTTCATGGGTCCGCTCCTGGGTCGACCCCCGGGTCCGGTGCCCGGCGGGTCGAGCAATCAGTGGAAGAGCGCGTTGCTCTTCTCGTGGAGGCTCCGGCACGCCTCCACCTGGTCCTGCCGGGTGGCCTCGTCCCAGCCGAGCTCCTGCGCCATCTCGATGGAGGCCGGCTCGAGGGTCGAGAGGCCGCCGTCGCGCTCGAACCAGGCGCGCGCGCCGCGCCGCACCCAATAGTCCTCGAGCCGCAGGGCCCCCTCCCGGCGCACCGCCTGGCGGACCTCCGCCGCGAGGTCCGCTCCGTCCGAGGCCACCTGCAAGGCCTCCGAACCATAGAGCGAAACCAGGCGCCGGGCGGCGGGCTCTCCGAATTTCGCCGCCAGCCGGAGGGCCAGGGCCTCGGGATCGACGTCGCCCCCGACCAGCGGCTGCTGGTCCGAGACCTCGGGACCGCGGGAGCCGCCCAGGCGTTCCACCACCCTATCCACCACGCGCACCGCCATCGTCCGGTAGGCGGTGAGCTTGCCGCCGGCGATGGACAGCACGCCGGCGGGCCCCGTCCAGACCTCGTCGCGACGGGAGATCTCCGAGGGCGTCTTGCCCTGCTGGTCGATCAGCGGGCGGACGCCGGTCCAGGAGGCCACGACGTCGGGGCGCTTCAGCGGGTCGATCCGGAAGGAGCGGTCGACCGCCTCGAAGAGATAGTCGACGTCCTCGGGGCCGATCTCCGGCCAGTAGTCGGTGCGGGGGAAGAAGGTGTCGGTCGTGCCGATGTACGTGACCTCGCCGCGGGGCACCGCGAACACCGGACGCCGGTCCGCGGCGTTCATCAGCACGGTGCGCGAGATGGGGAGCCTCTCGTGGGGCACCACGAGATGGATGCCCTTCGTGAGCGAGAGGCGCGGGGGCTCTCCGTCCGCTTCGAGGGCGCGCAGGGCGTCGACCCAGGGGCCCGCCGCGTTGACCACGACCCGGCCGCGGATCTCCGCCCCGAGGTTCTCGCCGGGGAGCGCGCCCTGGCAGCGGACCCCCGTGGCGCGGCCGTCCTCGACCCGGATCCCGACCACCGGCGCGTAGGTGACGACGTCGGCGCCCGCAGCGCGGGCGGAGCGGACGTTGGCGAGGGTGAGCCGCGCGTCGTCGGTCAGGAACTCGTAGTAGAGGACGGCTCCGGTCACGCCGTCGGGCGCGGCCACCGGCTCCCGCGAGGCGGTCTCCCGGGCCGTCCACACCTCGTGGCGCTCGTCCTCGGGCACCTGCCCCAGCTTCTCGAACGCCCACATGGCCGCGCGGAACTTCGTCAGGCCGGCCAGCGATCGCACGGGGAGCAGGAAGGGCGACCTGCGCGCCAGGTGGGGAGCGATCCGTCGCAGGATCTGGCGCTCCGACGCGGCCTCGCGCACCAGTCCGACGTCGCCCTGGGCGAGGTAGCGGAGACCGCCGTGGATCATCTTCGAGCTGCGGCTGCTGGTGCCCGCCGCCACGTCCCGGGCTTCCACCAGGGCGACCGCGAGCCCGCGCTGGGCCGCCGAGCGCGCGATGCCCGCCCCGGTGATGCCCGCCCCGATCACGATCAGGTCGTATTGGCGCTGCTCGAGGGAGGAGAAGAGGGCGGGGCGGTCTCGGTAGTGCAGGGCTCCCGCCCCGTCTCGGCTGGTCATATCAATACAATACCCTCATGAATCAACATCTAGTCATGCAATGCAGTTATGATTACATGAGACGGTCGCCCGATCCGGGCCCAGGGGCTCGCCCATCGCCACCGGGAGGACGCTGCCCGTGCAGCTCAAGCAGCTCCAGCACTTCGAGACGCTCTACCGCCTGCAGAGCTTCGTCCGGGCGGCCGAGGAGCACCGGATCACCCAGCCCGCCCTCAGTCGCAGCATCAAGAACCTCGAGGGCGAGCTCGGACAGCGGCTCTTCGATCGCACCACCCACGCCGTCGAGCCCACGGACGCGGCCCGCGGCCTCATCCAGTCGGCGCGCGACGTCCTGAGCGCGCTCGCCAGCTTCGAGGAGGAGGCCGGTCGCCTGCGAGGCGGCGCCACCGGCCACGTGCGGATCGGGACCGGTCCGTACCCCGCGCAGCCCCTGCTGACCCGCGCCATTCGCCGGCTCTCGGCCAGCCACCACGGCATCCAGGTGAGCGTGGTGGCCGGCACGTCACGCGACCTGCTCGCCGCGCTGCTGGGCCGCGAGCTCGAGTTCGTCGTGTGCGACATGAGCAAGTACGAGGACTCGCCCGCGGCCGAGGACATCGAGGTCATCCCCCTGCCGTCGGAGGCGCTGGTCGCCGTGATGGCCGACGACCACCCCCTGGCGACGGGCTGGGCGGCGCTCGACGAAGTGGCGAGCTTTCCCTGGGCCATGCCCACCCCGGCGCCGATCGGCACCCGGGAGCTCCCGGCTCCCTTCGACGAAGCGTTCGAGGCCGGTCGCTTCCCGTTCTATCGCCTGGAGAACACCGCGGCCTGCCTCGAGCTGGCGCGCGCCGGCCGCGCGGTCACCCTGGTGCCCCACTCCCTGGCCGAAGAGGCCTGCGCCCGGGGCGGGCTGGTCCAGCGTCCGGCGCTGCCGTCGCTCCGCACCAACGACGGCATCCATCTGGTGCGCAACCGCACGCGTTCGCCCTCGGTGCGGGTCCTCATCGACGAGATCCGGGACGTCGCCGAGTCCATCGCGCGCTCGCCGGGAGCGGCGCCGGCCGGCCCCGAGTCCCGTCAGCCCGCCTCGGGCTCCGCGACCTCGCCGTCCTCGACCGCCGCCTCGAGCCAGGCGACGAAGAGCTCGTAGCCGAGACACAGCACCACGGAGCCCAGGAACAGGCCGACGATGCCCATGGTGAGCATCCCGCCGATGGCGCCCAGGAAGATCACCAGGGTGGGCACCTTCACGCCGCGCCCGAACAGGATGGGCTTGAGCACGTTGTCCAGCAGCGAGATCGCCAGACACCAGACCGTGAAGGCGACGGCGGCGGCCGCACCCAGGGACGAGAACGCGAGGAAGATGGGCGGCAGCATCACCAGCGCCACGGGGAGCTGGACCACGGCCGCGATCAGGACGAGCAGCGCCCAGAGCCCCGCCGCCGGGATGCCCGCCACCATGAAGCCCACGCCGGCCAGCAGCGACTGGATGAGCGCGACGCCGAGGATGCCCTGCACCACGCTCTGCACCGTGGCGTTGGCCAGCTGCGCGAACTCCGGTCCCCGGGTGCCGCCGGCCAGTCGGGTCGCGACGCGCTCGATGGCGTTGCGCCGTCCCTCGCTGCGCGCGAGCATGACTCCGGCGATCACGAGCGAGGCGAGGAGCTGCAGGATGCCGGCTCCCGCGCTCCCCGCCGCGCCGAGCAGCCAGCGGGAGACGGCCTCGAGCTGGGGGCCGAGTCGCGAGACCGCCTCCTCCAGGTTCTCCGACGAGAGCTGCCAGAAGTCGTGGATGCGCTTGCCCACGACCGGCCAGTCCGCGATCCCGTCCGGCGGCGGAGGAATCTCGAGGGTTCCGCCCGAGATCTGCGCCGCGAAGTTCGAGGCCCCGGAGACGAGGGTCTCCGACAGCAGCACGATCGGCACGGCGATCGCCACGACCACGACGCTGACGGCGATGCCCGCCGCCAGGCCGCGGCGGCCACCGCACAGGGTCGCCAGCCGGTCGAACGGCGCGTCGGTCGCGATCGCGATGATGCCGGCCCAGATCACGATGCCCACGAACGGGGCGATGATCTGCAGGCACCAGCCCACGATCAGCAGGATCACGCCCAGGCGGATCGCGATCTCGACCGCCGTCCGGATGGCTTGACTCGACGCCTCGTAGGGGCGGTCAGGGGCGCTCGGTTCGCTCATGGGAGCCTCCTGTTCGGGGTCGATCCGCCCCGCTGATCGCCACCGGCCGTTTCCACGCCGGCTCTCCCGGGCAGCCTATCCGCGACGCTCCCGATCCGACACCCTTCGCGAGCCCCGGCCCGGTAGAATCCCCGCGAAGGGGGACACCCATGAGCGCAGCCGCCGGCCGCATCGGCCTCCTGGTCACATTCCTCTGTCTGTCGGGAGCAGCGCCGGGTGTGGGCCCCGCCCGGGCCGACGGAGGGGAGCGGCAGCTCCTGTGGGGCGACACCCATGTCCACACGTCGTACTCGTTCGATGCGTTCCTGAACGGCAACCAGAGCGCCGACCCCGACGTGGCGTATCGCTACGCGAAGGGCCAGCCGGTCATCCATCCCTACAACCGCACCCGCGTGCGCATCCAGACGCCCCTCGACTTCCTCGTGGTGTCCGACCACGCCGAGTTCTACGGGGGCATCCGCGACATCTACCTGGAAGGCGTCCAGGACCCGGACGCGAACTTCCTGCGCAAGCTCGTCTACTGGTACTACGTCCGGGACGTGCGCAAGGCCATCGACGAGGGGCGGGGACCGGAGTACTTCGCGGGCCTGCTGCCCGTGGCCGAGGACCCGGTCGAGGCGGCCGCGAGGTGGAGCGAGGAGACCGGCGCGAAGACGCCGCCCGGTGCGGAGACGTCGGCGCGCAATGCCTGGGAGCGCCTGCGCGCCGCGGCCGACCGCCACCACGAGCCGGGCCGCTTCACTACCTTCCTGGGCTGGGAGTGGAGCTCGGTGCCCGGCGGCGCCAACCTGCATCGCGTCGTCGTGAGCGACGCCGACGGCGAGAGCGCGCAGGGCTTCCTCCCGTTCTCCTCGAGCGACAGCCCCTACCCCGAGGATCTCTGGGCCTGGCTCGGGAAGACGTCGGCCGAGACCGGAGTCCGCTTCCTCGCCATCCCCCACAACTCGAACATCTCGAAGGGGCAGATGTTCGCCGAGAAGACCCTGCGCGGCGAGGCGATCGGCGCCGACTACGCGCGCCTGCGCAGCCGCTGGGAGCCGGTCGTCGAGACCACCCAGATCAAGGGCGACTCGGAGACCCACCCGGACCTCTCGCCCGAGGATCCCTTCGCCGACTTCGAGATCTACCCGTGGTACATCCAGCAGCACCGAGGCGGCTACCGCGCCCAGCCCGGCGACTTCATCCGCTCGGCGCTGCGCACCGGCCTGGCTCTCGAGTCGAAGGTCGGCGTGAACCCCTACCGGTTCGGGGTGATCGGCTCCACCGACACCCACACGGCCCTGGCATCGGCCGAGGAGCCGAACTTCTGGGGCAAGATGGCCTACGACTCGGTGCCCGAGAACAAGCAGGGCAAGACCATCGCCGACGGCCCGGTCGGCTGGTCGATGTCCGCCTCGGGAATCGCCGCCGTGTACGCCGAGCGCAACGATCGCAGCTCCATCCTGGACGCCTTCGAGCGCCGCGAGGTCTATGCGACCACGGGCCCGCGCATCCGGGTGCGCTTCTTCGGGGGCTGGTCCTTCACGCCAGGCGACCTCGCGGCGGACCCCGCGCGCGTGGGCTACGCGAAGGGCGTGCCCATGGGCGGCGTGCTGGCGCCCGCCGCCTCGAAGGCCGGGGCTCCGACCTTCCTGGTGACGGCGCAGAAGGACCCGAAGTCGGCGAACCTGGACCGGGTGCAGATCGTGAAGGGCTGGCTGGACGCCGCGGGCGAGACCCACGAGCGGGTGTTCGACGTGGCCTGGTCCGAGGGCCGCGAGGTCGGGGCGGACGGCGTCCTCGAGCCCGTGGGCAACAGCGTCGATCTCGCCCGCGCCACCTGGACCGACGACATCGGAACGCCGGAGCTCTCCGCCGTCTGGGCGGATCCCGAGTTCGATGCCTCGCAGTCGGCGTTCTACTACGTGCGGGTCCTGCAGATCCCCACGCCGCGGCACGCGCTCTACGACGCCGTGGCCCTGGGGCTCGAGGCTCCGACCGTGGGGCCCAGCGTGATCCAGGAACGGGCCTACACCAGCGCCATCTGGTACGCGCCCTAGCCCCGAACCCGCGAGCGAGCGCCAGGCGTCGCCGGCTAGCGCGACCGGCTGCCGTGCTGGCGCACGAGGTCGAGGATGTCGTCGCCGAAGCGTTCGATCTTCGCGGGGCCGAGCCCGGGAATGCGCGCCAGGTCGTCGCGGCTGCGGGGCTCGGCGCGGTCGATGGCGAGCATCACGCTGCGCTGGAAGACCATGTAGGTCTTCCACTTGAGCGCCCGCGCCGTGCGCCGCCGGTAGTTGTCGAGGGCGCGGGCGATGGGGCCGCCGTGGCGGGCGCTGCGCCGGGGCCGCGCCGCGGGCTCGCCGTCCTCGGAGCCCGTCCGCGTCGGACTCCGCACGGGCTTGCCCGGGATCCACACCGTCGGGTACTTGCGGCCGGTGCGCGCCAGGCGGCCCTCGCTCAGCATGGCCTCGATCGTCGCCACGATCTCCGCTTCGCCGTGCTCCGACAGCTTTCCGTACTCGGGCAGCATCAGCAGACCGCCGCGGGCGAGAGACTTGCCGCGCCCCCCGCGCAGGGCCTTGGCGAGGTTCGTCTTGCCCACCGGTCGGTTCAGGCGGTCGACGGCGCGGACGATGAGCGCCCGCACGTCCTCGCCGAGGGGCTCCACGGCGGAGGTCGTGGGCTCCGCTTCCCGCTGCGCTTCGCGGACGGCTCCGGGGTCGGCGCAGACGTCGCAGCGCCCGCAGGCCGGACCATCCTGCTCGCCGGTGAAGTGCGCCACCAGGGCCTGCTGCCGGCAGCGGATCTCCCGGGCGTAGCGCTCGACCGCGGCCAGCGCGGCGTCCTTCCGCTGCTGGAGCGCGGCCGAGGTCGTCCCGCTCGACGAGAGCCGGCGCTGGGTGGCGAGGTCGCCCGGACCGAAGAAGAGCAGACAGCGCGCGGGCTCGCCGTCGCGGCCGGCGCGCCCGGCCTCCTGGTAGTAGGCCTCGAGGCTGCCCGGCGCCTGGAAGTGGACGATCAGCCGGATGTCGGGCAGGTCGATGCCCATGCCGAAGGCGTTGGTGGCCACCAGCACCCGGGTGCGGCCGGCCTCGAAGGCCCGCTGGCTGCGCTCCCGAGCCCCCTTGGTGCGGCCGGCGTGGTAGTGCCCGGCGGCGATGCCCGCCGCCCGCAGCGCCCGGGCCACGGTCTCGGTGGTCTTGCGGGTGCTGCAGTAGACGATGGCGCGACCGCGCCGGCCCCGGCCGCCGAGCTCCGCCGCCTCGAGGGCCTGCTGCAGCGCCGCGAGGCGCGCCGCCTGGGTGCGCAGGGCGCGGACCTCGAAGCGCAGGTTGGGGCGGTCGAAGCCCGTGCGCACCACCACCGGGTCGTGGAGCTCGAGCTGGCTCTCGATCTCCCGCATCACGATGGGCGTGGCGGTGGCGGTGAGCGCGAGCACCGGTGCATCCACGACCTCGCGCAGCTCGTGGATGCGCAGGTAGTCCGGGCGGAAGTCGTGGCCCCACTGACTGACGCAGTGGGCCTCGTCGACGGCCAGGAGCGAGATCGGCGTCCGACCCAGCATCCGCCGGAAGCTCGCCCGGGCGGCGCGCTCGGGCGACACGTAGAGGAGGTCGAGCCCGCCCCCCAGAAAGTCGGCGACGGCTTGCCTCTGCTCGTCGGCCTCCTGGTGGCTGTGGAGCGCCGCGGCGCGGATGCCGCGGGCGGTGAGGGCGCCCACCTGGTCCTGCATCAGGGCGATGAGCGGCGAGAGCACGAGGGTCGTTCCCCGGCCGCAGCGGCGGTTCGCCAGCGCCGGGACCTGATAGCAGAGGGACTTGCCCGAGCCCGTGGGCAGCAGCACCACCGCGTCGCGTCCGGCGATCGCGGCCTCCACCGCCTCCGCCTGGCCCGGTCGGAAGTCTTCGTAGCCGAACGTCTCGCCCAGGATCGCTCGGGCCGCGTCGGAGTTCGGGCGATCGCTCATCGCCCCCTTGGTATCACGGGCCCGAGGTCTCCGCATCGATGCGCAGGAGCTGCTCGCGCAGGTTCGGGCGCGCTTCGACGAGCGCGCGCCGGCCGTCTTCCCCCAGCCAACCCATGGCCGCGAGCGGGCCGACGCCCGCTTCGGACTCCCGGGCGCCCGGGCTCGGCGCGCCCTCGCGGCCGGCCCGCTGCTGCCTGGCCCGCGCACGAGACAGAAGCCGAAGGTCTCGCCGATCCAGGTCTCGAGCCGCCGCCGCTCCCGCGCCCGCCGCGGGTTCGCGGACTGCAGCGGAGGGTCGGGATGGAGCTCGTCGAATCAAGCGGGGAGTGGAGTCGGCGAAGCAGAGCGTGATCTTCGCTCTCCTCATGCCAGGGCGAGCACCTCGTCGAGCCCGGCCTCCAGGCACTCGGTGAACCGCTCCGAGTCGGGGATGGCCGCACGGTCGCCGTTGACGCCGATCCAGGCCGCGCCGTCGTAGCTGAACAGCGCGATATTGGCGGCGGCGCCGCTGGTCGGCCCGAACGGGATCATGGCGGTGATGCGCGCTCCCGACAGGTGGACCGGGAAGGGGGGCCCCGGGACGTTGGTGGTGATGAAGTCCACGGTCTTCAGCATGGAGCCGAAGGCCGCGGTGGAGGCGGCGCCGGGGAGCCGGTTGAGCGCCCCGGCGAGCACGTCGAGGGCGGGCAGCGACGGCTCCTTGCGCTCGGCCGCCACCCGCTCGTGGATCGCGGTGATGCGCTCGCGCGGGTCGTCGAGGGTCATCGGGACGCCGAAGCGCACCGGTGCGAACTGGTTGCCGGCCCGGCGCCCCTTCTCCCCGTGGCGCAGATTGATGGGCATGCTCATGCGCAGGGACTCGACCCGGTGCCCGTGGAGGCGGTGGTAGCGCGAGAGGCCGCCCGCCATGCCGGCCACGAAGGCGTCGTTCACGGTGCCGCCGGCCGTGGCCGCCGCCTTCTTGAAGGCGTCGAGGGGGCGGGCGAAGCCGTCCAGGCGTCGGGCCAGGGAGCGCTCGACCATCAGCGGACTCAGGGGCTCGGAGGCCGGGGCCAGCAGCCGCCCGGCCGAGGACGCGAGCTCCGCCGCGTCCTGGAGGGTCTCCTGGGGATGCCGCAGCAGCTTCCCCAGGCCCGATGCCAGGGACGAGGCCGCCGAGCGGCCCTGCTCGATGCGCCGACTGGCCTGGTAGCGAAGGGCCTCCAGGCTCTCGTCGATGGGACTCCACGGCGTGGGGACGGGATCCGCCGTAGTGGGCAGGGCTTCGTGGTGCGGCTCGGGCTCCCGGGTGCGCTCGACCAGGCCGGCGGTCATGCGCACGAGTCCCACGCCGTCGGACATGGCGTGGTGGAGCTTCATGATCACCGCGGCGCCGCCGTTCTCGAGCCCTTCCACCAGGGTCAGCTCCCAGAGCGGCCGGTCGCGGTCGAAGGCCTGCATGGCCAGCGGGGCCGCCAGGTCGAGCAGGTCGCGCAGGCTGCCGTGACCGGGGACGCCGACCGAGCGGAGGTGATAGGAGAGGTCGAAGCTCGGGTCCTCGGCCCAGCGCGGCGGCGCCACGCCCAGGGGATCCTCCACGACCCGCTGGCGCAGGCGGGGTATCGTCCGGGCCGCATCGGAGAGCTTCTCGGCCAGGCGCTTCGGATCCGGGGGGCGATCGAGGACGAGCACCGAGACGATGGTGGAGCGCAGCAGCGGGTCGCGCTCGATGGTCCACATCAGCGCGTCGCTGTCGCTCATCCGGTCGTCGAACCGGGGCTCGGCCATCGTCACCTCCCGCCCGCCGTCCGGGCCCGGACCCGGCGGCTGGATCGTCTCGTAGGGTAGTTCCCGGGGCGGCGGTGCGCTCCGGTCCCGCGGAGACGGCCGGACCGCAGAGCGGCTCAACCGGGGTGCGCCGCCGGCCGATCCTCTCCCCAGGCCCGATCACCGATTCGAGGAAGAGAGGGGAGAGAGAACATCTCCATGAACCGATGGCCCGACATCCTGCGCTGCCCCGGCTGTCGGGGGGCCCTCCGGGACGGGGCCGGCGGCGCCCTGGCGTGCGACTCGTGCGGGGCCAGCCATCCGGTCCACGACGGCATCCCCTGGCTGTTCCGCAACGGCGCGAGCGCCCGCGCCCAGTGGTCGGCCAAGCTCCAGCACCACGTGGCCAGCGTCGAGCAGGAGATCCGGCAGCTCGCTTCGGCCTCCCAGGGCTCGAGCTGGCTGCCGGGCACGGCGCAAAGGCTCGAGCGCCTCCGCGCCGGCAAGCGGGCCCAGCTCTCCCGGGTCGTCGAGCTGCTCGCGCCCTTCGGTCTGGACGAGGCCGCGCCCGAGAGCGGGCTTCCCGAGGATCGCATTCCCAGCGTCCAGCACCTGGGCAGCTATCTCGACACCGCCTTCCGCGACTGGTGCTGGGGGGAGGCGGAGGTGCGCGACGCCGTGGCGTGGCTCGCCGCCCAGCTGGAGGCGGGGGAGGGCGACCGGGCCGGCCGGCACGCGGTCGTCCTGGGCGGGGGCGCCGGCCGGCTCACCTGCGAGCTCGCCGCGCTCGGACCCTGGGCGAGCGTCGTTCAGCTCGACGTCAATCCGCTGCTCAGTCGGATCGCCGCGCTCGCCTGCCGGGGCGAGTCGGTCGAGCTCACCGAGCTGCCCGCGATTCCCCTGGGCCTCGAGCACGTGGCGGTGGAGCAATCGCTGCGCGGGGTCGTCGAGGCGCCCGAGCCCGCGCCCCGGTTCTGTCTGGGGGACGTCTTCGCGCCGCCGTTCGCCGAGGCGTCCATCGACGTGATCGTGACGCCCTGGTTCATCGACGTCCTGCCCGAGGGCTTCCGCGCCCTCTCCCGGCGGATCAACCGGCTGCTGAAGCCGGGCGGCACGTGGATCAGCTTCGGCCCCCTGAGCTTCGAGTCGTTGCCCGAGGCGGCGCGCTATACGCCGGAAGAGGTGTTGGAGGCGCTGGTCGAGGCGGGCATGGGGGTCGAGAGCCACGAGATCCGCCGGGTTCCCTACCTGCATTCGCCCCACGCCATGGCCCGCCGCCACGAAGAGATCCTCGGGTTCCGGGCGACCCGCCGGACCGAGGCCGCCGACCCCGGTCCCTTCCGTTACTACCCGGCCTGGATGACCGATTCCACGCGTCCGATTCCCGCGCTGCCGATCTGGACCCAGCAGCAGCGCCAGAAGGTCTTCGACGTCCAGATCCTCGGGCTGATCGACGGCCGCCGCTCCATCGACGATGTGGTGTCACGCCTCGCCACGGAGTTCGAGCTGCCCCCCGACCGCTGCCGCGCCGTGGTCGACCGCTTCTTCTCGTCCATCATCGAAGAGTCCCGAGGCGGCTAGACCGTCCCGCGCCGCACGGTCCTCGACCTCCCTCCCCCCCGGAGCCGCTTCGCTTCTCCTGAGGTCCTCCGTTGCCCCGACCGGGGGATGGGTTGCGACTCCGTCTCCCTCCGCTCCTTCTCTGCCGAGGCTGGCGGCCGCGGGGAACACGACGCCTGCGCTCGTCCACACGCGGCCGCCATCGGTCGTAGGAGCACTTCGAGTGCGAGCGCAGCGTACACGCCTCGGCGGTCGCTCCGCTGCCAACCCTTCCCCCGGTCTCGCACTGGATGGCCAACGGCCCTCGCTCGAGCCTCCGAGGACATGCGAACCGGAGTCGTTGGCTGCCCCGTCCCGGGTCGGGGGGGGCAGGGGGGTGCCGGGGGTAGGGGGGGGGCTTCGCGCTGGGGTTCCCGCCTGCGGAACTGGGCGGGGGCCCCCCCTGCACCCCCCGCCCCGGGCCGGGGCAGCCAACGACTCTGGTTCGAGCTGCCTCGAAGGATCGCGCCTGCCGTTGGCTGCCCAGTGCGAGACCGGGGGAAGGGTTGACAGCGGAGCGACCGCCGACGCGAGAAGGGCGCTCTTGCCCTCGAAGCGCTTCTGCAACGCGTGGCGGCCAGCGTCGGCCTGAGCTGGAGCGTCGTGTTCCGTGCGGCCGCCAGCTGGCGCGCTGGCGTCAGGGGAGGGAGACGGAGTCGCAACCCTTCCGCCGGTCGGGGCAACGGAGGACCTCATGAGAAGCGGAGCGGAACCGGTTGGAGAAGAGGGGGGTCAGAGGCGGAAGCGGACCAGGGTGGCGGGGAGGAGGACGAGGTCGGTCAGCAGGCAGATCAGCATGGTGAGCGCCGTGAGCGCGCCGAACTCGCGGAGCGTGGCGAACTCCGAGAACACGATGACCCCGAAGCCCGCGACCAGCATCAGTGAAGTCATCGCGATGGGCCGACCCACGGCGCGCACCGTCGCCAGCGCGGCGGCCTCGGGCGCCGCCCCGGCCTGGCGCTCGCGCCGGTAGCGCACCATGAAGTGGGCGGTGTCGTCGACGGCGATGCCCAGGGCCACGCTTCCGATCAGGCTCGTGGGCAGGGAGAGCGGAGCGACGCCCAGGCCGAGCAGCCCGAAGAACACCACCACCGGCACGACGTTGGGCACCATGGCCACCAGCCCCAGGCGCGCCGAGGACAGCCCGAACGCGACCAGCCCGAAGATGGTGAGCGCGGCGATGCCGATGGTAAGGGGCTGGCCGCTGGCGATGCCGTCGGCGCTGCGCGCCAGCAGGATCGCGTTTCCCGTGAGCGCCGGCCGGCTCGCGTCCGGCCAGGGCCCCTGGGCGATCGCGGCGCGGATCTCCCGGGTGAGCTGGCGGATCGCCGCCGAGCCGACCTCCCCCGTGCGCACGATGACGTTGGCCTGGCCGTGGTTCACCGTGGCGAAGCGCTGCAGGTCCGTCTTGGGGATCATGAACAGCAGCTCGGAGACCCCGGAGCGGGTGTCGGGCACCCGCTCCGCGTCGGGGTCGTCCTCCTCGAAGGCCCGGTTGAGCACGCGGATCGTGTCCACGAACGACAGGGTCCGGCTGACCCCGTCGATCCGGTCGAGCCGCGCCTGGAGCGCCTCCAGCGCGCGCAGGCGCTCGGGCTCTCGCAGTCCGCCGCGCCCTCCCCCGTCGATGACCACGTACAGCGGGACCGCGCCGGCCAGCAGCCGGTTCACGGCCTCGAAGTCCGTGCGCACCGGATCCCGGGCGTCGAAGTTCGTGAGGTAGTCGGTGTCGACGACGATGTCGGGGATCGCCGCCGCCGCGAGCCCCGTGAGCAGCGCGGCCGCCGCCACGATCGCCCCGGAGTGCGCCACGACCCGGCGGGCCAGCCCGTCGAGGGCGGCCTCCAGGGCCCGGTCGAAGCGCCGTTCGGCCGCGGCCCGCACCGGCAGCAGCGCGAGGGCCGCCGGCACCGCGACCAGGGACAGGACGGTGATCGAAGCGACGCCCAGCGCCGCGAAGGCGCCCAGCTCGAGCACCGCGGGCACGTCGCTCACCAGCAGCGCCGCGAAGCCGGCCATGGTGGTGAGGCCGGCGATGCACACCGGCGCGCGCAGGTGGCGCAGCGCGGCCTCGGCGGCATCGGCGGGCGAGCCCGCGCCCGCCGCCGCGTCCTCCTCGTAGCGGGCGAAGACGTGGACGCCGTAGACGCTCCCCATGGCCACGAGGGTGGGCCCGAGCAGGCCCGTCAGGATCGTGAGCGCGTGCCCCAGGAAGGCCATCGCCGCGAAGGTCCACAGGTTCGCCACCAGGGCCACGCCCAGGGGCAGCACCACGCCGCGGCGGCGTCCGGTGGCCAGCCCGATCACGAGGGCCGCGACCGCGATGCCCAGGGGAATGAGGGCGCGCAGGTCCGAGACCATCCCGGCGTAGACCCGCGCCTTGATGTGGGGACGCCCGGAGACGTAGAGGGCCAGGTCCTCGGAGGCCTCGCCGGCGAGGATGCTCGCGATCCGGGAGTCGAGACCGCTGGCGATGAACTCGTCGTCCCCCATGTCGCGAAAGCGCACGTTGATGGCCGCGGCCCGACCGTCCTCGGCCACCCAGGTGCGCCGGTAGATGGGGTCGGCGAGGGCGCGGTCGCGCAGCGCCCGCAGCGCGGCCGGGTCCTCGGGGATCTCCTCGATGAAGGGTCGCACCTCGACCCACTGCTCCTCGGCCACCCAGCGAAACGAGGTGACGTCGAGCAGGCTCCTCACCGAGCGCACGCCCTCGAGGTGGGCGATCCGATCCGAGACCCGTCCCAGGGTCGAGAGGCAGCGGACCGTGAAGACGTCCTCGCACTCGAGGGCGATCACGAAGACCTCGTCGTCGCCGAAGGTGCGCACGGCCTGGTCGTAGAAGGCGCGGGCGGGATCTCCGGAGGGAAGCAGGGGCTCCGTGGAGGCATCGAAGCGCAGGCGCAGGGCGCCCGATGCCGGGTCGAAGAGCGCCGCGGCCGCGAGGGCGACCGTGATCCCCACCGCGACGGCCACCGACCAGGGGTGCTCCACGACCTGACGCGGCCGGGCCAGGGCCCAGCCCACGGCCCCCGCCCACAGCAGCGCGCACCCGAGCGCGAACGCGAGCGCCAGCGGGTCGCCCGCCGCGCTCTCCCCCGTGGCTCCCGGCATGGGCTGGGGTGTAGTCGCGGCGCCTCGCGGGCGCCAGCCCGGCCCCGGGAACCGGCCCCGCTGCGCTTGCGGCGAAGAGGGAACTCGTCATAATCGGGCCGGGTTTCGGGGCGTGGCGCAGCTTGGTAGCGCGCTTCGTTCGGGACGAAGAGGTCGCTGGTTCGAATCCAGTCGCCCCGACCACCCTCCCTCTCTACTCTGCGTCCGCCGTCGCGTCCCCGGGCGCGTCCACCCGCATCCGCGATCCCTTGGGGACCGCTGGGGCGCCGGGCCGGTCCGGCGCGGCATACTCGGGTCCCAGGCCGGCGCCATGCGGGCGCCGCCCGCGAGAGGGATCGCCCATGCGAACGGCTCCCATCCTCCCCCTGATGACCCTGACGACGGCTCTGGCGTCCGGCCTCTGCGGCGCCTGCGGCCCGGCCTCCGATCCGGGACCGGAACCCATCGAGGTCCGCGTGGGAGGCATCGGGCTGGACCCCCGGACCGATTCACCGGTGGTGGTCCTGCGCGAGCGAGACGGCGCCCGCAGCCTGCCCATCTGGATCGGCACCGCGGAGGCCCGCTCCATCGCCATCGGGCTCGAGTCCCTCGAGCTGCCGCGCCCCAACACCCACGACCTGGCCAAGCGACTGCTCGCGAGCCTCGACGCACGCCTGGACCGCAGCGTGGTGACGAGCCTGCTGGACGGCACCTACTACGCCGTCATGGTGCTCGAGACCGGCGATCGGCACCTGGAGATCGACGCCCGCCCCAGCGACGCCATCGCCATCGCCCTGCGCATGGGCGCGCCCCTCTACGTGAGCGAAGGCCTGCTGGAGCCGCCCCCGGACCGCGGCGAGGCCCCCGAAGAAGGCGAAGAGCTCTCCCTCTAGACGGCGCGGCAGGGCGTGTGCAACTCGGCCCCGATCGCATCGGAAACCATGGGCAATGGCGGGACCGTCGCAGGCTCGCGCCTGCCGACACACGAACATGTAGTCCGCAGGGACCTGCTCGCGGTCCGTTGACAAGGGTCTGGGCCGGTGTCAGGATCGCTTCGTTCCCGACGCTGTGGCCGGCATCACGGCGGTCCTTCAAGCGTCTCTCCCGGCCGCTGCGGCGCGACCCACCGAGAATCCGAGACCGGTTTCCGTCCATGTGACGCGGTGGGAAGCGCAGAGACGGAGACGGAGAGGGAGACGGGGACGAGAGAGGAACCGTCGATGACGTTCGAAGAGTTGGCCTGGGAGTTCGTCGAGGTCTTCGACGAGCTGGACGTGGCCGACATCAACACGATGCTCGCCAAGAACGTTCCGATGGAGAAGCTCGAGTTCTTCAACGCCTTCGCCGAGCAGTTCGCCAAGCAGGAAGGGCTGGTCGGGGACACCGGCCGCCGTCTTCCCAACCTCATGCTCATCGGTTACATCCTCCGCATTCTCGAGGAGCGTCTGCCCGTCAGCGAGCCGACGGGCGACTGACGCCGCCTCCCTTCGTGGAGACCGCGATGTCCAGCGAGTCGCCCATCGAGGTGCGGGCCGCCACCGCGCCCGAGCCGGTCGGACCCTATTCCCAGGCCATCCAGTACGACGGGCTGATCTTCTGCTCGGGCCAGATCCCCCTCGACCCCGCCACGGGCGAGCTCGTGGGCGGCGAGATCGAGGACCAGGCGCGGAGGGTCATCGCCAACCTCTCGGCGGTGCTCGAAGCCGCGGGCTCGAGCCTCGACCGGGTGATCCGGACCTCGGTCTACCTGGTGGACCTGTCGCTGTTCCCGCGCGTCAACGCGGTCTACGCCGAGGCCTTCACGGGAGCCCCCGCGCCCGCCCGCTCGACGGTGCAGGTGGCCGCGCTGCCGCTGGGCGCGGAGATCGAGATCGACCTCATCGCCCGGGCCGGCTGACGCCGCTCCCGTACTCCCGCACCAGCTTCGGCAGGTTGACCCCGTTCACCAGCGTGTGGGCGACCACGGGCGCCGTCAGGTTGCCGGTCCACTGGTAGAGCCCCCCGAAGAGCAGCCCCGCCCCGATGGCAAAGACCGTCCAGGGCGCGAACTCGCGCCGGGGGACGAAGTGCAGCACCCCGAAGAGCAGGCTGGCCCACAGCCAGCCCACGACGGGCTGCAGGGCGCCCCGGAAGAGGAGTTCCTCGGCCAGCCCGCTGGCGGTCGCCAGCAGCAGCGCATCGGGCACCGAGAGCGGCCCCAGCGCCCCGGCCAGCGAGCGGGCCAGGTCCTCGCCCCAGCGCGTCCGCCGGGTGGCGAGGCTCGACAGGCCCAGCAGCACGCCACCCACCGCCACCCCGAGACCGAGGTCGCGAGCGAAGGTGGAGAGCGCCGCGCTGGCCGGCCCGGCGAAGGTCCAGATCGCCTGGCCCTGCCAGCCCACCCGCCACAGCACCGCCACGGCCGCCATGGCCCCGTAGAAGACCAGTCCGAAGCGGACGAAGACCTCGGGCGGGGGCGGTCCGGCCTCGCTCCCCCCGGCGTCGTCGCGCAGCGGTCCGCCTCCCCCGCCCGGCTCGCCTCGCCCCTCGTCCACTCTCGCGTCCCCTCGATGCGCGAACGGATCGCGCTCATTTGACCCTTTGGACACGCACGGTTAGCTTCCAACAGGGGCCTGGTTCCCGTGGGGCCGCAGGTGGCCCGCTCGGGCCGCCCGAGCCCTCTCCGGCGCGATCGGGGCCCATACGGCCCGATCGGGGCCGGGCAGTTTAACGTCCAGACCCGGAAGAGCATCCATGTCCGATCGAGTGCCCATGACGCCCGGTGGCTACCAGAAGCTCAAGGACGACCTGCACCAGCTGAAGACCGTGGAGCGATACGAGAACGTCAAGGAGATCGAGGAGGCGCGAGCCCACGGCGACATCTCCGAGAACGCGGAGTTCCACGCGGCGAAGGAGAAGCAGGCCCACATCGAGGGCCGGATCCGCATGCTCGAGGACAAGATCGCCCGGGCCCAGATCATCGACCCGAGCCAGCAGGGCTCGGACAAGGTCCGCTTCGGGACCACCGTGGTGCTGAGCGACACCGAGAGCGGCGAGGAGGTCACGTACCGCATCGTGGGCGAGGACGAGTCGGACGTGGCCGAAGGCCTCATCTCCATCACCTCGCCGGTGGCCCGTGCGCTGCTCGGCAAGGAGGTGGACGACGAGGTGAAGGTCCGGGTGCCCAAGGGCACCCGGGAGTTCGAAGTCCTCGAGATCCGGGCGGAGTAGGCCGCCCCGCGGCCCCACCGCGCCGGCGTCCGGGCGGCCCCTCGGCCCGGAGCGACGAATTGATTTTCGGGCGGGAGCCCCTAGACTCCCGCCCGCGCCGTTCCCCGGTAGCTCAGCTGGCAGAGCAAGCGGCTGTTAACCGCTGGGTCGTAGGTTCGAGTCCTACCCGGGGAGCCACGCTTCCCCCGCCGCGCGAGGCGCGCGAAACGCGCCGCCGCCGGCTTCTTGCCCGATGCGTCCTCGATCTTCGCGCCCGTCGCGGCGCGTCCATCGGCCCTGCGCGCGCCGACCTCGCGTGGGTTCGCGAGGCGCTCAGGAGCGCGCCGCGATCCTCGGCGGCGTCCCGTCCCCGGTGTCGCTCACGGGAGTGAGGGTCCGCCGGCGGGCCCTCGGGTTCAGGTCCTCCAGGACGAGATACGCCGACGGCACCAGGAAGAGCGAGATCACCGTCGCGAACGCCACCCCGAAGGCGAGGCTCGTGGCCATGGGAATGAGGAACGCCGCCGAGACGCTGCGCTCGAAGAGCAGCGGTGTCAGCCCCGCGAAGGTCGTCAGCGACGTGAGGACGATGGGCCGGAAGCGCGCCACGCCGGCGTTGTGGACCGCGACCTCCAGGGGGTCGCCGGCCTCGCGCCGGGTGTTGACGTAGTGCACCAGGACCAGGCTCGCGTTGACCACCACGCCCGTCAGGGCCACCACGCCGAAGACCGACATCATGCTGAGGTTCATCCCCATCAGCAGGTGGCCTGCGATGGCGCCCACCAGCCCGAACGGGATCACGGCCATGATGATGAGCGGCTGGAAGTAGGAGCGCAGCGGAATCGCCAGCAGGGCGTAGATCACGACCAGGGCGAAGCCGAAGTTCCGGATGAGCGCGCCCATGGTCTTCTGCTGCTCGCGCTGCTCGCCCTCGAGGTCGTAGGAGAGGCCGGGGAAGTCGGCCAGCAGCCGGGGAATGAACTCCGCGCGCAGCGCCCGCAGCACCTCGTTGGAGGTGGTGACGGTCTCGTCGAGCTTCGCCGTCACGTTGATCACCCGCTGGCGGTCGGCGCGCTTGATGTTGGCGTAGCCGCGGGTGCGCTCGGCGCGGGCGACGGCGTAGAACGGGACCTCGCCCCCGTCGGCCGTGCGGATGCGCAGGTTGTCGAGGTCGGCCAGGCTCCGGCGCTGGCTCTCGGGATAGCGGACCATGACCCGGACGTCGTCGCGCCCGCGCTGGATGCGCTGGGCCTCGGCGCCGTAGAACGCCTGACGCACCTGGCGCGACAGGTCCTCGAGGGTCAGCCCCAGGCTCTCCGCGGCGGGCAGGATGTCCAGGCGGATCTCCTCCTTGCCCTCGCGGAACGAGTCGTTCACGTCGAAGACCCCGGGATAGGTCCGGAGCTTCTCCTTCATCCGCTCCGCCGCCACCAGCAGCATGTCGACGTCGGAGGACTGGAGGCGCACGTCGATGGGGTCGCCCACGGAGAAGAGCGCGGAGCTGAAGGTCAGCTCCTCGGCGCCGGGCACCGGCGGCGAGAGCGCGCGCCAGCGGTCCTCGACGCTCTTGGCGCTGATCGGGCGCGCGTCGCCGGAGCGCAGCTCGAGGCTCACCTCGCCCAGGTGGCTGCCGCCGCCTCCCGCGCGCGAGAGGCTCGGTGGGCCGTTGCTGACCGAGGGCTGCTGTCCCACCGAGGCGAGGACGTGCAGGATCTGCTCCTCCTCGTGGGCCGCGTCCAGCTCCCGCTTCAGGCGCCAGGCCGCCTGCTCGATCTGCTCGATCGCCGCCGCCGTCACCTCCTCGGGAGTCCCGTCGGGCATGGTGAGGCGCGCGGTCACGTAGTCCGCCTCGACCGCCGGGAAGAAGCTGAACTTGAGACGCCCGGAGCCCACCACCGAGATCGTCACCACGAAGATCGCGATCCCGAGCGCCAGCGTGGCGTAGCGCCATTCGAGCGCGCGCGTGAGCACCGGCCGGTAGACGTCGCTGGCCAGCCGCTCGAGGCTGCCGGACATCCGGCTCTGGAAGCGCTGCCAACGGGCCTTGACGCCGTCGCCGGTGGGCTCGGCCTCGAGGTGGCGGGGCCCGATGCGCATGTGGCCCAGGTGGGCCGGCAGGACGAGCTGCGATTCGACCAGCGAGAAGAACAGGCACAGGATCACGACCATCCCGATGGCGCCGAAGATCTGTCCCATGGGACCGGGCGAGACGATCAGCGGGAAGAACGCGGCGACGGTGGTGAGCACGCCGAAGACCACCGGGATCGCCACCTCCTGGGCTCCGCGGATGGCCGATTGCAGCGGGTCCTCGCCCTGCTCCTGGTGGCGGTGGACGTTCTCGCCCACCACGATGGCGTCGTCGACGAGCAGGCCCAGCACCAGGATGAACGCGAACAGCGAGATGACGTCGATGGAGATGCCGATCATCGGGAACAGGGCCAGCGCGCCCAGGAACGCGATGGGGACGCCGATGGCCACCCAGAAGGCCAGCCGCAGCCGCAGGAAGAGCGCCAGCAGCAGGAAGACCAGGATGAACCCGCCGCGACCGTTGCGGATGAGGATGTCCAGGCGGTCCCGCAGGACCTGGGAGCCGTCCCGCCACACGGTCACCGCGAGGCTCTCGGGCAGGCGCGCGGTCGCCTCCCCGGTGTACTCCTTCACGCGCTCGACCAGGTCGAGGACCTTCTGCTCGCCGACGCGAAACACCTTGATCAGGACCGCACGGCGGCCGTCGAAGCGGGCGTAGCTCGGGTCCTCCTCGAAGCCGTCGCGCACGCTCGCGATCTCGCCGAGCAGGAGCCGCGTGCCGTCCTCCCGGGTCAGCACCACCAGCTGCTCGAACTCCTCTCCCCGATAGGCCTGGCCCACCGTGCGCAGCCGCACCTCGCCGGACTCCGTGCGGATCGAGCCGCCGGGACGGTCGAGGGACCCCCGGCGGACCGCCGCGACCACCTGGTCGAAGGTGAGCCCGTGGCGGCGCAGGGTCTCCTCGGAGACCTCGATGGAGATCTCGTAGGGGCGCACGCTGGCCAGCTCGACCTGGGTCACGTCGGGCAGGGAGGAGATCTCGTCGCGCACGCGCTCGCCGATCTCCTTCAGGGCGCGCTCCGAGGCGTCGCCCGACAGCGCGATCTGCATGGCGTTGCGCCGGACGGTGAGGTGGCTCACGACGGGCTTCTCGGTGTCCTCGGGAAACGTGTCGATCGCGTCCACCGCGTTCTTGATCTCGGACAGCGCCCGGTCGACCGGGTAGCCCTCGAGCAGCTCGGCCGAGACCCCGCAGTTGCCCTCGGCGGCGGTGGAGCGGATCTTCTCGATCCCCTCGATGCCCTGGATCTCCTCCTCGACCCGCACGCAGACCGACTCCTCGACCTCCTCGGGCGTGGCGCCCAGGAACGGCACGCCGATCTGGATCACCTCGGTCTGGATGTCGGGGAAGGACTTCTGGTTGATCGCGGGCAGCGCCGCGATGCCGCCGAAGACGATCAGGATCATCAGCAGGTTCGCGGCCACGTGGTTGCGGGCGAACCACGCGATGGGCCCGCTCACGGGTCTTCTCCCGGGGTCGCGTCGAGGCGCGCGACCGGCGCCTGGGCGCGGTGCACCCGCACCGCCATGCCGTCCACGACGCCGCGCAGGGGCGAGACGACCACCTCCTCTCCGGGCAGGAGGCCGCCTCCGAGCACCACGCGGTCGCGCTCCACCCGCAGCACGTCCACGTCCCGGAAGGTCAGCCGGCCGTCGCCGTCGACCACCCAGACCACGTGGTCCTCGCCCTGCTCCGCGCGGCGCAGGGCGGTGCGCGGGAGCACGATGGCGCGATCCACCGACCGGCCTTCGATCTCCGCCTCGACGAACAGCCCCACCGCCAGCGGAGCCATCGACTCCTCGCTGCGACGACCGTAGGGGTCGGGCACGCGCGCGATCACGTTCACCATCCGGCTGCGCGGGTCGATCTCGCCCTCGGTCCGCACGATCCTGCCCTGCCACGCGTGGGACCGGCCGGCGAACTCGGCGCGCAGGGTCACCTCGGGCGTGTTCCCTGGGGCGTCGGCCGGAGGCGGAGCCCCGGCGGCCTCGGGATCGGGCGTCGGGGTGCGCGTGGGACGCAGGGAGAGGTCGAGGAACCGCAGCTCGCGGTCCGGGAGCGGCAGCCTCACTTCGGCGAAGTCCACCGCGTACAGGCGGGCGATGGTCTGGCCGCGGGCCACGAACTGCCCGACGTCGACGCTCTCGCTGCGAACGCGGCCTTCGTACGGTGCTTGCAGCTCGGTCCGCTCGAGGTCCCGCTGCGCGCGCGTGAGGCGGGCCTGCGCCTCGCGCAGGGTGGCCTGGGCCACCGCGTGGGCATTCTCGGCGTCGTCGATGCGCGATTCGGCGGCGACCGAGCGGTCGGCCAGGCGCCGCTGGCGCGCCAGCTCCTTCTCCGCGCGAGCGAACTCGCTGCGCGCGCGGGCCAGCATCGCCCGCGCCTCCTCGAGCGCGGCCTCGTAATCGGCGCGCTCGATGCGCAGCAGCGGCTCCCCCTCCTCGAAGAAGCCACCGGCCACGAGGTCGGGGGAGACCCAGACGACCTCACCGGAGACCTGGGGCACCAGGTCTCCCTCGGAGCGCGGGACCACGACTCCGTTGCCGTAGACGTGGAAGCGCACCGGTCCGAGCGAGGCCTCTACCACCTCGACGAGCGGCGCGGGCTGGGCCCGCTTCTCGGGCTCGAGCTCGGGACGCGTCGCCACCACCACCGCGGCGACGAGGAACCCGCCGAGGAGGATCGCGATGGGAGCCCAGACCCTGGGCGACCCGATCTTCGGGTTCATCGAGTCACTCCCTGGGGCGAGCGGAGCCCGGCCGCTGCGTAGGCGATCATGCGCACCAGGATCTCCTCTTCGGAGAGCGCGACGCCCGCGCCCTCGTCCCCCTCTCCGAGAGCCGGGGCGTCGTCGAGGTGCCCGGCCATCACGTGGACCATCAGCCCCACGGTGAACTGGAAGGACAGCGCGAGGTCGTCCCTGGACTGATCCGGGAGAGCCCGCCCCAGGGCGCTCAAGAACCGGTCCACCAGGTCGTGGAAGAGCTCGCGCTTCAGCACGGCCACCAGCTCCGGCGGGTCCGCGAACAGCCGAGCCGCCACCTGGCGGACGGCGCGGCGGGCCTCGTCGCTGGTGGCCCGGTACTCGAAGCTCGGGCGCAGGAAGGCCTCGAGCACCTCTTCCACGGTGACGGCGCGGCCCTCCTGGTCGGCGCGGCCCAGCACCTGCTCGAGGGAGCGCAGCCGATGGCGATTGACGGGCTCCAGGCGCCGCTGGATCACCGCACGCAGCAGGCTCTCCTTGCTGCCGAAGTGGTAGTTGGCCGCGGACACGCTCGTCCCGGCGCTCCGGGTGATGGCTCGCATCGAGGCGCCCTCGAATCCGCGCTCGCCGAACTGCCGCTCGGCCGCGTCGAGCAGCCGCTCCTTGGTGCGGCGGCGGTCACCGGCCGAATCGCTCGGAGGGCTCGGGTCACTGGAAACGGCGGGGTCCGCCAGACGATCGGAGACGGGGTGGCTGCTCATGGGCCTCCCTCGAACGCGCGTTCGGAACATACGTTCGACGGTCCGGGTTTGCAATGGTCGAGTCTGCCAACCGGGGCCGGATCCGTCTCGCGATCCGCAGGTGGGAGTCCAAGTGGCCGTTTTTCCGTTACGATCCGGCCAATCCGGGCCTCGCTGACGCCCGGGCCAGCAAGGGGATGGTGATGGCGGTGGTGAAGACGGCGACGAAACCCGCGAACCGGTGGGTCGCCCCGATGGCGGCGGCGATCGCCGCGCTCGTGACCTTGGCAGCCGCGGCGCCGGCCGCAGCAGAGACCGGCTGGGTACGCGACGAGGTCCGGCTCAACCTCCGCACCGGACCCGGCACCCAGTACCGCATCGTGGGCGTCCTCAAGACGGGGGACGACGTGACCATCCTCGATCGCGGGGACAGCTGGACCCAGGTCCGCCTCGACGACGGCAAGTCCGGCTGGATTCCCCTCGGCTTCCTGCAGCCGACGCCGCCGGCCGCGGTGCGCATCGACCGGGTCCAGGCCCAGCTCGCCGAGCTCCAGGCGAAGCTCGACGAGACGGGCGCCGAGGCCGCCCGCCTGCGCGAGGAGAATACACAGATCGGCGGTCGCGACGGCGAGCAGCGCGAGGAGATCGAGCGGCTCACCCTCGAGAACTACGAGCTGCGCGCCGGTGCGCGCTGGCCCGAGTGGATCACCGGCGCCTCGATCCTCGTGGTCGGCATGATGGTGGGCGCGCTCCTCCACCGCAACGCGACCCGCCGCCCGAGTACGCGCATCCGCATCTAGGCCCCACCTCCCGGCGGCGGCCGCTTCGCTCCAATCGTGCGGGCCGCTTCGCATGCACAGCGCCGCTTCGCTTCACCTGAGCGCCTCCGTTCCCCCGGTCTCGCACTGGGCAGCCAACGGCCGCGACGGTCCTGCGAGGCAGCGCGACCGGGAGTCGTTGGCAGCCCGGCTTCGCGTCGGGGGAGCAGGGGGTCCCGCGCGCAGATTCCGCAGGCGCCGAGGCCAGCGCGAGGCAGCCCGGTTACCCCGGGAAGCAACCCCGTCCGTTCGCCGAGGACTGTTTGAGCACGGGGCCCCCTGCTCCCCCGACCCGTCCCGAGCAGCGCATGAGGAGCGAAGCGGCCTGTCTGGGGGGGGGGGGGGGGAGGGAGAGCGGGGGGGGGGAGGGGAGGGGGGTCAGGAGCCGAGGAAGTCGGTCAGCTTGGGCGCGACATCGGTGGTGGTGATCAGCAGGACGCGGTCCCCTGCCTCCACCGTGTCCGAGCCCCGCGGCACCAGCAGCTGCTGACCGCGCCGGATGGCCACCACCAGCACACCCCGAGGCAGCTCGACCTCCGAGAGCGGCCCGGCCGACAGCCGGCCGCCGCCGGTGGCCTCCACCTCCACGATCTCCACCTGGTCCTCGAGCAGGGCCGCGCCGCTGCGCACGGTGCGCCCGCGGATGTGCTGGAGCGTCATCCCGATGGTGATCGAGCGGGGACTGATGATGGCGTCGATGCCGATGTCGCCCACCATCGCGACCAGGGCGGGGTTGTCGACGAGGGCGATGGCCCGCTGGGCCCCCAGTCGCCGGGCCAGCAGTCCGGCGACCAGGTTCGACTCGTGGTCCCCGGTCGCGGCCACGAAGGTCGAGACCGTCTCGATCTCCTCGTCGTCGAGCAGCGTCTGGTCCGTCGCGATCCCGTGGATGACGGTGACGTCGTCGAGCTCCTCGGCGGCGCGCTCCGCCCGCTTCCGATCCGCCTCGAGCAGGACCACCCGCTCGTCGCTGGAGCGAAGCCTTCGGGCCAGCCCCAGGCCAATGGGTCCGGCGCCGGCGATCATCACCCGGCGGGTGCGCCGATGCTCGACTCCGACCAGGGAGAGCACGTCCGAGAGCTCCTCGCGGGCGATGGCGAAGTAGACCAGATCGTCGACCTCGATGGCCTCGCTGCCGTGGGGAATCAGCCAGTCGGCGCCGCGGTGGATCGCAACCGCCAGCGTGGGGGTCGCCGCGAACAGGAGGTTCAGGTCGGAGACGTGGAGCCCCGCGAAATCGGAGCTCGGGCCGATCCGGAAGCCGGCCACCAGCAGCTCGCCGTCGAAGAAGTCCACCACGTCCAGGGCGCCGGAGACCTCGAGCAGGCTCGCAATCCGGTCGACCGACGCGAGGTCGGGGTTGACGGTCACGTGCTCGGTGGGATGGTCGGCGCCGATGAGGGCGAAGCCTTCCTCGTGGCCGGGATCGCGCACCCGGACGACGATCCTCGGGACGCGGAAGATCTCGGCCGCCAGGAAGCCCACCACCATGTTGGACTCGTCGGAGTCGGTCGAGGCGACCACCAGACCGGCGTTGGCGGCGCCGGCGCTGCGCAGGACGGGGGTCGTCGCCCCGTTGCCCACGACGACCTGGACGTCCAGGGTGTCGGCGAGGTTCGCGACCTTCTCCGCGTCGGTCTCGATGACGGTGACGTCGTAGTTGTCCCGCGAGAGCCGGTCCGCCAGGGTCTGGCCGACCAGGCCTCCGCCGACGATGACGATGTTCCGGAGCGTCGTGGCCAAGCGATCTTCTCTGGCTCTCCGCCGTTCTCTGCTCTTCCCGGCTCTGCTCTTCCCGGCTCCGCGCTGCCCGGCTCTGCACCGGCCGGTCGGGCGGTCGGCCGGTCGGATGCTCGCGGGCCCGCGCGCCGCCCCATGGGCGCCGGGCGGTGGCGCTACAAGGTGGGCGACATCAGGAACATCGCGATGGCGCTCACAGCAAAGCAGGCGATCGCCACGAGGAAAGTGTAGCCGACCACGTCTCCGAACCGCATGCGCGTGACCGCGAGGATGGGAATCGCGAAGAAGGGCTGGATCAGGTTGGTCGTGGAGTCCCCGTAGGCGTAGGCCAGCAGCACGCTGACCGGCGAGACGCCCAGGCTCTCGCCGGCGGGCAGCAGGAAGGGCGCCTCGATCAGCCACTTCGACCCGGCCGAGGGAACGAACAGGTTCATGATGCCCGAGTAGACGTAGACCACGAAGGGATAGGTGGCGGTGGTCGCGAAGCGCGCGAAGAGCTCCCCGAGCCACGCTCCGAGCTGGGTGTTCTGCATCAGGCCGAAGATGCCCGCGTAGAACGGGAACTGGATGATGATCCCCCAGGCCGAATCGACTCCGGCGCGACAGGCCCGCAGGAACGAGAGCGGCCGTCCGTGGAGCAGCAGCGCCAACGCGAGGAAGACGACGTTGTAGGCGTTGATGGTCCAGCTCTCGCCGAAGCCGCGCCGGGCGATCGAGTGGCCCAGGGGATAGGCGAGGAGCAGGACGGCCAGCGCGACCCAGCCGGGGAAGGCGTCGACCCGGCCCGCCGGCGTCTCCGGACGCGGGGGCCTCTCGGGCGGCGACGGCATGATGCGCTCCACCTGATCGGGCGTCAGCACCTGGGGGTCGCGGCGCGGATGCAGCAGCGTGACCGCCAGCAGGGCCACGGCTCCGACCACCACCAGGTAGACCAGGTTGAAGGGGTGGAAGAGGGTCTCGGTCACCGGGTAGAGGCGGTCGACGATGGGGGCGCCGCTCTCGGGCGCGAGGATCGGGTTGCCCGGCGTCGCCAGGATGAGGGGCGCCGACCCGGAGAGGCCCCCGTGCCAGACCGTGCCGAGCCCCAGGTACGAGGCGGCGACGAGGACGCGCACGTCGGTCTTCGGGTTGCGGCGACACAGGAAGGGGACGAAGAGGGCGCAGGCCACGAGGCACAGCGCCCAGTTGAGGTAGCCGGTGACCAGGGAGAAGACCCCGGCGAGCCAGACGGCCTGCAGGGGCCGGTCGGGGTCCGGCCAGGCCGCGAGCCGGTCGAGCAGGGCGAAGACCGGCCGCGACGACACGCAGGCGTGGGCGGCGACCATGGCGATCGTGAACTGCATGGCCAGGGCCAGCAGGTTCCAGACCCCGTCGCCCCAGGCGAGCAGCGCCTCCTCCACCCCGGCCCCGGCCCCGAACAGGGCGAGCGCCAGGGCGAGCACCGTGAGGAACATGCAGATGACCCAGGCGTCGGGGACCCAGCGCTCGGTGACGCGCGACAGACCCGCACCCAGGTCGCGGAACGCGTCGAGCACGAAGCGCGCCTCCCCGAGGGTTCTGGCGCCCTACCCTATCCGCCCGCGGCTCACCGGTGCAAGCGCGCTGTCGCGCTGTCGCGGCACTTTCCGGTCGCTGGGCGATGCGTCACCATGGACGCGGGGTGGCGCCCGAAAGGCCGATGCAGCGAAGAGAAGCGTCCGGAGCGCCCCCGGCTGGTCAGGCCGGCCCCGCTCCTCACACAGCACTTGGAGCCCTCGGCCATCTCGGGGATGGCGGCGAGCGCGATCGTCTCGACGGACGGCTGATCCTGCAGCTGCTCCGGCGCTGCCTGCGGCTGCTGGTCCCCGTGCGCGCCCACATCATCGCCCTGTGCGCGGGCTTCGCCGGGCTCGCGGTGCTGTTCGTCCCGCCGGTGCTGCTCGGCTTCGACCTGTTCTGGACCCGCGTCCTCCAGGGCGAAGCGCTCACCGGGTTCCAGGTCGGGCTGCTGGGCCTGGACCCGGGCACCTGGGGCCCGGGCGCCGAGCTCGGGGTGGCCCAGCGCCAGCAGCTCGCACGCTGGATCGCCCTGTGGGCGCTCCCGGTGACCGCCGTGCTCTTCCCGATCGGAGCCGGGCTCTACTACTACCAGGTGTGGATCCTGCAGCGCATCAACCAGGACCTGCGGCTCGACCTCCTCGGGCGACTCCAGGCCCTGTCGCTCCGCTTCCACGCCGACAGCCGGGTGGGCGATGCGCTCTACCGGCTCTACCAGGACAGCGCCATGGTCACCCAGCTGATCGAGGTGATGATCCTGGTCCCGCTGGCCGCCATCGGCCGCCAGCTCTTCTGCCTCGCCGTGGTGGCGGCCTTCGACCCGGGCCTGGCGGGCGTGCTGGCGATCGGCTGGCCGCTCTCCCTGTGGATCGCCCACCGCCTGACCCGCCCCATGCGGGTCGCCTTCCGGCGGGCCCGGGAGTCCAACAGCCACCTCACCTCGCGCATCCAGGAGACCCTGGTCGGCATCCGCGTGATCAAGGCCTACGGAGCCGAGCGCTACGAGCAGGCGCGCTTCGACGAGAGCAGCCTCTCCGCCTTCGCCGCCGCGTTCCGCGCGCGAAACCTGTTCGCCTTCTTCCAGGTCGCCGTCTTCTGGGTGATCGGCACGGCGGCGCTGGTCGCCACCGCCATGGCCACCCTCGACTCCCGCGACGGCGTTCCGGTGGCCGTCGCGGTGGCCGGGTTCACGGCCTGGAACCTGGGGCTCTACAGCTACTTCAAGGTCCGGGTGGGCGACGCCACCAACTCCGCCCGCGATCTGTTCAAGACCTGGGGGCGCATCCAGGACGTCACCATCGGACTCGACCGGGTCTTCGAGATCCTCGACCTCGAGCCCGAGGTCCAGGACGCAGCGGACGCGGTCGACCTCGAGAGCGTCCGGCAGGGCGTGGCCTTCCGGAACGTCTCGTTCGCCTACGCCGCCGGGCATCCGGTGCTCCAGAAGGTGGACTTCGAGGCCGGGACCGGGACCATCACCGCCATCGTCGGCCCCACCGGGTCCGGCAAGACCACCCTGCTGTCGCTGCTGCTGCGGCTCTTCGATCCCAGCGAGGGAGAGGTGCGCGTCGACGGCCGCGACCTGCGCGAGTTCACCACGGCGAGCGTGCGCCGCCAGGTGGCCGTGGCCCTGCAGGAGAACCTGCTCTTCGGGGACACGGTGCGCGAGAACATCCGCTACGCGGTCCCCGACGCGAGCGAGGCGCGCGTCCGCGCCGCCGCCCGGGTGGCCTGCGCCGACTCCTTCATCGAGCAGCTGCCCGACGGCTACGACACGCTCCTCGGCGAGCGCGGGACCAAGCTCTCGACGGGCCAGCGCCAGCGGCTGTCCATCGCCCGGGCGGTGCTCAAGGACACGCCCGTCCTGATCCTCGACGAGCCCACGGCCTCCCTGGACGCCGCCACCGAGCTCGCCGTGCTCGACAACCTGGCGGAGTGGGGTCGCGAGCGGACCATCTTCCTGATCACCCACCGGCTCTCCACCGTTCGGCGCGCCGACCGCATCGTCTTCCTGCGAAACGGCCGCATCGAGGAGCAGGGCTCCCACGACGAGCTGATGAACCGGCCGGGCGGCCTGTACCGGAGGCTCGTCGAGAGCGAGATGGCCCCGCTCGCGGCCGCGGAGGCGGCGTCGTGAGCACCCGTCCGTCGCCGGAGATCAGCCACCGCGAGACCCTGGGCATCCTGGTTCGCGCGCTCCGCTACGTCGGTCCCTTCCGCTGGCAGTTCGCGGTGAAGGCGGGGCTGCTGTTCGCCAGCGTGGTGCCGATGCTGCTGGTCCCCTGGCCCATCAAGATCCTGATCGACCACGTCATCGAGAAGATCCCGATCGAGGGCGCCCTGGACGGCTACCCGACCCTCCTGCGACCCCTGGTCGCCCAGCTCGCCCCGCTCGACACGACGGGCATCCTGGTGGCGCTCTTCGTGTTCCTGATCGTGCTGCTGCTCGTGGGAGGCGCCTTCGGCAGCGCCGGGGGCGAGCGCGACCGGGCCGACGCGCGCATGGCCAACGGCTACGACACGGCCACCCGCACCGAGAACGAGGCCAACGAGGGCTGGAGCTTCGCCGGCGGCCTGCTGGGCCTGCTGGACTTCCGGTACACCCTGCGGCTCACCCAGGCCTTCAACCACCACTACCGCCGCGCGCTGTTCGAGCGCATCCAGGCGCTGCCCATCACGGCCTTCGACGACGAGAAGATCGGCGATGCGGTGTACCGGGTCATGTACGACACCCCGGCCATCACCAACGCCTGCTACCGCATCATCCTGACGCCCCTGGCGGCGCCGCTGCTCATCGTGCTGGTCGCCCTGTTCCTGCGCTCCGCCTACGGCGATCATCCGGTGCTGTACTGGAGCGCGCTGGCCTTCATCCCCCTCGCGCTCTGCGTGTCGCTGCCCATGGCCGGGCTGGTGCGCCGCCGGGCCGCCCGCAGCCGCCACGCCGGGGCCGTGACCACCAGCACCGCCGAAGAGGGCATGGCGAACATCCTCGCGGTCCAGAGCCTCGGCGGAGAGGCGCGCCAGCGCGGCCGCTTCGACTCGGACAGCTGGGACTCGTTCGGCGCCTACCGGTCGTTCCTGCTGGCGGGCATCGCCACCTTCCTGCTCGCCGCCATCCCCGGGATCGTCCTGGTGGGCTATGCCTTCCTGTACGTCACCGACCTGGTCACCGAAGGCGTGCTCACCCGCGGCGACTTCGCGCTGCTCTTCGGCTACTACCTGCGCATCGCCTTCACCGCCGTCGACCTCGGCGGACTCTGGTTCAGCGTCCAGGGCAACGCCGCCGGACTCCAGCGCGTCTTCTTTTTGATGGACCTGCCCGGGGAGCGGGACCGCGACGGGGGCGAGGTCCTCGAAGGCGTGAACGACGGGGTGCGGATCGAAGGCGTGGAGTTCGACTACCCCGACGGCTCTCCTGCGCTGCGGGACGTGGACCTCGAGGCCCGGGTCGGCGAGATGGTGGCCTTCGTGGGCCCGGCGGGAGCCGGCAAGACCACGCTGGCCTATCTGATCCCGCGCTTCCTCGAGCCCCGCCGCGGGAGCGTGCGCATCGACGGCCGCGACGCCTCGCGGCTCACCCTCGACTCCCTGCGCGCCCAGGTCGCCTTCGTCTTCCAGGAGACGGTGCTCTTCGACGCGACCGTGGAGGAGAACATCCGCATCGGCCGTCCGGAGGCCAGCGACGCCGACGTCGAGCGCGCGGCCCGGCTGGCGGGAGCCCTCGAGTTCATCGAGCGCCTGCCGCAGGGCTTCCAGACCCCGCTGGGCCGCTCGGGCGGCAAGCTCTCCACCGGACAGAAGCAGCGGCTGGCGATCGCCCGGGCCCTCGTCCGCGAGGCCCCGATCCTCATCCTGGACGAGCCCACCTCGGCGCTCGACCCGGACACCGAGCAGCAGCTCGTGCGGACCCTCGACGCCATCCGCGGCGAGCGCCTGATCATCGTGATCGCCCATCGCCTGTCGACGGTGCTGGCCGCCGACCAGATCGTGTTCCTCGAGGACGGACGCATCGTCGAGCGCGGTCGCCACGACGATCTGGTGGCCCGGCCCCAGGGCGCCTACCGCCGATTCATCGAGCTGCAGACCCGGGGCGCCGCCTGAGCCGCACCCTCGGCGCTCAGCCCCCGGCGCGGCCGATCATGCCGGCCAGCACGAAGGCCGCGGAGACCAGTCCGGCCAGCGCCCCGACGACCGCCACGCGGCCGGCCAGCCGATGGGCCCGAAGCACCCGGGGCGGCGCCGGCGGCGCCGCGGGGTCGCCCAGGACCTGGCGGCTGTGGCGCATGCGGCGGGCGCGCTGGAGCGCGACCCCGCCTCCCAGCAGCATGGCCAGCACGCAGGTCTCGTGGAAGCGCAGGGTGTTGATCGCCGCCGGGGACCAGGCGCTGAAGTCCTCGCGGCCGAGCACGGCCAGCTTCACCAGGTAGGAGCCCACGAAGACCAGGACCAGCGCGCAGGCCGCGAGCATGGAGCGCCGGTGACGCGCCACCTCTCCCGCACGGGCCTGCCGCACCCCGGCGATCGCGAAGCCGGCCATCAGGGCCATGTTCAGCAGGGCTCCGGTCCAGAACCAGGTCTTGGCGTCCATCGGCCCATCCTCACTCCTCGTCGGAGATGTCTTCGAGCTCCCGGCGCGCCGTCTCGGGAACCATCAACGCGACCCCGCCCGCGATCAGGGTCAGGAACACGATGACGCTGGCGGCCGGGGCGTAGCTCGCGCCTTCGGCGGTGAGCAGGCTGACCGCCGCCAGGCCGCTGGCCGCGCCCAGGGTCTCGAAGAGGCTGAGGGACCCCGACGCGGTGCCCCGGGACGACGTGGGGAACAGCTCGGTCGAGAGCGCGCGTACGACGGTGTTGCCGCCGGTGGTGACGAAGACCATGGGAATCCACACGGCGGGGATCCAGAAGGTCGGGACGTTGTAGAAGGCGCAGGCGAAGACCGGGAACAGTCCGAGGATGAGGAACCCCACCACGCGGCGCCCCAGGCGGTCGGCGAAGCGCCCCACGGCGGTGTTGCCGATGATCCCGACCGCGCCCCCGAGGATCACCATGGTGCTGTACTGCCCCTTGGTGAACCCGTGGTCCGTCAGCACGAAGTCGCCCACCAGCTGGTGCGCCATGCCGTGGCCCGCGGCCGCGAGGGAGCCGATCGAGGCGAGCGCCAGGGAGCGGCCGGGGTAGCGCTTCGCGAGGGTCGCGAAGGGCCTCCACCAGCCCAGGAGCCACGAGCCCGTGGCCCGCACGTCCCGACTGCGGGTGAACCGGTGGGTCTCCGGAACCCGGCGGTGGAACATCGGGAGCAGGAAGAGCGGTATGGCGCCGAACACGTAGAGAGCGCGCCAGCCGTAGGGCAGGTGGTCGGACAGGGGAAAGACGAGGGCGCCGAGGCCGAAGCCCACGGCGCCGAGCGCCCCGAGGATGCCCACCGCCCAGCCGCGGTGCCGGGCCGGGAACTCCTCGGCCACGATCACGAACGCCACGGCGGATCCGGCGATGAGAAAGGTGCGCGCCAGCATCTGGATGGCCACGAACTGCGCGGCGGACTGGCTGAAGGCCGTCAGCAGCGTCGCCAGGCTGGTCCCGGCGACGGACACGAGGAACAGCCGGCGTCGCCCGATGCGGTCCGCGAAGGGGACCAGGAGGACCGCCGGCAGCGCTCCCAGTCGGACCAGGGCGGTGAGCCCACCCAGGTCGGACTGGGGGATGTCGAAGGAGGCCCGGATGTCCCGGGCGGCGGCGGTCAACATCGAGATGTCGTAGTGCTCGAAGAGCAGGGCCAGGGCGATGACACCCAGCAGGCCGAGCTGGGCGGGCGTGACCTCGGGCGGCACCCGACCCAGGAAGGGCGGAATCCACCAGGGCTGACGCGCGGGAAGCGGCTCCGAACGCGGGTCGGCCCGGCCGGAAGCGGCGTCTTTCGAAGACGAATCTCGAGGCGGCTCGCTCACGGCCCGGCCACGTTAGCGCCCCGTCCAGGGCGCCGCATCGCGAGCGTCAGCCCCGCCCCTTCCAGATGCCGCGCAGCAGCGCAGCCTTCCAGTCGAGATCCGCTCCGGGCTCGTTCGACCGGCGCACCTCGGCGGGCGGCGTCGGCGTGGCCTCGGCCTCCGCGGCTCCGAGAGGCCTCTCGATGCGCAGCTCGGTCATGACCTCGAGGGCGAGGTCCCGCATCTGCCGGTGGATCTCGGTGCCGCGCGCGGCGTGCAGGATCGATCGCGGCTGGCCTTCGGCCGACTGCAGGGCCTCGACCCTCGGGCTCCGGGAGAGCGTGGTGCGGTAGCGCGGCCAGCCGCGCCGGGCGATCTCGTCGGCGAGCACGTCGATGAGGCCGTCGCCGGCCTCGGCGCCCCGGCTGCGCCGGTCGACGAGGGTCAGCAGGATGCGCGCACGGCCCGCGCCCAGCTGCGCGCGGTCGAGCAGGCGGAACACCTTCTCGGCCTCGATCAACGACGCGCGATCGGCCACGGGGACGATGACGCGGTCCGCCGCGTAGTAGGCGTTCTGGGTGAGCGACTCGAGATCGCTCTTGGTGTCCAGGATGACGACACCGGGCCAGTCGGTCGCGGCGAGGATGCGACGCAGGATCTGCGGGTCCTCGGCCCTTCCCTTGAGCATCGCCGTGTCGGGCGGGGAGGGAACGTAGTGGACGCCGTACTGACCCATCTGGATCACCCGGGTCAGGCTGCGCTGGGCCCAGCCGTGCTTCAGGTTCTCGAGGTGGGCCCGGTCGTCTCCCAGACCGAACATGCGATCGATGGTGTCCTGGTCGTCCAGGCCGACCATCAGGATCGGCAGGTCCTCTCGCAGGGCGCGCAGATAGACGGCCAGGTTCGTGGAGACCGTCGTCTTCCCGACTCCGCCCTTGTTGGACGAGACGGCGATCACCCGGCTGCGTCCCACCACGCCACTGCGCGGATCGAAGCCGTCGAAGGGACGCCCGCTGCCGCCGGGCGCGAACGGACCGGCCGCCGGGACCGGTCTGGAGGGCCGGGCTTCGGGGGGGCCGTGGTCCGTGGATGCATCGGCTCGGGAGGACACGACAGCAAGGGTACCCTTCGGGTAGGATGGCTTCCATGGATACCCGGGGCGGCGAGGCGGGGGCGGCGGTCGACCCGCCCCGGCCGACGGTCACGGCCGAGACCGTGCGCGAGTGGGGGCGCCGCTACTCGAACTGGGGCCGCTGGGGCGAGGACGACCAGCGCGGGGCCCTGAACTTCATCATCCCCGAGCGCGTGCGCGCCGCGTGCGCCCTTCCGCACACCGGACGGGTCGTCTCCTGCGCCCTGCCCTTCGACGATCGCGGCCCCCAGACCGGCGGCGGAGCGCGCCACAACCCCATCCACTTCATGCTCGCCGACGGCGGCGACGCCCTGTCCGGCGCCCAGGACCGGATTCCCGGCGGGTTCCGCTACGCCGACGACGCCGTGACCATGCCCCTCCAGTGCGGCACCCAGTGGGACGCGCTGTCCCACGTCTTCTACGACGGGAAGATGTACAACGACCGCGACATCCGCCTGGTGACCAGCCGTGGCGCGCGCGCCAACGGCATCGAGCAGCTGGCCAACGACGTCGTGGGACGCGGCGTGCTGCTCGACCTGCCGCGACATCGCGGAGTGGACTGGCTCGCCGACGGCACCCCCATCCTGCCCGAGGAGCTCGACGCCTGTGCCGAAGCCAGCGGCGTGGCCGTCGAGTCGGGAGACATCGTCCTGGTGCGAACCGGCATGCTGACCCGCTGCCTCGCCGAGAAGAGCTGGGCCGGATACTGCGGCGGGCCCGCCCCCGGCCTGTCGATCCACTGCGCCCACTGGCTCTACGAACGGGAGATCGCGGCGGTGGCCACCGACACCTGGGGAGTGGAGGTCCTGCCGAACGAGACACCCGACTGCTTCCAGCCCCTGCACATGGTCTCCCTGCGCAACACCGGAGTGACCTTCGGCGAGATCTTCCATCTCGACCGCCTGGCCGAGGCGTGCGCCGAGGACGGCCGCTACGCCTTCCTGTTCAGCGCGCCGCCGCTGCCCATCACCGGCGCGGTCGGGTCCCCCATCAACCCCCTGGCCATCAAGTAGGCCTTGGCCTCCCGAGCGCCCGCGCCTCCGCTGTGGCCCCTCGCCTGCCTGTTCGCGCTCTCGGGCGCGGGCGCCCTGGTGGTGGAGACCACCTGGATGCGCTGGCTGCGGGACCTGCTGGGCGCCACCGCTCCGGCCGCGGCCGCCACCACCGTCGCCTTCTTCGCCGGCGGCGCGCTCGGCGCCGGGCTCGGCGGGCGCCTGGCCGGGCGCCTGGCCGACCGCGGGCGCGCGCTGCGCGCCTACGCGGGGATCGAGCTGCTGGCCGTCGCCGGCGCCCTCGCCACCCCCGCGCTCCTGGCCCTGGGAACGCACCTCATGGGCGCCCTCTACCCCTTCCTCCAGGACGCACCGGCGACCCTGCTGGCCCTCCGCTTCGGACTCGCCCTGCTGGCCACACTCCCGGCCGGGGTGGCCTACGGCGCGACGTTTCCGGTGATCGGCGCCGCGGCGCTGCCCGACCCCGGCTCGCTGGGGTCCCGCGGCAGCGGGCTCTACGCGACCAACACCGCCGGGGCCGCCCTGGGCGCGGGCGCGGCCGCCTGGTGGCTGCCCCCGCACCTGGGCGTCGTCGGCACCTACGGCGTCGGTGTGGCGCTGGCGCTGGCGGCCGCCGCGGGAGCGGCGGGGCTGGCCTTTCGCACGGCGACGCCCGCCGCGAGGCCCTCGGCCGCGCCTCCGGCCGCGGAGGACGCGGCCATGGCCGCGAGCCCCCTCGCCCTGGCCGCCCTGTCGGGATTCGTGGCCCTGGCCGCCCAGGTGCTGCTGGTGCAGGCCTTCGCCCAGGTGGTGAACCAGTCCGTGGTGGCCTTCGGCGCCGTCCTGGTCACCCTTCTCGGCGGCCTCGCTCTGGGCGCCTACGGGGTGGCGGCCCTGCGCCGGCGCGGCCTCGCTCCCCCCCGCACGCTCCTCGCCTGGGCGCTGGTCGCGTCGGCGCTGGGACTCGCGGCCTTTCCGGCCCTGCTGTTCCGCGCCACCGGCGGCCTCGGCTACATCGGGGGCGGCGGCGGCCCCTACGCCCTGGCCGTGGTGCTCACGGTGGTGGGGACGGCCGGTCCGGCCCTGCTGGCCTCGGCCTGCGTCTGGCCCGCGACCCTGGCGCTGGCCGGGCAAGCCCCGGAGCCCGCCCGGTCGGACGCGGCCCGGCGGTCCGGCGGCGCGGCAGCGGGCGCGCGGATCGGGCGTCTGGCCGTGGCCAATACGCTGGGAGCCATCGCCGGCGCGATCGCCGCGCCGTTCGTCCTGCTCCCGGTCTGTGGGCTCTGGGGCGCGTTCGCCGGGCTCGCCGCGATCTGCGGGGCGGGCGCGCTGGTCCTGGCCTTCGCCGCGGGCGCCCGGCGCTTGCGCGTGGCCGCGGCCGTCGCGGCGGGCGCCCTCGCGGTCGGGGTCGTCGCCGACCCCCTCGCCCTTCCCCTCACGGCGACGGCCTCGGGCGAGCGCGTGGTCGACCAGCGCGCGACGGCCGCCGGGGTGGTCTCCGTGGTCGAGCGCGACCGCGAGCGCCTCATCCGCATCGACAACCACTACGCCCTGGGCGGCACCTCCGAGCGGCGCCACGAGGAGCGCCAGGGGCACCTGCCGCTGGTCCTCCACGGCTCCGCCCGGCGCGTGGCCTTCGTCGGGACGGCCACCGGAATCACCGCCGGCGCCGCGCTCGCCCACGACGTCGAGCGCATCCAGCTCGTGGAGATCGTCCCCGAGGTGGCGCGCATGGCGGGCCTCCACTTCGAGCGGGCGAACCGCGGCGTCTATGACGATGGGCGCAGCCGCGTCGCCCTGGACGACGCGCGCAACTACTTCCGCCAGGCGCAGGACCGGTTCGACGTGATCGTGGCCGACCTGTTCGTCCCGTGGCGGGCCGGGACCGGCGCGCTCTACACCCGGGAGCACCTGGAGGCCGTGCGCGATCGCCTCGCACCGGGCGGGCTCTTCTGCCAGTGGCTCCCGCTCTACCAGCTCTCCGACGACGAAGTCTCGGTCATCGTCGCCACCTTCGGCGACGTCTTCCCGACGGCCGGGGTCTTCCGCGGCGACTTCTACGGTGCCTTTCCGATCCTCGCCCTGGTCGGCTGGGGGGATCGCCCGGCGGCGGCCCGTACGATCGAGACCGCCGCCCGCGGCCTTGCGCGCGCGGGCGTCGAGGACCGCTGGGTGACCGATCCGCTGGCGATCTGGTCCCTTTACGTGGCCCCTGCGCCCGCGGACCCGGAGCGCCGGGTTCCGAGGAACCTGGACGCCTGGCCCCGCATCGAGTTCATGGCCGCCCGCCGTCACGCCGGGGGCCGCCACGGCAAGCTCGATCCCCTGGTGGGCTCGGCCTGGATGCGCCGCGCCGCGGCGTGGCAGCGCGCGGCGCCGTCGCCGGATCCCCTGTTCCCGGGCCTGTCGCCCGAGGCGCTGCGGGCCCGGCGCGCCGGCGACGCGCTCCAGCTGGCCGGCGCCCTGTTCGCCGAAGGGCGCACGGGCGAGTCCTCCCGCGCCCTGGCCGTGGGCGCGGAGCTGCTGCCCCGCCGACTGCTCCTGGACGCGCCCGCGGACCCCAGCGCTCTCGAGGTGTGGTTCGAGCCGGAGCGCTGAGCCGCCCGCGAGATGACCCCAGCCGACCGGGTGCGAAGTGCAGAGACGCGGTGCGCCGGCTCCGTGTCCCGCCCGCATCCACTTCGCAACGATCGTCGAAGTCAGGAGTCGGACGGCAACGTCCGCCGTCCCCGAACCGCTCTCGCCGCGGGCGAGACGAAGGAGATCTTCCAGATGACCCTGTGTTCCAGCCGGCGCGTCGCCGGAACGACCCGAGCGACGCTCGCGACCCTCGCCAGCTTCACCCTTTCGTTCGCTCTCGCCGGGGCCGCCGGCGCGGCCGACGTCTACGTGGTCCACGGCATCGACGGCACCGACCTCGGCCTCGACCAGGCCCTCGCCGTGGACATCGAGGTCGACGGCAGCTGCGACCTCAGCGCGGTCGAGTTCGGAGACGTGGCCGGCGCGGTGGCGATCGAGACCGGAGAGGTCGAGATCGACGTCTACCTGTCCGACGGCACTTGCGGCAGCACCCAGGCGATCTCCGGCACCTTCGACCTGGCGATCGGGGAGACCGCGATCCTCGTGGCCCACCTCGACCAGAACGGAACGCCCACGCTGTCGAAGTTCACGGCCGATACGACGGCCCTCGCCGAGGGCCGCTTCCGGATCAGCGTGGCCCACGCCGCGGCCGCACCGGGCGTGATCGTCAAGCTCCAGAACCAGGACAAGAAGAAGCAGAGGGCGACGACCGAGGCCATCCGCAACGGCCAGCAGAGCTTCGCCGCCGTCCTGAAGGAAGGCACCTACAAGGCGAAGATCTCGGCGGCGGCGGGCGGCGCGAACGTCGCGACCCTGAAGGACGTGCCCCTGGCGGGCAACCTGGTGTTCGTGGCGGTGGGATCCCTGGCGGGAGACACCCTGGACGTGATCCCGGTGGAGATCGGAGCCGGCCCGATCTAGTCGCAGTCTCCGTGGGCACCCGAGCCGCCCCCACCGGCGTCCCCCGGCGCCGGTGGGGTGCGGGGCCCGGACCTCGCTCGTCTCCCCCGGCGATGTCGATACCATGGCACCGGTCGATCGATCCAGGCATCGAAACCGGAACCATCCGGCCGGGGGAGTCCGGCGGATCCGCATTGGAGAGAAGCAATCCCATGGCCGCCTTCATGAAGCCCTACGAGAACCAGACCTACGCCCTGCTGCGCATCGTGGCGGGCCTGCTGTTCCTCTGGCACGGAACGCAGAAGCTGTTCGGCTTTCCGGTTCCCGCCCACGAAGGAACGCCGGCCTTCATCACCTACATCGCGGGACCGATCGAGCTCTTCGGAGGCGTGCTCGTCATGATCGGCCTCCAGACCCGCTGGGCGGCCTTCCTCTGCAGCGGGCTGATGGCCGCCGCCTACTGGATGGCCCACGGCACCAAGGCGCTCTTCCCCATCGCCAACGGCGGAGAGATAACCATCCTCTACTGCTTCGTCTTCCTGTTCATCGCCGCGAAGGGCTCGGGCGCCTGGAGCGTGGACGACGCGCGCGGCTAGCGACCGCCGCCGGGACGCCCGCGACGCTCGGCGGTCGGGTCGCGCCGCCGGCCGAACGGCCCGGAGATGAGCTGCAGACCGACGTAGGCGCGCCAGTGGAGGCGGTCGTCGGAGCCCCGGCGGACGCGCCGTCCCCAGGAAGCGAGCAGATGCAGTCGCTGGTGGACGGCCCAGTGGAGCCCGGCGGTGAAGGCGACGTCGGTGTCGGAGAGGTCGTGCCCGGACTCGGTGGTGAGCTCGGCCAGCAGACTGGCCCCGCCGAAGACCTCGCGGCTCACGGCGAGGCCCGTGAGCCACACATCCGGGCCCGTCGGGCGCCACAGGAAGGTGAGATCCAGTCCCACGTCGAACCCCGCGATGGAGGACTGGGCCAGCAGGGGCGCCAGCAGCGTGAACCCGTCCTGGGACGCGCCGCGGTCCACGTCGCTCTCGGCCGTATCGAAGAGCAGGGCCGGCGCCGCCGCGGCCTGCAGCGTCGCGTCGGAGGTCTTCCAGAAGCGCCACTTGGCATGGGCCGCCAGGTGGCCGAACCCGGTGTCGGAGCCCGTGCCGGGCTCGTCGCTCACGTACCAGGGGACCAGCGCGCCGACCTCGAGGTCCGGCACCAGGCCGTAGGAGAGGTCGAGCAGCGGCAGCTGGTACCACTGGCCCGACGCGCGGCGCTCGACGGTGAACGTGAGGATCGATTCCAGGGTGCGGGGGGCGGCGGGAACGGGGTCGTCGGTCAACAGGGGTGGGCCGGCGTGGCCCGCCCCCGCTGCGAAGAAGCCGAGCACGGAGCTGGCGGCGTGTCGCCAATTCATCCGCTCCGGTCCCCTCTCTCACGCTCCAGGGTTTCACGCTCCAGGGCTTCGCGCTCCAGGGGCTTCACGCTCCATGTGCGGTGGGTCTGGAGGCCCGGGCATGAAAGACCCCGGGAGCGGGACCTCGCGACGGGGGCGTGAGCCCTCCGCGGCTGCGATCCCCATGGCGGCTACGGCATCCGCGCTCCCGGGGGCGGTGGCGCTGGGAACCCGTTGCGTCCCTTGCAGCGCCGACATCGATTGGCGATTCGGTCTGGCGTCAGGACGCCGCCACCTCACTCGCCGTAGTGCTACGTTGATCCAATGTGTCACCTCCATGTCGGCATCGAGACTTCGGCGAGGCCCAGACCTCGCCTTTATCCCGGGTTCTGGGCCGGCGCCGTTCCCGCCCCTCCGGGTCGCCCCACCGCACGAATCCCCCATTGGTTCCGCGGGCAGGACTCGGGGATGAGTGAGATCCCCTCACTTCGAAAGTAGAGTACGCGCCCAGGACGGTCCACGTCCGCAACGCAATCTCCGAACCGGGGCGCCCGGGCCCCACCCACGGCGCCTGGGCCATTCCCGCGGGTCGGCTAGAATCCGGCGGCGATGGCGAGCCCTGCGAACCGCGAATCCCAGGAGATGACGCTCCTGGTCTGCTGCCCCGACCGACGGGGCCTGGTGGCCGCCCTCGCCCAGCTCCTGTACGGCCACGGCGCCAACATCCTCGACGCCGACCAGCACACCGACGCCATCGCGGGCCAGTTCTTCCAGCGGATCCACTTCGACGCCGCCGAGATCCACACGGACCGGCTGGCCCTCGAGCGGGCCATCGCGGAGGTGGCCGAGCGCTTCGAGATGCGCTGGGCCCTGCACGAGGCCCGGACGCGCAAGCGCGTCGCGCTCTTCGTCTCGAAGTTCGATCACTGCTTCTACGACCTGCTCATGCGCCACCGCGCCGGGGAGCTCCCGTGCGAGATCCCCCTGGTCGTCAGCAACCATCCGGACCTCGAGAGCATCGCCGCCCAGTTCGACATTCCCTTCCACGTCTTCCCGATCACCCGCGACGACAAGCGGGAGCAGGAGGAGCGGGAGCTGGCGTTGTTGAAGGAGAGCGAGATCGACCTGGTGGTGCTCGCCCGCTACATGCAGGTGCTGTCCAACGAGTTCATCGAGCACTACCCGGCGCGCATCATCAACATCCACCACTCCTTCCTGCCCGCCTTCATGGGCGGACGTCCCTACCACAAGGCCCACGAGCGCGGGGTGAAGCTGATCGGCGCCACCGCCCACTACGCCACCGCCGACCTCGACGAGGGACCGATCATCGACCAGGACGTGATCCGGGCGTCCCACCGCGACTCCGTGTCGGACCTGGTGCGCAAGGGGCGCGACGTGGAGCGGATCGTGCTCGCCCGGGCCGTCCGCTGGCACCTCGAGGATCGGGTGCTGGTGTACGGCAACAAGACGGTCGTGTTCGACTGACATGAACGCACGCCTGGCCATCTACGCTGCCGTGTTCGGGGTGCTGATCCTGAGCTGGGTCGCCTCGTTCGTCATCTACCGCGCGGCCGAGATGGGCGACCTGATCGCCCCCGTCGAGCTGCGCCGCTTCGAGCAGCTCACGCTGGTCGCGGTGGGCACCGGCAACGAGTTCGAGAACCCCGCGCGCATGGGCCCGAGCCTGGCCGTGGGGCTCGCCGACGACCTCTACCTGGTGGACGCCGGCCGGGGCGTCGCCGAGGCGCTGCGAAACGCCGCGATCCCCGTGGAGCAGGTGGAGACCCTGCTGCTCACCAGCCTGCAGCTGGAAGCGACCCTGGGCCTGGACGACCTGTGGCTCACCGGCTGGCGCGACGGCCGGGACCACGCCCTGCGCGTGGTGGGCCCTCCGGGCACGGCCGCGCTGGTGGACGGCCTGCGCCGCGCCCACGAGAGCGCCCTGCGCGCCGCCGGCGAGGGACTCGGGCTGCCCGCGGAGGGCGCCGCCATCGAGGTGATCGAAGCCGAAGAGGGCTGGAGCGACGCGCGCGAGGTGCTTCGGGTCAGCGCGCGGGAGCTGACCGGCGGGCCGGTCCCGGCCCTGGCCTGGCGCTTCGAGTCCCTGGAAGGCTGGCGCCGCAGCATCGTGGTGACCGGCACCGGCTGGTCCCCGGACGCCTTGGTGGAAGCGGCCCGGGACGCGGACGTGTGGGTCCACGAAGCCATCTACGTGCCGACCCCCGAGGACGCCGAGGCGGCCGGGGTCACCCTCGACGCCGCCCAGCTCGAGCGCGACGCGGCGCTCCACACCTCGATCTTCGACATCGGCGAGCTGGCGAGCCGAGCCGGCGTGGGCCACCTGGTCTTCTGGCGCCTGCGCCCCCCGCCGATGTACGCCTTCCAGATCTCGGGCTTCGTCTCGCGCAGCTTCGATGGCGAGATCTCCGTCCCGGAAGACGGCGACGAGATCACGCCCTGACCCGTCCTCCACCTTCCACCCCAGCCGCCCCGAGCGCCCCCGAGCGCTGCTCCTCCCCGGGCTCTTCGCCTCCCTGGCCTCGCTCGGCCCCGCCGACGGCCTCGTTCGAGACCCCGCGAAGATCCAGACCGGAGTCGCTGGCAACCCGGCCCCGGGTGGGGGGGAGCAGGCGAAGCAAGGCGGCGTCTCTCGGGAGGCGCGAAGCGGCACCGCTTCGGGCGGGGCGGAGCCGCGGCGGCCCGCCGCCTCGCTTCTCGTCGCTCAGATGACGGCCGAGTCCTCGGGTGCCGACTCCGGCGGAAGCTCCGGGAGCGGCCCGGGCGGACCTTCGCGGTCGGGCGACCGGAAGAACCACGGCAGGGTCGGCGGGTCCGGCCGATCGTCGGGCGCCCTCTCCCCGGTGAACCTCCGGCGCTGCTCCCGGAAGTAGGGATCTCCGGGCGCCAGGCGGATCGCCTCGTCGATGACCACCAACGCGCGCTCGCTGTCCCCCGCCGCGAAGTGCGCCTCGGCCAGGGTGTCCAGGAGGTCCGGGTTGAGCCGGTCGGTGCCGTCGACCGCGCGCTCGGCCAGGGCGACGGCGACCGAAAGCTCCTCCGGCGACGCATCGGACTCGGTCGCCATGATCCAGGCCACCAGGTTGTCCTGGGCCGGAGACGGCTCGGGGATCTCGAGCATGCGCTGCGCGTGGCGCTCCATGGCCGCGGGGACGCGCGACCACAGGGGGCCCGCCGCCGCGAACGACGCCAGCAGCAGGGCGGCCGCGGCGGCTCCGACCCCGCGCACGGACGCGAGCTCCCGGTGCCGGGACACCGCCGCGCCGCCCAGCAGCAGGGTGACCGCGAAGCCCGCGGCGAAGCCGCCGATGTGGGCCTCGCCGGCGATCATGGGCACGTTGTAGTCGATGAACGCCTGGATCAGCAGCAGCGTCACGAAGAGCCGCCTCGGCACGCGCCACCACGCGGGCAGGGACGCCCCCCGGACCAGCTCCAGGCAGAGGGCGGCGCCCGCCAGGCCCGCCACCATGCCCGAGGCGCCGATCACCGGGTCCAGGCGCACCGCCGCGCTGGCCGCCATGGCCGCCACGCCGCTCGCGGCGAACAGGCAGGCCAGCCGTGCGGGTCCCAGGGCCCGCTCGACCAGGAAGCCGAAGCCCAGCAGACCGATCAGGTTGAAGCCGATGTGCAGCGGCCAGATTCCGGTTCCGTGGACGAAGTTCGCGGTGACCGGACGCCACCACTCGCCGGCCACGACCAGCAGTGGATCGAACGCCGCGACGTGCTCGAGGAAGGGGTCGCCCAGCTGCAGGGCGAAGACCGCGGCGCACAGGACCGAGACGATCCACGTGGCCCGGACCTTCCGGGGGTTGCGGGCCAGGTGGTCGATCTCGGCCATGCGCTGGAGCTGGCCCAGGCCGTCGGGCGACCCGGCGATCCGGCGCACCAGCTCCCGGGCCACGCCTTCGGGACCGTCGGGCGAGCGGAAGCGCGAGCGCCGGGCGAAGAAGACGCCGGTCCGGTTGGCCAGCCACAGACCGCGGCCGGTGGTCGCGACGTGGGTGATGTCGCCGTACAGGACCAGGGGATGGTGGCGGCGCCCGGACCGCTGGACCAGGCGGTAGCCGCCCGGCTCGAGCCGCAGCTGGGGGACCCGGGGCGAGAGGTCGAAGACGCGGATGTCGCGACCGGAACCGGTCCCGTGGCGCGCCGCCGCCCCGTCTCCGGGAGGGAAGGCGCCGTCGGTGTGCGCGTCTTCGTCTCGCTGGGTGCCGATCTCGGACCTCGCCCCGGCCCGGCGGGGCCGTCCTCGGACGCGAGCTTAGCGCCGCGCCGCGAAGGCAGCCGAGGCCGCGCGATCGAGGGGGCTCAGTGGGACTCGGCCGAAGGCCCGGCGGCCAGCCCCGGGAAGACCCGGGTGTACACCAGGTACACCAGCACGAAGGCGCCCAGGAAGCCGGCGGCGATGCCCAGCTGGACCGGGCCGAGGACCGCGAGGCCGCCGTGGCCTTCCTTCACCACCGAGGGCCAGACGAGCAGGTTGCGCTCGAACCAGAAGCCGACGAGCAGGAGCCCGGCGACGGGCCCCAGGATCCAGGGCGTCTTCTTGGGGCGCGCTCCCAGGAGCACCCAGAAGGGGATGATCCAGTTCAGCAGCCAGGCGGCCATGGACATCCAGCCGTAGGCCTCGCCCAGGCGCTCCCACTTCCAGTCCCAGTCGATCCAGGCCCGCTGCCAGGCGTACTCGGTGAAGCCCTTGTCGATGAGGAACTGGGGACCGAGCCGATCGTAGTAGTACTGGGTCTCCTCGGGCAGGTTGCCGTAGTAGATGACCAGGTACTGGGCGAAGAACAGGTACATCCAGAAGATCGAGAAGGCGAAGAGCATCTTGCCCAGGTCGTGGAGCCGGGCCTCGGTGATCTGGCCCTCCAGGCCCGGGGCGTTGCGGTGGAGCACCGCGATCACGCAGCACGCGGCCACCGCCGTGAGGATGCCGCCCCAGCTGACGTAGGCGCCGAACAGGTTCGAGAACCAGGTCTGCTCCATGGACATCACCTGGTCGAAGATCAGGAAGGTGTAGCCCAGGGCGAACAACAGGCAGATGATCGGCGCCAGCTTGTTGGTGGTGGCCAGCGAGGCCGCCCGCTCCTCCTCGTCGCCCTTCCAGCCCGCCGTCCAGCGCTGGGCCATGCTGCGAGCGAAGCCCGTCCCGCTGTCGGCGAGGCTCTTCAGGGTGGGACGGACCGAGGCCTTGAGGAACGCCATGGACAGGGCCGCCATCACCGCGAGGATCCCGATGTCGGTGACGTAGAAGCGGGTCTCGTTGAGCCACGCCTCCTTGCCGTGGGCGGCGCCTGCGGTCTGCCACTCGAACAGGTAGTCCCCACCGAAGTAGCCGATGCAGCCCAGCACCAGGGAGATCGGCACCCAGGCGCCCAGCCCTTCGGCGATCCGCTTGACCGGCCCGGGCCAGCGCGCGCCCACGATGACGAAGATGCAGGAGAGCACGAGGCCGGCCTGGGACAGGGCGGCGTAGTACAGGAAGTTGGCGTGGAACGAGAGCCACGCGGTCTGGGGATCGGAGACGATGCCGTATCCGAAGGCCACCACACCGACGAGGATCAGGCCCGCGCAGATGGAAGTGAGCGGCTGGGGCAGCGCCCGCGTGGTCGCCTGCTCGATGACGCCCGTCGACGTACTCACTGTCGACCTCCCTGCCCGTTCAGCTCCCGGAGATAGTTGATCACGTGCCAGCGGTCTTCCGGAGTGATCCGCCGATAGGCCGGCATGCGCCCGCGACCCACCGAGATCGTCGTGTAGATGTGTCCGTCGGTGAGGGTCTTGGCCACGCTCATGGGGCCGCCGATGGGCAGCACCAGGCCGAAGGGCCCCTGTCCGAAGGGCGGCCCGGCCACCGGGCCGTTGCCGCCGCCGTCGACTCCGTGGCAGGTGATGCAGTAGCGGCCGTAGAGCTCCTCACCGCGCTTGAGCGAGCCGAGGTCGGCGGCGACCGGATTGGCCAGCGCCTCCTGCTGGGCCACCGGCAGGTTCGCCACGTCGGGGTTGTCGGCCCAGTCGACGGGCACGGTGCCCTCGGGCGGAGAGAACCCCTGGACCTGGCCCTCGACCACGGTCACCTCTTCGTAGGCCTGGACCGCCAGCTGCCGCTTCATCTGCGGGAACCAGTCGCGGCTCACCTGCTCCCAGCAGCCGGGGGAGCCCAGCAGCGAGAGGCAGGCGGCGGCGGCCAGCCAGCGTCGCGAGTCAGTGCTGGACAAGGGTCACCTCCTTGGCGTTCCCGGCCCGCATCAGGGCGTCCACCTCGGCCACGTCCCGCTCCCGGCAGTCGACCACCACCCCGAACTCCTCGGCGGAGAAGCGGAGGCTGTAGCCGGGGTCCATCTTGAACCGCGGAGCCAGGCGCCCCACGGCCAGGAGCCCGACCAGGGTGAGCAGGCCGCCGAACAGGATCGTCAGCTCGAAGCCGATGATCACGTAGGGCGGAATGGAGGCGAAGGGCTTGCCCGCGATCTTGATGGGCCAGTCCCAGGACATCCAGATCTGGAGCGCGAAGCCGGTCACCACGCCGGCGAGGCCGCCGATGAGCGTGAAGAGTCGGACCAGGCTCGGCTTCTCGTCGACGGCTTCGTCGATCTCCTCGAAGGGAGCCGGCGAGTAGGTCTCGAGGTGCTTGAAGCCCCGCCCTCGCAGCTTCCGGACCACCGCGGCCACGTCGCCGGGCCGGTCGTAGATACTGAGTACCTGCGCCATCTCAGTGGGCCTCCCCATGCGCGCGCTCGTGGATCGCGAGCTCCTTCACCTCCGAGATGGCGATGATGGGAGCGCCCTTCAGGAAGAGCAGGAACCACATGCTGAACCAGCAGAAGCTGCCGACGAGCACCGAGAGCTCCACGGGGCTCGGGATGTAGAGGCCCCAGGCCGCCGGTATGTAGTCACGCGACAGTGACGTGATGATGATGACGTAGCGCTCGAACCACATTCCCAGGTTGATGAAGAACGCGAGCGCGAACAGGAACGGGATGTTCGTACGCAGCTTCTTGAACCAGAGAAGCTGTGGGAAGACCACGTTGAAGACGATCATGCACCAGGTGGAGAACCAGTACGGACCGAACGCCCGCAGCCAGAACGACTCCTGCTCCGCCGCCACCTGGCTGTACCAGGCGATGAAGTACTCCATGCCGTAGGCGTAGCCGCAGATGATGGACGTGAGGAGGATGAACCTCGCCATGTTCTCGAAGTGGTAGTCCGTGATGTAGCGCTCGAGGCCGTAGATGCGGCGCACCGGGATCATCACGTTCAGCACCATGGCGAAGCCGCCGAAGATCGCGCCGGCCACGAAGTACGGGGCGAAGATCGTGGCGTGCCAGCCCGGGATGATGGACATCGCGAAGTCCCAGGACACGATCGAGTGCACCGAGAGGACCAGCGGCGTCGCGAGGCCCGAGAGGTGGAGCACCGTGCGGTTGTGCGCCTTCCACTGCCGGGAGGTGCCCTGCCAGCCCAGGGAGAGGATGGTGTAGACGACCTTCTTGACGCCCGTGGCGCGGTCGCGGGCGATCGCGAGGTCGGGGATGAGGCCCACGTAGAAGAAGACGATCGAGATCGTCATGTAGGTGTTGACCGCGAACACGTCCCACAGCAGCGGGCTCTTGAAGTTCACCCAGAGCGCCCGCTGGTTGGGATAGGGCAGCAGGAAGTAGAACTTCCAGAGTCGCCCGATGTGGATCAGCGGGAAGAGCGCCGCGGTGAGCACCGCGAAGACCGTCATCGCCTCGGCGCCGCGGTTGATGGCGTTGCGCCACTTCGCGCGGAACAGGAAGAGGATCGCCGAGATGAGCGTTCCGGCGTGGCCGATGCCGATCCAGAACACGAACGTGATGATGTACACGCCCCAGAAGATCGGCGCCTGGTAGCCGGCGACCCCGAGCCCGACGTAGGTCTGGTACGCGAGGGTCGCGATCGCCTGGACCACGCCCAGCACGGCCAGCCCCAGCAGCACGAAGTACGGCCAGGACACGCCCTTGGTCACCGCCAGGATGTCCCGGTTGATCCGGGAGTCCTTGGGCGGCGCGGACGGGCGCATCATTTCGGCCACCGCAGTGGCGGGAGGCGGAGGTGTCATCCGTGGGACTCCCCGTCGGCTTCGCGGTTCACCTGCGCCAGATACGTGATCGCAGGCCGCGCGTTGAGCTGAATGAGCGAGTGGTAGGAGCGAGCCTCGTCGCTTGCCTTCTTCACGACCGCGCTCTGCGGGTCGCGTGTGTTGCCGAATGTGATGGCCGAGGTCGGGCAGGCCTGCTGGCAGGCCGTCACCACCTCGCCGTCACCGATGTCCCGGCCCTCGTCCTTGGCGGGCTGTCGCGCCGCCTCGATCCGCTGCACGCAGAAGGTGCACTTCTCCATGACGCCCTGGCCCCGCACGGTCACGTCGGGGTTGAGCGCCAGCGACAGCAGGCCCGGGTAGTTGTCGTGGCCGTAGTCGAAGTAGTTGAAGCGCCGCACCTTGTACACGCAGTTGTTGGCGCAGTACCGCGTGCCGACGCAGCGGTTGTACACCATGCCGTTCAGGCCCTCGGGCGTGTGGTAGGTGGCGATCACCGGGCACACCGACTCGCAGGGCGCGGCGCCGCAGTGCTGGCACAGCATGGGGGCGTGGCGGACGTCCACCTCGCCGAGCTTCTCGCGGTTCGGCCAGCCCCGGCGCTCGGCGCCCCCGGTCCGGTCGCCGTCGCCGACGTAGCGCTCGATCCGGATCCAGGTGAGCTCGCGGTGCCGGATGGCGTTGGCCTCGCCGACGATGGAGATGTTGTTCTCGCCGGCGCAGGCCACGACGCAGGCGCTGCAGCCGTTGCAGCGGTCGTTGTCGACGACCATGCCCCAGCGGTAGGGGCTGTCGGGGCGGGCGTCGTTGCTCGGGTCGTAGGGCGAGACGAGGCCGGCCTCTTCGTGGGCGAAGTGCTCCCGGGCGACGTTGCCGCCCCCGTGGTGGCCGTCGTCGCTGGCGTGCTCGCCGTGGTCGCCGCCGGCGGCGAGGGCCGCCAGGGAGACCGCGGGCGCGATGCCGCGCTCGCGCTGGTTGTCCGTCCACTGGCTCAGCGGGATGCGCTTGAAGCCGCCGGTGGGGTGGACCACCGCGCGGGTGGAGAGCCAGGCTCGCCCGCCCGACTCGTCGGTGGCCGCCGGCAGCACCGAGACGACGTTGGCGCCCCGGGCCTCGCCGGGCTGGCCGTCGCCGGCGAGCGACGCGTAGTAGCCGACGGTGTGGCCCTGACCGATCGCGATGGCGACCACGTCGTCGCGGACGCCGCCCCGGGGATAGGCCGGCAGCTCGATCGAGCCGGCGCCGAAGCCGGTCTCGACCTTCAGCATGTCGCCGAAGGTGACGCCCAGCGCTTCGGCGGTGGCCGTGCTGATCTCCGCCCAGCTCACCCAGGAGGCCTTGGTGACGGGGTGCGGCGTCTCCTGGGTCCAGGGCAGCGCGGCGCCGCCGCCGTCGCCCATGAACGAGTGCGGGTAGGCCACCAGGGTGAAGTCGCCGCTGCCCTCGACGTCGGGCGCGCCGAACTCGAGGCTGGCGACGCTCGCGGCCACCGCGCCGTCGACCGAGGCCGGCTCGGCGCCGAACACGCCGCCGTCGGCGAGGATCTTCCGCCAGTCGCCGCCGAACGCCTGCTGCACGACCCCGCGGAACGAGCCCGAGGGCAGCTGGCTGCCGACGTCGTCCCCGACCTTGCGGCCGACGGTCAGCAGCAGGTCGCCCAGGGCCTGGGTGTCGTAGAGCGGTCGGATCGTGGGCTGCACGACCAGGTGCACCCCGGGACGCGGCGCGGCGTCGCCCCAGGACTCGAGCGGCGCGTGGTCGGGCAGGACCCAGCCGGCGAGCTCCGAGGTCTCGTTGGCCATCGAGGCCGTCGACACCACGAGGCCGACCTGGGAGAGGGCCTCGGCGAAGCCCAGCTCGGCGGGCAGCGAGTACACCGGGTTGGCGTCGTGGATCAGCAGCACGTCGACCCGGCCGGCCTTCATGTCGGCGATCAGCTGCTGGATCCGGGTCAGGCTCGCGGGCTCTGTGCCGCCGCCCTCGGCCGGGATGCGCAGCGTGGTGCCCACCGCGCCCGCCACGGCGTTGAGCAGCAGCACCGACGCGGCGTCGGCCACGGCGCGCCGGGTCCGGGCCGCCACGCCCGGAGGCAGGGCGACCACCGCCTTGGAGCCGGCGATCTTCGCGGCGAGGGCCTGGAGGTCGGCCAGCTCGAGGCCGGCTGCGGCGGCGATCGCCGCGGGGTCGACGCCACCCAGGACGCCCGCCGCGGCTCCGGAGGCGCCGCCCTTCGCGTCCGCCACCAGCCTGGCCAGGGCCAGCGCGACCCGGCCCTCGTGGCCGGCGGCCGCGGGCAGCCACTGGTCCGAGTTGGAGACGGTGAGGTCCATGCGCGGCCCGATCGAGACCAGGCGGGCGCCGCCGTCGGCGTGCTTCGCCAGGTCCTGGGCCGCCGCGAACTGCGCGGAATGGGCCGTGGACGAGGCGCCGGTGTCGAGGAAGTCGGAACCGAAGTCGAGCACCAGGTCGGCGCCCGAGAGGTCGAAGACCGGCGCGCCGGAGGCCCCGAAGACCGCCTGGGTCGCCTTGCGCAGGGCGCGGTCGGCGAACGGCTCGTCGACCAGCCGCTGGCTCGCCGGGTCGCCGCCGATGGCGCGAATGAAGCCGTCGATCACCGACCCCAGCGCGGGACCGCGGTCGCCGCCGAACACGCGCAGGCGATCCACCTGCCCCTTCTGCCGCAGGGCGTTCACGCGGTCGGTGAGCGCGGAGATCGCCTCGTCCCAGGTCGCGGGCTCGAGGCCGTCGCCGCCCCGCCTGCGCGGGCCGGTGTAGCGGTCGGGATGGTAGGTGCGCGCCAGGCTGGCGTAGCCGCGGGCGCACAGGGCGCCCACGTGGAGCTCGTCGTTCGGGTTGCCCTCGAGCTTGATCGGCCGACCCTCGCGGGTCTTCACGTGCATGCCGCACTGGGACGGGCACTCGGTGCACGTCGAGGCGTAGACCACCGGGATGCCCGGCGTGATCTCCTCGGGCTGGATCACGTAGGGAACCAGCTTCTCGACGGGGTCGCAGCCGACGGTGGCCGCGGCGCCGGCACCGGCACCCACCAGCTTCAGGAAATTTCGACGATCGAGCTCGGGCATGCGTTCGTCCTGGAGTTCGCCCCGGGTTGCGGGCCTGCCCGCACCGGCGAAGGTGGCGGGCAAGGGGCGCGCGCGAAGCGCGCTAGTAGTGGCACGTCAGGCAGTCCTGGGACGCCTGCTGGTTGTTCTCGCGGTGGCAGCTGATGCACCAGCCCATCTCGAGCTTCTGGGCCGGCAGGCCCCAGGGCCACCAGACCGTGTCCTTGGTCAGATAGAGCTTGTCCATGTCCTGCACCTGGCCGTGACAGCGCTGGCACTCGAGCCCCGCCTGGATGTGGCGGTTGTGCTTGAACTGGACGTGCTCCGGAAGCCGGTGGATCTGCTCCCACTCGATGGGCTGCTTCTTCTCCCAGTGATCCTTCAGGATCTGGATGCCCTCGAGCTCGTCGTACTCCTTGGGGAACTGCGCGTGGCAGCCCATGCAGAGCTCGACCGAGGGCACGCCGGCGGCCGCCGAGCGGTCGGTTCCGGAGTGGCAGTACTGGCAATCGATCCCGAACTGGCCGGCGTGGTGCTTGTGGGAGAAGGGAATGGGCTGGCGGGGGCCGGGCGCCTCCTCGTCCCAGGCGAGGTCATGGGACAGGCAGGCCTCGTAGGAGGGCCAGGGCTTGTTGAACTCGGCGGGAATCTCGATGTGGAGATTCGGGTTCTCCTCGAGGAGCTTCTTCAGCTTCTGGGCCTCGCAGACGCTTCCGGCCGAGAGGACGTCGCCTCCCGACTCGGCGGCCAGGCACGGTGCCGCGAGCCCCAGGAGTGAAACCGCCAGGGCGCCGGCGGTGACCCATCCCGGGAGTCCTGCTCGGCGGGACCCGACCGCATTGGATCGCTGGGCGTTCTTCTCGGAGCGGATGAGCTCACCCTCCCACGGTCGCCTCTGCCCTGGGCAGGTCGACGCCGTCTCTGTGCGAGGCCCGGGCTCGGACCGTGGTGGGACACGCACACGGGCGCCCCTCGCGCCTCGGTTGGCGGAGCGAAGGAGTGCGTGCGTTTCGAAACCCGGGGGGCCTTTCCGGGGGGCCCCTCGCGACGCGAGTGGTATACCCACTCGTTCGAGGGCGCGTCAAGCCAGCGCGACTCGAAATGCGTCCGGCCTCGCGCATCGAATCGTTGCACCGACCCGGGCGCGCCCACGGCATCCCAACGCTGCGAATCAAAAGCCATTTGACCGGTTTCGGCGACCGGCTCGGGTGAGGGCCGGTCCCCTCTCTCCAGGTGCCTGCTCGCGATGCGACGAACCACCCGAGCTGATAGAATCGGCCGGTCTTGACCCACGGGTCAGCTTCCTGGGGCCTGCGCGAGCGAAGCCGCTGCCCCGCTGCGAGCCACGCGTTCGCGAACCCATTCTCCGCTCACGGGCCGTGTGCAGACGGACCGATCGGGGGCCGCTCGGGACCGGGTCCCAGCCCGACCCCGAGTCCGTCCGGCGCCCGGCCCGCAGAGCGACGCAAGGAGTCGGTCATGGGCGAAGCCTGGATCATCGATGCGGTGCGGACGCCCCGCGGCAAGGGCAAGAAGGACACCGGGGCCCTGTCGGGCGTGCATCCCCAGGAGCTGCTGGCCCAGGTCCTGAACGCGGTCCGGGACCGCACGGGAATCGACCCCATGGACGTCGAGGACGTGGTGGCCGGCTGCGTCTCGGCCCTGGGGGAGCAGGGAGCCTGCATCGCCCGCATGGCCGTGCTGGCGGCCGGATGGCCCCACGACTCGGCGAGCGGCGTCAGCCTGAACCGCTTCTGCGGGTCGGGCCAGCAGGCGGTCAACTTCGCGGCCATGGGCGTGATGTCCGGGCAGCAGGACCTGGTGATCGGCGGCGGGGTCGAGTCGATGTCCCGGGTGCCCATGGGCACCGACGACGCGGGCCTCGACGGCAAGAACCCCCACCTCCTGGAGCAGCACCCGATGGTGCCCCAGGGCATCTCGGCGGACCTGATCGCCGCCGTCGAGGGCTTCAGCCGCGCCGATCTCGACGCCTTCGCCGCCGAGAGCCAGCGGCGCTGCGAGGTGGCCCAGAAGGAGGATCGCTTCGGCCGCAGCCTGATCCCGGTCCGCGACCTCGAGGGCAACCTCGTCCTGGACCGCGACGAGCACCCGCGCGCGGGCACGACCGCCGAGCAGCTCGCGAACCTGCGGCCCTCCTTCGAGGCCATGGGCGCGTTCACGCCGGAGGGCGACACCCGCACGCTGGACCAGCGGGCCCAGGAGGTCTACCCCGACGTGGCCTCGATCCCCCACGTCCACCACGCCGGCAACTCGTCGGGCATCGTGGACGGCGCCAGCGCCGTGCTCCTCGCCAGCCCCGACTACGCCCGGGCCCACGGCATGACGCCCCGGGCCCGGATCGTGGCCGCCGCCACCGCGGCCAGCGAGCCCGTCATCATGCTGACGGCGCCGACCCCGGCCACGCGACGGGTGCTGAAGAAGGCCGGCATGGAGATGGGCGACATCGACCTCGTGGAGATCAACGAGGCGTTCGCCGCCGTCCCGCTCAAGACCATGCGCGACCTGGGCATGGACCACGAGAAGGTGAACGTCAACGGCGGCGCCATCGCCCTCGGCCACCCGCTGGGCGCCACCGGCGGGATGCTCGTCGGGACCGTGCTCGACGAGCTCGAGCGGCGCGACCAGCAGACCGGCCTCGTGACCATGTGCATCGGCGGCGGCATGGGGATCGCCACCATCCTCGAGCGCGTCTGAGCCCACCCCCGCACGGCGGGGCACACCCTGGCGGGCGGACCCCGCATCCCTTTCGTCGGCCCGACCGCCGGAAGGCAACCCCTGGAGCCCAAGGATGATCGACTTCCAACCCAACGAAGAAGAAGCCCTCATCGTCGAGACCGTCCGGCAGTTCGCCGAGAACGAGATCCGACCCCGGGCGCGCGAGTGCGACGAGGCCGGCGCCCTCGACTCCGGCGTGCTGGAGCAGGCCCACGAGCTCGGGCTCGTGACGGGCGCGCTGCCGGAGGCGTTCGGCGGCGGCGGCGAGCGCAGCGCCGTCACCGGCTGCCTGATCACCGAGGAGCTGGCCTGGGGAGACCTCTCCCTCGCCCTGGGCGTCCTCTCGCCCTCGCTCCTGGGCCTGGCCGTGCTGGACGGCGGAACCGAGGAGCAGCGCGCCGCGCTCTTGCCCGGCCTCACCGGAGACGCCTACCGGCCCGGCTCGCTGGCGCTGGTCGAGCCGCGCTTCGACTTCGACGCCTTCCGACCGGCGACGGTCGCGAAGCGCGACGGCGGCGACTTCCTGCTCGACGGCCAGAAGTGCTTCGTGCCCTGGCAGGACGGCCTGTCCCACGTCCTGGTGGTCGCGTCCGAGGAGTCGGGGGGCGTGCAGGTGTTCGTGGTGCCGACCGACGCCGACGGCCTCTCGGCGACCCCGGAGCAGAACCTGGGCCTGCGCGCGCTGCCCACCGTGGAGCTCGGCCTGTCCGGCGTGCGGGTGCCTGCCACCGCCCGGCTGGGCGGGGACGCGGGCTCGGACGTGCGCGCCCTGGTGAACCGCGGTCGCGTCGCCCTCGCCGCCGCGGCCGTCGGGCTGGCGCGGGCCACCTTCGAGGTGTCTCGCGACTACGCCAAGGAGCGCCACGCGTTCGGGGTGCCCATCGCCACCAAGCAGGCCATCGCCTTCAAGCTGGCCGACATGGCCACGGAGATCGACGGCGCGCGCCTGCTGGCCTGGGAGGCGGCCTGGAAGCTCGACCGCGGCGAGGACGCCACCCGCGAGGCCACCCTGGCCCGGGACAAGGCGGCCCGGGTCGCGCTCGACTGCGCCGACGGAGCGGTGCAGGTCTTCGGCGGCCACGGATACATCCGCGACTACCTTCCGGAGATGCACCTCCGCAACGCCCGCGGCTTCAGCACGTTCGAAGCCCTCGCCCTCGTCTAGACAGGAAGACAAGAACATGGCCATTTCCTTCGATCCGAGCCCGAACACCGTCGCAGCCAAGGAGCACTACAACCGCATCGCGCGGGAGCAGATGCGTCCGGTGTCCCGCAAGTACGACGACCAGGAGCACGACCTGCCCACCGAGTGGGTGGACTGGTGGTGGCGCGAGGGGCGCAAGGGCGCACCGGGCGAGTACGGCGAGGACAACGACGGATTCATCCAGGTCTGCGTCCAGGCCGAGGAGCTGTGCTGGGGCGACGCGGGCCTCTACCTGCGCATGCCGACGCCGGCGCTGGGCGGGTCGGCGGTGAGCGCCGCCGGCACCCCCGAGCAGCGGGCGAAGTTCATGTCCGGCTTCCGGGAGGAGGAGGGGCACCCGATCTGGGGCGCCATGGCGATCACCGAGCCCGGCGCGGGATCGGATTCGGCCGCCATCCAGACCACCGCCGACTACGACGAGGCCAGCGACGAGTACGTCCTCAACGGCACCAAGATCTTCTGCACCGCCGGCGAAGGCGCCAGCACCGTCGAGGGCGGCTTCGTCGTGGTGTGGGCCACGGTCGACAAGAGCGCGGGCCGCGGCGGGATCAAGTCGTTCGTGGTCCCGGCCAACACCCCGGGCATGACCCTGGTGGGCACCGAGGACAAGCTCGGCATCCGGGCCTCGGACACGGCCACCCTGCAGTTCGACGACTGCCGGGTCCCGGCGGAGAACCTCCTGGGGTCGAAGAAGGTCAAGAAGAAGGACCCCAACAAGGCCGGCGACAAGGGCTTCAAGGGGGCCATGGCCACCTTCGACGCCAGCCGCCCCGTGGTGGCGGCCATGGCCGTGGGGGTCGGGCGGGCGGCCCTGGACTTCGTGAAGGAGGAGCTCGAGCGCCAGGGGGTGGAGATCCGCTACGACGCTCCGCCCCGGGAGCTGACCGCCCTCGAGCGGGACGTGATGGAGATGGAGACCGAGCTCCAGGCGGCACGGCTCCTCACCTGGCGCGCGGCGAAGCTCATCAGCGCGGGCAAGCCCAACAACCTGGAAGCCTCCATGGCCAAGGCCAAGGCGGGCCTGGCGGTCACCGGGATCACCCAGAAGGCCGTGGAGATCCTCGGCCCCGTGGGCTACTCGAAGAAGCTGCTGGTCGAGAAGTGGATGCGGGACGCGAAGATCAACGACATCTACGAGGGCACCCAGCAGATCAACCAGCTGATCATCGCCCGCCGCATCCTCGAGTACCCCTCGTCCATGCTGCGCTGAGAAGCGCGAGGAGGACTTCGCCATGCCCGTGAGCGACGAACTGATCGAGATCCTCGTGTGCCCCGAGACCAAGCAGCCGGTCAAGCACGCCGAGCCCGCGCTGCTCGCGAAGCTCAACGAGCAGATCGCGGCCGGCAGCCTGCGCAACCGCGGCGGCGACAAGGTGGAGAGCCCCATCGCCGAGGGCCTGCTGCGCGAGGACGGCAAGGTCCTCTACGTCGTCGACGACGAGATCCCGGTCATGCTGGTCGAGGAGTCGATCGAGCTCTGACCGCGCCGGCGCCGCGGTCGCACACCGGCGCCGCCCCTACTGGGCGAACTCCCGCCGCTTGAGCTGGCGCACGTACTCGCTGAGCTCCGGGTCCCCCGCGACGAGCTTCGAGATCTTCTCCTCGAACTCCGCGGCGCCGGTGCGCAGCGGCGCGTCGTCCACCGGGAAGTCGAGGTGCTGGGTCACGCCCTGGAGCAGCGCCAGGGCGCCGCGCGGGTTGGGCGCGGCGTTGATGTAGTGGGGCAGACCCGCCCACAGGCTCACCACGTCCATTCCCGCCCGCTCGAAGCGGTCGGCCAGCACGCCGACGATTCCGGTCGGCCCCTCGTAGGTGGAGGGCTCCACCCCGAGCCGCTTCAGGTGCTCCGGCTCGCTGGCGAACCCGGACACGCCGACCGGACGGGAGTAGACGACGTCGGCCAGGTAGGCCCCGAGCAGCACCACCCGCGAGACGTCGAGGTCCCGGGCGAGCCCGGTCACGCAATCGGCGAAGGCGCTCCACTTGAGGTGGGGCTCGACACCGCACAACGTCACGACCTCGCGCTCGCCGTCGATCGATCCGAACCGGAACTCGTTGGCCGGCCACACGATGCGGCGCTGGCGGTGGCGGTCCATGGCCACGTTGGGCCGGCGCACGGTGAAGTCGTAGAACTCTTCGGGATCGAGGTCGGCCAGCGGCACCGCGCGAACCGCGTCGGTGATGAAGCGGAGGGCGGTCGTCGCCGCTTCCCCGGCGTCGTTCCATCCCTCGAAGGCGACGATCAACGCCGGGTTCCGCAACACTGGCTTCACGTGCAGGCGCAGGCGATCGCTCACCGCCCAAGGGTGGCACGGGCCGGGCGATTCGCACAAGGGCTATCCGCGATCGAAGCGGTACCCGTGGCCCCGGACGGACACGATGTGACTGGGGCGTGACGGGTCGGGCTCGACGTAGCGACGCAGGCGGACGATGAAGCTGTCGACGACGCGCGTCCTGGTGTCGGGGCGCAAACCCCAGACCTCCTCGAGAAGCTCCCCCCGAGTGACCGCCTCGCCTTCCCGGTCGATCAGCGCGCGCAGGAGCGCCATCTCTCGTGTGGTCAGGCTCACCGTCTCGCGGGGCGTCGTGATCTCGAAGCGGTCGAAGTGGACCACCACGTCACCGAAGGCGAACTCACGGGGACGGCCGTTCTCTTCGTTGGCCCGGTCCCAGCGCCGCCGGCGCAGCAGCCCCTTGACGCGCGCCAGCAGCTCGTCCAGGCGGAACGGCTTCGTCAGATAGTCGTCCGCCCCCTCCTCGAGGCCCCGCACCAGGTCCGAGGAGTCCCCCTTGGCCGTGAGGATGAGGATGGGAACGTAGATGCCCGCCGCGCGCACCCTGCGCGCCACCTCGAAGCCTCCCATGCCGGGCAGCATGACGTCGAGGAGGACGAGGTCGAAGGCTCCCGTGGGATCGGTGATGAGCTCCACCGCCGTGGGACCGTCCTCGGCCACCAGCGTCTCGTAGCCCTCGGCCTCGAGGTTGAACTGGAGCCCCTCCGCGATGTGGGCCTCGTCCTCGACGATCAGGATTCGCGCCACCCGCGCCCCTCAGCGGCCCGTGGGCGCGGAGACCGACGCCCGCTCGGCCAGGGAGGTCTGGCGGTGGGCCACGGCCCCGGCGGCGGCGTGTCCCCGGGCCGCACGCAGGGTGACCACGAAGCGGCTGCCCCGCCCGGCCCCCTCGCTGCGCGCCTCGATGCGCCCGCCCTGGCGCCGGACCAGGTTGCCCACGATGAACAGCCCGAGCCCCAGCCCCGACGCCTTGCGCTGCACGTCGCGTCGCGCCCGGTAGAAGCGCTGGAAGATCTTCGAGAGATCTCCCTGGGGAATCCCGATCCCCCGATCGGCGATCTCCACGGTCACCCGGGTGTCGTTGGCGGAGCGGATGCGGACGCGCACCTCGACGGGATCCTCGGAGTACTTGATCGCGTTCTCCAGGAGGTTCCGGAACACCATCTCGAGCTCGCCGCGATCGCCCCGCACCAGCGTGCCGGTTCCGTTCTCCAGGCGGACGGCCTCCTCGGCAAGCCCGTGCCGCTCCCGGACCCGGTCGACGCACTCCGCCAGCACCCCCACCACGTCCACCGGCTCCCGGCGGGCGCTCCGCCCCCGCTCGTCGGCGCGCGCCGCGGCCAGCACCTGGTCGATGGTGCCGTCGAGGCGGTCGAGGTCCTCGCGCATGTGATCGATGAACTCCGCGCGCTTGCCGGGCTCCACGTCGAGGCGCCCCAGGGTGTCGAGGTACAGCCGGAACGACGCCAGCGGCGTCTTCATCTCGTGGGTCACGGCGTCGAGGAACGCCCGCTGGCTCTGGTTGACCCGCATCTCGCGAACCAGCCAGGCGCACAGCCAGACCAGACCGATCAGGACGAGGGCGAAGAAGATGCTGCCGAGGATCCACAACACCCAGTCCCGGGTCGACAGCCCGTCGTCGAGCGGGGTGGCGGGCGGCGCCACGTCGCTCCACAGCAGGACCTGCCAGCCGACCGCCAGGGCGACCAGCAGGACGGCCAGGACGATGCCGATCGTGAGCGGCGTGCCGATGGATCTCTTGGGCACGACCTCGACCTCCCCGGGGTGGGCCCCGGCGCTCCGGTGGACCCCGGACCCGAAGGGTAGGATAGACTCCCGCGGCCATTCCAGGAGACCAGGAGGTTCCACCCGTGCTCCCGCTCGCCCCGGGCCACCGCCCCCGACGGTCACTGCCCGCCCGCGCTGCCCTCGTTCTCGCCCTGTGCCTGGGGTTCGCGACGCCGGGCCCGGGCCCGGCCCTCGCGGAGGAGCCGCCCGACGAGGGCGACTGCCCCACCGTCAGCGTCTCGCCGGAGGAGCAGAAGCAGGGCCTCGACGCCGTGCCCATCGCCATCAAGGAGGGCATGATCCTCGACCAGGAGGCGCTCCTGGTGCTGCGCCGCCTGCTGCCCGCGGAGATCTGGCGCCACCGCGAGGTCTTCTTCTTCGAAGGCATGCGCATGCAGATCGGCTACTGCCACCGGCGCTACCTGGACGCCCCCTTCTACCGGGATGCCACGCAGCGGTTCCGCGGCCAGGCGAAGCTCGACGGCGACGGCAACCTCACGAACTACACGGCGGGGGTGCCCTTCCCCGCCGACTCGATCGACTCCGACGCCAAGGACGCGGGCCTGCGCTGGGCCTGGAACATGCAGATGCGCTACCGGGGAGCGGGCCACCGGGGGAAGTTCCGGTTCGTCGACCTGGCCTCGGGGCTGGGCGGCGACCTCTCCTTCGAGGGGAAGTTCTTCTTCCTCCAGACCCGCCATCGGGCGGACCTGCCCGACGACGACTACACCGTCGAGGACTCGGAGAGCATGGTCTTCGCCAGCGGCGGCGTCTTCGACAAGCCGTTCGACGCCCGGCACCTCGCGTGGAGGCAGTTCCGGTCGCTGGCGGCCAACACGGACTACGAAGAGCCCGACGACGTCTTCGTCTACGTGCCGACCATGCGCAAGACCCGCCGCTCGGCCACCAACTGGCTGGACGGCGTCTTCTTCCCCCGCTACTCGGCCTCCGGCGACGCCGGGGGCGGCGGCATCGCCATGGGCAGCCAGCTGGGCGGCGGCTTCTCGGCCATCAACCCCACGGCCGGCCAGTCGATCGCCGCCTCCGAGGACTCCGGCAAGGGCTGGACGGGCCTGGCCATCCGCCCCAACGCCTACGTCTGGCGGGTGCGGGAGGTGCGCGACGTCCTCGCCCCGATCAACGCCACCCGCCCCGGCTGGCCCCAGGAGGACGAGCGCAACTTCGGCACCAGCGGCCTGTCGTTCGCCAGCGACACCTGGGACGTGCGGCGCGCGGTGGTGCTCGAGGGGCTGCTGAAGGAGCGCGGCCGGGACGTCAAGTCGATCGTCGTCTACCTCGACTATCTCACCCGGACCCCGATGTACTGGATCACGCGGACCAGCAAGCGCCGGCACCTCGAGGTCGGAATCCTCGTGCACCGCTACTCGGCAGACATCGACAAGTACCCGGACTGGCCGGGCGGCCACCCCAGCAACGTCCTCGAGCCGGTGGCCGCGAGCTTCTTCAACGCCATCTCGGGCACCGGGGGATGGCGCCGGGAGTCGTACGACATGGTGTCGCTGCCCTTCGACAAGGACAGCCGGCGGCGCATGACCTCGAGCGACCACCTCGGGCGGGGTCATTGAGGACGGCTGGAGTGGTCGGCTGCCCGGTCAGAACGTATATCGGAGGCGCATGAAGAACTCGTCGCGCTCCGAGATCGCCGAGAGCCCCTGGTACTTCGCCCGCTGGTTGTACGGCGGCGCCTCGTTGCCGATCGCCAGCGGGTAGTACGGGATCGGCTGCCGCCGCGGCCCGCCGTAGAAGGTCGCCATCCCGAACGCGATGGAGAAGGCCTCCGTGTAGCGGTAGCTGATCTGGGAGATCACCCCGCCCGACGCCGACGAGAAGTCGTGGACGACCGTCACCGCAGGGGCCAGCCGGTCCTGGAAGTAGGCGGTGGCGACGGTGAAGGTCCCGAGCACGGTGACGGGACCATCCGCGGAGTAGCGGTCGTCGTCCCAGTCCTCCACCACGCGCATGAACCACTGGGTGTTGAAGAAGAAGGTGCGGTTGGGGTTGAGGAAGTTGATGAAGGTGGCGCGGTCGATGGAGACGGTGAAGTTGTAGAGGTCGACGCGCTCGTTGCCGCTCTCGGTCACCAGGCTGCCGAAGCGCTCGTTCTCGATCCAGGTGAACTCGAAGCTCCAGTTCGTCTTGGTGACGTCCTCGGCGAAGTCCATGGAGAAGCCCAGGACGTTGCGCTTGTTGTACTTGAGGACCGCCTCCCCACCCCCGTGGTAGACGAAGTCCCGCCGGCCGAACTGCGCGTTGCGGCGGGCGCTGATCTCCGGGCGCTGCACGCCGGAGATCGCCGCCACCGCCCGCACCAGCTGGCAGGTCGCGGGGTCGTCGATCACGCACTCGTCGTCGCCCCCGGTGGCCGAGGAGAGCGCCGCCAGCAGGTTCACGAAGTTCTGGGAGAGCGCCTCGAGCTCGCTGTCGAACCCCATGCTGTACAGGTCCTGGGTGCGGGCTCCGGTGCACAGGCTCTCCTTGGCCGAGATGCGGTTGCCCGGGCCAGGGTCCGGGCGCACGCAGCCGTCGAACCGGGGGTTCCAGCGCGGATCGGTCAGGCGCCTGGCTCCGCGCAGGATCTTGTAGTTCCGGCGGCCGTCCTCGAAGAAGACCCGGCTTCCCACGGGCGCGTCGGGCTCGATGTTCGGCAGCCTCTGGCCCAGCACGCTGAACTCGGCGTTGTACAGGTCGATGCCGTGCTTGTCACAGTTCGACCCATAGAAGGGGCCGCAGCCCAGCAGCGCCTCCTGCTCGTCGGTCAGGTAGTCGGACAGGCACGGGCTGTCCGCTCCGGCGATGAGGTTGAAGAAGCCGTCGTTGCAGGTGGGCGGGTTGGCCGGGTTGTAGTCGGCAGGACGATCGTCGAGGTCCTGGTTGAGGCGAATGAGCGGGACCTCGGTCCCTCCCGCCAGGATCGCACCCAGGAAGGATCCGGCGCCGGACCCGGCCAGGATCATGGTCAGGGCGTCGGCCGCCGAGGTCGGCACGTTTCCGGTGAGGCCCAGGTCCGAGACGTTGTTCAGTACGTCGATGATGCAGGCCTCGTCGACGGCCGGGTTCTCGAGGGCCGCGCTGGCGATCCCCACGGTGAGCCCGCAGATGAAGTCGAAGATCTGACGGTTGCCGGAGTTGAAGTCCTTGGCCTGGGTGCGCAGGTCGTCCCGTGCGTCCACGTAGCCCTGGTAGCTGGCGGCCAGCGCGTCGTCGCCCAGGAAGTCGGCCTGGTCGCGCAGCGACAGGTACTCGATGTCGTCCACCGTGGGGTCGCCGATGCCGCGGGTGTCGTAGCCGTGACCGCGGGAGTCCAGGGGTCGGCCGGTCTTCGGATCCACCGCGCGCTCGAAGGTGTTGATCCGGTCGACGTAGGGGAAGTCGCTGTAGCCCCAGAAGTCCACGATCGCGAAGCTGAAGCGGTTCCAGCGCCACTCGAGGCGCGCGCCGAACTCGAGGCCCGACGGGTCGTCCCACCAGTTGGGCGGCCGCTCCTCGCCGGCGAGCCCGGTGCCGAGCACGCCGTGGGCGAACAGGCCGAAGTTCTTGCCGCACACCAGGAACGGTGTGTAGGGCTCGCCGCAGAAGCCCAGGTCGGTGGGCTCGAAGTCGTCGAGGATGACGGCGCCCTCGAGGCGGACGTCCTCGAAGGGACCGACGTTGTAGAACGACCAGACGCCGCGGGCCGACCACAGCGAGATGCGCGACTCCTCCAGGCTGGGAAGCGACGAAATGGCGATGTCCTGGGGGTTCAGCTGATCGGTGGTGCGGAAGAGCTCCGTCTTGCCCCAGACGATCGACTGCTTGCCGAGCCGCAGCCAGAGCCGCGAGTCGAACATCTCGAGGTCGAGGTAGGCCTCCTTCAGCTCGCCCTCGTCCTGGGACGCGCCGTGGTTGAAGAACATGTCGTTCTCGGAGAACTTCTGGTCGAAGCTGTCGAACTCATCGGCCTCCTCGACCAGCGCATTGGACGGAGCGTACAGACTGGGCAGCCACGGGCGGAGCAGCAGCCCGCCCCGATGGTCGTCGTCCGTGAGGTCCGGGTCGGCGGGGTTGGTGAAGTTGCGAACGTCGTCCGTGGTGCCGATGTTCTCCAGGTCGTAGCTGGTCTGCCACGGGCCCTGGGGCAGGTAGCGGGGCCCGCGCGGATTGTCGTGGTCGATCTTGCGGGCGGCGAAGCGGGCATCGATGAACGGGGCGGTGACCTCCGCCAGGATGTCGGGGTCGGCTCCTACGTCGGTCAGCTCGCCGAACGGAAGCAGCCCCGTGAAGTCGACCAGCTCCCCCTGATTGTTGTGGATGCGTTCCCGGTCCTCGGGCCGGTCGATCGTGCCCGAGTACCCCCGGCGTTGGCCGTCCCGGAAGTTCCGCTTCTGGCGATCGGCCCCGTTGCCGTAGAGGCTGTAGTTGACGTCGGGGCCGCACGCGTTCTTGAAGACGCAGTTGATCCGCCCCTCCACCCGCACGAAGCCCGTGACGTAGTCGAAGAAGAGGAAGCCGTCGGGAGCGATGTCCAGCTCGGCCTCGACGTTCAGGATGTGCGAGAACTGGGACAGGTACCAGCGCCCCGCCCGGTAGCCGTCGGACAGGGTCCGAAGCTGCATCTCGTAGGCGCCGTGCACCTGGATGCCGCGTCCGTCGCCGAAGTCGTACTCGAAGGCCGACGCCGCAGACGCGAGCGCGACGATCAACGCAGCGACCAGCGCGCCGGCCCTGTGGCCGGCGCTGGAGCCGTGAGGGCGCATCATTCTGTTCGATCCCCGCGACCCGGCTGCGACCTCCCCCAGAGCGCCGACGGCCTGCCACCGGGATCGATCCTAACCCGGAACCCGGCGCGAATGGGACGGAATGTTCACGATTGCGGGGTCGATGGGTGTTCGATCACACATCGACGTCATACTCATTATTGTGTTGCTCGATTCCAAAGAGACGGGCGCGGCGATGAAGCCACGCCCGTCTTCGGCTGCGCTCAGAAGGTGTAGCGGATCCGCACGAACACCTCGTCGCGGTCGCGCACCACGGCGAGGCCGTTCTCCACTCCCACCTTGTCGCGGTTCGGACCCTGCAGGTTGCCCACGCCGCCCAGCGGGTTGACGGGGCGATCCTTCAGCTGGGTGCGGCCCATGAACATCGCCGCGCCCACGGTCACCGAGAAGGCCTCGTTGTAGCGGTAGGTCACCTGGGGCAGGGCCGCCCCGGAGACCGACTGGACGTCGTAGACGAACACCAGGCTGGGCAGCAGCCGGTCCTGGTAGTAGCCGGTCGAGACCGCGAAGGTGCCCAGGATGTTGAACGGGCCGTTGCCGCCGAAGCTGCTGCGGTAGCCGTCGGTGTACTGGAAGAACCACTGGGAGTTGAAGAAGAACGTCCGGTTCGCGTTCAGGAAGTTGATGAAGGTGGGCCGGTCGACGGAGATCGTCAGGTTGAAGGTGTCCACCGTGGAGTTGCCGTCGCGCTGGTCGGCGTCGCCGCGGCTGATGTCGTCGAACCAGGTGAACTCCATGCTCCAGTTCGACTTGGTGACGTCCTCTGCGAAGTCCGCCGAGAAGCCCAGCACGTTGCGGCGCTCGTAGACGAGGACCGCCTCGCCGCCCGAGTGCCAGGTGAAGGTCCGCCGGCCGAAGCGGCCGCTGCCGCCGGCCTCGACCGTGGGGCGGGTCACGCCCGCGATGGCGAAGAGCGCCTCGGGCGTGCCGCAGAACTGGGGCTGGCGGAAGCTGCACTTTCCGTTCTTCACGCTGTAGGCGCGCTTGATCTTCTTGGCCTGCTTCTCGGCGGGGGTGAGCCCGGCCTTGGCGTCGATCTTCTCGAGGTCGGCGGTGAGCTCGCCCGAGTTGGCCACCAGCAGCGCCTGGAAGTTCCAGGACACGATGGCCATCTCGTTCTCCCAGTCCTGGCCCGTGAAGGGGTGGGTGCCGGGCGAGGCGACCAGGAAGCTCGGGCCCTCGGCCAGCGGCAGCGAGAGCTGGGCGAGGCGCGGGTCGCCGTCCTCCTTGGGGTCCCAGTCGGAGTCGGTGTAGGGGCTCCGGCAGCCGGGCAGCCGCGCGGTCTCGCTGCCCTTCCGGCCGGGCACGAGCAGGTCGCCGAAGGTACAGGGCGTCGCCCCCAGGAAGCCCACGGTGCCGGGCTGGCGGAGGCGATCGCCGGCGGCCTGGTCGAAGACGCCGTCGCCGTTGACGTCCGAGAAGGCCAGCCCGTCGGTGTTCTGGATGACTCCGTTGTACTGGCCGACCTTGCCGTCGGTCCGCCAGCCGGTGTTGGTGCCCTCCACGCCGGTGAACGACTGCATGACCGACGAGAGCTCCATGTTCATCAGGTCGAAGCCGTCGTCGTCGCAGTTGGTTCCCCAGAACGGACCACAGCCCAGCAGGGCCTCCTGCTCGGGCGACAGCCCCTGGGCCAGGGCCTCGCCGGCCACCGCGAAGTTGCCGTGGACGCCGGGGGTGAGCTCGGAGGGGTCGTTGCCGCCGCAGCGCGGGCGCTGGTCCTCGGTGGGATCGATGGGGATGAAGACCGGCGTCGTGCCGAAGGCGAAGTACGAGGCCTTGCAGTTGGTGTTGCCGTTGCCCAGGTCCTGGGGGTCGTTGGCGACGGAGTTGAGCAGCACGAGCGGCAGCTTGACGCCGCTGGTCAGCAGCCCGGAGAGGATCGTGTTGGCGGAGTCGGAGCCGCGGACCGTGGCGCCGATGGCCTGGGCGATGAAGATGCCGGTGCCGGTGGGGTCGGCGGTGCTGCCGAACACCGTCTGGGCGCAGGCCCGGCGGTCCAGACCCGAGAAGCCGATGGTCGTCGAGCAGATCATCGCGAAGATCTGCTGGTTCACGTGGTGGTGGTCGAGGGCGTTGTTCGGGTCGTTCTGCAGCTGGCGGCCCAGCTCGTCGCCCTTGTCGACGAACCCGGGCGGCACGCCGTTGGCCGGATCTCCGGCCTCGCCCGTCACCTGGAGCAGGACCTGCTTGGTGCGGGAGGTCGGCCCGGGCTGCAGGCAGTCGCCGGCGTTCGCGTCCCGTCCCTGCCAGTCGCCGCGGCTGTACCGGCAGGTTCCGCGGCGTCCGAAGGCCCGCGGCCGACCGGTTCCGGGGTCGACGTTGCGCTCGTAGGTGGAGATGCGCTTGAGGGTCGGCGTGTCGTTGTAGCCGTAGAAGTTGGTGATCGCGAAGGAGAGCCGCTCCCAGCGGAACTCCAGGCGCCCGCCGAACTCCCAGGCGCTGAGGTCGCTCCAGGGGTCGTCGGGGCGCTCGACGCCGGCGATGCCGAGGCCCGCGGTGCCGTGGGCGAACATGCCGAAGGTCAGCTCGCAGACCAGGTTGGGCGTGTAGGCCTCGCCGCAGGCGCCCAGGTCGGCGGGCTCGAAGTCGTCGAAGTTGAACGCCGCCTCGAGGCGCACGTCGCTGAACGGTCCCACCTCGTAGAAGGAGTAGACCCCGCGGAACGCCCAGAGCGCGATCCGGGACTCCTCGAGGCTCGGCAGGGAGGCCAGGGCCAGGTCCTGGGGGTTGAACTGGTCGGTGGTGCGGAAGAGCTCGGTCTTGCCCCAGACGATCGACTGCTTGCCGATGCGCAGCCACAGCCGGCTGTCGAACAGCTCGACGTCGAGGTACGCCTCCTTCAGCTCCTTCTCGTCCTGCTGGCTGGCGCCGCGGTTCCAGGCGCGCTCGGACTCGCGGAAGTTGAACTGCGGGTTGTCGAAGTCGTCGATGTTGTTGCGCAGCCCCTCGCTGGGCAGGTACATGCCGCGCGCGATGTCGTTGCCGCGGCCGAAGTCGCCGGGGGCCTTGATCGGGATCGGGCGGAACGGGTTCGCCCCGCTGCCCGTCACCTGGGTCGCCTGGAAGTTGGCGAAGGACTGGGCGTCCTGCCGCGCCACCTCGATGGCGCCGGTGTCGGCGGGATCGTCCGGGTCGAGACCGCGTGCGCCGATCAGCCGGTTGAACTCGCCCACGAAGGCGGTGTTGAAGGTGGCGGCGGCCACCACCGGGCTCGTCTCGGTGCGGTCGAAGGGGTTGATGCGGTCGGCCAGCCCGGCGTTCTCGTTGATGAAGTTCTTGGGCAGCCAGGGGCCGAAGGCGCGCGTGGGCAGACCGTACTGCGAGCCGCCCCGGCCCTGGATCTGGGTGAAGCGGAAGTCGCTGAAGCGCTCGAAGACGTACTCGAAGGGGTCGTCGTTCTTGGCCTGGGTCCCCTGGGTTCCGAAGACGGCGATGCCGAGGTCGCCACCCACCAGCGAGGCGCAGGTGGTCCGCTCGAGGCCCACGAGATTGGTGTTGGTCGCCGTGTCGACGAAGTCGTTCTGGCAGTCCGGGCTGTCGGTGGGGTTGCCGATGGCCTGGTCCGCGCCGGCGCTGCCGGCCAGGGTCGAGAAGCCGGACACCAGGCTCAGCGGGACCGGGTCGGTGGTGCCGCCCGAGCGCCGGGAGAAGTCGGTCGGGTCGCCGTCGGCGTTCGAGTCGCGGGCGATGGTGCCCATGGCGGTTCGCTGGCGGGCGTTGGAGAGCCGGCGCGGCAGGCTCTTCGAGCGGTCGCCGTAGGCGTTGACGCCGCGGAACATTCCGCAGCCCCGGCTGTACACGCAGTCGTAGCGGACCTCGGCGCGGACATAGCCCGAGAGCATGTCGATCGGGCCGATGCCGTCGGGCAGGATGTCGAGTTCCACCTCGAGGTTGAAGACCTGGTACCACTGGGCCATGTCCCAGTCTTCGGCATAGTCGGCGCTCATCACCCGCATCTGGCTCTCGAAGAACCCGTGGGCCTGGAAGCGTCCGTCGAAGGCCTCGAAGGCTTCGGCCGGTGCCCCGACCCCGAGCCCCAGGACGACGATCGACAGCAGCGTGGTCGCCGCCGTCACCCAGCGCCTGGTCGAACGTGAGAAGAACCCGTACTCGAAGCGTCCGCTCATGATCCCTCGCACCCGCCACCGCCGCGTGTTGCGGACGGGGCTTTTTGACCCTCGGTCGAGTCGATCGCTCCGGGGCAGGGAACACGCTGTGCAGACTGTGCAGCCGGACCAGCTGCTCGGACACACGCCGGTGGCGCGCACCCGCGACGCTCTGCACCGCGGGACACCCCGTGTCAGCTCTCATGCTCCGAGACAGGACTCGCAGCCGGCAGCCAGGGCGTCCTCGCGGCGTTCTCCCCCAGAAGAAGTCGCTCGACGACTGTGCGCAGTTATAACCCGGAAAGTGGCGAGAACACAACGAAACGCTTTGGGGATCGGCGGATCGGGGGCCGTCCGCCCGGCCGGCCGAGCGACCTGCGCGCCTCTCGACGCACTGCGGCATGAAAGGGTCCGGCGTGTCCGGAGAGCCTCAGCTCGGGTCTTCGGGTGCGGGCAGGTCCTCGGCGGGGGCGCCGGCCTTCCGGGTGGCCTTCCGCGTGGCCTTCTTGGCAGACTTCTTGCTCGCCGCCTTCTTCCGGGACGTCTTCTTTGCGGCGGCCTTCTTCTTCCCGGCCTTCTTCCCGACCTTCTTCCGGGCGGCCTTCTTGCCGGCGGCCTTCTTCCGGGTCGCCTTCTTCTTCGTCGCCTTCTTCTTCGCCTTCCTGGAACCCTTGCGGGCGGGGGACTTACGCTCCCCCTCGGCGTCCTTGGCGGCGCCCCCGCGCGGCGGGAACTCGAAGCCGTGGCGGCCGTTCTCCTTGAGGAAGAGAATGGCGGAGAAGGGCCGGCCGAAGCGCGACGTGAAGTCCGTCATCAGCTCGGTACGTCCGTTCTGGATGTACGCCTGGACCTCGTCCCGGGTGATCTCGCGCTTGCAGACCGTTCGCGGCATGACGAAGCCGCAGATCTGGTCCTTCTCGCCGGGCTTGCGCCGGGGCGGCTTCTCGCCGGCGGCCTTGGCCTCGGCCTTCTTCCGCTCCCAGTCGGTCTCGTCCTTCAGCTTGTCGGCGCAGATGAACTGGGTCGTGGTCTCCACCACCTGGGCCTTCTTGCACACGGGACACAGGGCGACCGGCTCCTCGTTGACCTCGTACTCGGGGATCTCGCTGGTGGACTCCTCGTTCCAGCCCGCCGAGCGCACCACGAGCTTGGACTCCTCGTGGTCGATCTCGAGGTAGCCGCGGTAGGTGCGGCCGTTGCGCGCGGTGAACCCGTCGAGCTCGGGCGTCCGCCCCTCCTTCAGCAGCACCTCGATCGCCTCGCGGTTCAGGTAGCGACCGGAGGTGTCCTTCCACATCAGGAGCGGGCACGTGGGGTTCGGGCAGTCGGGATCGGCCTTGGCCTCCCGCGGCGTCCCGGGGTCCTTCTTGCAGGTGTAGAACCAGGCGTCCTCCACCACCGGACGGCCGCTGTAGGGGCACATCCCCAGCGGCGGATCCTCTCCGTACAGCTCTTCGTAGTCGAAGGTCTTCGCCCGCTCGACCACCTCGACGGCGTAGGTCGTGACCTCCTGCATGAAGCGCTCGGCGGTCCGGCCGCCCTTCTCCACCTCGAGCAGGTGCTGCTCGAGCTCGCCGGTGAGCTGGGGCGAGGCCAGGCGATGGATGTCGATGCGGTGCAGGCTGTCGATCAGCCGGATGCCCTTCACCGTGGGGCGCAGCGCCTTGCCCACGCGCACGACATAGCCCTTGCGAATGAGGTTCTCGATGATCTCCGCCCGGGTCGCGGGGGTCCCGAGGCCCTTCTCGTGCAGGACGGCGGCCAGGTCCTCGTCGTCGATCTGCTTGCCGGCGTTCTCCATCAGCGACAGCAGGCGCGCCTCGGTGATGCGCGGCGGCGGGCGGGTGGCGTCCTCCTCGGAGCTGGCCTCGACGTTCGACACCGGGATGCCCTTGGGCGAGTCGTCCTCGGCCAGCGGCGCCAGCACCACCGATTCGCTGTCCTCGCTGGCCGCGGGCAGCACCGAGCGCCAGCCGGGCTCGACCAGCGAGCGGGCGCGGGTGCGGAAGCGTTCGCCGTCGACCTCGGTGGTGCGCTCGATGCGCTCCCAGACGGCCGGCGGGTGGAAGGCGCCGAGGAAGCGACGCACCACCAGGTCGAAGAGCCGCCGATCGTCCCCGGTGAGCGGCGCCGACGGCAGCTCGCCGGTGGGAATGATGGCGAAGTGGTCCGAGACGCCGGCGTCGTCGAAGATGCGCTTGTCGTTCTGGAGCCCCTGGCTGCGCAAGCGCTCGGCCGACCGGGCGTAGTCCGCGAACTCCTCGCCCAGGGACTCCGAGCCGGCGAGCGAGTCCAGCACGCCGCTGACGGTCTCGCGGTAGTCGGACGGCAGGCAGCGCGAATCGGTCCGCGGGTAGGTCAGGATCTTGTGGCGCTCGTAGCAGCGCTGGGCCGCGTTCAGGACCCGGCGGGCCGACCAGCCGAAGCGACGGTTGCCCTCCCGCTGGAGGCTCGTCAGATCGAAGAGCGGCGGCGCCGACTCCCGCGACGGCTTGCGCGTCTCCTCGGCGACGCCCTCGCGGCCGTTCACCGCCTCGGCGATGCGACGCGCCTTGCGCTCGTCGAAGATCCGGTCGTCCCGGGCCTCCTCGTCGTCCCCCGCCTTGAACCCGGGATCGAACCAGGTGGCCTTGTAGCGGTGGTCGCCGTGAGCGAACTCGGCCTCGATGCGCCAGTAGGGCTTGGGATTGTGGGCCAGGACCTCGAGCTCGCGATCGACCAGCAGCGCCAGGGTGGGCGTCTGGACCCGCCCGGCCGACCACGCGGTCTTCTCCTTCTTGCTGGCGAAGCGCTTGGTGAGGGCCCGGGTCGAGTTCATGCCGATCAGCCAGTCGCTGTAGGCGCGGCACTCGGCGGCAGCGGCCAGGCCGTCGAGCTCCTCGCCGGGCCTGAGGTGCTGGAAGCCCTCGCGGATCGCGCCCGGCGTCATGGACTGGAGCCACAGGCGCTGCACGGGCTTCTCGCTGCCCAGGTACTTCACGATCTCGCGGAAGATCAGCTCGCCTTCGCGACCCGCATCGCAGGCATTCACCACCCGGTCGACGTCGTCCCGGGCCAGCAGCTTCTTGATGGTCCGGATGCGCTCGCTCTGGCCCTTCTTGGGCTTGAGGCGGAACCCCTCGTCTCCCGGAAGGATGGGGAGCACCTCCAGGGTCCAGGCCTTGTACTTCTCGTCGACCTCCTCGGGCTCGAGGAGCTCGAACAGGTGGCCCACCGCGAACGTGACGACGTAGTCGTCGTTCTCGTAGTAGCCGTCGTGGTCGCTGAAGCCGCCGAGGACGTCGGCGATGTCGCGGGCCACACTGGGCTTCTCGGTGATGACGAGCGCCTTGCTCACGCATTTCCTCCGGCTCGGCGAGGGCGTCGCGCCGACGATTCCGTGGATCCAAGCAACCCACGACTCTGCCCGTCCCGCGGTCGAATCTGCGCCCCACGGGGCAACGGGTTCCGACAGCGTGAGGGCCATCCATTAGCCCGGAGCCCGGTCACTGACAACCGAGGCCCCGCCGACCGGGCCGGCGCAAGCCCATGGCCTGACCCGGTCGGGGCCCGAAGTCGGGAACTTGAGCCCTTTCGGGCCACCCCATGGGGTGATGCACTCTGGTTGCGCGCGTGTGGGGTTTTCACGAGCATGCAGACCCCCGGGGCCGGAGCGCCGTCCGGGCCCTGGAGAAGAGAGGCCATCCATGAGCGATTCCCAGCCCATCACCGGCTGCCGGCCGGGCGACGTGGCCCCCCACGTCTTCCTGTGCGGCGACCCCGCGCGGGTGGAGCGCATCGCCGCCGGCTGGAGCTCGGCCCGCGAGGTGTGCTCGGTCCGCGAGTACCGGATCGTGACCGGCGAGCTCGACGGCGTGCCCGTCACCGCCGCGTCCACCGGAATCGGCGCCCCCAGCACCGCGGTGGTCCTGGAGGAGCTGGCGAAGCTCGGGTCGCGGACGTTCCTGCGCATCGGCAACAGCGGCGGCCTCGACCCCGAGCTCGAGCTGGGCCAGCTGGTGATCACCACCGCGGCCGTGCGCGACGACGGCACGTCCCGCAGCTACGTGGTGCCCGAGTTCCCCGCGGCCGCCGACTACCGGGTGGTGGCGGCGCTGGTGGACTCCGCGCGGCAGCTGGGCGCCCGGGCCCGGACCGGCATCACCTGGTCCCTCGACGCCTTCTACGCGCGCAACGCCGTGCAGGACGCCGAGGGCCGCCTGAGCTCCATGAGCGTCGGCGGCTACTGGCCGGCGCACCTCGAGGCGCGCATCCGCGAGATGCAGGCCGCGGGCGTGCTGAACTGCGAGATGGAGTCGGGCGTGCTGCTCACCCTCGCCGGTCTCTTCGGCCTGCAGGCGGGCTGTGTCTGCGTGGTCTCCGACCGGACGCCCTGGCCCGGCCCCGCCGCCATCGATCTCGACCGCAACATGGCCACCTGCATCGAGGTCGCCTCGAACGCCATGCTCGGCCTCGCCCGCACCCCACCCCACCCCTAGATCGACCGCCCTCCGCCCACACCGCTTCGCTCCTCGTGAGGTCCTCCGTTGCCCCGACGGCCGTCGGGTCGGCCGCTTCGCTCCAACTGCGCCGCTCGGGACGTGTCGGGGGAGCAGGGCAGCCAACGACTCTCCACCGTCCAGCCTCGGAAGATCGGGCCGGGGCTGGGCGGGGCCTTCCCGGAAGTCACCCGGAACGCTACCGGAACGATGGTCGTGAGCAGAGGCGGCGGGAGGCCCGGCCTCCAAGCCGGGCCTGCGCCGCCAACGACGAGGTCCAACGCGGGCACGACGTCCCTTAGTGAGGCATGCAGTGAAGGCCCCGGCCAGCCCCGGCATGGCACGGCGCCACGCAGGTGGAGCGAAGTGGCACAGCGCGGCGAGAGCGGTGAGCGGGGCGCCTAGGGGACGAGGGACAGGGGCACCGGCATGATGTTCCAGGTGAAGATCGCGCGGTCGTCGGGCCGGCGATAGATGACCTCGCGCGCCATCTTCTTGCCGTCCCAGACATAGCGCCGCACCTGCTTGTGCTTGTCGCTGGCCACGTAGAGCTCGTCGCGCCCGTCCCCGTCGAGGTCCGTCAGCAGCGCGGCGTGCTCGAAGCCCCCGGAGTCGCGGTCGATCGACGTCACCGTCCAGGGCTGCTGGGGATCGTCCCCCGGCTGCAGCAGCCACAGACCGCTGCTGAAGGCCGCCAGGACCAGCTCGCTCCGGCCGTCGCCGTCGACGTCGCCCATGGTGAGGAAGCGGGCCAGGCGGTCCCAGACCTCGGCGATCACAACGCCCGAGTCGGCCGGCGTCTCGGCCTCGTAGCGCAGCACCTCGATGCCGTGCTCGAGCTCGCGCCCGCCCGCCTTGGCGTGGCCCTCGACCACCACGTAGAGCTCGTCGCGGCCGTTGCCGTCGACGTCGCCGACGAAGATCTCCTTGGCGTGGCGGTCCTTCAGGTCGGCGGCCACCACCCGGCCCTCGCCCCGGGCCGGCACGTAGCGGGTGACCTTCCCCGGCTGCACCGAGCCGTCCAGTCGATTGGGCTCGCTCGGCGTGGAGTACACCTCGAGCACCCCGTCCCCGTCGAGATCGCCGATCTCGATCTCGTGGACGAAGGTGTCGGCCTCCTGGTCGATCTCCTCGACGCTCCAGGCGTCCCCCTGGCGCCGGACGACGGCGACCACCCCCTGGTCGTGGGTGGCCACGGCGATCGCCTCACTGCCGTCGCCGTAGAGGTCCGCGATCTCGACGTCGCGCATGCGGCTGAACTTGCCGCCGAAGTCCTTCTCCCAGAGGGTCTCGGCCTTCGCCTCCCCATCCTCGAAGGTCCACAGCTTGAGCAGGGCCGCGCTGCCGCCGGCGCTCAGGAGGGCGGGCTCGCCGTCGGGGCCGGTCATCGCCATCGCCTTGTGGATCACGTTGCTCGCGGGATCCTCCAGGGCCTCGACCTCCCAGCGCCCGTCGCGGCGCACCAGGAACTCCATGCGGGCGGCGCCGGGGGTCGGGATCTTCCTTCCGTCCTCGGTCTCGTTGGTCACGAACTGGGCCAGTCCCAGCACCAGGGCCTGGTCCAGGGAGTCCGGCGTGGCCGGGGCGCCCGACGTCTTCGACGAAGCGGCCGGGTCCTTGGGGGGCGCCCCGCCCTCCTGTCGGCCCTCCCCGCACCCCACCAGGTGGGCCGCGAGCCCCGCGAGCACGAGTCCCAGCACCGCGTGGGTCCCCCTGCGGCTGCGGCCTTCGCGCCTGGAGCTCCGGTGGGCGTGGATTCGGTCTGCGCGGGTCATGGGCATCCTCCCTGGTCGAGGCCCGGAAGCGGATCGGACACACGGGTTTAGCAGGCCGGCCCGCGGGCCGGAAGTGCCGGCGGCCGGGCCACGGCGGCGGCAGGGCGGCCGTGCTACCGAAGGAGCCGTGTCGAAGATCGAAACCAAGCCGCCGCGGGGCACCCGCGACTTCTACCCGGAAGACCTGCGCCTGCGCTCCTGGCTCTTCGAGCACTTCCGGACGACGGCCGATCGCTTCGCCTTCGAGGAGGTCGACGCGCCGGTGGTGGAGCACGCCGATCTGTTCGCCCGCAAGGCCGGCGAGGAGATCATGGAGCAGCTCTACCACTTCACGCTGCACGACCGGCACCTGGCGCTGCGCGGCGAGTTCACGCCGTCGCTCGCCCGCATGGTGATGGCGCGGGCCGGCGCCCTGCGCTTCCCGATCCGCTGGTTCGCGATCCCCCAGTGCTGGCGCTACGAGCGCATGACCCGCGGACGCCGGCGCGAGCACTACCAGTGGAACATGGACGTCTGGGGCGAGCCCTCGGTGACCGCCGAGGCGGAGCTGATCGCGGCCGCCTGCGAGGCCATGGGCGCCATGGGCCTGGGGTCCGCCGACGTGCGGATGCGCATCTCCAGCCGCGCCCTCCTGGAGGAGGCGCTCCACGGCGGCGTCCTGGCCGACGCCCCGCAGAAGTTCGAGCCGCTGTGCGTGATCATCGACAAGCTCGACAAGATCGGGGCCGACGCGGTGGTCGACCTGCTCTGCGACGCCGACGGCCCGGTGGGGCTGGCGGAGGCCGAGGCCCGGGTGGTGATCGAGATGCTGGGCGCGCGCGGCCTGGACGAGGCGGCGCGCTTCGCACCGAAGGACTCCCCGGCGCTGGCCGACCTGCGCCGGCTCTTCGAGCTGCTGGACGCCTACGGCCTGTCCGACTGGGCGGTCTTCGACGCCTCGGTGGTCCGCGGTCTCGCCTACTACACCGGCATCGTCTTCGAGGCCTTCGCCAGCGAGGGCGACCTGCGGGCGATCTGCGGCGGCGGGCGCTACGACGGCCTGCTGGAGAGCCTCGGGGGCCCGAGGGTCCCGGCCGCCGGCTTCGGCTTCGGTGACGTCGTGATCCTCGAGCTGCTGTCGGACCGGGGCCTCCTCCCGGAGCTGGGCCGCCAGGTGGACGACGTGGTGTTCGCCTTCGGCCCGCCGGAGCGGGCCGCGGCCACCCGGCTGGCCAGCGACCTGCGGCGCCGGGGGCGCCGGGTGGAGCTGGTCCTGGGCACCCCGAAGCCGAAGCGGGCCCTGGCCGACGCCGACCGCGCCGGCGCCCGGAGGATCTGGCTGCTGGGCCCGGACGAGCGGGAGCGCGGCGTGGTCCGGGTGCGCGACCTGTCGAGCGGCGAGGAGCGCGACGAGAAATTGGCGCCCTGATCCGCTATCCAGGGCGGGCCGTGGCTCGTGGCGGCCCACCGGCTCGGACGAGCGCCGCGCCTCGTCGACTCCTTCCGCGGAACCCGGCAACCTCCTGCAAGACGCTCGCGTCGCAGTGATCCAGGGAGACCGAACCCATGGCGAACGGCTCGCGCTCCGGTGTCATCCGCTCCCCCATGCGGGGCTGGACGATCGACGACAGCCGGAAGCTCTACGACGTGGACAGCTGGGGCGACGGCTTCTTCTCGGTCAACCCGAGCGGCCACGTCGGCGTCCGGCCCCACGGCACCGCGGACGGCGAGGTCGACCTCTTCGAGCTGGTCCGGTCGCTCGAGAGTCGCGGCGTCCGCACGCCGGTGCTGGTGCGGTTTCCCGACATCCTCGCGAGCCGAGTCCAGGGCCTCGCCGCGGCCTTCCACACCGCCATCGGCGAGGTGGGGTACGGGGGCCGCTACCGCGGCGTGTACCCGATCAAGGTGAACCAGCAGCGCCACGTGGTGGAGGACATGATCCGACGCACCGACGGCCTGGGCGTGGGCCTCGAGGCCGGCAGCAAGCCGGAGCTGCTGATCGCGCTGTCGGTGCTGGACACCCCGGGCGAGCTCATCGTGTGCAACGGCTACAAGGACCGCTCCTACATCGAGACGGCCCTGCTGGCCCAGCGGCTCGGCCGCTACCCGGTCATCGTGATCGACCGCTTCCGCGAGCTCCACCTGCTGATCAAGATCGCCAGCGAGCTCGGCATCCGGCCCCACATCGGCGTGCGCGCCCGGCTCACGGCGCGCGGCGCCGGCAAGTGGGTCGAGTCCACCGGCGACCGCTCCAAGTTCGGCCTGTCTCCCGTGGAGCTCGTCGCCGCGGTGGAGCGCCTGCGCGCGGAGGACATGCTCGACTGCCTCGAGCTCCTCCACTTCCACATCGGCTCCCAGATCACGGCCATCCGCGCCCACAAGGAGGCGCTGCGCGAGGCCAGCCGCATCTACGTGGGGCTGGTGCGCATGGGCGCGGGCCTCCACCTGCTGGACGTGGGCGGCGGACTCGGCGTCGACTACGACGGCTCGAAGACCAACTTCCACTCCTCGGCGAACTACAGCGTGCAGGAGTACGCCAACGACGTCGTCTACTCGGTCCACGAGGCGTGCGAGGACGCGGGCGTCACGCCTCCGGATCTCGTCACCGAGTCGGGCCGCGCCATGGTGGCCCACCACTCGGTCCTGATCTTCGACGTCCTGGGCGTGAACGAGGTGCTGCCGCGCACCCCGCCCCGCGCGGTGGAGGAGGACGACCACAAGGTGCTGCGCGACCTCTACGAGGTCTGGGAGTCGGTCACCCGCAAGAACGTGCAGGAGGCCTACCACGACGCGCTCCAGGTCCGGGAGGAGGCCACCACGCTCTTCTCCCTGGGCTATCTCGACCTGGAGGACCGCGCGCGCTCCGAGCGGCTGTTCCTGCACTGCTGCGCGCGCATCCTGCGCATCGCCCGGGACATGGAGGACCCGCCCGAGGACCTGGAAGACCTGGAGAAGCACCTGGCCGACACCTACTACGGCAACTTCTCGGTCTTCCAGTCGGCCCCGGACCACTGGGCGGTGAAGCAGCTCTTCCCGGTCATGCCCATCCACCGGCTGAACGAGGAGCCCGACCGGCGCGGAGTCCTGGCCGACCTCACCTGCGACAGCGACGGCAAGATCGACAAGTTCATCGACACCCGCGACGTGAAGGACGTGCTCGAGCTCCACGCGCCGGGCGACGGGCCCTACTACATCGGGATGTTCCTGCTGGGCGCCTACCAGGAGATCCTCGGCGACCTGCACAACCTGTTCGGAGACACCGATGCGGTGCACGTGGCGGTCGACGGCGACGGGGACTGGAGGGTGGAGCACATCGTCGAGGGCGACGACGTGACCGACGTGCTGCGCTACGTGCAGTACGACCGCAACGCCCTGGTCGAGAACGTGCGCCGGGCGGTCGAGCGCGCCCTGGCCGAGGGCCGCATGAGCGTCGACGAATCGACGCTGCTGCGCCGCCGCTTCAAGCAGGGCCTCGAGGACTACACCTACCTGTCCCGGGACGAGGGGTAGCGCGGTTGGCGAGGCAGCCGGCGCGCGTGATCTCCTGGAACGTCAACGGCCTGCGCGCGTGCGCCCGCAAGGGCTTCGTCGACTGGCTGTCGCGGAGCCGCGCACGCATCGTGGGGCTCCAGGAGGTGCGCGCCCTGCCCGGGGACCTGCCCGAGGAGATCACCTCCCTGCGGCGCTGGCACGCCCACTGGAGCCCGGCGGAGCGCAAGGGCTACAGCGGGGTGGGCCTGCTCTCGCGGCAGGCGCCCGACTCCGTCGAGACCTCCCTCGGCGAGGCCCGCTTCGACGTCGAGGGGCGGATCCAGATCGCCCGCTTCGGCCGACTGGTCGTGGCCAACGGATACTTTCCCAAGGGCAGCGGCAAGGACCGGGACAACAGCCGGGTCGACTACAAGCTCGACTTCTACCGGGCGCTCTTCGAGAAGGTCGAGCGCCTGCGCCGCGGCGGCTACCGGGTGCTGGTGATGGGCGACCTCAACACCGCCCACCAGGAGATCGACCTCGCCCGACCCCGGGACAACACGAAGAACAGCGGCTTCCTGCCCGAGGAGCGCGCGGAGCTCGACCGCTGGGCCGCGGCGGGCTGGGTGGACACCTTCCGCCGCTTCGAGCCCGGCCCCGGGCACTACACCTGGTGGCGGCAGTGGGGCGGAGCCAGGGAGAAGAACATCGGCTGGCGGATCGACTACGTGCTGGCCTCCCCGGCCGCCTGGCGCTTCGTCACCCGGGCCTTCATCCTGAGCGACGTGACCGGCTCCGACCACTGTCCGGTGGGCGTCGATCTCGACCCGGCGGTGTTCGGCTGAGCCGGACCGGGGACGCGCCCGGCGAAGGCCTCAGCCCAGGGCCCGCTGCAGCTCGCCCACCTGGGTCTCGAGGATCGCCAGGCCCATCCCGGCGGCCTCCCGCGCCGCCTCGTCGAGCAGCCCCGCCGCCCGGCGCCGGCCCTCGCGGTCGTTGCGCTCGATCAGCATGCGCGCCCAGTCCGCGCGGGTCTGGGCGCACCAGGGCCTCGCGCGCATCGCCCGGTTGGCTCCCAGGGCGCTCTCGAAGTGGCCCTCGGCACGATCCCAGCGCGCCTGCGCCGTCGCCAGCCGGCCCAGGTAGAGCTCGACGGAGCCCCAGAACAGCACGCCGAAGCCCAGGACCGCGTGGCGGGACCGGTGGGGCTCGAGGACGCCGTAGAGGTGCTCGATCTCGTCGGCGCTGGCGCACGCCGGCGCCGCGTGGGCCGCGAGCACCGCCGAGCCGAGCCAGCTGGAATCGCCGGGCAGGGGCCGGGACCCGTCGCCCCAGTGGCGTGAGATCGGCGCCCGGGCCTCGTCGAAGCGCTGGAGATCGCACAGGATGACCGACCGGGCGAAGCGCCAGGGCGGGAACGACTCGAACTGCGCCGCCAGCGTCTCGAAGAAGCCCTCGACCTCGGCCAGGCGCCCGGTCTGCCAGCGCAGGTACGTGAGCTGGCAGCCGAAGCTCTGCACCGCGTTCCGGTCGTCCGCACCCCGCGCCATGGCGACGAACTCCCGGGCCAGGGGCTCCACCCGGTCGAAGTCGCCCTCGCGCAGGGCGTCGGACGCCTCGAACATCCGGGGATACCACGCCGACTGGGGCTGGCGGATCCTGCGGGCGAGGGATTCGAAGGCCAGGCGCTCGCGCCCCACCGCCGCCAGCTCCCCCCGCTCGAGCAGCCCCGTGATCAGGAACAGCCGGTGCAGCAGCGAGGTCTCCCAGTCGGTCTCGGACTCGGCGAGCTCGATCACCTCGCGGGCCCGCTCGAGCCGCTCGTCGAGGCGCTCCGGAGACCACAGACTGCCGTGGAGGGCGCTCGCCCGGTGCATGCGCGTCGCCGCATCCCCGGTCCCGCCCCCGAGCGAGGCCGCGTGACGGGCCATGCGGTCGCGCGCCTCGCCGTCCTCGGACCAGTGGAGCGCCTGGGTGAGCCGGGCCACCAGGTGGGCCTCGAGCCCCGGAGCCCGACCCGCGACCGCGGCGAGCGCCTCCTCGAGCAGGGCGATCAGGCGCCGGTCGACGTGTCCGCTCTCGATGGCGAAGAACCCCGACTCGAGCGAGAGCACCGCGCGCGCCAGGCGCTGCTCGTCGCCCAGCGCCCGGGCCAGCGCGGTGGCGCGCTCGATGGTGGCGTCGGCGACGTCCCGGCGACCGGCCCGGGTCTGGGCGCCCCCCAGCTCGACCAGCACGTCGCAGCGCTCGGCCTCGCCGGCGCCCCGCAGCTCGACCAGGGCCAGGGCGCGCTCGAGCAGGACGGCGGCCTCGGAGTGCCCCATGCGCGCGGAGGCGGCCCGGGCGGCCTCCAGGGCGAGGGTGAGCGCCACCCCCTCCTCGCCGAGACGCGCGGCCTGGCACGCGTGGTGGGCGAGCTCGGTGAGGATGAGGTGCCGCTCGGCACCGTAGAGCGACTCCAGGGCGCGGCGCGCCCGATCGTGGTGCCGCGCCCGGGCCAGCTCGGGGAGCGACTCGTACAGCGTGTCCCGGACCAGGATGTGACTGAAGCGATAGTGGGCGATGCGCTCGGGGTGGACCTCCACCACCCCGGCGTCGATGGCGGTCTGCAGGGCTCCCAGCACGTCCTCCCGCGGCCACTCGGTGAGCGCCTCCAGCAGGCCCAGGGAGAAGTCCCGGCCGATCACCGACGCCGGGCTGAGCAGGCGCTGGCAGCGGTCGGGCAGCCGTTCGATCTGGCCCTGGATGGCTTCGCGCAGGGTGGCGGGCAGGAACTGCAGCGACTCCGGGCGCCGCGCGATGGTCTCGACGCCCTCGGCGGCCGCGACGTTCAGCACCAGGTGGTGGAGGAAGAACGGGTTGCCGGAGGTGCGCCGGTGGAGCTCGTCGACGACCTCGTCGCTGGGCTTGGCGTCGATGGCCGCCTCGACGTAGTGGGCGACGTCCTGGCGGTCGAGCCCGGCCAGCGGGCAGCGCTCGACCCGGGGCTCGCCGGTCATGTCGCCCAGCGCGCGGGTCCTCTCCGGATCGTCGGTGAGTTCGGACTCGCGGTAGGTCGCCACCACCAGCACGCGCATGGGCGGAGCGCTGCGCGCCAGGAACCGCAGCAGCTCGAGGGACGACGCGTCGCCCGCGTGCAGATCCTCCAGCACCAGCAGCAGGGGCTGCCGCTCGGCGCAGCGGCCCACGAAGCGGATCACGCTGTCGAACAGACGGAAGCGCGCCTGCTCGCCCTCGAGGCGCGGACTGGGGCGCAGGCCCGGCAGGCGCTCGCGCACCTCGGGCGAGATCTGGGCCAGCTCGGACGCCCCGGGCCCCATGTAGTCCCGGAGCTGGGCGTCGCTGTGGGCCTCGCACAGCTGGCGGATGACCTGGGCCCAGGGCCAGAACGACGGCGCCCCGCTGGCGCCCTCGCAGCGTCCCAGCACGTAGCCGATGCTCCGGCGCTGGGCGCGGTGGGCCAGCTCTTCGACGGTGCGCGACTTCCCGATACCCATCTCGCCGGAGACCAGCAGGACGCGCCCGTCGCCGGCCTCGGCGCGGGCGAGGGCCCCCTCCAGACGGGAGAGCACGTCCCCCCGCCCGACGAACAGGCGGCTCAGCACACCGAAGCGGAGCGGCCCGGAGGCGGACTCCACCTCCTCCTGCAGCGGCTCGTCGGTGATCTCCTCGACGGCGAGCAGGAACCGGTAGCCGCGACCGTAGACGGTGTCGATCACCGCCCGGGTCTGCCCGTCGTCGCCCAGCGCCTGGCGCGCTTCGTTGATGGCGGTGGCCAGGGAGTTGGCGCCGACCACCGCGTCGGGCCAGAGGTGGGCGTGGAGCTCGGACTTGGTCACCACCCGATCCCGCTCCCGCACCAGGTGGAGGATCAGGTCCAGGATCTGGCGGCGGACCGCCAGGACCTCGTCGTCCCGCTGCAGGGTGAAGAGCCGGTCGTCGAGCTCGAAGCGGCCGAATCGATAGCGCACGCGTTCCCCGGTGCCGTTCTCGGCCCACCCTACACCGGACGGCGAAGCCCGAAGTCTCGAATTCTCCTCGGGCGCCGGGGGGCCCGTGACCCGGGCGAGGCGTTTTTGCCCCTGCGCTGCGGGCGTCTACACTCGGTCCTGCACACCAGAGTCGGAGGACCGGATGACGGACCCGGGTTCATCACAGTCTTCGCGTTCGGACACCGCAGGTGGAGAGGCCGGCCTCGGCCGGCAGGACCAGGCCTTCGGCGATGCCTTCTTCGGACACCCCGGAGCCGGCGATCTGGCGGAGCAGCTCCGCCAGAAGCTGCGGGAGGTGGCCGCCCGCGAGGAGCTGGCCGCCGCCACCGGGATCACCGACTCGCGCATCCTCGACCGCCTGGCCGGGCTGGGCATCCGGCCCGACACCCTGGCGGCGCTCACGCTGTTCCCGCTGATCCAGGTCGCCTGGGCCGACGGCGTGATGCAGGAGCGCGAGCGCGACGCCATCCTGGCGGGTGCGGTCTCCTCGGGCATCCGCCGCGGCGGGCCGAGCTTCGAGCTGCTGCGGATCTGGATGGAGGACCGTCCGCCGCCGGAGATGGCGTCGGCCTGGTCCAGCCTGATCGCCGGGCTGCGCCAGCAGCTCGACGGAGACGAGCTCGAGCACCTGCGCTCCCGACTCCTGGACCGGGCGCGCGCGGTCGCCGAGGCCGCCGGCGACCTGCTGGGCGAGGGGACCAAGGTGTCACCCGAAGAAGAAGCCGCCCTCCGAGAGCTCGAGCTCGCCTTCTCCACCTGACCCTTCCCCTACGAAGAGCCCTCGCGCCGCTTCGCTTCTCCTGAGGTCCTCCGTTGCCTCGACCGGGGAAAGGGTTGCGACTCCGTCTCCCTCCCGGGTCGGCTACGCGCTGGCTGGCGGCTGCGGGGAACACGACGCCTGCGCTCGTGCATGCGCTGGCCGCCCGCGTTGCAGTAGCGCTTCGAGCTCCAGTGCACTGGGCTCGCATCGGCGGTCGCTCCGCTGCCAACCCTTCCCCCGGTCCCGCACTGGGCAGCCATCGGCTGGGTTGCAGTCGCCGAGGTAGGACGAACCAGAGTCGCTGGCCGCCCGGTCGCGAGTCGGGGGGAGCAGGGGGGTCCCGCGCGCAGTTCCGCAGGCAGGTAGGGCCAGCGCAGAGCAGTCCGGTTGTCCCCGCGAAGCAATCCCCAGGTTCGCCGAGGACTGTCTGAGCACGGGCGCCCCCCTGCTCCCCCCGACACGCCCCGAGGAACACCAATGGAGCGAAGCGGCCCGAGCCGGCGTGGCACCGCGCGGCCCAGGCGAAGCGAAGCGGCCCCTGCAAGGGAGGCGAAGCAGCCTCTAGTCGGAGCGGCGCGCGCGGAACTCGGCGTCTTCGACCAGCGCGCGCAGGGCGCGCACTGCGCGGTGGGCGCTCGGGTAGCAGACCCGCCCCTGCTCCTTCACGCCCAGCGGCCCGGCGTTGCCGTAGTCGCGGTCGCAGACCGCCAGCTCGGTGGCGGTGAGGATGGGCACGCCGTGTCGGCGCGACACCTCGGCGGCCACCTCGGCGTAGCGCCGGTCCTGGCGCTCGTGGAACTCGGCGATGCGCGACAGACCGTGGTCCGGGAAGAACTCGCCGGTCCGGAAGGCGTTGGCCTGACCGGCCTGGATGCCGATCCCGAGATGGACGATCGCGTCCACCTCGGGGTGGGCGCAGAGCAGGTCGAGCACCTCGGGCACCGTGTCCCGGGTCTCGCCCCCGGCCAGGTCGACCGGGTTGTTCCGGCTCCAGCGCGACGGAACCATGGTGTCGATGCGCTCCCGCACGTCGTCGGGCAGCGGGATCAGCTCGAGCCCCTCGGCCGCGCAGGCGTCGGCTGCGAGCACGCCCCAGCCTCCGACGGTGGTGAACACCACGGTCCGCCGACCCGTGGGCCGCGGCTGGGTCGCCAGGGTGGCCGCCCACTCGAAGGCCTCCTCGACCGTGGGCGCCCGCAGGGCTCCGATCTGGCGGACGATGCCGTCGAACACCCGATCGTCGCTGGCCAGGGCGCCGGTGTGGCTCGCCGCGGCGCGCTTGCCCACGTCGGCCACCCCGCCCTTCACCAGGACCAGGGGCTTGCGGGCGGTGAGCCGCGCGGCCGCGCGCTTGAAGCGCTCGCCGTCGCCCACGCCTTCCACGTACACCACGGCGACGTCGGTGTCGGGGTCGGCGGCAAAGTACTCCAGCAGGTCCGGCAGGCCGGTCTGGGCCGAGTTGCCCAGGGAGACGGCCTTCGAGACGCCCACGCCGGTCGCCACCGCATAGTTCAGGAACGCGGAGACCAGGTTGCCGCTCTGGCTGGCGACGGCGATTCGGCCCGCCGGCGGATACGGCGCGACGATCTGGGCGCACATGGAATCGGGGGTGGAGATCACGCCCTGGCCGTTGGGCCCGATCATCACCATGCCGAGCTCGTCGGCGGTGGCCACCAGGCTGCGCTGGAGGGCGGCCCCTTCTTGCCCCGCCTCGCCGTAGCCCGCGCTGGCCACGAAGGCGGCGCGCACGCCCCGGGCTGCGCAGTCCCGGAGCAGCTGCTCGTTCACCTTGTTGGGCGTGCACACGAAGACGAGGTCCGCCGCGCCCTCGGGCACCTCGTCCACGCGGGTGAGGGTGGGCCGGCCGAGCACCTCGGCCCCGTCGGGCTTCAGCGGGAAGATCTCCCCCCGATAGCCGAAGCGCCGCAGGTTGTGGAGGGTCACGAACCCGAACTTGCCTGGGTGGCTGGACGCGCCGGCCACCACGATGCCGCGCGGGTGGAAGAGCGGACGGAAGCGCTCGACGACCGCCTCGTCCGACAGGGGCTCCGGGAGCTCGGGCGCCGGCGCGGGCGCGCCCAGCTCGACCAGCGCGTCGACGGCCACCGGCCGCCCCTCGCAGACGATCAGCGGATTGAGGTCCACGCTGGCGACGTCGGGACGCTCCAGGCCGAGGCGCCCGAGGCCCACCAGCACCGCGGCCAGGCCGTCCTCGTCGATCGCCGGCTCACCGCGAAACGGCCGGGTGAGCAGGTGATGGGCGCGGAGCCGGCGCAGCATGCGCTTCGCCTCGCCGGCGTCGATGGGCGCCGCGGCGAACACCACGTCCTGGATCGCCTCGGCCAGGATGCCGCCCAGGCCGAGCAGCACACAGGGTCCGAACTGCGGGTCGCGCACCAGACCGGCGATGAGCTCGCGCCGACCGCCGACCATCTCGGCCACCAGCAGGCCCACGTCTCCGTCCTCGGGCCGCGCCCGGCCGAGCAGGTCGGCCGCGGCCGCCCGGGCGGCCGCGGCGTCGGCCAGCCCGAGGCGCACCAGGTTGCGCTCGGTCTTGTGGGCGATCTGGTCGCCGCAGAGCTTGATCGCGACCGGGAATCCGATCCGTTCGGCGGCCCGGGCCGCCTCGTCGGGATCGCTCGCCAGGGACTCGCGCGCGAAGGCAATGTCGTAGCCGGCCAGCAGCTCCTTGGAGGCGTATTCGCTGAGCGTGCGGGTCGGGACCGGCTCGGGAGAGGCGCTGGAGGGGTCGTTCATGGGGCCGGCAGGGTAGTGGAGCGGTCTCGGGGCGTCACCACCGGGCGCGATCCATTATGTTCCGCCCCCGAACGTCCGATGGAATGGCTTGGGGGGGGGCCGTCCACATGAGCGAAGACGCCGGACTGCTGGGCCGTCTGGACCAGCTCTTCAGCACCTTTCTGGTCGATCCCATCTCGAAGGTGCTCTTCTTCGACCTGGTCTTCTGGGACGACGGGCAGCCGGGCGAGATCGAGCTCCCCATCCTGGTGCTCTGGCTGGCTCTGGGCGCCCTCTACTTCACCCTGCGCTTCCAGTTCGTGAACTTCCGCGGCTTCCGGCACGCGGTCGACTGCGTGCGCGGCGTCTACAGCCACGAGGGCGAGGCCGGGGAGATCACCCACTTCCAGGCGCTCTCCGCGGCGCTCTCGGCCACGGTGGGCCTGGGCAACATCGCGGGCGTGGCCGTGGCCGTGGGCGTGGGCGGCCCGGGCGCCATCTTCTGGATGGTGTTCGCCGGCTTCCTCGGCATGAGCTCGAAGTTCGCCGAGTGCACCCTGGGACAGCGGTATCGGATCGTGCGCGAGGACGGCCACGTGGCCGGCGGCCCCTTCCTGTACCTGAAGCACGGGCTCGCCGAGCTGGGCCACGCCCGACTGGGGCAGGTGCTCGCCGTGGTCTTCGCGGTGATGTGCATCGGCGGGAGCTTCGGCGGGGGCAACATGTTCCAGTCGAACCAGGCGTATCGCCAGGTCGCCGACGTGCTGCCGTTCCTCGACGGCGCGGGGGCCATCGTCTTCGGAGCCGTGCTCGCCTTCCTGGTGGGGCTGGTGATCATCGGGGGCATCCGGCGCATCGGCCACGTGGCCGCGGTGCTGGTCCCGGTCATGTGCACCATCTACGTCGTGAGCGGGCTGCTGATCCTGATCCTCCACTCCTCCGAGGTGCCGGCCGCGTTCGCCACCATCGCGGGCCACGCCTTCGACTTCGAAGCGGGCCTGGGCGGCTTCCTCGGCGTGCTCATCCAGGGCTTCCGGCGCGCCGGCTTCAGCAACGAGGCCGGGACCGGGTCGGCCACCATCGCCCACTCGGCCGCCACCACCGACGAGCCGGTGCGCGAGGGCCTCGTCGCGCTGCTCGAGCCCTTCATCGACACCATCATCGTCTGCACCATGACCGGACTCGTGATCGTGGTGACCGGGGCCTGGGAGCACCCGGAGGCCGGATCCGGCATCCAGATGACCTCGTTCGCCTTCGCCACGGTCTTCCCGTGGTTCCCGGTGGTGCTCTCGATCTGCGCGGTGCTGTTCGCGTTCAGCACCATGATCTCGTGGAGCTACTACGGGGAGCAGTCCTGGTTCTCGCTGTTCGGGGTGCGGTCGATCCTGCTCTACAAGCTGATCTTCCTGCTGTTCGCCTGGGCGGGCGCCGTCTTCCAGGCCCAGGCCGTGCTCGACTTCGGCGACCTGATGATCCTGGGCATGGCGTTCCCGAACATCCTCGGGGTGGCGATGCTGTCGGGCAAGGTGAAGGCCGACCTCGACGACTACATGGCGCGTCTCGCATCCGGCGCCTTCACACGACGCTGATCACCACACCGGACGCCCCCCCGACCCGGCCGCGGCGCGACGGGCGCCGGGTCAGCGGGCCCGATACCGCAGGTAGGCGGCGATCTCGCGGGCGTCCGCCTCGGAGATCCAGCGGCCGAAGGCCGGCATGGACGTGCCGGGGAGCCCGCCTTCCACCAGGGCGACGAAGGCGTCGTCCTCCATCCTCGCGATGCTCTCCCGCAGGTCGGGGTTGAGGCCCGCGGCGATCGCGGTGGCTCCGTGACAGCGGGCGCAGAAGCTGTGGTAGAGGTCCGAGCCCCGACGGGTCGCGGGGTCGCGGGCGTCCAGGATGGCCTGGATCACCGCCGGCGTGATCTGCTCGTCGACGAGCGCGTAGGCGAGGACGACCCCCTTGGACTCGACGCCCGCCGCCGCCGCCGCATCGCCTCCCACCGAGGCGAAGGCGCCTCCCCAGCCCGCCACGACCGAGACGTACTGCACGCCGCCGACCTTGTAGCTGATGGGCGCCGCGATGATGCCCGTGTCCGCGTGGTGGCTCTGCCAGAGCAGGTGCCCGTCGTCGGCGCGCAGGGCGAGGAAGCGACCGTCGGCGGTCCCCTGGAACACCAGGTTGCCCGCCGTGGCCAGAGTGCCGCCGTTCCAGGCCAGTCCATGGGGGTGCCGCCAGGCCTCCCGCTGGCGCACGGGGTCCCAGGCCAGCAGATGACCCGACACCACGTCGCGCGTCAGGGTCGCGAACAGCGTCAGGTCGTTCGCGGTGTTGAACTCGCCCGGCCGGTGCTCGAAGTCCGCGTCGTAGCGGTAGGCGCCCAGGATCTCCTGGGCCGGGATGTACACCAGACCGGTCTGCGGGCTGTACGACATGGGCTGCCAGTTGTGGCCGCCGAAGGCGGTGGGCATCACGAGGGCGATGCCGTCGTCGTACTCGCCGGTTCCGGTCTGGACGGGCCGCCCGGTCTCCGGGTCGATGCCCTCGGCCCAGGTCGTGGTGACGTAGTTCTCCGCCGAGATCAGCTCGCCGCTCTCGCGATCGAGGACGTAGAAGAACCCGTTCTTCGGCGCCTGCATCAGCACCTTGCGGCGCTCCCCCTCGAGCTCGAGGTCGGCCAGGATCATGTGCTGGGTGGCGGTGAAGTCCCAGTTGTCGCCGGGCGTGGTCTGGTAGTGCCAGCGGATCTCGCCGTCGTCGGGATCGAGGGCGAGGATGGACGAGAGGTAGAGGTTGTCGCCGCCTCCGGGGCTGCGCGCCTTGCGGCTCCAGGGCGAGCCGTTGCCGGTGCCGACGTAGAGCAGGTCGAGCTCGGCGTCGTAGGCCATGGAGTCCCAGACGGTGCCGCCGCCCCCGATCCGCCAGTACTCGTCGCCGGTCCAGGTTCCGACCGCCTTCTCGAGCGCCTCCGACTCCTGGGGCTTCGACGGATCGCCCGGCACGGTCCAGGTGCGCCAGACGAGGTCTCCGGTCTTCCAGTCGTAGGCGGAGACGTAGCCGCGCACGCCGAGCTCCGCGCCGCCATTGCCGATGATCACCTTGCCGTCGACCACCCGGGGCGCGCCGGTCACGCTGTAGGGCAGCGACCGGTCGACGGTCTGCACCTCCCACAGGAGCTTGCCGTTGGCCGCGCCCAGGGCCGCCAGCCGACCGTCGAGCACCCCGACGTAGACGCGCCCGCGATACAGGGCGACGCCGCGGTTGACCACGTCGCAGCAGACCACGCGGCCCATCTCGCGGCTCACCTCGGGGTCCCACTTCCAGAGCAGCTGGCCGGTGGCCGCGTCGAGGGCGAAGACCACGCTCCAGGAGCCGGTCACGTACATGACGCCGTCGACCACGAGCGGGGTGGCCTCGTGGCCCCGGCGCAGGCCGGTGGGGAAGCGCCAGGCGAGACCCAGCCGCGAGGCGTTGCCGTCGTGGATCTGGGCCAGGGGGCTGTAGCGGGTCTCCGCGTAGGTCCGACCGTGGCTGAGCCAGTTGCGCGGCTCGCCCTCGGCCCCGCGCAGGCGGGCGTCGTCGACGGCCCGGGTGGCCTTGCGGATGCGCGCCCGGGGCGTGAGCTCGCGCTTCGGGCGGGCGACCTCCTCTTCCTCGCCTCCACCGCACGCCAGGGGCGTCCAGGCGACGAGGAGGGCGAGGAGGACGACGCCGAGCGCGTACCGTGCCATGCCTTCCCCTACTTCACGTTGATCACGTGGGACTCGGAGAACTCGACCCGGCCCGAGCCGCCCGTGAATCCGCCGCGCACCTGCCGGAAGCCCATGGGATTGGTCTTGTAGCCCAGCGGACTGGCCTTCTCCGTCCCGTAGAACAGCACCCCCACCAGCGGATAGACGCCCGGCTTGTCCGGAGCGCGGAGGTTGTAGATGACCTTGGACTCGGCCCATTGGCCGGTGGCGGCGTTGGACTCGACGCCGGTCACGTTCACGAAGGTGATGTTGCGACCCATGGACTCGGGCCGCTTGGCGATCCAGTCCGACTGCGGTCCCTTGGGGCCGATGATCGAGGGCGCACCGACGACCGTCCAGCCGGCGGCCGAGGCCGGGCGCGCGAACCAGCGGTGGGCGCGGTCGACCAGCCCCACTCCGATGGCGGGACCGGCGCCGCCGGTCACCAGGACCCTCACCTGGAAGGTGGCGCCCTTCTCGACCTGGGGCGGGTACTCCAGGGCGATCTTCGTGTTGGCGTCGGTGGCCCGGATGTGGTCGACGAGCGTCGCCCGCTCGGCCTCGCTGAGCTCGGCATAGCCCTTTTCGCCGGCCTGGATGACCGCGAGGTGCTTGTTGTCCGCGAGCTCCTTGGTGGCGCGCTCGCCGGCCCCCTTGAGCGCGTCCTCGCTCAACGACGAGTGGCAGCTCGAGCAGAACGGCGCGACGTCGGTCTGGTAGCTGGGCGTTCCGCCGGGATACGACCACGCGGGAGCCGCCCAGAGGGCGACCTGGCCGATGGCGGCGAGCGCCACCGCGGCGAGCGCCCTCGCAGATACGAAGCTGTGGATCCGGATCATTCGTCTTCCTCCTGGAAGGTCTCGAGCTGGAAGGTCTCGATCGATTGGAAGGTCTCGAACTCGGGATGGCAGCGAGCGCACTGGCCCCTCACGTGCTCCCCGTGCAGGAACCAGGCGTCCTCGTCGCCTCCCGCGTCGTGCGAGAGGTGGCACTCCACGCAGTCGACGCCCAGCTCGACGTTGTGAAGGGAAAGATCGTGGAACGCCGGGCCGCCGAGCCCGTCCCCCTTCTCTCGGAACCGATCGTGGCACTGACGGCAGTCCGCGTCCAGCAGGGGGACGCGCATTCCGTCGGGCTCCTCGAAATGGCCGACCACGTACCAGAAGGCGTCCTTGGCCGCGAGCGCCTTGACCCGCGCGCGCCCGACGAGACCGACGCCTCCGTGGCAGTCGATGCAGCGGAAGGCGGGGTCGTCGGGGCGCGCCTCGAGCGACGCGGCGCCGTGGGCCGCCGCCAGGCTCGCCGGGGGCCGGCCGTCGAAGTCCTCGCGCACGTCGATGTGCAGGGGAACCCCCTCTTCGAGGTGGCAGGCGTTGCAGAAGTCGTTCTCGGCCTCGAGAGCGTCGGTCAACGTCCAGCCGACGGGTGCCGAGACCAGACCGGCCAGCACCAGCGCCCAGCCCGATCGCCTCCACAGCCTGCTCCGTGCCCTCGGTGCCACCGTGTCCGACGCGCTCCCCGCGCGGGGCGAGTCTCGCATACCGGCGCTTCGGGCCGCTAGAGTGGAGGGTCCCCGCCCCGGAAATGCGCGCGGGGAGAGGAGACGAGCAAGATGGCGATGCCCCTGGCTGGAGTCGGAGTGTGGTCGTGGCTCGACGGCTTCAAGGCCCCCGAGGCTGTGGAGTTCGCCCGGCGGATCGAGGCCTGGGGATACACGGCGCTCTGGATCCCCGAGGCCGTGGGCCGGGACCCCTTCCCGCTCATCGGCTACCTCGCGGCCCAGACCGAGAAGCTCGTCTTCTGCACCGGCATCGCGAACATCTACGCCCGGGACGCCATGACCATGAAGGCCACCCGCAAGACCCTGGGCGAGCTGGCCCCCGGCCGCTTCGTGCTGGGCCTGGGCGTCTCCCACTCCCACCTCGTCACCAACCAGCGCGGCCACGAGTACAAGAAGCCGGTCCCGGCCATGCGCGAGTACCTGGATGCCATGGACAAGGCGCTCTACATGGGCACCGAGCCCGCCGAGGAGGCGCCCATCGTGCTGGCGGCCCTGCGTCCGCTCATGCTGAAGCTGGCCGCGAAGCGGGCGGCCGGGGCGCATCCCTACTTCGTGCCGCCCGAGCACACCGCCCGCGCGCGCGAGACCCTGGGTCCCGACGCCTGGCTCTGCCCGGAGCAGATGGTCCTGCGCGAGACCGACCCCGAGAAGGCCCGCAAGGTCGCGCGCCAGAACATGGCGGTGTACGTCGGCCTCCCCAACTACCAGAACAACCTCCGCGAGCTGGGCTTCGGGGACGAGGACTTCGCCGACGGCGGCAGCGATCGGCTGGTGGACGCCATCGTGGCCTGGGGCGACCTGGACGCGATCCGCGGGCGCATCCGCGCCCACCAGGACGCCGGCGCCAGCCACGTGTGCATCCAGCCCTTCCGCGCCGACGGGGTCCCGGGCCCCGATCTCGACCTGCTCGAGGCCCTCGCCCCCGAGCGGGGCTGAGCCGTGCCCGGCACCGCGCTGAAGCGCAGCTTCTGGGGCTGGGGCCACGTCGGGCGGGGCCCCGACCCGGAGCAGCAGCAGGGCATCGTCCGCACCCTGGCGGCGCGCTTCGACGCGCCGGACCTCGAGCTGGCGGCGGAGCCCCGGGTCGAGGACCTGGCGCTGCGCCCTCCGCGCACTCCGGCCCCGAGCGCCCTGGCCGACATCCTGGAGGACGACCCGGAGGTCCGCGCCGGACACCACTACGGCAAGAGCTATCGGGACGTGGTGCGCGGCGCCCGCGGCGAGTTCCCGAGCCCGCCGGACTGGGTCGCCCTTCCCCGGAACGAGGCGGAGGTCGCCGCGGTCCTCGACTGGTGCGAGTCCGCCCGCGGCGGGGTCGTGCCCTACGGCGGCGGGTCGAGCGTGGTGGGCGGCGTGGAGACGACCTTCGGCGACGAGCGCCCGCTCTGCGTGAGCCTCGACCTGTCGCGGCTCGACCGGGTGCTCGAGATCGACCGCACCTCCCGCTGCGCGCGCATCCAGGCCGGCGTGCTGGGGCCCGCCCTGGAGGACCAGCTCCGGCCCCACGGCCTGACCCTCCGCCACTTCCCCCAGTCGTTCGAGTTCTCGACCCTGGGCGGCTGGATCGCCACCCGCTCGGGCGGGCACTACGCCACCCTCTACACCCACATCGACGACTTCGTCGAGAGCGTGCGGGCGCTGACGCCGAGCGGTGCTTGGGAGAGCCGGAGGCTCCCGGGGTCCGGCGCGGGCCCCAGCCCGGACCGCTGGCTGATCGGCAGCGAGGGCAGCCTCGGGGTCATCACCGAGGCGTGGATGCGCCTCCAGGACCGGCCGCGCTTCCGGGCCTCGGCGTCCGTGGCCTTTGCCGGGGACGACGGCTTCACGAGAGGAGCGGCGGCGGTGCGCGCGCTTGCCCAGTCGGGGCTGGCCCCGTCCAACTGCCGGCTGCTCGACGCCCTGGAAGCCGCGAACTCCGGCGCCGGCGACGGTCGCCAGAGCGTGCTGGTGCTGGGCTTCGAGTCGGCGGACCACGCGCTCGACGCCTGGATGGCCCGGGCCCTCGAGCTCTGCCGGGACGCGGGCGGCGAGGTGCCCGAGGGTGCGGGCCGCACGCGCACCGACGCCGGCGCCTCCCGGGAGGGCGCGGCGGGCGCCTGGCGCAGCGCCTTCCTCCAGGCGCCCTACCTGCGCGACGTGCTGGTGCGCGCCGCCATGGTGATCGAGACCTTCGAGACCGCCGTCACCTGGGATCGCTTCGAGACCTTCCACCGGGCCGTCATGGCCGCCACGGAGGACGCGGTGAAGCGCGTCTGCGGCCGGGGCACGGTGAGCTGTCGGTTCACCCACGTCTATCCCGACGGTCCCGCGCCCTACTACAGCGTGATGGCGCCGGGCCGCCGCGGGAGCGAGCTCTCCCAGTGGGCGGAGATCAAGGCGGCCGCCTCCGAGGCGCTCGCCGCCGAGGGCGGCACCATCACCCACCACCACGCCGTGGGCCGCGACCATCGGCCGTGGTACGACCGGCAGCGTCCGGACCCGTTCGCGCGGGTGCTCCGGGCCGCCAAGCGCGAGCTCGATCCCGGAGGGATCCTGGTTCCGGGCGTCCTGGTCGACCCGGACTGAAGACGAGCGCGGCGGGGCCCGTTATCCTGCCGCGCCATGGCACACGTCAACGAGAACTACCTGAAGCTCCAGGCCGGCTATCTCTTCCCCGAGATCGGTCGGCGCACCCGCGCCTTCGCCGCGGCCCACCCCGACGCCCGGATCATCCGGCTCGGCATCGGCGACGTGACCCTGCCGCTCGCGCCGGCGGTGGTCGAGGCCATGCACGCGGCCGTGGACGAGATGGCGACCGCCGAGGGCTTCAAGGGCTACGGGCCCGAGCAGGGCTACACCTGGCTGAAGGAGGCGATCCGCGACGGCGACTTCGCGCCCCGCGGCGTCACCCTCGACGCCCAGGAGATCTTCGTCTCCGACGGCAGCAAGCAGGACAGCGGGAACATCCAGGAGATCTTCGGCAGCGACTGCAGCCTGGCCGTGACCGACCCGGTGTACCCGGTGTACGTCGACACCAACGTCATGGCCGGTCGCACGGGTGAGGCCGACGGCAGCGGGCGCTTCGCCGGCATCACCTACCTGCCGGCCACCGAGGCCAACGACTTCACCCCCGATCCGCCGGGCGAGCGCGTCGACCTGGCCTACCTGTGCTCGCCGAACAATCCCACCGGCGCCGTGGCGAGCCGCGACAACCTGAAGAAGTGGGTCGACTGGGCCCGGCAGACCGGCGCGGTGATCCTCTTCGACGCCGCCTACGACGCCTTCATCCAGGACGACGCCCTGCCGCGCTCGATCTACGAGATCGACGGCGCCCTGGAGTGCGCCATCGAGATGCGCAGCTTCTCGAAGCGCGCCGGCTTCACCGGCGTCCGCTGCGCCTACACCGTGGTGCCCCGGGCCTGCACCGGCACCACGAAGGACGGACGCCAGGTGTCCCTCCACGATCTGTGGGCGCGCCGCCAGTCCACCAAGTTCAACGAGGTGCCCTACGTCATCCAGCGCGCCGCGGAGGCGGTCTTCTCCGCCGAGGGGGCCAAGCAGACGGCCGAGCAGGTGGCCTACTACATGGAGAACGCCCGGCTGGTGCGCCGGGGGCTCTCGGCCGCCGGCTTCACGGTGTTCGCCGGCGAGCACGCGCCCTACATCTGGCTGCGCACGCCCGAGGGCCAGGGCTCCTGGGACTTCTTCGACACGCTGCTCGAGAAGACCCACGTGGTGGGCACGCCGGGCAGCGGCTTCGGCCCGTCGGGCGAGGGCTATTTCCGGATCTCGGCCTTCAACTCCCGGGAGAACGTGGAGGAGGCCATGGCCCGCATCGCCCGGGCGTTCGGCGGCTGATCGCGTGGGGCGTCTTCACGCGCGAATTCCGGGCGCGCTCCTGCTCGCGCTCGCGATCGCTCTCGCAGGCTGTGGCTGGCGGGAGGCGACGGACTTCGTCAAGGGGCGCGCGAAGCTCGAGCGCGACGAGGAGGCGCACTCCCAGGAGGGCTCGAAGGTGCAGCTGCTGGAGGTCGAGCTGGCGCCGGGACCCGAAGGCGGCGAGCCCTTCTCGGTCCTCCGGCTCACCCTGCGCAATGCCCGCGCAGAGCGCCTGTTCGCGCGCCTGGCGACGCAGTCTCCTCGCTCCGGCCAGAGCTGCGAGGACTCCTACATGCTCGACCCGTGGGAGAGCGCCCGGGCCCACTGCCCGCAGCGGCTCGCGACCGACGGTGCGTTCACCCTGGTGCTCACCGTCTACGACGACATCGGCCACACCCACGTGGTCGAGCAGGCGAGCGTGAGCGCGACCTTCGACCCGGACGGGAAGGCCACGCTGCGCTGGAAGTGAGTCGAGGGGCGTCTCGCGGCGAGGCGCAGCCCTACTCGGACAGCTCGCGCGCCATCTCCTCGTCGCGATCCTGCTCGGTCTCCGCCATGGCCTCGCGGCTCTCGGGCGTGCTCTCCTCCTGGAAATCCGCCATGCCCCGCTCTTCGAGATCGGAGCCGCAGGCGCCGAGCGGGCCGGTGAAGACGAGCGCGAACAACAGCGCCAGCGCCAGGCGCGCACTGGAAGCGAAGTCCGAAAGGGGTCTTTTCGAAGCCATGGAACCTCCCATCGATCACCCGGGCGAGCCCGCGGAAGAGCGAGCGCGGCCTGCGCCGACCCCGACATGGTGACATCGACGGGATCGATTGTCTCGGGCGGAGCGCCGGGCTCTCGCCGGATGCAGCGGTCCCCTTCGAGCCGGCGCTTCCCGACTCGTGATAGAGTGACGGCCATGGGGCGATTCCCGCACATCTTCAGCCTGGCGGCCGCGACGCTGCTGCTGGCCGCCTCCCGCTGCGGACCCCTGCCGGGCGACGCCAACCTCGACGGGACGGTGGACGCCGACGACGTCGACCACGTGCTCGCCTGCCTCGGCGCCGACCCCCTGGCCGGACCGCCCTGCCTCGGCGCCGACACCAACGGGGACGGCGCCGTCGGCCCGGCCGACCGGGACTTCGTCGTCTCCTACCTGCCCGACCTCGCCTGCAACGGCGACCCGACGATTTGCGACCGCCCCTACGACGAGGTGGCCTACGCCACCACCCACAACGCCTTCTCGGCCCTGGACGACGGCTTCGACCCGCTGGTCGCGAACCACACCCGCGGCCTGCGCGAGCAGCTGGCCGAGGGCGTGCGCGGCCTGATGCTCGACACCCACTACTTCGAGGGCGGCACGAAGCTCTGCCACAGCTACTGCCAGCTGGGCGGACAGGGCCTCGGCCAGATCGACCTGGCCGTGGGGCTCGGCTGGATCGCCGCGTTCCTGGACGAGAACCCCGACGCCATCGTGACGATCATCTTCGAGTCGTACATCTCCGAGGCCGACACCGCGGCGGCCTTCGCGGCGAGCGGCCTGGAGGACTTCGTCCACGAACAGACCCCGGGCGAGCCCTGGCCCAGCCTGCGCGAGATGATCCGCGCCGGCCGCAGGCTGGTGGTGCTCACCGACGACGGCTCGGCCGCGCTGCCCTGGCACCACTACGTCTGGGACTTCGCCTTCGAGACCGACTTCGACTTCAGCCTGTTCGACCACCCGCTCGAGGTCCTGGTGGACCTGCTGCTCTCCGTCGAAGGCTGCGCCGACAACCGGGGCACTCCGGGCGCGGACCTCTTCATCCTCAACCACTTCATCACCGCCACGGCCGGGACCCCGGTCGCCGCCGCGGAGGTGAACGGCGACCCCGAGCTGCGGGACCGCGCCGCCCTGTGCGGCCAGCTCCACGGACAGATCCCGAACTTCGTGACCGTGGACTACTACGAGATCGGCGACCTGCTCGGCGCGGTCGACCACCTGAACGCGACCTTCTGAGCGCTTCCGGCCCTCGCCTCCCGGTTCACCTCCAGTCGGCACTCAGTGGAAACCCGGAGCCGCGCCGCGGCGGCCCGGAGGAGCCCCTCCGCAGGAACACCGCCCTTCGGGATCGACATCGATCGTCGGCGTCCCGGGGTCCCTCCGGTCGTCTCCAGTCGGGTCGCGGGTCGGCCGATGAGTGCAACGAGCGTACGAGAGCCCCGTGAGCAGAAAGAAAAACAACTACTCGCTGTTCGCCTACACGGCCGATCGCGGGACGTCCGTCGCGTACTTCCTGGGCGCGATCGTGCCGCTGATCGCGCTCGGAGCGGTGGTCGAGCGCTTCGTGCTGGCGCCGACCGGTGCGTCCCACGACGCCTGGCACGCGACTCCGGTGGGCGCCGCCGGCATCGTGGCGCTGGTCTGCTCGATCGCGGCGCTCTCGCTCGGCTGCTTCTTCATGATCCGCCGCCTGGTGAACCTCGCGATCAGCGAGAACCGCCGGCTCGCCTATCACGACCCGCTGACCGGGCTCCCCAACCGGCGGCTGTTCAAGGACCGGCTGGGGCTGGCCCTGGCCCACCGCGATCGACAGGGCGGACTCGTCGCGGTCTGCTTCCTCGACCTCGACGGGTTCAAGAAGATCAACGACACGCTGGGTCACAGCGAGGGCGACCGGCTGCTGCAGCAGGTCGCGGACCGCCTCTCCACCTCGGTGCGGCTGCACGACTCGCTGGCCCGGGAGGAGCCCGACGAGTCGCAGTCGGCCATCTCGCGAATGGGCGGCGACGAGTTCACGATCCTGCTGACCGGGATCCGCCAGGCCGAGGATGCGGGGCGCGTGGCGCGGCGCATGCTCGGCGTGCTGAGCGAGGCCTTCACCATCGCCGGGCGCGAGGTCTACGCGACCGCGAGCATCGGCATCTCGGTCGCCCCCACCGACGGCGACACGGCCGAAGAGCTGCTGCGCAACGCCGACACCGCGATGTACGCCGCGAAGGAGCGCGGCCGCAACGCCCTGCAGTTCTTCTCGAGCTCCATGAACCACGCCACCGAGCGCAAGCTCGACCTCGAGCGCCGCCTGCGCGCCGCCGTGGCCGCCAACGCCCTCACCCTTTCCTACCAGCCCATCCGCTGCGGCCGGTCCGGGCGGACGACCGGCGTGGAGGCCCTGCTGCGCTGGACCGACCCGGAGCTGGGAGACATCTCTCCGGCCGAGTTCGTCCCGGTGGCCGAGGACGCCGACCTGATCGTTCCCATCGGCCAGTGGGTGATCCGCACGGCCTGCCTCCAGGCGCGGGCCTGGCAGGACGCGGGCTACGCGCCCATCCGCATGTCGGTGAACCTGTCGGGGCAGCAGCTTCGCAAGCCGGGCTTCGTGGAGACGGTCGCGCGGGCCCTCGAGGAGAGCGGCCTCGGCGCCGACGCCCTCGAGCTCGAGATCACCGAGAGCACGATCATGCAGGACGACGAAGCCACCAACGAGGCGTTTCGCCAGCTGTACGACATGGGGATCGCGCTCGCCCTCGACGACTTCGGCACCGGCTACTCCTCGCTCTGCCACCTGCGGCGCTTCCCGATCGACCGCGTCAAGATCGACCGCTCCTTCGTGGCCGGCATCCCGGGCAACGGAGACGACATGGCCGTGACCGCCGCCATCGTCTCCATGGCGCACAACCTGCTGTTGAAGGTCGTGGGCGAGGGCGTCGAGACCCTGGAGCAGGCGGAGTCGCTCCGCGAGCTCGGCTGCGACGAGCTCCAGGGCTACCTCTTCAGCCGCGCGGTGCCCGGCGCAGGGATCGTCCGCTTCCTCGAAGAAACCAAGCCTCCCGGCGACTGAGCCGCGGCCCCGACCCCCGCGCGGTCCGCGCTGCGCCCGCGTGGTACGCTGGCTCCCGATGTCCGGCAGAGCACAGGCCGCCCGCGCCCCGACCGCCTGGCTGCGACCGCTGTTCGAAGCGCCCGGCTGCCCGGTGTGGGTCGTGGGGGTCGCCGTGGCCGGGCTCGGCAGCCTCGCCTTCGGCCTCCAGGAGCTGGCCCTGGGGCGCTACCCGGTCGCCGCCGCCGACCCCAACGTCCTCTACGACATGCGCGTCGCGGTCACCCACGTCGTGATCACGGCCTATCTGCTGACCGCCTACGTCTACGCCCAGCGGACGACGGAGCAGTCCATCGCCGCGCTCCGGCCCCTGCTCGAGTCCGACCGCCTGGACGCCCCGCTCGCGATCTCCCGAGGCGAGCGGGTGGCGCTGTGGCTCTCGGCTCCCATCGCGATCGCCATCTTCGTCCTCGTGAACACCCGGGTCTCGCCGGGCGAGGTGTCCCTGGCCCCCACGACCTGGGACCCCGAGGTGAGCTGGCATCGGGTCCTCGGGTTCGCCATGGCCATCCTCACGATCCGGCTCAGCACCCTGATCGTTCTCGAGTCGCGTCGGCTGTCCGACCTCTCCGCCGCCCTCCGGCGGGTCGACCTGCTCTCGCCCGAGGCGCTCGCGCCGTTCGCCCGACAGGGCCTCACGTTCGCGCTGCTGGTGATCGGATCGGTCTCGGCGTTCGCGCTCTTCCTCGTGGATCTGCGCTATCTGCCGCTGGTCGGCCTGGTGCTCGTCGGCACGCTCCCCATCGCGGCCGTCGCCCTGCTGCTGCCCCTGCGCGGCATCCGCGAGAAGATCATCGAGGCCAAGCACCAGGAGCTGGAGTGGTGCCGGGAGCGGATCCGCGAGCGGCGCGCCCGCCTCGCATCGGGCGCCGTCGGCGACTCCACGCGCCTCGACGAGCTCCTGGCCTGGGAGGCGCGCATCCAGGAGGTGCGCGAGTGGCCCATCGACGCCTCGACCTTCAAGCGCTTCGGGCTCTACCTGCTCCTGCCCCTGGGATCCTGGGCCGGAGGCGCGCTCGTGGAGCGCGGCATCGACCGGATCCTCGACTGAGAGCCGGGCCTACCCGTCGATCCGCTTGTACTTGATCCGGTGCGGCTGGTCGGCGTCGGCGCCCTTGCGGCGCTTCAGGTCCTTCTCGTAGTCCTGGTAGTTGCCCTCGAACCACTCGACGTGGCTGTCGCCCTCGAAGGCCAGCATGTGGGTGGCGATGCGGTCGAGGAACCAGCGGTCGTGGGAGATGACCACGACGCAGCCCGCGAACTCGAGCAGCGCCTCTTCCAGGGCGCGCAGGGTGTCGACGTCGAGGTCGTTGGTGGGCTCGTCCAGCAGCAGCACGTTGCCGCCGCTCTTCAGCAGCTTGGCCAGGTGGACGCGGTTGCGCTCCCCGCCCGAGAGCGCCCCGACCTTCTTCTGCTGGTCGGGCCCCTTGAAGTTGAACGAGCCCACGTAGGCGCGTGAGGGCACCTCGCGGCGGCCCACCATGATGGCGTCCTCGCCGCCGCTGATCTCCTCCCACACCGACTTGTCCGGGTCGAGGGCGCCGCGGCTCTGGTCGACGTAGGCCAGCTGCACCGTCTCGCCCAGGCGGATCGAGCCCGAGTCCGGCTTGTCGTCGCCCACGAGCATGCGGAAGAGCGTCGTCTTGCCCGCCCCGTTGGCGCCGATCACGCCCACGATGCCGCCCGGGGGCAGCTGGAAGCTGAGGTCGTCGATCAGCAGCTTGTCGCCGAAGGCCTTCGACAGGTGGTCGGCCTCGATCACCACGTCGCCCAGGCGCGGCGGCACGGGGATCGCGATCTCCACCTTCTCCGCCGCCCGCTCCTGGCCCTCGGCCAGCAGCTTCTCGTAGGCGTTGATGCGCGCCTTGCCCTTGGCCTGGCGCGCCCGCGGGCTCATGTTGATCCAGTCGAGCTCGCGCTCGAGGGTGCGGGCCCGGGCGCTGGCCTGCTTCTCCTCCACCTCGAGCCTTCGCCGCTTCTGGTCCAGCCAGGACGAGTAGTTGCCCTCCCACGGAATGCCGCGGCCGCGGTCGAGCTCGAGGATCCAGCCGGCCACGTTGTCCAGGAAGTAGCGGTCGTGGGTCACCGCGACGACGGTGCCCGGGTACTCCTTCAGGAAGCGCTCGAGCCAGGCCACCGACTCGGCGTCGAGGTGGTTGGTGGGCTCGTCGAGGAGCAGCATGTCGGGCTTCGAGAGCAGCAGCCGGCACAGGGCCACCCGGCGCTTCTCTCCGCCCGAGAGCTTCGAGACGAGGGCGTCGCCCGGCGGACAGCGCAGGGCGTCCATGGCCACCTCGAGGGTGCGGTCGAGCTCCCAGGCGTCGCAGGCGTCGATCCGGTCCTGGAGCTTGCCCTGCTCCTCGAGCAGGGCGTTCATCTCGTCGTCCTCCATGGGCTCGGCGAACTTCGCGGAGATCTCCTCGAAGCGGCGCAGGAGGTCGCGGGTCTCGGACACGCCCTCCTCCACGTTGCCCAGGACGTCCTTGGTCTCGTCGAGCTCGGGCTCCTGGGCCAGGAAGCCGACGCGGATGCCGGCGGCGGGCTTCGCCTCCCCGAGGAAGTCCTTGTCGACCCCGGCCATGATGCGCAGCAGGCTGCTCTTGCCGGCGCCGTTGTGACCGAGGACACCGATCTTCGCGCCGGGCAGGAACGCCAGCGTGATGCCGTCGAGGATCACGCGCCCCTCTCCGACGACCTTGCGTAGGTCCTGCATGGTGAAGACGAACTGATGGGCCACGACACCTCCTGGGCGGAGCGCGGGCAGGCTCCGGGCCGGCCATTCTATCGATCGGCGGCGGAAGCGCGAGGGGCCCCTCGGCAAGCCGCCCGACCGGGCTAGGATCCCGGCCGGGGGTGAGAGTCCGGTGAGATCGTCGACGTGGGCCACGCTGGCCCTGCTGGCCTCGGTGGCCGGGGCGGCCGCGAGCCTTGCGTGCAGCCCGGATCCCAGCGAGCGCGTGCTGGTGGTCGCCAACGGCGCGAGCCCGATCTCCCGGGCGGCCGCCGCCTACTACGCCGAGCAGCGCGACATCCCGGAGGCCAACCGGCTGCTGCTGGAGATTCCCCTGCGCGACCCCGGGCTCGGCGATCCCGACGACCAGATGATCTCGCGCAGCGACTTCGAAGAGCTGATCCGCGACCCCGTGGCCCGACACCTGGAGAGCCGCGACGGCGGCCCGGAGATCCGCACCCTGGTGCTGGTGCAGGGCATCCCGCTGCGCGTACGCGGCAAGCGACCGCCGGCGGCCACCTGGCTGCGCGACGCCACGGGCGCCTCGGTGGACGCCGAGCTCGCCCTGCTGGGAAGCGGGCTCGACGGGCGCGGCGGCGTCGCCGCTACCCCCAACCCGTACTTCGACTCCCCGCTGTCGTTCGACCGCTTCCGCAGCGAGCAGCCGGACGCCCCCCTCCGCTACCTCGTGGCCCGCCTGGCCGCCTACCGCCGGGACCTCGACGACGAGACCGGCATCCCGGTCGACCTGAAGGCGTTGATCGACCGCGCGGCCGCGCCGCCGGTCGCCCCCGCGAACGGCCGGAACGTCTGGCTGCTGGACGAGAGCCGGGGCGAGGACCCGGGCCACCGGGCCGGCGACCGCGCCCTGCTGCGGGCGGCGGCCGCCGCCCTCGAGGCCCTGGGCCGCCCGGTGGTCGACCAGCGCGAGCCCGGCGCGGTCTTCGACGCCGGCCCGATCCAGGCCTACGCCTCCTGGGGCAGCAACGACCCCGAGAGCCCCCCGGCGCCCTTCTACGGGCGGATCGACGGGGTGGCCCACCCGGGCCGCTTCGCCGCGCGGGCGGTGGCCATGGACTTCGTCAGCACCAGCGCCCGCAGCTTCCACTGGCCGCCGCGCTACGGCCAGTCGCTGCTGCCGGACCTGCTGGGCCTCGGCGCCGCCGGCGCCGCGGGCCACGTGGACGAGCCGACGCTGGCCGGCGTGGCGCGGCCCCACATCCTGCTGTGGAGCTACGCCCAGGGCGCGCCGGCCGTCGAGGCGTTCTACCGGAGCCTGCCCTATCTCGGCTGGATGAACGTCTGGATCGGCGACCCGCTGATGCAGCTGCCCCGGGACCAGTGGGCCCGGCCGGGAGACGACCGCGACGGCGACGGCCACCCGGACGCGGTCGACAACTGCATCACCCAGCCGAACCCCCGCCAGCTCGACTCCGACGGCGACGGCTACGGCAACCTCTGCGACCCCGACATCGACGGCGACGGCATCGTCACCACCTCCTGGGGCCGCACGGCCCCCGTGGCCGACCGGGGCGACCTGGAGTGGATCGCGCTCGCCGCCCGCGAAGGCATCCACGACCCCAGGCTCGATCTGGACGGAGACGGCGGGGTGGATGCGGCCGACGTCGCGCTCGCCACGCTCTGGCTGTTCCTGCCCCCGGGTCCCAGCGGCGTGGCCGACGTCTCCGCCGGCCACTGAGCCCCCCCGCCTGCGCCCCTTCGCTCGACGTGAGGACGCCGTTGCCCCGACCGGGGGCGGTGGCGCTACGCCCAGCGGGCGGGGTCGAAGAGGCGGGCGTCGGGGTCGGGGGACTTGCCGAGCAGGCCGTCGCGCAGCAGCTGGCCGGTGACGGCCGAGAGCAGCACGCCGTTGCGGTGGTGTCCGCCGGCGACCCACAGCCCCCGGAAGCCCGGCACCGCTCCGATGGCGGGGACCCCGTCGGGCGAGCCCGGTCGCAGGCCCGCCCAGCCGCCGCGGAAGGTCGCTCGCCCCAGCGCCGGCACCACCCGGGGCGCGCCGGCGAGCAGCGAGGCCACGCCCGAGGCCGTCACGCGGCAGTCGAAGCCCACGCGCTCCTCGGTGGCGCCCACCACCACCGAGGCGTCCCGCTTGGGGACGAGGTAGACGTCCGCATCCCAGAGGATGGAGCGCAGGGGCTGGGGAGGGGACTCCAGCGCCACGATCTGCCCGCGGACGGGCTCGACCGGCGGCGTGAAGCCGCCGCCCAGCCACTCGCCCAGGGCTCCCAGGCGGGCGCCGGTGCACACCACCACCTGACCGGCGTCCTGATGTCCTCCGGACGTGCGCGCGCCGACCACCCGATCGCCCTCGATCACCAGGCCCTCGACGCGCTCGCCCTCGACGACCTCGGCGCCGAGCTGCCGGGCCGCGGCGGCGTAGGCGCGCGTCAGCAGGGGGCTGCGGACGTGGGCCTCCCGGGGCGACCAGAGCCCACCCTGCCAATCGGGCGCGAGCGCCGGCTCGAGCGTGCGCAGCGCCCGGGCATCGAGCCACTCGAGGCCGAGCTCGGGGTGGTGACCGGCGAGGCCGCGGATGCGCCGGGCCTCCTCCTCGCTGCGCGCCAGGCGCAGCAGCCCCGAGGCCTCGTACTCGGCGTCGATGCCCGAGAGGTCGAGGAGCAGGCGACACAGGTCCGGGTAGAGCGCCAGGCTGCGGCAGCCCCACTGGAAGAGCGGACCGCCCTCGCCGCCCGCGTGGTCGGCCTCGGCGAGCGGCGCGAGCATGCCGGCGGCCGCGCCGGAGGCCTGACCGGCGAGCCCGTCGCTCTCCAGCAGCCGGACGCGGACCCCCTCGCGCGACAGGAAGTACGCGGTGGCACAGCCGACCGCTCCCCCGCCGACCACCAGCACGTCGGCGCTCACGAGCCCACCGCCAGCAGGTCCCGGCGGATCTCCGCGACCTCGTGCTCGAGCCCGAGGTAGCGGCGCACGATCCGCCCCTCGCGGTCGATGAGGAAGCTGGCCACCACGTGGTCGATCTCGCCGTCGGGCCGGCGCAGGCTCCCCACTCCGTAGGCGCGCACCACCTCCTGCACCGCCGCGGGCTCGCCGGTCAGGAACGACCAGCCGGCGAGGTCGGCGCCCCGGGCCCCGGCGTACTCGCCGAGGACGGCGGGCGTGTCGAAGGCCGGGTCGAGGCTGATGGACACGAAGTGGACGGCTTCTCGCAGGTCCTCGGGCAGGCTGCGCTGGACGTCCACGTGGAGCGAGGTGAGGATCGGGCACGGTCCGGGGCAGCGGGTGTACACGAAGTCGAGCAGCACGGCGCGGCCGCGCAGCCCGGCCAGGCCGAAGGCGTCGCCGTCCTGGTCGACGAGCTCGAAGTCGGGCGCCGGATCGGCCCGCAGCAGCTTGTTGCCGAGCCGTGCGTAGCCCTCGCGCGGCTCCACCCGGTCTCGCACCTCCGCCGCGACCACGCGGTAGCTGTGCCCGTCGAACTCGAGGCTGAAGTCGATCACGTGGCCCGGCTCGAGGGAGGCGGCGAGCGCCGCATCGGGGACCTCGAAGTTCATGGTCATCGCCGGCATCAGACCGGGGATGTCCTCGTGGGCGATCAGCACCTGGCGCTCGTCGACCCGGACGTCCTCGACGACGCCGACCGCCTCGTAGCGGCGCACGCCGGGCTCCCCGCAGCCGGCGAGGCCCACGGCGACCGCGAGCGCCGCCCCGAGCGCGAGCCTCCAGTGCGCCGTGGATCGCATCAGAAGGTCCACTCCCATCCCGCCCCGAGCCTCCAACGTCCTTCGAGCTGCGGGCCGTCCAGGGACTGGTACACCGGCCAGCTGGCGTCGATGGACAGCCGTTGGCCAGTCAGCCCGGGGATGGCCAGCTCGAGCGTGCTGCCCAGCACCAGGTGGGCGCCGCCCTGGAGGTTGGGGTTGCCCGAGGGCCAGGCCTCGCTGATGTCGCCGTCGCCTCCGTTGACGTCGGACCACTCCTTCCAGCGCACCTGGACGCCGGTGGACACGAGGTCGAACCAGCGGTGGGCGAGCCAGCCGCCCGCGTGCCACGCGTCGCCGCGACTCCAGCCCTCGTCGTTGTCCGTGACGTAGAACTCGGCCCCGACCTGGAGCCCCCACGACGTGCCGCGATGGCGGCCCAGGTAGGTGATGCCCGGCAGGAAGTTCCAGGTGCCGCTGCCCACCTGCTCGTCGTAGGGCAGGCGCTCGCGACCGCCGGGCGTGCGGTCCTTCTGGGTCACCGTGCCGGTTGGCGTCTGGATGGCGAGGTGGAGGTTGAAGCTCTCGCTCCGCTTGCGCGTGAAGCGCAGGCGCCCGGAGAACTCGAGATCGCCGACGCCCTGGTTCTGGGTCGTGAACGAGCTGCCGTCGGGGTTCCGGTGGCGGGTCTCGATGCGCTGGAAGGGCAGGCGCACGCCGAGGGTCAGCCGGTCGATGGGCGCGTACAGCACCTCGAAGGTGTGGGTCTCGACGTCCTGGGAGTAGGAGGCCCGGGTGAAGCCCCGCTCGAAGACCCGGGAGATGGACTCCCGGCGCGTGCCGGTCCGGTTGCTGCCGCGGCTCAGGAAGTCGTAGTGGTAGGAGACGTTCACTTCGCCGCCGGGAACGAGCCGCGCGCGGTCGAAGGCGTGGGGCATCTCGTCGTGGGCGAACTGTCCGCCCCCGGGATCCACGTCGGGACGCACGTCCCGCCCGGCTTCGCCCCGGGCCGCGCCGCCGTCGGCGGCCGGGTCGATGGGGTCGGTCTCCGAGGAGGCGGCCGGCGCCGCGAGCGCAGCGATCGCCAGGGTCACCGCGAACCGCGACATCCCGCTTCGGGTCCCACGGCCCCTGCGAGTCCTGCGAGTCCGCACCGCCCCTGCCCCCAGAGCACCTCTCACCGGCGCGAGGCTAGCGAAATCGGGCTGCCGGATGGAGGGGGACCGGCTCAGCGCGATCCGACGAGCTCCGCCACGAACCGACGCTCCAGCTCGCCCGGGTCCGCGCGGAAGACCCGGCGGGTCGCGCGGGACAGGTCGCGGGTGCGCAGGAGCTCCGTGCACCAGCGCCGCAGCTCGCGCTCCCCGTGGCGCCGCACCAGGAAGTCGACGAAGCCGTACGACTCCAGGTAGGCGAGGCGCGCGCCGTCGGGGCCGAGGTGGGAGAAGCTGGGCATGGAGAGCGCCGACAGGCCGACCCACTGGCCCGAGGCCGCGGCGCCGGCCAGCGCCGACCACTCGCCCCCGGAGAGGCGACGCTTGCCGACCGAACGCGCCTCGAACCACTCGGCCACGCCCTCGTTCAGCCAGGCCGGCAGCACGAGAGTCGGCGCCTCGGCGTCGAACGCGGCGTGCACCAGCTCGTGGTGCAGCACGCGCACCAGGCGGTCGCTGACCGCGGTCTCTCCGCGGACGCGGATGGTGCCGGCGTAGAAGCCGGCGGCGGCGAAGCGGAAGAGCCCGGCGAACTCGCGGTCGAAGACCGCCGGATCGTAGACGAACACGGTCATGGGCCGGCGGGGCCGCAGCCCGAGCCGCCGCTCCAGGTCGTCGTAGCCCCGCTCGAGCACCGCCAGCACCTGCTGCTCGAAGCGCCGCGAGCCGTGGAAGCCGTGTCGACGATCGATGTCGACGTCCTGGAGCAGCACGAAGTGGGACGAGCTGCGCTCCTCGAAGCGCCCGTCGGCCCCGGCGGCGAACGCCGGAGCCGCGACCAGCCCGCCGAGGACGATCGCGAGCGCGCTCGCGACGACCCGCGCGCGCCGGCCAGACGGGGCGGCGGGCCTCATCCCATCGGGTAGCGGATCTCGCGAGAGACCGCGTTGCAGCGCTCGAGGACGTCCGCGTCGAGGGTCACGCCGTCGGCGCCCAGCAGCTCCTCGACCTGCTCCACGCCGGTGGCGCCGATGAGCGTCGAGCCGACGAAGTCGAAGCTGAGGGTCCAGGCCACCGCGAGCTGGGCGACCGTCAGGTCGAGCCCCCGGGCGATCTCCGCGAAGCGGTCGACCGACTCCAGGGTGCGCTCGTTGACGAACCGCTTCACCATCACCGCGCCGCGCTGGGGGTCTTCGCGATAGCCCGTGAAGCGTGCGCCCTCGGGCCAGGCTCCGCCCTGGTACTTGCCCGAGAGCACGCCTCCGGCGATCGGGCTGTAGGGAAGCAGGCTCACCTGCTCCGCACGGCAGACCTCGGCCAGCTCGTCCTCGAAGCGGCGGTGGAGCAGGCTGAAGTTGTTCTGGATGGTCTCGCAGCGCACGCACGCCTGGGCGTCGGACACCCACAGGCTCTTGGTGAGGCCGTAGGCCGTCTGGTTGCTGCAGCCGACGTAGCGGACCTTGCCCTCCTCCACGAGGCGATCGAGGGCCTCCATGGTCTCGTCCAGCGGCAGTCCGGGGTCGGGCCAGTGGGTCTGGTAGAGGTCGATGTAGTCGGTTCCGAGGCGGCGCAGGCTCGCCTCGCAGGCGCGCTCGATGTTGTGTCGATCGAGCCCGGTCTCGCCGGAACGCACCGGCCCCTGGAACCACCCGCCGGTGGGACCCGCGACCTTGGTCGCCAGGATCACCGACTCGCGCGGCCGACCCGCCAGCCACTTGCCGCAGATCTCCTCGGTGCGCCCGGCCCACTTCGCGCGCGGAGGCACCGGATACATCTCGGCCGTGTCGACGAAGTTCACGCCGGCGTCGAAGGCGCGGTCCAGGATGGCGAGGCTGGTCGCCTGGTCGGCCATGCTGCCGAAGGTCATCGTGCCCATGCCGATCTCGGACACCACGAGTCCGCTCCGGCCCAGTCGGCGTCGCTTCACGTTCGGGTCCTCACGCTGCGGTCCTCACGATGCGGTCCTCACGATGCGGTGTCCACGATGCGCTGCTCACCGTGCGCTCCCCACGCTGCCCCCGGCCAGACTCCGACGGGACTTCGACCGGGCTCCGACCGCAGGCCCGGACCGTCCGCGCCCGGGGCAGTCCGCGCGCAGCGGTCCGCGCTCGTCGGGCTATGTTGGCGGCGTGGAGCGCTGGCAGCATACCCCGTGGTCCCGACCCTCGCTGGTCGCCGGTCTGCTCGCTCCGCTCGTGCTGCTCTCGGCCTGCAAGACCGACCAGACCTTCGACTCCCGCGACCTGGGCAACCGCCTGCGCTTCTCCAGCCTCGACTCCGCCCTCGAGGCGGACGCGGTGCTCCCCGACGATCGACTGCGCATCCGGCTGGCCTTCTTCGGAGGCGCCGACCTCGACCTCTACCTGACCGATCCTCTCCAGGAGACGATCTACTTCGCGAGGCGCGAGACCCGCTCGGGCGGAGTCCTGCTCCAGGACGTCCGCTGCGACGCGCCGCCGCCGCGCATCGAGGCGGCCGTGTTCCCGGACCCGGCTCCGGGCGTGTATCGCATCGGCGTGGACTACGCGGGCGCCTGCTCGGACAGCCCCCGGCCCGAAGGCTTCGTGCTCGAGGTGGTCTACCGGGGTCGGCGCTGGATGCGTCGCGACTCCATCGCGCCCATGCACTTCGAGCCGATCGTCTGGGAAGTCGTGATTCCGGAGTAGGCGCGGTCCCGCCCGAGGGCTCCGGACCCGAGGATCGAGGGTCGGGGAATCAGAGACCGGGATAGGCGCCGAAGGTGAAGACGCGGAGGGCGACCTTGCCGGCGCTCTTGAGCACCTCGGCGGAGTCCTCCATCACCTTGCGCGCCTTGCTCTTCTCCAGCTCGGTCACCATCTCCGGACACAGCCGGCGGCGGCGATCGGCGAGGCGCTGGATGTGGTCGAGGGTCGCGTTCTCCCAGAGCGCGTTGTCGCGCTCCCGGGCCATCTCCACGACGCCCTCGTAGTGCGTCATCTGCCGGGTGATCTTCTTGCACTCCCGGTAGTGCTCCTCGGCGACGGCGGCCGAAGCGGGGACCAGCAGCAGGCTGCCGGCCAGCAGCGCGGCGATGGGACGGCTCATGGACTTCCCTCCGGCGGAGACGCGGCCGCGGGTCCGCGGGTGTGCGCCTCCACGGGTCTCATCGGCCGGAGTCCCGACGAAGTGAAGTCCGGACCGGGGCGGGGGCTCAGCCCACCTCGCGCAGGGTGATGAAGGCGAGCACCAGCAGGTCCCCGGAGGGACCCAGGAACCGGATCTCGATCCAGGCGTTGGCGCCGCGGCGGTGGACCACCCGGCAGACGACCTCGACCGTGGGCCCGAGCACCGGCTCGAAGTAGTCGAGGCGCATGTTGAGGGTGGCCAGCCAGCCGTGGCTGCGGTCCCAGCCCCGACCGGCGCGAAAGGCGTGGAGCGCCAGGAAGTCGACGTAGGTCGGCGTGAACCCGCCGAAGAGCTGGCCGCGGGGGTTCAGCACCTGCCGGGGCAGGGTCGCGCGGACCCGCAGGAACCCGTCGGACTCCTCCAGCACGTCCCAGTCGTGGGCCTCGAGGAAGTCGCCGGTCGGATGCCCCCGGCCGACGAGCTTGCCCGGCGCCCGCTCCTGCCACACCCGGCGCACCTTCTCGAAGGTGGCGTCCTCGCCCGAGCCGGCCCTGTCTCCGGAAGCTCCGGAGGCTCCGGAGGCTCCGGAGGCCGCGTCGGAGCCGGCCCCGGGCGCGGCCTGCTCGGCCCGTTTCGCCCCGCCCTCCGCCTCGTCCGCGGCCAAGGCTAGAGCCGATCCGCCAGGGCCTCGGCCTGACGGTGGGCCAGGGCCATGCCGGTGAACATCGGGTTCACCGAGCTGCAGCGGGGGAAGATGCCGGTGTCGGCGATGTAGAGGTTGTCGAGGTCGTGGCAGCGCCCGAGCTCGTCCACCACGCCGCGCTTGGGGTCGCCGTGCATCCGCGTGGTGCAGAACGCGTGGTTGCCGCCGAACACGAGATCGTGGTGCTTGACCTCGGGACCCAGCAGGCGCTGGGTCTCGGCCAGCGAGTGCATCTCGTGGGCCTGGCGCTGGACGCCGGGCACCACCTTCTGGGCTCCGGCCGCGAAGAAGATCTCCGAGAGGACGACCAGCGCCTTCTTCAGGATCTCGAGATCCGCGGGGTCGAGCTGCCAGGTGAGGATCGGGTCGAGGCTCGACCCGCGGCGCGCGCGCACCGACCCGAGCGAACGGTGGGTGCTGCCGATGGCGTCCCAGACCGCCATGCGCGGCAGCTCCGCGAAGCGCTCCTGCAGCTCGTGGCCGAAGCCGGGCGAGCGCACGGCGATGACCGCGGGCGGCGCCCAGAGCGTCTCGAGCTTGAAGCCCTGATCCAGGAACTCGAGGGACTGATAGCCCTGGGTGGCGCCGAACTGGGGCTCGACCGGATCGGGGAAGACGCCGGCCACCGCGACCCCGGGGTGGAACTGCAGGTTGCGTCCGACCTGGCCCGAGCCGTTGGCCAGCCCCCCGCTCTTCTGCAGCAGCACGGGCGTGGCCATGCAGCCGGCGGCGAGCACCACGAAGCGGGCATCCACGCGGAAGCGATGGCTGCGACGACCGGTGATCGGCTCGACCACCTGGCCGCGCACGCCCTGCACCCGCAGCCCGTCGGCGACCACCTCCTGGACCTGGACCGAGGTCAGCACCCGCGCCCCCAGCGCGATGGCGGCGGGGATGAGGCTGACGTCCATGCTCTGCTTGGCCCGGGTCCGGCAGCCGGTGAAGCACTCGCCGCTGCCGCGGCAGCCCACGACGTTGCGCGGCATGGGCTCGCTCGAGTAGCCGAGCTCCTTGCAGCCGTCGCGGAAGAGCGTGTTGCGGCGGCCCAGCACGTTCTCCGGAGTGGGCGCGATGCCGATGAGCTCGGCCACGCGGTCGAAGTGGGGATCGAGGCTCTCCCGCGAGGTCCGGGACAGCTCGTACTCCCGGGACCAGCCGTCGAACACGAACGCCGGGGGCCGGGGACAGATGGCCGAGTTCACCAGCGATCCGCCGCCCAGACAGATGGCCTGCATGGTCGGCATCACGGTCCCGAACGTCGTGCGCAGGCCGCCCTCGCGCATGGTCCGGGCCATCGAGCGGCTGCCGTCCAGGTCGAAGTCGGCGGGCGTGAAGGGCGGCCCCTCTTCCAGCAGGATCACCCGGGCGCCCCGGCGCGCGAGCTCGTAGCAGACGATCGCACCGGTGGGCCCGGAGCCCACGACCACCACGTCGGCCTCTTCGCGGAAGTCGCGCTCGTACTGCGCGAAGACCCGGACCTCTCCGGACGCGGGCTCCGACTCGGGCGCGGGCTCGCTCACAGCGGCTTCTCCGCGTAGTCCGGGTGCAGGGGACCGTCGAGATCGAGGGGGGTTCCGTCGGACGGCCCGGTCAGGTCGTCGCGGGTGAGCGTGATGCTGTCGGGGTGCCGTCCGATGGGCGGATACAGGAGGTCCGCCTCGACGATCGCCGGCTGGATGTCGTAGGGCGCCAGGCGCAGCTGGCGCAGGGCGCTCGGGTGGCCGAGGTAGCCCATGGTCAGCACCGCGCGCAGGGCCGTGAAGACCAGCCGGCGCAGGAAGAGCCGGCTGTTGCTCCAGTCGCGCAGGACCGTCTCGCGCTGGGAGGCGGAGAGCGCGGAGAAGCGGCGGCGGCCTCGCGGGGCGGGCGCCGGGAAGAAGATCGTCGCCTGCTCCACCAGCGTCAGCAGCAGGCGGATCTGCAGGCGCTTCGATCCGTTCAGGGTGGCGAAGTAGCGGTCGACGTAGCCCGGCAGGTCGACGTCGCGGCCCGAGAGGTCCAGCGCCCCGCCGGCGGGGAACATCGCGTCGGCGGCGGCGTCGAGGAAGGCCACCTCGCCGGGCCGCAGGTGGTCGAACGTCCGCTCGCGTCGGGGATACCCGAGAAACAGCCGCCAGACGGCGTAGGCCAGCGCGGCCAGGAGCAGGACGGTGACGATCACGGGCCGATGATAACGGGTCCGGCGCGCGGCGACCGCAGCGCGCGAGCGACCGCAGGTCCCCTACTCGTCCTCGAAGGCGGGTTCCTCCCACCACGGATAGAAGCCCGGCATGTCCGACGACGGCCTCATGGAGAACCGGGGAGGCCGCTTCTCGAGGAAGCTCTGGACGCCCTCGTAGGCGTCGCTCGACGCGCCCATGTAGTCGATGGCCCGGGAATCCACGTTGTGGGCCGCCATGGGATGGGGCGCGCCGAGCATCTTCCAGAGCATCTGCCGGGCCAGCGCCACCGAGACGCCGCTGGTGTGGGACGCGATCTCGCCCGCGATCTCCCGGGCCCGGGGCAGGAGCGCGTCGGGCGCCAGGAGCTCGGAGACCAGGCGGGCCTCGGCGGCCTCGCTGGCGGGGAACACGCGCCCGGTGGCCACCCACTCCATCGCCTTGCTGATGCCCACGGCCCGGGTGAGGAACCAGCTGCTGCAGGCCTCGGGCACGATGCCCCGCCGCGCGAACACGAAGCCCATGCGGGCGGCCTCGCTGGCCAGGCGGACGTCCATGGCCAGGGTCATGGTGATGCCCACTCCGACCGCCGGGCCGTTGATCGCCGCGATCCACGGCTTCACGCTGTCGAACAGCCGCAGGGTGACCCGCCCTCCCCCGTCCCGCGGAATGCGCTTGCGGGCGCCGGCCGCCGAACCGCTGGCCCCGGCTCCCGAGTCGAAGGTCGCCCCGCCGCTGCCGAGGTCGGCGCCGGCGCAGAATCCCCGGCCGGCGCCGGTCACGATCACGGCGCGAACGGCGTCGTCGCCGTCGACCTCGTCGATCACCGAGAGCAGCTCCTTCATCATCTCGTGGGTGAAGGCGTTCAAGCGATCGGGCCGATTGAGGGTCAGCGTCAGGACGCCCTCGGAGAGTTCGGTGAGCAGGGTCTGGTACGCCATGGGCTCCTCGCCGTCGGTGCGCGGCCGTCGATGCGCGGCCGTCGACGCCTCGTGGTGGAATGCGGCCCATGATACCCTGCCGGCGTCTTGGAACCGCCGGCCCGGTCCGTCCCCCTTCCCCAGCAGCTCCGCGAGCGCGTGGAGCGCTGGATCGAAGACGGAGTCGCCCGCCACGCGGGCGAGCTCACCGAACGGGAGCTGCGAACCGGCGTGCGCGCCCTCTCGGCCCTCTACGTGGAGGGCCGGAGCCGCCACCGCGGACGCCTCGCGGCCCGCTCCCTGGAAGGCGCGTCGAAGCGCGCCGCCTTCGCCACCTACTACGCGGCCCTGCACTTGCTCACGCTGCTCGGGGTGCTCGACGCGCTGGCCGACGACCCCCGGTTCGGCGGCGACTGGCCCGGCCCGCTGCGCCGACTGCTCGACCTCGGCTGCGGCACCGGGGCCAGCGGCGCCGCCGTGGGCGTGACCCTCCCCGGGGCCGACGGACCGCCCGGCCTGGTGGGCGTGGACGTCTCGGGCTGGGCCCTGGCCGACGCCCGCCGTACCTGGCGCGCCTTCGGCCTCCGAGGTCGGACCCGGCGTCGCGCGCTCCCGGCCGGCGCCGGAAGACCCGGGGAGTGCGAGCTGGCCGTGGCCGGCTGGTCGATCAACGAGCTGGACGACGAGGCCCGGGACGGCATGCTGGCCTGGTCGCGGGACCACGTCGCCGCGGGCGGCGCGCTGCTGGTGGTGGAGCCGCTGGCGGGCTCCGCGGTGCCGTGGTGGAGCGCCTGGACAAGCCACCTCGCGAGCGTGGGATGCGTGGACGGAGAGTGGAAGGCGGAGGCGCCGCGGCTCGAGCGGGTGGAGCGGCTCGACCGGGCGTCGGGGCTCGACCATCGCCGCCTGGGCGCCCGCTGGCTGGCCGGGCCCACCCGCCGCCCCGTCTCCCCTCCCCGCCGCCCCGGCGACGGGGACGGGAGCCGGAACCGGCCGGCCGGGGGCGCGTGGTAGCATCGGGCGCCATGCGCATCGGGGTCGTCAGCGACACGCACAACCACCTGCGGAACGTCGGGCGCATCGTCGAGCTGTTCGACGCCGCCGGCGTGGAGCGCGTCGTCCACACCGGCGACATCACCCAGGCCAGGACCCTCGAGGTGCTGGCCCGGCTCGACGCGCCGCTCTTCGGCGTCTACGGCAACAACGACCTCGAGCGCGAATCCCTGGACAAGGCCGCCTCGACCCACGGCCTGCACCTGGCCGACCCGCCGCTGCGCCTCGAGTGGGCCGGCCGCCGGCTGCTGGTGGTTCACGACCCCCGCGACCTCGACGATCCGGAGTCCGGGCTCTGCGAGGGCGACGACGTCGCGCTGCACGGGCACACCCATCGCCACGTCTGGGAGTGGAGGCAGCGCACCCGGGTCTTCAATCCCGGCGAGTGCGCCGGCCACATGACCGGCCACAACTGCGTGGGCGTCCTCGACCTGCTGGCGCTCCAGGTCGAGCTGCTCCACTTCTGATGGGACGGAGCGGCCCGTGAGCTGGGAAGACGAGGTCGAAGGACGCAACGAGCGGGCTCGGCGCGCCGCGGCCATGGGCGGCGAGGAGGCCGTCGCGAGGCACCACGAGCGCGGGCGCCTGACCGTCCGCGAGCGCATCGACCAGCTGGCCGACCCCGGATCGTTTCACGAGCAAGGCCCCATCGCCGGAGCCAGCGAGGTCTCCGAGGACGGCCGGCTCGTCGACTTCTCCCCGGCCAACTACGTGCTGGGCACGATCGAGATCGGGGGACGCACCTGCGTGGTGGGGGGCGAGGACTTCACCCAGCGCGGCGGCTCGCCCTCGCCGGCCGGCCTGCGCAAGAGCGTGTTCGCCGAGGAGCTGGCCTGGCGACTGCGGCGACCGCTCGTCCGCTTCCTCGAGGGCGGGGGCGGCAGTGTGCGCGGAACCGCGAAGGGCGGCGTCCCGCGCCGACCGGCCGGGGACCCCGTGTACGCCACGAACCGGTTCGTGTCCATCGCGCGCATCCTCGAGACCGCGCCGGTGGTCTCCGCGGCCCTGGGCGCCGTAGCCGGCCTGCCGGCGGCGCGTCTGGCCGCCTCCCATCTCTCGATCATGACGCGGGAGACCTCCCAGGTCCTGGTGGCCGGACCGGCGCTGGTCGAGCGGGCGCTCGGCGAGCGCAAGACGAAGGAGGAGCTGGGCGGCTCCCAGGTCCACGCCCGCAGCGGCGTGGTGGACAACGTGGTGGCCGACGAGGCCGAGGCCTTCGAGCTGGTGCGCCGCTTCCTCTCCTACCTGCCGTCGAACGTGTGGGAGGCCCCGCCCGTGCGGCCCCCCGGCGCGGACGGCGCTCCGGCCGACGATCCCGAGCGCAGCGAGGAATCGCTCCTCGAGATCGTGCCCCGGGAGCGCCGACGGGTGTACGCCATGCGCCGGATCCTGCGGGCGGTGGTGGATCGCGACTCGTTGCTGGAGCTGAGTCCCGGCTACGGCCGCTCCCAGATCACGGCGCTCGCGCGCCTGGCGGGTGTGCCCGTGGGCGTGGTGGCCAACGACCCGAAGATCTACGGCGGGTCCATGGACGCCGACGGCGCCCGCAAGCTCACCCGCTTCCTGAACCTTTGCGAGACCTTCCACCTGCCCGTCCTCTCCTTCGTGGACGAGCCGGGCTTCATGATCGGCAGCGCCTCGGAGCAGTCGGGCACGATCCGTTGGGGGGTCGACGCCATCTGCGCCACCGTGCGCTCGACGGTCCCCTGGGCGGTGGTCCACGTTCGCAAGGCCTACGGCGTGGCCGCCGCCGCCCACTTCGGTCCCGAGGCCTCGGTGTTCGCCTGGCCCTCGGCCGAGAGCGGCGCCCTGCCGGTGGAGGGAGGCGTGGCCGTGGCGTTCCGGCGGGAGATCGAAGCCGCCCCGGACCCCGACGCCCGGCGCGCCGAGCTGGAGGAGGCGTTCGCGAAAGGCCGCAGCCCGTTCCCCCGCGCCGAGGCCTTCTCGGTGAACGACCTGATCGATCCCCGGCACACCCGGCCGACCCTGTGCCGCTGGCTCGACCTGGTGAAGCCGCGGATCGCGGAGCACGTGGCGGCCCGCCGCTATCGCGACCGGCTCGCCTGAGGCGGAGCCCGGCGCCGCCGGACGTCAGTCCAGGACGTTTTCGACCATCAACACGTCCCGGTGATAGGACGCGAGATCCGCGTGCTGGGCGAAGGGCTGGCCCCGGACGGCGTCCGTCCCGGGGAGCGGCGTGGCGCCGGTCTGCTCCAGCAGGTCGGCGAGGAACGTCCGCAGCGCCTCGGCCGGCGAGGCCGCGTCGGGCGCCAAGGCCCTGGGGTCCAGGCGATCGCTGCGCAGGCGGATCACCTTGAGCGGCTCATCGTCCGCCGAGATCCAGTTCATCACCAGGTCGATCAGCACCACCGGGCGCGCCGACAGACCGGAGACGGCCGCGACCGAGAGGGCGTCGATGCGCTCGAAGGGCACCCGGGTCTTGCCGCGTCCGGCGATCTCGAGCTTGATGGCGCCGGCCTCCACCTCGAGGGGCGACGCCTCCAGCAGGCGCATGGGGCGCTGGCGGTCGCCGCCGAGGTCGAGGTCGTCCTCGTCGATCTCCACCGCGCCCTCCGCCTCCCCGCCGCAGGCCGCGGCCCCCTCCGGCGCGGGCGCCGCGGCCCGCGGCGGGGGCGCCGTCGCCTCGGGCGGCGACGGGCTCGGGAGGGCGGCGTCCGGCTGGGTCGTCTCGTCGGCGGGCGACAGGTCGACGCTGCCGAAGGACGTGGGGTCGTAGGCTTCGGCCGCCTGGGACTCGAGGCCGTCGAGCGACGGCGAGTCGTCGGGCAGCTCGGCGCTCAGGTCCTCCACCCGTCCCGGGTCGTTCCAGCGTTCGATGGCGTCGGGCTCGGCGCCGGCCTCTCCATCGAGGCCCTGGGAGAGGTCCGCGGACAGCTGATCCAGGGACAGCGCCCCGGGGTGGGGATCGTTCGCGTCGAGTCCGTCGCGATCGAAGGCGTCGCGGTCGGGCTCGGGCTCGGCCTCGGCCGGCGGAGCCGGAGCGGCCTCGAGCGACGGAGACGCGTCGAGCACCGGCTCCGTGGGCGCCTCGTTGGGATGGGCCGCGGCGCCCTCGGCGTCGGGCGGGGCCACGACCCCGGTCGAGATGTCCGCGGACAGCCCTTCGAACTCCTCGCGCAGGCCGGGATCGAGCTGGGGATCGGCCAGCGCCCGCGCGGCCGCGCGGGCGGTCAGGCCCGGGTCGAGATCGCGGGCCACGCGAATGGTGCGGATCGCGAGCGGCGAGGCCATGGGCCGGTCCGAGTCGACCGCCAGGGCCAGGGAGGTGAGCGCCTGGGCCGGCTCGCCGGCGTCGAGCAGGAGCTCGCCCAGTCGCACGGCCATCGCCGCCTCGACCGGTTGCCCGCCGACGACGGGGAGCAGCTCCTGCCAGTGGGCGACGGCCTCGTCGGTGCGCCGTCGCCTGAGCTCTTCGCGGACGACGCCGGCGAAGACCGGGACCGCCTCCTCGGGTCGACCGACGGCGTTGCTCACGGTCCAGAAGGCGATGCCGAGATCGCGGTCCTTCGGGTGCCGCTCGAGCTCTTCGCGCAGCATCGCGAGCGCCTCTTCGCTGTGGCCCTTCTCGTGGGTCGCCATGGCCTGGTCGAGCACGGGATTGGTGACCAGCTCCGCCGCCTGCTCGTCCCGGGCCTTGAGCTTCTCCTCGACGCCGAGGGCGCGCAGGGCCAGCCCCGCGCCGATGCCCAGGGCGAACAGGATTCCACAGGCGGCCGCGGGAATCGTCTCGAGGCTGGGCGTGCGCACGCCGCGCACCACGCCGACCTCCAGCCCGATCCAGAGGATGGGCATGAGCCAGGCCGGCATGGGGAAGGCGCCCAGCAAGCGCGCCGGCCAGCGGATGGCCTGGACGCAGTAGGCGCCGAGGAGCGCGGCCGTGAGCCCGGTGGCGCCCACCCAGGGAGCCCCGAGCGCGGAGTGGAGCTGCGCGTAGACGAGGCCGCCGCCCGCCACGGCGATCGCGGCGAACGGCGCGAACAGCAGCGGCCCCCAGACGCCCTCGAGCGCGATGCCCAGGCAGAGCGTGAAGAAGAGGCCGACCAGGAAGCCGGCCGTGGAGTCCGGAAACGCGAAGTGGGCGAGCCAGGTCCGGTGCGGCGACGTCCGGTCCACCACGCCGTGGCGCCACTCCGGGAGCGCGCCCACCAGGGCGAAGGTCTCGGCGGCCCGCTGGTCGAAGCGGCGCTGGGTGCGGCGCTTGAGGCTCGCGGGCATGATCGACAGGCCGCGGTCGCGCCGCTCCTCGAGCCAGGCCGCCCGCTGCGCCTCGATCTCGTCGGGACCGCCGGCGAGCTCGACCAGGCGCGGGTCGAGATCGAGGAAGGGGTTCTCCCGCCAGTCGAGCACCAGCTCGTACATCCGGGCGTCGAGGTCGGCCCGCTGCTCGCGAGCCTCGCCCACCTGGGTGGAGACGAAGCCCGCCGTCAGCACCAGGGCGAGCGCGTAGCTCACCCACGGTTGACCGCGACTGGTTCCGTCCGCCTGAGTCACGAGCGCGAACATCTCACCTCCAACGACCCCAACGAAGAGCGCTCCGGGCCCCGGGCGCGGAGCTCCGCCCGCCGCGGCCGGAGCCCGCCATCCCCGTCTCTGAACGGACGGACTCGCGCGAGGCTGAAGGGAAAACCGGGCGGATCGAGGGCCCCGCCGCGCGCGCCCCCGCGGCCGCCGCCGGGCATGGGCAGGTCCTGTGCTAAGCCTGCGCGGCGTGGATGGATTCGACTCGGCAGGCGGCGTTCGGGCCGGCCCGGGCTTGGGCGTTCGGAGGCCGGGCCCGGGCCTCGGACGCTGGCTCGCGGGCGGGCTCCTGGCCCTCGTCTGCAGCGGCTGCCCCGCCCCGGAGTCCGAGGCCCCGCCGGAGGTCCCGGACGCGGCGCCGGCGGCTTCCGAGGGGCTCTCGCCGAACGCCCGCCCCGACATCCACGACATGCTCGCCCTGGACCGCGCGCGCGAGCCCGACCCCAGCGACGGTGCGGGCCGGGCGTGGCTCGTGCGCACCCTGAACCTCTCGGCCGACGACCCGGACGCGGCGCTCGAGGCCGGAGGGCGCGCGCGCTTCGAGCTCGCCTTCGAGGCGGGCCCGGACGGCATCGCCGTGGGTGGCGCGGTCTTCCTCCAGACCTCCCCGTTCTGGGGCTGGGACACGCCCCAGGTGGAGGACCGCAACGCGCCGGGATACACCGAGGTGACGACCTCGGCCGCGGGGGTGTCCCTGTCCGCGGCCACCGTGGACCGCAACCTGCTGGCCGTGGAGATCGGCGGGCGGGCGCTGGCGCCCGGCGAGCGCATCGATCTGGTCCTCGGCGCCGGCCCGGCGGGCGCGCGCGTCGACCGCTTCGCCGAGCGCGACGAGCGCCTCTTCTTCGCGGTGGACGGCGACGGCGACGGAACCCGCAGCCTGCTGGGCGACTCCCCGACGGTCGACGTCGGACCCGGCCCGCCCGCGCGGCTGCGGCTCGTGCTGCCGTCGACGATCGGCCCGGGCGAGACCGCGACCCTGCGCGTGGTGTGGCTCGATGCCCAGGGCAGCGCCGGAGTCGGCTTCCGCGGCACCGTCGAGCTCGAGGTGTCGCCCCCGGACGTGGCGGTGGAGCGAAGCGTCCGCTTCGAGCCCGAGCACGGCGGCGTCCGGGCCCTGCCCCTGGTCGCGCCGCGGGAGGGCCCGGTGCGGGTCGCGGCCACGGCGCGAACGGGCCCGGGCGACGACGACCGGGTGCGCGCGGAGAGCAATCCGCTGATGGTGAGCGCGAGCGCGCCCCGCATCCTCTGGGCGGACCTCCACGGCCACTCCCAGCTCTCCGACGGCACGGGACGCCCCGACGACTTCTTCCGCTACGCCCGGGACGTGGCCGGTCTCGACGTGGCCGCGCTGACCGATCACGACCACTGGGGGCTGCGGGCCCTGGACGACCGACCGGCGCTGTGGTCCGCGATCACGCGCTCCGTGCGCGCCCACCACGAGCCGGGCCGCTTCGTCGCCCTGCTGGGCTACGAGTGGACGAGCTGGCTCCACGGGCATCGCCACGTCCTCCACTTCAGCGACGAGGGTCCGGTGTGGAGCTCGCTCGACCCGGACACCACGGACCCGGCGGGGCTCTGGCGCGCCATCGGCGAGCGTCCGGCGCTCACCTTCGCGCACCACTCCGCCGGCGGGCCGGTCGCCACGAACTGGCGCTTCGTGCCGCCGCCGGAGATCGAGCCGGTGACCGAGGTCGTGTCGGTCCACGGCAGCAGCGAGGCCCTCGACGCGCCGGGGCGCATCTACGACCCCCAGCCCGGCAACTTCGTGCGCGACATCCTCGACCGCGGCGTGCGCTTCGGCTTCATCGGGAGCGGAGACAGCCACGACGGCCACCCGGGACTGACGCACCTGGCCTCGCTCCAGGGCGGGCTGGCCGCCATCTTCGCCGAGGAGCGGACCCGGGACGCCGTGCGCCAGGCCCTGCTGGCCCGCCGCTGCTACGCCACCAACGGCCCGCGCATCTGGCTGCGCACCGCGCTCGACGGTCGGCCCATGGGCTCGGCGGTGGCCGCGCGGCCGGCCGACCGGGTCCACCGCCTGGACGTGGTCGTGCTGGCCCCGGGCGAGATCGAGCGCATCGAGGTCGTGCGCAGCGGCGAGGTCGCCGCGCGCATCGACGGTGAAGGCCAGCGCTCGTTCGCGGGCGAGCTCGAGCTGCCCGGCCTCGCAGCAGGCGAGTACCTCTACCTGCGCGTGGTGCAGCGCGACGGGGGCGCGGCCTGGTCCAGCCCCTTCTACGCCGACCCGCCGTGAGCTCCGAGCGTCCGGCGGTCTCGGTCCTGCTCCCGGCCCGGGACGCCGCCCGCCACCTCGACGTCTGCCTGAGGAGTCTGGAGCGCCAGCGCGAGACCCGCTGGGAGTGCATCCTGGTCGACGACGGCTCGCTGGATGCGACGCCCCGGATCGCCCGGGAGCACGCCGCCCGCGACCCGCGCCTGCGCCTGGTCACCGGGCCGCGCCGGGGACTGATCGCGGCGCTGCACGAGGGCCTCGCCCACTGTCGGGCGCCCCTGGTCGCGCGCATGGATGCCGACGACTGGATGCACCGGGACCGGCTGGGCGCCCAGCTCGCCCACCTGGAGCGCCACCCGGAGCTGGCCGGCGTCGGCTGCCACGTGCGGCTGTTCCCCCGCCCGCACCTCGGCGACGGGCGCAGGCGCTACGAGGCCTGGCTGAACGGACTCACCAGCGAGGCGGCGATCTCGCACGATCGCTTCGTCGAGTGCCCGCTCGCCCACCCCACGTGGATGATCCGCCGCGGGCCGCTCGCGGAGCTCGGCTACCGGGACCGGGGGTGGCCCGAGGACTACGACCTGCTTCTGCGACTGCTCGCGCGCGGCCATCGCCTGGGCGTGGTGCCCCGGCGGCTCGTGGGCTGGCGCGACCACGACGCGCGGCTCTCCCGCTGCCATCCCGCCTACGCCATCGAACGCTTCACGGAGTGCAAGGCGGCCCATCTGGCGACGGGCTTCCTCGCGCGGGCGCCGCAGTACATCCTCTGGGGCTACGGCGACACGGGCCGCAGCCTGCGCCGCGCCCTGGCCCGCCACGACCGCCGGCCTTCCCACATCGTGGAGCTGCATCCCGGGAGGCTGGGGCAGCGCATCCACGGCGCGCCGGTGGTCGCCCCCGAGCGCATTCCCGATCTCCCGCGCCGGCCGCTGGTGGCGTCGGTGGCCGGCGCCGAGGCGCGGGAGCGGATCCGCGCGGCCCTGTCGGGGATGGGGCTTCGGGAGATGAGCGACTTCGTGTGTGCCGCCTAGAATGGGGTCCCGGCGCGAGCCCCGCGCCCCACATGGAGCCTCCGCTTGGATTCGACCCTCTCCCTCCTGACACAGCTCGTCGAGCGCGGCGGACCGGTGGTGGTGCTGCTGCTGGCCCTGTCGGTCCTGGCCCTGGCCATCGCCCTGCTGAAGCTCGGGCAGCTCGCCCGGGCGCGGCTCTGGAGTCGGGCGTGGATCGGCGCCGTCGTCGAGCGCGCGCGCCGCGGCGACGCCGAGGGCGCGCAGGCCGCGCTCCGATCGCGGGTGGGCCCGGTGGCGCGGGTGCTGGAGTGCGCGGTGGCGGGGCGGGCGCGGACCGACCGCGACGAGGCCCTGCTGCGAGAGGAGATCGAGAGCGTCGCGGCCTCCGAGCTGACGCGGCTGGGCTCGAACCTCCGGGGGCTCGATACGATCGCAAGCCTGGCGCCGCTGCTCGGGCTCCTGGGAACCGTGCTGGGCATGATCCGGGCGTTCATCCGCCTGGAGCAGGCGGGCTCGCGGGTGGACCCGGCGCTGCTGGCCGGCGGAATCTGGGAGGCGCTCCTCACCACCGCCGTGGGACTGACGGTGGCCATCCCGACCCTCGCCGTCCTCGCCTGGCTCGAGTCCCAGGTGGACCGCACCCGCCGACACATGGAAGACGCGGTGACCCGCATCCTGACTGCGCCGGCGACCGCGCCCTCGGGCGGGGAAGCGGGCGGGGGCGACGCGGGCGCGCCGTCCGCGCTCCGCCCCGGCGTCGCCTCGGGCGGCGGCGGAGCCCGCCGTGCGCCTTGACGCGCCCGGGCGACGCCGCCGCCTGATCGACCTGGCGCCCCTGGTCGACATCGTCTTCCTGCTGCTCGTCTTCTTCATGCTGGCCACCCAGTTCGATCGGGAGCGCGCGCTGCCCCTCGACGTCGCCGGGCCGGGGGCGGCCGAGGCCTCGGAGCAGCCGGCCCTCGACGTGCGACTCGGCCCCGACGGCCGCCTGCGGCTCGACGACCGGCCGGCCGACCTCGATGCGCTCAGCCGGCGGCTGGCCGCCCTGCCGGGGCGCCCGGTGAACGTGCGGCCGGAGGCCGAGGTGACCCTGGCGCAGATCCACGCCGTGCTCGAGCGGATCGCCGAGAGCGAGGCCGCGAGCGCCACCCTGGTCCGGGACTTCTGAGATGCGGTGGGACCGGAGCGGCGATCCGGCCGGGAGCCGGCGCGCGCGCCAGCGGCCGGGGCTCACCTCGCTGGTGGACGTGGTCTTCCTGCTGCTGGTCTTCTTCCTGCTGGCCGGCACGCTGCGCGCGTCCTCGCCCCTCGACGTCTCGCCGCCCGAGAGCGGCGCGGGGAGCCCGTTGGCCGAGAGCGACCACGCGATCTGGCTGGGCGCCGACGGACGCATCGCCGTCGGCGACGAGGTCCTCCCGCTGCCCATCGCGGTCGAGGTGCTGGGCCGTCCCACGGGCCCGGTGCGGCTGCATGCCGACGCGTCGGCCCGGGCCCGCGACCTCCTGCCCCTGCTGGAGGCGTTGCGCGCGGCCGGCGTCGAAGACATCGAGCTCGTGGTCCGGGAGCGGTCGTGAGCCGCGCCCGGCGCATCGCGGCCTGGAGCGCGGCGCTCGCGGCGGCGCTGGCGATCCACGGCGTGGCGCTGGCCTGGCTGGCCCCGGGCTTCGAGCCCCGGGGCGCCGGCGCTCCGGGCGAGCGCGGCGCCGGCGTGCGCCTGGCCCGGGTCGCCGCCCCGACTCCGGCCCCCGACCCGGGCCCGGCGCCGCCCGAGGCCGCGCGCGCCCCCGCCCCGCGCCCCGCGGCCGCGCCGCCGCGCGCCGCGCCGAAGCCCCCCGACGCGCCGCGGCCGACGCGACCCCCCGAGCGCGAGCTCGAGACCCGTCGTGAGCCCGAGGCCCATCGTGAGCCCGAGGCCAGGCGTGAGCCCGAGCGCGAGCCGGAGGAGAGTCGCGAGGTCGAGGCCGAGCCCGGCGCGGAGCTCGCCGCGCTGGCGACGCCCGGGGCCGACCCGTCGCAGGCGCCCTCCCCGGAGCCTGCGGCCGGCGGCGGGGCGTCCGAGGCCCGGGAGGCCGCCGCGTCGGAGTCCCCGGCCGGCTCCTCGGGAGCGGGCCGGGCCGGCGTCCGGGGCGACGCCCGGAGGCGCTACGAGGACCTGCTCTCGCTCCACGTGCAGACGTGCCTGCGCTACCCGAAGCGCGCGGCCCGGCGGCGCATCCGCGGAGAGGTCGACCTCTCCCTGCGCATCGGGTCCGACGGCGCCCTCGTGGACGCCGGGATCGTTCGCGGCTCGGGCGCCGCCCTTCTCGACCGCGACGCCCTCGACACCGTGGAGCGTTGCGCGCCCTACCCGCCTCCGCCCTCGGCCGCGGGCGGCGCCGGCGAGTTCGGGATCCGCATCGGCTACGACCCGCCGTAGCCGGGCGGGCGCCGGATCAGAACTCCGCGAAGCCCGGCACCCGGGGAAACGGGTGGACGTCCCGGATGTTCGCCATGCCGGTCATGAACTGGACCACCCGCTCGAAGCCCAGACCGAAGCCGGCGTGGGGCACCGAGCCGTAGCGGCGGAGGTCCAGGTACCACCAGTAGGGCTCCTCCGGGAGCCCCTGGGCGGCGAGCCGGCTCTTCAGCACGTCGAGGCGGTGCTCGCGCTGGGAGCCGCCGATGATCTCGCCCACCTTGGGAACCAGCACGTCCATGGCGGCCACCGTGCGCTCGTCGTCGTTCCGGTACATGTAGAACGCCTTGATCTCCGCCGGGTAGTCGGTGACCACCACCGGCCGCTGGAAGTGGCGCTCGGTGAGAAAGCGCTCGTGCTCGCTCTGGAGATCCACGCCCCAGCGCACGGGAAACTCGAAGCGCTCGCCCGAAGCCTCGAGGATGTCGACGGCTTCGGTGTAGGTGATGCGCTCGAAGGGGCTCTCGATCACGTGGCCCAGGGTCTCGAGGACGCTCGGGTCGATGCGCTGGTTGAAGAACGCCATGTCGTCGGGGCAGCGATCGAGCACCGCCTGGAAGACGGTCTTCAGGAAGTCCTCGGCCAGGTCGGCCAGGCCCGAGAGGTCGCAGAAGGCCACCTCGGGCTCCACCATCCAGAACTCGGCCAGGTGGCGGCTGGTGTTCGAGTTCTCGGCCCGGAAGGTGGGGCCGAACGTGTACACCCTGGAGAGCGCGAGCGCGCCGATCTCGGCCTCCAGCTGCCCGGACACCGTGAGGTGGGACTCCGCCCCGAAGAAATCCTGGGAGAAGTCGACCGCCCCGTCCTCGCGCCGGGGCGGGTCGGCGGCGTCGAGCGCCGACACCCGGAACATCTCCCCGGCCCCCTCGGCGTCGGACAGCGTGATGATGGGCGAGTGGAGGTAGAGGAAGCCGCGCTCCTGGAAGAAGTCGTGGATGGCCCTGGACGCGGCGTTGCGCACGCGCAGGACGGCGCCGATGGTGTTGGTGCGCGGCCGCAGGTGGGCGATGCTGCGCAGGAACTCGAAGCTGTGTCGCTTCTTCTGCAGCGGGTAGTCGTCGTCGACCCCGCCCACCAGGACGACGCGCCCGGCGTGGATCTCGAAGCGCTGCCCCTTGCCGGGCGACTCGACGAGCTCGCCTTCCACCGCGACCGCGCAGCCGGTTCCCAGCGGCAGCACGCTCGCGGCGTAGTCGGGCACGTCGGGGCTCGCGACCACCTGGATGCCCGAGAAGCACGAGCCGTCGTTCAGCTCCAGGAACGAGACGTTCTTCGAGTGGCGCACCGTGCGCAGCCACCCCCGGACGACGACGCGCCCGCCGGCCCCGTCGCGGGCCAGCAGGTCGCGAACCGACTCGACCCCGGAAGCATCGACCCTGGAAGTCTCGACCGTGGATGACTCGGCCATGGTCCCCCCTCGCCGATCGGGAGGGTACAGCCCGGCGAGCGAGGCGTCAGTCGCCGGCGGGCGGCCCGTTCTCGAAGTCGAGCTCGAGCATGGCGCGGCCCTTGTAGCGACCGGTGAGCTGGGAGAGCAGGTCCGTGAGCTTCATCTGCCAGCCGTACTTGGTGCGCAGGGCCGCGTAGGCGCGGCTCCAGACCGAGAGCTCGTCGGCCCCGACGATGCGCCCGCGGCCGTGGGCCCAGTCCGCGTCCTTCGCAAGCCCCCCGCGGACGTCGCAGCCCGCGGCGCTCACGCGGCCGTTGGCGCGAATGCGCTTCACCTTGCCGGCCGTGCCCTCGCTGAAGACGTAGAGCCGGTCGCGATCGCGGGCGACCCACACGGGGGTCCGCACCTCCCGGCCGTCCCTCCGGTAGGTGGCGAGACTGATGTAGCGCTCGTCGCCCAGGCGCCGGGTGACCTCGCTGGCCTGCTCGCTCATGTGGACACCACCTCCCCGGCTCTAAGAAACCACAGCTCGAAGCGGGGCGCGCCCTCGAGGTCCAGGGACTCGCGCAGGGCCTGCTGGTAGAACTCGCCCTGGGGCCGGTAGCGCTCGGCGTGCTCCTCGCACTCCGCGCGGCTCTCGACCCGGTCGGTCTTGTAGTCGGCGATGACCCACTCGTCGGTCTGCGGATCGCGGTAGACCAGGTCGATGATGCCCGACTCGAAGAGCACCGGGCCTTCTTCGGATTCCTCGGGCTTGCGCAGGAGCGGCAGCTCGCGGGCCACGATCGCGGGCGCGAGGGCGAGCCAGCGACCGAAGAGCGGCCCCTCGACGAAGGCGTCGAGGGCTTCGGCGGCGACCTCGGCGGCCCGGGGCCCGTCCGCGGGTCCGGCCTGGCTGGCCGACCAGGCCCGGGCCCGGTCCCGCTGGCGCCGGTGCTCCTCAGCCGGATCGTTCGCGAAGTCCCACTCCTCGAGGGCGCGGTGGACCGCCGAGCCGGCCACGGTCGCGACCTCCCGGCGCGCGCCCCCGCGCCCGGCGTCGGCGGCCCCCGGCTCCTCGCCGCGCTCGGCCCGCGCCTGGCGGAGCGCCCACGCACCGGGCTCCTCGGCACCGGGCTCCTCGGCAGCGGACGTGGCGCGGCCGGTGTGCGGCCGCTCCATGCGCGCCCCGGCCTGCGCGCGCGCCCGGGCGAGCCGCCCCGCCTGACCCGCGATCTCGTCGGGCTCGGGCAGGGCCGGGCCGCGGTCGTCCCGGGCCGGCTCCTCCGCGGGCAGCAGCGACGGAACCCGCCAGCAGACGCCCTGGGCGTCCACCTCGCCGCGGGGATCGCCTGAGCGCTGGACCTCTGCCACCGCGTCGATGTCCGGGAAGGGGCCGCGCCGGGAGCCCAGCAGGTCGGCCAGGGACTTCGCGCGCCCGGGCGGGACCGCCTCGCCGGAGCGTCGGCCCATCAGCACCAGGCGCCTTCGCGCCCGGGTCATCGCCACGTACAGCTCGCGGACGCGTTCGTTGGCGGCCACGGCCTCGCGGCGCCCCAGGGCGGCGGCGAGCCCCAGGTCGGGCCAGCCGAAGAGCTCGAAGGCCGGACGCTCGCCGCGCCACTCCACCCGGACCGCGGGCCCCCCTCCGCCGCCGCGACCCCGATGCAGCTGGGGGAGGTACACGTGCTCGAAGGCCAGCCCCTTCGACTTGTGGATGGTCATCACCGCCACTGCATCCAGGGACGGATCGCCGGGGCGCCCCGCGTCGGCCTCCCTGGCCTCGGCCACGCTCGCGCGCAGCCGGCGGAGCACGCTGTGGACGTCGAGGCCCCGAGCCAGGTCCTCGGCGAGCTGGCGGAAGAAGCGGTCGAGGTTGGCGCCCCGCCAGGCGCCGAGGAAGCGGTTCGCCTCGGAGACCTCGGCCAGCCCGGTCCGCCGCAGGGCCTCCACGAAGCGGTCGACGGGCTCCCGGGCGAAGCCCTGGCGCAGGATCGCCAGCCCTTCGAGGGCGTGCACGAGCTGGCCGGCCCAGTCGCCCAGGGCCTCCAGCCCCGGCACGTCGTCGGGCGTGGCCCGGGCGGCCTCCTCCACGAGGCGGGAAAGGGTCTGCCAGTCGTCGCCGCCGGGAGCGGCGAGCGCGGTGACCCGCTTCGGGAAGCCGCGCGTCCACAGCGGGATGAGGGCGGCGTCGGGCACCCCCACCGCCGGCGAGCGCAGCCAGGTGAGCAGCGCCAGGTGGTCCTGGGGATCAACCACGCAGCGCACGGCGGCCGCCGCGTCGATGATCTCCCGGCGCTGGAAGTAGCTCTGGTCGCGCTCCACCGCGTAGGGAACACCCAGCTCGCGCATGGCCGCCAGGTAGATCTCGAGATCGCCCTGGGCGCGCAGCAGGACCCCCATGTGCTTCCAGGGCACTCCGTCGTCCCGGTGCCGGCGCAGCAGGTCTCCGGCGAGGGCGCCGGCCTCGACCTCGGCGAAGCGCCGCGCGTTGCCCTTGCGCACCTCCCCGCTCCCGGGATCGCGGTCGTCGGTGAGCCAGTGCTCGACGGCGCCGGCGTCGGCCGCCTCGAATCCCGCCTCGCCCATCAGCCCCTCGCACGGCACCAGCGGCTGGTACGCCGGCTGGAGCCCCCGCGCCTCGCGCATCACCGGGGCCACCACGCGCTCGACCTCGTCGAGCACCGCGGGGACCGAGCGGAAGTTCACGCACAGATGCAGACGCTCGCCGCCCTCGCCGAGGATGCGCTCGACGAAATCGTCGTAGGCGCCGAGGTCGGCGCTGCGCCAGCCGTAGATCGACTGCTTGGGATCACCGACGACGAACAGCGAGGGCCGCTCGTCCTGCGGCCCCTCGAGCGCCAGCTGACCGACGATGGCGCACTGCCGCGGGTCGGTGTCCTGGAACTCGTCGACCAGCAGCAGGTCGATGTCGCGGCGCAGCGCGCCGCGCAGGGCGGGCGAGCCTTCGAGCATCTCGGCGGTGCGTCCCAGCAGCTCGGGAAAGGAGACCTGGCCGCGGCGCCGCATGCGCTCCTGGGCGTCCTCGAGCAGCGGCGCGAGGGCCCGGCGCGCCAGCTGGTGGAGAGGGACGTCGACCCTCAGCAGCGCGTCCAGGTGCTTGCGCAGGGCGTCGGCGGCCGCCGAGACCGCGGGGAGGTCGGAGAGGTCGTCCTGCTCCGCGTTGGTGAACCGGCCGCGGGCCCATTCGTCCAGGCGCTTGCGGGCCGAGCCCTCCCAGAGCCCGCCCAGCTCGGACAGCCAGGCCTCCAGGGCCTCCACCGACCCGGGCGTTCCGGCCGCGACGGCGCTGCGGGTCGATCGGAGGGCCGCGTGCACCTGGCCGGGCACCCCCTTCTTGCCGTCGAGGGCGCGCGCCCCGGCCGCCAGCAGGCCCTCCACCACGCCGTCGAGGCCGGACAGCGACGCGGCCACCGCCGGCGCCGCGAACGGGTCGGCCGCCAGGTCGCGGGAGCGGACGCCTTCGGCGACCAGGGCCTCCAGGGCCTCGGCGACCCGGTCGGGTCCGACGCCCTCGGCCGCCAACGCCACCAGCGCGTCGGGCGTCGCGCTGCCGAGGGGACCCGACAGGGTCTCCTCCACGGCGCTGCGGATGGCCTCGGCCCGCCCGTCGCCTTCGGCGTCCACCTCGAACGCCGGGTGGAGGCCGGCCTCCAGCGGACGGCGGGCGAGGATGCGCCGGCACCAGGCGTGGATGGTGCGCACCACCAGGTGGTCGAGGGACTCGACCAGGGCGCGCGCCCGTTCGGGCCCGTCGTCGGCGGGAAGCAGCTCGGGGTCGAAGCCGACCACCGGCTCGCCGGCCTGGACCGCCACCAGCGCCTGCCCGACGCGCTCGGCCATCTCGGCGGCGGCCGCCTCGGTGAAGGTGATTGCGACCACCCGGGCCAGACACGACCGGGCCCAGGCGCGCGGCCCCTTGTCGGGATCGCGGGCGCGCGCCCGCTCCCAGCCTTCGCCGAGCACCCAGGCCACCACCCTCGCGACGAGCGTGGCGGTCTTGCCGGTCCCGGCGCCGGCCTCGAGCACCAGCGGCCGGGCGAACTCGCGCTGGGCGGCGGCGCGGGCCCGGGCGTCGTCGCGGCGGGGGTCGGCGCTCATCGCGAGCTCCCGGACTGCTCCTGGAGCGCCAGGAGACCCCGCGCCGCGCGCTCGACGTCGGGCGTGGATGCGCTGGCCTCAGCCTCTTCCGCCTCGATCCACCGGCGCAGGCGTCGATGGGCGCCGGAGTCGTGGTGCAGGCAGGCCTCGGCCACCTCGCAGTATTCACAGCCCGGGTTGGTCCGCTGGCGATCGCGGTGGAGGAGCCTGGGGACGAAGCTGCCGGACTCGCGCGCCGCGAGCAGGGCCGAGAGCGCCCAGTCGAGGGTGTCGCAGAGCTCGGGATCGTCCGCCTCCACGCGGCAGTCCACGCCCTGCTCGTCGGGCTCGTTGCCGAGGAAGAGATAGCGCCCCACGCCGCCGGCCACGGCCCGCGCGTAGACCGCGGCCTGGAGGCGCTCGCCGCTGCCCACCGCCGCGAGGAGGTGGCGGCGGCGGGTCTGCTCCTGCTTGGCCGGGGTGAACGTGCGACCGGTCTTGTAGTCGGTGAGCAGGAGCACCTCCCCCAGGCGGTCGATCCGGTCGGCGCGAAAGCGCAGCGGCCGGGCCTCGGCGTGCTCGTCCCCCGGCCAGGGCATCGCCCCTTCGGCCTCGACGGCCAGCGTCGCGAGGGGATCGACGGCCTCGAGCGCCCGGGCGTGATCGACCAGGGGCCGGACCCGCCGGGCGAGCGCGTGGACGAGCACCTCGCTTCCGATGCCGGCCTCGGCCAGCACCCGGCGCGCGGCCTCGACCCCCCAGGCGTCCAGCTGCGCCTCGTCGGGCCAGGTCACGCGCACCGCGGCCGCCGCGGCCGCCTCCTCGACACCCTCCGACGTCACCCCCTGCTCGCGCGCCGCCCTCTCGAGGACGGCGTGGACGGCGGTTCCGACCATCAGGGCGTCGAGCCCCGGCAGGGTCTCGAAGGGGTCGGGGAGCGGCTCGATGCGCAGGAGCTTCTCGAGGAACGACTGCCAGGGGCAGCGCGCCAGGGCCTCGAGGGTGGTCACCCAGAGGTCGCCCCGGCGCGGGTCGCCCGGCTCGCGCACCGGCCCGACCCAGCCCAGGTAGGGCCCCAGCCGCGGCGACCCGAACGGCCCGAGGTCGTGCTCGCGCACGATCGCCATGCGCGTGTGGGCGAGCGATTGCGGCGACCCCTCGGTCGAGCGGTCCGCCAGGGATTCCCGGATGGCCGCCTCGAAGGCGCCCTGGCTGCCCCGATGGCGCGCCCAGCCCGCGAGCACCGCCCACTCGAAGGCCGGCCTCGTTTCGCCCGGCCGGGCCTCGGCCGCCAGCACCGGCGGCGCCGAGGCCACCTCGAGCCCGCGCCCCGCCCACTCCAGGCGATCGATCAGCGTGGAGCGCGACAGCTTGACCCCGTCGTCGTCGCAGACCGACCAGGAGAGCGTCACGTCGGGGCTGGAGGCCAGCAGCTGGGCGAACAGGAACCGCTCCTCTTCGACGCCTTCCTGCTTCACCGGGAGGTCGGGCAGCACCGCGCGCAGGCCGCGGCGCAGGGTGTCCGGCAGCAGCGGATCCTCCTGCACCACCCTCGGAAACACGTCCCGGTTGAGGCCGACGACGAACAGGTGATCGAAGGTGCGCGCCCGGGCCTCCATGACCGAGAGCACCTGGACCCCGCCCCCGCGACCGCCCCGGCGGTCGCGGCCTGCCGACTCGAGCAGCCGGCGCCACAGCATGCGCGCCTCGTCGGGCGCGAGGGCGCAGGAGGCGGCCGCCTCGTCGTCGGCCTGGGCCAGGGCCGCCTCCAGCAGACGCGCGGCCTCGTCACCGGCACTCCATCCGAGGTGGTCGCGGACCCAGGCGCGCAGGGCGTCGACGTGTTCGGACCAGCTCGCGGACTCGGTCCACTGGCGGTGGGCGCGGGCCAGCCCGGCGGCGGCGCCCACGGCCGCCTGGACGTGGGGCCACGGCAGGCGTCGACGCTCGGCCCGCGGACCGTCGCCGTCCACGCCCTCGTCGCCCGCCACCAGACCGGTGCGCACCGGGAGCGCCAGGTCGCGGCCCGGCTCGAGGCGGTCCGCGAGGGCGGCCACCTGCTCGAGCCGCGTGGCCGCGAGGTGCCGGAAGGCCAGACGCAGAGCGTCGCGCACCCGGGTCGGCCAGTCGAGGCGCGCGTCGAGCCAGAGGTCGGTGGGCGTCTCCCCCCCGGCGTCCAGGGTGGCCAGCATCCCCTCGATGGCTCGGCGCACCGGCCGCGGCGGGCCGGACGTCCCGATGGCGGAGTACGGCACCCCGAGGCGGTCGAAGTGGAGGCGCAGGGGCAGGGCGATGCGCCCCGCGTCGCGCGCCACGACGCCGATGGCCTCGGGCCGCGACCCGTCGGCGACGAGGTCGGACACGCGCCGCGCCAGCTCGCGCACCTCCGCGGAGATCCCGGGAGCCTGGAAGAGCCGGAGCGAGCCGGGCGGCGCGGGCTCGTCTTCCCCATCGGGCGGCGCGATAGGCGCGCCCAGCACCTCGCGCAGGCGCTGCCCGAAGGCGAGGGACGGGTCGGAGGCGCCGCGGCGACCGGGTGCGGGCGGGCGGTCGAAGCCCACGGTCGCGCCGCACTCCCGTTGGAGAGCGGACAGGAAGGCGGTGGTCGCCCCGGTGGCGTCGGTCACGCCGTGGACCCAGATGTGTTCGGCGGGAAGCAGCTCGGGCCCCTCGCGTTCCAGGCACGCGCCGGCGCGCTGGTAGAGCGACGCGGAGTGGGCGGGCCAGCCCTCCTCGAAGGCCCCGTGACACTCGGTCGCGACGCGCACCACGGCGCTCGCCACCTCGCACACCGGCCCCGGCTCGCCGCTGGCCTGGATCGCCTCGAGCAGGGGCTCGGCGCTGGCCGCGTCGAGCTGGGCGTCGAGCAGGTCGCGGACGCTGTCGGCCACGGACTGGTAGCCCTCGTCGAGATCGTCGAGACGCCGCCGCAGCACCGGCTGCGCCCGGGCCCGCCGGCGCACGAGGATCGGGAGCAGTTCGCTGCCGCCCGGTGCGCTCTGTCCGGCCCGATCGAGGACCTCGAGCGCGAGCGCGTAGAGCGTGCTGACCGAGAGGCCGGCCACCGCACCGAAACGCCGGGCGATGCGGTCCGAGACGTGGAGGCGCAGGCTGCGCGAGGGCACCGCCACCCTCAGCGGCCGGTCGAGACGCGCGCCGTCCCGGCGCCGGGCGTCGACCCGCTGGGCGATCGCTTCGAGGAGGTGGCCCTCCACTGCGAGCGGCCCGCTGGCGGTCCAGGCCCTCGGCTCCTCCGGCTCCGTTCCTTCCCTTCCCACTCTTCCCCTTGCCCCTCTTCGCCGTGCCCTTCTTCCCCGTGCCCTTCTTCGCCGTGTCCTTCTTCGCCGTGCCCTGCCGCCCTGCCCGGTAGGCGGGCAGCTCGGTGGCGGGCAGCCCCGTTCTGGACCGTCCCCTGGGACCGTCCCCTGAGGCGGCGAGGACCGCAGCCTACCCCGCCTCGCGGACGAATCCGGTCACAAGCGTTGGCCCCGCGGGAAAATCCTCCCGGCCATCGAAAACGACATTGATTTTCAATTTCAGACCCTTATTCTCGTTGCCGAAAGGTTCGGAGAGGCACTCACGGTCATGATCGTCTGCCACTGCAACGGAGTCTCCGATCGCACCATCCGCAAGGCGGTGCGCGATGGCGCGTCCAGCATGGGCGAGATCAGCGCCGCCTGCGGCGCCGGCTCCTGCTGCGGCGGCTGCGCGTCGAGCGTGCGGCAGATCATGCACACCGAGTTCGAGGCCCACGACGAGCGCAGCCTCCCGGCCCTGCCCCTGGCCAACTCCACCGCCTGAACCCGTCCCCGTCGTCTTCGGCCCAGCCGTCTTCGGCTCCTCCGTCTTCGCCCCCCTTCGTCTTCGGCCCATCCGTCTTCGGCCCATTCGCTCTTGCGCCGCCGCCTCCCGTCCGCCCGCTCCCCCGGTCCGGCGCAGTGGTGAGCCCCTCGGCGGAATCGACATCCAATGTCGATTTCAAATGGCTCGACTTCCCTCGGACACGAGATAGCCTCCGGCTCGCGGTCACTCGAAAGGAGGCGGGAGCATGAAGGGAAACGAAGCGGTCATCGAAGCGCTCAACGAGGTCCTCACGGCCGAGCTGACGGCGATCAACCAGTACTTCATCCACTACAAGATGTGCGAGAACTGGGGCTACAAGCGCCTCGCCAAGAAGAAGTACGAAGAGTCGATCGAAGAGATGAAGCACGCCGACGACGTGATCGAGCGCATCCTCTACCTCGACGGCGTCCCGAACATGCAGCGGCTCAACCCGGTCCGGGTGGGCGAGGACCCCATCGAGCAGCACAAGGTCGACCGCGAGCTCGAGGTCGAGGCCGTGGAGCGCCTCAACAAGGCCATCGCCCTGGCCCGCAAGTCCGGCGACAACGGAACCCGTCATCTCCTGGAAGAGAAGCTCCGGGACGAGGAAGAGGCCGTCGACTGGCTCGAGGCCCAGTTCCAGCAGATCAAGGACGTCGGCCGCGAGAACTACCTGGCCGAGCAGATCAACGAGTAGTCCGGCCCGGATCAGTCCGGAAAGCGCGTCCGCACGACGCGATCCCCCGCGAAGGTCCCGAGGAACAGCTCGCCGCCCACGTGGAGCGCCGATGAGACGGCGCCGGTGACCTCGCCCTCCTCCCGGCTCTCGACCAGGGTGCGCGACTCCAGGCTCGACGGCTCCACCGCGAGCACCGCGTAGCCCAGGGCGCACGTGCCCCGCTCGATCTCGGCGCAGCCGAGGATCTCGCCGAAGCCTCCGCGCTGACCGGCCACCAGCAGGCGCCCGTCCCGCGACCAGGACAGGTTGTCGGGCCGGATGTCGAGCTCGAGCTCCCGGCGGCCCGGGCGTTCGTCCAGGCGCAGCCGCACCAGGCGCCGGCCTCCCCACTCGGCGAAGAACACCTCGGTCCCGTCGGCGGAGACGGCCACGCCGTTGGGGCCGCTGCCCTCGCTGCCCTCGATGGGGCGCATCCCGTCGTGCGCCGTCCATCGCAGCACACGCCCGGTGTCGGCGCCCACGGCGAGCTTCAACCCCGAGAGCATGCCGCCGGATTCTTCCATGGGCGTCATCATGTGGCTGACCGCGAAGCCGCCCCCGGGCCAGAACGCGACGTCGTTGGGCCAGACGCCCGGGGGCATGGGGACGCAGCCGCGCCAGCCCAGGGCCGGTCCGCCGGCCGCGTAGCCGATCTCGAAGAGCTCGACGGAGTGGCGGCCCCCGTGGTTGACCACCGCCAGCACGCCCGCACCGTTCGGATCGCTGCGGACGTCGATGCCGTGGGGCGCGAAGACGGCCCGATCCGGCGGCCCCGGGCACTCGGGGTCGCCCCAGCCCGCCATGGGAGCCGCGGCGCTCAGCAGCCCCTCGTCGGGGCCGTCCGGATACAGCGTGCGGCGTCGCTCGTCGATGGCCCGGAAGGCGACGAGGGCTCCGGCCTCTCCTTCCGGGGGAAACTCGCTCACAACGATCCACGGCGTCCCGGGAACGAGCGCGATGTCCTCGGGGTTGGAGAACTCGCAGATGGAGGACCAGCCCTCGGCGTCGCCGCACCCGTCCAACACGTCGGCGCTGCGGGAGCAGGCCGCCAGGGCGGCGAGTCCCGCGCAGACGAGGACCGCTCCGCGGCGGGACGCCCGTGCGATCGATCCGGACTCGCCGTCGCTCGTCATGCCGCAGCCCTCCCGCGCGATGCGTGCGCTCCGGTCGTCTTCACGCCCGACCTCGAGGCGGAGCCGTGCTCCCCCCGCCCATGGGTGGAGCTCCCGGGTCGGCCGCGCGACCACCGTGCCGGCCGTCGGCTCGATCCGCCTGCATGCGTCTCGCCAGCCCTTCGGCGACGTCGAGGAGCAGGCGCGACGCGGCGGGCACCAGGGTCGACTGCAGGATCTCGTAGCGCTGCTCGGCGCCGGGCTCCGCGAAGTGTCGTTCGTGGGGGAGATAGCGCAGCCAGCCGTTGGCGATGGAGACGAGGACGGCCGAATCGTCTCCCAGGCGGCGCGCCCACTCCACGGCCACGTCGGCGCAGCACTCCAGGGGCAGCCCCAGCACCCACCTGGGCCCCAGCTCCATCAGCTGGAGCTCGATCGCCGGCACGCGCCCCCCGACGATCCGCGGAGCCGTGCGATCGCGGACGTAGAGGCGCAGTCGCGCCAGCCGCTCCCGAGCCTCGCCGGCCGGCCGGCTGCGGATGATGCTCGACTCCATCGCGAACAGCTCGGCGGTGCGCGGCCGCGCGGCGGGAGGCAGCTCGACCGCCGCCAGGGCCGCAGCCCGGCGTCGCTCGAGCGCGAGCAGCCGCTCCTCCTCGGTGCCGTCGCCGCCGTGCACGGGCACCCGCACCATCTCCACCGCGGTCCGCACGCGCTCGCGGCCCCGGGTCTCGATGCGCTCGGCGCAGGCCGCGACGGCCTCGCCCACCTCCTCGCCGAGCTGCTCCATCTCCCGGTAGCTCGCTCCCAGGCTCTGGCCTTCGACGGCGAGGTCGAGCAGCCCCCGGGTGCGCGGATCCACGTCGGCGTGACCCGACGGAACGAATATCGGGATCGCGCCGGCGAGCTCCCGCTCCACCCGGCGGATCGCGGCCCCGGGCCAGTCGGCCGAGTAGGCCAGGTTGTCGTGCCCGAGCACCGTGGGATGACAGCCGTGGAAGAAGGCCACCGCGAGCGGCGAGCCGTCGGCGCGGTCCACGCGCAGGACCGGGACGCGTTCGTCGATGGGCGCGCCCTCCCGGCGGCGGTTGCGGCCGATGCGGGCCCGGGTCTCTCCCCAGCCCAGGCGCGCCGGAAGCGCCTTCGAGACCGCGGCCACTCCGGCCTCTACGGCCGCATCGAGCAGGCCGGCCACGTGGGCCGGCGGGTCGCCTCCGGTGAGGCTCACCGCGAGCCCCGAGTCCGGTCCCGAGTGGGTGTGGGTGCAGCCGACCAGGATCTCGTGGGGCGACAGGCCGGTGCGGCTCGCCACCCGCAGCCGGATGGCGCGGGCCTGGGCGACGGCCATGAGGCACAGGTCGCACTCGATGAGCAGGGCGCGCCCGCCCCCCGAGAGGTAGAGAGCCCGCGCGAACAGCGGATCCAGGATTCCGCTCGCGCCTCCCTCGCGGGCGCCGTAGCCCATGAGGGCGAGTCCGTCGGCGAGGGGAAGCGCGCGCCTGGCAGCGCCGGCGACCAGGGCCCGCGCCCCGTCGTCGGCCGGCGCGCGGTCCGCTGCAGGTCCGTTCTCGACCGCGCTGCGGCGAACGGCCATGTCCTCCCCTCCCATTCCACGCCTCACGCGCCATCATACCCGTCACCGGAAGGGCCGTGGGAATCGTGGAAAGACTCTATTTCGCCTACGGATCCAACATGAGCTCGCGCCGTCTGACGGCGCGCATCGACGGAGCGCGCGCCCTGGGTGCGGCGCGGATCCCCCACTCGCGCCTGGTCTTCGACAAGCCGGGCCGCGACGGCTCGGCCAAGGCCAACCTCGCCCCCGATCCGGGTCTCGGTCGCTGGGTGTGGGGCGTCGTGTGGTCGGTCTCGGGTCTGGCCCTCGACACCCTCGACCGGTTCGAGCCGGGCTACGATCGCCTGGAACGCCGGGTCCTTTTCGCCGACGGCCGGGAACGGGCGGCCGCGACCTACGTGTGGCGGGGCGACCCCGTCCTTGCGGCGCCGGCCGCCTGGTACCTGGAGCACCTGCTGGCGGGCGCGCGCGAGCACGCGCTCCCCCCCGCCTGGCGGGCGCTGCTCGGCGAAGCGCACCGGGGGGCGCGCGCCAGTCGTCGCTGAACGGTGTCAGGGGCCGAGGCAGCGGGCCAGACGCGAGGCCGCGTCCGACATGGCCTCGGGTGGAACCGCCGTGTAGCAGAGCCTCACCCAGCTCGCGTAGTCCCGCCCGGCCGACGCACCCGGCGCGAGCAGCACCCCCTGCTCGAAGCAGTCCGCGAGCAAGCCGTCCAGACCGCGCTCGTCGAGGCGCGACGAGACGTCGACGAACAGGAACGTCGAGCCCTCGGGCGCGGCCAGGCCGAGGGCCGCCGCGGTCTTCTCGCCGGCGGCGCGGTACTGCTCGCGCGCCCGGGCCACCCAGGCGTCCGCGTCGCGCAGCACCCGCTCGGCCGAGAGCTGGGCCGCCGTGGGCGCGTGGTAGAAGGTGTGGGTTCCGATCTTGCGCGCCTGCTCCACCACCGGGGGGGGCGCCACCATGTAGCCGACGCGATTGCCGGCCATGCCGTAGGTCTTCGAGAACGAGTAGGTGGAGATGGTGCGCTCGGGGGCGAAGCGACCCATGGACACGTGGTCGCCGCGATACACGTACTCCTCGTAGACCTCGTCGGAGAGCAGCCAGAGATCCTCTTCCCGGGCGAGCTCCGCCAGGGCCGCGAGCCAGCTCTCGGGAAGCACGCGCCCGGTCGGATTCGACGGCGTCGACACGTAGAGCGCCACGCTCCGCGAGCTCGTGCGCTCCCGGACCGCCTCGACGGCGGCCTCCGCCGAATCGACCCGGTCGTAGAAGGGCACCTCCACCGGCCGGGCGCGGAACGTCTGGACGATTCCGCGGATCAACGGCCAGAAGGGCGACAGGATGAGCACCTCGTCGCCCGGCGCCGCGATCGCCCCGACCGCGGTCGCCAGGGAGCCGGTCGCGCCGGCGCCCACGAGGATGGACTCGCGTTCGCAGACCAGGCCGTTGCGTTGCCGAACCTTCTCCACCAGGGAATCGATCAGGCCGGGCAGTCCGCGCGTGTCGGAGTAGCGGTGCATGCCGGGATGCTCCGCGGTCCGGAGCGACTCCATGCGCCCGCTCTCGAAGGGCTCCATCCATGTGTCACCCACATGGAGCGGAAACAGCGGGCCCGGGTGGCTGGCCATGCGATCGGCGAACGGCGAGTAGACGGCTCCGGGCATCTCCAGGGTGGCGGGGGCGAAGCCCGGCGGGCGCGGCATGGGTTTCTCCGGTGCTGGCGGCCTCCTCCGGCCTCGGCGGTCGCCGCAGGCGAGGAGGCGTGGATCGCTGGGCGCGGAGTATCGCCCGCACCCCGCCGGTTGGCGAACGCACCTTGACGCAACGCGGCTCGGGGTTTCACCCCAGAGAAGCCCTCCAGAACCGACGCAATCCCCGTACAGACCGCGTTGCGTTCACCCCGTGGCGCCAACCGGTGACGCTCGTCACGGACCCGCCTCGGGCCGCGCACGTACGGTGGTCTCGAGGCCGGCGATTTGGATGGGGACGGCGGCCTCCCAAGGCGGTAGCTTGTGGAAGAGTTGTCCAGGCAGGTATCCAGGCAGGTATTCAGTCAGGCATTCAGGCAGTTCTTCAGGCAAGAGGGATCCAGTCGCGAGACCATCGGAGAGCTCGACCCCGCTGCAGCGTGTCGACTCGAGTTCGCGAACGAAGCGATGGAGTCACAGGGCTCGACACCAGATCACGTAGCCATCGAACACCGGGTTCGCTGGCACGACCGGGGATCGAGGGGGAAGCTTCGAGGCGTTCGGTTCGCCGTCGCCTGGACCGCGACTGGATCGGGGGGAGCCGGATCATGAGCGTGGGCGCAGCAGAGCGCCGCAGGGGGATCGGTCGGCGAACACACACCGGCCTGCCCGGCGGCGAGCGATCCAGACCGAAGGGAAGCCTGGGCCCGGTGGGCAACGTCTCCGCTCTGGGGCGTGCTCCCGCGCCCCCTGCGTTCGAACGCGAGCTCGAGCTCGTCGGCGAGCGCAGCGACGACGGCGCCACGGCGCGCGGCGTGCTCCTGGGCTCGCTGCTCGGGGGCCTGCTGTGGACCGGGGTCGTGGTGGCCGCCTGGTCCATCCAGGCCAGCTACTTCAACTGACCTTGCGCTCCGCTTCCGCCCGGATCAGCGCGGCGTAGCCCTCGCGGTAGCTCGGGTACTTCGCGCGGAATCCCAGGGAGACCAGACGCGCGTTGCGACACCGCTTGCTGCCGGCGCGGCGCGCCGGCCCCGGCTCGTCGTCGCCCGCCTGCGGCGGCTCGGGCCGGCCCAGCAGGGCGGCCAGGAAGCACAGCACTTCGTTCTCGTCGGCCGGCGAGCCGTCGACCCCGAGCACCCGCGCCGGCAGGCTCCGGGCCTCGACCAGGCACTGGAGCGCCGCGGCCGCGTCGTCCCGGTGGATGCGGTTGGTGTAGTGCGGGGGGCCGGGGCGAAGCCGCGCGCGCCCCTCGCGCACCGAGTCCACGAGCCGGGTGCGACCCGGCCCGTAGATCCCGCCCAGACGCAGCACGCCGGCCTCCGCGGCCGAGGCGTCCGCGAGCGCCTCGGCTTCCAGGAGCACCTTCCCGGAGAACCGCACCGGCGCCGTGGGCGAGTCCTCGTCGACCCACTCCCCCTGCGACTGCCCGTAGACGGCCGTGCTCGACGTGAAGATCCAGCGCCCGGGCGGACCGCCCTGCTCCGCCAGCGCGCGGGCGAGGTGCCGCTGCCCCTCCACGTAAGCGGCTCGATAGGCGGCCTCGTCGGCCGAGCCGGGTCCGGCCGCGTAGACCACGACGTCGAGGTCCCGGGGCAGGGAGCCCAGCGTCTCCGGGCGGGCGAGGTCGGCGGCGACCCGCCCGAGGCCGGGCGGGAGCGCATCGACGCGCCGCCGCAGGCCGAACACTTCGTGGCGGTCGGCCAGGAGTCTCGTCGCGAGGGCGCTGCCCACGTCTCCGCAGCCGGCGATCAGGATCTTCATGGCGGACCGAACATGCCTCACGCCCGCCCTCTTCGCTGCGTCTATACTCGGCGCCGTGGCGCCGGTCGTGGGCATCCCCCTCGGACTCGACGATCGCGGGCGTTGGCGCTCGGGGCGCGACTACCAGTACATCGACGCGGCCTACGCACGGGCGGTGGATGCGGCGGGCGGGCTGCCGATGCTGCTGCCCATCCAGTCCCGGGCCGAGCAGGTCGTCGACCGGATCGACGCCCTGCTCCTGCCCGGCGGTGACGACTTCCCGCCTCCGGCGACTCGCACCTACCCCGACGACGTCGACTTCGACCCGGTCCCCGAACACCAGCGCGCCTTCGACGCCGCGCTGCTGGGTCACGCTCTCGCCCGGAGACGCCCGGTGCTCGCGATCTGCTACGGCATGCAGCTGCTCGCCCTCGAGGCCGGCGGGGCCCTGCACCACCACCTTCCCAGCGACTGCCCGGCCGCGGCGCCCCACCAGCTGCCCGAAGCCTCGGGACGCCACGCCGTGCTCCCGGAAGCCGGGACCAAGCTGGCCCGGGTCCTCGGGGTGCAGCCGGTGGGGGTCAACAGCCTCCACCACCAGGCGGTGGCGGAGCCGGGCGAGGGGATGCGCGTCTGCGCCCGGTCCGAGGATGGGGTGATCGAGGCCATCGAACGCCTCGGGGAGGGCTTCGTCGTGGGGGTTCAGTGGCACCCCGAGAAGCTCCCGCCGCACGAGGGAGGCGCCCTGTTCGAGGCGCTGGTGCAAGCCTGCGGCTGAGCGCCCGGATCGGTAGTCTCTCCCCCATCCGGAACCGACCATGAAGCTACGCCTCTACTCGACCATCTTCTGGATCTTCCTCACCGCGAGCTCCATCGCGCTCTTCCCGATCGCGGTCCTCGTGTGGCTCGTCACCTGGCCGTTCGACCGGCGCAAGGTGCTGTTGCACAAGTTCACGTGCTTCTGGGCGTCGCTCTACACCTGGTTCAACCCGGCCTGGCCGGTCACCGTGGAGGGCCGGGAGAAGATCCGCCCCGAGGCCACCTACGTCATGGTGGCCAACCACCTCTCCCTGCTCGACATCCTCGTGATGTTCCGACTCTTCAACCACTACAAGTGGGTCTCGAAGATCGAGAACTTCCGGGTCCCCTTCATCGGCTGGAACATGTCGCTGAACCGGTACATCAAGCTGCGGCGCGGGGACCGGGCCAGCGTGGTCCAGATGATGCGGACCTGCGAGGAGACCATGGCCGAGGGCAACTCGATCATGATGTTTCCGGAGGGCACGCGCTCGCCGTCGGGCCGTCTCCGACAGTTCAAGCCGGGGGCCTTCGAGCTCGCCATCAAGACCGGCTGCCCGATCCTGCCGATCGTGATCCGCGGCACCTCGGACGCCCTGCCCAAGCGGGGCTTCGTGCTCAAGGGCAGGCACCCCATCCGGCTCTCGGTGATGGACGAGATCCCGCCCGAGAGCTTCCAGGGCAAGACCGCGGAAGCGCTCGCGGCCGAGGTCCGCGAGTTCTACGCCAAGCAGCTCGGCGACGCGGAGCCGCTCCCCGGCTAGACGAGCTCCACCGCCGGGCTGCGAACGTCGCGCCGGCGGAGCTTGCCGGTGGCGGTGCGCGGCAGCGACTCGACCCGCTCGAAGCGCACCGGCACCTTGTAGCGGGCCAGTCGATCGCGGCAGTGCGCGACGAGCGCCGCGTGGGTGCCTTCCGGGCCCTCCCCCCAGAGCGGCCCGCCCGGGCGGACCACGATGCAGGCCACCGGCCGCCGGCCGTAGACCGGGTCGGGCTCGCCCACGACCGCGGCCTCTGCGACACCCGGGTGCGTCATGAGAACCGCCTCGACCTCCGCGGGATAGACGTTCTCCCCGCCGCTCACGATGAGATCCGAGCGCCGGTCGACGATCCGCAGTCGCCCGTCTGCGTCGAGCGCCCCCAGGTCCCCGGTGTGCAGCCAGCCCCCGGCCAGCGCCCGGGCGCTCTCGTCGGGGCGCCCCCAGTAGCCGCCCATGACCGTGGGCCCCTGGACGCGCACCTCGCCGACCGCGCCCGGGGCCAGCGGGCGGCCGGAGGCGTCCACCACCTGGACCCGGAGCCCGGGAAGGGGCTGCAGACCGGCGTCCAGGGGCTCGCCCCGGGCGTCGGGCGGCCGCGTCGCCACCTGGGAGGTCGCCTCGGTGAGACCGTAGGTGGGCGCCACCGGAAAGCCGGCCTTGCGCGCGCGCTCGATCAGGCTGGGCGGCGTGGGTCCCCCACCGAGAAGCGCGGCGCGCAGCTGGGGAGGCGGACCCGCGTCCCCCCGCGCGTCCAGCACCCGAGCCAGCATGCTGGCCACCAGGGAGACGAGGGTCACGCCCTCGCGATCGAGATCGCGGGCCACCGCGGCGGGATCGAATCGCCGGTGGAGCAGCATCGAGGTCCCGGCCAGGACGCTGCGCGTGGCGATCGAGAGCCCGCCCACGTGGAAGAGCGGCATGCACGCGAGCCAGAGATCGTCGGACCGGACACCGAGGAGCTGCGCGGAGCCGACGGCGCTCGCGCGGAAGTTCGCGTAGCTGAGCGTCGCTCCCTTGGGTCGACCGCTGGTCCCCGAGGTGTAGAGGATCGCGAAGGGGCTGGCCGCGTCGATCCGCCGGGCCAGTCGCCCGTCGTCCCCGTCGTCCCCATCGTCCCAGACGCCGCGGTGCAGCTCGGCGAGCTCGTGCAGCGCGGCCCCGACCCGGGAGGCGGCCTCGCGGGCGGCGCCGGCCCCGGCGTCGTCTCCCTCCACCACCACCCGGGTCGCCCCGCAGTCCCGGAGCTGGTACTCGAGCTCCGCGGCGGTGAGGCGCAGGTTGAGCGGCAGCAGGACCGCGCGGGCATAGGAGAGACCGTGGAGCAGCTCGAGCGCGTGGGGGCCCGGCGCCACCGCCACGGCGACCCGCTCGCCGGCTTCCACTCCCGCGCGACACAGCGCGCGGCCCGCGCGCCGCGCCCCGCGGTCGAGCGCCGCATAGGAGATCGACCGGCCCTCGCAGCGAAGCGCCTCGCGCTCGGGCGTGGCCTTCGCCCGCTGGGCCAGCCAGGGGGCCTCGCTCACCCGATCCACGCTTCGACCTCCGCGGGCGCCACGCCGATGCCGCTCCCGGGCGGCAGCGCCAGCTGCCCGCCCCGGGGCTCGGGGCCCGAGGCCAGGTCCCGGGTCAGCCAGGCGCCGGTGGCGAGCCCGCAGGCGGGCGGCGCCGGGTCCAGGGCGGCGGCCAGCTGCAGGGCCGTCGCGCGGCCCACGGCGCCCTCGATGAGCGAGGTGACGACCACACCGATGCCGGCGTCGGCGGCTCGCCGGGACAGCGCGAGGGCGCGGCCGACCCCGCCGCAGGCCGAGGGCTTGAGCACCAGCCAGTCGACCGCCCGCAGCGCGATCAGCCGCTCGACCGAGCCGGCGTCGACGGCGTCCTCGTCGGCCGCGATCGCGACGGCCGAACGGTGGCGCAGCCTCGCCAGCGCCTCGGGCCGCCCCGGTGCGAGCGGCTGCTCGATGTAGGCGACGTCGAAGGCCGCGAGCCGCTCGGCGGCGCGGAGCGCCCCGATCTCGTCCCAGGCACCGTTCGCGTCCAGTCGCAGGGCGGGCTCCGGTCCGAGCGCCCGGCGGACGGCGTCGACGCGCTCGAGATCCCGCCCGTCGTCGCGGAGCTTCAGCTTCACGGTCCGGAAGCCGGACTCGAGCGCCTCCCGGGCGGCCTTCCCGGCCTGCTCGGGCGCGTCCGCCGAGACGAGCGCGTTGACCGCCACGCTGTGTCGCGGCGCGACCCCGGGCGGCGCCAGCAGCGAGGCCAGGGAGCGCCCCTCGCGCCGGGCCACCAGATCGTGGAGCGCCCCGTCGAGAGCCGCCCGGGCCGCGGGGCGTCCGGCGAGTCGCGCCTCCGCCTCGCCCAGCCAGGCGCTGGCCGGCCGGGTCTCGAGGCCCGGCCCGAGCGCGGCCGCCAGGCTCCGCCGGCAGTCCGCCGCCGTCTCGGCGTGGAAGCCCGGGAAGGGCGCGGCCTCCCCCCACCCGCTGAACCCGTCCCCGTCGACCAGCCCGAGCAGGACGCCGTCGCGGGCCCCGATGCGCACCCGCGCGGTCTCGAGCGGCCTGCGAAGGGGCAGCCGGTAGTCGACGAGCTTCACGTGGGCGAGGGCGAACTCGCCGCCGGCCTCGAGGGCCTTCATCGGGCGAGCCCGGCCGAGACGAGGTAGCCGGCGGAGAGCAGCCCGCAGTAGATCGCCAGCAGCCGGGCCGTGCCGCCCAGGTGCGGATTGAGCGCGCCCGCGTCGGCCGCGGCCACGCCGCGCCGGAGCCGCCACGCCTCGCCGGCCGAGAGCCAGACGAGCCCCACCGCGAGCGGCGCCTGGCCGGCGGCGACCGCGGCCACGGGCCACAGGCCGGCGAAGAGGAGCAGGCCGGCGTACTGGAGGCGGGTCGCGCGGGCGCCGATCCGCACCGCCAGCGTGCGCTTGCCCGCGCGCGCGTCGGTCCCGATGTCGCGCAGGTTGTTCACCACCAGGATGGCGGTCGCCAGGGCGCCCACCGGGAGCGACGCCCAGAGGGCGGCCGGGGACCAGTCGAGGGTCTGGACGTAGGTCGTGCCGTTCACCGCGACCAGCCCGAAGAACACGAAGACCGCCAGGTCGCCCAGCCCGTGGTAGCCCAGGGGCCAGGGGCCGCCGGTGTAGGCCCAGGCGGCGAGCATCGCCAGGGCGCCGGCCAGCGCCACCGGCCAGCCTCCCACGGCCACGAGATAGAGCCCGATCGCCGCCGCGGCCGCGAGCACCGCGAAGGTGGCCCGCTTCATCGAGGCGGCGCCGATCCAGCCCATCTGGGTGGCGCGCGGCGGCCCCAGGCGGTCTTCGCCGTCGCTCCCCCGCTCGTGGTCGTAGACGTCGTTGGCGAAGTTGCTCGCCACCTGGAGCAGCAGGGCTCCGCACAGCGCGGCCAGGGCGGGGGCCGCGCGGGCGCCGCCCTCCCACACCGCCACCGACGTCCCCACCGCCACCGGCGCCGCGCCCGCCCACAGCGTGCGCGGGCGCAGAGCCGACACCCATGCGTGTCGGCGGGAGACCGCGGGCGCTAGGGTCGCCACGGGAACCGGGAGAAGTCGGGCTCGCGCTTCTCCACGAAGGCGTCGCGCCCTTCCTGGGCCTCCTCGCTCATGTAGAAGAGCTGGGTCGCGTGTCCGGCCAGCTCCTGGATGCCCGCCTGGCCGTCGCAGTCGGCGTTGAACGCCGCCTTCAGGCAGCGGATCGCGATGGGGCTGTGGCGCAGGATCCGGCGCGCCCACTCCACGCCGGTCGCCTCGAGCTCGGCCAGCGGGACCACGCAGTTCACCAGACCCATGTCGAGGGCCGCCTGCGCGTCGTACTGGCGGCACAGGTACCAGATCTCGCGCGCCTTCTTCTGGCCGACCACCCGCGCCAGGTAGGAGGCGCCGAAGCCCGCGTCGAAGCTCCCGACCCGGGGCCCGGTCTGTCCGAAGCGCGCGTTGTCCGCCGCGATCGTCATGTCGCAGATGAGATGGAGGACGTGCCCTCCCCCGATGGCGTAGCCCGCGACCAGGGCGATCACCGGCTTGGGGAGCGTGCGGATGACCCGCTGCAGGTCCAGGGCGTTGAGCCGCGGCACCCCGTCGTCGCCGACGTAGCCCGCGTCGCCCCGCACCTTCTGGTCGCCTCCGGAGCAGAACGCGTCGGGCCCTTCCCCGGTGAAGAGGATGCAGCCCACCCGGTGGTCCTCCCGGGCCCGGGCGAAGGCGTCGATCAGCTCGAAGAGCGTCCTGGGCCGGAATGCGTTGCGCACCTCGGGGCGGCAGATCGTGATGCGCGCGATGCCCTCTTCGCTGGTCTCGTAGCGGACGTCCTCGTAGTCGTGGGCGACCTTCCAGTCGACGGGTCCCGTCGTCGCCGTCGTCTCGTCACTCATGGGGTTGGCTCCTTCCTTGGGTCGGGGTCGTGGGTTCGCAGTCCTCGGCGTGCCGGGGCGGTCCGAGGAATCGGGTCACCGCCCGGGCGAAGGCTTCGGGGTTCTCGAGGTGGGCCGCGTGGCCGGCGCGGGGAACGATGCAGAGCCGGGCGCGGCGCAGGCGCGCGAGCAGATCCGCGGCCAGGCCGCGGAACTTCGCGTCCTCCTCGCCCACCACCAGCAGGACCTCCGCATCCACTTTCTCGAGAGCGTCGTGGAGGGGGGGCATCGCGCCGGTGCCCATGCCGCGCAGGCTCGCGGCCCAGCCCCGGGCGTTGCCGCGGAGCCGCTGCGCACGCGCGGCGGCGAGGGCCGACGGGCCCAGACGTCGCTGGCTCGCGAACAGCGGCTTCGCCATCCACGCGTCGACGAAGGCCTCGAGACCGCCGTCGAGGAGGCGCTCGGCCAGGGCCTCGTCTTCCGCGACCCTCCGGGCCCGCGCCGCGGGGTCGGCGATGCCCGGGCTGGCGCCCACCAGGACCGCGCGCTCCACGCGGGCGGGGTGGCGCACCGCGGCGGAGAGCGCCACCCGTCCGCCCATGGAGTAGCCGAGCCAGTCCGCGCGCTCGACGCCCAGCGCGTGGAGGGCCGCCACCACCTGATCGACGCAGGCCTCCATCGCATACGCGCGCGGCTCCGCCGGGCACGCGCTCTCGCCGTGGCCGACCAGGTCGACGGCCCAGATCGGACGCCGTGCGGCCAGCGCCCGGGCCACGCCCTCCATCGACTCGACGCTGCCGGTGAACCCGTGCAGCGCGACGAGCGGCACGGCGGGCCGTCCGCCTGCGACGTCGGTGGGACCCGCCCAGTGCGCGAGGTGGAGGCGCACGCCCCGGGCCGGGACCGTATGGTGGCTGGGCGCGCTCACGACGGCGTGCCTGCGGCGGCCCAGGCCGCTCTGCGTGTGGACCAGCCGACGTCGGGATCGAGTCGCGCGACCACGAGGCCCGGCCGCCCCGAGGCCAGCGCCTGGTTCACGGCGGCCAGCAGGGATGTCTCGTCGGAGACACGCGCCGTGGCGAGGCCGAACAGGTCGCCCGCCCGCGCCAGGTCGAGACCGTGGGGAGTGCGGAACCAGCGATCGAAGTCCCGGGCCTCGATGCGCTTGGCGACCGGGAGCATCGAGAAGATGCCGCCCCCGCCGTTGTCGAGCACGACGATCACCAGGGGCAGGTCGAACTGCCTCGCGGAGAGCAGGCCGCCCAGGTCGTGGAGGAACGCCAGATCTCCGCAGAGGAGGACGGCGGGGCCGCCGTGGGCCGCCGCGGCGCCGAGCGCGCTCGACGCCGTGCCGTCGATGCCGTTGGCGCCGCGGCTGGCGACGACGCGCAGGGGTGCAGTGCCCGGCGCGAGCCAGGCGTCGACGTCGCGCACCGGCATGCTGTTGGCCACCCAGAGGAGGGCTCCTTCGGGCAGGCCGCGGAGCAGCGCGCGCACGGCCACCGGCTCGCAGAAAGGGGCTGCGTCGAGGCTCTGGCCGACGCGCCGGGCGACCTCGGCATCGAGGGCGAGGGCCGCGTCCAGGTAGCCGCGCGGGTCGCGCCCGGCGACCGGGACATCGCGGCCGGGCGAGCCGTGGGCGCGCCGGACGACCCCGCGGCACAGCGCGGCCGGGTCGCAGTCCAGGACCCAGGTGGCCGAGGCGCTGGGATCGGCCCAGTCCGAGTCGGGATCGACCAGGACCGTGTGCGCGGGCGGCGTTCGCTCGAGCCACAGGCGAAAGGCCTTGCTGGTGGGCATGGCGCCGAAGCGGATCACCAGGTCCGGACGCACCGCGTCGGCCTGCTCGGGGTGGCGCGCCCAGAAGTCCCCCGCCGAGAGCAGCGGCGCCTGCTTCGCGTGGAGCCCGCGGCGCAGCCCCGAGAGCGGGTCGGCCCAGATGGGATGGCCCGCCGAGCGCGCCAGCTCGCAGAGGGCCTCGCACTGGTCGGGGGTGGCGTCGATGGGTCCGGCCACCACCAGACCCCTGGGATGCGCCCCCATCAGCTCGGCGAGCTCGGCCGTCTGGTCGGGATCGGGCAGGGCCACCGCATCGGAGACCCGGGTCGCCTCGCCGGCTCCGCGGCTCGCCCCTGGACTCCGGTCGGCCCCTTCCCGGGGCTCCAGAGGCTCGCGGAAGGGCCAGTTGAGCTGGACCGGACCGCCGGGACGTCGCCGCGACTCCGCCGCCGCCCGCGCCGCCCAGGCCCGGGCGACCTCGGGCCGCGCGCCCGACTCCCCGGCCACGGGGAGGTCCCCGAGCCAGCGCGCGGAGCGACCGTAGAGCGCGAGCTGGTCGATGGTCTGGCCGGCGCCCCAGCCGCGCAGCTCCGGCGGACGGTCGGCGGTGAGCAGGATCAGCGGCACCCGGGAGTGGTGCGCCTCCACCACCGCGGGCCAGTAGTTGGCGGCTGCGCTCCCCGAGGTACACACGAGCGCGACCGGGTCGCGCGAGGCGCGGGCCAGGCCGAGGGCGAAGAAGGCGGCCGAACGCTCGTCGACCACGGGCCAGAGCTCGAGCCCGGGGCAGGCGGCGGCCGCCAGGGTGAGCGGAGTGGAGCGCGACCCAGGAGACACGACACAGTGTCGGACCCCGCTCGCGACCAGGGCCTGGAAGAACGCTCCGGTGAACGCGTAGACCGGATCCGCGGCCATTGCGTCGCCGGGCACTCCGCCCTCGGGGCCGATGCGATCGGCCACGGCGCGATGGGAGCGGGCCATGGGCTAGACCTCCAGCAGCGGGGCGAGCAGCGCCCTCAGCTTGAGCCGCGTCTCGTACAGCTCCCGTTCGGGCTCCGAGCCGGCCACGATGCCCGCGCCGGCGTAGAGCCGCGCCGAGCGCCCCCGCAGCAGCCCCGAGCGCAGCGCGACCCGCAGCTCTCCGCCGCCCCGGTGGTCCACGAAGCCCAGGGGCGCCGCGTACCAGCCCCGCTCGAGCCCTTCGCACTCGCGGATGAAGCGCCGGGCGGCCTCGACCGGCGCGCCGCCCACGGCGGGCGTGGGATGCAGGTCGCCGGCCAGGTCGATCACGCCGGTCGCGTGGCGATCGTGCGGCTCGACGCGGCCTTCCAGGGGCGTCTCCAGGTGCTGGATGCCCTCGAGCGCCAGCCGGCGAGGCGCCTCGGGTCCGGCGAGCTCCCCGCAGCGGGGCCGCAGCGCGTCGCGCACCGCGCGCACCACCGCCGCGTGCTCGGCCTGCTCCTTCTTGCTCTCGCGCAGGGCGCGGGCCAGGCGCGCATCCTCCTCGGGCGACCGGCCCCGGGGAGCCGAGCCGGCGACGGCGCCGGTGCGCACCACGCCGGAGACGCCGTCGAAGCCCACCAGTCGCTCGGGGGTGGCGCCCAGGAAGGTGGCGTCGCCGCGCGTCACCGCGAAGCTCACGCAGGCCGGATGGGCCAGGCGCAGGGCATCGAGCAGGCGCGCGGGGGAAGGCGCCTGCGGATGGTCGATCCGCACCGAGCGCGCGAGCACGACCTTCTCGAGGTCGCCCGCGGCGATCCGGTCGAGGGCCTCGAGAACCCGCGCGCGATAGTGCTCGTGGGACTGCTCCGCAGCGGTGCGGAACTCCGTGGGAGCCGGCCCCGCCGCGCCCGGCGGACGCCCGTCCGAGCCGGCGAGCCGGGCCTGCAGGCGCGCGACCAGGGCGCGGGCCAGGCAGGCCGCGTCGTCGCCGGGATCGACCCGCGCGCACTCGAGCCGGGTCGCGCGACCTTCGCGCACGATCAGCATGCGCTCGGGAAGCACCCAGCGGGCCGCGGGGAAGCCTTGCCAGGTCTCGCTGGGCGCGGGCCGGTCCTCGAAGGCGAAGCCCCCGACCGCCCACGGCCCGTCCCCCTCGGTCGTCCGTGTGAGCCGATCGAACACCGACCGCACCCAGGCGCTGGCGCGGGCGAAGCGGTCCGCCCCCTCCGCTTCGAACCCGGCGGCGCTGCCCAGGCCGACGAACGCCAGACCTTCGGCCGGGCACTCCCAGTAGAAGCGATCGGGATCGTCGGCGCGATCGAAGACCGCGAGCACGTCGCGGCCGGCGACCGCCGGGGCCGACAGCGCGATCCACTGGGAACGCGATTCCCGGCGCGCCCGGGCCAGGGCCTGCTCGGCCGCCCGCAGCGCCCGGCGCTCCAGCTCCGGCACCCCGTCCGACACGAGATCCGGCTGCGACCCCGTCGCGTGGGGAGTCGTCGCGTGGGGAGTCGTCGCGCGGGGAGCCGTCGCGTGGGGAGCCGTGGCGGCGTGATCGCGGACCCTCTGGCTCACGACGTCCTCCGCCGCACGCCGCACAGGATCTGCACGGCCCCCAGGCCCAGGGACCGGTGCTCCACCCCGTCGAAGCCCGCCGCCTCGATGCGGGCGCGGAGCTCCCGCGCCGGCGGCAGGTAGACCGTGGATCGGGGCAGGTAGGCGTAGGCGGCGCGGTCCGAGAGCCAGCCGCCCACCCGCGGCACCACCCGATCGAAGTAGAGGGAGTGCGCGCGCCGGAGCCAGCCGCGCTCGGGCCGGTCGACGTCCAGCAGCGCCAGGCGACCGCCCGGCTCGAGCACCCGGGCGCACTCGTCGAAGACCCGGCCCAGATCGTCGAAGTTGCGCAGCGCGAACCCGCTGCACACCACGCTGGCACAGGCGTCGGGCAGCGGGAGGGCTTCGGCGTCGGCCTGGACCCAGCTTGCGCCGATGCCGCGGCGGCGCGCGCCCCGGAGCATCGCGCCCGCGAAGTCCGCCCCCAGGACCCGCGCGCCCCGACCCGCGGCCTGCTCGGCCATGTCACCGGTGCCGCAGGCGAGGTCGATGACGAAGTCGCCGGCGCCGACGCCGACCGCAGCGAGCGCCCGCCGGCGCCAGAGCTGGTCGAGGCCCACGGTGAGCAGGCGATTCATGGCGTCGTAGCGGGGCGCGATGCGGTCGAACATCGCCCGGACGGCCACGCGCTTGTGCGCGGGATCGGGGAGCGCCCCGGGGTCGGTGCCTAGCGCCATCGGCAGGCCACCTCGAGCTCGGAGTCCGCGGTGGCCCGCAGGGCGGCCTCGAGCGCGCCGTTGTCGCCGGAGCGCGAGAGCCGCTCCAGGGCGCGGGTCACCAGGGTGCGCTGGAAGTGGACGGCCACGAGCCGCGTCAGCAGCGGCAGCAGGCGCCGGAACGCATCGCTCACGCTCGCGTCGTCGTCGGGCGCGTCGCCGCCCTTGCGCACGTGGCGGTCGAAGAGCTCGATGGCCCGATCGGTGGTGCCCTGGACGTTGCGCGCGTGCTCGACCGCCAGGTCCAGGAGCTCGTTGAGGGGGAAGCCCGCCTCGAGGATGGCCAGCCCGGAGCGCGCCATCTCCAGGTCGGCCTCGCTGAAGCGCTCCTCGCCGTCGATCGAGAGCGCCTCCACCAGACCCGCGGAGAGCGCCGCGCCGACGAGCACCTCGGGCACCCCCGCCTCGCTGGCCAGCTCGGAGCGGCTGAGGGTGCGAGCGCCCACGCTCTCGTCGACCAGCGCCGTCAGCAGGGAGTCCGACTCGGGTCCGCTGCCCGCGCCCTGGACCGCCTGGCGGTCCAGCACCCGCTTGATCTGGTCCAGGCGGAAGCCCTGGGCGACGAGGTCCCGGATCCGCCGCAGGCGCTCGAGGTGGGCCTCCGAGTAGACGGCCACCCGGCCCTCCCGGCGCGGCGGCGGGATCAGGCCCTTGCCCTGGTAGAAGCGGACCGTGTCCACGCGAATCCCGGCAGCCTGGGCGAGCTCGTCGACGCGATAATTCATGCAAGAACTCTAATAGTCGATACTCGCATTGTCGAGCCGCTGAACCCGCGGGGAACCTCCAGTCCACGGGGAGACCGTCCGATCCTCGGAGACGACCATGGGCAGGCCGGGCCGGTCTGCCGCGAAAGGAGGGGTCCATGTCGGCGAGCACCGCCATCACCGCCCAGCAGGAGGTCATCGGGCGGATCAACCGCTACTCGACCCTGCGCGGTGCCGAGAGGGCGCTCTATCCGTCCGTGCGCCTGCGCAAGAGCCGGGAGGACACCGGGCGCGGCGCGGGCCTGCTGGTCACCCTGCGCAAGCTGCTGATGGACCTGCGGGCGGCGGGCCGCCCGACGCCGGACCTCGGCGAGCGGCTGGCGGAGGTCGACCTGCACCTCGCGACCATGGCCGAGGGGGTGCGATCGGCGCTGGAGGACGTCTCGATGGCCCAGCTCCGGGCCACGCTCCCTCCCCTCACCCGGGAAGCGCGCGGCGAGGCCGCCTCGCTGCTCGACTTCTGCCTGGAAGGCGACGGGGTCGCCCAGGAGCACGTCCCGCTGGCGGAGTACCTGGTCACCCTCCTGTCCTCCAGCCCCGAACGGGGCGCCCAGATCGTGCGCTGCGATCCCACCCGGGTGACCGCGGCCGTCGAGCGGGTGTGCGCCCTGGCGCGCGTCCGCACCGGCAACGCCTGCGAGCGCGCCGCGCGCGAGCTCGGCAACGCCGCCTTCGAGGTGACGGGCCTCAACGACCTGGTGCCGCTGGTGCGCCGCATGCGGGCGATCAAGTCCGACCTCGGACCCGACCTGTTCGCGCCGGAGGCGCTGCGGAGCGCGGTCTCCTACAACGTGGCCGTCGCCAATCGCATCGAGGTCCTGATGCAGCTCGAGCGGCTGCGGGACCACCAGGAGCAGTGCATCCTCGACGGGCTGCGGGCGCTCGACGCGCCCGGCCCGGGCTCCATCGCCGAGGACGGGCGCCACCGACCCTGCTCCGTGCTGGGGTCGCCCGGCTTCCACTCGCTCTGCGAGGCCGTCCGCTCGCAGCTGGAAGGCGTCGAGCCGGTCGCGGGTCCGTCGGCGAAGATCGCGGCGCGCATCGACATCGGCGAGCTCCACGCCGAAGAGGTGTGCGCGTTCACCGACTCCCTGGACGAGGGCGCGAGCCCGCTGCTCCGCGCCGCGGTGGTGATGGGCGGCCTGCTCCCGGTGCTGCCCGAGCTGCGCGATGCGCTCCAGGCGCTCGACATCGATCCCGCGATCCTGGTCTCCCAGTGGCTGCCCGAGCTGGATGCGGCCATGGCCATGGCGTCGGGTCAGCTGGCCGGCTGCGGGCGCGGCTCCGAGGCCGCGGTGGTCGAGCTGGCGCGCCGGCGCTTCACCACCGGCTGACCCCGCGCGGCTCCCGCCATCGCCCCCTGGTACCCGGCTCCAGGAGCTCGCCTGCATCCGAAGCCGCCCGCGAGCCGCTTCGGCGCCGGGCTCCTGGCGCAGGGACTAGGACGTGGGGGCACGGTCGCCGCCCGGCTCGCGGACGATGTCGCCGAAGCGCCGCAGCAGGTCGGTGGCCTCGGGCGTCTCGTGCACGGCGGCCAGCAGGGCGTCGACGTCGGTGGCCTCGGCCTCGATCTGGACGCGCCGGCCCTCCAGATAGCCGCGCATGATGTCGGCGTCGAACTCCGGATGGAACTGCACGCCCCACACCCGATCGCCCAGCGCGAACACGTGGTTCGGGTCGAGCCGGGTCGAGGCCAGGCGCGTCGCCCGGGGCGGCAGCTCGAGCACGGACTCGACGTGGGAGGTGTGGAAGCCGACACGCCGGCCGAGGGCTCCCAGCAGCGCATCGCCCGCAGCGGCGGCCTCGAACTCGACGTCCACGGTGCCGATCTCCCGGCCCCGCGGATTGGGCCCCACCCGGCCGCCGAAGGCCTGGGCGATCAGCTGGTGGCCGTAGCAGATGCCGAGCACGGGCGTCCCGGCCTCGACGGCCGTCACGAGCCAGCGCCCGGCGGACTCGCTCCACGGCTCGCGCTCGCTCACCATGGCCGGCGAGCCGGTGACCACAATGCCCGCCACCCGCGAGGGCTCCGGCAGCGCGTCGCCCAGGTGGACCGACGCGACCTCGACCGCCTCCGGCGCCCACCCGAGCGCGGGCCGGATCCAGTCCTCGAAGTCGCCGCGCCGCGCGGCCACCTCGGGGAGCGTGCTGCCGGTCTTCAGGATCAACAGCCGCTTCACGAGGCCACCCTCCGGGCCGCGCGACCGCGCTGGCGCGCCAGGCCGTGGAGCGCGATCGCCGCCGCGGTGGCGACGTTCAGCGAATCGACCCCGGGCGCCATCTCGATGCGCACCCGCCAGTCGGCGGCGGCGAGGGCGCCGGGGCTGAGCCCCGCTCCTTCCGTGCCGACGACGAGCGCCACGGGCTCGTCGTCGGAGGTCGTCGCCGCCAGCTCGCCGATCTCCATGGAGTCGCCGCGGGGATCCAGGGCCGCCACCCGCCAGCCCCGGGCGCGCAGGCTTTCGAGGTCGCCCGGCCAGTCCTCGCTGCGGGCGAACGGAACCTGCAGCGCGCCGCCCATGGAGACGCGCACGGCTTTGCGGTAGAGCGGGTCGGTGCAGCGCGGACACAGCAGCACCCCGGCGACGCCGAAGGCCATGGCGTTGCGGAAGAGGCCGCCGATGTTGTCCGGGTTCGTGAGCTGCTCGGCCACCAGCGCCAGGCGCGGCCGCGGAACCCGCCCCGCCGCAAGCAGCTCCCCGGCGCCGATGGCGCGCCCGCGGTCGGCCAGCGCCAGGCAGCCCCGGTGCAGGTCGAACCCCACCACCTCGTTGAGCGTGTCCGGGTCGGCCAGGTACACGGGGACCTGGTCGGGCAGGTCTTCGAGGGCCTCCCGCAGCGCGTCGAGAGCGGTGGCCGTCAGCAGGAGCTGCCGGGGCGCGAAGCGCGAGTCGGAGACCAGCCGGCGCACCAGCAGACGTCCCTCGACCATGAAGGCGTCGTCCCGCCCGCGCAGGTCGGCATCCTTCACGTCGCGGAAGGCGTCGACGCGCGGGTCGGCGGGGCTGTGGATGCGCACGCTGCGCACGGCGTCCTCAGAGGTTCTGGAAGAAGTCGTTGCCCTTGTCGTCGACCACGATGAAGGCGGGGAAGTCCTCGACCTCGATCCTCCAGATCGCCTCCATGCCCAGCTCCGCGTACTCCACGACCTCGACCTTCTTGATGCAGTCGCGGGCGAGGATCGCCGCGGGCCCGCCGATCGAGCCCAGGTAGAAGCCGCCGTGCTTCTGGCAGGCGTCGGTCACCGCCCTGGAGCGGTTGCCCTTGGCCAGGGTGACATGGCTGCCGCCGTGCTCCATGAACAGGTCCACGTAGGAGTCCATGCGGCCCGCGGTCGTGGGGCCGAACGAGCCGGAGGCGTAGCCTTCGGGCGTCTTGGCGGGGCCGGCGTAGTAGATGATGTGGTCCTTGAAGTACTGGGGCAGCCCCTCGCCGGCGTCGATCCGCTCCTTCAGCTTCGCGTGGGCGATGTCGCGGGCCACGATGATCGAGCCCGTGAGCGAGAGCCGGGTCTTGATGGGGTGGCGGGAGAGCTCGGCGCGGATCTCGTCCATGGGCCGGGCGAGGTCGATGGCCACCACGTCGCCGTCGAGCTCTTCCCCGGCGACCTCGGGCAGGAAGCGCGCCGGGTTGGTCTCCAGCTGCTCGAGGAAGATGCCCTCGGCGGTGATCTTGCCCTTGATCTGGCGGTCCGCCGAGCACGAGACGCCGATGCCCACCGGGCAGGAGGCGCCGTGGCGGGGCAGCCGGATCACGCGCACGTCGTGGCAGAAGTACTTGCCGCCGAACTGGGCGCCGATCCCGGTCTTGCGGGTGAGTTCGAGGATCTCCTTCTCGAGCGCCTTGTCCCGGAAGGCGCGGCCCCGCTCGTTGCCGGTCTCCGGCAGCTGGTCGAGGTCGCGGCAGCTCGCCAGCTTCACCGTCTTGAGGTTGGCCTCGGCCGAGGTGCCGCCGATCACCACCGCCAGGTGGTAGGGCGGACAGGCGGCGGTGCCCAGGGTGACGATCTTCTCGGCCATGAACTTCAGCAGGGACTCGGGGTTGAGCAGCGCCCGGGTCTCCTGGAACAGGAACGTCTTGTTGGCCGAGCCGCCGCCCTTGGTGACGAACAGGAACTTGTAGGCGTCGCCCTCGGTGGCGTAGATCTCGAGCTGGGCCGGCAGGTTGGTGCCGGTGTTCTTCTCCTCGTACATGGAGAGCGGCGCCATCTGCGAGTAGCGGAGGTTGGAGTGGGCGTAGGTGTCGTAGATGCCGCGGGACAGGGACTCCTCGTCGTTGCCCGTGGTGAAGACGTTCTGGCCCTTCTTGGCCACGACGATCGCGGTGCCCGTGTCCTGACACGAGGGCAGGACCATGCCCGCCGAGACGTTGGCGTTCTTCAGCAGCTCGAGGGCGACGAAGCGGTCGTTCTCCGACGCCTCGGGGTCGTCGAGGATGTTGCGCAGCTGCTGCAGGTGCCCCGGCCGGAACAGGTGGGAGACGTCGCGAATGGCCTCGGAAGCCAGGCGCACCAGCGCCTCGGCCTTCACCTCGAGGATGCGGCGGCCCCCGCAGTCGCTGGTGGAGAGGAGCCCGTCGGAGTCGAGCTGGCGGTAGGGGGTGTCGTCCTGCCCGAGATCGAACAGGGGCTGATAGGCGAAGTCGGGCATCGGAGTCGGTCCTCGAGTCGGTGTACGTGGGGCGGCCGCGCCGCGGGGGCGTCGAGGATAGCGAACGTCCGACTCGCCCCGAGGACCGCACGTGGAGCGAAGCGGCCGACCCGGCTCCGCCCGGGGCGTCGTCGCTAGTGGTGGCGGGCGACCACCTCGACCTCGCCGCTGGAGCCGAGCACCACGGGGCAGCGCTGGTGGAGCTCGGCCGGCTGGATGTCCAGGATGCGCTGGGCGCCGGTGCCGGCGACCCCGCCCGCCTGCTCGATGACCATCGCCATGGGGTTGCCCTCGTACATCAGCCGGAGCTTGCCCTCGGGCGCCTTGGCGGTGGGCGGATACAGGAACACGCCTCCCTTCAGGAGGGTGCGGTGCACGTCGGCGACCATGGAGCCGATGTAGCGCAGGGCGTAGCCCGTGGAGTGGGCGTGGTCGAGATAGCGCTGGATGCCGTCCGGGAAGTCCTCCCGGTAGGCCTCGTTGATCGAGTAGATCTTCCGGGTCTCGGGCATCGTGACGCGCTCCTTCACGAGCACGAACTCGCCCAGCATGGGGTCGAGCACGAACATGTCGACCCCGTCTCCCAGGGTCAGCACCATCAGCACCGAGGATCCGTACAGGACGTAGCCCGCCGCCACCTGGCGACTTCCGGCCTGGAGCGCCGCGCGGGCGGTGTTCTCGTCGGTCTCCTCGTTGCGCAGCACGCTGAAGATGGTCCCCACGCCCGCCGCCACGTCGATGTTGGAGGAGCCGTCCAGCGGGTCGAAGAGCACCACGAACTCGCCGCCGTCGCTGCGGGGCCGGACGACGATGGCCTCGTCCTCCTCCTCGGAGGCCAGCACGCCCACGCTCGGGCAGGCGGAGAGGGTGTGCACCATGAGGTCGTTGGAGATGACGTCGAGCTTCTCCTGCTTCTCTCCCTGGACGTTCACCTCACCGGCCTTTCCCAGGACGTCCTCGATGCGCGCGCGCCGCACCTTGCTGGCGATGGCCTTGCAGGCCAGGGCGATGGAGCCGATCACCGGCACCAGCTCGGCGCGGCCGCTCTTGCGGAACCGCAGGTGTGCGTCGAGGGTCGTCAGGTTCTCGCGGACGGGGCCGCGGTCGGTCGGGGTGTTGCCCATGGCTGGCTGCTTTCCGCTCCTGGAGTCGTCTTCGCGGAGCCGTCTCGGGGCTCCGGTGCTGGGGTCCGTCTCTGCGGGTCGGTCGGGTCCCGCCCGGGGCATCCCTGGAGGGAGCAGACGTCCGCGCCGCCCGCATTGAAGCCCGACCGCCGCCCCCCCGCAATGTGGCAGGAAGGTCGTGTAGGAGTGGCACCGCGCCGGCGGTCGGTGACGCGAACTCCTAGCCGTGGCCCGGATCGCGGGTCTCGACGATGTAGCGGCAGATCATCTCGTTCAGGCCCTCGATCACCCGGTCGGGATCGGGGTCGGCCACCCCGCGAACCAGCAACTGAGTGGCAGCCACGTCGATGGCGTTGGCGATCAGCACCGAAGCCGCGCCCACGTCGAGGTCCCGCCGCAGGGCCCCGGAGGCGCACCCGACCTCGAGCAGCCGGCGCATGCGGGCCGTGATCAGCGACTCCACCCGGCGGTAGCGCTCGGCCACGGCCGGGTCGCGGCTCGCCCGGTCCAGGACGAGCAGGTACAGCGAAGGGCGCTTGCGCAGGCGCTCGTAGGAGCTCCGCAGCCAGCGGGAGAACGACGCCCGGACGTCGCCCGACAGGAATCGCTCGAGCTCGGCGTCGGGGGCGGCCTGGGCCTCGACCCGATCGCCCCAGTCGTCGATCAGCTGGAGCAGCAGGGCCTGCTTGTCCGCGAAGTGGTGGTAGACGGTCCCGACGCCGACCCCGGCCCGGGCCGCGACGTCCCCGATCGACGTCCCCTCGTAGCCGTACCGGGTGAAGAGCCCCTCCGCGGCCGCCAGCAGGCGCGCGCGGGTGGCCAGGCCCCGGGCCTGGGGCCGCCTCGAGGCCCCGGGCGCCCCGGCGTCCGGCTTGCTGCGTCCCGTCGCTCGTTCGCTCACGGCCCACAGGCTACGCGCCGGCCGTCCCCGCGATCAAGGCCCGTCCGCGATCCGGGTCCGCCGGATTCGGCTACAACAGGGGTGAGCGCGGAGGAGGCCCCCATGGACGGCGACCGGCAGGACGGACGCAGCGACGCAGGCGGGCGGGGCTGGCACTTCGGCGTCACGCTGCCCCAGATCAAGCGGTCCTGGGCCGAGGCGCGCGACGCCGCCGTGGCCTTCGACCGCCAGGGCTACGACTCGGTCTGGGTGTGCGACCACGTCTACGGCGTGCCCCTCCCCACGCTGCCCATCTTCGAAGCCTGGAGCCAGCTGGCGGCGGTGGCGGCGCTGACCGAGCGCGTGGAGCTCGGCACCCTCGTCACGCCGCCCTTCTTCCGCAACCCCGGGGTCCTGGCCAAGCAGCTCGCGACCATCGACCACATCTCGGGCGGCCGCGTGATCGCCGGCCTGGGCGCCGGCTGGTTCCAGCCGGAGTTCGAGAGCTACGGGCTTCCCTTCCCCGCGCTCGGCCGGCGCATGGAGGCGCTCGACGAGTGCGCGCGCGTGCTGCGCGGGCTGTGGAGCCAGGAGCGCTTCAGCCTCGACGGAGAGCACTTCCAGCTGAAGGACGCGATCTGCGAGCCCAAGCCGCTGCGGCGGACGCCGATCCTGGTGGGCGGCGGCGGGGAGAAGGTGCTGATGGGCATCGTGGCTCGCCACGCGGACATCTGGAACAACATGGCGGTGTCCCAGCACCTGCTCGAGTCGAAGGTCGCCGCCTTGCGGCGCCGCTGCGACGAAGAGGGCCGCGACTTCGGGACCCTGGCGGTCAGCCAGCAGTGCGTGGTGGTGATCGCCGAAGGCGAGGACGAGGCCCGGGAGGCCCTCGCCAAGGCCCGGAAGATCTACGGCGGGCACATGGGCGGCCAGCTCGAGGAGCACGGGATCTGGGGGACGCCGGACCGGGTCGTCGAGTGCCTGGAGCGCCACCGCCGGCTGGGCTGCAGCGGCTTCGTGATCGAGTTCTTCGGACGCGACACGCGCGTCCCGGCCCAGCTGTTCGCCGAGCGGGTGATCCCCCAGCTCCGCTCCTGAGCCGCTCCTGAGCCGCTCCTGAGCCGGTCCCGAGCCTCGGTCCCGGCCCGGGCCCGAGGTCGTCCCGATCGGGCCCCGGGTCCGCCTCCGGGCGGCCTCCGGGGCCGCCGCCCCCCGGGCCTCGGGGGCCCGCGCCGGCGACCCGGACCCACCGCGGGTGGGCGGGCGGAGAAGCGGGTGGGCGGGCGGGGAAGCGGGTGGGCGGCCGGCCGGGCGGGCGGGCGCGCGCGGGGGCGGGGCGTGGGCAGATCGACGGCACCCTGAACCGGAATCAGCCCGCCCGACACAGTTTTTTCCCACAAACCGTACCGAACGGTATATACCGAGTGAGTCCCAGGGCGGGAACGGACAGGGGATCGGCGGGTCCGTCGAGGCCGATCGCCCGAGATGACTCGATGCGCAGAAAGTTGCTCGAAAAAGAGGGGAAGCGATCCATGCAGCTCGGAACCATGTTGAAGGCGGCCGGTCTCGCCGTCGTATCGTCGCTCGCGATCGGGTGCGGTTCGATCGACATCGAACAGAACCTGGCGCTCGTGGGCGACAACCTCATCACCGTTCGCCTTCCGGACCTGCAGCCGCCGCTCAACGAGGTGTCGACCAGCGTGGAAGGCGGAGTCGCGACGACCATCTCGGTGGATCTCGGCGACCTGTTCAGCCTGGGCGGCATCCCGGCCGGCATCTCCGTCGACGATCTCAACATCGCGGGCGAGAAGATCGTGATCGTGCCGAACGTCCTCGAGACGGGCCGGATCTGCCTGGCCCAGGACCCGGACAACCTGGGCGGCGGCATGGCCCTCATCCGCCCGTTCGCCGGAACCCTCGGCATCACCCTGGCGCTCAACACGATCATCGCCGTCGAGGACGGGATCAACCTCGCCGGGCTGCCCAACCTGGAGTTCGCCGCGGTGGTCGAGGACGAGGTTCCGACCTCCCTGGCCGAGCTGCTCGGGATGTTCCTCGGCGGAGGCGGCGGCGGCCTCGAGGTGACGCAGACCATCAGCGACACCCTGCCCGAAGACGTCCCGCTGTTCGGCGGCGCCGAGATCGAGGCGACCCTGACGCTCGCCTCGGCGGAGACGCTTCCCACCAGCCCCAACCTGGAGTTCTGCACGGGCTTCGTCGCCCCCTGAACCCGCGCGGCATCGCCGCAAGCATCTTCCGGTCCGCCGACCGGAGTCCCCACACCCCCGGGCCCCGCCCGGGGGTGTGTTTTTTGGGGTGCGCCCCGGCGCCCGGCCGGTCCGATCTCGCTCGGGGCTCAGGTGTCTGCTCCCCGGAACCGACAGGTAGGAGGACGACTCTGAGCAGGTACGGCCCCGACGGGCGTGCCAGCTGGAGCCCAAGGGGGAGCCGATGCCCCTCGGGCGCCTTGTGCGGGCCATCGGCGTGTCAGGCATCGGGGCTCCCGGCCCCCGGATCCGCTCCGAATGCCTGTTATGATCGAGGATCATGACGATTTCTCGCGATCCCGCCGGAGCTTCCACCGGCCCCAGCAACCGGATCCGGCGTGGCCGCGGCCGCTTTCGTGCGGCTCTCGCCGTCGTCGGGCTGGCGCTGTGGGCCTCCGCACCGGCCGCCGCGGCCGACACCGAGCTCACCTGCGAGCGGATTCCGCAGCTCCTGTCGGCCTACTTCCAGAAGCACATCAGCTACGGCTACCTCAACGCCGAGCTGAGAACGCGCACGATCGACTCCTACCTGAAGCGGCTCGATCCCTCGAAGACCCTGTTCCTGGCCGACGAGGCCGAGGCCCTGCGCGCATCGCTCACCGGCGTGTTCCACGACATCTACAGCGGCGACTGCGCCCGGCTCGAGAAGCTCCAGACCGACATCCTGGGCCGCTACAAGGCCATGGAGGACTACGTCCGCGCGTTCGTCGAGGACGAAGACTGGGAGCTCGACCGCGACGTCGTGCTGATCATCGACCCGGACAAGCGCGGCTATCCCGGGGACGAGGCCGCCCGCGAGCGCCTGTACCAGAAGCTCGTCCACTTCCAGATGTCGAACTATCTGGGAACCGAGATGGAGCTCGCCGAGGCCAAGCGCAGGCTGATCCACCGCTACGAGCTGATGACGCGCCGGGCCGGCGAGCTCGAGAGCGAGGACATCTACTCGGCCTTCGTCGACGCCTTCGCGACCTCGATGGATCCCCACTCGCACTACCTCTCGGCGGAGGCGGTCGAGGACTTCCAGATCGAGATGCGGCTGTCCCTCGACGGCATCGGCGTCGCCCTGTCCAGCCGCGACGGCTACTCCGTGGTCGAGAAGATCATCCCGGGCGGCGCCACCGACCGCCTGGGCGTCCTGCGTCCGAAGGACAAGGTGATCGCCGTCGCCCAGGAGGACGACGATTGGGTCGACGTCATCGACATGGACCTGCGCGATGTCGTGCGCCTGATCCGGGGCAAGCGCGGCACCAAGGTCCATCTCCGGGTGCTGCGCCAGGCCGAGGTCACCGAGACCCTGAGCGTGACCATCGTGCGCGACAAGATCGACCTCGAGGAGCGGTCCGCCAAGCTCACCTTCGAGGAGGTGGGCGAGGGAGACGACGCCCTCAAGCTGGCCATCATCGAGCTGCCTTCCTTCTACGGAGACCGCAACCCGACCAAGCGCCAGAGCTCCCGGGACCTGCGCAAGCTCCTGGAGGAGGTGGAGAAGAGCGGGGCCGACGGCCTGCTCCTCGACCTCTCGCGCAACGGCGGCGGCCTGCTGGACACGGCCGTGGAGATCGCGGGCTTCTTCATCGACGAAGGCGGCGTGGTGGCGGTGAAGGGCACCGACAGCGGCGTCCAGATCCTGCGCGACCGCGACGAAGACGTCCTCTACGACGGACCGATGGTCGTCCTGACCTCGCGGATCAGCGCATCGGCCTCGGAGATCGTGGCCGGCGCCCTCAAGGACTACCAGCGGGCGGTGATCGTGGGCGACGACCACACGTTCGGCAAGGGCACGGTCCAGAGCATCGTGCCGCTGCCGCCCGGGCTCGGCGCCCTCAAGGTCACGACCGCGCTGTTCTTCCGGCCGGGCGGCGCCTCCACCCAGCATTCCGGAGTGCGAGCCGATGTGCAGATCCCGGCGCTGTCGGCGACCGAGGACTTCGGCGAAGCCCACCAGCCCTACTCCCTTCCCAGCCAGAAGATCCAGCCCTTCGTCCCGAGCCGCATCGTGAGCGCCGGCGGAGCCGGGGGCGACTCCGACTCCGAGCTCGCGTGGTCGGCGGTCACCCCGGAGAAGCTCGAGAGCCTGACGAAGATGTCGTCGACGCGGGTGGCCGGGAGCTCGGAGTTCGGCGAGCTGGCGGAGCGGATCGAGGAAGCGAAGAAGCGCGACGGCGTGATCCACCTGGCCGAGCTGCTCGAGGATCGCGACCAGGCGACGGCCGGTGCGGGCGACGCCGCCATCGCCCCGCCGAACCAGCCCATCGACCCCGAGGCGTCGGACGGCGGCGAGGGCGACGACGAGCCCTCGATCCAGCTGCAGGAGGCGGTCGCCATCCTCGCCGACTGGGTCCGGCTCCACCGCCAGGACTGATCCCGCAGCCGGCTCGGCTGGGGCGCTCTGGGACGGTTCGCTACCCTCTGCGCGCAGCGGCATCTCACCCACACGGCCCGAGGCCGGACCCCACGGACCGAAGCGGACTCGCCCGGGTCGACGGACCCGAAGGCCCGGGGACCCGGGGACCCGGAGCCTGGGAGCCGGCTGCGACCCGGATCGCGGGCATCCACTCCCCGGCCCGGTCGGCGGTCCTCCCGGCCGCCGTCCCGGCCCCCAACCAGCGAGCACCCCATGGCGATCGAAGCGGAAATCAGAGAACGGATCGAGACCTTCATCGGGTCCCACGACGTGGCCCTGTTCATGAAAGGGTCGCGCCAGGCACCCCAGTGCGGATTCTCGGCCACCGTGGTGCGCATCCTCGACTCCCTCGTGCCGGACTACGCGACCTTCGACGTGCTCAGCGACGGCCACGTGCGCGAGGGGATCAAGGAGTTCTCGTCCTGGCCGACGATCCCCCAGCTCTACGTGAAGGGCGAGTTCGTCGGCGGCTGCGACATCATCCAGGAGCTCTACTCCTCGGGAGAGCTGCACGCATCCCTGGGCGTGGAGCCCGTGGAGACGGTCACGCCGGCGCTCGAGGTGACCGAGGCCGCGGCCGAGGCCCTGCGCCGGGCGGTCGCCCAGCAGGGCGGCGGCCAGGGGCGCGAGCTCCACCTGACCGTCGATGCCCGCTTCCAGGCCCAGCTCCACCTCTCCGCGGCCGGCCCCGGCGAGGTCAAGGTGGACGCCGGCGGCCTGTCCTTCTACTTCGACCCGATGAGCGCGCGGCGCGCCGACGGCATCCGCATCGATGTCGTGGACACGCCCCAGGGACAGGGGTTCCGGATCGAGAACCCGAACGCGCCCCAGGTCCGGGACATGTCTCCGAAGGACCTCGAGGCCCGGCTCGCGTCCGGCGCGGCCCTCGAGCTGCTCGACGTCCGCACCCCCGAAGAGCGCGCGACCGCGCACATCGAGGGCAGCGTCCTGCTGACCGAGCCCGAGGCGAACCGGCTGGAGAGCCTGTCTCGCGACACGGTCCTGGTCTTCTTCAGCCATCGCGGCGAGCGCAGTCGCGCCGCAGCGCAGCACTTCAGCGCCCTCGGCTTCAACGAGGTCTACGACCTGACGGGCGGCATCGACGCCTGGTCCCAGAGCGTCGATCCGTCGGTGCCGCGGTACTAGAGGCGGGGACGTGGCGCTCCAGATCATCGGCGCGGGCCCCGACCCCGAAGAGGTGGCGGGCCAGATCAAGGCTTCGATCGAGCGGGAGATCCCGGGCGCGACCGTCGAGGTGGGCATCGGCAGCGCCGGCCACTACGAGGTCCGGGTGGTGTCCGACACCTTCGAGGGACGCTCCCGGGTCCAGCAGCAGCAGAGCGTCTACAAGGCGATCACCCACCTGATGCAGGGAAAGAACCCCGCCGTTCACGCCATCGACCGCATGGAGTGTATCGTCCCCTGAGTCCCGGGCGCCCTCCGCCCTCAAGGCCGCTCCCCAGCTTCCCGATACGAGAGCCCGGAGGGGGAGAGGGGATGGCCGATTCTGCTGCATTCGACTTCGTCTGCGCCGAGCTCGAGCAGGGCACTTCGCTGGACCGACTCGAGGCCCGCGGCACCGTCCGTCTGGCGCTCAAGGAGGCGGGCCTGGAAGCGCGCAGCGTGACCCCGGACCAGATCTCGGTGGTGGTCGAGAAGCTCCTCCCGGGCGAGCTCGAGTCGCGAGGCATCGAGAACGCCGCCGGGCTCTGCGCCTCGATCCGGAGCGGGCTCTCCTCGGTGTCGGTCGGCGCCCAGGTGGAGACCCCGGACGCGGTCTTCCAGCGACTGGGCGGCAGCGCCTAGGACGCCGTCGGGTCGAAGGGCGAGGGTTCCCGGGTGCACGGGCCGCTTCTCTGGCTCTCCATCGCGGTCGCGTTCGGGCTCGGCCTCCTGGGCCTGCGCCTGGTCCGGCTGGCCGGTCGCACGGGCGAGCTCCCGGAGCTGCTCCTCGGGCTCTTCTTCGTCTCGGTCGGTCCCCTGGGCTTCCTGCCCAACTTCCTCGTCGATCTCTGGCCCGGGGCGCGACCGGACTACGTCCTGCTGGCGCGCGCAGTGGGCGCGACCGGGCGGGTGCTGGCGATCGCCCTGCTGTGCCTGTTCACGTGGCGGGTGTTCCGAGGGCGCTCGCGCTGGGCGCCCTGGCTGACGGGCGTCGTGCTGGTGGCCCTGATGGCGGGGTTCGCCCACTCCGCCCTGGTGGAACGCTTCGAGTCGGGCGGGGCCCGGGACGCCTGGTGGCACCTGCGCATGGCGACCCGCGCGGTGGTCGTGCTCTGGTGCACCGCCGAGCCCCTCCACTTCCACGTCCTGGCCCGGCGGCGGGTGGCCCTGGGCCTGATGGAGCCCCTGGTCGCGAATCGCTTCCTGCTGTGGAGCGTGTGGGGCGGCGCCTGCCTGACGGTGCAGCTCCTCGCCTACGCCAGCGCCTACCTGGATCTCGCCCAGGGACCGGTCGCGGCGATTCGCGCGGCCGCGGGGATCGCCGCGGGCGGAGCCGTCTGGCTCACCTTCTTTCCCCCGGCCGGCTACCGGCGCCGGGTCGAGCGCATCGCCGCCGCGCCGCCCGACTAGAAGAGGTTGCCCTGCCCGGCTCCCGAGCCGCCCCCACCCTGGGGATCGCGCCCGTTGCCGCGGCCCGGCGGCCGGGCCTTCGGGCGGGCCGCTCTCCGGGGCTTCGGCGCCTCGGGCTTCGAGAGGATCCGCGACACCGGCTTCGGCGACAGTCGCGTCCCCCGGGCGGAGACACCGGTGGGCTCCAGCTTCGAGAGATCGAAGCTCGCCTCCTTCACGCGCTGCCGCTTGGCCGGGGCGAACTTCAGCTGGAGCCTGCCCGCCGCGTCCCCGGGCAGCAGGTGGTCCAGCTTCCCACCCGGATCCTTGATCAGCCGGTACTCCTTGTTCCGGATGAACTTCTGGATGTGGATCCGCTTGGCGAAGGCGACCTTCTCGCGGTCCCGGTAGACCACCGTGAAGTGCGCGCCCACCTCGGGGTCGAAGACCTCGCAGTGGAGCAGCTTGCCCGGGAAGAGCACCTTCTCGGGAGGCGTCATGATCCGGTAGCTGCCGTCGTCGGCGATGCCGAGGATCAGGTCGAACTCGCTGACCGACAGCTTGTAGGCGTCGCCGCGCACCTGGCTGCCGAAGAAGCCGCTGTCCCGGTCGTAGGAGAGCTTGATGCTCTGGGTGGCGACGGCCTTCTTGTCCACCTCCTCGAGCGCGTCGATGTGGGTGCGCCGCGGATACTGGTCGCCGTAGCGCTCGATCCAGTCCTCGATGGTGCGGATGACGGTGCGCGTGAGGTGGGTGAGCCGGTCGTCCACGTCCGCGATGCCCGCGACGGTCTCGGCGATGTCCCGGCGGTTCTTCTCGATGTCGAAGGCCGAGATGCGGCGGATGCGGATGTCCAGGAGCCGGGCCACGTCCTCGTCGACCATGGGGCGGACGAACAGCTCCTCGTACTCCGCCATGCCGCGCACCACGGCCTTGCGGACCGCGTCGGCGGTCTTCGCGGTCTCGATCTTCTTGTAGACGCGCTTCTCGACGAAGATCTGCTCGAGGGTCAGCCAGTGGCGCCGGTCCTCCAGGCGGCTGCGCTCCTGCTCGAGCTCCAGCCGGATCTGGTCGCGCAGCCCGTCGGTGAGGGTCCTGAGGACCGCACTCACCGTGATCTCCACCGGTCGACGTTCGTCGATCACGATGAAGTTCGAGCTGACGCTCACGCTGCAGTCCGTGTAGGCGAGGAGCTGGGGGATCAGCTCCGCGGCGCTCACCCCCCGGCTGGGCGTGATCTCGATCTCGACCTGGTCGGTGGTGAAGTCGTCGATGGAGGCGATCTTGACCCGGCCCTTCTGGGCGGCGGCCTCGATGGAGGCGATGAGGCTCTCGGTGGTCGTGCCGAAGGGCACCTCGCGGATCACCACCCGCTTCTCGTCCCGCGCCTCGATCCGGGCCCGGACCAGCACCTTGCCCTGGCCGTCCTCGTAGTTGGCCACGTCCATGAGCCCGCCCTGGGGAAAGTCGGGATACAGCTCGATGTCGCGGCCGTTCAGCAGCTCGATCTGGGCCTCCCAGAGCTCGACGAGGTTGTGGGGCAGGATGCGGGTCGACATCCCGACGGCGATGCCCTCGGCGCCCAGCATCAGCACCACCGGGAGCTTGGCCGGCAGCGCCAGCGGCTCGCGGCTCCGGCCGTCGTAGCTGTCGGTGAACTCGGTGAGGTCGGGGTTGAACAGCGTCTCGAGGGCCAGCGGCGTCAGCCGGCACTCGATGTAGCGCGGGGCCGCGGCCGGGTGGCCGGTGGCCAGGTTGCCGAAGTTCCCCTGGCGCTCGATGAAGTAGTCCTTGTTGGCGAGCACCACGAGCGCGTCGCCGATGGCGGCGTCGCCGTGGGGGTGGAGCTTCATGGTCTCGCCGATGACGTTGGCGACCTTGTGGAAGCGGCCGTCGTGCATCTCGAACAGCGTGTGGAGCAGCCGCCGCTGGACCGGCTTCAGGCCGTCGCGGAGGTCGGGGATGGCCCGATCGAGGATGAAGTAGCTGGCGTAGTCGACGAAGTGCCGCTCCATGAGCGACTCGAGCTGGGCCATGGGGTGGGCGTGCTCCTAGACGACGTCGGTGGAGAGGTTGTCGACGATGAACTGCTTGCGCTGGGGCGTGTTCTTGCCCATGAAGAACTCGAGGCAGCGCCCCACCCTGCCGATGTTCTCGACCGAGACCGGGACCAGGCGGATCTCGCCGTCCATGAACTGCTTGAACTCCTTCGGGCTGATCTCTCCCAGGCCCTTGAAGCGCGTGACCTCGGCGGCGCGGATCTCGGCCTGGGCCGCCTCCATCTCGGCTTCGCTGTAGCAGTACCGGGTCTCCTTCTTGTTGCGGACCCGGAACAGCGGCGTCTCGAGGATGTAGAGGTGGCCCTTCACCACCAGCTCCTCGAAGTAGCGCAGGAAGTAGGTGAGCAGCAGGTTGCGGATGTGCATGCCGTCCACGTCGGCGTCGGTGGCCAGCACCACCTTGTTGTAGCGGAGCCCGTCGAGCCCGTCCTCGATCCCGAGGGCGCGCATGATGTTGTAGAGCTCCTCGTTCTTGTAGATGGCGTCCCGCTTCAGCCCGTGGGTGTTGAGGGGCTTGCCGCGCAGGGTGAAGATGGCCTGGGTCTGCACGTCCCGGTTGGGGATCATCACCCCGCCGGCGGAGTCGCCCTCGGCCAGGAAGATCATCGTCTCGTCGCGCCGCTTGCCGCGCTTGTCGTCGAAGTGGACCTTGCAATCGGTGAGCTTCGGAATGCGGATCGCGACCTTGCGCGCGCGTTCCTTGGCGTCCTTCTTGATCGCCGCGAGCTCCTTGCGCACGCGCTCGTTCGACTTGACCTTCTCGACGAGCGCCTCGGCGAGGGCCGGGTTCTGGTGCAGCGCCCGGACCACCTGCTCCTTCACCGCGGGGACGACCCAGGACCGCACGTCGGTGGAGCCCAGCTTGTTCTTGGTCTGGCTCTCGAACACCGGGTCCTGCAGCTTGATCGCCACCGCGCCGACGATCCCGTCCCGGACGTCCTCGCCCGCGAAGCTCTTCTTGGCGAATTCGTTGACGCCCTTGAGCACGCCCTCGCGGAACGCGCTCTGGTGCGTCCCTCCATCGTTGGTGAACTGGCCGTTGACGAAGCTGTAGTAGCTCTCGCCGTAGGTGTTGGCGTGGGTGAAGGCGAACTCGAGCCGGTCGTTCCTGCAGTGCACCACGTCGTAGAGCGGGGCCTCCTCGCCGAGCTCCTCACCCAGGAGGTCCGCGAGGCCGGACCGGCTGTGGTACTTCTCGCCGTTGTAGCTGAGGGTGAGCCCGCTGTTCAGGTACGCGTAGTAGCGCAGCCGGTGCTCGATGAACTCCTCGCGCCAGTCGTAGCGCGTGAAGATCTCCGTATCGGGGGTGAAGCGGACGAAGGTGCCGTCCTTCTCGCCGGGCTCCCGGCCCTTCTTCTCCTTGACGAGCTTCCCGCGCTCGAACCAGGCGCGGCGGTACTTCCCCTCGCGGAAGCTCGCGACCTCGAACTCCGAGGACAGCGCGTTGACCGCCTTCGTCCCGACGCCGTTCAGGCCCACCGAGAACTGGAAGACGTCGTCGTTGTACTTGCCGCCGGTGTTGATCTGGCTGACGCAGTCGACGAGCTTGCCGAGGGGGATCCCGCGTCCGAAGTCGCGGATGCTCACCGTCGGGCCGTCGCGCTCGATCTCGACGCTGCGCCCGGAGCCCATGATGAACTCGTCGACCGCGTTGTCGATGACCTCCTTCAGCATCACGTAGATGCCGTCGAGGGGATGCGACCCGTCGCCCAGTCGCCCGATGTACATGCCGGTCCGCAGCCGGATGTGCTCGAGGGCGTCGAGCGTCTGGATGGACTTCTCGTCGTAGACGCCCTTGCCCGAGGTCGAGGTCCCCGACCCCGCCGCCCCGGATCCGGACATCGCCCTTCGAGACGCCGCCTTGGTGGACGTCCCCTTCTTCCGCGCAGCGCGCGCCATTCGCTCTCGCCCCCCTGCCCCCATCGTGTGGTATCCCCCGGTCGGCTTCAAGCGCCCGGGCGTCGAACGCGACCTCTCCGGGGCAGGCGCTCCAGGAGACGGGCCGTGCCGCCGAGGCCGGTGCACGCCCGGGCGGCCGCGCGGGCCGCGAGGTGGAGGCTCGACAGCGGGTCCCAGCCGTGGGCCAGCCCCGCGGCGAAGGCGCCGTGGAAGACGTCGCCGGCGCCGGTGGTGTCCCGGACGCGCACGCGCCGGGCCGGGATCCGGTGAGCCCGTCCGTCCAGCCAGGCCAGGGCGCCGCGCGCGCCGAGGGTGACGACCGGCGAGCCGCCGAAGCGCTCCGCCAGGTCGCGGAGGGTCTCGCGCGGCCCGCCCGCGCCCCAGGCGGCGACGAACTCCTCGGGCACGATGGGATGGTCGACGAAGGGCAGGAGCCGCCGGTGGATGGGCCGCGCGTCGCAGAAGTCGCCGACCACCGGCACGCCCTCCGCCCGGGCGCGCCGGGCGGCCGCCAGGGCGCTGCGACCGAAGTGACCGTCGAGCAGCAGGACCCGCCCCCGGCGAATGGGCGCGAGGTCGAGCTCGGGGGCGTCGCGCTCGACGGCACGGCGGTCGGCCACCACGAAGCGCCGGTCCCGGGTCCTGCGATCGACCAGCACGCTGGCCACCGACGTCGGATGCCGCCCGTCCCGCACCACCCGCCGGGTGGAGACGCCGTGGCCGCGCAGGGCGGCCAGCACCTCGCGGCCCGCGGCGTCGTCGCCGACGACGCTGAGCAGGTGGGCGGGGCAGCCCAGGCGCGCCGCCTGGGCCAGGGCGGTGGCGACCATGCCTCCGGGCCCCCGGGCGTGCTCGGTCCAGCGGGTGCGGCGCGCCCGCAGCCGGTCGTCGTCCACCACCCAGAGCTGATCGAGGACGCACAGGCCCAGGCCGACCACGGCGCGGGGTGCGGAACTCGGGCGGGCAGCGGCGGCCATGGGGGATCGGGATACCTCAGCCGGCGCGGTCGGGCGAGGCTCAGTGGAGCGGGCGCGAATCCACACCCCAGCTCCCGCTGGCGCCGCGAAAGACCAGGACCCGGCGATTGGTGCGGACCGTCCCCACGTCGGCCAGCGCGCTCAGGGACTCGAACTGCTCGCCGACCTGGATCGACAGCTCGGCGAAGCGGCCCGAGCCCGAGGCGAGACCCAGGGCGCGCCGCTCGGTCACCGCCAGCACGATCGCCTGGGCCGTGCGCGAATCGAGGAGCCGCTCGTGGGGCCCGATCGTCGCCTCCACCCAGCGCAGGGCGTCGGCGTCGTAGGCGAGGACGCGCTGGTCGCTCAGCAGCAGCGCCACCCGCCCGCTCAGCTGGGGGCTGCCGCCCAGGCGCTCGTTCAGCCTGCGAGGCGCCTCCCGCCACGAGGGCGCGCCGGGACTGACGGCCAGGGCGCGGCGGTTCGTGAGGACCAGCCCCACCCGGCCGCGCGCGCCGCTCCACTCCACCCGCTCGCCCTTCTCGAGTCGCTCGCGCAGGGGGCCGCCGGATTCCAGGAGGGCGTACAGCTCGCGGCCGAGCACCTCGACGATCACCGCGTCCTCGATGGGCGTGCGTGCGCGCTGGGCCGCCGCGAGGCCCGGAGTCACGACGAGGGCGATCGCCAGCCCCAGCAGCCCGACGGTCCAGCCGCGAGGCCTGCGGACCGCGCCCCCCCGGGTCGGCGAGACCCGCGACGGCGCTGCGCGACGGGGTCGGGATCTGTTATGGACTCGGCCATGGACAGCCAGTACGTAGGCCCTCCCAACCGGGGAGTGACCCCGGCCGCTCCGGGCGAGTTCGCGCCGCTGCATCTCGGCAGGCTGCATGTGCCGACTCCCGTGGTGCTGGCGCCCATGGCCGGCATCACCAACGCCCCGTTCCGCCGGCTGTGCCGGCGCTTCGGAGCGGGACTCTACGTCAGCGAGATGATCACGGCCCGCGCGCTGGTGGAGCGCAACGCCAAGACCCTGCGACTGGCGGGCTTCGATCCCGACGAGAGCCCGCGGAGCCTGCAGCTCTACGGCGTCGACCCCCACTACGTCGGCGAAGCCGTGGCATGGCTGGTGGGCGAGGGCTGGGTCGACCACATCGACATGAACTTCGGCTGCCCGGTGCGCAAGGTCACCCGCCGCGGCGGCGGAGCGGCGATCCCCGTGAAGCCGAACCTGCTGCGCGCCATCGTGCGGGCCGCGGTGCGCCACGCGGGCGACGTGCCCATCACCCTGAAGTTCCGCATCGGCATCGACGAGAAGCTCACCACCTTCCTCGACGCGGGCCGGGTCGCCCGCGACGAGGGCTGCGTGGCCGTCGCGCTCCACGCCCGCACCGCCGCGCAGCTCTACGACGGAGAGGCCCGCTGGGAGGCCATCGCAGAGCTGGTCCGGGCCGTGCCCGAGATCCCGGTGCTGGGCAACGGCGACATCTGGGAGGCCTGGGACGCCCTGCGCATGATGCGGGCCACGGGCTGCGCCGGGGTGGTGGTGGGACGCGGCTGCCTGGGCCGGCCCTGGCTGTTCCGCGACCTGGCCGACGTGTTCGCCGGGCGGGAGCCCGAAGATCCGCCGTGCTTCGGCGAGGTGGCCGACACCATGCGCGAGCACGCGCGGCTGCTGGCCGCCTGGCAGGGCGAAGGTCCGGGCCTGCGCTCGTTCCGCAAGCACACCACCTGGTACACGAAGGGGTTTCCGGGGAGCGCCCCGCTCCGGGAGCGTCTGATTCGGATCGAGTCGCTGGCGGACCTGGAGAAGATCCTCGCGGAGTGCGATCCGCAGACGCCCTTCCCGCCCGTCGCCATGCGCGCGCGCCGGGGCAAGCGCGGCGGTCGTCAGCGGGTGATGCTGCCCGAGGGCTACCTCGACGATCTCGAGGACGCGACCCCGCCCGGCGCCGACGCCGAGGACCCCACCTCAGGCGGCTGACCCCAACCCCACCCAGCGAGGAGCACGCCGCTCCGCTCCTCTCCGTGGCCAGGCCGCTTCGCTCTTCGGCGTGCTGCCCGGTGGCCGGCCGGGGGCGGGTGGGGCTTGGGCTCCATGCCTCGCTGCGGGAACGCGAGCCCGCACCCGGACCGGGTCCCCAGCGAGGCAGGCCCGGCTTGGAGGCCGGGCCTCCCCTCGCGTCTGCTCACGACCTTCTCCTCGGTCGCGCTGCGGGTGACTTCCGCCCAATCCCCACCCGCCCCCGGCTCGTGACTTCACGGCAGGACGACCCGATCGCGCTGTCGAGATGAACCGAGAGGCGCCGGAATGAGAGTCGTTGGCTGCCTCGTCCCGAGTCGGGGGAGCAGGGGGTCCCGCGCGCAGATTCCGCAGGCACGGTAGAGCCTGCGCGAAGCCGTCCCCGCAATCGCACAGGACCGGAGTCCGACGCCGAGGACTGACCGAGCACGGGGCCCCCTGCTCCCCCGACACGCCACGAGGAAGTCAGGTGGAGCGAAGCGGCGTGCCGCACGAGGAGCGGAGCGGCTCCGGTGAAGGGAGGGGCGGTGCGCTCGGTTGGGTCTATTGGACGAGGGCCAGGATGCGCTCGGCGCGCTCCAGACGCTCGGTGCCGCCGTCGCGGATGCGGCGGGCCTTGGCCTCCACGTCCAGCATGCGCCGGTTGATCCAGCTGGCCGCGAGATCGAAGCGCCGCCGGTCGGCGCGGGCCTGCTTCAGCAGCTCGGCGCCCACGATCACATTGATCACGATGTCGGCCAGCGAACGCGCCGAGAGCAGCGCATAGCCGAAATCGGAGAGCAGCGACGAGCCCGCCTCGAGGATCTGCTCGATCCCCCGGCGCACCTTCTCGGCGTACTCGGCCAGCGGCTCCTCGCTGAGCTCCTCGAGCTCCTTGCGGATCTCGTCGAACACCACCTCCAACGCGCCCTTGCCGATCTCCTTCAGCGCGAAGGAGACCTGGATCTCCGAGGTGCCCTCGTAGATGGTGGTGATGATCCCGTCGTTGTGGAGCTTGCCCACCTCGCTCTCGGCCATGAAGCCCAGTCCGCCGTGGACCTGGATCGCCTGGCGGGTGATGGCGTCGCAGGACTCGGTGGCGGCGTACTTCGCGAGCGGGGTGAGCAGCCGGATGCGCGTCAGGTTGCGCTCGAAGACCGCCTGGAGCTCGGCGCGCTCGCCCTCGGGCAGCTCGGGCTGCCGGGCCAGGCAGGCCTCGATGGCGCGGTTGCGATCGACCAGGGCGCAGGCCCGGTAGAGCAGCGCGCGGCTGCCCTCGAGGGCCAGGACCATGCGCGACAGCATGTTCTTCATGAGCGGCTGGTCGCCGATGGGGACCCCGAACTGCTTGCGCTGGGCGGCGTAGTCGAGCGCCGACTGGAGCGCCGCCTCGGAGATGCCGATGCCCTGGGCGGCCACGCCGAGCCGGGCGTTGTTCATGAGGGTGAGCATCGCCTTGAATCCGTCGCCCTTGCTCGCGATGCGCCGGCAGAGCGCGCCCTCGAAGGCCACCGCCGCCGTGGGCGAGCCGTGGATGCCCAGCTTGTGCTCGAGCCGCGTCACCCGCACGCCGTTGGGGCTGCCGTCGGGGAGCGTGCGGGGACACAGGTACAGGGAGAGGCCCGACGTGGTGCCCTTGGACGCGTCGTAGGTGTCGTCGTCCCGGGCCAGCACCAGGTGGATCTCGCAGCCGCCGTTGGTGATGTAGATCTTCTCCCCGTCGAGGCGGATCTCGCCGTCCTTCTCGGTGGCCCGGGTGGCGATGGCGCCCAGGTCCGAGCCCGCCTGGGGCTCGGTCAGATCCATGGCGCCCATGAGCTCCCCGGACGCGAAGCGCGGGAGGTACTCGCGCTTCAGCTCCTCCGAGGCGTAGACCTGGATGTCCTCGGCCACGCCGGCCTGCAGGCCGACCACGGTCATCAGACCGGCGTCCGCCCGGGCGATCATCTGCATGAGCATGTTGGTGACCAGCGCCGGCAGTCCGAAGCCGCCGTACTCCTCCTCGACGGCGAAGCTCACCAGCCCGGCGTCCCGCAGCTTCTCGTAGCCGCGCTGGATGTGCGGCGGATGCACCACCTTTCCATCCTCGAGCGTCGCGGACAGGTGCCAGCCCTCGCGGGCCTCCCCCTCGATCTCCATGCAGATCTGGGAGGCGGTCTCGAGCACCTCCCGGAGGGCCGAGCGCTCCGCCTCCAGGTCGAAGCCGTCGCCCTTGCGCCACTGGAAGTAGCCCTCCCAGTCGATCAGCTGATCGATGTAGAGCAGCACGCCGTCGTTGAGATAGCTGGGCATCGGCCGGGTCCTCGCTTTGCCGGGGCGGCGGGTCGCCCCCGTTTCCGAGAGCGTAACACCCGGACCGGGAGACTCCGATCAGAGAACCGCGGCCAGGATCAGGGGCAGGCTCACCAGGGACACCAGGGTCGACAGGACCACCAGGCCGGCCACGTCGACGGCGTCGCGCTGGTAGCGCTCGGCGAGCATGTAGTTGAAGACCGCGACGGGCATGGCGCAGTCGAGGATGAAGACCCCGCGCATGACGCCGGTGAGCCCCAGGAGCCAGGCCAGCCCCACGCCGACGCCCAGGCCCAGGCCCAGCCGCAGGGCGGAGAGGGACGCGCCGCGGGACAGGCGACCCGGCGCGAAGCGAGCCAGCGTGACGCCCAGGGTGAACTGCATGAGGGGAATCGTGAAGCTCCCCAGCAGCCGCGTGGTCTCCAGGACCCAGCTCGGCACCTCGACGTCGCCTCCGAGGACGGCGGCGGCGGCCAGGGCCGCGTAGGACAGGGGCGTCCGGAAGAGCTGGGTGAAGGAGACGCGTCCGCTCCACAGCCACTGGCCCACGGTGAAGTGGGCGATGGCGGTGGTCGCGAAGAAGCAGGCCGCCAGGGCCAGCCCCTCCTGCCCGAACGCGAACAGGCAGACCGGCAGCCCCATGTTCCCCGTGTTGGGAAACACCAGCGGCGCGAGGAACGAGGTGGCCGGGAGCCCGGCGATCCGCAGGATCAGCGCACCCACGAGGGCGAAGCTGGACAGCGCGGCCAGGGTCGCGCCGACCATGACCAGCATGCGGTCCGAGCCGGCCTCGATGCCGACGAGACTGGAGAACACCAGGCAGGGCGCGCCCACGTCGGTGATGAGCTGGGTGACGAGCTCGGTGTCGTAGCGACGGCCGATCCGGTACCAGAGAAAGCCGAGACCGATGCAGATGTAGATCGGCGCCAGGATCGCCAGGAGCTGGGTGAGCATGGGCAGAGACTAGCCTCGACCGCGCTCCGGTCCCCGGGTGCTGGCCCGGCGCCGGCTACACTGCGGCCATGGAGCACGCCCCCCCGTTGTTCGAATCGAATCGCTCGCCGGTCCTCTCCACCCGCGGCCTGGTGGCGACGAGCCAACCTCTCGCGACCGCCGCCGGGCTCCGGATCCTGCGCCAGGGGGGAAACGCCGCCGACGCGGCGGTGGCCGCCGCGGCGGCGCTCAACGTCACCGAGCCCTGCAACACGGGGATCGGCGGGGACTGCTTCGCGCTCTACTACGACGCGGGAAGCGGCGCCGTGAGCGCGCTCAACGGCTCGGGGCGCTCTCCCGCCCAGCTCGACCTCGAACGCCTGGAACGCGAGGGCTTCGCCGGCGCCCTGCCCCGCGCCCATCCACATACGGTGACGGTGCCCGGCGCCTGCGCCGGCTGGTCGGACCTGCTGGAGCGCCACGGACGGAGGACCCTGGCCGAGGTGCTGGAGCCCGCCATCGAGCTCGCCGACGAGGGCTTCCCGGTGGGCCCCAACACCGCGTTCCTGTGGTCGGTGGGAGCCCGCCACCAGCTCGCGAAGGCGCCGGGCGGACACGAGCTGACGATCGACGGCCGCGCGCCCCGGGCGGGCGAGATCTTCCGCAACCCGGGGCTCGCCCGGACGTTCCGGCGGATCGCCGCCGAGGGGCCCGGCGCCTTCTACCGGGGAGAGATCGCCGAGGCGATCGTGGCGGTGCTGCGCGAGCACGGCGGAGCCATGGACACGAGCGATCTCGAGCAGCACCACTCGACCTGGGACGAGCCCATCTCCACCGAGTACGCGGGCCTCCGGGTCTGGGAGTGTCCGCCCAACGGCCAGGGCCTCGTGGCGCTGCTGGCCCTCAACCTGCTGCGGGGCTTCGACCTGGGGGCGCTTCCCGAACGCGGCCCCGAGCGCGCCCACCTGATGATCGAGGCCATGCGGCTGGCCTTCGCCGACGGGCGTCGCTTCGTGGCCGACCCTTCCCGCGCCGGGGTGCCCGTGGAGGAGCTCTTGTCCGAGGACTACGCAGAGCGCCGGCGCGCGCAGATCGACCCGACCCGCGCCCGTCCCGAGGCCATGCCCGGCGACCCGATCGGCGGCTCGGACACCGTGTACCTCTGCACCACCGACGCCGCGGGCAACGCCTGCTCGTTCATCAACAGCAACTACATGGCCTTCGGGACGGGCATCGTGCCCTCGGGCTGGGGCTTCACCCTCCAGAACCGGGGCATGGGCTTCAGCCTGGAGCCCGACCACCCGAACGCCCTGGCGCCTCGCAAGCGCCCCTACCACACGATCATTCCCGGCCTCGCGACCCGCGCCGACGGCGGCGGTCTCTACGGCCCGTTCGGCGTGATGGGGGGCTTCATGCAGCCCCAGGGACACGTACAGGTGGTGGTGGCCATGGCGGACGACGGGGCGGACCCCCAGGTGGCCCTCGACCGCCCGCGCTTCAACCTGGTCGACGGCACCCCGGACTCGGCGGTCGCCGTCGAACAGGGGTGGCCGGCCGACACGCTGGCGGAGCTCGAGCGCCGCGGCCACGATCTGCGGCGGGTGGACGGCTGGGGCCGCGTGCAGTTCGGCCGCGGTCAGATCATCCGCCGCGACCCCAGCGGAACGCTCTGGGGAGGCAGCGACCCCCGAGCCGACGGCTGCGCCATGGCCCCCTAGCCCCCCAACCTCCCGCACCGGCGCCGCTCCGCTCCCCCTGCGTCACGCCGCTTCGCTTCGCCAGAGGGGCTCCGTTGCCCCGACCGGGGCAGCCAACGGCTGGCGCGATCCTTCGAGGCAGCTCGAACCGGAGTCGTTGGCCACTCCGTCCCGAGTCGGGGGGTACAGGGGGGTCCCGCGCGCAGTTCCGCAGGCAGGTACGGCCAGCGCAGGACAGCCCCGTTTTCCCCGTGAAGCAACCCCCAGGTTCGCCGAGGACTGTCTGAGCACGGGCGCCCCCCTGTACCCCCCGACACGCCCCGAGAACCGCAGGCGAAGCGAAGCGGGGTGCTCAGGCGGAGCGGAGCGGCGGTCTCCGTGGGCGGGTGGGAGTGGGTTCAGGTGGCTTCGGGGAGCTCGAAGCGGGCGTTCTTGTCCTTGAGCCGCTCGAGCAGCAGCTCCGGGCCGCCCTGGTTCACCACCTCCTTGAACTGGGAGCGGAAGCTCGAGACCAGACTGACGCCCTCGATCACGACGTCGATCATCTGCCAGCGGCCCTCGCGCTCCCGCAGCCGGTAGTTCATCTCGATGCCGTCGGCCTGCCCGCCGACGATGCGGGTCAGCACGGTGACGTCGCCCCGCGGCTCGAGCCGGGCGCCCGCGATGTCCACCTTCTCCTGCTCGTAGCGGTCGACGCGATTCCCGTAGCTGCGCGAGAGATGGGACTTGAACTCGGCCACGAACTCCTCGCGCTGCTCGGGGGAGAACTTCCGGTAGTTGCGCGCCAGCACCAGCCTCGAGATGGTGGGGAAGTCGAAGCGCTCGTAGGCGATCTGCTCGATGGCCGAGACCCGACGGTCGACGGGCCAGTCCTTGTTCGCGAGCACCGCCAGCACGTCGTCGACGGTCTGCCTCACCACCGCCTGGGCCGCGGCGGTCGAGGCGTCGGCCTCGGCCGCCGCCTGGGCGACCCCGCCCAGCGCGGCGATCGCGATCGCCAGGAGGAGAGCCGGTCGCCTGCGCCCTCGTTCACTCATCCTCGAACTCCTCGTCGTCGAAGTAGTAGAGGTCTTCCTCGACCTCGGCCGGGGTCTCTTCGGCATCCCGCGTCTTCTTCTCGAGGTTCTGCAGGTATGCGTTGCGGATGAAGACATAGTAGTCGAAGGCGTCGGCGCGGTTCTGGCGGATCTCGTCGAGGTAGACCGACCGGAGGTTCACGAGCTCCACGCCGTTGGCCACGAAGCTCACGTAGATGGGCACGAACCACGGGTAGATCGCGCCCATGGAATCGACGCCGAGCCCCGCGACCTCGCGGGGGGTGGAGGGCCCCAGGAAGGGGAGCACCAGGTAGGGGCCGGGCGGGACCCCCCACCACCCCAGGGTCTGGCCGAAGCCCTCGTCGTTCTTCGCGATCTCCACCCGGGAGGCGACGTCGATGAAGCCGCCCAGCCCGAAGACCGTGTTGGCGAACAAGCGCAGCAGGTCCTCGCCCACGGCGCTGGGCTTCAGCTGGAGCACGTCGTTGGCGATGACCACGGGCATCGCCAGGTTCTCGAAGAAGTTCTGGAGCCCCTCCTGCACGAGCTCGGGCACGACGAAGTCCCAGCCGATGGCGATGGGCTCGAAGACCCACTGGTCGAACTTCTCGTTGAAGGCGTGGGTGCCCCGGTTCATCGGCTCCCAGGGATCGCGGTCGGCGTCGGACAGCGACGCCGAAGGCGTCTGCGCGCATCCCGCGAGCAGGACCGCCGCACACAGAACGGCCGCCGGGCGACCCGAGCGCCGGGACATCGTCCTACTCCGCGCCGCCGATGTCGGTGTCGTGGACCAGGGTGCCGACCAGCTTCTCGAGGTTCAGGGCGCTCTCGGTGAAGTCGATCACGTCGCCGGGCACGAGCAGCTCGACCTCCCCTCCCGGCTCCAGCGCGATGAACTGGCTGCCCAGCAGGCCGGCGGTGCGGATGGAGGCCGAGGTGTCGATGGGCAGCTCGAGCGAGGCGTCGAGATCCATCACCACCCTGGCGCGCAGGTCCTCGTCGAGGGTGATGTCCGAGACCTGCCCCACCTTCACCCCGGAGATCACCACCGGCGCGCGATTGGACAGGCCGCCGATCTCGTCGAAGACGGCCACCAGGCGGAGCCCTCCCGGCCCGGTGTAGGACAGGCCCCCGACCTGGATGGACAGATACGCGATGGCCGCGATGCCCAGCAGCACGAAGGTCCCGACGATGGTGTCGCGAGTCGGCGAGTTGTCCACGCTGGCCAGCCCTCCCGGTGAGACGCGCTTCAGACGCCCCAGAGCGCGGTGATGAAGTAGTCGGTGATGAGAATGCAGACCGACGCGACCACCACGGTGGAGGTGGTGGCGCGGCTCACTCCGGCCGAGTTCGGCGCGCAGGTGTAGCCGCGGTAGGTGGCGACGAGCCCGATGAGCATGCCGAAGATCCAGGCCTTGAGGAGACTCCCGAGGACGTCCTCGCGGAAGTCCACCGAGTCCTCGAGGCTGGAGAAGTAGGTGCCCCCGTCGACGCCGAGCAGCTCCGAGCCCACCAGGAACCCGCCGAAGACGGCGCAGGTGATGAAGATGGCCGACAGGAGCGGCAACGCCAGGGTCATGGCCACGGCCTTGGGCAGCACCACGAAGTGGATCGGGCTGACCGACATCATGCGCAGACCGTCGAGCTGCTCGGTCGCGACCATGGCGCCGATCTCGGCGGCCATGGCCGACCCCGCCCTTCCCGTCACCAGCAGCCCGGTGAGCACGGGACCGAGCTCCCGGATGAGCGACAGCCCCACCACGGCGCCCAGGCTCTGCTCCGCGCCGAAGCGCACCAGGGTGGTGTAGCCCTGCAGGCCGAGCACCGCGCCCACGGTGAGCCCGGAGGCGACGATCAGGGCGAGCGACAGGAAGCCCACGTCGTAGACCTCGGCCGCGGTGCGGCGCAGGCGCATGGGGGGGCTCACGATCGCCCTCAGGATGGAGCCGCCGAAGCGGGTGATGCGGCCGAGGCCCACCAGGGTGTCGCCGGCGAAGGCTCCGAGGCTCGACACGGGGTTCGCCATCACGCCGTCTCCGCCGCGTCGAGGGAGCTCAGGTAGGCGCGGCCGTCGGCGCCGAGGAACTCCGAGATGCGATCGTCGCCGCTCGAGGCGAGCTCCCGGGGATGTCCGCTGAGCGCCCGGCCGTCGCGCAGCAGCACGATCTGGTCGCTCATGCGCAGCGACGAGGCCATGTGGTGCGAGGTGACGATCACCGTGAGGCCCCGCTCGCGATTGAGTCGACGCAGCAGCCCCTCGATGCGCTCGACGTTGGGCGGGTCGAGGCCCGAGAAGGGCTCGTCGCAGAGCACGATCTCCGGGTCCTCGACGATGGCCCGGGCCAGGGCCGCGCGGCGCAGCATGCCTCCGGAGAGCTGCCGGGGCAGCAGCCCGCCCACGCCGTCGAGCCCGACCGCGTCCAGCCGCTCCTCGACCGCGCGGCGGATCTCCTGGGCCGACAGCGACGTGTGCTCGCGGAGCGGCAGGGCGATGTTGTCGAAGACGGACATCGAATCCAGCAGCGCCCCGTTCTGGAAGAGCATGCCGAGGTGGCGGCGCACCTCGGCCAGGCGGCGCTCGTCGAGGTCCTGGATCGGCGTCCCCGCGACCTCGACCACGCCCGAGTCGGGCCGCTGCAGCCCGCCGATCATGCGCAGGATGGTGGACTTGCCCGCGCCGCTGCCGCCCATCATCACGGTGATGCGGCCGCGCGGGACCACGCAGGACAGGTCCTCGAAGACCGGACGGGCTCCGAAGGAGAGCTTCACCGAGCGGAGCTCGACGTGGGCGGCGTTGGCCGCGTCTCGATTCACCGTCCCCCCAAGGCCATCACCCGGAACGAGCGCTCGTGAGCCGGCCCGAGTGTACCGTTCATCGACGCGCTCCCGCAGTCCCGCAGGCGTCAGATCGCCTCGACGAGCAGCTCGCCGAGCTCGCGACCGAACGCCGCCGGGTCCGCCGGACGCCCCCCTTCCGCGAGGGTCGCCAGGCCGAGGAGCAGCACCGCATAGCGTCCGATGCGGGGATCCCTGGCATCGGCCTCGTGGACGTCGCGGAGCCGGGCCAGGATGGGGTGGTCGGGATTGAGCTCGAGGATCGGCCGGGGCGCGGTCACGTCCTGGCCGGCCTGCTTGAGCATCTCCACCATGGGCCCGCTGAGCTCGCCCTCCTCGAGCACCAGGCAGGCCGGCGACTCGACGAGCCGGCTCGAGAGCCGCACCTCCTTCACGTCGTCCTGGATCGCCGCCCGCAGGCCCTCGAGCAGGCCCCGAAAGCTCGACGCCTGCTCCTCCCGCCGCTCCTTCTCGGCCTCGCTCTCGCTCTCGTCCCCGCCCGGAAGCTCGACCTCGCCCTTGCCCACGGAGCGCCAGGGCTTGTCGCGATAGACCGGGGGCTGCTGCTCGAGCCAGACCTCGTCCACGGGGTCGGTGAAGAGCAGCACCTCGATCCCCCTGCTCCGGAACGCCTCGAGGTGCGGCGACGCCTCGAGCACCTCCCGCGAAGGTCCGGTCATGTAGTAGATCTCATCCTGGCCTTCGGGCATGCGCTCGACGATCTCCGCCAGGGTGGAGAGCTCGCCTTTCGATGCGGTGGTCGTGGCCATCAGCAGGTCCAGGATGCGCTCCTTCTTCTCGGCGCGGGCCAGCAGCCCCTCCTTGAGCACGGGCCCGAACTGGGCCCAGAACCGGAGATACTTCTCCCGGTCGTTCGCCAGCAGCTCACCCAGGGATTCGAGGACCTTCTTGACCAGATGGTTCCGGATGGTGCGGATCTGGCGGTCCTGCTGGAGCATCTCCCGCGACACGTTGAGCGACAGGTCCTCGGCGTCGACCACGCCCTTCACGAAACGCAGGTGGTCGGGCAGCAGCTCCGTGCAGTCGTCCATGATGAAGACGCGCTTCACGTAGAGCTGGATGCCCCGGTGCGCCATCTCGCGGTGGTACAGGTCGAAGGGCGCCACCGACGGCACGAAGAGCAGCGCCCGGGCGTCGAACTGGCCCTCGATGCGCGTCGCCAGGTGGAAGAGCGGATCGTTCCAGTCGTGTCCGATGTGCCGGTAGAACTCCGCCAGCTCGGCCTCTTCCAGCTCCTCCGCGGGCCGGGTCCAGATGGCCTTCATGGAGTTGATGGGCTCGTCCCCGGCGTCCTCCTTGCCGGCCACGCGGAGCCGGATGGGATAGGCGACGAAGTCCGAGTAGCGCTTCACGATGCGGCGCAGTGTCCACTCGTCGGTGTAGTCCGGGAGCCCGTCGTCGGGGTCGGCCTCGCGCAGGTGGAGGACGACGCGGGTCCCCGCCTCGGGGCGATCGGCGTCCTCGATGCTGTAGCCGCCGTCTCCGGCGGACTCCCAGCGGGTCGCGCCGCTCTCGCCCGCGCGGCGGGTCACCAGCTCCACCCGCTGGGCCACCATGAAGCTCGCGTAGAAGCCCACGCCGAACTGACCGATCAGCTCCGGAGGGGCGTCGGAGCGGCGCGCCTCCTCGAGCGCCCTCGCGAACTCGCTGGTGCCCGAGCGCGCGATGGTCCCGATGTGGTCGACCACCTCGTCGCGGCTCATGCCGATGCCGTTGTCCTCGACGCTGAGCGTGCGGGCCTCGGGATCCACCTGGATCTCGATGGCGTAGGGGGCGTCGGGGGCCCATTCGGGCGTGGTCAGGGCCTCGAAGCGCCGCTTGTCGATGGCGTCCGAGGCGTTGGACACGAGCTCGCGCAGGAAGACGTCGCGGTTGGAGTAGAGCGAGTGGATCATGAGATCCAGGAGCTGCTGGACCTCGGTCTGGAAGGCCCGCTTCTCGGTACCCATGGATCGACCTCCGTATGGCCGGGGACCGGCCGTCCCCGGGAGCGCTCGGTAGCATAGAGGGCCTCTCGTGTGGCTGAGACCCGTCCGGAGCGCCGTTGATCTCATTTATTTCCCGAGGGGACAATATACATCTCTATATTGAGATAAGCTGATCCGGTGGTATCCTGACGCCTCACCCGGTCTCGGAGTTCGCCCGCCATGAAGCAGCAAGACGACGTCCAATCCCGCCTCGAAGCCATCCTCGCCGAGCGCATCCTGGTGCTCGACGGAGCCATGGGCACCATGATCCAGGGCTTCGGCCTGGGTGAGAGCGACTACCGCGGAGACCGCTTCGCGGACCACCCGGGCGAGCTGAAGGGCGACAACGAGCTCCTCGTGCTCACGCGCCCGGACGTCATCGAGGACATCCACGACCAGTTCTTCGCCGCCGGGGCGGACATCATCGAGACGGACACCTTCGGCTCCACCTCGGTGGCCCAGGCCGACTACGGCATGGAGGCCCACTGCGCCGAGCTGAACCGGGAGGCCGCGCGCCTCGCCCGGCGGGTGGCCGACCGCTGGACCGAGAAGACCCCGGACCGCCCCCGCTTCGTGGCGGGCGCCGTGGGTCCGACCCCGAAGACGCTCACCGTGGGCCCGGACGTCAACGATCCCGCGTTCCGCAACATCACCTTCGAGGAGCTGCGCGCCGCCTACGCCGAGCAGGTGCGGGCGCTCGTGGAAGGCGGCGTGGACATCATCCTGGTCGAGACGATCTTCGACACCCTGAACGCCAAGGCCGCGCTGGTGGCCGTGGACGAGGTGTTCGAGGAGCTGGGCCGGAAGCTGCCCCTGATGATCTCCGTGGCCATCACGGACGCCAGCGGGCGCACCCTCTCGGGCCAGACCGTCGACGCCTTCTGGTACTCGGTCGCCCACGCGCGCCCGCTCTCGGTGGGCGTCAACTGCTCGCTGGGGGCCGTCGACATGCGGCCCCACGTGGCCGAGCTGGCGCGGATCGCCCCGGTGTACGTCTCGAGCTACCCGAACGCGGGCCTCCCCAACGCCTTCGGCGAGTACGACGAGGCCCCCGAGACCACGGGCGCGCTGCTGCGCGAGTTCGCCGAGAGCGGGCTCGTGAACTTCGTGGGCGGCTGCTGCGGCACCACCCCGGACCACATCCGCGCCATCGCCGAGGCCGTCGCCGGGGTGCCGCCCCGCAGCGTTCCCGAGCGGCCCGCGGTGACCCGCTTCACCGGGCTCGAGACCCTGGAGATCCGACCGGACTCGAACTTCACGATGATCGGGGAGCGCACCAACGTCACGGGCTCCGCGCGCTTCCGCCGGCTCATCAAGAACGAGGAGTACGACACCGCCCTCGAGGTCGCCCTCGACCAGGTCCGGGGCGGCGCCAACCTGCTCGACGTGAACATGGACGAGGGGCTGCTCGACAGCGAGCAGGCCATGACCACCTTCCTCAACCTGATCGCCTCCGAGCCGGAGATCTCGCGGATCCCGATCGTGGTCGACAGCTCGAAGTGGAGCGTCCTGGAGGCGGGACTTCGCTGCATCCAGGGCAAGGGCGTCGTCAACTCCATCTCGCTCAAGGAGGGCGAGGCCGACTTCCTGGACAAGGCCCGTCGGATCCGGCGCTTCGGCGCCGGCGTCGTGGTGATGGCCTTCGACGAGCAGGGCCAGGCCGAGAGCGTCGAACGCAAGGTGGAGATCTGCGAGCGCGCCTACCGGCTGCTGATCGACCGGGTGGGATTCCCGCCCGAGGACATCATCTTCGACCCCAACATCCTGGCCATCGCCACGGGGATCGAGGAGCACTCCGCCTTCGCGGTCAACTTCATCGAGGCGGCGCGCATCATCCGGGAGCGCTGCCCGGGCACCCACATCTCGGGCGGCGTGTCCAACCTCTCGTTCTCGTTCCGGGGCAACGACCGCGTGCGCGAGGCCATCCACTCGGCCTTCCTCTACCACGCCACGAAGGCGGGGATGGACATGGGCATCGTCAACGCCGGCCAGCTCGAGGTCTACGAGGACATCCCCGCGGACCTCCTGGAGCGCGTCGAGGACATCCTCTTCGACCGCCGGCCCGATGCCACCGACCGGATGGTCGAGTTCGCCGAGAAGGTGAAGGGGAGCGGCAAGAAGCGCGAGGTCGACCTGTCCTGGCGCGAGGGGTCGGTCGAGGCGCGCCTGTCCCACGCGCTCGTCCACGGGATCGTCGACTTCATCGAAGACGACACCGAGGAGGCGCGCCAGAAGCTCGACCGCCCGCTCGACGTGATCGAGGGGCCGCTGATGGACGGCATGAAGGTCGTGGGGGACCTCTTCGGCGCGGGAAAGATGTTCCTGCCCCAGGTGGTGAAGAGCGCCCGGGCCATGAAGAAGGCCGTGGCCTACCTCGAGCCCTTCATGGAGGACGAGAAGGAGGCCGGCCACGACACCGGCCAGGGCACGATCGTGATGGCGACCGTGAAGGGCGACGTCCACGACATCGGCAAGAACATCGTGGGCGTGGTGCTCGGCTGCAACGGCTACAGGGTCGTCGACCTGGGCGTCATGGTGCCGGCGGAGAAGATCCTCGACACCGTCGCCGCCGAAGGGGCCGACCTGGTCGGGCTCTCGGGCCTCATCACCCCGAGCCTGGACGAAATGGTGAACGTGGCCCGCGAGATGAAGCGCCGGGGCATGGAGCAGCCGCTCCTGATCGGCGGCGCCACCACGAGCCGCCAGCACACCGCGGTGAAGATCGCGCCCGAGTACGAGCGCAGCGTGGTCCACGTGCTCGACGCGTCGCGCGCGGCGGGCGTGGTCTCCTCCCTGCTCGACTCGGACCAGAGCCGCGAGCTCGACCGCAAGAACCGCCAGGAGCAGGAGAAGCTGCGCGCGGCCCACGGCGCCCGGTCCGAGCGACCGCTCCTCCCCTACCCCGACGCGCTGGCGCGCAGGGTGAGCCTGGACTGGAGCGCGACCGCGCCGCCGACTCCCTCGTTCAGCGGCGTCCGGGTGGTGGACGACGTCGACCTGGCGGAGCTGGCCTCCTACATCGACTGGACGCTCTTCTTCGCGACCTGGGAGATCAAGGGCAAGTACCCGAAGATCTTCGAGCACCCGCAGCACGGCGCCGCCGCCCGCGAGCTGTACGACGCCGCCCGGGGCCTGCTGGACGAGATCGTCGAGAAGCGGCTGCTGCGCGCCCGCGGCGTCTTCGGCTTCTGGCCGGCCAACTCCGACGGCGACGACATCGTGCTGTTCGACGACGACTCGCGGACCCACGAGCGGCTGCGCTTCCCGATGCTGCGCCAGCAGTCCCTCGCGGACCCGTCGAAGCCGACCCGGTCGCTGGCCGACTACGTCGCCCCGATCGGGAGCGGCGTGGCGGACTGGGTGGGGGGCTTCGCGGTCACCGCGGGCCTGGGCGCCGCGGAGCTGGCCGCCCACTACGAGCGCGACCACGACGACTACCACGCCATCATGGTCAAGGCCCTGGCCGACCGGCTGGCGGAGGCCTTCGCGGAGAGCCTGCACAGGCAGGTGCGCATCGAGTGGGGCTACGGCCGCGACGAGGACCTCGGGCTCGACGACCTGATCGCCGAGCGCTACCGCGGCATCCGGCCCGCCTTCGGCTACCCGGCCTGTCCGGACCACACGCCGAAGCGCGCGCTCTTCTCCCTGCTGGGCGCCGGCGAGGTCGGCATCGAGCTCACGGACGGGCTCGCCATGACCCCTGCGGCCAGCGTGAGCGGGCTCTACTTCGCCCACCCCGACGCGCGGTACTTCACCGTCGGGCGACTGGGTCGCGATCAGGTGGAGGACTACGCGCGGCGCTGCGGAATGGACCTGGCCGTGGCCGAGCGCTGGCTGGCGTCCAACCTCGGCTACGACCCGAACGCCTGAGATAGGATGGTGCGATGTCCGAGGAGCGAGCGCTCGGCGTCGTGGAAGCCCTCACCGTGGTCACGAACCAGTGCCCCAACGGCGCCGTGCGAGCGGTGGCCCAATCGGCCCTCGACGCGATCAAGAGGGAGGGAGCCGGCGCGCTGCGCGAGCAGGCCCTCAACGTGCTGGTGGCCATCCAGGGCTGGCGCAGTCCCCGCGCCCGACAGGTCCACGCCTCTTTGACGGAGTTCCTGGAGCCGAGCGAAAAAAGCTGACCCCCCGTGCGTGGAAGCCGTGCGCATCTGCTAGAAAGCCACGGACAGGGGGGACGTTCTTGGAAGTCGCGACCACGCATGAGAAGGCCGGCTCGGTGGGTGTGCTGCTCCGCACGCTCGACGAGATCGAGCGCGGCGACGTGGCCCGGCCCGACTGGCTCGAGCTCGCACGCGAAGCCCGGATCGACCGGCTCTCCCCGACCCTGCGCTCCCAGGTGCTGGGCCGGCTGCACGCGTGTGTGCGCCGGGGCTTCGTGAGCCCCCTCTCGCGCCGCCTGTCCCCGCGCAGGCACCTGGCCCTGTGGCAGGAGATCGCCCGCCACGGCTTCCACGACTTCGGCAGCCACGGCTTCGCCAAGTGCTACGACTCGCCGTTCGTCGAGGACTACGACTATCTGCGCCGCTACCAGAGCGGCGGACTCGCCGCGCTCGACCCGTACGAGGTCTACTCGTCCGTCCTGGGCACCCACGACTTCAGCGTCGAGGACTTCGTCCACACCGGGCTGTGCCAGGAAGTGCGCACCGTGGTGGAGCCCATGGCCGGAAGCGCCGAGTTCTCCTACCACGGCCACTTCCGCTACCCGGACTTCCGCTACGTGATGTTCGACCTGGACCGCTCGGCCCGGCACCACGTGTTGCAGCGCAACTGGCTCCCGGAGACCGAGCACCACTACCTCGTGGCGGACGTGCTGGACGAGGAGGTCTGGCAGCAGACGAAGAGCCTCACCACGGGGCGCTCCCTCTGCTACCTGGGAAAGCAGAGCCACCACTTCTTCGGGGCCCGGGACCTCCTCCGGCTGATGGACCTGGCCACGAGGCACGTCGACTTCTTCGTCCTCGAGGTGCCGCCGCCGACGTTGATGACCGACCTGCCGGAGACCGACGACCTGACCCGCCCCGAGATGGAGGCCGCGGGCCTGCGGGTCGCGCTGGTCGACGATCCCGAGCGGCGCCCGAACCTCATCACCAATCGCATGGCGTTCCGGCTGGAGGCCTCGGACGAGACCGGGGTCCGCACCCTCTTCGAGTACCAGGGCTGGACGTTCTGGCAGATGCCGATGCTCGCGACCCTGGCCGACCTGCTGGGACTCCGGATGCTCTACTTCCACTCGGAGGAGCACGAGTTCTGTCCGGTCGACCGCGGCCTGGAGAGCGCGGACCTCGACGAGAACATCGCCTTCCTGGCCTTCACTCGGCACCTCGGCTGACGGGCCCCCGGCCCCGGCCGGCCGGAGCTCAGACGGGCGCCGCGCCCTTGCCCGCGCCGCCCGGCGCCCCCGTCGCCGTCCCGGTTTCCGTCCCGGTCTCCAGGTGGGCCGTGCAGGCCAGCGTCGACACGCGCCACGGCGCCCGTTTCTCGATGACCGTGAGCGCCGTGTTCCCGAAGCGCATCAAGGGTCCGTCGGGCCCCGCCTCGGCGACGGCGCCGGGCGGCAGGCGCAGGTGGCGCACGCAGAGGGAATGGCAGACGAGACCGTGGGTCACCACCGCCGTGAGCCCCTCCACCCGGGAGGCGCGCTCGGCAACGAAGCTCCAGGCGCGGTCGACGCGCGCGTGGAACCGCTCCCAGGACTCCCCCGCCGGCGGCGCGTAGCCCGGGGCGAACAGATCCACCGAGAGCTCGCTGTAGGGGGTGCCGCGCAGGTCGCCGAAGTTGCGCTCCTGGAGCCGGGGATCGAGCTCGAGGGGCGCGCCGGCCCGGCGCTCGATCGCCCGGGCGGTCATCTCGGCCCGGGCCAGGTCGCTGGAGAGTACGAGCCCGATGGGCTCCCCGGCCAGACGCTCCGCCAGGCGCTCGGCCTGGGCGAGCCCCTGCTCCGAGAGCGGGACGTCGGGCCTCTGCACCACGCGGTCGCGATTGCCGGCGGTCTCGCCGTGGCGGATCAGCAGGATGCTCATGGCGGGAAGGTAGCGCGGGCCCCGGCCCGCAATCGCGGGCGGCGCCTAGGCCGTGTGGCCGGCCCAGACCTCGAGGACCTTGGGGTCCACCATGAGGTACAGGTGCGCCGGGCGGGGGGCGCCGTCCGCGTCGATCGCCAGGCGGGCGGAGAGGATCAACGTGTCCGAGGGCGCGTGGGTGCCGAGCAGGATGCCGACCACCGAGTCTTCGTGGAGGACGGGCTCGCCGAAGGCGAACGCCACGCCCATGCTCTCGCCCCAGGCGTTCACCGCCGAGGCCACGAGACCGGCCACCCGGTCCAGGTACGCGGGAATCAGGTCGTCCCGGGCCGACGCCGGGCGCATCCAGGCGAGCGCATCCTCCGGATCGAGGGCAAAGACGGCGGTGCCGCCGAACGCTCCCTGGAACCGCACCACCACACCGGCGGTGATGTCGCCGTGGCCGACGAGCGCGCCGTTGGGAAAATCCGCGAGCAGGCACAGGGCCGCCTCGGGCACCAGGACCTCGGCCCCGGCGCGGGCGCCGGACTCGAGCTGGGCGCGGATCGCTTCGAGCTGTGCGGTCGTGAGCTTCAGGGGAGGACTCCGGATGGAGGGAGGGGCCTTCGCAAGGCGAACCACTCCGGCCTCAGGCTGTATCGGCTGCCAGGAGTGAAACCAAAGCGGAATCAGTAACCTTGGAGGGGGCGCCGGGCGCCCTCGCGCAACGCGGCTGCAGCGCGGCGGCAACCCCGGAGCAGCGTGTCCGCACGCGCGCATCCGCAGCAGAGAGACCCCTTGAAGATCCTGCTCACCAACGACGACGGCTACGGTGCACCGGGCATCGAGACGCTCCGCGAGGTCTGCGAGGCCTTCGGGCACTGCATCATCGTCGCGCCCGCCGGTCCCCAGAGCGGAGTGGGCCACGCGGTCACCACCGACGCCCCGCTGCGCTTCACCCGCCACGGCGACGACCGCTTCGCGGTCGAGGGCACTCCTGCGGACTGCGCCCGGGTCGGCCTGTGCGAGCTGGTGGGCGAGGTCGACTGGGTGATCGCCGGGATCAACCACGGGGCGAACCTCGGCTCCGACACCTACGTCTCGGGCACGGTGGCGGCGGCCCGGGAGGCGGCCATCCTGGGCCGCCGGGCCATCGCGATCTCCCAGTACGTCGGCAAGCACCGGCGCATCGACTGGCAGCGGTCCATGGAGCGGGCGGCCCCGGTGCTCCGCTCCCTCCTGGACCGCGGAGTGCCCCCGGGCGGGTTCTGGAACGTGAACCTCCCCCACCCGCTCGACGAGTCGACCGGCTGCGAGGCCGTCGAGTGCCCGGTCGACCCCAGCCCCCAAGGCGTCCGCTTCGAGCGACGCGCCGGCGCCCTGCACTGGATCGGCGAGTACCACGAGCGACCGCGCCGGCCCGGCCACGACATCGACGTCTGCTTCGGGGGGCGGGTGGCCGTGAGCCCCCTGCGGATCGCACCCGAACGCTGATTGGCCGGGTCGGATGACCCGGTCGATTCGCGACTTTTCCGGGACGCCCGCGCTTTTCCCTTTGACTCCCGGTCGCGCCGCCGATACGTTTCCGGCATCCGGGACACCGATGCGCGTCGCAGCAGCGCGCGCCTGGCTGACGACCTGGGGCGGCCTCCCGGACCGGGCCCCTCTGCGACGGAGGAATTCTTCATGGACGTGACGATCGTGCGGCAGAAGCCGACGATGCGGGCCTTCCCGGGTCTCCCCGGCTGGCTCGTGGATTGCGTGTCCGTGAAGCGCACCGTCGCCTTTGCGGACGCATCCGGCTCCTGCGGGGCCGTGATCGCGGACCCGAATCGGGTCCACACCCGCAGCGAGGAGGGGTGCTTCTCGACGGTGGAGGCCAGGAGGCCATGACGCTCCGACCCCCACCACTTCCCAGCAAGGGAACGAGAACCCCTCCCGCCGAGCCGGCCGGAGGGGTTCTCGCTTTTCCGTCCTCGGATCCCCTCCCCGGCAAGGCCCAGCGCGACGACGCCCCGGCAAGGCCGGGGGCCCAGGACGGAAGACCGGCGCACCCGCAACGACCGGGTGAAGGGGGAAGACGACATGTGGATCGAAGGAACGGGACACCGTGAAGGCTGGCCGGAACGCGTGGCCTGGGCGTCGTTCTCGAGCGGCCTGCTCGGGCTGCTGCTGGTCTGCCTGCTGGTCTGGGTCGAGACCCTCGACCCGCACCCCTCCCAGGTCGAGCCGGCGGCTCGGGGCGCGGTCGCGGTGAGCGTCGAGCGGGCCCGCGCCGAGGGAGCGGTCCCGCGGCGCGAGCCGGCGGTGACCGTGCCGCTGGCCGCCATCCTGCGCACGCGGGAGGGCCTCGCCCCCTACTGCTTCGTGCTGGAGGCGGGACCCCGGGGCGGAGTCGCGAGGGCGCGCCGGCTGGAGCTCGGCGCCGTGGCGGGCCGTCGTGTCGTGGTGCGTTCGGGTCTCGAGCCGGGAGAGCCTGTGCTGGTGAGAGGCCAGCACGAGGTGGTCGACGGCTCGACGCTCTGGGTGCAGGACGCGCGGCTCGACCCCTGGCCCGTCGCGGCCCGGGCCTCGCGATGAGTCGGTCGCAGACCCGGGGACCTCCCCCGCCGTCGCCATTCACGCTAATGGTGGGGGCGGGGGAGGGATCCGGACCGTGGGCACACGCAAGCAGAAGTCGAGCGGAAGCGGAAAGAGCGGGCGCAAGGGGCGGAATCGGGGTCGCAGTCAGGCGCGCCGCGCCGATCGCTACGTGCTGTACCAGAAGTCGGTCCAGGTTCCGGAGGCCGACGTCTCGTTCGTGAGGCGGGTCTTCAAGAAGCGCTACGGCCGCCCGGCGCGGCTGCTGCGCGAGGACTTCTGCGGCACCGCGATCATGTGCTGCGAATGGGTGCGCACCCACCGGGACAACCGCGCCTGGGGCGTCGACCTCGACCCGGAGCCCCTCGCCTGGGGCCGGGAGCACAACCTCTCGGGCCTCGAGCCGGCCCAGCGTGATCGCGTGGCGCTCATCGAGGGCGACGTCCTCGAGGCGCCGGCCCCGGAGCCCGTCGACGTGACCGTCGCGTTCAACTTCTCGTACTTCATCTTCCACGAACGCGCGCAGCTCCGCGCCTACTTCGACCACGCCCGCAAGACGCTGGGGCCCGAGGGCGTCCTCATGCTCGACGCCTACGGCGGAGCCGACGCCCAGCGCACGATGACCGAGGCCCGGGAGATCGACGGCTTCGACTACGTCTGGGACCAGCACAAGTTCGACCCCATCCACCACCGGGCCGTCAACTACATCCACTTCGAGTTCCCCGACGGCAGCGAGCTGAAGCGGGCGTTCCGCTACGACTGGCGACTCTGGGGCCTGCCCGAGCTGCGGGACCTGCTCCTGGAGGTCGGCTTCGCCGACGTCCAGGTGTTCTGGGAAGGCACCGACCGGGAGACCGGCGAGGGCAACGGGGTCTACAAGGCCGCCAACGAAGCGCTCGACGATCCGGCCTGGATCGCCTACGTGGCGGCCTACACCCGCTGAGCTAGGAGCGCTCCCCGTCCCGATCGTCGGGGGAATCGGTCGCCGCCCCCCCCTTCGTTTCGATCCGCTGGCTCATGTGCATGCCCACCAGGGCCGCCACCAGGACGGTGAGATAGAGCTGCCCGACCAGCGCCTCGCTGGCGGCCAGGCTGCGCGCCAGGGGCAGCTCGGGCACGATGTCCCCGTAGCCCAGGGTCGTGAGGGTGACGAAGCTGTAGTAGAGCAGGCCCGGGAAGCGCGCATCGGTGGCCAGGAAGGGGCTGTTCTCGGCGACGTTGGTGAGCGGGACACCCTGGTCCAGGAACGAGCCGGGCTTCAGGAACTCGACGAGGTTGAACGCGAGCGCGTAGAAGAAGCCGATCATCAGGTAGACCGAGATGCCGCCCAGCAGCGTGTCGAAGGTCACCCGGTGGCGCCGCAGGATCTCGCTCAGCAGGATGAAGCAGCCCAGCATGACCAGCGTCGCGTCCAGCACGCGACCCGCCACGGGCATCATCGCCTCGGTGGTGGTGCGCACCGCCAGCTCGAGCGCGACCGTGCCGAACCAGATCAGGACCACGATCTGGCCGAGCCGCCCCGACCGCCCCACGGCGAACACGAGGCCGGCCAGGGTGAGCGGATAGAGGAGCGTGGCGTAGATCGCCCCGTTCTCCATCACCGCCAGCGGCTCGGTGAGCAGGACCAGCAGGCACTGCGCGAACAGCAGGGGAGCGAATCGGGCCCGTGTGGGTTGCTTCATCGGGGGTCATTGTGGCACTCGTCCCGGGATTGCGCCGCGCCCCGAATCCCCCCAAGCCGGAGATCACACCCGATGCCTCGAAACCGGACGCCCCGGACCCTCCTCGCCCTCTGCCTCCTGCTCCTCGCCACGGAGGGCTGCGCGGGCGGCGGATCGGAGCCCGCGCCGGCGGCGCAGTCCGTATCCGGGCGCCGAGCGATCAGCGTGGTGGGCGTCTTCGACGACTACAACGAGGTCCTGCGCGGCAAGGGGATGGTGGACAACGACCTCCACGTCCACTTCCTCGACTTCAAGGGCCTGGTCTCGGGCATCCGCTGCGTGGGCCACGGCCGGCTCACCCACGTGGGCGAGCGCACCCGCTGGAACCGCACCTGCGACGCGGTCGTCGGGGTCTCGACCGTGACCTGCAGTGATGGCCGCCAGGTGGAGCTGCAGTACGAGCTGGAGCCCGACTGCCGCTCCGCCCACGGCGCCGGGAAGGACCAGTACGGCAACCTGCTCAGCTTCGTCTACGGGCTCGACCTGGACGCCGCCGAGAAGTCGGTGCGTGCGGAGCTGCGCAGATCGTCCGCCCGCCCCCCGCTGCCCGTCTACGACCCCAGCGAGGTGCGGTCGCAGCAGGGGTTCAGCACCGGCACGGGCTGGTTCGTCTCGGACGCCGGTCACCTGGTCACCAGCGAGCACGTGGTCGCAGGATCCACCCGGATCCGGGTCCTCGACGCCGAGGGCGTGGAGCACGAGGTCGAGTACCTGGCCGGCGACGTCGACAACGACGTGGCGCTGCTCCGGGTGGTCGACCTGCGCGGCGAGCCGCTCAAGCTCCGGCGGGCGGGCAGCATGCGCAAGGGCGAGGAGGTCTTCGCTCTCGGCTACCCGCTGATCCAGCTCCAGGGTCAGGAGCAGAAGGCCACGTTCGGCCGGGTGAACGCGCTCTCCGGGGCGGAGGGCGACACCCGCTTCCTGCAGGTGGACGTGCCGATCCAGCCGGGCAACTCGGGCGGTCCGCTGCTGGACATGAAGGGCCAGGTGGTGGGCGTGGTGACGGCGACCCTCGACCAGGTGGTGTCGTTCCGGGCGGCGGGGGTCATCCCGCAGAACGTCAACTACGCGATCCGCTCCGACTACGTGCTCGACCTGCTCTCAGCTCACCTGCCCGCCGTCGCCGCCGAGTCGAAGGGCGCGGCGGAGGTCGCCCCGGAGGATCTCGTCGAGAAGGTCGAGGGGTCCGTGGTCCTGCTCGTCGCCCGCTGACGCCTCGGCTCTCCCAACGCTGCCGGAGCCGCTTCGCTTCGCCTGGGGTCCTCCGTTGCCCCGACCGGGGGTGGGGTCGAGGGGCTCAGGGGGTGGTGCGGGGGGTGTAGGGCTCTCGGCGGGTGATCTTGACGAGCCGGCCCGGCTCGAGGGCGGCTCCGGTCGCGAGGCCGTTGGCGACCTCGATCTGCTCGCCGGTCCAGGCCGACCCCGAGCGTTCGGCCAGGCGCGCCGCGTCCTCGCCCGCCCGGGCCTCCACGCTGCGAAGCCTCTCGTCCTTCACCTGCGCGAGCTCCGACGCTGACGCCGCCCGCAGGCTCGTCGCCACCGACTGGAAGGTCCCGCGCCAGGCGTCGGCCCGGCGCTCGTCGCAGACCGCGACCAGCCGGAACACCCGTCCGGCCAGGGCCACCCACGTCGATTCGAAGGAGAGCCGGCCGCCGCGCACGCGCTCGCTGCCCCGGTGGCGCAGGGCCGGCCGACCGCCGACCTGGATCTCCTCCACCTCGATCGTCTCGCCGGTCTTCGCCTCCAGCGCGCGCACCGCCCGACGCGGATCGTCCCCCGGCCCCTCCGAGCCCAACGCGACCATGGCGTCGCCCGAAGGCGCGCCGGCCGCGGCGATGTCGGCGTTGCCACCGACGCTCCAGCCCTCCGGTGGCCCGATCGAGACCCGCCATTCGGGACGCACGAAGCGGCCCCCCACCCGCACGCCGTGGGCCGCGTCGCGCCCCACGATCAATCCGTCGAGCCGCTGGAGCAGGTCGCGCCGGTCGCGGGCGATGGGCGGCCGGTCGGCGGCGCGGAGCTGCGCGGCCCGCTCGGCCGTCGTCGCCACGCGCTCGGGCGTCGCGGGGTGGGTGTCGAGCCAGCCGGGACGCCGCTGGTCGCCCTGCATCAGGACCGTGGCCCGCCCCAGGGTGTCGAGGAAGTGGGAGAGCGCGCTCGGGTCCCAGCCCGCCGCCGCGGCCAGCTCCTGCCCGATGCGGTCGGCGGCGCGCTCCTGCTGCCGGCTGTAGGGCGCGACGACCAGCCCCTGGGACAGGGCGTTGCCTCCGTCGGCCACCGCCTGGCCCAGGCGCGGGCTGACGATGCCGGTGGCGAAGCGGGTGATGCCCGTGAGGATGGCGAAGGGCGCGTTCAGGTTGACCCGCTTGCCGCCGTGTCCTTCCAGGACGTGGCCGATCTCGTGGCCGATGACGCCGGCCAGCTCGTCCTCGCTGTTCGCGAGCGCGAGCAGGCCGCGGGTCACGTACACGTGGCCGCCCGGCAGGGCGAAGGCGTTGGGCACCGGATCGTCGAGGATGACGAAGCGCCACGGCCCCGGGCGCTTCGACCCGGCGGCGAGGCGCTCTCCGATGGCCCGAACGTAGGCGTCGAGCGGCGCGGAGCGAACGACCCCGGTCTCGCGCTCGATCTGCGCGGCGGCCTGGTCGCCCACCTTCTGCTCGCCCCCCAGGAGCGTGAGGCAGCCGGCCAGCGGGAGAAGCGCGACCAGGCCCGCCAGGACGAACGCGCGGCAGACGCCCGCTGCAGCCCGGGGACCGGACGGACGGAGTCCGCGAGGTCGGGATCGATGGCTCACGGGCCAAGGCTCACGCCCGGATCGGGAGCGGTCAAGCCCCCTGGGGCGCCGCCTCGGCAGATTGACATCCGAGTCAATCGGGTCAATCTAGATGGGCCGCGCCGCCGGTCCGGCCCGGCTCGGACCGCGGATGCGGCCGTCGGCCCGGGCGCGTCCCGCGACCGCGGTCCCGGCGCCGACCCCAACCCCACGGACCCCCGAAGCAACGGAGACCCCTCATGAACTTCGATTTCTCCGAGGAGCAGATGCTCCTCAAGCAGACCGCGGCGGACTACCTCGCCGAGCACGCGCCGCTGTCGGCGTGCCGCGAGGTCCTCGAGAGCGACGCCGCCTACTCGAGCGAGCTCTGGAAGGGCGCGGCCGAGATGGGCTGGCTCGGCGCGGTGATCCCCGAGGAGTACGGCGGCGCGGGCTTCGGCCATCTCGAGCTCGCGGTGCTGGCCGAGGAGATCGGCCGCTCCCTGGCGCCCATCCCCTTCAGCTCCAGCGTGTGCCTCGCCACGGAGGCGATCCTGACCGCGGGCAGCGACGCGCAGAAGCAGAGCTGGCTCCCGAAGCTGGCCGACGGCTCGGCCATCGGCACCCTGGCGGTCACCGAGCAGGCCGGGCAGAACGGGGTCGAGAGCCTGGCCGCCCGCTTCGAAGGCGGCACCCTGAGCGGCACCAAGATCCCGGTGCTCGACGGGGACTCGGCCCACTTCGCCGTGGTCGCCGCGCGCACGGGGAGCGGGCTCTCGCTGGCCCTGGTCGACCTCGAGGGCCCGGGCGTGGAACGCGAGCGGGTGAAGTCCATCGACCCGAGCCGCCCGGTCGCGAAGCTCGGCTTCGACGGCGCGCCGGCCGAGGCCCTGGGCACACCCGGCGAGGCGGGTCCGGTGCTCGACCGGATCCTCGACCGCGGCGCCGTACTGCTGGCCTTCGATCAGCTGGGCGCGGCCTCGCGGTCCTTCGAGATCACCAAGGAGTTCACCCTGGGCCGCTACGCCTTCGGCCGGCCGATCGCGTCGTTCCAGGCCATCAAGCACCGGCTGGCCGACCTGTGGTGCGAGATCGAGCTGGCGCGGTCCAACTGCTACTACGGCGCCTGGGCCCTCTCCAACGACAACGAAGAGCTCGACGTGGCGTCCTGCCTGTCGCGCGTCTCGGCCAGCGACGCCTTCGACCAGATGACCGTCGAGATGGTCCAGCTCCACGGCGGAGTCGGATACACCTGGGAGTACGACTGCCACCTCTTCTACCGGAGGGCGAAGCTGATGTCGGCCATCCTGGGCAACGCCTCCAGCTGGCGCGAGAAGCTCGTCGCCCGCCTGGAGGCCCGGCAGGCGGCGTAGCCGCGCCGGCCCCGACCCCTTCGAAACCGCGAACACCCGAGAGAGACACCGACATGGACTTCAACGACACCCCCGAAGAAGCTGCATTCCGCGCCGAGGCGCGCGCCTGGCTCGAGGCCAACGCCCAGCCGAAGGACCCCGACGATCCCGGTGGAGACGTGCTGGCCGAGCGCACCGACCCCGCGACGGTCGAGGCCGCCAAGGCCTGGCAGAAGCTGAAGGCCGAGAACGGCTGGGCCTGCATCACCTGGCCCAAGGAGATCGGAGGCCGCGGCGGCACCCCCATCCAGAGCGTGATCTGGGGCCAGGAGGAGTCGAAGTTCAAGACGCCGCCCAACATCTTCGGCATCGGGCTCGGCATGTGCGGCCCGACCGTGCTCACCCACGGCAACGACGAGCAGAAGAAGAAGTGGATCCCCAGGCTGGTCACCGGCGAGGAGATCTGGTGCCAGCTCTTCAGCGAGCCCAGCGCGGGCTCGGACCTGGCGGGGCTCCGCACCACCGCCGTCCGCGACGGCGACGAGTGGGTGGTCAACGGCCAGAAGATCTGGACCACCGGCGCCCAGTTCAGCGACTGGGGAATCCTGGTCACCCGCCACGACCCCACCGCGGCCAAGCACGCCGGCCTCACCTACTTCGTGGTCGACATGCACTCGCCGGGGATCGAGATCCGGCCGATCACCCAGATCAACGGCGGCCAGGGCTTCAACGAGGTCTTCTTCAACGACGTCCGGATCCCCGACTGGAACCGCCTGGGCGAGGTGGGCGACGGCTGGCGCGTGGCCATCACGACCCTGATGAACGAGCGCGCGTCCATCGGCAGCGGCGGCGGGGGCGGAGGCGGCATCAACGACCTGATGCGCCTGGCCCGGGAGGTGGAGCACGACGGCGCCCCGGCCATCGAGGATGCCGCGGTGCGCCAGAAGCTGGCCCACTTCTACGTCCGGGCGAAGGGCCTCCAGTTCACGGGCAACCGCACTCTGACCGCCCTGTCCCGGGGCACCACGCCCGGCCCCGAGGCGAGCCTCGGCAAGCTCATCGGCGGGGTGCTGATCCAGGACATGTCGGCCTACGGCATGGAGCTGGCGGGCGCGTCGGGCCTGCTCACGGACAAGGCGCTGACGCCCCACGAAGGCACGTTCCAGGAGCGCTACCTGTCGATCCCGGGCCTGCGGATCGCCGGCGGCACCGACGAGGTCCTGCGCAACATCATCGCCGAGCGCGTCCTCCAGCTGCCGCCGGAGCAGCGGCTGGACAAGGGCGTGCCGTTCAAGGACGTCCCGAGCGGTCCTCCCGCCTAGGCGCGCAGGCCGCCCGAGAGAGCACCCGAAGGGCCGCGGCAGACGCCGCGGCCCTTTCTCTTCCCGGGCGCGCCGGCGACCGCCAGCGACTATCCTTCCCGGGCCGGGAGGGGGGAGAGGCGACGGAATGAGAGTCTGGCCGGGCCGGCCCTATCCGCTTGGAGCGACATGGGATGGCGAAGGGACGAACTTCGCCCTCTTCTCGCGTCATGCGACCGCGGTCGAGCTGTGCCTCTTCGACCCCGACGGAGGCCCGGAGTCCGAGGTCCGCATCGAGCTTCGCGAGCGGACCAACTTCGTCTGGCACGCCTACCTTCCCGAGGTCCGCCCGCCCCAGCGCTACGGGTACCGGGTCCACGGCCCCTGGGACCCGATGGCGGGCCACAAGTTCAACCCGGCCAAGCTCCTGATCGATCCCTACGCCGAGGCCATCTCCGGCGAGGTGCGCTGGCACGACGCCCTGTGCGGCCACCTTCCGGACGCGACCGATCCCGATCCCCGGGACAGCGCCCCCTACGCTCCCCGCGGAGTGGTGGTGGACCGCTCCTATCCCTGGGGCGACGACCGCCCCCCGCGCGTGCCCTGGAGTCGAACGGTCATCTACGAGTGCCACGTCAAGGGCATGACCCGGCTCCACCCCGACGTGCCCGAGTCGGCGCGGGGCCGCTACCTGGGGCTGGCCAGCGAGCCGGTGATCGAGCACCTGCAGTCCCTGGGCGTGACCGCCGTCGAGCTGATGCCCGTGCACCACTGCGTCAGCGAGCGCTGGCTCGTCGAGCGCGGCCAGGTCAACTACTGGGGCTACAACACCCTCGGCTTCTTCGCCCCCGACTCGCGCTTCTCCTCCGGTGACAGCGGCGAGCAGGTCAGCGAGTTCAAGGCCATGGTGAAGTCCCTGCACCGCGCGGGCATCGAGGTCCTGCTCGACGTGGTCTACAACCACACCGCCGAGGGCGGCCACGGGGGCCCCACGCTCAGCTTCCGGGGCATCGACAACGCCTCCTACTACCACCTGAACGAGGGCGACCGCAGCCAGTACGTCGACTACACCGGCTGCGGCAACACGCTGAACACCCAGGAGCCCCGAACCCTCCAGCTCCTGCTGGACAGCCTGCGCTACTGGGTCCACGACATGCACGTGGACGGATTCCGGTTCGACCTCGCCCCGGCGCTGGCCCGGGAGCTCGGCAGCGTCGACCGGCTCGATCGCTTCTTCGCGATGATCCAGCAGGACCCGATCCTGGCCGAGGTGAAGCTCATCGCCGAGCCCTGGGACCTCGGTCCCGACGGCTATCAGGCCGGGCGCTTCCCCACCGGCTGGGCGGAGTGGAACGGCCGCTACCGCGACTCGGTGCGCCGCTTCTGGCGGAGCGACCCCGGCGTCGTCGGGGACTTCGCCCGCCGCATCACGGGCAGCGCGGACCTGTTCGAGGGCGAAGACCGCAGCCCGCTGGCCAGCGTCAACTTCGTGACCTGCCACGACGGGTTCTCGCTCCGGGACCTGGTGAGCTACGACCACAAGCACAACGAGGCCAACGGCGAGGACAACCGCGACGGGACCGACGCCAACTGGAGCCGGAACTGGGGCGCCGAGGGGGAGACCTCCTCCCACGAGGTCCTGCGCATGCGGACCCGGGCGATGCAGAACATGCTGGCGACCCTGGCGTTCTCCCAGGGCGTCCCGATGCTGTCCCATGGCGACGAGCTGGGTCAGGGCCGCGGCGGCAACAACAACCCCTACTGCCAGGACAACGAGACGAGCTGGATCGACTGGACCCGCGACGCCGAGTCCGAGGTCATCCTCGACTTCGCACGCCGCGTGTTCGCGATCCGCGAGCACAACGTGGTGCTGCGGCGGCACTCCTTCTTCTCGGGCCTGCGGCAGCCGGGGAGCAAGTCCCGGGACGTGGTCTGGCTGAAGCCCGACGGCGAGGAGATGAAGGACGCCGACTGGGCGAGCCCCACGATCCGGGTGCTCGGAATGCTGGTCCCGGGCGACGCCAACTCGGCGGTCGACGAGCGCGGACGCCCGATCCAGGGCGACACGCTCCTGCTCCTGTTCAACGGCGGCCCCCAGGCCCGGCGCTTCCGCATCCCGATCCGCCCGACCCCGGGCCACTGGGAGCACACCCTCTGCACGGCCGGGCCCACGCGCAAGCGGGTGCGCCACGCGTCCCTGCGCCTGCCGCCCCACTCCCTCTCCCTGCTCACCCATCGCAGCGCGACATGACACGAACGCCGGACGACGCGATCGGGCGGGCGCTCGCCCAGCTGGCGGCCGGCGACCACGCCGAGCCGCGGTCGTGGCTCGGCCCCCACCGCCGCGCCGACGACGCGCGCTGGTGGCTGCGGGTCTGGCGGCCGGACGCCCGGGCGGTGGAGTGCCTGCGAGCCGACGGCGGACGCTTCCCGCTCGCCCCCATGTCCGTTCCGGGCCTGTTCGAGGGGCCCGTGGGCGAGGGCGAGGCGCCGCCGGCCTACCGCCTGGACCTGCGCTTTCCCGACGGCAACCGCCACGAGTGCGAGGACCCCTACCGGTTCCCCGGCAGCGTGGGCGAAGTGGACCTCTACCTCTTCGCCGAGGGGACCCATCGCCGGCTCTGGGACGTGCTGGGCGCCCGCCCCATGGAGATGGAGGGCGTATCGGGCGTCCGCTTCAGCGTGTGGGCCCCCCGAGCGCGGCGGGTCAGCGTGGTCGGCGACTTCTGCCACTGGGACGGCCTGCGCCTCCCCATGCATCGGGTGAGCCCCTCGGGCGTGTTCGAGCTCTTCGTCCCGGACGCGACCCCGGGCGACTTCTACAAGTTCGAGATCAAGACCGACGACGGCCGACTGCGGCTCAAGTGCGACCCCTTCGGCGCCGCCATGGAGCATCCGCCGGGCACGGCCTCGAGGATCGTGCGCTCCGGGTTCGAGTGGAGCGACGGCGACTGGCGCAAGCAGCGCGCCGCCAGCGACCCGCTGCGCGAGCCGCTGGCCATCTACGAAGTGCACCTGGGCTCATGGCGCCGACACCCGGACGGGTCGGTCCTGGGCTACCGGGAGCTGGCGCCGCTGCTCGTCGAGCACGCCCGCCGCTTCGGCTTCACCCACCTCGAGCTGCTCCCGATCACGGAGCACCCCTTCGACGGGTCGTGGGGCTATCAGGTGAGCGGCTACTTCGCCCCGACCGCTCGCTACGGCGACCCCGACGACCTCCGCGCCTTCGTGGACATCTGTCACGCCGCCGGCATCGGGGTGATCCTCGACTGGGTGCCGGCTCATTTCCCCAAGGACGACTTCGCCCTGCGGCACTTCGACGGCCAGCCGCTCTACGAGTACGCGGATCCCCGCCTGGGGGAGCACCCCGACTGGGGCACACTCGTGTTCGACTTCGGCCGCAACGAGGTGCGCAACTTCCTCATCGCGAGCGCGCTCTTCTGGCTCGACGAATACCACCTCGACGGGCTGCGCGTCGATGCCGTGGCGTCGATGCTCTACCGCGACTACAGCCGCGAGCCGGGCGACTGGATCCCCAACCTGCACGGCGGCCGCGAGAACCTCGAAGCCGTCGCCTTCGTCCGCGAGCTCAACCGCGCGGTGCGCGAGGAGTGTCCGGGCTGCATCACCGTGGCGGAGGAGTCCACGGCCTGGCCCGGGGTCTCGCGACCGGTCGACGAGGGCGGGCTCGGCTTCACGTTCAAGTGGAACCTCGGCTGGATGCACGACACGCTCCAGTACTTCGGGCGCGACCCGGTGCACCGCCGGCACCACCAGGACGAGATCACCTTCGCGTCCATCTACGAATACAACGAGCACTTCGTCATGCCGCTGTCCCACGACGAGGTCGTGCACGGCAAGCGCTCGCTGCTGGGTCGCATGCCGGGCGACGCCTGGCAGAAATTCGCCAACCTGCGGCTGCTCTTCGCCTACCAGTACACGAGGCCGGGCAAGAAGCTCCTCTTCATGGGCAGCGAGCTCGCGCCCTGGGAGGAATGGGACGCATCGCGCCCCCTCGACTGGGGGCTCGCGCAAGACCCCCAGCGCCAGGGGCTGGCGCGCTTCCTCGAGGACCTGGGACGGCTCTACCTCGAGCACCCCTGCCTGTGGCGCGGCGATCCGTCGCCCGAGAACTTCCGCTGGATCGACTGCACGGACCACGCCCAGTCGATCCTCGTCTCCCTGCGACGCTGGGAGGACGACGAGCTGGTGATCGTGCAGAACCTCACCCCGGTCCCCCGCACCGGCTACCGCATCGGGCTCCCGGCGGCGGGGCGCTGGCGGACCCGGCTGTCGAGCGACGACCCCGGCTACGGGGGCAGCGGTCACCCCCGACCCGACGCGGTGGAGGCCGAGCCGCAGGCCTACCACGGCGAGCCGTGCTCCGCAGTCCTGGTCCTGCCTCCGCTGACCGCCCTGGTGCTCGCCCGCGAGGACGCGGGTTGAACGGTCGCCCGCGCCTGCGGGCGCTGGCCGCGCGCCTCGGTGTGGCGGACGGCTACCGCTCGGCCCTGGACGAGGGCTGGGTCGAGACCAGCGACGCCACTCGCGAGTCCCTGGTGAGCGCCCTGGGCCACGCCTGCTCGGACGAGGCGGCCGCCGCCGCATCCCTCGACGCGCTGGAGGCCGAGAGCGCGCGCAGGCCGCTGGCCCGGGAGGGCGTCGTCCATCTCGGCGGGGGCGAGCCGCGGGTGGCGCTCGCCTGGCCCGCCGAGGCGCCGGACCGGGTCCGCTTCGAGCTCGCGCTCGAGCCCGATCCGTCGGCCGGCGAGACCGGCGGCGACCCCCCGAGCACCCGCGAAGGCTGGCTGGAGCGGGGCGGGGCCCTGGCCCTGCCCGGGCTCCCGGGTCCGGGGATCCACCGCCTCCAGCTCCGGCTCGCCTGGGAGGGCGGCGGCGCCGAGGCCGCGCAGCGCCTGTTCGCCGTCCCCGATCGCTGTGTCGACGTGGAGGAGCGGGTCGGCCCGTCCGGGGCGTTCGGGCTGTGGACCCACCTCTACGTCCTGCGCTCCCGGAGCAACTGGGGCTTCGGAAACCTGGGCGACCTCGAAGGCCTGGTCGACTGGGCGGCCGAGATCGGCGCGGCCTTCGTGGGCGTGAACCCCCTGCACGCCCTCGCGTCGAGCCCGCGCTCGCCGTGTCCGTACCTTCCCCAGAGCCGGCTCTACCGCGAGCCGCTGTATCTCGTGCCCGAGGCCGTCCCCGAGTGGTCGAGCTGCGAGGAGGCCCGCCGGATCGCCGCGTCCAGGGCCGCGGACATCGAGCGGCTCCGCGGCGCCCCGCGGCTGGACGTGGGCGCCGTGGCGGACCTCTTGCGCCCTGTCCTCGGCGCCCTCCACCGCGAGTTCGTCCGCAGCCACCGCGGCCGCGACGGCGACCGCGGACGCCGGTACGCCCGCTACCTGGAGGAGCAGGGCGACGCGCTGACCGACTTCTGCACCTTCCGGGCGCTGGAGGAGCAGCTGGCCGGCGAGGGCCGCGGGGGCGACTGGCGCGGCTGGCCGGAGCCGCTGCGCGACGCCCGCGGCGAGGCCGTGGCCCGCTTCCGCGAGACGCACGCCCTCGCCATCGACTTCCACGCCTGGGTCCAGTTCGAGCTCGACCGTCAGCTGGCCCGCGCCGCCGGCCACGCCCGCGACCGCGGCCTCCCCATCGGCCTCTACACCGACCTCGCCCTCGGGAGCCATCCCGGCGGCAGCGACGTGTGGTCCCACGCCGACCTGTTCGCCCGAGGCGTGAGCGTCGGAGCCCCGCCCGACGCGTTCTCCTCGAACGGGCAGGACTGGTCGTTCCCCCCCCTCGCGCCCAGCCGACTGTGCAACGGTGGCTACGGCCTGTGGTGGCGGCTGCTGGACGGCGCCCTCGGCCACGCCGGCGCCCTGCGCCTGGACCACGCCCTCGGCCTGCGACGACTGTTCTGGATTCCCGAGGGCGCGCCCCCGACGCAGGGGGCCTACGTCCACTACCCGGAGGCGGATCTGCTCGGGCTCCTGGCCCTGGCGAGCCTTCGCCACGACGCCCTGGTGATCGGCGAAGACCTGGGCACCATTCCGGAGGGGTTCTCCGAGGCGCTGCAGGAACGCGGTGTGCTGTCGTCCCGGGTGCTGCTGTTCGAACGCGATCGCGACGGCTTCCGCCCGGCCCGGAGCCTTCCGCGGCGCTGCCTGCTGACCGCCAACACCCACGACCTGCCGCCCCTGGCGGCGCTCGCGGGCGACGAAGACCTCGCCCTGCGGCGGCGCACCGGACAGCTCCCCGACGAGGCGGCCCTCTCGCGCGCCACCGAGGAGCGCCGTGCCGACCGCCTGGCCCTGGCCCGGCGTCTCCGCGAGCAGGGCGGGTTCGAGGGCGAGATCGAGCCCGGCCCGGCGCGAACCGCGGCGCTGGTGGCCGCGACCACGCGCTTTCTGTGCGCGAGCCCCGCCGCGCTGGTGGGGCTCGCGCTGGACGATCTGGTGGGCGAGCGGGAGCCGCTCAACCTGCCCGGGGTCCCCCACGAGCGGCATCCGAGCTGGACCCGTCGGGCGCGGGTCGCGGTCGAGGCGCTGGCCGAGCATCCCGTGGCCCGGGAGGCCGTGGCCGCGGTCCCGGAGGCGCGCCGTTCGGGCGGCCCCCCTAGGACGAGGCCCCGCTGAGCTCCACGCGGGGCAGCAGGACCGTCGTCGCGACCTCCTGCCAGGCGTAGCGGCGGGCGGTGGACTGCCCGGCGCGGCGCATCCGCTTCAGCCGCTCGGGGTCGGCGCGCAGGCTCCGGTAGAGCGTCATGAACTCCCGGGCCTCGCCGGTCTCGAGCACGATCGCGTTCTGCCCGGGCACCGCGTAGTCCTCGCCCGAGCAGCCGGTGCAGGCCACGCCGCCCGCGGCCATCGCCTCCAGCCCGACCAGACCGAACGGCTCGTGACCGCTGTTGGCCAGCACGGCGTCGGATCCGCGGAACAGCACCCGGCGGGCGTGGGGATCGACGTAGGAGCGCAGGTTGACGACGTCGGCGTCGCCCACCTCGCGGAGCGCGGACACCAGGCCCTCTGCGCCCGGACGCACCCACTCCCGCTCGATCACGCGCAGTCGCTGGCTGGCGGCCGCGCGGAGGACCTCCTCACCGTGGGGCTCGGCGCCGCCGCGGGCCACCAGCAGCGGGCGCCAGCCCTGGCGCTTCATCTCGGCCACCATCTCGACGGTCGAGAGCCAGCGCTTGTCCGGGTCCCAGCGCGCCATCTTCGTGACCACGGTGCGGTCCCGGAAGCGGCTGCGGAGGGTGTTCACGCCCGAGCGACAGGGAGCGTCGAAGGAGTCCATGGAGAGCCCGTTGGGGATGACGAGCGCGTCCACGCTCCACTCGCGCATGCGGTGCTTCATGTAGCGGCTGACCGTGGTGATGCGCGCCGCCCGGGCGAGGGCCTTCCAGTCGATCGACTCGAAGCCGAAGGTGTTGTTCGCGTTCCAGAGCATGGACGTGGTCTGTCGCAGGCCGGCGAGGCGCAGGATCCGGTCCAGCTGCAGCACGGCCCCCGCGGTCTGCCACTCCTCGGCCAGGATCACCGCCCGCCCCCCCGACTGCACGTGGGGCAGCAGGTGGTGCTCCACGAGGTGCCGGGGCAGCGACCGGGTGAAGTCCGCCGTCTTCCCCGCCTCGCCGTCGTACACCCCGCCCGGGTGGTGCCGGCTGACCCACTGACACCAGCGGTGGAGGTGCAGCGTTCCGTGCTGCTCCTCGCCGGGCAGGTCGGGGTCGCCCACGAACCAGACGTGGGTCTCGAAGCCGAGGGCGGCCAGGGTCTGCGACAGACCCTCCACCCGGGTCGCGAGGCCGCCCGCGCGGGAGTACGCGTCGACGCCCTCGAAGGAGAGGATGTGGAATTGCACTGATGGGTCCTTTGCGCCGACGGTCCAGGACGCTGTGGGGGGGAACACCGGGACTCGACGAATCTGCAAGCAAGCTGTGCGCCGAACCCGATCGCGCAACGGGAGCGGTCGAATAAAGCAGACGGGAGGCCGCCCAGGCGAGTCCTCTCCTCCCACTTCGCTGTTCTGTGCAACGAACGCGACGAAGACTGCACACTCTTCCCGGCTCGACGGCGTCCCTCGACGCTCGACGAGTCGGATCCGGGTCTCGCGGTGGGGCGAGAATGCTCTAGATTCCGGCAGCGATGCCCCGCCGAGTGGCGGAACTCCCCACGGCGGAGGTCCACGCGGCAGCACTTCGCGCGGAGGCACTCCACACCATGGCGGTCGACACGACGATGGAAGCCCGAACCGGCCCCGCCGACGATTCGCGAGACGGACGCAACCTCCTACCGGCCAGCAACGGCCCGCGCGTCGCCTACCTGTCCATGGAGATCGCCCTGGCGCCGGACATCCCGACCTACTCGGGCGGGCTCGGCGTGCTGGCCGGCGACACCCTGCGCTCCTGCGCGGACCTGGGCGTGAGCGTGGTGGGCGTGTCCCTGGTGCACCGCAAGGGCTACTTCCGCCAGGAGATCGATCCCGACGGCTCCCAGGTGGAGCAGCCGGCGGCCTGGGAGCCCGAGGCGAGCCTCGAGCTCCAGGAGCCTCTGGTCGAGGTCGAGATCGAGGGGCGCACGGTCGCCGTCCGGGCCTGGTGCTACCGGATCCACGGCGACCGCGGCTTCGAGGTGCCGGTCTTCCTGCTCGACACCGACCTCCCCGCCAACGACGAGCCCGACCGGCATCTGACCGACCACCTCTACGGGGGGGACAACGCCTACCGCCTGAGCCAGGAGGTGGTGCTCGGCCTCGGCGGCCTGCGGATGCTGCGCGCCCTGGGCTACGACCCCCTCGACCGACTGCACCTCAACGAGGGCCACGCCGCCCTGGCGATCCCCGGTCTGGTGCAGGAGGCGCGGCGCGCGGACCCGAAGCTCACCGTGCGCGCCGCCATCGAGCGGGTGCGCGGCCTGTGTGTCTTCACGACCCACACACCGGTGCCGGCCGGGCACGACCGCTTCCCGCGCCAGCTGGCCGAGAAGATCCTGGGCCCGACCACGAGCGAGAACCTGGACGGTCTCATGCGTCGGGAAGAGCTGAACATGACCTCGGTGGCGCTCGAGGGATCGCGCTTCGTGAACGGCGTGGCGATGCGCCACGGCGAGGTCTCGCGCGGGATGTTTCCCGGGTACCCGATCCGCTCCATCACCAACGGGATCCACCCCTCCACCTGGGCCGCCCCGGCCTTCCAGAGCCTGTTCGACGAGCGCTTCCCGGAGTGGCGGAGCGATCCGGCGACGCTGCGCGGAGTCATCGCCGTCCCGCCGGCCCAGATCGCCGGCGCCCATGCCCGCTCGAAGGCCCAGCTCCTGCGCGCCGTGCGCGAGGCCACGGGTCGCCGCTTCTCTCCGGACGTACTCACCCTGGGCTTCGCCCGGCGCGCCACGGCCTACAAGCGGCCCATGCTCCTGCTCCGCGACCTCGACCGGCTCGAAGAGATCGCCGCGCGCCGGGGAGCCCTCCAGATCGTGTTCGCGGGCAAGGCCCATCCCCGGGACGAGGAGGGGCAGCGGCTGATCCGGGAGATCCACCAGGCCGCCGAGAAGACCTCGACCGACGTCCAGATCGCGTTCCTCCCGGGCTACGGCATGTCGCTGGCCCGGGTGCTCGTCGCGGGCTGCGACATCTGGCTCAACACGCCGATCCCGCCCATGGAAGCCTCGGGCACGAGCGGCATGAAGGCGGCGCTGAACGGCGTCCCCAGCCTGAGCGTGCTCGACGGCTGGTGGGTCGAGGGCTGCGTCGAGGACGTCACCGGCTGGGCCATCGGTCACGATGGGGACGGCGCCACCCTCTCCCCCGAAGACCGGGACCGCCTCCACGCGGAGGAGCTGTACGAGAAGCTCGAGACCACGGTGATTCCGCGCTTCTACGAGACGCCGGAGCGCTTCAACGCCATCCGCCAGCAGGCCATCTCGCTCAACGGCTCCTACTTCAACACCCATCGCATGGTGCTGCAGTACCTCTTCGAGGCCTACCGCGAGACCGGGAGCGTCTAGCCCCGGTCCGGGATCCAATGTCGGAATGGGGCTCGCCGATCGGGGCTCGCCGACCGGGGCACACCGCCCCAGGCCGACCGCACCCGTGAACCCCACCTCGGCGTGGGGCGCCTTCTCGACTACGCTCGGCGGATCGAAGACCTGGGAGCTCGTCGCGGACGAGCTCGGGGATGAATGGGGGACAGCTTGATCCAGTCGATCGCGAACGGACTCGGTCGGGAGCCCGAGGGGCGGACGTCCACTCGACTCCTGGCCGCACTGGTGTGTGCCACGGGCCTGGCGCTGGTCGGGGCCCCGGCCTGCGCCGCCGACAAGGAGGAGCTTCGGGCCTCCATGCAATCGATCTTCGGGAGCATGCAGGTGCTGCTGCCCCTGTCGGTCGACGACGACGCCTTCGCCGACCCGGCCTATCGGGAGCGCATCGCCACGGCGCTGGCCAACCTCTCGCTGCGCGCGGGCGAGGTCGCCGGGCACGCGAAGAGCGACGAGGACCGGCGGATCCACTTCCTCGCCGGCTCGCTCGAACGCGAGGCCCAGGAGACCGAGAAGCGGTTCCTGGACGGAGAGACCGAAGGCGCCCAGTTCTTCGTGCAGCGGCTCGCCGACTTCTGCGTCGCCTGCCACTCGGGACTTCCGAGCCGCAGCGACTCCCCGCTCGCCGTCGACTTCGTGGACGAGAGCCAGCTGAAGTCGCTGCCGCCGGATCGCCGCGCGCTGCTCCAGGTGGCGACGCGACGCTTCGACGACGCGCTCACGACCTGGGAGGCCTGGTTCGCCTCGACCTCGGTGCACATCGCGGAGCTGCTCGATCCGCTGACCGACTATCTGACCGTGGCGATCCGGGTGAAGAACGACCTCGAACGCCCGGTCCCGACCCTGGAGAAGCTGGCCGACCGCAAGGACATCTGGGCCCATCTCCGCGGCGACCTCCACGAGTGGGTCGCCACCCTGAAGGCCCACGCGAAGCTGGACGAGCGAGCTCCCTCGCTCGCGAACGCCCGGCGCACCCTCGAGGAGGCGCGAGCGGTCATCCAGTTCCCGTCCGACCGCCGGGCGCTGGTCCACTACCTACTGGCGTCGTCGGAGCTCCACCGCTGGATCGAGGCCAACGAATCGGCCGGCTCCGCCGACCTCGCCGAGGCCTACTACTGGCTGGGCCTGGTGGAGACGCGCATCAACGGCAACTACTGGGTCTCCGAGTCCGACTTCTATCTCGAGACGGCCGTCCGGCTCGCCCCGCGAAGCGACGTCGGGCGGCGCGCGTTCGCCCTGCTCGAGGAGGAGACGCTCCTGGGCTGGACCGGCTCCGCCGGCACCCTGATCCCCAGCGACGTGAGCGAGCGTCTGGCCGAGCTGCGCGCCCTCACCGAGGGGGAGTGAGCGGTGGCGAGCGACGTCGAGATCGCGCGGTCGGTCACCCCGCGCCCGCTGGAGGAGATCGCCAGCCGCCTGGGCCTGGCGCCCGACGAATGGCAGGGTTGGGGGGGCGACGTCGCCAAGCTCGAGCTGGCGACCCTCCAGCGCCCGCGCCGCCGGGAGCGCCCGCCGCGCCTGGTCCTGGTCTCGGCCATCACCCCGACCCCGGCGGGCGAGGGCAAGACCACCACCAGCGTGGGCCTCGCCGACGCGCTCTCCCGGGAGGGCGAATCGACCTGCCTCGCCCTGCGCGAGCCCTCGCTCGGTCCCTGCATGGGCGTGAAGGGGGGAGCGGCCGGCGGGGGCCGCAGCCAGGTCATCCCCATGGAGCGGATCAACCTCCACTTCACCGGGGACTTCCACGCCATCGGCGCCGCCCACAACCTGCTGGCCGCGATGCTGGACAACCACCTGCACTTCGGGAACGAGCTGGACATCGACCCGCGCCGGGTGCTGTGGCGACGGGTGATCGACATGAACGATCGCGCCCTGCGCAACATCGTCGTCGGGCTGGGCGGACCCACCGAGAGCGTGCCCCGGGAGACCGGCTTCGACATCACCGCCGCCTCCGAGGTGATGGCCATGCTCTGCCTGGCCCGGAGCGAGGAGGACCTGCGCGCGCGCATCGCGCGCACGCTCGTGGCCTTCGACCGCTCGGGCGCCCCCGTGCTCGCGGACCAGCTGGGCGCCACCGGCGCGATGATGGCGCTCCTCCAGGACGCCCTGCGCCCGAATCTGGTGCAGACCCTCGAAGGCACGCCCGCCCTGCTCCACGGCGGACCGTTCGCCAACATCGCCCACGGCTGCAACAGCGTGCTCGCGACCTCCATGGCCATGCACCTGGCCGACTGGACCGTGACCGAGGCCGGGTTCGGGTTCGACCTGGGCGCGGAGAAGTTCTTCGACATCAAGTGCGCCGGAGCCGGCCTCGACACCGCCGCGGTGGTGCTGGTGGCGACCCTGCGCGCGCTCAAGATGCACGGCGGCGTCCGGCGCAGCGAGCTCGCCCGGCCCGACGCCGCCGCGGTGGCCCGGGGGCTCCCCAACCTCGAGAAGCACATCGAGAGCATCCGCACCTTCGGGGAGCCGCCCGTGGTGGCGGTGAACCGCTTCGGGGCCGACACCGAGGAGGAGATCGCCGTCGTCACCGGGCGCTGCGCCGAGCTGGGCGTCCCGTGCGCCGTGTCGGACCACCACGCGCGCGGCGGCGAGGGGGCGGCCCCGTTGGCCCGGGCGGTGATCGAGCACGCCGAGCAGCGGTCGACGCCCTTCCACCCGCTCTACGCCTGGAGCGACCCGGTCCCCGCGAAGATCGAGGCCGTCGCCGGAACGATGTACGGAGCCAGCGGCGTGGACTTCAGCAAGCGCGCCCGACGGGACCTGGGCCAGATCGAGAAGCTGGGGTACGCGGGACTGCCCGTGTGCATCGCCAAGATCCCCGGCTCGCTCTCCGACGACGCCAAGCTCAGGGGACGCCCGCGGGATTTTCGGATCACCGTGCGCGAGATCCAGATCAACGCCGGAGCCGGATTCCTGGTGGTGCTGACCGGCGACATCCTGCGCATGCCGGGCCTGCCCCGGCATCCCCTGGCCCAGTCGATCGACGTGCGCGACGGACGCATCGTGGGCCTCGAATAGCGGGGCAACCCTCCCCATCCATGGGGCGTTTGGGCCCGGGCGAACGGCGACTGCCCCGTCTCGACCCGTTCTCGGCGGCTCCCGAACGATTCGACCGCGGCACACCCCTTGCTTTGACGATCCGGTGACACTCGCGCGCAGGAGTCCGCCCGGGTGAAGTCGGACGAGGAGGAGTGCCCATGCCCGTCGGAGATCTGTGTCATCGGGATCCGGTCGTCGCCCGCCCGGAGGAGTCCGCCCGCGAGGTGGCGACCCGCCTGGATCAGTCCGAGGTGGGCTGTGCAGTGGTCGTCGACCTGGCCGGGAGACCCCTCGGCATCATCACCGACCGCGACCTGGTGCTGAACGTCCTGCGGCGCGGCCTCGACCCGGACACCACGCCCATCGGCCAGGTGATGAGCGACGAGGTCGTGACGGTCCGGGAGGGCTCTCCCCTCAAGCGGGCGCTGGGCTGGATGCGCCGGGACGGCATCCGCCGCATCCCGGTGGTCGATGACGAGGGCAAGATCGCCGGGGTCCTGGCCTGGGACGACGCCCTGCAGGTCATCGCCGACGAAGTGAACAGCGCCGCAGCCGTGGCCCGCACCCAGATCAGGAAGTAGCCGGCGACTCCGGGCGCCGAGCCGACCGATCGCCGCGATCCCCGAGGAGAACCCCATGCGCAAGGCCCATGAAACCGACTGCGATGTCATCACCGTCCCGCCCGGCGCCTCGGCGGTCGAGGTGGCCGATGTGCTGGACGCCGAAGCCGTGGGCTGCGTCGTGGTCGTCGACGACGACCAGGTGCCGCTCGGCCTCGTCACCGACCGCGACCTCATGCGCCGGGTCATGGTGCCCGGCCGCGACCCCAGGAAGACCACCGCCGAGGACGTGATGAGCCGGGACCTGGTGACCGGCTCGCCGGCCGATTCGATCCAGGAGCTGCTCGCCCGGATGGAGCAGCACTCGGTGCGGCGGATGCCGCTGGTGACCGATGGCAAGCTGGTGGGCCTGCTGTCCCTCGACGACCTGGTGATCGAGCTGTCCTCGCAGCTCTACAACGTCTCCGAGTCGGTCTGGGTCGCGCTGCGCGAATCGCGGCGCTCGGCCCGGGGACGCCGGCGGCGCGAGGCCCGCGAGGATGCCGTGGAGGAGATCCGGAGCGAGATCGCGCGCCTGGGTGGCGACGCCCGGGAGCGGACCTACGACGTCCTCCGCGACCTGCTCGATCGCATGACCGGCCACCGAGGCTGAGCCCGCTCCCCGGTCGGCCGCCGTCCTACAGCGTGAGCGGCAGCTCGAGGTGCTCCGCGTACACGAAGTCGCGGTGCTCGAGGAGGATGGGGTCGAGGGCGGCCGCGGTCTGGATGTCGACGCTCTCGAAGGCCGCCCGCATGGCGTCGGGCATGGGACACTGCTCGGGCGGCAGCGGCTGGAAGAGCGCCGCAAAGGCCGCCGAGTAGATGTCGAGCGCCGTCAGCTCGTCGCCGATGTAGGTGCGCCGGCCGCGGGCCTTCTGGTCGGCCAGTCGGCCGGCGAGCAGGCCGAGCACCTCGATCACCCGGGCCTGGGCCTCGCGCCCCATGCCCTCGCGCCAGCCGTACTTGGCGGCCAGGTAGCCGGCCACGGGCTTCGGGAAGCCGCCCTCCCCTCGCAGGCCCGCGTCGATGCCGGCCAGCCGCCGACACCAGCCGAGCCCCATCTCGCCGGCGATCTCGTGGATGAGGCCGAACATCAGCGCGCGGTCCCCGGGGTCCGAGGGGATCAGCGCCGGCTCCGGGGCCAGGCGCTCGGCCAGCAGCACGATCTCGGCCGAGCCACCGCGAGGCGCCTCGTCCTCGTACATCGCCACCGGCGCGCTCTGCTGCCCGGTCCACTCCGTGACCGGGTTCTCGCCCGGGACCAGCCGGACCGCGACGTGGGGGACCTTCTTGACGTAGAGCAGGCCCTTGACCGCCTCGCTCCACGGACTCGGCACGCCGGACACGTACACCATGCGCAGACCGCCGCGGGCCTTCGCCTCTTCCAGCTCGACGAACTCGACCACTTGCTTCGCTCCTCCAGGGCGCAGGGCGCGCCCGGCCGCGCGGGTTGATTCAAGGGGCTGACGATCGGGGGAGCCGGCCCGCGAGGTCGGCCACCGCCAGATCGAGCGCCTCTCCCAGGGCGACGCCCAGCGCCGCCACCGCGTCCTCCACCTGGGCGGAGCCCGCCCGCCGGCTGACCCGGTAGTGACCGGCGTGCAGCACGTCGCGACTCGAAGCGCGCAGCCACGCCAGCTCGAGGGCCACCTCGACCACCGGGCCCTCGCCCCCCACGCGCTCGAAGCGGTCGATGCGGCTCACCAGCGTCCAGTCGGCCGGCGATCCGAGGCCGGCGCGCAGGACCCGGTCGGCGACGCGCTCCCGGTCGAGTCGCTCCACCATCGCCTGCTGCACGAGGACGGCGGGAGCGTCGACCCAGCGCGTGTAGGCGTACTGGCGCAGCTCGCTCGCGTCGGGCGAGGCGCGGAAGACCAGGGCCCGCTCGTTCAGCAGGGCGTCCGTCCGGGGTCGCTCGACCAGCAGGGTTCCGGCGAGCAGGACCCCGGCCCGCGACTCCGCGGGCTCGGGCAGCGTCAACCGGAACGTGCGCACCTCCCGGGCAGCGCCCCCGAGACAGCCGCCGGTCGCCCACGCCAGGGTCGCGAGCAGCAGCAGGGCGATCCAGCGGGCGCGCCGCGCCATCACTCGCCCTCCGCGGGCGCATCCCCGTCCCGGCCGCGCAGCAGCAGCGACGGATCCCGCCGGATGTCGTCGCTGAACTCGTTGAAGTTGCGCGTGGTCACCTCGAGATGGTGGGAGATGGCGTCGGAGCGGCGCGCCAGGGCTTCGAGGCTCACTCGCAGGTCGGCGAGCGAGGCCTCGAGGTCGGGACCGCCTTCGGCGACGAGCTGGTCGATGCCCGTCAGGATGGAGTCGATCCGCCCGGTGCTGCCCGAGAGCTCGTCCACGAGCGTGCGGAGCCCGCCGGTGCTCTCGTCGAGGTTGCCCAGGATGCGCTCGATGCGTCCGTGGCTCTCCTCGCTGAGGATGTGCGCCAGCTCGCTGGCGGCGCGATCGAGCTCGCTGGAGAAGTGGTCGAGGCTCTCCATGATGCTGGGCGCCCGATCGCCCACCGACGTCAGGAGCGGCGAGAGCTGCTCGCGCACGAGCAGCGCCAGCTCGTCGGCCAGCGCCCCGACCGACGCGAACACGTCGTCCGGCGGCTGGCTTCGGATCTCGTCGCCCGGCGACAGCGTCTCGGCCGCGACGCCCCGCTCGATGTCGAGCACCACCGCCGCCAGCAGGCCCGAGCTGGTCAGCCGCACCACGCTGTCCGCGGGAATCGGCCAGCCGCGCTCGACGGCCATGGACACCCGGAAGTCGCCCTCGCCGGTGGGCGCGATGCCGTCGATGACGCCGATGCGGTAGCCCTCGAAGAGCACCTGGGTCCCGTCCCCCAGCCCCATGACGCTGGCGAATCGGGTCGAGTAGCGGTCCGTCCCGCCGGTGAAGCCCGACAGCACCGCGATCCAGACGACCAGGGCCGCGAGCATGGCCACCACGAACAGGCCCGTCACCACGTAGTTGCGTCGATCGTCGCGCAGAAGCACTGGCTCACTCCGTCCGTCGGACCCGTTCAGTCCGCCCGCCCCAGCGGCTCGCCGGTCAGTCGGGCGAGGTACTCGTCGGGATCGACGAGCGTCTCCTCGAAGCGCCGGTTCAGCAGGTCCTGGACACGCTCGTCGTCGCTGTCACGGACCTCGTCCACGTCACCCGTGATGAGCACGTGGCCCCGGTCGAGCACCGTGATCCGGTCGGCGATGCGAAACGCGCTCTCGAGCTCGTGGGTCACCACCACGATCGTCATGCCCAGCGCGTCGCGCAGGCGCAGGATCAGCTCGTCCAGGGAGGCCGCCACCACCGGGTCGAGGCCGGCCGACGGCTCGTCGCAGAAGAGCAGCGCCGGGTCCATGACGATCGCCCGCGCGAAGGCGGCCCGCTTGACCATGCCGCCGGACAGCTCGGCGGGCATCAGGTGCTCGAAGCCCGCGAGGCTCACCACCTCGAGCTTGAGCCGCATCATGATCTCCATGGTCGACTCGTCGAGCTTCGAGTGCTCGCGCAGGGGAAGCATCACGTTCTCCCCCACGGTCATCGAGCTGAACAGCGCGCCGCTCTGGAAGGCCACGCCCAGGTTGCGGGAGAACGCGGTCCACTCGAGATCGTCCATGGCGCAGATGTTGCGGCCGAGCAGGCGGATCGCGCCGGCGCTCGGGCGCTCGAGGTGGAGCAGGTGGCGGAGCAGCGTGCTCTTGCCCGAGCCGCTGCCGCCCATGATCACCATCACCTCGCCGCGCCGGACGTCCAGGGAGACGCCGTGGAGGATCTCCCGGTCGCCGTAGCGGACCACCAGCCGGTCCACCTCGACCACCTTCTCCACCTTCTCCGCGTTCTCCGCGTTCTCCGCGTTCTCCACGCCCGTGGCTCCCGCCGCTTCCAGGTGACCGGCCACGTCAGCGGGTCGCCGCGAAGACGAAGAGCAGGTCGGCCAGCACGATCACCGTGATCGCCTGGACCACGGCGCTCGTGGTGGCGCGGCCGACCCCCTCCGCGCCGCCCCGGACCTGGCTGCCGTTGACCACGCCCACCAGGGCGATGAGGCCGCCGAAGATCGCGGCCTTCGACACCCCGTGGAGGACGTCCTCCGCCTCGATCGCCGCCTCGACCTGCTCCGCGTAGGCCGCGAAGGTGATCCCGAGGTCGCCGCTGATGTAGAGCCCCGCCGTCGCCAGGCCCACCAGATCGGCCCAGACGGCGAGCGCGGGCACCATCACCACGAGGGCGACCAGGCTCGGGACCACCAGGTAGCGGACCGGGTGGATGCCCATCACCGAGAGCGCGTCCACCTCGTTGTTGATCTGCATGGTGCCCAGCCGGGCGGACAGCGCCGAGCCGCTGCGCCCGGCCACGATGATGCCGGTGATGAGCGGAGCGAACTCGCGGGTGATCGACAGCGCCACGCCGAGGGTCACCTGATGCTGGGCGCCGAAGGGCTCGAGGGCGTCGATGCCCTGGAGCGCGAGCATCACGCCGATGGTCCCCGCCAGCACGGTCACGATGGGGATGGCGGCGATGCCCACGTCCATCATCTCCCGGGCGACCGAGGCCGCGCGGACCGGCTGCCGGCGGCGCGAGCCGAGAACGAGCCAGTAGGCGGACTGGCCCAGGAGCGCCGTGCCGAAGCCGATGCCGTCGAGCCCCCGGGCGACGCCGCGCCCCAGGCCCTCGAGCGAGCGGGTCGCTCCCTGCTGGAGGTGGGACCAGGCCACGGACGTCAGCCGGGGCCGCGCAGGTCAGGCCAGGCCATCGAGACCGGCCTCCGCGTTCTCGAAGATGGGGAAGACCCGGTCGAGGCGGCCGAGCTCCAGGACCCTGCGCGCGGGCCCCGACAGCGAGACCAGTCCGAAGGCGCTGCCCCGCTTCTTCGCAGCCTGGAGCGCCTCGACCAGGGAGGCGACGCCCGAGCTGTCGATGTACTCGACCGCCGAGAGGTCCACGAGGACCGCCGCATGCCCGGCGACGCTCCGGAGCAGGACCTCCCGGGCCCGGGGCGACTGCTCGAGGTCGACCTCGCCCGACAGCGCGACCACGGCGCCGCGCTCCCCGATCTCGACGTGGTGGTCCATGGGCAAGGCGATCGCTCCTCAGGCGCGGTCTGCGAGGCGCTTGCACATGCGTAGCAGATTGCCCCGGCGCTCGGAGCACTCCACGAAGGCCACGTCGTCCATCACGCTGCGCATGAAGTGGGTCCCGAGTCCGCCGGGCCTCACCTCTTCGAGGTCCCGCTTGCGGTTCACGCAGTCGGGGTCGACCGGGTCGGCGAAGTCGCGCAGCTCCACCACCAGCCCCTCCTCTTCCCTGCGCACCGAGAGCTCGATGTCGCCGCCCTCCTCTCCGCAGTAGGCGTGTCGGATGATGTTCTGGCAGGCCTCGTCCACGGCCAGCACCACGTCGCCGACCACCGCCTCCTCGACCCCCGCCGCCAGCGCCGCGTCGCGCACGGCCTCGCGGATGACCTTCAGCTCGGCCGCGCTCGCCTGGAATCGACGCTCCAGCAGCGCGCTCACCGGGGTGCGACCTCGACCGCCACCAGGCTGACGTCGTCCTGGCGATGGGCATCCGGGCTGTGCCGGGCCAGCGACTCGAGGAGCGCGCCCTTCAGGTCGTGCAGCGGCGCGTCCCCCTCGGCCTCGAGGAGCTCGTGGAGGCGCTTCTCGCCGAACGGCTCGCCGTCGTCCGCGCGGGCTTCGACCAGCCCGTCGGTGTAGAGCAGCATGCGATCCCCGGGGCCCAGGGGCTCGAACCACTCGTCGAACCCGGCGCCGGGCACCACGCCGAGCGGGGCGTTCGGGTGGGTGACGTTCGCGGGGTCGAGCTCGGCCGGGTGCCAGGCCGTCTGGCCCCGGCGCCGGACCAGCGCCGGCGCGTGCCCGGCGTAGGCGAAGGTCGCCCCCTGCTGGCTGCGCTCGAACGACGCGAGCGCCACGGTCGCCATGGATTCGATGCCCCGCTCCACCGCCAGTCCGTTCAGCTCGCCCAGGAGGTGGGCGCCTCTCGCGTCGTCCACCCTGGACTCGACGGCCTGGTAGAGCCACTGGCTGACGTCGCGGACGTCGGCGCCGTGTCCGACCACGTCGGCCAGGGCGATCCGGGTGAGCTGATCCTGTCCGCACACGCTCAGATAGTAGACGTCCCCGCCCTCGCGGCCCCGGGCCGAGCTCGAGAAGAGGCTGATCGTGAGCCCCCCGCTGCAGAGGTCCAGGTCCTCCTCGGCGAACCCGCCCCACACCTCGCCACAGTTCAGTCTCTGCTCCGCCATGGCCCGATCTCCCGCGCCCGAGAAACCTCGGACCCGCTCTGGCATCTTCCCCCGGGTAACCAGCGTGCCGGAGGCGCATCGCGAGGCGTCACCCTGGAGGATCGACATGGCCAAGCTGGGCGAATCTGCGCTTCACCGGACCCCGAGGCGATGGCTCGTGGCCCTCGGATGCTGGGGGCTGGCCCTGGGTTGCACCGTGGTCGCCAAGGAACCGAAGCCCGGAGAGGAGCTGGTGGACGCGGACGCGCCGGTCTACGACAGACGCTACCGGGACCTGGCGGTCGACGACCTGGATCTGTCGCGCTTCTGGAGCGAGCCGGAGCCGGGCGGGCCGACCTCGCCCGTGGCGCTCCACTCCCGGACCGTGGCCGAGCTGGTCGCGAAGGTCGCCCCGGCCGTGGTCAACATCTACACGGTGTCGATCCAGAAGCGCGAGGCGCGCATCGGGGTCCACCCCAACGATCTCCTGCCGTTCCGGCTCCCGGTGGTGTCCCTGGCGCTCGACTACGTCCCGTTCCAGATCCCGATCCCGTTTCGCACCGAGGGCTTCAGCCTGGGCTCGGGCTTCCTGATCAACGACCAGGGCTTCGTCCTGACCAACGCCCACGTGGTCCAGAACGCCACCGGCATCCGGGTGGTGAGGCTGGGCGGAAACGAGGAGGTCGAGGCGCGCATCGTGGGCCGGGACCCGCTCACCGACACCGCGCTCCTGCGCATCCCCCCGCCCGGGGACGGGGCCTTCCTGCCGCTGGCCGACTCCGACACGCTGGCGATGGGCGAGCTGGTGGTGGCCATGGGAAACCCGTTGGGCCTGGCCCACTCGGTGAGCATGGGGGTGGTGAGCGCGGTGGAGCGGGTCGTGCCCATCTTCGAGTCCGGCGTGGTCGACTTCGTGCAGACCGATGCCGCCATCAACCCCGGCAACAGCGGCGGACCGCTGCTGAACCTGCGCGGGGAGGTGGTGGGCATCAACACCGCGATGGCCGCCGAAGCCCAGGCGATCGGCTTCGCCGTTCCCATCAACACCGTGAAGGCGGTGATGCCGATGCTGGTGGTGGACCGGCCCGAGCGCGGCTGGCTGGGGGCCTCGGTCCGCCCGGTGATGGCCGAGGAGCGCCGCGACCTCGACCCGGCCTCGCCCACGGGCGTGCTGGTCACCGACGTGGTCGAGAACAGCCCCGCCGGACGCGTGGGGCTGCGCCCCGGCGACCGCATCGTCGAGATCGACGGCCGCGCCATCGACCGCGTGGTGGCCTTCCGGCGGGCCATCGTCGCGCTGCGCCCCGGTCGGGGGATGGCGCTCGTGGTGATCCGGAACGACGCGCCGGTCGCCCTCGAGGCCACGCTTGCCGAGCATCCCGGCCGACGGTCCCCATGAAGGACGGCTGGCCGGGCGCCCTCGAAGCTCTCGTCGACGCCGGGGCGGCGGACGGCGACCCGGCTGCGGCCCTGGCCCGCTGGGCCGAGGCCGCGGCGGGCATCGGCCCGCTGGCCTGGCTCGAGGCGGACGCCGGGGAGCGCGGCGCCTGGACCTCGTCCCCGGTCGGGCGGACGGACCCCACGCGCCCCGCCCCCCCCGCGCTTCGGGTCCGGCTCGAGCCCGAGCAGATCGCGCTCGCCGAGCGCCGCGGATACGTGGTCCTCGAGACTGCGCTCCCCGTCGGCTGGCCCGTCGGCTGGCCCGTCGGCTGGCCCGGCGGCTGGCCCGGCGACCCCGGCCGTGGGCCCGACGGGTCGACACGCCGGAGTCGCGCCCTGTTCGTGCCGCTCCCCGGAGCCGGACCCGGGCACGCCGCCCTGGCTCCCGACCCGCCCGGCCGGTCGGACGCCGCGCGCGGGCGGCTCGCGCTCGCGCTCAACCTGGGGGCCACGGCGATCGCGCGCGCGAACGACGTCGCGCGACTCCGCCGGTCCGAGTCGCGCCTGTCCCGAGAGCTGCGCGACGTGGCGAGGATCCAGAGGCTGCTCCTCCCCGCGGAGCAGCCCTCGATCCGCGGACTGGACGTGGCCGCCCGCCTCGACGGCTTCGGGCTCGCCGCCGGCGACTACTACGACTACGCGGTGCTGTCCCACCGCTTCGCCGACGATCCGTCGAGCCTCGCCGAAGACTACTGGTCGTTGATGGTCGCCGACGTCACCGGCCACGGGGCCGCGGCCGCCGTGGAGGTGGCCATGTTCGACGCGCTGCTGCGCGCCTTCGGCGGGCCGCGGTCGGCGGGGCCCGCCGAGGCGCTCACCTTCGTCAACGACCACTTCTTCACGCGGCTGGGCCGGCCGCACTTCATCACCGCCTTCGGCGTGCTGTTCGATCCCAGCTGCGGCGAGATCCGCTACTGCAACGCCGGACACCCGCCGGCCCTGGTGGTGCGGACCCGCCGGGGCGGCGCCGTCGAGTGGCTCGACGACGGCGACGACATCCCGGTCGGCGTGGTGCCCGGACACCGCTTCACCGGTGCGCGGCGGCGCCTGGACCGCGAGGACCTGCTGGTTCTCTACACCGACGGGGTGATCGAGGCGACCTCTCCCGACGGCGAGCAGTTCGGCATGCAGCGACTGGCCGACGCCGTCCGGGGCGCACCGCCGTCGCCGGGGGAGATGCTCGCCGCGATTCGCGCGGCCGTCGCGTCCCACGAGGGAGATCGCCCGCCCCTGGACGATCGGACGCTGGTCGTCGCCCGCCGCCGGGCATCCTGAGCCGTCCGCCGGGGACTCAAGCCGCCTCGTCCCGCGTCCGATGCCCTGGACAGGGGGACATGATGGGCGCGGAGAACACCATCCTCGTTCTGGGGGACCACCAGACGACGCTGTCGACGCTGGCCGAACGCTGCCGCCGGCTCGGCTACCGCGCGGTGAGGGCGACGACCCCGGACGACGCCATCCGGCTGTCCGAAGAGCGCGGCTTCCGCTTCGGGGCGGCGCTGCTGCGACCCGACTGGACCGTGCGCGACATCGCCTCGGCGCTGGAAGAGCTGCGCACCCGTTGCCGGTCCCCGCACATGGCCGCGATCGCCACCGGAACCGCACCGGACCGCCGGGGGCGGGAGCGCATGCGACGCTGCGGCGTCGCCCTGGCCCTCTGGGAGCCCATCGGCGACCACGCCCTGCGCTTCCAGCTCAACCGCGCCATGTCCACCACCGGGCCGGACCTGCTGCGGGGCGACGAGCGCACGCCCACGGGCTGGAGCGCCAGGATCCTGAGCCGCGGCCGCAGCAAGTCCGCGGCGGTCTACAGCATGTCCCAGGATGGAGCCTTCCTGGTGACCCAGCGGCCCAGCCAGCGCGGGGCCCGCATCGCGGTGCAGATCGAGCTGCCCGAGGAGGTCCTCTCCCTCGACGCCGAGGTGGTCTACACGAACGTGCCCGGCAACCTCCAGCGCCGGCGGCTGCCCGACGGCATGGCGGTGCGCTTCCTCGATCTGGACGCGCAGGACCAGGTCCGCCTGAGGCGGAGCCTCCAGGACTCGGCCGCCCGCTTCCGGGTGTAGTCCGCACCCCTTTTTTACGGGGCGACACCCCTACAGTCTTGCCCCCGCTCTGCCGACAGACCTCGGAAGCGCCGGTGCCCGTCCGCCCGGACGCCTGGAGGATCTCGTGGCTCTCGCTTTCCGCGTCGCTCTACTCGCACTGCTCGCTGTCTCGACCTCGATGACGGGAACGGTGGCCGCCAGTCCTGGGGAGACACCCGAGCGCTGGCTGCCGGCAGACGTGGGCAACCGCTGGTCGTACGTCTACACCCGCGAGCGCCGGCGCGTGGACGCCAGCGCCGAGGAGACCGTGGAGAGCCTCCGCGGCTCCCGCGTCGACCGGGTGGTGGCGGACGCGGGCGAGATCGCGCCGGGTGCGGTGGAGATCCGCTCGGTGGTGCGCGGCCGCAGCGAGAGCGCGGCCACCGACACCGTGGAGAACCGCCGCTTCGTGGTCTCGACCCATGGACCGGGCTTCCGCATCCACCTGCGCGAGGCTCCCCACCTCCTGACCGGGGAGCCCCAGGTGTCCCGCTTCGATCCTCCCTTCGACCGCATGCGACCCGACGCGCGCCGCGCCGAGCCGTGGAAGTCCGGCGTGGAGCAGAGCGGCGGGCTGCGCACCGAGTACGAGTCCGAGGTGCTGGGCATCCAGGACGCGCAGACCCCGGCGGGCCTCTACGAGAAGTGCCTGGTGCTGCGCACCCGGGGCGTGATGAGTGGAAGCGTCCACATCTACGGCCAGTCCGTCGCCGTGGACGAGGGGCACGTCGTCATCACCGAGTGGTTCGCGCCCGGCGTGGGGCGCGTGCTCGCCAAGACCGAGATCGAGCAGAAGCTCGGCCTGGCCGACGGGTCGCGCCTCGAGCTGTTCGAGAAGAGCCAGTTCGCGCTGAGCGCGGTGGACCTGGCCGGCTCCGCCGACCTCGAGGAACCGGTGGTCCCCGCGGCCCCGGCGCATGGGACCGCGGCGCCCGCACCCTGGGACGGCCCGCCCGCGGCCGCCCCCGCTCCGCCCTCCGCTCCCAGCGAGGTCGAAGGCTCGGAGCCCGACGCGGCCCCGGCGCCCTCGCCCGCGCCCATTTCGAAGCCCGCGCCCGCAAGCCCGGCCGCCAGCCCGGCCGGGGGCGAGGTCGCCGACCCGCCCGCGGAGGCGGAGACGGCCGGCGCCGGGGGGCCCACCACCCGGGCCCTGCCCGCGACGCCGGCGGCAGCCGTCTCGGAGGTGGAGGCGGAGGCGGACCCCGCGGCGGCCCTGCCCTAGCGAGCCAATGCCGCGCGCCGAGTGTGCGATGCTCGGCGGGCCATGGGCGGGCGCGGACTCCACTTCCTGGGCATCGACGACGGCCCCTTCGACAAGTTCGGCGACGACGACGTCCAGCTCGTGGGCGTGATGATGGAGGTGCCCGAGCTCGTGGAGTTCGTGGCCACCACGCGCTTCCCGGTCGACGGGGAGGACGTGACCCGGTTCCTCGCCGACTGGATCTCCGGCCTGCGGGTCCGGGACGCGCTCCACGGCGTCTGGCTGGGCGGCATCACCATCGCGGGGCTGGCGGTGATCGACGTCGAGGCCCTGTCCGCGCGGATCGGGCTGCCGGTGATGGCGGTCAACCGCCGCCGGCCCAGCAACGAGCGCCTGGTGGCGGCGCTGCGGTCCGCCGGACTCGGCGAGCGCGTGGCCACGGTGGAACGAACCCCACCCGCGCTCGAGGTGGACGACCACCTCCATGTGACGGCGGCCGGCATCGACGGCGCCGAGGCCGCGCGCCGGGTGCGGGCGTCGCGGCTCAAGTCGGAGCTGCCGGAGCCCCTGAGGCTGGCCCACCTGATCGCCCGGGCCTTCGCGACCGGCGAGTCCCGGGGCCGGCCTTGACCCCGCCCCGCCCGGCCCCGGACCGGACGCCGGATTGCTACCCTGCGCGACCGCGGCGGCCGCGGGGCGTGGGCGGGCGCCCCGAGTGACCGGAGGAGACCTCATGGACGCATCGAAGCTCGGACCCGGGGAGCGCGCCCGAGCCCTCGAGCGGATGGAGAGCGAGGACTTCGACGTCGTCGTCATCGGCGGCGGCATCACCGGCGCCGGGGCCGCCCTCGACGCCGCGACCCGCGGCCTGTCGGTCGCCCTCGTCGAGCAGCGCGACTGGGCGTCGGGCACCTCGAGTCGCTCGAGCAAGCTCATCCACGGCGGCCTGCGCTACCTCGAGCAGCTGGACTTCGGTCTGGTCCGGGAGGCGCTCTCGGAGCAGACGCTCATGCTCGAGCGCCTGTGCCCCCACCTGGTGCGCCCCATCCGCTTCCTCCTTCCGCTCTCCCACCGCGTCTGGGAGCGGGCCTACCTGGGCGCCGGAGTGCTGCTCTACGACCTGGTCGCCGGTCGCCGGGCGCTCCCGCGCCACCGCCACCACAGCCGGCGCGGCACCCTCGCCCGCTTCCCGAGCCTGTCGGGGCGGGGTCTCGTGGGGTCCATCGAGTACGGCGACGCCCGAATGGACGACGCGCGGCACACCATGACCGTGGTGCGCACCGCGGCGCTCCACGGCGCGCTGGTCGCCTCCAGCGCGAGAGCCGTGGGCATGCTCCAGACGGGCAGCCGGGTGGTCGGCGTGCGCGTGCGCGACCTGGAGGGAGGCCGGGAGATCGAGGTCCGCGCGCGACGGGTGGTGAACGCCACCGGCGTCTGGACCGACGAGGTGCAGTCCATGGCCGGCCGCGGACGCATCAAGGTGCGCGCCAGCAAGGGCATCCACCTGGTCGTGCCCCGCGACCGCATCCACGGCGACTGCGGTCTCATCCTGCGCACGGCGACCAGCGTGCTGTTCGTGATTCCGTGGAAGCAGCACTGGATCATCGGCACCACGGACACCGACTGGAAGCTCGACCTCGCCCACCCGGCGGCGAGCCGCAGCGACGTCGACTACGTCCTCGAGACCCTGAACCAGCACCTGGCCCAGCCCCTCACCCGCGCGGACATCGAGGGCGTCTACGCCGGGCTGCGGCCGCTGCTCCACGGCGAGAGCGAGGCCACGAGCCAGCTGTCCCGGGAGCACGCGGTGTCCCAGTCGGTGTCGGGGCTCATCACCGTGGCCGGCGGCAAGTACACCACCTACCGGGTGATGGCCAAGGACACCATCGATCTGGTCGCCCGGGACCTCGACCGCCGGGTGCCGCCCTGCTGCACCGACCAGGTCCCGCTGGTGGGCGCCCCGGGCTACGCGGGCTTCTGGAACAGCCGGGGCTCCCTGGCCGAGGAGCACGGCCTGCACCCGACCCAGGTCGAGCACCTGCTCGGACGCTACGGCTCGCGCATCACCGAGGTGCTCGCGCTGGCGAAGGCGCGACCGGAGCTGGCCCGGCCGCTGGAGGGGGCGGACAGCTACCTGACCGCCGAGGTCGTGTACGCGACCTCCCACGAGGGCGCGCTCCACCTGGACGACGTGCTCACCCGACGCACGCGCATCTCCATCGAGACCTTCGATCGCGGCGTCGCCGCGGCGCCGCGGGTGGCGGACCTGATGGGCGAGGTGCTGGGCTGGGACGCGGCCACCCGCGCCCGGGAGATCGAGCACTACGAAGCGCGGGTCAAGGCCGAGCGCGAGTCCCAGGAGCAGCCCGACGACCGCACGGCCGACGCCGCACGCCTGGGGGCCCCGGACGTGCGCATGGGCGGAGCCGAGAGCGAGAGCGGCGGCCGGGTGGTTCCCCTGCCGCGCTCGGGCGAGTAGCCGCCGGGCGGGCTAGGGACCCGGCGCGCTCGAGGAGGTGTGGGCGCCGGACATCCAGGCCGGCGTGAGCGACAGCGCACCCTGGCTCCAGAGCGCCGTCGCGATGGCGGCCACCGCCGCGCCGATCGCCAGCCAGCGGCCCACCCGGCTGCGCGCCCGGCGCCGGTCGGGCGCCACCGACCGCTCCCTGGCTGCGGGCGCCGGATCGACCGGCTCCACGCGCGACCGGGAGGCGGGCGCCGGGGTCGGCGCCCGAGCGGCGTCGAGGTCGATCGGCGTCTCCACCAGGCTCTCCTCGATCCAGTCCCAGGTGACTTCCCCGCGCCCGGAGCGGACGGCGCTCGCCAGCAGCCGCCGCGCCAGCCCGTTCACCTCGGCGGCAATGCCGCCGGTCAGCTCGTGGATCCTCACGATGGCGTCGGGCGTGAAGGGCAGGTCGCCCTCCCATCCCACGCGGCGCAGCCGGGCGCCGAGGTAGCCGCGGACCTCCAGGGACGACAGCGGCGCCATGGGAACGTGCAGCACGCGCGACGGGTCCAGCCAGCGCTCGAGGGGGGTGCCCATCCCGCCGTGGTGGAGGGCGACGTTGGCCACCAGGACGAAGGTGAAGATCGGGCGATCCCCCTCGCCGCGCAGCAGCACGAAGTTCTGGAGGTGGTCGACGTGCTGCTGCTCCAGGCGCTCGGCGTCGTCGATCACCACCACCCAGCGGCTGCGGCCGCGCGCGCCCAGACGCAGGGTCGCCGGTGAGAGGACGCCGGCCGGCGGCTCGAGCTGCTCGACCAGGGACTCCCGGTGGCGGGACCAGGAGCGGGCGGGGTCGAGGATCCGGGCCACCCCGGCGATGCCCGGGCGGTCGCGCAGCAGCCTGGGCAGCGCGCGGACGAGACTCGTCTTCCCGATGCCCTCGGGACCGGAGACACAGATATGCGTCTCTCCCAGGGTCAGGTCGTCGCCGATCCGGTTGACGGCGCGGCGCAGGGGCCCGGTGGCGAGGACCGGCGAACGCCGGTGGCCGAACGGATCGCCGTCGAGGCCCAGCTCCGCGAACCACTCGTCGCGGCCGGAGGGCGGAGCGATCCGCTGGGGGTTCGCTCTCTCGTTGGATGACGGGCTGGCCAGGTGCACGAACGGGTTCCTCGACGGTCCGCAGGAACCTGCATGAGGTGCAAGGCTCGGACCATGCGCAAGAGCCCCCGGAGACGGCTCCCGGAGCGGGAGATTCGCGCCGCCACCGGGTCCGCGTCGGCCCCGCTCCGGGGTCACACGGGGGGAGCGATTGGGAAGCCGGGTCGCCCCTGCGCACGATCTTGCGGAGCGACCCCAGGGAGGCCCGTACAGCCATGCGCACTTTATTGCCCAACTGTGCCACCCGATGACCGCGTGCGGTGTCGGCGCCTCCTCGATGGGCTCCGGATCGGCCCGAAACGGCGCTTCGTTTCCCGGGAGTGCCTGGGATGGAACATAATCGGCGCGCGATGGCGGACGGCCATCGGGGGAGGATTCGAGCATGCGCGCACGCGACCGACTCGGGCGACTCGGGCGAACCGGGCGAACCGGGCAACTCGGGCGACTGGAGCGAATCGGACGGCGGCTGGGGGGCCGGACGCCGATCGCGAGCCTCCTGCTGGCGCTGGCCTGGGCGGCCCCGGCGTCCGCCGAGGAGATCAACGCCGGCGACACGGCGTGGATGCTCACCAGCACCGCGCTGGTGCTGATGATGACGTTGCCGGGGCTGGCGCTCTTCTACGGCGGACTGGTGCGCGCGAAGAACGTTCTCTCGGTCTTCATGCAGTGCCTGATCTCCGGCGGCATGGCCGGCGTGGTCTGGGTCGTGGTCGGCTACAGCCTGGCCTTCGGAGAGGGCAACGCCTTCATCGGCGACCTCTCCATGGCGGGCCTGTCGGGCATCACGCCGGACTCGGTCTCGGGCACCATCCCCACCTATGTGTTCGTGATGTTCCAGGGCATGTTCGCGATCATCACACCCGCGCTGATGCTGGGCGCCTTCGCCGAACGCATGCGCTTCAGCGCCTACCTGGTCTTCATCACGATCTGGCTGCTCGTGGTCTACGCGCCGCTGGCCCACATGGTCTGGGGCGGCGGCTTCATCGGCGAGATGGGCGCCCTCGACTTCGCCGGTGGCCTGGTGGTGCACATGTCGAGCGGCTATTCCGCGCTGGTGGCCTGCATCTTCCTCGGCCCTCGCCGCGGCTACGGCGACCACCCGATGCCGCCCCACAACCTGGTCTTCACGGTGATCGGCGCCGCCCTGCTCTGGGTGGGCTGGTTCGGCTTCAACGCCGGCAGCGAGCTCGCCGCGGACGGCACCGCGGGACTCGCCTTCCTCACCACCAACACCGCCACGGCGAGCGCGGTGCTGGTCTGGAGCGCCATCGAGTGGCTGCACCACGGCAAGCCCACGGTCCTGGGCGCGGCGACGGCCGCGGTGGCGGGGCTGGTGGCGATCACCCCGGCCTGCGCGTTCGTCGCCCCCATGGGCGCGATCTGGATCGGGCTGGGCTCGGCCGTCATCTGCTACGTGGCGGTCGCCCTGGTGAAGCCGGCCCTGGGCTACGACGACTCCCTCGACGTCTTCGGCGTCCACGGGGTGGGCGGCACCTGGGGAGCGCTGGCCACGGGTCTCTTCATCGCCGACTTCGCCATGCCCGAGAACGTCAGCTGGGGCCAGCAGGTGGTGAAGCAGCTCACGAGCATCGGAATCACCGCGGTCTTCGCGCCCGCGGCCACCCTCGTCATCCTGCTCTTGATGCGTGCGATCATGGGCAGCCTGCGCGTGGACGACGAGTCCGAGGCCGGCGGCCTGGACCTCTCACAGCACTCCGAGGCGGCCTACACCCACGACTGAGCTTAGGGAGAACGTCGATGAAGATGATTCGCGCGATCGTCAAGCCGTTCCAGCTCGAGAAGGTGAGGGAGGCGCTGCAGGCCGTCGGGGTGGAGGGCCTCACGGTCCTCGAGGCCCGCGGCTTCGGCCGCCAGAAGGGCCACACCGAGGTCTATCGGGGAGCCGAGTACCAGGTCGACCTGGTGCCGAAGATCGAGGTCCACGTGGCCGTGCGCGACGACCAGGCGGCGGCCGTCGTCGAGGCCATCCAGCGCGCCGCGCACACCGGCAAGATCGGCGACGGCAAGATCTTCGTCCTGGCCATCGAGGACGCGATCCGCATCCGCACCGGCGAGCGGGGCGAAGCCGCGCTCTGAGCCGCGGCCCACACCGGGCCGGCCGGCGGAGACGACGGCGAAAGCGGACCGCGAAGCAACGGCCCCCGAAGCGCCCTAGAGCGGGGCGCCATCCTCGCCCGGCACCCGGCGGAAGCCGGAGCGCCGGCTCCAGCCGCGCTCGTGGGGCGCCATGAAGGCCACCCGCAGCCCCATGCGGCTGTGGAGCCAGCGGCCGTCCACGCGGCGGTACTCGTCCTCCTCGAGCCCCGCCATCCAGAGCGGCCGTCCCTCGGCGTCGCTGCAGGGAGCGAGGATGTCCCAGGTGGCGCGCGCCGTGTCGCCCTCGACCTCGATGCAGGGCTTCACGAAGTAGTGCCACGAGAAGCGGAGCGTGGGGGCGAGGAAGCGCTCGCGGATGGCCACATGGCCCTGACAGACGCCCAGCGCCCGGCCGCCGTCCCACACCGCGTCGTCGGTGAAGAGCTTCACCACCTCGTCGGCGATGCGCTCGAGGGCGGCGCGCTCCACGACCTCGCCTCCGGCGTAGCGCGCGTCGGCCAGGGCGCCGTAGCGCGCCTTGAGGTCCTGGATGGCGAGCACGGCCTCCGCATCCGACAGCCGCGCTTCGAGGGCCGCCACCCGCGCTTCCAACGCGACGTCTCCGGGCATGCTTCGTCCTCCTGTCACTTCGATCGGGGTTCGTCAGTCCGCCGGCCGCCGATGCCACACGGTGAGACCCGTCAGGTCCCGCTCCCGCGCTGGCAGCAGGCAGCCCAGGGCATAGCCCACCCCGAACATCACGAGGTTGCCGATGGCCGCGGTGTAGTAGGTGTCGAAGGGGATCGTCCAGCTCGCGGGAAAGGCGCCCAGGGTCCAGAGGGTGAACCCGAAGGTGCAGGCGACGCCGACCCAGACCGCGCGCGCGTCGCCGCGGTCGCTGAAGAACCCGAGCAGGTAGATCCCCAGCAGCCCCCCGCCCAGCAGGGAGGTGAGCTTGATGGAGACGTCCTGCAGCGTCCGGCCCTCGGCCTCGAGCAGCCAGGTGGCGCCGACCAGCATGCAAAGGGACGCGGCGGCGGCGATGGCCCAGGCCACCCGCAGGTAGTGGCGGTCGTCGCGGTCTCTCGCCAGGTGGCGGCGGTAGATGTCGACGATGCCCACGGTGGAGATGGCGTTGATGCTCGAGTCCAGGGACGACATGCCGGCGGCCAGCGCCGCGGCGATCACCAGCCCCGCGACCCCGGCCGGCAGGTGGTTCAGCACGAAGTAGGGCACGATGCCCTCGGCACGCCGGGTGCCGTCGAGCATCTCCCGGGCCTCGGGCGCGGGGAAGACCTCGAAGAACACGAACAGCGCCGTGCCCAGGAACATGTAGAAGGTCCAGGTGGGCAGCCCCACCAGGACCTGGGTGAGCATCGCCTTGCGCGCCTCGCGGGTGGAGCGGGCGGCGCAGTAGCGCTGCACGAAGTGCTGGGCGGTGGCGTACTCGGTGAGGAAGTAGGTGACGCTCATCATCAGCATGAGCGGGACCGTCTTCTCCCCCAGGTCGAGCCCCCAGGACATCCGCACCACCTCGCCTCCCACCCTGTCGCCCAGGGCGAACTTGTCCGCGAGAAGGGCCACCTCGAAGATCTGCCCGAGTCCGCCCGGCAGCGCGTGGATGATGACGCCCAGGCAGATGAGGCTGCCCGAGACCAGGATCAGCGTCTGCACCACGTCGGTCCAGATGACGGCGTCGATGCCCCCGGCGATGGTGTAGGCGGCCACGAAGACCCCGGCCACGACGATGCAGGTCCGCTCGTCGATGCCCGTGAGCTGATGGAGCATGAGGGCCAGCAGGTAGAGCACCAGACTCACCCGCAGCAGCTGGGCCCCGATGTAGGTGAGCGCCCCGTAGACGCGGACCGAGGGGCCGAAGCGGCTCTCCAGGTACTCGTAGGCCGAGGTGAGCCGGCCCTGGCGGAAGAACGGGATGAAGAACGTGGTCGCCACCAGGGCCGCCACGGGCACCATCACGTAGGGCAGGAAGCGCAGCCACTGGGTCTTGAACGAGTCGGCGGGCATCGAGAGGAAGGTGATCGAGCTGATCGCCGTCCCCACCATGCTGAGTCCGATGACCCAGCCCGCGAGGCTGCGACCGCCGACGAAGTATTCCTCGGTGTCCCGGTTCCGGCGCGCGAAGTACACGCCGGTCGCCACCATCGCCGCGAAGTACACAGCGAGCATGACGACGTCGAGCCAGTGCAGCTTCACGCGCGCGTTCCCCCGGCGCCGTTCGAGCGGGCGCCGGCCAGGGTAGCGGGAAGGCCCTCGAGCGGGCACCTTGCGTGCGCAACCGCGAGGAGAGCCCGGTCATGCAGCCCGATCCCGATGCGCCCGACGCGGTCCGCTGGAGCGAGCCGTCGGGCCCGCTGCGCGGGTTCCGGGTCCTCGACCTCACCGCCATGGCCTCGGGGCCCTTCGCCACCTCGATCCTCGGCGACCAGGGCGCCGACGTCGTCAAGATCGAGCCGCCGGGCCAGGGCGACCTGCTGCGCGCGCTGGGCACGAGCCGCGGTGGGATCTCCGCCGTCTTCAACACCATCAACCGCAGCAAGCGCTCGCTGGTGCTCGACCTGTCGAAGCCGGCGGGCATCGAGGTGCTGGACCGGCTGGTCTCCGAGGCGGACGTGTTCGTCCAGAACTTCCGGCCCGGAACCGCCGAGCGCATGGGGATCGGCGCCGAGCGGCTGCGCGCGCTCAATCCCCGGCTGGTCTACGTCTCGATCAGCGGCTTCGGAGAGAAGGGCCCGAACGCCGGGCGACCGGTCTACGACTCGGTGATGCAGGCCTACTCCGGAGTCGCCGCCAGCCAGGCGGACCCGGCGACGGGCACGCCCGGGTTCGTCCGCAACATCGTGTGCGACAAGGGCACGGCGCTCACCGTCGCCCAGGCCGTCACCGCCGCCCTGCTCGCCCGGGAGCGCGGCGCGGGTGGACAGCACCTGCGGCTCTCGATGCTCCACGCCAGCGTCGCCTTCCTCTGGCCCGACGCCATGCAGAACCACACCTACCTCGACGGCGACGCCCCGCCCATGGGCCGCGCCACCCTGCCGGCGATCCGCGCCACCGCCGACGGCTTCATCACCTTCACCGCCATCAACGACGACGAGTTCCGCCGGCTCTGCCGGGCGCTCGGCCGCGAGGACCTCGTCGCCGACCCGCGCTTCGCGGAGGCCGGGAGCCGGGCGGCCCACGCGGGCGAGCTGCACGCCCTCATCGACCCCATCGCCCGCCGCAAGACGACCGCCGAGTGGGCCGCGCTCCTCGCGGCCGAGCGGGTGCCCCACGCCGTGGTGAACGATCTGGCGTCGCTCCACGAAGATGCGCAGATCGTCGCCAACGACGTGCTGGTGGAGCAGGAGCATCCGCGGGCGGGACGCCAGCGACAGCCGCGCCCGGTGCCCCGGTTCGAGGCCACGCCGGCCGCCATCCAGCGGCCGGCGCCCGGGCTGGGCGAGCACAGCGAGGAGGTCCTGCGCGAGCTGGGCCTTCCCGCCGAGGAGATCGACTCCCTGCGACGCGACGGGGTGCTGGGCTGAGGGCCGGCCTCAGGCCGCCTCGCCGTCCAGGACCGACGCGGCCACGAGCTCCTCCAGGGTGCGCGTGCCCCACCACGAGAGCTGGAGCTGCTTGGCGCGCCGGAAGTAGAGCTGGATGTCGTACTCGATGGTGAAGCCCACGCCGCCGTAGATCTGCTGGGCCATGGCCGTGAGGTCGCGGTAGGTGTCGCACATGAAGAGCTTCGCCATCGGCGCCAGGCGCTCGGTGGGCTTGCCCTCCGAGCGGGCCCACGCCGCCTCGTAGACCAGGGTGGTGCCCCCGGCCACGGCGGTCGCCGCGTCGGCCATGTAGTGGGCCAGGGCCTGGAAGGCGCCCAGGGGCTTGTCGAACTGCACGCGCTCCTTCGAGTACTCGACGGTCATCTCGAGGGCGCGAGCCGCGCCGCCCGCCGCCTGGGCGGCGGCCAGGATGACCCCGTCGAGCATGACTTCGTGCCAGGTCGCCCAGCCGGTCCCGGACGCGCCCAGGCGGTCGCCGGCGGCGACCCGGACGTCGTCGAAGCGCACCTCGTACTGGGTGTCCGAGGCCAGGGTCTTCTGCTGGGTGAGCGTCACGCCCTCGGCCCTGGGGTCGACGAGCAGCAGATCGATGTCCGCCTCGGCGTCGCCCGTGCGAACCGGGACGATCAGGCGGTCGGCGGAGCGGGCGAAGGCCACGTGCCACTTGGTGCCCGAGAGCAGGTAGTCGTCCCCGTCGCGCCGGGCGCGCAGCTGGACGCCCCTGGAGGTGTCGCTGTTGCCGGGCTCCAGCCAGGCGGGGGTGAGGATGGCCTCTCCCGACGCGATCTTCGGGAGCCAGGCCTGCTTCTGCTCGTCGGAGCCGGCCGCCAGGAGCGCACCCGCCGAGAGGCAGCAGCTCACGAAGTGGGGGGTGGGCGCCAGGGCCCGCCCGAACTCCTCCTGGACGATCGCGGCCTCGATCATGCCCATGCCCGATCCGCCGTACGCCTCGGGAATCGAGAGACCGAGCACGTCCACCTCGGCGAGCTGCTTCCAGAGCTCGGCGGGGAACCCGGTCGGGTCGTCCTCCATCTTGCGCACGACTTCGACGGGCGAGTGCTCGGCGCACACGCCGCGCACCATCTCCCGGAGCATGTCCTGCTCGTCGCTGAAATCCAGATCCATCGGGCTCTCCTGTCGCCGGCCTCACCGGGCCGGCGTCGACGGGTTCGAGTGAGGTGGACTCAGGGCCGCCAGCGGTCGCCCTGGCGCTCCCACGGGTTGTCCGACTCGTCGACCGGCAGCGCGATGCGCGCGGTGCAGCCGGTGGTCTCCTTGTCGCCGACCTTCAGGGACAGGGCGACGTCGACCCAGCCGCAGCCGGCCTCGTCGGTGCCCACGGCGGTGACGCTGCCGCTGAAGACCATGGTGTCCTCCGGGAACACCGAGTCCTTCATCTTGAACTTGATGCGGCCCAGCCGGCCCTTGGGACCGGTCCAGTCGGTCAGGTAGCGCTCGAACCACGCAGCCTGGTTCGGGGTGTTCAGGAAGATGTCCCGGGTGCCGTTGCGCTCGGTGGCGAACTTGTAGTCGTGGTGCATGGGTCGCCAGTCGCGACTCGCCATGGCGCCCAGGACCACCGTGGTCGCGCTGACGTCGTGGGCGAGCTCGGGCAGGACCTCGCCTTCCTTCACCTCGCCGAGCATCCGGCTCTTCGCGTCTCCGGCTCCCATCACGCGTCCCTCTTGTAGCCGAAGCCCGTGTACGACTCGGTGGCCGCGAGCTCGCCCTTCTGGTTCGTGTACCGCACCTCGATCACCCAGAAGCGTCCGGCGCCGAGCTTGGTCGTCTTGGGCTCGCTCACCGAGTGGAGCACCTGGCAGGTCTTGAGCCGGTCACCGGGTCGCACCGGCACGCCGAACACGATCTCGTTGTCGGTCATCACCGCCTCGGGCAGGTCGAGCTTCTCCTTCAGGTCGAAGTGCACCTGGAGGGGCTGGGCCTGCCGGGTGCGCCCCGGAGCCCAGTGGTGGGGGCGGAACCAGACCGAGATCATCGTGGGCGGAGCCACCGGCCCGCCGCACAGCGCGTCGGCGACCTCCTCGTCCCAGTAGAGCGGGTTGCCGTTCTCCACCGACGAACAGGTCGTGTAGACGTAGCCCATCTCGATGGGGAACTCGGTCCACTCCTCGTAGCGTTCCTGGCCGATCCAGGACTTCACCTCTTCGGGAAGCTCGACGCTCACGTCCGTCTCCTTCGCGGGCCGGCGCCGGGCCGCCCTACTCCACCGCGCCTTCGGCGCGAAGCTTCTCGATCTCGTCGGAGGCGAGTCCCGCCTCGGACAACAGCGCGTCGGCGTCGGTGTCGTCGCCCACGCGGACGCGGTGCAGCGGCTGCTCCCGCAGCCCGCCCGCCAGCACCGGGGCCACCTGCCGGAAGCGTCCGTCCTCGGGGTGCTCGGCCTCCATGAAGACGCCGCGCTCCCGGAAGTGCGGCTCCTCGACCAGCTCGGGAATGCTGTTGACCGGCGCGACGCAGGTGTCGGCGGGCGCGAGCTCGGCGACCCAGTCGTCGCGGTCGCGGCGCCGGAAGGCCTCGCGGAAGGCGGCGCGGATCTCGTCCTGGCGGGCGTCGTCCATCTGGTGGGCGGCGTACTGCTCGAGCCCCAGGGCCTTGCAGAGGTTCGCGAAGAAGTGCGGCTCGATGGCGCCCACCGAGAGCCAGCGCCCGTCGCGCGCCTCGTAGACGTCGTAGCAGGCGTAGCGGCCGGTGAGCAGGACCTGGCGCGGCCCCGCCACCTCCCCGGTCGCCAGGTACTGGTCGATGGCCAGCGACATCAGCGACAGGACCCCGTCGGTGGCGGACACGTCGAGGTGTCGACCCTCGCCGCTGGTCGCGCGGCTCACCAGGGCGCCGAGGATCGCGATCACCGCGTGCATGCCGCCGCCGGCGCTGTCGGCCACCGTGGCCCCGGGGATGGGCGGGCCCCCGTCCTCCCGCGGCTCGCTGCAGGCCAGGAAGCCCGCCATGGCGAGGTAGTTGATGTCGTGGCCGGCCCAGCGGGCGGAGGGCCCGTCCTGGCCGTAGCCGCTGGTCGAGCAGTAGACGATGCGCGGGTTGCGGGAGCGGACCGCCTCGAAGCCGATCCCCAGCCGGTCGACCACGCCGGGCCGGAAGCTCTCGATCACCACGTCCGCGCGCTCGGCGAGCCTCAGGAAGGCCTCGCGGCCCGCGTCGGCCTTCAGGTCCAGGCGCATGCGAGAGAACCCGCGACCGGCCCCGTAGGTGTGGTAGGGCGGCACGATCTGCACGCCGCCCCGCCTGCGAACCGGCGCGATCTTCACCACCCGGGCGCCGTAGTCCGCGAGCATGCGGGACGCGCGCGCCGCCGGACCGACGCTCGCGAGGTCGAGCACGGTGATCCCCCGGAGCAGGGGCGACGGCTGGGAGGTGGCTTCGCTCATGGTGCCGATCAGAAGTTCTTGGGGAGCCCCAGCCCGCGCCGGGCGATGATGTTCTTCTGGATCTCCGAGGCGCCGCCGCCGATGGTGTCGATCACCGTGTAGCGGTAGGTCGACTCGGCCCGGCCCTTCATCGGGGCCTCCTCGGTGCGCACGCGCAGCTGGGTGCCCGGCCCGCCGATGTCCATGGACTGGTTGGCCAGCTTCTTGGACAGGGTCGTGGCGAAGAGCTTGTACATCGAGGCCTCGATGGTCGGAGGCTTGCCGCCCACCAGGCACTTGTTGACGAACTTGAGGCCCAGCACCCGGGCCACCTCTCCCTCGGTCACCAGGCGCGCGATCTTCTGGCGCACGACGGGGTCGTCCTTCAGGGGCTCGCCGTCCTTCGTCCCCTCGCGCACGTAGTCGCACAGCAGCTCCAGGCGCTGCTTGATGGGCGAGAACGTGAACATGGTGAAGCGCTCGAGGTCGAGGGCCTCGGAGATGTAGCTGAAGCCCGACCCCAGCTCGCCGACGACGTAGTCGTCGGGGACGAACACGTCGTTGAAGTAGACGGAGTTCGTGATCTCGTCGCCGATGGTGGGGATGCCCTGGATCTCGAGGCCCGGGTGGTCCATGGGAACCAGGAAGAGCGAGATGCCCTTGTGCTTGTGGCTCTGGTCGGTGCGCGCGCCGACCCAGTACCAGTCGGCGAAGTGGGCGGAGGTCGTCCAGGTCTTCTCGCCGTTCAGCACCCAGCCGCCCCGCTCGTCGTCGTGGACCGCCTTGAGCTGCATGTTGGCCGCGTCGGAGCCGGCCTGGGGCTCGCTGTAGCCCACGGCGAACTCGATCTCGGCGTTCAGGATCTTGGGCAGGAACTCGGCCTTCAGCTTGTCGCTGCCGTGGCGGATGAGCGTCTTGCCGATGATGCCGACGCCCTTGCCGATCTGGCTGCCGCCGCGGTAGGCCAGCGCCTCGTTGAGCAGATACTCGTAGATGCCCTCGCCGTCCTGGCCGCCGTGCTCCCTGGGCCAGGTGATCCCGAGCCAGCCCTTCTCCGCGAGCTTGCCCATGAAGGCCCGACGCGCCGGGGTGTCGACGATCTGCGCCATGTTCTCGCGCGTGACGTCGAAGACCTCGGGGTCGTCGTGGGCGTCGAGGAACTTCTCGACCTCCTCCTGGAAGGCCTTCTGCTCTTCGCTGAACTCGAAGTCCATGCTCTTCTCCTGCCTGGCGCGGCGGCTGCGGGACCGCGAGAAAATATACGATACGTAGCGTATTGTAAATCGAGACCGGGGGCAGCCCCATGCCCTGCGGGGGCGCAGGCCGCAAGTCCCCGTTCGCTCAGAAGTTCTGGTTGTGCCCCGAAGAATGTTGGCCACGGGGTGCAACCCCCGGCCAGCACGGGCCTTCCCCGCCGCACCGCCTCAGAACGCGTAGCGAAGCCGGTGGGGCCGCATCTGCGGAATGCGCCGGGTGACCACCCGACGCTCGTAGTAGCGACGGAGCTCCCTCGGAAGCCGCATCCGCGTCGGGAACAGACGCTCCCGCAGCACCTCCCGCACCGTCCACTTCCGGTCTGTCAGCCCCAGCCGCTGGGCCGGGGTCGCGTCCCGCTTCTTCTCCGAGAACGACTTCAGGTAGTTCATGAACACCGCCTGGAGCGCCGCCCGCTCGATCACTCCGGCCCGCAGCTTCGAGAACGCGATCGTCTCCCGCCGGTGGTTCGCGCTCGAGTGGCGCAGCATCTCGTCCTGGCGGTTCACCGCGAACAGCGGGTTGTGCTGGGTCCGGGCCTTCTTCGACGACGTCGTCTCGTGGTGGATCCGCCGGTCGCGCAGGCGCCGGATCGCCCGCGGGTAGGCCGGGTGCTCGTCGCTCCGCACCCGGGCCTCAGCGCCACGCGGCAGGACCCACGCCAGCAGGGTCCGCACCCCTTTCTCGATGGCCCGGGGATCAGCGCGGCCCACGGTCTGCTCCTCCCGCCGTCGCCTCCTCTTCTGGGCCGGGGTCATCCGGCCCTTGCGGCGCAGCTCGCTCTCGGTGAAGGCGTAGACGAAGTGGCTCGTGGCGCCCACGGCCAGGTTGAGGTGGAGGGGGTAGTCCTGGCTGAAGGCGAAGCTCTCGAAGCCGTCGACGACCAGGGGCTCGGTGGGCCGGATCGGGCGGTGGGCCTCCTGGAAGAGCAGCGCGTGGCGTCCGAGGCGGTTGGTGTGGGTCATGACGGTGGAGGGCGAGCAGCCGAGGAAGCGCTGCATCTGGCGGAGTCCGGACCCGGAGAGCAGGCGCTCGGCGATGGACGCGAGGAGCTCGGGGCGTCGCAGCCAGTAGGTGGGGCTGAAGGTCTGTCGGGAGAAGGTTCGGCGGCAGTGGGTACAGCGGTACCGGGGGATGGTGCGAACGCGGGGACACGTCCGGGTATAGGTTCCCCAGCGGACGAAGCGCCAACCCCGCGGATCGCAATGGAAACGGCACGCGGCGTTGGGACAGAACGGAGGCTCGAAGTCCGCCATGCCCCGTCATTCAGCAAGCGCGGGGCCAACCACATTCTTCGGGACACAATCAGAAGTTCTTGGGGAGCCCCAGCCCGCGCCGGGCGATGATGTTCTTCTGGACCTCGGAGGCGCCGCCGCCGAGGGTGTCGACCACGGTGTAGCGGTACGAGCGTTCGAAGCGTCCGCCGAGCGGCGCGCCCTGCTCCCCGGGCTTCAGCACCCCGTCGGCGCCCATCAGGTCGAGGGCGCTGTCGGCGATGCGCTGGCCGAGCTCGCTCTGCCACAGCTTGTACATCGACGACTCGACGGTGGGCACCCCGCCCTTCAGCGCCTCGCTGATGACCGTGCGCTGGAGCATGCGCGCCACCTCGAGCTCGGTCGCGCGCCGGGCCACCGTCTGGCGCGCGCGGGGGCCCTCGGCCAGCGGCTCGCCGTCGAGGGTGGCCGCGCGCACGTAGCCCACCAGCGCCTCGAGCTTCATCTCGAGGGGGCCCACGGGCAGCATGGCGAAGCGCTCGAGGTCCAGGGCCTCGCAGATGTAGGTCCAGCCCTTGCCCACCTCGCCCACCACCTTCTCGTCGGGCACGAAGACATCGTTGAAGAACACCTCGTTGGTGCGCTCGTCGCCGATGGTCCAGGTGGGGTGGATGTCGAGCCCCTCGTGGTCCATGGGCACCAGGAAGAGCGTGATGCCCTCGTGCTTGTGGGCGGAGGTGCGCGCGCCCACCCAGTACCAGTCCGCGAAGTGCGCCGAGGTGGTCCAGATCTTGTGGCCGGAGAGCACCCAGCCGCCGCGCTCGTCGTCCCGGCTCGCCTTGAGCTGCATGTTGGCCGCGTCGGAGCCGGCCTGGGGCTCGCTGTAGCCGATCGCGAACTCGACCTCTCCGCGGATGATCTGCGGCAGGAACTCCGCCTTCATGGCGTCGCTGCCGTGGCGGATGATCGTCTTGCCGACGATGCCTACCCCCTTGCCGGGCTGGGGCGCGCCGTGGCGCGAGAGCGCCTCGGTCAGCAGGAAGTCGTAGATGCCCGAGCGCTCCTGGCCACCGTACTCCGCGGGCCAGGACATCCCGAGCCAGCCCTGCTCCGCCAGCCTGCCCATGAAGGCGCGCTTGGCCGGGGTCTCCACGGTCTGGGAGAGATGCTCGGGGTTCGCGTCCATCACGTCGGGCGAGTGGTGGCTCTCGAGGAACGCCTCGAGCTCGGCCTCGAAGGCCTTCTCTTCGGGGGAGAGGTCGAAGTCCACGAGCGCTCCTGGGGTGGCGAACCGAGAGTTTCGATACGGACCGTTTCGTACCATAGAGTATGCTACCGCGCGGGCAAGTTCGCGACGCCCTGGGAGGTGCCATGCGCATCGGTGAGGTTCGCGGCGCGGATCGCGCGCGCTTCGGCAAGCCCCTGGACGGGGTCCGCGTGCTCGCCGCCGAGCAGATGCAGGCGCTGCCCTTCGCCACCCGGCTGCTCGCCCACCTCGGCGCCGACGTGGTGAAGATCGAGCCGCCGGGGCGCGGCGAGTCGGGTCGCGGAGGCCGCCCCAGCCTGGTCGACGAAGACGGGCGCACCGTCGGCGCCACCTACCTGCGGAACAACCTGGACAAGCGCAGCGTCGCCCTGGACCTGAAGAGCGAGGAGGGGCGCGACCTCTTCCTCCGACTGGTTCCCCACTTCGACGTGGTCGCCGAGAACTTCACGCCGGGCACCATGGCTCGACTGGGCCTCGGCTACGACGTCGTCGCGGCGGCCCACCCGCGCGCCATCTACGCGTCGATCTCGGGATTCGGCCACCTCGGCGGCTCGCCCTACGAGCAGTGGCCGGCCTACGCCCCGGTGGTCGAGGCCATGGCCGGGCTCTACGAGCCGAACCGCCGCGAGGGCGAGCCGCCGCCGGTGGTGGTGGCGGGCGCGCTCGGCGACAACGGCAGCGCGCTGTTCGCGGTGATCGGCATCCTCGCGGCCCTGCGGCACCGGGAACGAACGGGCCTGGGACAGCACGTGGACATCTCGATGTTCGACTCCATGCTGGCCATGGCCGACATGGTGCCGCACCTGTGGTCCATGGAGGCGCCACCCCACTGGGCGCGCGGCGGCTCCCTGGGCATCGTGGCCGGCTTCGAGGCCCGGGACGGCCACTTCGTGCTGGCGGTGCTGCGCCCCCACCAGTTCGAGCGCCTCGCGCAGCTCGTGGGGCACCCCGAGTGGGTGGGCGAGCCGCGCTTCGACGGGCTCGAAGCCTGGGCCCGGGAGATCGAGCCCACGGTGCGCCCCGCCGTCGAGCGCTGGGCCCGGGACAAGAGCAAGCTCGAAGCCAGCCGGATCCTGTGCGAGCAGGGCATCGCCGCCGGCCCCAGCAACCTGGCCCAGGACATCGCCGCGGATCCCCACGTGGAAAGGCGCGACATGCTGCTCGAGGTCCCGAGACCGGACAGCGACCGGCCCATGCAGGTGGTGGGCAACCCGGTGAAGCTCTCGCGTGTCGGAGAGGGCCCGGTGACCCGCTTCCCGCGCCTGGGCCAGCACGGCGCCGAGGTGCTGCGGGAGATCCTCGGCCTCGGCGACGACGAGATCGCCGCGCTCCGGGAGCGGGGCGTCATCTGATCCCTCTGGGCGCGCGGCGGCGCCTCTCCTAGACTTCACCGCCCGTCACTCGAGCGAACTCGTGGAGGTCATCCGTTGAGCCAGGACCGAAGCCCGGTGCGAATCGGAATCGTCGGAGTAGGCAACTGCGCGAGCTCGCTCGTCCAGGGCATCGCCTACTACCGCCAGCGGCCGGAGTCCGAAGGAGCGGGGCTCATGCACTGGTCGCTCGGGCCCTACCGCCCCGACGACCTGGTGATCGCCTCGGCGTTCGACGTGGACGTGCGCAAGGTGGGCAAGGACGTCTCGGAGGCGATCTTCCAGGCGCCCAACTGCACCCAGGTGTTCTGCGACCCGATCCCGAAGGCCGGCGTGCGCGTCCACATGGGGCGGGTCCTCGACGGCGTCTCGGCCCACCTGGGCGACTACCCGGAGAACCGGCGCTTCCTCGTCTCCGACCAGGCCCAGGCCGAGCGCGCCGAGGTGGTGGGCGCGCTGCGCGACTCCGCCACCGAGGTGCTCGTGAACTACCTCCCGGTGGGCTCCGAGGAGGCGACCCGCTTCTACGCCGAGTGCGCCCTGGAGGCCGGCTGCGCCTTCGTCAACTGCATGCCCGTGTTCATCGCCAGCCACCCCGAGTTCGCCCGGCGCTTCCGCGAGCGCGGCCTCCCGGTGATCGGCGACGACATCAAGGCCCAGCTCGGCGCGACCATCGTCCACCGGACGCTGACCGACCTGTTCAAGATGCGCGGGGTCGAGCTCGAGCGCACCTATCAGCTCAACACCGGGGGCAACACCGACTTCCTCAACATGCTGAACCGCGACCGCCTCGCCTCCAAGAAGGAGTCGAAGACCGAGGCGGTGCAGTCGGTGGCGGCCCGGCGGATCGCCGACGAGAACATCCACGTGGGGCCCAGCGACTACGTGGCCTGGCAGAACGACAACAAGGTCTGCTTCCTGCGCATGGAGGGGAAGCTCTTCGGCGGCGTCCCGATGAATCTGGAGCTGCGGCTGTCGGTCGAGGATTCGCCGAACTCGGCGGGCGTGGCCATCGACGCGATCCGCTGCGCCAAGCTCGCCCTCGACCGCGGTCTGGCGGGTCCGATCGAGGGGCCGTCGGCCTTCTTCATGAAGCACCCGCCGCGCCAGTGGACCGACGAAGAGGCCCACCGCCGCACCCAGGCCTTCATCGACGGCACCTCGACAGACTGAGCCGCTTCGCTCCTCCCGACGGACGCCGCTCCGCTTAGCCTTTGGGGCTCCGTTGCCCCGGCCGGGGGAGGTATTCCTACTCCGTCTCCCTCGGCCTCTACCTTGCCGAAGCTGGCGGCTCCAGAGAACACGACGCTTGCGCTCAACCATGCGCTGGCCGCCATCGGTTGAAGGAGCGCGACTGCTGCGCGATCGCGCTACTCGCTTTGGCGGTCGCTCCGTAGCAACACCTCCCCCGGCCTCAGTCTGGGTTGCCAACGACTCTGAATCGTTCTGCCTCGGTGGACCGAGCCGGGCCTGGGCGGGGCCTTCGTGGAAGTCACCCGGAACGCTACCGGGGGAGCGGTCGTGAGCAGAGGCGCCGGGGGGGCCGGCCTTCGAGCCGGGCCCGCGGCGCCCTCCAGCGAGGTCCAACGCGGGCACGACGACGCTTAGTGAGATGGGATGAGGGAGCCAGCCTCCATCGCAGTACCGTGAGGTCTGCAACAAGACAACGGGCTCTCGGCCCAGAGGAGACTGGCTCCATGCACAAGGCTACCACGACGGTTCCGGAGACGACGATCGGACTC
>JBNLVL010000027.1:0-52634 GCA_050618075.1 Myxococcota bacterium
AGCCCGGCCGCGAAGGCGGCCGGGCTTCCGGGACAGGACACCAGCGAGGACGGACCCGTGGACTGGAAGAGTGCCGATCGAATGCCGGCCATCAAGTCGGTGATGACGCCGTTCCCGTACTTCGTCGAGATCGACGCTCCCATCGCCGCGGCGGAGCAGATCATGCGCGAGCACGGGGTCCGCCACGTGCCGGTCCAGGAGAACGGCGAGCCGGTGGGCGTGGTGAGTCAGCGCGACGTGGGGTTCCTGGTCAACCCGGCGCTCGGCGACTCGGAGCGCTCGCGCATCAGCGTGCGCCACATCTGCATCCGCGACGACGTCTTCGTGGTCGAGCTGGAGACGTCCCTCGCCTACGTGCTCTCCGAAATGGCCCGCCGCCACGTGGGCTCCGCGCTGGTGGTGCGCAAGGGGCGGCTCGCCGGAATCTTCACCACCACCGACGCCTGTCGCTCGATGGCGGACCTGCTGCGCGACCGCTACGAGCCGGGCCCCGACGAGGTCGCCTAGCCCCGATCCGACATTGGATCCCGGCCCGATCCGCAGGCGGTCTGCACTCCAGATCGAACGTCGGATCGGGGCCGGGGCGAGCCGCGTTCCGAGGGCGAGGGGCCCGCTAGAGGCCCTCGCGGCCGTGGGGTGCGTCCAGATCCAGCTCCGGGCCTACGGGCACCACGCCGGTGGGATTGATGGTGTGGTGGCTCGCGTAGTAGTGGCGCTTGATGTGGAGGAAGTCGACCGTCGAGGCCACGCCGGGCACCTGGTAGAGCTCCCGCAGATAGCCCGAGAGGCTCGGGTAGTCGGCGATGCGGCGGAGGTTGCACTTGAAATGGCCCACGTACACGGCGTCGAAGCGGACCAGGGTGGTGAAGAGCCGCCAGTCGGCCTCGGTGATCGCGTCACCGAGGAGGTAGCGGCGCCCGGACAGGCGCTCCTCGAGGGTGTCGAGCGCGAAGAAGAGCTGGGCGAAGGCCTCCTCGTAGGCCTCCTGGGTGGTGGCGAAGCCGCAGCGGTAGACGCCGTTGTTGACGAGGGGGTAGACGAACTCGTTGACGGCGTCGATCTCCGCGCGCAGGGGCTCGGGACGGAAGTCGACCGTGGGGTCGCCGAGGGCGTCGAACTCCGTGTCGAACATGCGGATCAGCTCCGCCGATTCGTTGTTCACGATGGTCTCCGTCTCGCGGTCCCAGAGGGCGGGAACGGTCACGCGGCCGGTGTAGCCCGGGTCGGCGGCGGTGTAGACCTCGTGGAGGAAGGCCGCGCCGTGGATCGCGTCGGGGGTGGCTCCGGGCGTGACCTCCTCGCCGCTGAACTTCCAGCCGCCCTCGCCCATGAGCGGATCGACCACGGAGACCGAGATCGCCTTCTCGAGCCCCTTCAGCTTCCGGAAGATCAGGGTCCGGTGGGCCCACGGACAGGCGAGCGAGACGTACAGGTGGTAGCGCCCGGCCTCGGGGGCGAAGCGGGTCGATCCGTCGGCGCGGACGAAGTCGCGGAACGCGCTCTGCTGGCGCACGAAGCGGCCGCCGTGGGCCTTCGTGTCGTACCAGTCGTCGCTCCACTTTCCGTCGATCAGGAGTCCCATGTCGATTCCTCCTTCCGGGTTCCAGGCAAGGGGCGGGGGCTCAGGCCAGGTCGAAGAGCAGCAGCTCGCTGTCGTCGGTCGCTCGCACCTCGAGCGCCGATTCCCCGGTGACGGCCGCGCCGTCGCCCGCTGCGAGGCGCCGGCCCGCCAGCTCGACCTCGCCCGCGATCAGCTGGAGCCAGGCGCTGCGCCCGGGGCGAAGGGCACGCGCGAGGTCGTCCCCGGCGCGCGGACGGATCCATTCGAGCGTCGCGTCCTGGCCCAGGGCGAAGGCTCCGTCCCGGCCATCCGGGGCGGCCACCCAGCGCGCCTCGCCCGGGCCGGGCCGGGCTTCGGGACGCTCCGCGTAGCGGGGCGCGAGTCCGGGAGCGCTCGGTCGGATCCAGATCTGGAGCAGGTGCAGCGGGCGGGTGTTCGAGGCGTTCCTCTCGCTGTGCACCACCCCGGTGCCCGCGCTCATCGCCTGGGCTCCGCCGGCCGCGATCCGGCCGGCGTGGCCCGCGTCGTCGCGGTGCGAGAGCTCTCCGTCGAGCACCAGGGTCAGGATCTCCATGTCGCGGTGGGGGTGGGCGCCGAAGCCAGCGCCGGGGGCCACGCGGTCGTCGTTGAGCACGCGAAGGTCCCGGAACCCCATGTGGGCGGGATCGAGGAAGTGGGCGAACGAGAAGCTGTGCCGGCTGTGGAGCCAGGAGGTGCGCGAGTGGCCGCGCTCTTCGGATCGGCGCAGATCGATCATGCTCTACCTCCTCTCTGGAAGACCGTTCCGACTGGAAGACCGCTCCAACGTATCTCTTCGAAATTGCGAAACAATCATCATTCCATGTACTTTATTGTTGATCTGATCGCATCAATCAGCGTGAGGCGTCCTCCATGGCCGTAGAGAAGTGGGCCCAGCTCGAGGCCTTCGTCGCGGTGATCGACAGCGGCGGCTTCACGGCGGCGGCCCGTCGGCTGGGTCGCACCCCTTCGGCGGTCAGCCGCCAGATCAAGGCGCTCGAGGACCGGCTCGGGGCTCGTCTGCTCAACCGGACCACGCGTCGCGTCTCGTCCACGGCCGCCGGCGAGGCCTTCGCCGAGCGGACGCGCGCCATCCTCGCCGACCTCGACGAGGCCGAGCAGGGTGTGGCTCGCCATCAGGCGGAGCCGCGCGGGCGGCTGCGCCTGGGTGCACCCCTCGACTTCGGCCGCGCGTACCTGGCGGGTCCCCTCGCCGCGTTCGCCGCCCGCCATCCCGGTCTCTCCCTCGACGTCGAGCTGACCGACCGGCTCGTCGACGTGGTCGAGGAAGGCTTCGACCTGGTGGTGCGCATCGCGGACCTGCCCGACTCGAGCCTGGTGGCGCGCCGGCTGGCCCCGTGTCGCAGGGTCCTGTGCGCCGCGCCCGGCTACCTGGCGGGGGCGGGCGCGATTCGCGAGCCGGCCGACCTCTCGCGTCACCGGGGTCTCGTCTACGCCCACAGTCCGGACGCGCGCTGGCGGTTCCGCGGACCCGAAGGCCCTCTGCGCGTCGCGGCCCAGGAGCGTCACCGGGTGTCCAACGGTGAGCTCTTGTGTGCGCTGGCCGTCGCCGGGGAAGGGCTCGCGCTGCTGCCGACGTTCCTCGCCTGCGACGACCTGCGGGCCGGCCGGCTGGTCCCGGTGCTCGCAGACCAGCTCGACGAGGACATCGCCATCCACGCCGTCTATCCCCACCGGCGCCACCTCTCGGCCAAGGTGCGCCTGCTGGTCGACGATCTGGTGGCCGCGTTCGGGGATCAACCGGACTGGGACGAAGGCTGGGCGCCGGGCGCTCCGGGCTCCGGGGCCGGCTCCCGGGGCCCCGGGTCGGGCTGCTAGCGAAGCCGGGAGATCAGCCAGAGAGCGCCGGAGACGGCGGCGGAGAGCGCAAGGCAGGTGGTGAACGGGACGAAGATCCGCCAGCCCGGGCGCTCGATCCGGATGTCGCCCGGCAGCCGGCCGAGCCAGGACGGACTCGGGCCGAAGGACAGGAGCAGCCCGGCCAGCACCAGCAGCACGCCGGTCCAGACCAGGAAGCGACCCACGGAGTCCATGGCTCGAATATGCGAGGCGCGGCTCGCCCGTGCCAGCGGTGCTCGACGGGAACCCGCGGCTCGGGCATCGTTGCGCCCGATGAGGAGCCGCCGTTGAACGACCCCCAGCCCCCCAGAGGACCGCTCGCCGGGGTGACCGTGATCGACCTGACCCGGGTGCTGGCCGGGCCCTTCTGCACCCTCGTGCTGGCCGACCTGGGCGCCCGGGTGATCAAGGTCGAGAGGCCCGGCCGCGGGGACGACTCCCGGGAGATCGGGCCCTTCGTCGGGGGCCGCTCGGCCTACTTCGCTTCGCTCAACCGGGGCAAGGAGTCGATCGCCCTCGATCTCGAGGCCGAGGGAGACCGGGCGATCCTGGACGCGCTGCTCGCGCGCGCCGACGTCCTGGTCGAGAACTATCGGCCCGGCACCATGGAGCGGCTCGGGCTGGGCTGGGAGGAGCTCCACCGCCGCCATCCGCGGCTCATCTACGCCGCGGCCTCGGGCTTCGGGCAGACCGGGCCCTACCGAGAGCGCGCGGCCTACGACGTGGTGGTGCAGGGCATGGGCGGCATCATGAGCGTGACCGGCCACCCCGGGTCGCTCCCCACCCGGGTGGGCACGTCCATCGGCGACATCACCGCCGGGCTCTTCACCGCGATCGGGGTCGGCTCGGCCCTCTACGAGAGGGAGAGCACCGGCCTGGGCCGCATGATCGACGTCGCCATGCTCGACTGTCAGGTGGCGATCCTCGAGAACGCCGTCGCGCGCTACTTCGCGTCGGGGGAGTCGCCGCGGCCGATCGGCTCCCGCCATCCGTCGATCACCCCGTTCGCGGCCTTCGCCGCGGCGGACGGGCACCTGGTCATCGCCGCGGGCAACGACCGGCTGTTCGAGCGGCTGGCCTCGGTGCTGGAGCGGCCCGACCTCGTGGAAGACCCGCGCTTCGCCAGCAACGAGCTGCGCACGGAGGCCGCCGACGCCCTGGCCGCCGAGCTCGAGCGGAGCCTGGCGGCCCGCCCGGTGGCCGAATGGCTCCTTCGCCTGCAGGCGGCGGGGGTGCCGTGCGGGCCGCTCAACGACGTGCAGTCCGCCCTGGAGGACCCCCAGATCCGCGCGCGCAACATGGTGGTCGAGGCCGAGGACCGCGAGGCCGGCACGCTCCAGATGGCCGGCAACCCCATCAAGCTCTCGGGCGTCCCGGATCCCCCGACCCGGGGCCCGGTGCCCGAGCTCGACGGCGACCGGGCGCGGATCCTGCGCGAGCTGGACCTGGACTGAGCGGAGCGCTCAGGGCTTCCCGGCCCCGGGCCTGAGCGAACGCATCAGGCCCTCCTGGGCCACCGAGACGGCCAGCCGACCGTCCTGGGTGAAGAGCTGGGCGGTGGTGAAGCCCCGGGCGCCGCCCATGTTCGGGCTCTCCTGGGCGTAGAGCAGCCACTCGTCGGCGCGAAAGGGGCGGTGGAACCACATGGCGTGGTCGAGGCTGGCCACCTGCATGCGCCCCTCGGCGAAGTCGGGCTGGTGGGGGCGCGCGGCCGTGTCGAGGAGCGTCATGTCCGAGGCATAGGCCACCACGCACTGGTGCAGCAGCGGGTCGTCCTCGAGCCTCCCGTCCGCCCGGATCCACACCAGGTTGCGGGGATCGGCCTTCTGGCGGTTCCAGACGTAGATGCCGTCGACCGAGCGCATGTCGATGGGCCGGTCCCGGGTGAGCCACTGGCGGAAGTCCGGCCGGACCTGGTCGAGGACCCGCTCCGCGGTCTCGCGGAAGGTCGGCAGGCTCTCGGGGTCCGGGGCGTCGGGCATGCGGGCCTGGTGCTCGAAGCCGTCCTCCTCCCGGTGGAAGGAGGCCGAGAGCGCGAAGATCGCCTTGCCGTGCTGGATGGCCGTGACCCGGCGGGTCACGAAGCTGCGGCCGTCGCGGATGCGGTCGACCTGATAGAGGATCGGCACGCGCGGGTCGCCGGGGCGCAGGAAGTACGCATGCAGCGAGTGCGCCGACAGCTCGAGGGCGGTCCGGCCCGCGGCCACCAGGGCCTGGCCCGCGACCTGTCCGCCGAAGACCCGCTGCCGATCTTCCTGGGGACTGCGGCCGCGGAAGAGGTTCACCTCGAGCTCCTCCAGGTCGAGGATCTCGATGAGTGCGTCGAGCGCCTTCTGCATGGGCCCCAGGCTAGCAGCCCGCCCGGGGACGCCTCGCGCTCGGCGGTGCGCCGGGAGCGAGCGCGGATCCGCATCGCGGCGTACCCTCCGGCCGTGTCCGGGAAGCGCTCCGTCACCTCGTCCATCCGGGAAGACATCGACGCGGTCCTCCGCAACGATCCGGCCACCCGCTCCCGACTGGAAGCGGCGCTGGCCCACACGCCGCTTCACGCCATCCTCATCCACCGACTGGCTCACTGGCTCTTCCAGCGGGCGCACCTGCGTCTGCTCGCCCGGGTGCTGGCGGCCATCGCGCGCTTCGGGACCGGCGTGGAGATCCATCCCGGCGCGCACATCGGGCGGCGCTTCTTCATCGACCACGGGACCGGTGTGGTCATCGGGGAGACCGCCGAGATCGGCGACGACTGCGTGCTCTTCCACAATGTCACCCTCGGCGGCACCGGCAAGCACGCGGGCAAGCGGCACCCCAGCCTGGGCGACCGGGTGTTCATCGGCACGGGAGCGATCCTGCTGGGCCCCATCCGCGTGGGCGACGACGCGCGCATCGGGGCGAACGCGTTCGTGCACATGCGCGACGTGCCGCCGCGGACCACGGTCGTCGGTGTGCCCGCGCGCATCGTCAAGCAGGACGGCCAGCGGGTCGAGCGCGAGCTGCCGCCCGCGGAGGCCCACAGCGACTCCGTGCCGCTGGCGAGCCTGGGCGCCCGCGACGCCTCCTGACCGCCCCGACCCGCGACGCTTCGCTCCACGGGAGCGACGCCGCGTTGCTTCGTCTGACTTCCTCGGGCCGTGTCGGGGTGGCCAACGACTCCCGTTCGCACTGCCTCGCAGATTCGACCCTGCCGCTGGCTGCCCAGCACGAGACCGGGGGAAGGGTTGACAGCGGAGCGACCGCCGAGGCGAGCAGGGTGCTCGCGCACTCGAAGCGCTGCTTCAACCGATGGCGGCCAGCGTGTGGACGAGCTCAGGCGTCGTGTTCCCTGCAGCCGCCCGCCTCGGCACCGAGGAGGCGGAGGGAGACGGAGTCGCAACCCTTCCCCCGGTCGGGGCAACGGAGCCCCTCAGGAAAAGCGAAGCGGCCCCACCCGGCCCGCCGGAAGCGAAGCGGCCCGCTTGCGAGCCCACTTCCCGCCGAGCGGCGTCTACCACTCGGAGGCGCGGATCGCGCTAGACGAGTCCGCGGGCGATCAGGGTCTCGGCGATCTGGACGGCGTTGGTGGCCGCTCCCTTGCGGAGATTGTCGCCGACCTGCCACAGCCACAGCCCGTCGCCGACGAGATCCTTGCGGACCCGGCCCACCAGGATCTCGTCGTGGCCGACCACGTCGCGCGCGGTGGGGAACGAGCGGTTGGCCGGGTCGTCCACGACGTTCACGCCCGGGAAGGCGGCGAGCGCGGACCGGGCCTCATCGGCGGAGAGGGGGCGCTCGGTCTCGACCAGGATGGCGGCCGAGTGGCCCACGGGCACCGGCACCCGCACGCAGGTCATGGTCACCTCGAGCTCGGGCAGGCCCATGATCTTGCGGTTCTCGAACAGGAGCTTCACCTCCTCGGTCGAGTAGCCGTCCTCGAGGAAGTTCTCGCACAGCGGCACGACGTTGTTCGCGATGGGCGCCGCGAAGATCTCGGGCTTCGGCTCGGCGCCCGCGCGCAGCGCCTCCTGCTGCTTCTCGAGCTCGACGATGCCGTCCCGGCCCGCGCCCGAGGTCGCCTGCAGGGTGGTGATGACCGCGCGGCGCAGGCCCGCGGCGCGGTGCAGGGGCTCGAGCGCCATCACCACACCGATGGTGGTGCAGTTCGGACAGGCCACGATGCCCTCGTGCTTGTCGAGGGCGTCGGGGTTCACCTCCGGCACCACGAGCGGAACCTTCTCGTCCATGCGCCAGGTGCTGGACTTGTCGATGGCGATGCCGCCCCGCTTCGCCACCTCGGGCGCCAGGGTCTTGGAGAGCGATCCGGTCGCCGCGAAGAACGCCAGGTCGATGCCCTCGAAGGCCTCCGGGCGCGCCTCCTCGACGGTCACGTCCTCGCCCCGGAAGCGGACCGAGGTGCCGGCCGAGCGACCGCTGGCCAGGGGGAGCAGGCGGCCGACCGGGAAGTCGCGGTCCTCGAGGATGCGGAGCAGGACCTCGCCCACGGCGCCGGTCGCGCCGACGACCGCCACGGAGAGCGGACGGGAAGAGGATCGGGAAGCCATTCGTGTGTCTCCTTCGGATCGGTGTCCGATCCGCGTTGGGCTCCATCGCTCCGCCGCAGAGGGCAGAGGGGACGCCCAAACCAGAACGCCCCTCCAACCCGGTGCGGCCGGGATGGAAGGGCGTGTGAGCTCGCTCGCCTCCGGTCCCGGCCTAGGCCGTAGTCGTCCCCTCGGTGCGCGTGGTGGTTCGCGCGCCGGAGCGGGGCAGGGCCTTGCCGGTGGAGAGCGTCATCGCCTGCAGTGTCCGTGGGGGCGCCGTGCTTGTCAAGGCGAGCGCCGGACCGCCGGGCCGCCGGCGCCGGCCCTCGGGGAGGCCGAACCTTCGACTACACTCCCCGGCGCACCTCGATCGAGTCGCCCGACGGGGTCGCCCGAGCCTCGGGAGGGGAACCATGGCGCGCGTGAGATTCCGCGTCTATCTGGGGGACGGCCATTCGGTCGGCCCCGGAAAGATCCAGCTCCTGGAGAACGTTCGCGACCAGGGCTCCATCTCCGCTGCGGCGCGGGCCATGGGCATGGCCTACCGCCACGCCTGGGAGCTCGTCGACGACATGAACCAGTGTTTCCGCACGCCGGTCGTCGAGACCGCCAGCGGCGGACGCTCGGGCGGGGGCGCACAGCTCACGGCCCTCGGAGCCGCCCTGATCGAACGCTTCCACTCCATGGAGGTCTCGGTGCAGGGGGCCATCGCCCGGGATCTCGAGGCCCTGGAGGCCGAGGTCGCGCCCGGGCAGCGCGGGTCCGGAGTCCAGACGAGCCGGCGGCGGCGCGTCCGCACCCCCCGCTGAGCCGCTCCGGGGCGCCCTCCCGCGCTTGACGTTTCTCCGAGATCGGGGCTATATCGGACCCGGCTATGTTCAAATGGGAATAACGAAGCCCAGCCCCCGCCGAGGAGACCCGAGTTGCCGACCGCGATCCGCCCGACCCGCCGCCCGACCACCCGATTGGAGGCGCGCCTCGCCGGGGCTCTCGCCGCCTGCCTGATGGCGGCCCCCCTCGCCGGCGCCGAAGAGCCGGCGGCCGCCCCCGGCGAGTCGGAGTCCTCGGTTCCCATGTACGACGTCTACGTGACCTCCCGGCGCGACCTGGTCGAGTCGGTGGCGACGGTTCGCAGGATCGATTCCGAGGACATCGAGCAGGAGAGCGCCCGCACCCTGGACGAGGTCCTGGTGCGGCAGCCCTCGATCGCGGTGCGCACCGGCGGCGACGGCGTGCCGCGGGTCGACGTCCGGGGGCTGCGGTCCCGCCATGTCCTGCTGCTGGTCGACGGGGTGCCGTTCAACTCGACCGAGGACGGCCAGTTCGATCCCAGCCAGGTGCCCACCGAGGTGATCGATTCGATCGACGTCACCTACAGCAACAGCTCGGTGCTCTACGGAGACGGACCCATCGGCGGAGTCATCCAGATTCGCACCAAGTCGGGACAGCGGGGTACCCAGGCGACGGCGAAGGCCGATGTCCGGGAGCGCGGCGAGTATCTCGGCGAGGCGACGGTGGGCGGCGCGACGGACCAGTTCTCCGGCTTCCTGGCCGGACGGGCCTTCTGGAGCGAGGGCTACGACCTGCCCCACAGCTTCAACGGGACGAGCCTCGAGAACGGAGGTCTGCGGCAGAACTCCGACCGCGAGCAGCAGAGCGCCTTCTCGAAGGTCACCTATGCCCCCACGGACAACACCAGCGTCGGCGCGCTGTTCGACTACCGGAGCGGCGAGTTCGGCGTGCCGTGGAACGTGGTCGACGACCCGGACGACCCCTACGCGAAGCGCGCGCGCTTCGAGAGGGTGCAGGAGTACGAGGGCTTCTCGGGCCAGCTCTCCGGCGAGGCCGAGCTCGGGGAGCGCGTGACGCTGCGCTCCTGGGGCTTCGTCAACCGACAGGAGGAGACCCGCAAGCGCTACGACGACCCCGGGCTGGATTCGATGCTGACGTCCGGGACGTTCAAGAACGACGCCACCACCACCATCTCGGGCGGCGCCCTCCACGGCCGCATCGACCTGGGGGACTTCGGCGCCCTGCGCTTCGCCGCCAACGGCCGGGTGGAACGCTTCGAGGCCAGCGGCCGCATCCGTGACGTCCCCGAGGACGGTGGCGGCGGCGGTGGCGGCGGCGGCGGCGGCGGCGGCGGCGGCGGCGGCGGCGGCGGCGGCGGTGGCGGCGGCGGCGGCAGCTACCTGTTCCGCGACTTCGACGAGGACCACGACGTCGGCGCCTGGTCCGTCGCGGCCGAGTACGAGGTCCAGCCGTTCGACTGGCTCGGGCTGGTGCTCGGCTTCGGGCGCGCCTGGTTCGAGGGAGAGGACGGGGTCAGCGACAACGACCCGCTCCTGCTGGCCGGCGCCTTCGTCGACCTGCCCACGGACACCCGGTTCCACGCTTCGGTGTCGCGTCGTCCGCGCTTCCCGTCGATCCGCCAGCTCTACGAGGTTCCTGCGGGCAATCCGGGCCTCGAAACCGAGTACTGCTGGTGCAGCGAGATCGGCGTGACCCAGTCCCTTCCCTGGTCGTCGGTGTTCTCGCTGACCGCGTACCAGCTCGAGCTGCGGGACTTCATCGAGAAGCTCCCGGGCGAGGACACGTTCTCCAACCGCGACAAGCTCCGCATGCGCGGTGTCGAGGTGGCGCTCGCGAGCCGCCCCTGGTCGACGCTCTTCGTCCGGGTCGCCTACAGCTACCTGGACGCCCAGGACCAGACGAGCGGCTCGCCGTTCGGGACCCTCGACAACCGGGCACGCCACAAGCTGGATACCGAAGTGCGATATACGTTCCCGACCGCGACGACGCTGCGCGCGGCGCTCACCTACTTCGATAACATCACGATCTACACCCGCAATGCGCCCTACGCGCAGGACGAGCTCGGCGATTTCTTCACCCTGGACCTGCGGGCCGAGCAGGCGTTCCTGGGAGATCGGGCCACGCTCTACGCCGGAGTGCAGAACGTGAGCGACGAGGAAGGAGAGCTCGGATATGGCTTTCCGAGGCCCGGGAGGCGCTTCTTCGGCGGGGCCGAGCTGCGCTTCTAGCGCGCGTCCCGCCCCGGAGCCGTGCCTCGAGGTGCGCGGCTTGAGCGTGGCCTGGCCGGACGCTCCTCGCCCCTGTCTCGACGGCGTGAGCCTCGAGCTCCGGCCCGGCGAGTGCGTCGGCCTGGCGGGGCGTTCGGGCAGCGGCAAGAGCACGCTGCTGCGCGCGCTCGCCGGGACGCTGCCCCGAGGCGCACGCGTGCAGGGCCGGGTTCGTCGCGGCGGGCCGGTGGCGATGCTGTTCCAGAACCTCGACCCCCAGCTCCTGTGCGGCACGGTGGAGGAGGAGGTCGCTCTGGGGCTGCAGTCGTGCGAGCCGGCCGCAGCCGACCTGCGCCGCCGCACCCGCCAGGCGCTCGCCTCGCTCGGGCTCTCGGGCTTCGAGCGTCGCACCGGCGAGTCGCTCTCGGCCGGCGAGAAGCAGCGGACGATCCTCGCGGCCCTGGTGGCCCGGGACCCGGCGGTCCTGCTGCTCGACGAGCCCACACAGGCCCTCGACCCGGCGGGCCGCGAGAGCCTCGTGCGCCTGCTCGGCGCGCTCCGCGCGGCCGGGCACGCGATCGTCGTGGCCGACCACCTGCTGGCGCCCTTCGCGCCGGTCCTGGCCCGCTGCCTCCGCCTGGAGCGGGGGCGGCTGGCCGAGGAGCCCTGCCCGGTCGCGCGGGCGGCGCCGCGCCGGCGTCCGCCAGAGGAGTGCCCGGGGGAGACGCTCGCTCGGGTCGAGAAGCTGGAGGTGCTCTCGCCCGACGGCCGGCCCCTGCTCGAGGGCGTCGACCTGGAGGTGCGGCGGGGCGAGCGCGTGCTCGTCACCGGGCCCAACGGCGCCGGCAAGTCGACCCTGCTGCGCGCGCTGGCGGGTGCGGTCCCGATCGCCCGGGGTCGCATCTCCGGGCCGCCCCGGACCGGGCGCGCCTCGGGCGTCGCCCTCCTGTTCCAGGACCCCCTGCGCAACCTGTTCGAGCGCACGGTCGCCGACGAGGTGGGCTTCACCCTGCGACGCCAGGGGATGGACGCGCACACCGTGGCCGGCCGGGTCGGCGAGACGCTCCGCTGCTGCGGCCTCGAATCCCTGGCCGAGCGGTCGCCGCTGCGCTCGAGCTACGGCGAGCAGCACCGCGTGGCGCTGGCGTCGGTTCTCGCCACCGCCGCGCCCCTGCTGCTGCTCGACGAGCCCTTCGCCGGCCTCGACCTGCCGGCCCGGTCGCGCTGGCTCGAGCAGGTGGTCGCCGAGACGACCCGGCGCCGGGCCGGTCTGGTGATCGCCTCCCACGATCGCGAGCCCTTCGCCGGTGTGGTCCACCGCGTCGTGCACCTGGAGCGAGGGAGGGTCGTCGATGGCTGAGGGCGCGGGCGCCGTCCCCTGGCCCGGCCGCGGGGGCCACTATCGGGACACCGGGTCGCCGGTGCATCGCCTGGGCGCCGGGCCGAAGCTCGTCGTCGCCGTGTCGATCCCGATCCTGGCCCTGGCCTGGCCCCACCCGGCGTGGCTGGCGGCGCTGTGCCTGCTCGTCGTCGGGGGCTACCGCGCGGCCCGGCTGACGGGCTTCGAGCTCTGGCAGGACGCGCGCTGGCTCGTGGCCCAGACGATCCTGATCGCGGCGCTCGCCGCGCTCGGGGGCGGGCACGCCGGCATCGCGGTGGGCCTGCGCGCGGGCGTGCAGATCGCGCTGTGTCTCCTGCCCGGTCTGCTGCTGCTGCGCACGACTCCGTCGGGTCGACTCCTCGACGGCGCGAAACGCCTGCTGCCCGGTCGCTGGGCCTTCGCGCTGACCGCGAGCCTGCGCTTCGTGCCCTACTTCGCCCGCGAGATCCACGAAATCGTGACCGCCCAGCGGCTCCGAGGTGCGAGGCTGGAGCTGCGCCGCGCCTGGGATCCGCGCTGCTGGCGGGACTGGCTCGAGTGCGTCGCCGTTCCCGTGGCGGTGCGCGCCATCCACACGGCCCAGGAGGCCGCCTGGGCGGCCGAGATGCGCGGGCTCGGCGACACGAACACCCGTCCGGCGCGAGACCTCTCCGCCGTGACCACACGAGGGGAGGGACGATGAGTGCCACCTGGCTGATCGCCATCGACGACACCGACAACCTGGAGAGCATCGGCACCGGTCGACTCGCGCGCATGCTCGGCGACCACCTCGTGGAGCGAGGCGCGCTCGATCCGCCGACCATCACGCGCCACCAGCTCCTGGTGCACCCCGACATTCCGTACACCACCCACAACAGCTCGGCCTGCCTGTCCGGGCAGGGGGGCGAGGACGCCGGAGACCGCATCGTCGACCTGGCGTGGGCGTTCCTCGACGAGAACTTCCACGAGGGGGCGAATCCCGGGCTGTGCGTGGCGCGGGCCGACGCCGTCCCCGGCGCGGCGATCGAAACGGCGCGGCGCGCCCAGCGCGAGGTGCTGGCGCTCTCCGAGTTCGACCGGGACCTCGCGGAGATGGACCTTCGGGTGCGCTCGGCCGGTGAGACCGGGCAGGGCCGCATCGGCGCCTGTGCGGGGGTGGCGCTGCGCAGCACCGGAGACGACGGACGCTTCATCGGGCTCGGCGGGATTCGCGATCTGCGCGGGGCGCTGCGAGTCTCCGAGATCTGCGCGCGCTCGGGCGTCGAGCGGGTGGTCGATTCCGACGGGCGACCGGTCGCCGACGACGAGCTCGTCGAGACGCGCGACTGGGTCCGCCCGAGCCTGAGAGGCGGCGCGGCCGTGCTCGTGGTGAAGCAGGAGGGCGGTCGGTGGACTCCGGTCGAGCAGCGGACGAAGGACGACTGAGGTCCGGCGAGGCGCCGGCCCGGACGCGTCTGGAGACCCGGGACCTGCTGCTGCTGTGCATCTTCGCGACCTTCCTGGTGATCGCGCGGGTCGCGCTGCGCTGGCACCTGCATCTCCCCGGGCACTCCATGGCTCCGGCCGCGCTGCTGCTGGTGCTGTCGCGGGTCTGCGTGCCGCGCTTCGGCGCGGCCTCGCTGGTGGGATTCATGGCGGGTCTCGTCGGCACGATCCTCGGGCTGGGGGGTCGCAGCGGGCCCCTGCTCGTCCTGAAGCTGGGCCTGGCCGGTGTGGCGGTGGACGTCGCCGCGAGGTTCGCGCCCTCCCTGTTTCGCGGGGGCCGCGAGCGCGCGTGGTGGAGCGGCGCCTGGCTGGGGGCCCTGTGCGGCGCCACCGACTTCGTTCCGGTCGCGATCCTCGAGTCGCTGGCCGGTCTGCCTCCGACCGTGGTGCTCGCCCATGCGGCGCTCTCGGCCGGCGCCAAGATGGCCTGGGGGGCCGCCGGGGGCGCCGCGGCGGGCATCATCGCCGAGCGGCTTCGCCACCACGGACTGGTGGAGGCCCCGTGATCCGGGTGACGCGCAGGGCCCCGGGCGAGCGCCGGGTGGTCCTCAAGGGCGAGGGAAACGCCCCGCCTGTGCCCCTCGCTCCGCAGCCGCCTGCGCCGCGGCGCGGTCGGGCGAGCGTCGTGCGTCGCGAGGGGCGTCGTCTGCTGTGGTCCGGAGTGGCCGCGGTCGCCGCCCACGCCGCGCTGGGGGCCTGGCTGGTGCTGGTGGTGGAGACTCCGTTGGTCGATCCCGGGGGCCGGCCCGGCGGGCGTGGGACCGGCGGCGGAGCCATCGCCATCGACCGCGTGGTGATCGAGCCCGCAGGCCCGGCCGGGGCGCCGGCTCCACCCCGCGCCCCGGACGCGCCGACGCCGGAGGAGCCCGCGTCCGCCGCGCCGCCCGCCGCCCCTCTTGCGTCCGCACCGCCTCGCGTGCAGGCTTCGCCGGGCCCGGCGGCCAAACCTGCGGCGGCCGAACCTGCGGCGGCCGAACCTCCGGCGGCCGATTCGCCGCAGGCTTCGCCGGACCCGGTGGCCGTCGCGGCGCGTCCGCCCGCCGAGTCGTCCCGTCCGTCCCCGGCCTCCGCCCGTTCCACACCCCCCGTCCTCCGAACACCGCCCCCGCTGCCCTCGGAGGTCCAAGGGAGGCCGGACGCGGCTCCGGCTCCCGTCGCGGCCGGGGCCTCCGGCGCGGTCGGTGCGGCCCCGGGTGGAGCGGCCGGCGCAGGAGACGCCGGCGCCGCCCGGGCCGGTCTCCACGCGGTCGACCGGGTGGCGACTCCCGTCCGCCCGGTCGAGCCCGTCTATCCCCGCCGCGAGCGACTCCTCGGTCGCGAGGCCGACGTCGAGCTGGCCCTCGAGGTCGACGTGGAGGGCCGGGTCCGCAACGTCGTCGTGGTGCGGAGCGCCGGCAGGCGCTTCGACCAGGCGAGCATCGAGGCCGTGCGTCGCACGCGGTTCCGCCCTGCGGTGCGGGAGGGGCGGCCGGTCCGCTCCCGGGTCGGATACACGGTTCGCTACCGCCTCGGCGGCTGACGACCGGTCGAGGCTCTCGCACCAGGGCGGAAACCGACCGTGTCGGCGGACTTCGACGCGTGGGGCGGTTCCTGCCCGGCTCGCGTCAAGACGACTCCCCGGGTGGTCGATAGCCCTCGGGGAGAATCTGGATGCACCCCTACGTCGTCGTTCCGCTGCTGGTGTGTCTCGGGGCGGCCGTGCTCGCGAGCGCAGTGGTCGCTCGGGAAGCCACGTCCCGCGCCAGCTGGGTGATCGCCACGGCGTTGGCGGCCGCGGGTGTGTGGTGCTTCCTCGACGTCCTGATCAACACCTCGGGCGATTCCCGCGACGCGCTCTTCTGGTCGCGCTCCCTGGGGTTCGCCTATCTGTTCCTCGCGCCGCTGTCCCTCGACCTCGTCGCCGAGCTCCAGCCGGGCGCGCGCGCACCCCTGTCGGGCTGGATCCGCGCCGGCTACTGGGCCAGCGCGGGCCTGGCGCTCCTGCACTTCGGGACACCGTGGTTCCTGGCCGACGTCGCTCCCACCGATTGGGGCTGGGTGTATCGACCGGGTCCGCTGTTTCCGTTCTCCTATCTCTACACCGCGGCATTCCCGGTCTACGCCGTCGTCATGCTGCTGCGCCGCGCCGACGGGAGCGTGCGCCCCTCGGTCACCGGGCCCACGGTGCTCGGCGCCGTGGTCCTGGTTCCCGTGGTGATGGCCACCGTCACGGACGCCCTGCTTCCGCTGCTGAGCGTCCCTTCGCCGCGGGTCGGAGCCATGGCCGTGGCGCTGTTCATCGGCTCCACCTGGGCGGTCAACGCGCGCAGCGATCGTCAGGCGGTGCCCGCGAGCAGCTTCGCGCGTCAGCTCCTCGACCTGCTGCCCGACGGGATCGCCCTGCTGCAGGGCAACGACCGCATCCGCTCGGTCAACGCCAGCCTGGCGCGGATGCTCGACCGGCCCGACGAGGACCTGCTCGGTCGGCCGATCGACGATCTGCTGGCGGAGCCCCTGCGAGACCCCTCGGGCCGGGTCGAAGACCACGAGACCTGGCTGCAGCGACCCGACGGAGCCCTGCTCCCGGTCTCGCTGTCGACGACCCTCCTGCGCGATCGACAGGGCTACGCCATCGGAAGGCTGCTGGCGATCCGCGACCACCGCGAGGTGGTGGTCCTGCGCCGCCGGCTCGTCACCTCCGGCCGGCTGGCGGCGGTGGGCGAGCTGTCGGCCGGGATCGCCCACGAGGTGAACAACCCCGTCGCCTACATCCACGCCAACCTCAACCTGCTCGAGCGGCACACCGCGGAGCTGGCGAAGCGCGGGGATCGCCTGGCCCACGCCGCGAAGTCCGTCCAGGAGGTCATCGGCCGCAGTCTCGAGGGCGTCGGCGTGGTGGCCGACATCGTCCGCGAGGTGCGCAACCTCTCCCACGCCGACGCGGACGAGCGGCGGGCCGTCGACCTCGGGGACCTGATCCGCGGGATCCTGCGACTGGCGGCCCACCGCCTGAACCACGGCCAGATCGACCTCGAGCTCCCGGACCTGCCCCCCGTCGAGTGCTCCGAGCAGCAGGTGAAGCAGGTCTTCCTCGACCTGTTCCTGAACGCCGCGCGGGTGACACCGCCGGGCGGTCGGATCCGGGTCCGCGGAGAGCGCCTGGAGCGCGAGGTCCGGGTGAGCGTGGAGGACCAGGGGCCGCGCATGGCGGCCGAGGACCTCGTCGGGCTCTTCGATCCGCTCACGAGCGGCAGGGCGACCCGAGAGGGCAGGGGGCTGGGGCTCTCGATCTCCTATCAGATCCTGCGCCAGCACGGCGGACACATCGAGGTCGAGTCGCCGCCCGACGCCGGGACGCGCGTCACCCTTCGCTGGCCGCTCGACGCCGGCGACGAGGGCGTGCAATGAACGCGCTGGCGATCACCTGCTTCGTGAGCGCCGTCGTCTCGACCGTGATGGCGAGCTCGCTCGTCGCGCGCGATCCGGGCATCAAGCTCAACCGACTGGTGGCCATGGTCCCGCTCTGCATCGCGCACTGGGGGCTGATGGAGGCGCTCTGGACCATCCAGACCGACGCCGCCAGCGCGGAGGTGCTGATCCGCCTGTCCGCCTTCGGCTGGATGAGCCTCGGGCCGCTCGCCTTCCAGATCTTCGTCGAGCTGGCCGGAAGTCGGGCCCGGGGGCTGCGGCCGATGGTCCCGTACCTGTGGGGCCTGTCGGCCGTCTCGCTGGTCCTCTATGTGGCCAGCCCGTGGTGTCTGGGCGAGGTGCTGCGCACGAGCTGGGGATGGAGCTACGGGTTCGGTCCGCTCTTCCCCCTGGTGTACGCGTCCACCGGGCTGCCCATCGCCTACCTGTTGATGGACTGGAGCCGGGCGGCGCCGGACGAGAGCGCCCCGGGAGAGCGGCGCGTGTCCCGGGTCATCCAGGTCGGGGTCGCCATCGGGCTCGGCCTGGCGACGCTCACCGACGTCGTCCTGCCCGCCGTCGGCCGGCCCGTGCCCCAGCTCTCGGTCCCGGTGCTGACCGCCGTCGTCCTGGCGGTGGCCTTCGAGCTCCGGCGCTTCGGTTTCTCGATCCTCTCTCCGGCGGCGTTCTCGGAGGAGATCCTCGAGAGTCTGGTCGACGGCGTGGTGATGCTGCGCCCCGACGGCCGCATTCGCCAGGCCAACGCGGCGTTCGCCCGGCTGGTGGGCGAGAGCGAGACGCGGCTGCGCGAGCGGAGTCTGCGGGACTTCCTGCCGGACCTGCCCCGCTGGCTGGAGGAGCGGATCGACGCCGACCCGCTGCGCGGCCTCGAGGCGCAGCTCGTGCCGGCCGCCGGCGGCTCGGTCCCGGTCTCGCTGTCGTCCTGCGCCCTGATGCGCCAGCTGGGGCCCGGACTCGGCTCGGCGGTCGTGGTCCGCGACCTGCGCCACGTGGCGCGGCTGCGAGAGCGCCTCGTCACGACCGGGCGACTGGCCGCCGTGGGCGAGCTGTCCGCGGGCATCGCCCACGAGATCCGCGAGCCGGTGGCGACGGTCCGGCGGGAGCTCGGCGACCTGCGCGGTCGGTGGTCGGGGATGTCGAGGCTGTGCCGCGCGGACGGCGGCTCCGACGACGAGGCCGCCGAGCTGCTCGCCGAGGGCGAGGAGATCGTCGACGAGTGCCTGGAGGGCGTGGACCGCATCACTTCCATCATCTCCGACGTCGCCGGCCTCGCCGATCAGGGGCGGACCACCCGGGAGGCGGTGGACCTCGGCGCGGTGCTCGACCGGGCGCTGCGCGTGGCGATTCCCCGGGACGAGCCGGGGCTGGTGGTCGAGCGGAACAGCCAGCCCGTGGGACCGGTCCAGGGATTCGCTCCCCAGCTCGAACAGGTCTTCACCAACCTCCTGCGCAACGCCGTCCACGCGGTGGGAGGATCGGGTCGCATCGAGGTGCGGACGGTCCCCGTCGGAGCCCGGGTCCGGGTGAGCATCCGGGACGACGGTCCCGGAATCGACCCGGAGTTCCGGGACCGGATCTTCGATCCGTTCTTCACCACCAAGCCGGTCGGCGAAGGCACGGGCCTCGGTCTCGCGATCTCCTACCACATCGTCCAGAGCCACGACGGCCAGATCCGGGTCGAGTCGGCGCCGGGCCGGGGTGCGACCTTCACCGTCGAGCTTCCGGCCAGGGAGGTGCGGGCGGCCGAATCGACCCAGGTCCGGTAATCCTTGGTCCGCGCCGGCGCCCGGCTCCGGGCGCCGTGTGGCGATGGAGGAACCGATGACCCGATGGACTCCCGCGGCCGAGAGTCTTCGCGCCCTGCTGGCCGAGCCCGGACTGCTGACCATGCCCTGCTGCTACGACGCCTTCTCGGCGCGCCTCATCGAGCAGGCGGGGTTCCGGCTCACCTTCATGAGCGGCTTCGCCGTCTCGGCGGCCCGGCTGGGCGCGCCCGATACCGGGCTCATCTCCTACGGCGAGATGGTCGACCAGGGTCGGTCCATCTGTCAGGCGGTCGGGATCCCGGTGATCGGCGATGCCGACACCGGCTACGGCAACCCCGTCAACGTGAAGCGGACCGTCCACGGCTATGCGGGCGCCGGCTTCGCCTGCGCGATGATCGAGGACCAGGTCGCCCCGAAGCGCTGCGGCCACACCCGAGGCAAGGAGGTGGTCTCCCGGGGCGAGGCCATGGCCCGCGTGCGCGCGGCCGTGGATGCCCGGGAGGAAGGCGCCGGAGTCCTGATCATGGCCCGGACCGACGCCCGGGCGACCCACGGGTTCGACGAGGCCCTCGAGCGCTGCCGGGCCTTCGCCGACCTGGGTGCCGACCTGATCTTCTTCGAGGCCCCTACGAGCGAGGCGGAGATGGAGAAACTGTGCCGGGAAATTCCCAAACCGGCCATGGCGAACATGGTTGAGCAGGGTGACACACCGGTGCTGCCGCCGGAGCGCCTGGAGGCGCTCGGGTACCGGATCGCGGCCTATCCCCTGACCCTGCTGTCGGCCGCCGCCCGGGCCATGCGCGAGGCCCTGGCCGACCTGGCGGCCGGCCGGGAGGTGGGTGGGCTGCTCGACTTCGCGGAGCTCCGCGAGATCGTGGGATTCGACGCCTACGACCGCGAGCGACTCCGCTACGACCCCGATACGACCCCGGGGTGACACGCTCAAGTGACGGACCGGGTGAGCCGATCCCTCCTGGAGCCGGCCCGGGAGGAGAGCCGGTCCATCCCTGGGGCAGCCCGGGGCAGGGAGGTCGCGATGCCCGTTCCGTCCATCAAGGGGGTGGTCCTGCGTCCCCTCGTCCGCCACGTCAACCGACTCATCGACCAGGGAAAGCTCGACTTCGTCGAGGTCGAGAGCCGTCTGGACGACGACGATCTCGCCCTGCTCGAGAACGAGGAGTCGATCGAGGCCACGCTCTGGTATCCCGTCGCCTGTCAGGACCGGCTGCTGGGCCTGATCCGGGACTGCTTCGGCGGAGGCGAAGACCGGGTGATCGTGGAGTTCGCGCGGGAGGCGGCCGCCGAGCTGCTCGAATCCCCGAGCTACGCGGCGCTGGTCTCCGGAGCCGCGAAGATGGGAGAGCGGGCCGGAGTGGCGCTGGTGAAGATCTCCGAGCTGGTCTTCAGCTTCAGCCAGTGGTCCTACCACGGCGAGAGCCTCGCCGACTTCCGGGTCGAGGTGGACGACGCCGAGGCGCTGCCCGAGACCTCGCAGTGGGCGGCGGCGGGCTTCATCGGCCATCTGGCCGAGCGCGTCCTGGGACGCCCGGTGGCCATCACGGTCGAGCGGCCCTCGGTCGGGCGCGTGGTGTACCACGGTCGAGCGCGCTGACCCGCGATCCCCGCGGCCGCCCGCCGGCTCAGTCCGTCTTCCAGCGAATGCGCACCTGGCGCACACCCCACTGCCTGGCGGCCTTCTCGTCGACGCCCATGTAGACGTCGATCTTCCTGCGCCAGCGCCGGGCCATCTTGTCGAGCACCCGGTACTCGCCCGCAAGCCCCTCGATCTCGACGCGGGCTCCGCGTCGCAGCCCGAGGGCGAGCAGGTCGCGCGACACCGCGATCGCCCGCATGCCCGGCTCCAGCCGGTCGCCCCAGGCGCCCACGAACGGATCGCCCGACGTCTGGCCGGGCGTGGAGTTGTAGGCGCTCGCCGTCACGACCAGGGTGTGCTCCTCGCCGGCTGCGGCCGCATCGACGAGCAGCAGACCGACCCAGGCGGCGGCGAGCAGGTGGATCATCCCCGGAATGCTAGAGGGGCCGCGAGCGGGGCGCACGGAGCCCCGGGGCGTGCCGGTCGGGGGCCCGGTCGGCCGCGCCCCCGACCGGGGATCAACGCCGGCGCCGCGCGAGCAGCGCGAGCCCCAGCCCGCAGAGCAGGGCCGTTCCCGGCTCGGGCACGGGGGTGAAGACCCAGACCCGGTTCTCCTCGCCCGGGGCGGCGAATCCGTCCACGGCGAACAGGCGGCCGTCGGCCGCGGCGAACAGGCCGCCGGTGAAGCCGAAGCCCGTCGCCACCGTGGTCAGGCTGCCGTCTCCGGGGTCGATGCGCACGATGTCGCCCCCCGTGGTGGCGTAGAGGAACCCGTCCGCGCCGACCTCGAGGTCGTACACACCACCCGGCAGACCCGCCAGCAGGGCCGGGGCGCCCGGCCCGCCCGGAGCGCCCAGGTCGACGGTGTACACATTGCCGCTGAAGTCGAGCGCCGCCTCCCCCACGTAGAGCGTGTCTCCGTCTACGGCCAGGCCGGACGTGTAGGCGAATCCCGAGCCGATGCTCGACAGGGTGGCCGCGCCGATCGCCAGGCTCAGCACCTCGCCCGCCGGCGGGAAGCTGCCGGAGGCGTCCGAGAGCAGGAGCGTGTCGCCGGTGGGGTCGGCGGGATCCAGGACCAGATCGGCCACGCCGGGGACCGCGCCGTCGGGGAGCAGGGCCAGGGTGCTCGCGGCCGGAGGCGCCAGCGGATCGGCGAAGGGGGACGGGATCGCGTACACGGTGTCGCCCGTGACCGAGCCCGGCGCCTCCAGTCCGTTGTCCCCCACCAGCAGCCGGTCGTTCACGGCGTCGTAGGTGAAGCCGGCCAGGGCGTTGAAGCCGGTGGCGATCACCGTCTCGCCGCTGCCGTCGATGCGGACGATCGACTGGCCGGCGCCGCCGAAGCCGCCACTGCCCACGAAGACGGCGTCGCCCACGACGACCACGTCCCCCGACGCGGTCGCGGAGGTCTCCACGGAGCCGACGCTGTAGAAGCCCAGCCCCGACGGGACCGCCAGGGCCGGGGCCCCGGCCAGCAGCGACGTGAGGAACGCCAGTGCGGCGCCCACCTGGGCGCCCGACCGACGTCGGGTGGATCGGAGATCGTTCCAGAAGAGAGTCATGAGATTCGTCCTTCCAAGCTGCATCCGTTCGCGGGATGCACGACCCGGCTCGCGCGCGGGGCCTCGCAGACCCCCCGGCGGAACCGTCCCGGGTCGAAGGTGGACGGATCTCGGCCGCGGGGTCCCGTTCGCGGGGAACCCGTCCCGACGCCCTCGCTCCCGAACCGAGCGCCCGTCCGTCGCCGGAGGTTCTCCCTCCGAGGACGTTCAGGCATCCGGGCCCGAAGGCTCACACGACCAGGCAGGTCTTCCGGCTCGGGTCTCGTCCTCGGTCGCCTTCCCGTGCCGCCCTCTGCGTGACCGCAGCGAACGAACACAGTGGCTGGAGACCGAGGAGTCCATCCGGATCGCGAGCAGCCTTCACGGCTTCCCGCGGCCCGGACGCCGACCCTCTACGGCGGCGCGTCCGCGGTGGAATTCCCGTCCCCCAAGCCTCCGGACGAATGCCCGGAGCGTCTCGCGCGTCTCCCGAGCGGTGGGCTCACCGGACCGGCTCGTCGCTCGGACGGGCGCGCTCCCGGGAGCCGCTCGGGAGGGGGTGACGGGTCACCACACTTCCCTCTTCGTCCAGCTCCCTCCCGACGCAGGGCGGAGCCGGACACCTGTCGCGGGTGCGAGCGTACTCGGGGATCGGGCTCCGGGCCAGCCCAGCCTGGAGCGCCTCGCTTCGGGCTGTAGAATTCCCTCTCCTTCGCCTCCCACTTCGCCCCGTCTGCGCGCTCTCGGGAGCTCCCCATCACAGGATTCGCGTCCATGCGCCGCCTCGCCCCCTGGATTGCCCTGGCCTTCGTCGCCCTCCTCCTGGTCGTTCGCTTCGCGCTGCCGACGGTGCTCGCGCGCGTGGCGTCGTCCCAGCTCTCCCAGGCCCTCTCTGCGGAGGTCACGGTCGGCAACGTCGACCTCTGGGTGCTGGGCGGCGCGCTGGCCATCGAGGGCCTGGACGTGCGGCCGTCGGCCGCGGACCCGTCGTGGCTGCGCAGCCGGCGGGCGCTCGTCGACATCGGCTGGTGGGAGCTCGTGCGCGGAGACCTCGACGTCGAGCGCCTGGAGCTGGCGGGCCTGGAGCTGGCGTTGATCCTCGACGCCGACGGGCGCATCACCTGGCCCGGAGCTCCCGAGCCGGACGACGCGCCGCCCGATGCCGAGGAGGACGAGGCCGCTCCTGCCGGCGAGCCCACGGAGCTCGTCGTTCGATCGATCGACCTCTCGGAGATCGATGTGTCCCTGCGCGACCAATCCGGGGCCCGCGACCTGGGGGTCGAGCTCGACGCCGCCCGCCTCGGACCCATCCGGCTGGTGCTGGGCGATGCCGTGAGCTGGTCGATCGAAGTCCTGGAGATCGACTCGAGCACGGCGCAGCTGCGCAACGACGACCAGAGCGCGGTGGAGATCGGAGTCGCGCTCTCGGCCGGCCAGCTGGGCACGCAGCCCGGTGACCCCGGAGGCTTCGATCTCACGCTCCGGCTGGGAGACGGGACGCTCAACGCGAAGGGCACGCTGGCCGTGGATCCGCTGGCGGTCGAGACCGATCTCGAGTGGCAGGCGCTGCCGCTGGCTCCGCTGCTCGCGCTGGCGCCGCCCGGGAATCGGCCCGAGATCGCGTCGGGGACCTCCTCGGGCGCCCTGGGTCTTCGCTTCGCATCCTCCCCCGCTCCGGACGACGCGCCGGCGGACGAAGGCTCGGAGGGGCCGGCACCGAGCGTGCTCACGGGGACGGGGCAGGTCTCCGTGTCGGCGCTCGACCTCGGCGTGCCCGGCGAGATGCCCATGCGTGTGAGCTGGAAGGAGCTGGAGGTCGCCCTGGCCTCCCTCGAGGTCGACGCCTCGGGCGGAGGGCCGCCGAACATCCACATCTCCCGGCTCGCACTCGACTCGCCGGACGTGCGCGCGACCGGGGCCGCCGCGACCGACGAGGCGGGAGCCGCGGCCGGGGCGCCCGCCGAGGCGCCGGAGTCGGCCGAGCCGCCGCGCCTGCGCCTGGACAGCCTCGCCGTGGCCGGCGGCAAGCTGCGCTATCGCGACCGGCAGTTCGATCCGCCCCACGAGACCGTCGTCAGCGACGTCGCGGTGCGCGGGCGCACGCTGCGCTGGCCCGAGGCCTCCGCCGCCTCCCTCGAGATCGTCGCCGGCAGCCTCGGGGAGAAGCCCCTCACGCTCACCTTCTCCGGAAGGCAGGACGCGGGCAAGGGGACGCTCCGCGGCGAGTCGGTCTCGCTGCTGATCGTCGACCCCTACGTGCGTCAGAACTCGGACTACGCGATCGACCGGGGAGCCGTGTCCGTCGACACGACGTTCGAGATCGAGGGCAAGCGCTACCGCGCCCCCACGCGGCTGGTGCTCCACGACCTGGAGATCGACGGCAGCGACGCCGGCTCCCGCTTCCAGGAGAACTTCGGCGTCTCCCTCGACATGGCGCTGGTGCTGCTGCGCAACACGGCCGGCGACATCGTGCTCGACCTCCCCATCGAGAGCGGAGAAGACGGGACGGGGGTCGGGCTCACCCGGGTGGTGGCCGACACCCTGCGGCGGGTCCTGGTGAACGCCCTGGCGTCGCCCATCAAGCTGGCCGGCGGGCTCCTCGGCGGCGGAGACGCCGGCGACTCGTACGCCGGGCGCGCGATCTTCTTTGCGCCCGGCGACTCGGACGCCGAAGAGAGCGACGACCCCGACCGGGAGGATCGGACGGAGAGCCTGGCGACCCTGCTGCGCGAGCGTCCGGACCTGGGCATCCGGATCGCCGCGGTGATCGTGCCCGACGACCTCGAGCGCGTGGCCGAACGCGCGGGCGTCGAGCCGGGCGACGACGCGGCCCCCTCGCCCCCCGCGCGCGCCCTGCTCGAGAGCCTGGCGAGCGAACGACTGGCGACGACCCGGCGGCGCATCGCCGAGTCCCTGGGTGATCGGGTGTCCAACCTCGACGCGCGGCTGGTGGTGGTTCCGTGGAAGGGCGAGATGGGCAAGGGCCGCCCCCGGGTGGTCGGCCGCCTGGTCCTCCACGCCGACTGACCCTGCTCCTCCGACACGCCCAGAGCAGCGCAGGAGAAGCGAAGCGGCGCCTCGGCTCAGGAGTCGCGGAAGCGCTGGCGGTAGGTGATGGGGCCGTCCACGTCGACCTCGCCTTCGCCTTCACCGGTGTGGGTGTCGCGGCCGGGCTCGCCGTCCGCTGCCGCGCGCGACCGGTCTTCGCGCGACTTCACGTCGGCCACGTCTGCGACGTCTTCCGGGGCATCCGCCTCGGGTGCGCGCGACGGGCCGAGGAGCGACGAGATGGACTGGTCGCTGACGGCGCCCGCACCGAGCGGCTCCGGCGCACGGTCCGGCGGCGACGGCTCGCGGGGGGGCTCCGCGGACGCGCCCGACCGCGGGGCGGTGTCCGGCGAGCCGGCCGGCAACGGAGTCCAGCCCGGGCCCGATCCCTCGCCGCCGCTGGCGGGGGGCGGCGCCGGGCTCGCCGCCCGGGACGGGCGCGGGTCTTCCTGGCGGGCCGTGGGCGGTCGCGAGTCGGCCCGCTCGCCGGCGCCCTCGCGTCGGTCGAGCGCGCTGAGGGCGTCCACGGTCCGCTGGAGGCGCAGGGAGAGGTCCGCCGCGCCCGCGCGCAGGGCGCTTCCCTGCTCGCCGATGCCGTCGCCCAGGCCGTGCAGGCCCTTCTCGATGCGGTCGGCGCGGCGGGAGACGTCGTCGAGGGCCCGGGCCACGCCGCCCGACTTCTCGTCGATGCGCGACAGGGTGTTGCGCACGGGCTCCACGGCCTTGACGAGCCACTGGCTCATGTTGGTGACGTCCACCCGCACGCGGTCGAGGGCCGCGTGCATGTCCCGGGTCGCGTCTTCGGCGGAGCGGACGGGATCGCCCAGTCGGTCCACGGTGGCGTTGGTCTCGTCCACGGTCCGGCGCAGCCGGTCGACCGAGCGCGCCAGGGCCTCGTCCACGTTGTGGAGGGCCTCCGAGAGCTGGTCGCCCAGGCCCTGGCTCAGGTGGTCGACGATCTGGCGGATCTCCGAGAGACCCAGCTCCACCAGCTCGCGCTGCTCGCCCACCGCACCGGCCGCCCGGTCGAGGGAGTCGCGGACCGTCTCGACGGTGCCCGCCGCGAGCTGCTGGGTGTGATCGATGCGCCCGGCCGTCTTCTCCAGGGCGCGTCCGGTGTCCCGAAGCTGGGAGAGGACGGGGTGGAGGCCTTCCACGGTCTCGGTGATCGAGCGGGTGGCCTGGTCCACGGCGCCGGCCGCGCCTTCCAGGGAGGCGGCCACACGCTCGCTCGACTCCGCGTTCTCCAGCATGCGCTCGTAGTTCCGGGCGATGCCGCCCGAGACCGAGTCCTGGTGCTCGACCGCCCTCTCGAGCGCATCCTGGAGCGAGCCCACGTGACTCTCGACGGCGCGGCGCACCGACGAGCGGAGCTCCTCGACCACGTTGCGCAGGGATCCCTTCTGCTCCTCGGACACCAGGCTCGCGGCCCGGGCGCTCGAGCCCTCGATGCGGCGGAGGCCGCCGTCCAGGGTCTCGGCCAGCTCGCGGTTCGCGCGACCCAGGTCCTCGCGCAGCTGCTCGAGGGTGGCGCTCTGGGCCAGGGCCGAGCGGGTCGCGAGCTCCGACGGGCTGAGGGCGCCGTAGGCGGAGCTGGCCAGGCGAGCGATCAGCTCGGCCTCCTGATCGAGCAGCCCGCGGATCAAGCGGGTGCCCACCTCGACGGCGAGCGCCAGCACCACGCCCCAGGCCAGGCCGGCCAGGGCGCCCGAGGCGCTGCCGGCGGCGTGGGCGCCGATCACGCCGGCCACCAGCCCCAGGCCGAGAACCAGGCTCGGCCACACGGCGAGCAGCGCGGCTCGGGGGCCGGGCGGGATCAACGGTCGCTCGCTCAGGACCTCGCCCAGGCGCACGCCGGAGCGGGGCTCGTCCTCTGCGCCGGGGGCCGAGGGCGGGAGCGCGTGGCGCGTCTCCCGCCAGCGGCGGACGAACTCGTCCCACTCGAGGGCCAGGCTCGACGCCTGGAACGCGTTGCCCATGGCCTCGCGGCGTCCGTCCTGATCCTCCACGGTGTCGGCGTAGATGCCGGAGAGCGTGCGGCGCAGCCCGCGCAGGTCGAGCAGGCGCGACACCAGCGAGCCGTGGATGGCCAGGACGCCGCCGGCCGCCGCGAGCCAGAGGACGACGAGGGCCGCCCGCAGCGCGGGCCAGTCGCTCCACACCAGGTTCCACATCGATGCACCGGTCTCGTCCACGCGGTTCGCGCCTCCGTGGGATGGAGTGGCCCGGTCGCTGCAGTGGGTGACGGGTGCGGTCGGGGGCCGATGCGCAGGTCGCGCCGCAACCGGCCGCCGGATCGCGGGGAGTCGGCTTCGGACGAGGTCGGGGCTCCCGGCCCGGTCGGCGCGCTCGGGGCGCTCGGGGCGATCGGGGGAGCTCAGGGGAGGGCGGGGTCGGCGAGGCCCAGGGCCGCGGCCCGCTCCAGGCAGGCCTCCGCCCGCTCGGGCTCGCCGAAGACGCGGAACCACTGGCCCAGGTAGAACCAGGCCACCGCGTCCTCCGGCGCCTCGGCGACCCGCCGCTCGAGGAGCCGCCGCGAGGCCTCGGGGGCGAGGGTGAACCAGTGGCTCTCGAAGTAGTGGCGAGGCACGAGCTCCGCCGTCTCGGCCCGGGCGAGCGCCGCGTCGGCGCGCGCGGGATCGCCGCCCCGGCGGTAGAGATCGGCGAGGTAGCGGTAGGCCAGGGGTGTGCGCGTGTCGACGGGCTCGAAGGCGTTGGGGGTCGAGTCGATGGCCGACTCCAGGAGCTCCGCCGCGCGCAGGAAGTCGCCCTTGCGCCGGTAGAGGTCCGAGATCTGCATCTGGTAGACGAAGATCCGCGCGAAGAAGATCTGGTGCGGGGCGGTCTCGGCCCGTTCGAGGGCGTCGAAGGCCCGGGCCAGGCGGTCCTCGCGCGCGTAGGCCAGGGCCAGCCGGTAGTAGAAGGCGTCCGACGGGTGGTGGCGCACGGTCTGCTCGTAGAGCGGGATCGTGCCGCGCCAGACCTGGACCTGCTGCCGGGCGAGGAGCAGGCTGCCCGCGAGCAACGCGGCCGCCCCGGCCGCGAGCGCGGCCCGGGCGGCGCCACCGGCCGGTCGCGGGCTTCGCCACAGGCCGCTGAAGCCGGCTCCCACGAGCAGGAAGAGGCCCACCCCCGACTGGTAGGCGTAGCGGTCGGCGGCGAGCAGCGGCATGTCGCTGAAGAAGGCCGGCCCGATCGCCATCGGGGCGATCGTCGCGAGATACCAGGCCGTCCCGAGAAACACGATCCGGTGTCGGGTCCGGCTCCACAGGCAGACCGCGATCAGCGCCAGGGCGAGCAGCGCGTAGACGTGGAACCGGGCCGGCAGCCACGGCGCCGAGTCGTCGGGGAGCGGGTAGAAGACGCCCAGTCCGAAGGGCGCCAGGGTCTTCGCGACGTAGAAGAAGACGTTGTGCAGGGCGATCACCGTCCAGTCGACGGCGCCGAAGGCGTACTCCGCGAGGAACGGGCTGCGCCGGGCGAGCTGCCGGGTCATCCACCAGGTGAAGGCGATCGGGGGGAGGTACAGAAGCTTCGAGGGCAGGCTCTCCCCCAGGAAGCGAGCCAGTCCCGGCGGAGGCTGGGGCCGGAGGTGGTGATCGACGAGGACCAGGACCGCCGGGAGGGTGACGGCCGTGGTCTTGGCGCAGAGGGCCAGGAGGAAGAGCAGCACGCTGGCTGCCAGGGACGCCCGGGCGAGCCGGGGTCGGGGCCCGGGCGGCCGGGCCCAGCCGAGGTAGGCGAAGATCGAGCCCAGGTAGAAGAGGAAGAAGAGCGCGTTCTTCCGGCTGCTCACCCAGGCCACGGATTCGACCTGCAGCGGATGGACGCCGAAGAGCACACACGCCACCGCTGCGGCGAGCCGATCGCCGGTGAGCCGGCGGACGAGGGCGAAGACGAGGCCGGTGTTCGCCAGGTGCAGGGCCAGGTTGGTGGCGTGGAAGCCGCGGGGGTCGAGGCCGAAGAGCGCGTAGTCCACCGCGAAGCTCAGGTAGCTGAGCGGGAAGTAGCGGAAGTCGCGCTGGTCCTCGAGGAACAGGAAGCGCACGCCGTTCCACGACAGCTCGCGAATGCCCGGGTTCTCGACCACGCCGTAGACGTCGTCCAGCGAGACGAACGGGAATCCCAGCACCGGCCAGAAGAGGCCGAGCACGAGGAGGAGGGCCAGCGCGGGGGCGACGATGCGTCCCGGGCCGTCGAGGCTGGAGTCGCCGCCGGGCTTCGCGCTCACGGCGCCGCCGCGGGCGACGCACGCCGGGCGAAGGCCGCGAGGTTTCCGCCGGGAAGTCCCCAGTGCAGCGCGGCCGCGTCGAGGACGTCGAAGCCCCGGCCGATCGCCCGCAGCAGCGGGTTGGCGCTGCGGGCCAGGGAGTCGGGCTTGGGGACCCGCGACACCGTGCGCAGGACGCGCAGGCCGTGGCCCTCCAGCAGGCGCGTGAGCGTGCGGCGCCGGAACTCGTAGAGATGGAAGGGCTCCATCGTCTCCCCGGGCCGGGGGAACTTCAGGGCGCGGAGCAGGCCTCCGGCGTCGAGCCCCAGCGCCCGCAGCCCCGGCAGTCCGCGCCGCAGAGCGCGGAACCAGGCCGAGTCGACGTAGCTCGGCACCTCGACCACCAGCAGCCCCCCCGGCCGCAGCGCGGCGACCGCCGTCTCGACGCCCCGCGTCGGCGAGCGCAGGTGCTCCAGCACGTGGCCCATGTAGACCACGTCGTAGGGGCCCCCGGGCAGCGGGTCGCCCGGGAAGGTCGAGCGCTCGACGTCGAGGCCGAGCACCCGGCGGGCGTGGTCGGCGCCCACCCGGGTGATCTCGACGCCCCGCACCTTCCAGCCCCGCTCCCGGGCGAGCTCGAGGAACCAGCCCCCGGCGCAGCCCACCTCGAAGAGCGCGCCCGGGGCCTGCTCGCGTTCGATCTCGTCGAGGAGCTTCCCGTAGCGCTCCATCAGCCTGGGGAAGCTGTCGAAGTAGCTCTCCTCGTGCAGGCAGCTGTCGTAGTCCTTGTCGAAGTAGTCGTCTCCGTACATCGCTTCGACGGCGGACGGGTCCGGCAGGGGGCGCACCTGGACCAGGCTGCAGGCCCGACAGCGGACCAGGTCGAAGGGGCGACCCGCCAGCGAGTACATGTGGGGAACGTACGGATCGAACGCCGACCCGGCGCACAGATCGCAGGCCTCGCTCACCGATCGAGGCCCAGGAGCTGGCGGGCGCGGAGCCGCAGGGCCGTCCAGTAGCCGTCCCAGAGCTGGGGCCAGCCGAGCTTGGAGCTGCCGCGGACCCGGTCGGTGAAGACCACCGGGATCTCCCCGATCCGCAGCCCCGCTCGGGAGGCCCGGAACAGCACCTCCTGGACGATGGCCGGTCCCGGCGAGGCGAGCTTCTCCGGCTCGATGGCCAGGAGCGCCTCGCGCCGGAAGCAGCGGAAGCCCGAGTTGGCGTCCCGCACCTCCACCCCGAACAGCACGCGGATGTAGAGGTTGGCGGCCCGGGTCAGGGCGCGGCGCCAGAGAGCGCGGTCCTTGTCCAGCCCGCCGGATACGAAGCGCGAGCCCAGGACCACGTCCCGGGATTCGCAGGCGGCGAGCAGGGCCGGGATCGAGCCCGGGTCGTGGGAGAGGTCGGCGTCCATCTCGAGGATGCGGTCGGCTCCGCGGGCCAGGGCCTCCAGGTAGCCTTCGCGGCCCGCGTGTCCGCGTCCCCGCTCGCCCCGGCGCTCGATCACGCTCGCGAAGGGGTGGGTCTCGGCGTACGCGCGCACCTGGTCGGCGGTGCCGTCCGGCGACGCGTCGTCGACGACGAGCACCTCGAGCCCGGGCACGGCGAGCTCGCCGATGGCGTCGAGCAGGCTGACCACGTTCTCGCTCTCGTTCCAGGTCGGCACCAGGACGACGGTCTTCACCGCGGCGCTCGCAGCACCCGGGACACCGCCCCGAGGACCGTCTCCGCCGGGATCGCGTCGGCGCAGCTCGGCTGGAGGGAGCACTGCGACCGATAGCAGGGGTGGCAGTCGATCTTGGGGACGATCTTCTCGCCGCGACCGTAGAGCTCCACCTCCTGGGGGCAGGTGGATCCGAACAGCGCGACCACGGGCCGGCGCCGGGCGAGGGCCAGGTGCATGGCCAGGGTGTCGCCGGTCACCACGGCCGCGCAGCGCTCGAGCAGCGCGGCGAACTCGAGGATCGAGGGCGTGGCGCCGGGATCGAGGGCGGTCGGGCCGGCGAGCGACGCCACCGCCTCCACGCGCTCGCGGTCGTCGGGACCGCCGAGCAGGGCGACCCGCGCTCCCAGGCGCGTCTCGACCAGGCGCACGAGCAGGGCCCAGCCCTCCACCCGCCAGTCCTTGTGGGCGAAGGCCTCGCCGGCGCCCACGTTCAGGCCCACGACCCGCTCGTCGGGCCCCACCCCGAGGCGCTTCCAGCGTGCGGCGGCCCGGTCCCGAGCGCGGCGGGGGATCTCCAGCCGGTAGTCCTGATGGTCCCAGCCCAGGCCGACCATCTCGAAGGTGATGTCCTGGTAGGTGCGCTGGTTGGTGCGGAACTTGAGCTCGTCGTCGAGACCGAGTCGGTAGGCGTAGTCCGCGGCGGGGCCGGCGGGCAGCGGGTTTCCGTGGGGGCCGAGGACGAAGCCGCGCTTGTCCGGCGCGTCCAGCCGCGCGGCGAGGCCGGTGGCGGCGGGCTCCTTGTCGAGACACATCACCACGTCGAAGCGCTCGGCCGGCAGGTAGGCCACGCTGTCGGCGTCCAGCGCCAGGGCGCGGTCGATCTCCTCGAGCCCCTGGAGGAGCTCCAGCGACTCCGGCCGCGTCAGCCAGGTGACGTGGGAGCGGGGGTGCTCGCGCTTGATCGCCGGGAGGATCGGGGTCGTCCGCAGCACGTCGCCCGTCGCGGCCAGCTTGATCACCAGGATCCGCAGGCCCATGGGGCTGTAGTCGCCGCAGCCTTCACAGGGGCGCCGGAAGTCGCAGGGGCGGTCCCCCCGGAAGTGGCGGCAGTCGGTGTGGTGGACGGTCATGGTGTCGCTTCCGCGCTGCCCGGGCTCCCCGGCAGAGCGCTACAGACTACCCGGCGGGCGCGGTCCGGAACAACGATTCCGGGGGGCCTCGCGCAAGCGTCCGCCCAAGCGTCTGCGAACGCACGCGATTCGAGGGGCGCGCCGCGAGTCTTTACACGCTCCGGGCGGACGGGTATCGATTGCCCATCGAAGGGACCAATCGGCACCGCACGGGGCTCCGGATCGGAGTCGCCATCCTGGGAGCGCTCTTCGGAGCCCGGCTCGGGGTCGTCGCCTGGGGCATCTCCCGGGGATTCGACCTCGGCGACGGCGGCTTCTTCCTGCTCAACCTCAACCATCCCGAGTCGGCGCCGCCGCTCTTCGAGTTCTACCGCCTGCTCACGCTCTTCGATTCCCCGCCGCGGTTCGACGTGGTGGGCGCGCGCTGGCTGCGCCTCGCCACCGAGGCCGTCGCGACCGCACTGCTGGCGGCGGGTGCGCTGGTCTGGGCCCGATCGAGGCTCCCCGGCGCGGTCACCCGGGGCGGGGCGGGGATCCTGCTCTTCGCCCTGACGGGCTCGCTCCTGGGCGTGGGGGCCCGGGAGTTCGGCTACAACGACGCGACCAACCTCATGACCTACGCCGCCTGCGCCGCCCTGCTCTTCGCCCTGGCGCTGCCGGCCGGCGCGACCGCGTGGCGGGCGCGGGTGGGGTGGGGACTGGTCTGCGGCTTCGCCCTCGGCGTCCAGCTGTTCGTGAAGTTCCCGCCGGCGATCCTGCTGGGCGCGGCGCTGCCCGCGCTGGCCCTCGTGTCCATGGGCGGCGGGCTCCGCGAGCGGGCCGGGTTCGTGGCCGCGGGCGCGGCCGGCGCCGGGGTCGCGATCCTGTGCTTCGCGCTGGCCGGGGGCGGGCCGGCGACCTGGGCCGCCAAGCTCGAGCTCGCCCGGGAGGTGAACCGGCTGACCGGCTACGGCATCGGGCGCATCCTGGCGGTCTACGTCCACCACGACATCGGCAGCCACGTGAACCTCCTCGCGATGACCGTCGCCTTCGCGGCGGTGCTCGGGGTCGCCTGGAGCCGGCTGCGCGCGCGGCCCGGCGGGCTCGACACGTCCCTGGCGATCGCCCTCGCCGCCGCGGCCCTGGTCCTCGCGGCCGGCGCCTGGAGCTACCACGCCGACAACATCCACCCGACGCTGATCGTGCTGTTCTGCTCGGCGCTCTTCTCCACGGGGCTGGGTCTCGTGCTCGCGGGCGCCGCCACCCCGGAAGCCTTGAGGTGGTGGCGCGAGGTGCTGCCGGTCCTGCTGCTGCTTGCGCTGCTGCCCTTCGTGAACATCGTCGGCACCAACGTTCCCCTCACCCTGCGACTGCCCACCCACGCCTTTCCGATCCTGCTCGGGCTGGCGCTGCTGGCGATCCCGCTGCGCGGGCGGTTTCCGCGCACGGCGGCCGCAGGGGCGGTGCTCCTGGTCCTCGCCACCACCGCGGCCTTCTTCGAGCACCACTGGATGCGGCCCTACGGCATCGCCGGCCCGCTGCACACCCAGACCGAGCCCCTCGAGCGGGTGCCGGGCCTCAAGGTCGACCCGGCCACCCGCGACTTCCTCGAGGATCTCGCCGCGCGCATGCAGGCGGCGGGCTTCGAGCCCGGCGACCCGGTCGTGGCGCTGGACTTCATGCCCGGTCTGGTCCACTACCTGGACGCGCGCTCGCCGGGCTTCCCCTTCTACGGCTTCGACGCGATCGCCCTCAACTGCTGGGCGCTCAACCGCAGCCCCACCGACGAGCCGCCCTTCCTCATCCTCGGCCAGCCCATGCTGCGCGAGCAGCACGCGTGCATCCGCAGCTTCGACTTCCCCGCGCAGTTCGAGCGGGTGGCGACGCTGCGCAATCCCTACGAGCAGGCCATCCGCTACTTCTTCGGCGGCCCCACGCTCTCCTGGGTGGAGGTCTTCGGGCCGGCCTCCGCGCGCTGAGAGCGGCCGGCTCCCGGGCGCGGCGCAAATCCGAGTGACGCGCGCGCGCCATGGGGATACAGTCCGCCTCCCATGGAGAGTGCGCCTCCGCGACAGGCCAGCCCGCTGCTCGCCGCCGCCGCCTTCGTGGTGGTCGTGGCCGGACTCAAGGCCGCCGCCGCGCTGGTGATCCCGTGTCTGCTCGCGGTCTTCATCGCCGTCATCTGCGCTCCGATCCTCCTCTGGCTCGAGTCCCGGAAGGTCCCCACGTCGATCGCGCTGTTCGTGGTGGTGACCGGGGTGATCGTGCTGCTGGTGGTGCTGGGGCTGTTCATCGGGACCACCATCGCCGAGTTCACCCGGGCGCTTCCGGGCTACCAGGCCGGCCTCCGCGAGGCGTCCACAGGCTGGCTGGACGCGCTCTCGAGGCTGGGCATCGAGATCACCGCGGACCAGTGGCGCGAGATCGTGAACCCGGGCCGGGCCATGGGCCTCGTCGGCAACCTGCTCTCGGGGCTCGGGGGGCTGCTCGCCAACGGACTGCTCATCCTGCTCACCACGGTGTTCATCCTGCTGGAGGTGGCGAGCTTCCCGCGCAAGCTCGGCCAGGTGGTGTCCGATCCCGAGGGCTTCGCCGAGCGCATGGGCCGGGTGCTCGAGAACGTGAAGCGCTACCTGGCGATCAAGACCGTGACGAGCCTGGCCACGGGCGGAATGGTGGCCGGCGCGCTCGCGGTCATCGGGGTCGACTTCCCCCTGGTCTGGGGCCTGCTGGCGTTCCTGTTCAACTTCGTGCCCAGCATCGGCTCGATCATCGCGGCGATCCCCGCGGTGCTGCTGGCCCTGGTCCAGCTGGGCTCCGGCTGGGCGCTGGTGGTGGCCGCCATCTATCTCGCGGTGAACATCGGCATCGGCAGCTTCACCGAGCCGCGACTCATGGGAAAGGGGCTCGGCCTCTCGACCCTGGTGGTCTTCGTGTCCCTGGTCTTCTGGGGATGGGTGCTGGGCCCGGTCGGCATGCTGCTGTCGGTCCCGCTCACCATGACCGTGAAGATCGCCCTCGAGGCCGACGAGCAGACCCACTGGATCGCGGTCCTGCTGGGTCCGGCGCGGATCGTCGGCGATGGGCCGCCGCAGAGATGACGAGCGAGCGACGCAACCTGGCCGTCGTCGTCGGGACCCTGGTCTTCGTCAGTCTCTGGAGCGCCTTCTACACGACCTGGCGGCTGCCGCCCCAGCTTCCGTTCGGCACTTTCGGTCTGGTCCTGGGCGGCGACGTCCTGCCGCTGCTGGCGGTGCCGCTGGCGGTGGCGCGCTTCGTCCTGGGCGGGCCGCTCTCGGACTTCGGCTGGAAGCGCCCCGCCTGGCGCGACCTGCTGGCCGACACCGGATCCGCCTGGCTGGCGGTCGCCCCCCTGGTGGTGTGGCTGGCCATGCGGCCCGAGTTCCAGGCGTTCTATCCGTCGACGGCGTTCCCGCCCGCGCGGGAGCACGCGATCGGACTGGCCTTCCTCTGGCTGCTGCACCACGCGCCCCAGCTGCTGGCGCTCGAGTTCTGCTACCGCGGCTTCGCGCTGCTGCCCCTGGCCCGTCGCTTCGGGGTCGGCTTCGCGGTGGCTCCGCTGCTGGCGTGGTACGTGGCGCTGCACTGGGGCAAGCCGACCCTCGAGCTCGTGCTGGCGGCCTGGGCGGGGCTCGTGTTCTCCCTGGTCGCCTGGCGCAGCCGGTCCTTCTGGCCCGCCTTCCTCGCCCACTGGCTGGTCGCCGTCACGATGGATCTCCTGTGCTTCGTGTGGGGGCGGACTCCGGGCTGACCGGCCCGCCCGGAGACGCGCGGGTCTGCGGGGCCCGGTAGATCCGCCCGGCCGGGCTGCCGGCGACGGGCTCGAGCTCGCGCTCCAGGTCGAGGACCGGGCGGAAGCCGGCCGGCACGTAGACGAGCCGGGCGCCGCTGGCGCGCAGCGCTGCCCGGGCGGCCTCCGGGTCGCGCTCCACGAAGAAGGCGAGCAGGTGGTCGAAGCGGCGCCGCCGCTCGGGCTCGGGCAGGCCCACCACCTGGGACAGCAGGCTCATGTAGACGGGCCGGCCGGCCAGGAAGGTCACCGGGGACGGGGTGTCGGTGTCCTGGATCATCGAGGGCTCGAGCACGAGCTCGCCCGGCTGGGAGGCCGCGGCCAGCGCGTCCATCAGGCGCGCCTCGCCGACCGACACGACCTGGTGTCGAGGTGCGCCGAGGCCCAGGCGCACCAGGCCGTGATGGCTTCCCGGGAGCGCGGCGGCTCCCACCAGGAAGGCGGCCACCAGGCGGCCGGCGGCCAGCCAGTCGGTCAGCACCCAGGCGACGAAGATCCAGAGACCGAAGCCCGCCAGCCACGCGAACTGGGCGGCGTTGAGGAAGTGGGGCGCCACCCCGACCGCCGCCGCCGCGCCCAGGCCGGCGGCCGCGCCCACCCCGACCAGACGCGCCACCGCGGCCCGGGCGGAGCGGCTGCCCTCGCCGTCTTCGGCCCGGTCTTCCCGGGCCATGCGCCAGAGCCGCGGAACCGCGACCCAGCGGGCGCCGAGGGCGGCCGCGCCGGCCACCCCGGCCAGGGCGACGGTGGTCGCGAGCCACCCGGGGTCGAGCAGCCGCCCGGCGCTGAACGACTCGAAGATCCGGAACGAAGGGTCGTGGCTGCCCAGCGAGGCGTCGACCAGATAGCGGGGGAGACAGCCGACGCAGGCCCGGAAGCCCAGGGCCTCGGAGCCCTGGAGCCGGACCGCCCAGAGCGCCTTCTCCACGAGGGACGGGAGCGAGGCCGCGACGGCCGTGAGCGAGGCCAGGCGCAGGCTCGGCGCCAGGGCCCGGGGAGGGCGCCAGACCGCGACCGCCACCAGTCCCACCAGCGCCGGCGCCCACAGGAAGACCTTGATCTCGAACAGCGCGGCGAACAGCGCGCCCGCCGCGATGGCGTGGGCGCGCCGCGCCTTGCCCGGCCGCGCCAGCAGCAGGAGCGCGGCCAGCCAGGTCTGCAGGGCCGGGGCGATGGGATTGAAGGGCAGCAGGTACGGCCCGAAGAGCGCCCAGCTGTCGAGCGCCTGGGGCGTGAAGCCGAGGGCCCCGCCCAGGGCGAGCAGCCAGGTCGAGGCGTCGCCCGCGAGCAGCAGCAGGGCCGGCGCCAGGCACTGCGCTCCGAGCGGGGCGCCCAGCGCGCGCATCAGGGCGACCGCGCCGAGCCCGAGCCCGGCGCTCTCGAAAAGCGGCAGCCCCCGGAAGACCAGCTCCAGCACCGGCAGGCGAGCGAGCTCGAGCAGCCCGGCCAGGAACGCGAAGGGCACGTACGAGCTGGTCCAGGCCATCCCCGCGGCGAAGGGATTGGTGAGGGGAAGCCCCGAGGCGCGCAGCTCCAGGGCCATGGATCCGTAGATCAGGGGATCGTTGGTGGTGTCGCGGCCGAAGAAGACGAGATCGCCGGCTCCGCCCGTCGACTGGTGCCCGAGGACCGCGCCCACCAGCAGCCCGGCGCAGACCAGCGCGACGAGCACGGGCGCCCAGACCTCGAGGGAGGCCGGCCCGGGGCGGAGCGTCCCGCGGCGCAGGCCGCCTCGCAGCAGGACCCCGCAGCCGGCGACGGCGAGCAGGGCGAAGCCGTGCAGGGCCCAGGCGCCCACGGTCGACGCGGTGACGAGGGTCAGCAGCGCCAGCAGGAGGCGACCGAAGGCCAGGGACAGCACCAGCTTCTCGAGCGGCTCCCGCCCCCGATCCAGCTTTGCGAGGTGGATGCACAGGGCGCCCGGGGCCAGCACCCCGGCGAGCAGGGCCCACAGGCCTCCGGCGAGGGCGATGCCCAGCTCGGCGAGTCCCCCGCCGACGAACCCCTCGCCCACGACTCCCACGGCACTCCCGTCTCGCGGCGCCCGACCGGCGGCGCCGGGTGTATGATCGCGGACCATGGGACTGATCGTCACCCCGGAGAGTGCGGACACGCTCGACGCGGTGCTCGAGGAGCTCCTGCCCCTGGAGCGCGAGCTGCCCTACGCGAACTTCGCACCGGTGGCCGCGCGGCCCGGCGCGGCGATCGCCCTGCACCGCGACCGCTGGCTGGCCGACGGGCGCTGGCCGGTGTGGGTGGCCCGCGCGGGCGACGGGCGACCGCTGGCGGCCCTGCGCGCCGACCATCGCGACTTCGAGTCCGAGCACTTCGGTCTCGCCATGGCCCGCATCGAGCAGCCGATCGGGGTCGCCGACGAGAGCCTGCGCGGGGCGGCGCTCCGCGAGCTCTACGCGGCGGCCGCCGAGACGCTGCGCGGCGCCGGGGTCGCCCACGTGGCCGCGCGCGCCTCCACACGGGACCGGGTCACGCCCTGGGTGCTGCAGCGCGCCGGCGCCGTCCACGTGGACACCCAGGTGTCGTGGATGGCCGCGCTCAGCGGCACGCCCCACGACGGCCCGCCCACCCCGTCGATCCGCATCGAGGTGCTCCTGGGCGAGGATCTCGAGGGGCTCGATGCGCGCACGTGGTCCCGCCTGGCCGACTGGGCGGGCCGCGCCTTCGACCGGGGGCCCCTGGTCTTCGACCACACGCTGCCCGTGGAGCGCTCGAGCGCCGTCTACACCGCGTGGACCGAGAAGGCCATGAAGGGCGAGTGGGCGGACGCGGTGCTGGTGGCCTGGGACGGCGAGGAGATCGTCGCGTTCATCTCCATGAAGAGCATGCCCGACGTCTCCGACGCGGCCGGTGCGCTGGTCTGCGGTCGCGGGCTCGGGGCCACCCTGCCGGAGTACCGCGGGTTGTTCACCGCCATCCAGCACGAGATGATCGCCGCCCGCCCCCTGGGAGCCAGCTTCATGGAGAACGAGACCCAGGCGGCGACCATCGGCAGCATCAATGTCTACGCGAAGCTGGGCTTCCGCTTCCTGCGCTCGACCTCCACGTTCCACCTGCACCTGGAAGGGGGTCTGCCCGAAGCCTGGAGCCGGACCCCAGCCGAGCCCCACTAGCACCAAAGACGCCGCCCGTGCTCGGACAGTCCTCGGCGAACCTGTTGGCTGCTGCGCGGGGACAACCCGGCTGCCCTGCGCGGGCTCTACCTGCCTGCGGAACTGCGCGCGGGACCTCCCTGTCCCCCCCCGACCCGGGACGGGGTGGCCAACGACGTCGAATCGTTCCGTCTCGGCGGGTTCGACCCTGCCGTTGGCTGCCCGGCCCGAGACCGGGGGAAGGGTTGACAGCGGAGCGACCGCCGAAGCGAGAAGGGCGCTCGCGCGCTCGAAGCGCTGCTTCGACCGATGGCGGCCAGCGCGTGGACGAGCGCAGGCGTCGTGTTCCCAGCGGCCGCCAGCCCCGGCAGAAGAGGAGCGGAGGGAGACGGAGTCGCAACCCTTCCCCCGGTCGGGGCAACGGAGGACCAGAGGCGAAGCGACGCGGCGCGCGCGAACGGAGCGAGACCGCGCGCGCAGATGGAGCGAGGCGGCGCTCAGCGATGGGTGGGTGGGAGTGAGGCGCCGGTTCAGAGGCCCGTGGTGCGCTGGAGCCAGAGTCGGGCTCGCGCGAGGCGTCCGAGGACCGCGTGGATCGTGCGGGTGAGCCAGCGAGGCATCCGCTTCAGCGCCGGGAAGCGCGTCGCGAACACCTTCATCGCGATGGCGGCCAGCGCGTTGCCCGCCACCTCGTAGCGGCGATCGTGGAAGTCCGGGTGGATCGTGTCCACAACCAGCACGATGCGGGGCCGGTCCGTCTGGTTCCAGGCGTAGTGGCGGTGGGCGATGGACAGCGCCAGCACCTTGCCCTCCTCCCAGGTGCGACTCTCGCGCCCGACCTTGATGCCCAGCTCGGGCAGACCGCCCGGCACCCTCAGCCCGAGATGGCTGCGGATGACGCCGTTGCAGTCGCCGATGTGCGCCTTGATGCGCGTGTGGGGCTCGAGCACGGCGACCTGGGCCAGGCACATGTCCGGGATGCGCTCGACGATCTCGGTGGTGCGGGGCAGCGCCCGGCAGTTCTTCTCGTAGCGGAGGAAGTACGAGAACAGGTTGACGGTCTTCCAGCCGGTCTCGGAGTAGGCGTACGGAGTGAAGTTGGGCTTCAGCTCGGCCGCGTGGGCCGCGTAGTAGGCTTCCAGCTCTTCCTTGATGACCTGCCAGTTCTCTTCCAGGACCTTGGTGCCCGGGAGCTGGCTCGTGTCGTGGAACCACGGCTGGCGCCCCTTGTACCACTCGTTGCTGAGGTAGTACCAGACGTCCTCGGGTGTGCGTTGGCTGGGGGCGGTGGTTGCGCTCACGTCTCTGTTCGTCCCTGGTTCTGCGCCGTCTCGGTCCGTCGCGCGTCGTCGGTCTCGCAGCGGATGACGAAGGGCGGCTTCTCCATCAGGCGCACGTGCATGCGCGCCAGGTACTCACCCATGATGCCCAGGGTGACGAGCTGGATGCCCGAGAACAGGCAGACCGCCGAGAAGATCGCCACGTCCGGGGGGATGGGCAGGCCCCGCAGCGTATAGAAGCCCATGGCATAGCACGTGGCCGCGAAGCCGAAGGCGGTGATGACGAAGCCCATCAGGCTCGCGAACTTGAGGGGACGGACGCTGAAGTTCGTCACCGAGTCGTAGGCGTGGTGGATGAGCCGGCCCAGGGTGTAGTTGGAGCGGCCGTGGCGGCGCTCGGCGTGCTCGATCTCGACGTGGGCGAAGCGCGCCGCGCCCCAGGTGAGCAGGGCGTCCACCGTGACCACCGCCCCGCGGTAGTCGGCGAAGGCGGCGCGCACGCCGCTGCGGAACGCGCGGAACGAGCTCGAATGGCGCTCGGTCTCCGGGCCCAGCACCCGGGAAAGCGTCCAGTGGATCATCCGCGAGGCCAGGTTGCGCGCGGTCCCGTGGCGCTCCGCCGCGGCGGTGCCGTAGACCACGTCCGCGCCGGCCTCGATCTCCTTGAGGAGCAGCGGGATGGCCTCGGGCGGGTGCTGCAGGTCGTCGTCCAGGGTGACGATGACGTCGTGGCGCGCCGCCAGGATGCCCGCGAGCAGCGCGTTGTGCTGCCCGAAGTTGCGCATCAGGTCGATGCCCCGGACGTTCGCCCGCGACGCCGCCAGCCGCGCGATGGCGGCCCAGCTGCCGTCGCGGCTGCCGTCGTTCACCAGGCAGATCTCGAAGGGGTCGCCCACGCCTTCGAGGGTGGCCACCAGCCTGCCCACGAGCTCGTCGAGGGAGGCCTCGGAGTTGTAGACCGGCACGATCACCGACACCGATGCCATGGGGCACCTCCACCCCGATTGTACCCCCAACGGACCGGGAGTGATGGCGTATCCTCGCCGCCATGGAGACCGCGGGCAGGAGACCGGGCGGCCGACCTGCGCGTCGGCTGCCGATGGCGCATGCGCCCCGAGCCGGCTCGGGCGCGGCCGGAGGGACGCCGTGCGCGTGACCTTCCTGGGCCAGGCCTGTCATCTCGTGGAGATCGACGGCCGGCGCATCCTGACCGACCCCTGGCTCGTGGACCCGATCTTCGAGGGGCACGTCGAGCACGACGCGCCCCTGCCGTTCGGCGTCGCCGACCTGCCTCCCCTCGACGCCATCGCCATCAGCCACGGTCATCTGGACCACTTCAACGCGCCCAGCCTGGTCCGGCTGCCGGACAGGTCCCTGCCGGTGATTCATCCGCCCATCCGCTTCACCGAGCTCGACGCGAACCTGCGCCGCCTGGGCTTCACCGACCTGCACGCCCGGGACGACTGGGAGCCCTTCGCGCTCGGCGACCTGCAGATCGTCCCCACGCCCTCGCGCGGGGTGCTCGACGAGTGCGCCTTCGCCTTCGTCGGCCGGGAGGGGACGTTCTGGGACGGGGTCGACGCGCCGCAGCCCGAGGAGGTGGTCGCCGAGATCGCCCGGCGCCTGGGACCGGTGGAGGTCGGCGCCTTCAGCCACAACTCCTTCGACCAGCCCACGCTGTTCGGCATGGAGTCGCTCAAGTCCGCCGACCACGCGCCGCGCGCGGCCGCCGCCGCGGCGGCCCGTCTCGGCGTGAACGCCGCGATTCCCGCGGCCTCCAACATGCGCTGGCGCGGCCCGTGCGGAGCGGAGGTCACCGCCCGGGTGATTCGTCGGGGCGCTTCGGACCTGGCGGCGCGCCTGGCCGAGGTCGCCCCGCAGATTCCCTGCGCCCGCCTCGCTCCGGGCGACGCCTGGACCCCGGACGGCATCGAGCGCGGAGCGCTCCGGGGCACGCCCGAGCCGCAGACCCCCCACGACTACCTCCACCCGCTGCTGGGCACCGGCGAGCGCTGGTGTCCGGAGGGCCGCCCCTCCACCGAGGACACCTTCCGCCGCGACCTGCCCGCCCGCCTGGGCGGGGCGCCCGAGGCGGCGCGCTACCACGGCCGCCGGGTGGGCTTCCGCATCACCGGCAGCGACGGCGGCGACTGGAGCGTCGACTTCGGCGATCCCACGGCCGCGCCGACCCCGGGCATCGAGGACGCCGAGTTCGCGATCGAGGTGCAGGAGGACGACTGGAAGGATCTGTTCGAGCGGGCGATCCCGTGGCAGGTGCTGATGGTCTCCGATCGCCTGCGGGTGCTGCGCTTCCGACCCGGTCCGCCGCCCGACGGCCTGCACTTCGTCTTCGCCCTCCAGGCCGTCTTCCCCTAGCTCCCCTGGCCGTCCCTGCCTGCGGAACTGCGCGCGGGACCCCCCTGTACCCCCCGACCCGGGACCGGGTGGCCAACGACTCTGCTTGGAGCTGCCTCGAAGGTTCGAGTGAGCCGTTGGCAGCCCAGTTCGAGACCGGGGGAAGGGTTGGCAGCGGAGCCGCCGTTGGATGGAGGTTGGAGGGGGGGCGGTCAGGGAGAGGCGCGGCGTTCCAGGCGGTCGAGGAGGAGGGGCTTGAAGGCCGGCTTCGGGGTGTGGCAGTAGCGGGCGCGCCGGCCCGGTCGCTTCGGGTCGACCAGCAGGTGGGGCTTCGTGTTGCCGGGGCCGCGTTCGTCGCGGGGCGCCGTGTCGTTCGGACCCTCCTCGATCCAGACACCGGCCTCGAACGTCTCCAGCAGGTCCGGGTGGCTGACGGCCGCGATGGCGAGGGTGTCGAAGGGGTTGAAGCCCGGGGCGCCCAGGCGGTCGCGCCAGATGGCCAGCCAGGGTCGGCTGTGCCGGGCGATGTACGCGCCGCTGTCCCCGCTCCCGGCCAACCGGTCCAGGTCGGCCTCCTCGATCCAGACGTGGGAAGACACCTCCCAGGGCGCGAACACCAGCTCCACCTCGGCGTCGAGCAGGGCCTGCATGGCCGGCGGGTCGCAGTCGAAGTTGAGGTCGGGGAACGGGTCGGGCTGGGAGGCGACCGAGCAGAACGACTGGCCCGGTCGGCGCGCGGCCACCATCACGATGCGGCGGATGCGCGGGACGAGGTCCGGGCGACGGCGCACCGCGGCGCCGACGTTGGTCACGGGGCCCAGGGCGATGACGCTGAGGGGCTCGCGTTCCAGGGCGGCGCAGAGCGCGTCGACGGCCGGTGTCGTCCGCTCGAGGTCGTCGGCCGACGCAGCGCCCTCGAAGACGCCGCAGTCGGCCGGGCCGAAGCGCGCCACCAGCTCCCGCGCGATGGGTCCCGTCTTCTCCAGGGGAGCGTTGCCGAAGACGGCGCTCACGCCCCGCACCGCAATCTCCGGGGAGTGGAAGGCCTGGACCAGGGCGAGGCCGTCGTCGACGTCGGCGCCCGGCACACCGATGGCGGGGTCGGTGTCGATCCAGACGGGCTCGGTGGCGGGCGGGCTCACGTCCCCTCCCCGAACAGGGCGCCCAGGTCGCCTTCGAGCATGGCGCGCCGGGAGCGCTCGAGGAGCTCCACGCGGTCTCCCCGACCGGGCGGGAGCGGCAGCTGGGCCACGCCGATGAGCCGGCGCATCACCTCCACCGCGGCGAAGCGGGCGACCCGCTCGGCCTCGAGGGGCGGCGCCTCGCGGCCCTTCGCGTAGTCCTCGAGCCAGTGGCGCGCCTCGCTCCCGGGCACCGCCGCCAGGGCGAGGTGGCCCAGCGCGAACCCGACGTCGAGCTCCGGCTCGCCCCAGAAGCCGAACTCGGGGTCGATGATGCGCAGGCCCAGGTCGCTGCGCAGCCAGCTTCCCGGGAAGTAGTCGCCGTGCACGAGGCAGGGGCCGTCGCGCAGATAGCGTTCGCCCAGGTGGGCGACGGCCTCGCGAAAGGCGCGGTCCGCGGAGAGCTCCGCGGCAGCGCGGCCGAGCCCCGGCTCGTGGGCCTCGAGGTCGAGGCCGTTGGTCGGGTCGAGGGGCACCTCGAAGATGTGGGCGTGGTTGAGCGCGCGCATGGCCCGGTTGGTGATGTCCGGCGAGGGGTCGACCCGGGTGGCCGAGTGGAGGGCGCGCAGGTACCCGCAGAGGGCCTCCCGCTCGGCCGGTGTGATCGCATCGCCCCCGGCGTACAGGCCCGAGAGGTCCCGGGCGCCGGGCAGGTCTTCCAGCAGCAGGACCCTGGCGTCGGGGTCCGCGCCCAGCAGTCGCGGCATGCGGGACGACACCGGCCGGATGCCGGCCACGCGCTGGTAGAAGCGCTGCTCGGCGAGCGAGCGGTCCCAGGGTGCGGGGATGCTGTCGTACTTCTCCACCCAGGGACGCGCCTGCTTGAGCACGAAGCGGCGACGGTCGGTGCGGATGCGCAGGGTGAGGTTCATGTTGCCCTCGCCCGCGCGCCCGCAGCCCCGGAACGACTCCCCGGGCTCCAGCCATCCCGCCGCCTCGAGGTAGCGACCGACGCTCTCGGGCCGGTCCGCGTCGAGCCAGGGGAAGTCCGGGTGCTCCGCCATCGCCCGTTCCCGAAGTGCCGATGCCACCCTGGCTCTCCTCCCGAAGCCCCGCAGCCCGACCGCGTGAGGCCGCCCGGTCGCGGTGCTTCGATTGTCGCCGTTCGCGGCCGGGATCGCTCGCCCGACCCGCCATTGGGATGCGCGACCCGGGTCTCCCGTTGCGGGAATCAGGAGAGATCCGGGTCGGCAGCACCCGTCGGGGGGGCGTAGGCCACGGTCGCGGTGCCACACTCCGCGCAGCGGGCGAAGCCCGCCCGGTAGTCGTCGAGGCAGATCGGGCAGTAGCTGCTGGCCGTGGGGTCCGAGCGACGACGCGGCGTGGACCAGTCCGGCAGGTCGCTCACGGCCTCCTGCAGCGCCCCGCGCTGGGCTTCGATCCACTCCGAGTCTTCCGACGGGTCGGCCGCCGAGCGCTCGAGGCGAGCGAGCGCGCGGCGCCAGGCCTGCCGCCATTTCGGCTCGGGCCACAGGGCGCGGGCGACGGCCAGGGGGTGGAAGCCGGCGAGCGCCGCGTCGATCCAGCGCTGGGGCAGGCGCAGCAGGGCGGGCGGGTAGAGGGCGGCCGTCGCGATCTCCTCGATCCGCTCGGCGCGCCGCTCCGGGAAGAGCCGTCGGTGGGCGGCGATCGCCAGGGCCACCGTGGTCAGGTGGAGCGCGAGGAGCACCGGAGCCGACAGCAGGATCGCCCGCTCGGCTCCCATCCACAGTCCGAGCGAGGGCACTCCGGCCAGCAGCGCCAGGCTCTGGGCGTTGCACGCGATCGCGAGTCCGCGCACCCCGCGACGCGCCTCGGCCAGTCGGGCGTCCAGGCGCTGCGGGTCCAGGGACGCTTCCAGGTGGCGACGCAGCTCGCGCGTGCGCTCCGCGGGGTCTTTGCGGGCGAGCAGAGCGGCGAGGACGAGCCACACCCGGGCCTCGGCCCGCGACGCGCCGGGCACGAACGGCCGGCCGTCCACGGCCAGGCGACTTCCCACCAGCTCGGCCGACGAGCCCGCGCCGAGCTCCACGGATCGCTCGCCGCGATCGAAGGCGCCCGCGGAGCGGGAGAGGGGAACGTCCGCCACCAGCCGGTCGCCGCGCGGGTGGAAGGGCAGGGGGGACGCGACGATTCCCAGGGCGCCGGGCCACGGCGAGAGCCAGCGGGGTCCGGGACCCGAGAGCGCGCCTGCACCCCGGAAGGAGGGCACGAAGGCGAGCGAGCGGCCCGGGAGCCAGACCAGACACTGCCACGCGTAGAGCGCTGTCAGCGTGAGCCACAGCTCCACGCGGCCGAGATCCTCCGAGTGCCCCGGCCCGTCAGGCCGTGCTTCCGGGGTACTGCTCGTTCTTGCGACCGAAGAGCTTGGCGAGGCCGCCGCCCACGACGGCCAGCCCGGCGACGATCAGCTTCCAGAAGCGCGCCAGCAGACCCGACTTGATGAGCGCCGCACCGGCGCCGCCCACGATGAGTGCGCCCAGGCCCACCTCGGCGAGGCGGTCGGTGCCCGGGATGTACTCGGCATAGGTGCTGCCTTGCCGGAAGCGATAGCCGGCGAGGATCTGGTCCGACTCCACCGAGGCCACGTGGAGGACGTTCAGGTCGGTGACCAGGGTGGCGGTCATGACGCCCCGGCGTCCCAGGAGCTTGACGATGCGGTTGATGTTCTCGCTCTCGCCGGCCCGGCCGATGATCGCCCAGGTGAGATTGTGGGTGGTCTCGTCGTAGTGGGGCTCTTCCTGCCAGCCGACGATCTCCATGGTCGACCAGCCGCGCTCGCGGCGCTCGAGGTTGGCGGCCTCGGTGCCCTCGCGAATCGACTCGAGGATCCCGTCGGCGTCCAGGTCGTCGGCGTCGTCGTCGGGCACGTAGCCCATCTCGTTCCACTCGAAGACGATGAACCAGCGGACGTCCTCGACCTCCGGCGCGAGGGTCCCCACCTCCTGACCGGTGATCGGGTTCTCCAGGTACTCCATCAGGCGCTGGGTGTCCCGGGCGCCCAGCACCATGTAGCCCTCGGGCACGTCGATCTCGGCGAGGTCCACGCCGAGGGGAGCCACCGTCGGGCCGGACTGCCAGGCGAATCCCACGGCCTGCTGCTCCTGGGCCCGGGAAGGAGCGGCCAGGAGAAGCAGGACCGACAGGACGGCGGCCGGGGACACGGAGGCGCAGCGGGCGACGACGGATCGGTGCGGGTCGGGATTCCGGATCATGGATCATCTCCTCGACGTTCCGCACAGCGGATCGTTCTGCGTGGTTCGGGTCGCAGGGTCGGCTTCGTCCCGCCGGTTCGGAACCTGAACGGCGAATCCAGAGGATCCCCCGGAAAGCCGCCGCTGTCGAACGCATCGGCCCGCCCGCTGGCGGGATTCCGCCCCGCGGAGCGGCTTCGTCCGCCCCGCGTCCGGTCCCGCGCGGTCGCCGGATCAGCCGGCGGCCGGCTCGGGGGGGCGGCGCTGGCGCCAGGGGCGTGCGGACTCGAGCTGCGCGGCCAGGCGGAAGAGGGTGGCCTCGTCGCCGAAGCGACCGGCGAACTGGACGCCCACCGGCAGACCGCCGGCGCTCCAGTAGAGGGGCACCGACATGGCCGGGTGTCCCGAGGCGTTGAAGAGCTGGGTGAAGCCCGTGGTGCGCATGAGATCGCGCAGGGCGGAGCCGATGTCGGGATTCGCCAGGGAGACGGCGCCCAGGGGCAGCGGCGGCACGCCCATGGTGGGGCTCAGCAGCACATCGCGACTCTCGAGGAAGTCCGAGACCTGCCGCCCCACGGCGTGGATCCGGCGCACGGCCCGGGCGTACTCGGCGGCGGTGTGGCTCCCGGTCCCGCGCAGGATGGTCCAGGTGAGCGGCTCGACGTCCTTCTCCGTGAGCTCGCGGCCGAGCTCGGCCAGGCGATCGTCGAGGGTCGCGCGCAGGTTGGCGAAGATGATGACGCGGGTCGCCTCGCCCAGGGACTCCCCGTCGATCGCGAGCTCCGTCTCCTCGACCTCGTGACCCAGCTCCTCGCAGAGCCGCGCCGCCGACTCGGCGGCGGCGATGCACTCGGGGTCGACCTCGCTGCCGTTCCAGGAGCTGCGCTGGAGCGCGATGCGCAGGCGGCCCGGCGCGGTCCCGACCTCTTCCAGGTAGGGGCGGGCCGGGGGCGGCGCCCAGTACGGCGCGCCCAGGTCCGGGCCTTCGGTGGCGTCGAGCAGCGCCGCGCTGTCGCGGACGCTCCGGGAGACGGCGTGGTTGCAGCTCATCCCGCTCCAGCCCTCGCCCAGCAGCGGGCCGGCGGGCGTGCGCGCCCGGGTGGGCTTCATTCCGAAGAGCCCGCAGCAGGCGGCGGGGATGCGGATGGAGCCGCCGCCGTCGCTGGCGTGGGCCGCGGGGACGATGCCCGCGGCCACCGCGGCGGCCGACCCGCCCGACGAACCTCCCGCGCTGTGCTCGAGGTTCCAGGGGTTGCGGGTCACACCGAAGAGGGTCGATTCCGTGGTGGTGGTGAGCCCGAACTCCGGCGAGGCGGTCTTTCCGAAGACGACCAGGCCCGCGCGGCGGTAGCGGACGGTGAGCTCGGAGTCGATCTCGGCGGTGGCGTCGGCGAACAGCCGGCAGCCGCTCGTGGTGGGGACGCCGGCGTAGTGGACGTGCAGGTCCTTCAGGAGGAAGGGGACCCCGCGGAGCCGACCGCCGGGGAGCCCGGCGGCGAGCGCGGCGCGCGCCTGGTCGGCCATGGGGATCACCACGCTGTTGAGGGCGCCGTCGACCTGCTGCTGGCGCGAGAGCGCGCACTCGAGGAGCTCTTCGGGCCGGACGTCGCCCCGGGCGACCCGTCCGGCGAGCTCGACGGCGTCGCAGTCGAGGTACTCGTCGAGCTTCATCGCCGTCCTCCCAGGTCGTCGAGCCCGAGCTCCGCGATCTCGATCGGCCGGCGCTCCTCGATCGATCGCTGGGCCGCGACACCCAGGGCCACGGCCCACAGGCCGTCCAGGGGGGAGACCTCCACCTCGCCCTGTCCGCGCACCGCGCGCTGGAAGGCCAGGTGCTGGTAGTAGGTCGAGCCGTGGTGGAAGCCGGCCTTCAGGATCGCCTCGTCCACCGGGACGTGGTGGGTCTCGATGGTGCGCGGATGGCGCAGGCCGATGGTGACGTTCGAGTCGGGCACGCTGCACTCCACCTTGCCGGCGTCGCCGACGGCCGCGATCTCGTTGTGGTTGCGGGTCCCCTCCGCGAACATGCACAGGTCGAGCAGCGCCCGCGACCCGTCCTCGAAGTCGACCACCGCGTAGGCGTTGTCGAGGATGTCCGGCGTCTCGCCGTCGTAGCGCTCGTCCAGGTGGTTCACGTCCTGCCCGCCCGATGCGAACACCCGCACCGGGGGCGACTCGGCGATCAGGTTCATCAGGTCGAAGAAGTGGCAGCACTTCTCCACCAGGGTGCCGCCGGTGTTGCGGTTGAAGCGGTTCCAGTCACCCACCTTGGGGAGGAACGGCATCCGGTGCTCCCGGATGGCCAGCATGCGCAGGGAGCCGATGGTCCCGGAGCGGATCTCCTCGATGAGCCTCGCGGCCGGCGGCATGTACCGGTACTCCATCGCGACCCACACGACGCCCGGGTGCTTCGCGGCCGCGTCCACCACCCACCGGCAGTCCTCGAGAGTGGTGCACAGGGGCTTCTCGACCAGGATGTGCTTGTCCGACTGGAAGGCGTCCCGCAGCACGTCGGCGTGGGTGAAGTTGGGGGTGGCGATCACCACCGCGTCGACCTCGCCGTCGGCCAGGAGCGCCCGGTGGTCCTCGTAGGCCCGGGCCTCGGGGCTCGAGTTGTCGCGCCCCCAGCCCCGCGACGTCTCGTGGGTGTCGGCGTAGGCCACCACCTCGGAGTCGGGCGCCAGGCGGATGTTCCACATGTGCTCGATGCCCATCATGCCCGAGCCGATGATGCCGTAGCGCAGGGGCGCTCCGGGGGAGAGGCTCCGGGCGGGTTCCGTGGTCATCTGGGGGCTCCTCGTCGGCGGGTGGGGCAGATCGGGCAGGCGGGGTCAGAGCCGGGCCAGTCTACCCGAGGGCGCGGGTCCCCGTCAGCGTTCGGGGACCCTGCGGCGGCCGCGGCGGTGGTATCCTGTCCTCGGCTACCCCGTTCCTGCCCTGCCCGGACGTCCCCGGTGACTGGAGGCCCCGTGAGCCCGCATCCCTATCGGATCTTCGACCCCCTGCTCGACCCCGACGCCGCCCGGGAGATGGTCGCGCTCTGCGAGCGTTTCGGGGGCTACGGCATGTACTCCGAGGAGGCCCTCAACTCGGGACTCGGCGAAGGTCTGCCCCAGCGCTTCGACGCGGCCCAGAACTTCGTGCGCACCGGGGGGCGCTTCGGCCGCAAGGAGTCGCTCGAGACCCTGGCCGCGCGCACCAACTACTTCCGGGAGACCTACGCCTACGGGGCGGAGATCGCCGCGCCGGGCATCGAGCCCTTCTACCGGCATCCGGATCTCCTGGACGCCGCCCGCACCGTCCACGGGCGTCCCCTGGTCGAGCCCGCCATCGTCTACGCGAACATCCTGCTGCCCGGCCAGGAGCTGGCCGTCCACACCGACGTGCCCGAGTTCCGGGGGGCCAACCGGAAGGTCCTGCCCCAGTGGCTCATCGTGGTGATGCACCACTCCGGACTGTTCGAGCGCTGGCGCATGCCCATCGCGACGGCGGTGTCCTGGTTCCACGACGCGCGCGGGGGCGCGTTCGCCTTCTATCCCGACGGCGCCGACGCGCCGCCGACGGTCCACGACGTCCGCTTCAACACGGCCGTCGTCGTCGACACCGACACGGTCTTCCACGGGGTGGACCGGGTCGAGGACGAGGGAAGGCCGCTGCCCCCCTATCGACCCGGCATGCGCCTCGAGCCGCTCGGCGGGGGCGAGTGGGTCGTCCGCGACGGCGGCGACGAGGTGTCGCGCTGTGGCTGGGACGCCATGCGCTTCTCGGTGTCGTGGAAGGCCTACTGCTTCGAGGACGAGGCCGAGCGCCGCGCCTGGCGCGAGCACAGCGACGACCTCTCCATCGACTTCATCCTCGACACCCTGAAGAGCGATCTCCGCGAACGCGGCCGCATCCTGGGCGACGGGCCCGAGGAGCGCCGAGCGCTGGCCGAGATCCTGGTGGACGAGTACGTGAAGTTTCCGCCGCCGGCGTCCGGCTGAGCCGACGCCGCGGACGAGCCGGAGGGTCAGTCCGTAGGATGACGGAGCCCACGGAAGCGGTAGCCCACGCCGCGCACGGTCTCGATGCAGGCCCGCTCGCGTCCGAGCTTCGCGCGGATGGCCTTGATGTGGGCGTCGACCACCCGCTCGCTGCGATCGATGCCGGCGCCCCAGACGGTCTGCAGCAGGTCGCTCCGGGAGACCACGCGCCCGTCGCGACCGGCCAGCTCCTCCACGAGCCGGACCTCCTTGGGTGTGGGCGGGCGCTCCCAGCGCAGGCGGGCCGAGATCCGGGTGCCGCCGATCTCGCCCGTCGGCGGGCCAGTGCGGTCTGCCTGGGCGTTCGCGCCGCCGGAGCCGTGCTCCGCGGCCTCGCTGTCGGTCCGCCGCAGGATCGCGCGGACCCGGGCGGCGAGCTCGCTCGCGGAGTAGGGGCGGGGCACGAAGTCGTCCACGCCCGCCTCGAAGGCGATCACCCGATCCACCTCGGACGACCAGCGCGACAACATGACCACGCGCGGCGATCTCCGGTCCGCCTCCTGCAGGAGGCGCATCAGCGCCAGACCCGTCACGTCCGGGAGCACCGCCTCGGTGAGGACCAGGTCCACCTCCTTGGAGCGCGCGAGGCGCACGGCCTCGCGCCCATTGGCGGCCTCCAGCACCTCGATGCCGCTGGTCGCGATGCTGGCCACGGTGGCCGCGGCGCTCTCGGAGTCGCCATCGACGACGAGTACGGATCGGTGGGTCATCGGACCGCGCTCGCCCTCCGTGGCGGCCTCCGGGCTGGTTCGCTCTGGAACCGGCGCGAGGGCAGGAGATTCCCGTGCGGCCCACCCGGGGCAGGGCCGCGCCGGCACCAGGAGGGAACCACGCGTCTGTGACGATTCCTTGAGCAGTCACTGATCAAACCGCGACGACTCCGCGAAGAGGCCTGTTGCCCCGTCACGGGGCCTCCCTGCGAAGTCCATCGACTCCGGCCGCGTCGTGGGACAACATCGTGGCGCGCCGATGAAGGTCTCGATCGGACCGGGAGGCCCAGACTTCATGAGCGAATCCCCCACACGACCCCGCGTTCCCGGAAGTCCCCTGCTCGAGGCGTCGCTGCTGGCCGCGCTGATCCGTGGCGAGCGCGAGGCCTTCGACCGGGCGTTCGAGGCCGCCTTTCCGTGCGTCTTGGCCTCCATCCGCCGGGAGGTGGAGAAGGATGTTCGAGCCCTGGAGCTCACGGATCAGGTGCTCCGTCGCGCCTTCTCCAACCTCGACCCCGCATCGCCGCCGGCGAGCCTGGCCGTCTGGCTCGCCGGCTGGACCCGCCACACGCTCGCCGAGGAGCGCGCGTTCACGCACACGCCCTAAGTCGTGGATCGAAGAATGCGCCTGAGCCCGCGCGAGGCGACCGCTGCAGGCCTCCCTGGGCAGAGTCTGGGCCCGCTCTCGACTCCCTAGACCGCGTACCGCAGCGCGTGGGCCCGCCCGTTGGGAACCGCGCGCGTCGGGATGCGCCCGTAGTAGCAGCGCTCGAGCCAGCCCCGGAGCGAGGCCCGCCACGGGAACCGCCGCCCCTCGAGCAGCCCCGCCACC
>JBNLVL010000028.1:0-59334 GCA_050618075.1 Myxococcota bacterium
CTGCCGGAGGGCGGAGCAGCCGAGGGCGCGGTGGAAGACGGGGCGGAGGAGGTCGGGGCGTCGCAGCCAGTAGGTGGTGGAGAAGGTCTGTGAACTGAAGGACCGGCCGCAGCGTGAACAGCGGTAGCGCTGGATGGGCCGACCGGTGCTCTGGTTGCGGTAGAAGCCCTTGCGGATGCAGCGCCAGGGGCCCGGATCCGCATGGGAATCGCAGTCCGGGTTCGGGCAGTGAGGCGGCTGGAAGGCCGGGCGCCGGGCGGACATGACCGGGCACAGAGCACGTCACGTGCCAGGCGCATTCTTCGAGCCACGACTCAGAAGTAGAAGTCGGCTTGGAGGAAGCCCAGTGTCCCCACCTCTCCGTACTGCGAATGCCGCGGCCCCACGCCGAGCTGGGCCCCGGCGCGGAGCTCGACGAAATCGGCCAGTCCGTAGGTGAGCGCGGGATAGAAGACCGCGCTCCCGCCGTTCCAGTCGTAGATCGCCACGAGCTCGCCCCGCAGCTCGGACAGCAGGTCGTACCCGACCTGCACGCCGGTCTGGTGGCGGGCCGCCGTCACGACCTGGCTGCCCGCGAACACCGCGCGACTGGTGGAGCCGTCGTTCTGGATGAGCGGCAGCAGTCCCGCCGCGCGTCCCCGACCGAAGCCCAGGGCGTTGCCGTTGTAGAGATGCTCGGCCAGGACATAGAGGCCGGAGCCCAGGTCGAAGTTGTAGTCGAGGGACACGACCACCTGCCAGTACTGCCCGGGCTCCCGGGCCTTGCTGGCCCCCACCGGCTGGAAGCTCTCCTCCGGGTCGGTGAAGACGGCCTCCATGCGGAACGCGGCGTCGCCGAGGTTGCGCGCCAGGTCGAACCCCACGCTGGGCGCGCGCTCGAAGACCCCGCCCATGATCGAGACGTCGGTGTCCCACCAGACGCCCTGGATGCGCAGGGCATAGCGGGCCTCGTCGCGGCTCGAGCCCGGCGCGTAGACCGCCTCGAGGAAGCGGAAGCCGTCGAAGTTCCAGCGGGCGAGCACCGCGTCGACCCCGTCCGACTGGTCGCCTTCGATGGCCAGCGGCGGAACGAAGTTGAAGCGATCCATGGGGTTCCACAGCCGGGCGACGCCCCAGGCGATCCGCTGGCGTCCGACCACGGCCTCGGCCGGCCCCACCTCGGCGCGGACGAAGCCGCGATACAGCAGGGTGCGCCAGCTCGCGTGGTCGCTGCGGCTGACGTTGTCCTCCGCACCCAGGAAGGAATCGGCGCCGAGCCCCCGTGAGAGGGAGGCCTCCAGCGTGTCGAGCTGGCCGACCCGCAGCTCGTTGTCGGCGACGAGGCTGCCCGAGAGCCAGGCGGTGGCGCTCCAGTCGAGGGCGATCCGCAGGCGTGTCAGGCTCTGCCAGACGCGCTGGTCGCCCACCTCCCGGAACGCCCGGCAGTCCTCGAAGTTGCCCGCCGGCAGGATCGGCGGCTGCGCAAGGCCCGGCGGAACGCAGTCGGGCTCACCGCCCGTCGGGTCGAAGGCCTCCAGGAAGTCGTCGCGGTCCGTCAGCTCCGCGGTCGTGACCAGCTCGCGCAGGCTGCCGGAGAGCTCGACGGCGGCCTCGCCCCGGCGCCAGACCTCCCGCGCCGCGGCGATCGGGGCGACCGCGAGCGCGGCGAGCAGCGCGGCGAGCGTGGCGAGCGCTGCGCCGGTCCGAGGTCTGCGCGGCGCGGAGCCCCCTCTCACGCGGCGGACTTCCGCTCGTCGCCGACCACCTGCCCGTCCCGGAGCCTCACCACCCGGCGAGCCGCCTCCATGACCCGCGGATCGTGGGTCGAGAACAGGAACGTGATGCCGCGCTGGCGGTTCAGCTCGAGCATCAGCTCGATGAGGCGCCCGGCCGTCGTGGAGTCGAGGTTCGCCGTGGGCTCGTCGGCCAGCACCAGGCGCGGATGGCTCGCGATGGCGCGGGCGACGGCCACGCGCTGCTGCTGGCCGCCGCTCATCTCCAGGGGGCGCTTGTCGCCGAGCCCCGTGAGCCCGACCTCCTCGAGCAGCGCCTCGGCCCGCTCCCGACGCTCCCGGCTCGCGACGCCCTGGAGCTCCATCACGAACTCCACGTTCTCGCGCGCGCTGAAGACCGGGATCAGGTTGTAGGCCTGGAAGACGAAGCCCAGCTTGTGGAGCCGGCGGTCCGCCACCTCCCGGGCGCTGAGGCTCGCGAGGTCCTCGCCGTCGAGGCAGATGCGCCCCGAGGTGGGGTGGTCCAGGGCGCCGATGAGGTTCAGCAGCGTGGTCTTGCCCGAGCCGCTCGGCCCCGCCAGCGCGCTGAACTCGCCCTCGTCCACGTCCAGATCGACGCTGGAGAGCGCCCGGGTGATCACGCCTCGGGTCTCGTACACCTTGTCGACGCCTCTGGCTTCGATGATCACCGTGAACCTCCAGGGCCTGCCCGAAGCGGCCCCACGCGTCCGGTCTTGCTAGACGTGGCGCAGCGCCTCGGCCGGCAGGGCCCTTACCGCGCGGTGGGCGGGCCACGCGCTCGCCAGCACCGCCGACACCAACGCCACGATCGCGGGAATCCAGAGGTCGGCCCCGCGCAGCACGGGGACGATGCGGGCCCCCACGCCGAAGCGGCCGAGACCGGCGGACCAGCGGCTCAGGTCGATGCCGTCGGACAGCGCCTCGGCCCCGGCGAACGCCAGGCCCACGCCCAGCGCGAGCCCCAGGGTCGTCACGATCACGGACTCGAGCACCACCTCGAACATCACCCGCCGGCGGCTCGTGCCGACCGCCATCAGCATCCCGATCTCCCGGGTGCGCTCGTAGACCGCCATCAGCAGGACGTTGGCGATGCCGAAAGCCATGGCGATGAAGACCGCGGCATACAGGAACCAGGCCACCGAATCGAACATCTCCAGCAGGTAGACGAGAACCGGGCGCAGCTCCCGCCAGGTCCTCACCTCCACGCCGGAGCCCACGCGGGAGCCGAGCGCCTCGGTGAAGCGGTCCATCGAGCCTTCGTCCTCGAGGCGAACCACGAGCTCGGTCACCGCCCGGTCCAGCCCCAGCAGGGCCTGGGCCCCTTCGATGGGCAGGAACACCGCCGACTGGTCCAGCTCGCTGGACGCCGCGCTGAAGATGCCGGCGATCCGGTAGGCCTGGCCGGTGAGGTCGCCTGCGAGGTCGGCCACGGAGATCACGACCTTGTCTCCGACGTCGGCGCGGAGCCGATCGGCGAGCCTTCGCCCGATGGCCACGCGGCGCTCCCCCGCCTCGATCCAGCGCCCCTCCTGGATCTGCGCGGCGACCCGGGAGAGCGCCGCCTCCTTGCGCGGATCGACCCCGATCACCGCCACGCCGACGCTGGCGCGCGGCGAGTGGACGAGCCCCTGGGCGCGGACGCGCGGGGCCCACAGCGCGCCGGCGTCGATCTCGTCGATGGCGCGTCCGGCGAGCGCGCCGCCGTCGCGGAGCCGCACCTCCAGCTCCGGCTCGCGGTCCCAGCCCGCGGCGTGGACCTGGACGTGGCCCAGCTCGGTCTCGATGGCGGCCTCCACCATCTGCACGACCATTCCGTAGTTGATGGCCATGGACAGCATGCAGCCGGAGAGCCCCACGGAGACCGCGGCGACCACGATGCCGGTCCGACGGGGGTTGCGCAGGAGGTTGCGCCAGGCGAGCCGCCAGACCACGGATCAGATGCTCCGCAGGGCGTCCACGGGACGCCCGCGCGCGGCCTTCACGGCCGGGTAGATCGCGGCCAGAAGGGCCACTCCCAGGATGATCAGCGACGAGTCGAGGGGGTTCGCAGGCTCGAGGGCGAAGACCATCACCGGCTCGGCGCCCACGAGCTCGGTCACGACCTCCCAGTCCCCGGGCAAGGGGATGGGATTGCGCGCGAGCCAGGCCACGAGGGGGACCGAGAGCCCGAGCCCGAGGGACAGGCCCACTGCCGCCAGGAAGAGCGACTCCATGAAAACGACCCGGAACACGCCGCCCGGGCTCGCGCCCAGCGCCAGCATCACCCCCAGCTCGCGGGTGCGCTCGAGGACGGACATCAGGATGGTGTTGAGGATGCCGAAGCCGACGACCACCACCAGGATGACGAGCATCAGGATCATGCCTGCCCGGTCGAGCACGATGTACTGGTCGAGCTCGGGCATGACCTCGCGCCAGGTGTGGACGCGCAGGGGGGCCTCGCCGGTCCGCCCTTGCCCGCCGTCGTCCCCCAGGCGGGACGCGATCTCCCGGCGCAGGGCGGTGCGCAGGGCCTCGCTGCCGTCGGCGTGGTCCCCCAGCACGGCGACCTCGCTCACCTTGTCGCCGTACACGTAGAACTCGGCCGCGTCCTCGAGGCTGATCAGCGCGAGCCGACGCTCGAGGGAGGGCTCGGGCAGTCCGACCAGGCCGGAGACGGTGAAGAGCTCGTAGGCGTTCTCGAGGGAGTAGGCGATGCCGTAGAGCAGCACCTCGTCGCCGATCCCGACGCCCAGGGACCGGGCCAGGCGACGCCCGAGCAGCACCTCCCGGGTCTTCTCGCTCGAGAGGAACTCCCCCTCCACCACCCGGTCGGGCAGCGTCGACACCTGCCCCTCCCGCACAGGGTCGACGCCGATGACGGCGACGCCCTGGCTCGCGTCGGCCTTCGAAGCCAGGGCGAAGCTCGAGATCCGCGGGGTCCAGCCGGCCACGCCCGGCGCGGCGTCGAGCGCGCCGGTGAGCCGGTCGTCCAGGTGGACCGCCCGCTCCAGGGTGCGTTCTTCCAGGTAGCCGTCGGCGGCGATCGTCACGTGGCCCGAGTGCACCCGGACGCTGTCCTCGATCATCTTGCCGTGGGTGCCGTCGGCCATGCCCACGAACACCACCGTCAGGAAGACGGCGAAGACCGTGGCGGCCACGGTGAGCGCCGTGCGTCGCGGATTGCGCCAGACGTTGCGCCAGGCGAGGCGGAGCTCGAGTCCCGGCTGCACCTCAGCGCCTCTCGCTCGCGCGGACGAGGTTCCGCCGGGTGAAGACGCTCTCGTCGAAGTCGGTGTCGAAGCGGATGGAGTCGATCTCGATCACCGTCCCGTGACCCGGCTTGTCCAGGGGCACGAGCTCCCAGCGGTGGGGCACCCAGCGTTCGTCGACCTTCCGGAGGTCGCTGAACAGGAGCACCCGGAGCTTCTCGCCGTCCTCGTCGAAGAACTCCTGGCGCAGGGGAGCCCCGCGCTCGACGTCGAGCCAGGCGAGGATCCGGCCCCAGACCACCGGTGCGTCTTCGTGGGGACGGTACTCGACCACGTGCGCGCTGCGGCCCGCCAGGTGCTCGACCTCGGGGTCGGTCCCGAGCAGGGTGTGGTCGTAGTCGTCGATCTCGCTGGACTCGCGCACCAGGTCGTCGTTGGTGAAGTCGCTGCCCATCCAGGACTGGAGCATCATGGAAGGCGGGATGCGCACGGTGCGCTCGACCCTCGGCACGTACATCCAGAGGTTCGGGTGCAGCTTGAGGAAGGTCGTCCCGTCGTCCTTGGGGGGCCGGTCGATCCGGATGAACGAGCGCTTGCCGACCCGATCGTCCCAGTTGCGAAAGGCGACGACCCGCGGCGCGGGGAGTCGCGGCGACGAGACGGTCATGCGGGCCACCAGGTAGGTCCGGCTGCTGCGCATCATGTTCTCGGCGCGCAGCGCCAGGCTGCGGCCGTCGAGCCCGTCGGGCGGCGCGGCCCACTGCTCCGGCCCCGCGGCCAGCGCTGCGGGGGCGCCCGCCAGGCACCCCAGCACGACCGCGACGGCCGCACCCAGGCGCCACGCGAGGGCCGGCGCCCTGCGCGGACTCACGGGCGGATTCCCTGGAAGAGCACGTCCCAGGACGCCGCCAGGGCCGTCCTGGGGTCGAAGCCTTCGTCCATCATGGCCTGGATCAGGGTGCCCTCCACCAGGGCGGTCAGCGTGGAGGGCAGACCCTCGGCCGCCTCCCGGCGGATCTGCCCGCGCTCCACCCCGCGTGCGATCTCGTCTGCGAAGCGCTGCCTCGACCAGCGATAGATCTCGGCCATGCGCCGGCGCGCCTCGGGATGGGTCAGGAACTCCGACCAGGCGAACAAGAGGGTCCGCTCGCCGGAGAGGGTCTCGACCATGAGCGCGCACTGGGCGCACAGGGCCTCGGGCACGCTCCCGCTCTCGGCCTCGATCTCGTCGAGACCGCGGGCGATGCGTTCCACGATGAGGTCGAAGACCCCGAGGAAGACCTCGACCTTGCTGGTGAAGTGCCAGTAGAGGCTGCCCTTCGACAGACCCGATGCGCGCACCAGGTCGTCCATCGTCGTCTCGTGGAACCCGCGCTCCGCGAAGCACGACAGCGCGGCCGAGAGGATCTCGGCGCGCCGGGTCTCCGGCGGGGCGTGGCGGCGAGGACGGCGGGTGGGGTGGGCCAGGCTCGCAGGCTCCTTTCTCTCCGGGTCCTCTCTCCGGGTCCTCTCTCCGGGCCCTCGTCGGCGGGTCCTTCTCGCAGGGTTCCCTGCGCAGGGGCCCTTTCCAGGGTCCGTTCGGAGGTCCGTTCCCGGGCCCGCCTGGGCTGCATCGCGAGACCCGGGGTGTCTTCGAAGGTGGCTGGCCCGGAATCAAACCGACCAGTCAGTCTATGGCAAAAGATCATATGTTCCGAAGACCCGTCCCGCAACCTGTGATCGACGTCACCGCGTGGGAAGCACCGCGGGCGCTAGAGATACGGCCATCTCGTGCCGCCCCGGGAGCGTGCAGCTTCCGGGAGCGGAGTCCGATCGAGTCGAGGGGTGAGCGGAGCGGAATGGGCAGCGGGGCCATCCGAGGGGACGAGAGCATCGGCCGGGGGCGACCCGCGCCGCAGGCCCGTCCGCACGTCGCCCGGCCGGCCGGCCCGGGTCGCGCGCGGTGCGGGGGGTGGGCGCTCCCGCTGCTGGGGATGACGCTGCTCGCCCTGCTCGGCGCGCCCTCGGCGTGGGCCGCCGTCGTGAGGGGCCAGTCCACGGTCATCAGCTGGTCGGTCGGCTCCGGACCGGTCGCCGGCTACTACGTGATGGTGCACCGCAACGGGTCCGCGGTTCCGGAGTTTCCGCTGGGCGTCGCCAAGGCACTGGTGCCGATCTACGAGATCCAGGGCGAGTTCGGAGACCGGATCCGCGTGCGCGTCGCGCCCTACGACAAGGCCGGCAACGTGGGGCCGCCGTCTCCCTTCTCCCAGGAGATCCTCTTCGTGGACCCTGCGGACGACTCCGGGTCGCCGATCGATCCCCCCGACCCGGGCTCGGGCGGCGGCGCCGTGGATCCCCTCCCGCCCTGCGGCGAGGACATGCTGGTCCTCGGCGAGGACCGGCTGCGCGTTCGCGACGGGCTGCGCGAGCGCGGCATGACGGGTCTGCGCGGGGTCCTGTGCGGCGGCAAGTGGTGGGGCGTGGTGCCCGGCGACGCCCAGTGGGCGGGCGAGTTCGAGCGCGTCGCCCGGAAGGGAAGCAAGTCGCGCAAGCTCCGGCTGGAGCTCGACGAGGAGTCCCTGGCCGCCATCTTCGACGAGCTGGAGCGGCGGCTCGCCGAGGCCGGCGAGGGAGCCTGGACCCTCGCGCCCCGCAGCGCGCCCCGCCTGCGGGTCAAGTTCAACCGGGGCTACGAGCGCGCGAAGTGGTCCCTCGACCTGAAGTTCGAGGCACGCCAGCCGGCCTCGGACGAGGTCCGGACCGGGCGCTACCGGTTCAAGCTCGAGGGTGCGCTGTCGCCGGCCCTGGCCGCCGAGCTCCGACCCTGAGCGCCGGTCGGCGGGTGGTCGATGCGCTTCCAGCCGTCGGGCCCGCGCAGCAGCTCGTAGGTCGGCCAGTACTCCAGATCCAGCTTCAGGGTGAGGACGTTCGGCCGGCCGTCGAGGTCGACCGTCGACAGCCGCACCGCTCCCCGGTCGGGCTTCTCCGCCACCGCGGCCAGCAGGCTGTCCAGGTCCGGCGTCGGCCGGCCGTCCACCGCCACGATTCGGAGCGTCGCCCGCAGGCCGTAGCGGTTGGCCGGTGATCCGTACCAGAACCACGAGACGTACACGCCTTCGGGCTCGATGCCGCGCTGCACGGCCACCGCGCGATGCGGCGTCTGCAGCAGCGTGCCGGCCCACACCACCGCGCGGTCGGTCCCGCGTCCGCTGAGCACGGCCGTCGGGACCTCCAGGGACACGGTCTCGCCGTCGCGCAGCACCGTGAGGGACACGGCCGCGGCCTGCGCCGCGCTCTCCACCTCGTGGAAGCGGGTCACCGTCCGGCCCGCGACACGCAGCAGGATGTCGCCCGCTTCGAGCACCGACGCCGCGGGGACGTCGGCGGCGACCCGCTTGATGGCGAGCAGCCGGCGGCGGGCGGGGTCGTGCTCCTCCACCGCCGCCGCCTGGGCGTCGCTCAGGCCCCGATCCCGCGCGTCCGCCAGGGTGAGCGGCTCCAGCTCGACGCCCAGGGAGCGCCACACGAGCCGCCCTCCCCCGCGCAGCGGCTCCACCAGCTCGATCAGGCGCCGGGCCGGCACGCCCGCGAAGAAGGAACGCACGGACTTCCCGGAGCCCCGGGAGTAGCTCGCCCAGAGCGCGCGGACGCGCCCCCGGCCGTCGGTCAGCACGCCACCCACGGTGGAGGTCGTGCTCGCGAGGGTCACGCCCTCGAGGTTCGACTCGCGGAAGCGCGGCGGGTGGGACAGCGGCAGGACGAGGGGCTCCCGGCGGGCGATCTCGGTCTTGCGGGACACGACCCGCTGGTTCGAGCCGAGGCCCACCAGCCAGACCTCGTCCCCCTCCTCCAGCTCGTCGGCCAGGAGCTCCGCGCTCGCCACGGGACTGTCGCCCAGCAGCTCGGGGTCGTAGGCGATGACGGCCAGGCCGTGCTCGGGATGCAGGTACACCACCTCGCCGGGCACCTGGACCGAGCTTCCGAAGGTCAGGCGCAGGTCTCCGAGGGCGATGGGCACCGTCTCGCGGTCCACCACCACCAGCCCCTCCTCCGCGTCCACCACGAGGCCGGCGCCCTGGAAGCGGTCGCCGTGGACGCCGTCCAGCCGGAACGGGATGTCGAAGTCCACCATCACCAGGGAAGGCGCCACGACCCGGGCGGGCCGCGGCCCTTCGACGTCCAGGCGCGCGGTGGCGGGAGCCGGCGGGGGCGCCGACGACGGGGGCGCCGACGCCTCGCAGGGCCAGCGCCCGGTCTGGTCGTCCCGGGCGCAGCGCGCCATCTCGAACCAGCGACGGTCCACCTCGGCGACCGCGATGGAGGGCGTCCTGGGGTTGCCCAGCCGCTCCCAGCGCAGGGGAACCCGCGCCCCGTCGGCATAGCGGGCGAAGATCTCCTCGAAGCGTCGGATTCCGTCGACGGGCTCGCCGTCGACGTGGGTGATCACCGCGCCCTTGGGCACCCGAGCCCGGGAGAGCATGTACCCGGCCGTCGCCACGGTGACGCCACCGACGGGCACCGAGAAGCTCCGCGCCTGCTGGTACGACAGGTCGTTGAGGATCGCCCCTCCCACGGTGAGGTACTCGCTGGGCGTGATGGCGTGGAGATCCCCGACGGCGAGCTCCACCTCGAGGGGCCGTCCACCGCGCTCGACCTCGATGCGCACGCGCTCCCCCACCCGCTCGTCGAGCCTGGATTCGATGGGGATGAAGGCGTTGACCAGGGTCCCGTCGATGCGCACGACCACGTCCCCCGGCTCGAGGGCGCCGTCGGCCGGGCCGCCGGGAACGATCTCGTCGACGACGATCATCCCGGTCCCGTCCGGGAAGGCCTCGCGCACCGAGGCCTCGGTCCCGGGCGAAAGACCCAGGCGCCGGATCTCGTCGTAGGACCGGTGGCCGAAGACCGTCTGCAGGGTGCCGCGCGCGACGGGCTCGCCGGACCGGATGCGCTCGAGGGCCCGGGCCACCCGGTCGAGCGGCAGGTAGTAGCTCGAGGCGGCGAAGCGCTTGCCTCCGGCGTTGAGCGCGACGACGTGGCCCTCGATGTCGACCACCGGCGAGCCGGAGCTGCCGCCGGAGGTTCCGGAGGCGGCCTGGTAGTAGAAGGTGTTGAAGTCGTTGTAGACGCCGCGTCCGTAGCGGGGCGCGGCACGGTCGAGACGCGCCAGGGTTCCAGCGAGGATCGAGAGCTTCTCGCCGGCGTCGTTGCCGATCACGCGGATCTCGGTGCCGACGCGGGCCCGCTCCGGGGTCAGGGGAAGGGCGCTCACCTCCATGAACCGGACGTCGGCGGGATCGAAGCGGTAGAAGCCGAAGTCGTGGACCGGATCGCGGTAGACCGGGTCGACGTCCACCTCCTCGTGGTTCTCGAAGACCGCCTCGGCCACGACGGGCCCCGGCATCACGACGTGTCGGTTGGTGAGGATGAGGCCGCGCTCGGCATCGACCACGAAGCCGGTGGCCACCTGGTCGCCGGTCGATTCACCGTCGAACGCGCGGGTCGCGTTCACCCGGAGCACCACCACCGAGGGCACGACGCGATCGAGGGTGTCCTGCCAGCCGTTGGCCGGACCGGTTCCCGGGTGGGAAGCGCCCGACGGCGCCGCGAGGCTCACCGCGAGGAGGATCGCTGCGAGGAACCTCATTCGCCGGCGGGGCCCCTCGCGATGCCGATCCGCTCGAGGTAGCGCTTCAGGTACTTGCCCAGGATGTCCGCCTCGAGGTTCACCCGCTCCCCCGGGCGACGGCGCCCGAGGGTCGTGACCTCGAGGGTGTGGGGGATGAGCGCGACGTCGAAGCCGGCCTTCTCCACGCCGACCACGGTGAGCGACACGCCGTCGATGCACACCGAGCCCTTGTCCACCAGGAGATCGGCGAACCCGGCGTCGCAGGTCACGTAGAGCCGTACGTCGTCGCCGTCGCGCTCCAGGCGATCGACCCGGCCGGTCCCGTCCACGTGCCCCTGGACGATGTGGCCGTCCAGGCGGCCGCCGGCCGCGAGGGCGCGCTCCAGGTTCACGCCGTGGCCCGAGCGAAGGTCCCCGAGGTTGGTCTTCTCGACGGTCTCGCGCACCGCGTCGAAGCTGACCGCCCGATCGTCGAACCGGGTCACCGTGAGGCAGGCGCCGTTGACCGCGATGCTGTCGCCCTGCTTCAGGCCGTCGGTGATCGCAGGGGCGCGCACGGTGAGGGTGGTGAGCTCGCCGTGGGGCTCGATCTCCAGCACCTCTCCCACCGTCTCGACGATTCCGGTGAACACTGGCTTCCTTTCCCGGGAGTTCGACGTCCTGTGGACCCTAGTGCCCGAACCGGCCCTCGATCTCCCGGAGCATGCGGTCCCGGACGGTGTCGTAGCGGGCCGGCAGCTCGATGGGCGGGTTCGGGTTCCGGGGCGTGATCCCGTCGAGGGTCATGTTGTGGTAGCCGAGCTTGAAGTCGGTGAACTTCAGGCCGTGGGCGGTGGAGATGACCACCACCCGATCGGTCTTCCGGATCTCGCCGCGGGCCACCAGCTTGTTCATCGCGGCCAGGGCGACGCCGGTGTGCGGGCAGTTGAACAGACCCGTCCGGTCGGCCGCCGCCGAGGCCTCGGCCAGCTCGGACTCCGTCGCCTGCTCGACGATGCCGTCGTAGCGGTCGAGGGCGTCCATGGCCTTGGGAGCGGACACCGGGTTCCCGATCTGGATCGCCGAGGCCAGGGTGGGCCGCGCAGCGATGGGCTCGAAGGTCTCCCAGCCGCGCTTGTACGCCAGGTAGAGCGGGTTCGCGGCCTCGGCCTGGGCCAGGCAGATGCGCGGCTTGCGATCGACCAGGCCGAGCTCGAGGAGCATGTCGATGCCCTTGGCCAGGGCCGAGACGTTCCCGAGGTTGCCGCCCGGGATGATCAGCCACTCGGGCACCTCCCAGTCGAACTGCTGGATGATCTCGATCCCGACCGTCTTCTGCCCCTCGATGCGCAGGCTGTTCATGGAGTTGGCCAGGTACACGCCGTCGCGCGCGGCCACCTCCTTGACGATCTCCATGCAGCCGTCGAAGTCGGTGTCGAGCGCGAACACGATGGCGCCGTTGGCCACGGGCTGGATGAGCTGGGCCATGGAGATCTTGCCCGCCGGCAGGAAGACGATGGCGGGAATCTCCGCGGCAGCCGCGTAGGCCGCCAGGGCCGCGGAGGTGTCGCCGGTGGAGGCGCAGGCCACCGCCGGGATCTGCTTTCCGCGCGAGATCATCTCCTTCACCATGGAGACCAGGGCCGTCATCCCGAGGTCCTTGAACGAACCGGTGTGGGAGTTGCCGCAGAGCTTGATCCAGAGGTCGTCGACCCCGATCTCCCGCCCGTAGCGCTCGGCCCAGAACAGGTTGGAGTGTCCCTCGTACATCGACACGACGTTCTCGTTGTCGATCTCCGGGAGCACCCATTCCTTCTTGCCCCAGACCCCGGATCCGTAGGGCCACTCGTTCTTGTGGCGCCGGCCCTCGAAGAGACGCTTCCACTCCTGGGCGGTCGTCTTCTTCAGCTCCGCCATGTCGTGGACCACTTCGAGCAGACCGCCCTCCCGGTCGGTATAGACGATCTCGTCGAGCCCGTAGCGCTCCTCGGGATGCCGGAGACTCTGGAACCAGGCCTTGTGGACCGGCTTCTCGGACACGGCTAGACCTCCTCCTCGATGCGGATCATGCGGGTCGGCCCGCTGACGTCGGGCAGACCGTCGATCTCCTCGAGCGCGGCGCGAACCGCGCTCTCCCGGCTCGGATGGGTGAGGACGATGACCGGCACCGCCTGTCCCGAAGCGCCCTGCCCCTTCTGGACCAGCGACTCGATGCCGATGCCGGCCTCGGCCAGCGCCCCGGTGATGTGGGAGAGCACACCGGGCTCGTCCCGGGCCGTGAACCGCAGGTAGGCGCGTCCGTGGATCTCGCTGGCGGGGAAGGCCGGCTTCGCCTCCAGGTGATCGGGCATGTACGACAGCGGCGCCACCCGGCCGGCCCGACCCCGTCGGATCTCCCGCGCGACCTCCATCAGGTCGGCGACCACCGCGCTCGCCGTCGGCAGCTCGCCCGCGCCGGCCCCGTAGTAGAGCGTCGGCCCGACGGCGTCCCCGACCACGGAGATCGCGTTCATGGCGCCGTCCACGCTGGCCAGGAGGCTCGCGTCGGACACCAGCGCCGGGTGCACCCGGGCCTCGATGCGTTCCCCGCCCCGGGCATCGCGGTGGGCCTTGGCGATGCCCAGCAGCTTGATCCGGTAGCCGAACTCCCCCGCCATCTCGAAGTCGATGGGCAGCAGCCCGCGGATGCCCTCGGTGGGGATCTCCTTGAAGGTGAGTCGCGCCCCGAAGGCCATGGCCCCCAGCAGGGCCAGCTTGTGGGCGGCGTCCACGCCGTCGACGTCGAAGCTGGGGTCGGCTTCGGCGTAGCCGAGGTCCTGGGCCCGCTTGAGGACCGGCTCGAACGCCTCGCCGGTCTTCTCCATCTCGGTGAGCACGTAGTTGGTGGTGCCGTTCAGGATGCCGAGGACGCTCTCGATGCGATTCGCCGCCAGCCCCTCGCGAAGCGAACGCAGGATGGGGATTCCGCCCCCCACGCTCGCTTCGAAGGCGACGTCGACCCCCGCCGCGCTGGCGGCGTCGAAGATCTCGGCGCCGTGGAGGGCCAGCAGCGCCTTGTTCGCGGTCACCACGTGCTTGCCCGCCGCGATCGCCTCGAGCGTGAAGCGGCGCGCGACGTCGTAGCCGCCGATCAGCTCGATCACGATGTCGACCTCGGGATCGGCGATGAGCCCGGGCGTGTCCGAGTCGAAGCGGACGCCCGAGAGATCGACGCCCCGGTCGGTCTCGAGATCGAGATCCGCGACGCGCACCAGTCGCAACGGAAAGCCCAGGCGCTGGGCGATGACCTCGGCGTTGTCCCTCAGCACCTTGACCACGCCGGTCCCGATGGTCCCGAGCCCGATCAGCCCGATGCCGACGGGCTTGCGATTGACGTTCTCCTGGGAGGTCATGGCTGTCTCGGCGTCCTCTCCTGGCCCGCTCACCGCACCGGCCCGGCCGCGGAGGCCGCCGAATCGCGCAGGACCCGGCGGATGCCGCGCACCGCCTGCCGGATCCGGTGCTTGTTCTCGACGAGGGCGAATCGCACGTGGCCCTCGCCGCTCTCGCCGAAGCCCACACCGGCCGACACGGCGACCTTCGCCTCCCTCAGCAGGAGCTTCGAGAACTCGAGCGAGCCCATCGCGCGGAACGGCTCGGGGATCGGCGCCCAGACGAACATCGTCGCCAGGGGCTTCTCGATCTTCCAGGCGCCCTCACCGGGCGCGGCCAGCCCCTCGATCAGGGCGTCCCGGCGCTCGCGATACACCTCGACGTTCTCCTTCACGCAGTCCTGGGGCCCGCGCAGGGCGGTGATTCCACCGATCTGGATCGCCTGGGGCATCCCGTAGTCGAGGTAGCTCTTGATGCGGGTGAGCGCGTGGATCATCTCGCGGTTGCCGCACGCGAAGCCGACCCGCCAACCGGCCATGGAGTGGCTCTTGGACAGCGAGATGAACTCGATCGCGATGTCCCGGGCGCCCGGGACCTCGAGGATGCTGGGTGGCTTGTAGCCGTCGAAGGCGATCTCCGCGTAGGCGAAGTCGTGCAGCAGCATCAGGTCGTGCTCGCGGCAGAAGTCGACGATGCGCGTCATCGTCGCGAGGTCGACCACCTGGGTGGTGGGATTCGCCGGGAAGGACGTGATGAGCATCTTCGGCTTGGGCCAGGTGCGCGCCACGGCCTCGCTGAGGTTCTCGACGAAGTCGGTGTCCGGGTTCAGCGGCACCGTCCGCAGGTCGCCGCCGGCGATGATGACGGAGTACTGGTGGATGGGATACGCGGGGTCGGGACACAGCACGACGTCGCCCGCGCCCACGGTCATCAACACGAAGTGGGACAGCCCCTCCTTGGCGCCGATCACCGCCACCGCCTCGGTCTCGGGGTCGAGCTCGATGCCGTGGCGCCGCTGGTACCACTCGCAGATCCCGGCGCGCAGGTTGGGAATGCCCCGGCTCGAGGAGTAGCGATGGTTGCGCGGATTCCGGGTGGCCTCGACGATCTTCTCGACCACGTGGGGCGGCGTGGCGAGATCGGGATTGCCCATTCCGAGGTCCACGATGTCCTCGCCCGCGCGGCGGGCCGCGCGCATGAGCTCGGTGACCTCGGACAGCACGTAGGGCGGGAGGCGGTTCAGCTTGTCGAAATCGTGGCGGAAGTCGTGACGGTGTCGGGAGTCCATGGTGCCTCGCTAAGACCCCAAAGTTACTGAAGAAAACCCGCTCGCGACAGATGCCCGGGCGTCACGCCGCGGCGCCCGGGGAAGCCCCGCCCCGCACGAAGAAGTGGTAGAAGGGCCAGCCGGCGGCGAGGGTCGCGAGCCCGATCGCGCACTCGAGCGGGCGCCCGCCGACGAGCACCGCGGCGAGCCCCAGGTTGACGACCAGGTAGACGCCCGGGAGCCAGGGGTAGCCCCACGCGCGGTAGGGCCGCGCCAGCGCGGGCTCGGTCCGCCGCAACCGGTACAGGGCGAGGGTGTCGGCGATGGTGGCCAGGACGATCGCGAAGGTGGTGAAGTCCAGTGCGCTGGGAAAGCTCCGCAGCAGCAGGAGCAGGACCACCGCCACGACGCCCTGGACCGCGATCGCGATGGCGGGGGTCCGCCGCGCGTCGCTCACCGTCTCCACGCCCGAGAAGAACAGCCCGTCGAGGGCCATGGCGTAGGCGATGCGGGGGCCGACCATGACCGTCGCGCTGAGGGTGCCGAGCACCGACAGCAGCACGAAGACCCCGATCAGGCTGCCGCCCACGGTCCCGAAGAGCGCGCCCGCGGCCGCCTTGCCCGCGTCCTCCACGCCGGCGAGCGAAGCCACGGGCAGCGCGAACAGGTAGACGGCGTTCACCAGCAGGTAGACGAACGTGCAGAGGCCCAGCCCCAGGAACAGCGACCGGGGGATGTTGCGGCCCGGTCGCCGGATCTCGCTGCCCAGGTAGACCGAGGCGTTCCAGCCCAGGTAGCTGAACAGGACGGGCGACATCGCCAGGCCGAACGCACGGGGACCGGGATCGGGGCCGCTCGCCGCCTGCGAGGCCCGCGCCCAGAGCCGCGACCAGTCCCCCTCGCCGAGCAGCGGGCCGAGGACCGCGAAGGCGAGCAAGGCCGCGATCTTGAGCATGCTCGCGGCGTTGTTCACCCGGGCGCCCCAGCGCACGCTGCCGTAGTGGAGCGCCGAGATCACCACCGACACGCCGATGGCGATGGGCAGCTCGGCCGCCCCGGGCAGCCCGAACAGGCTGGCCAGACCGGCCGCGAACATGGCCGCCAGGACCGCGATGGTGCCGGCGTAGATCACGAAGAAGCTGAGCCAGCCGACCAGGAAGCCCGCCAGGGGATGGAACGCCCGGCGCAGGTAGACGTAGTCCCCGCCCGCGTGGGGGAACATGCCGCCGAGCTCGGCCATCGCCAGCGCACCGGCCAGGGAGATCAGGCCTCCCGCGACCCAGGCGGCGAGGATCCACTCGGGGGCCGGGAGCAGCTCGGCCACCCGCCCCGGCGTGAAGAAGATCCCGCCGCCGATGACCGACGCGACGATCAGCCAGACCGCATCGGCGAGTCCGAGCTGGCGTTCGAGCCGGTCGTTCGGGTGCCGGTCGGAGACGGCCTCCGCCCTCCCGGCGCGGGGCGCTGCCCGCGCGCGTCTACCCCAGGAACGGAATGAGCAGGATCGCCACGATGTTCACCAGCTTGAGCATCGGGTTGATCGCCGGACCGGCCGTGTCCTTGTAGGGGTCGCCGACGGTGTCGCCGGTGACGGCGGCCTTGTGGGCCTCGGATCCCTTGCCGCCGTACTGGCCGCTCTCGATGAACTTCTTGGCGTTGTCCCAGGCCGCACCGCCCGTGGTCATGGACAGCGCCACGCACACACCGGCGACGATCGAGCCGATCAGCAGGCCGCCCAGCGCCTGGGCGCCGAGACCGGGAACGAAGGCCACCACCACCGGAATCACCGCGGGGATGAGCGCCGGAAGCACCATCTCGCGGAGCGCCGTCTTGGTGACGATGTCGACGCAGGTGCGGTAGTCGGGCTTCCCGGTGCCCTCCATGATGCCGGGGATCTCCTTGAACTGGCGGCGCACCTCGTCCACCACGCGGCCGCCCGCCACGCCCACCGCGTTCATCGCCAGGGAGGCGAAGACGAACGGGATCATGGCTCCGATGAACAGTCCCACGAGCACCGGGGTCTCCGAGAGCTCGAAGCTCACCTGGATGCCGCCGCTCCGCAGGTCGGCGATGTAGGTGGCGAACAGCACGACCGCCGCCAGGCCGGCGGAGGCGATCGCGTAGCCCTTGGTCACGGCCTTGGTGGTGTTGCCGAAGGCGTCGAGGGGATCGGTCACGTCGCGCACCTCGTCGCCGAGCTCCGCCATCTCCGCGATGCCGCCGGCGTTGTCGGTGATGGGACCGTAGGCGTCGATGGCCACCACGATGCCGGCGAGGGACAGCATCGCCATCGCGGCGATGCCCACACCGTAGAGGCCGGACAGCTCGAAGCAGGCGATGATCGAGCCGACGATGACGATCACGGGGACCACGGTCGACTGCATGCCCACGGCCAGGCCCGCGATGATGTTGGTGGCGTGCCCGCCCTCGCTGGCCTTGGCGATCTTGTCGACGAAGGGCGAGCCGTCGCCCGTGTAGAGGTCGGTCACCCACATCATGACCAGGGTGACCATCGAGCCGACCAGGGCGCAGAAGAAGAGATTGGTGGGGGTCACGCCGGCGGCGGCGGCCCTGGAGCCGATCTCGATCTCGCCGTTGATGAAGAAGAGCAGGCTCAGCATCACCAGGATGGCGAGACCGAGGCCGACGTACATGGCGCGCATGACCGGCGGCTGGTGGCCCGCGGCCGGCTCGCCGATGCGGACGAAGGGAATCGCGATGACGCCGCCCAGGATGCCCGCGGCGCCTACCAGCAGCGGGTACAGGAAGAGGTCGTGGTTCTCCGGGAACAGGATGTGGGCGATCAGCATGGCGGCGGCGGCGGTCACGCCGTAGGTCTCGAACAGGTCGGCGGCCATGCCGGCGCAGTCGCCCACGTTGTCGCCCACGTTGTCGGCGATGACCGCGGGGTTGCGCGGATCGTCCTCGGGGATGTTGGCCTCCACCTTGCCGACCAGGTCGGCGCCCACGTCGGCGCCCTTCGTGAAGATGCCGCCGCCCAGCCGCGCGAACACCGAGATGAGCGACCCGCCGAAGGCCAGGCCCACCAGGGCGTCGGGCTTGGAGTAGCCGGCGACGCTCATGGCCCAGACCAGGGCCGCCAGGGTGAACAGACCGAAGCCCACCACCATGAGGCCCGTGACCGCTCCGCCCTGGAACGCCAGGGTGAAGGCGGGTCCGAAGCCCTGCTTGGCCGCCTCGGCCACGCGCAGGTTTCCGCGCACCGAGACGTTCATGCCGATGAACCCGGCCGCCGCGCTCGCGACCGCGCCCACGGCGAAGCCCACCGCGTACCAGGTGCCCAGGGCCGCCGCGATCACCAGGAGGATGGGCACCCCGACGATGGCCACCGTGCGGTACTGGCGGCTGAGGAACGCCTGGGCGCCGGCCTGGATGGCGGCCGCGATCTCGTTCGCCCGCTCCGTGGAGGTGGAGGCGGCGAGGACGCGGCGGTAGAGGACGAGTCCGACGATCACGGCCAACACGGCTGCGACGAGGGCAATGGCGGTCGAAGGCATTCCGATCTCCCGGTTCCCGGTGGACCCCAGGTCGGGAAGCGCGGCGGCCCCCGCCGGATCCGGCCCCTCTGGATGGGCCGGTTGCTTCCAGACGAGCCGGAGGCGCCTTGCGCCCCCGTCGGTCATCCGGGGTCGATTCGATGCTGAGACTCGCGAGGGGCCGACGCGCACTCGCGCATCAAGCTGCACAGGCGCCCTCGAGCGGCCGGGAGGCTAGGCGTTGGCACGGAAAAAGTCCAGCCTGGATCGGGGTTTTGCCGTGATCCGGGGCGGTGGGAGCCGGCCCCGGAGACGGCTCCAAGGGAGGGCGTCGCCCCCCACTGTTCCCCGGAGGCGACGCACCCAGCGCGGGGCGCACCGGCGAGCAGCGCTATGCTCGTCGGCCGCGGCGGGCGGCTCCATCGGGCCGACCGGCTCCCGAAGCGCCGGGCCACGGGCCGGGCCGCGAGACCACCCGAGACCGCCCGAGACCGCGGGGAGGAGCGAGCAGTGGAGGGGGCCATCACCGGGGCGCGGAGCCTCCTCCAGACCGCCGCCAGCGCCGGTGTGGACCTGTGCCTGGCCAACCCGGGCACCACCGAGATGCCCCTGGTGGCCGCCCTGGACCACGTTCCCCAGATCCGATCCGTGCTGGGGCTCTTCGAGGGCGTGTGCACCGGTGCGGCGGACGGCTACGGGCGCATGACCGGCCGCCCCGCCCTCACCCTCCTGCACCTGGGACCGGGCTTCGCCAACGGCATCGCCAACCTGCACAACGCCCGGCGGGCGCGCACTCCGATCGTGAACCTGATCGGGGACCACGCGAGCTGGCACCTCGACTACGACGCCCCGCTCACCTCGGACATCGAGTCCCTGGCCCGGCCGGTGTCGGGCTGGATCCGCACGAGCCACTCCTCGAAGCACCTGGCCAACGACGTGGCCGAGGCGATCGCCGCCTCGGTGACGCCGCCCGGACAGGTGGCCACCCTGATCCTGCCCGCCGACCACCAGTGGGGAGAGGGAGCGGGCCTGGCGGCGGTCCAGTCTCCGCCGGGGCCGGCGGGACCCGACCCCGACGCCGTCGAGCGCGCCGCCCGGCGGCTCCGGTCGGCGGCCCGCTCGGTGATCCTGCTCGGGGGAGATGGCCTGGGCGACCGCGCCCAGCGGGCCGCGGCCCGGGTGGCCAGCGCCGCGGGGCCGGAGTGCCAGCTCTTCGCCGAGACCTTCCCGGCCCGCTGGGAGCGGGGCGCCGGGCTGCCCGCGGTCTCGCGGCTCCCCTACTTCCCGGAGCAGGCCGCAGAGGCCCTCTCCGGCGCCGACGTGGTGGTGCTGGCGGGCGCCCTCTCCCCCGTGGCCTTCTTCGGCTACGAGGGCCAGCCGAGCGCGCTGGCGCCCGACCAGTCCATCGCCACCCTGTGTCGTCCGGACCAGGATGCGACCCACGCGCTGGAGGCCCTGGCCATCGCCATCGACGCGCCGCCGGGGACCGGCGCCATGGCCCCGCCCGCGGCGCCCGATGCCCCCAGCGGAGCGCTCGACCCGGTGGCGGTGGCCGCGGCCCTGGCCCACGCGCTGCCCGAGGGCGCCATCGTGGTCGACGAGGCCGCCACCAGCGGCCTCGCCTTCTACGGCCACTCGGTGGGTGCGGCGCGGCACACGGTGCTGTCGCTCACCGGCGGCGCCATCGGCCAGGGGCTGCCCTGCGCCACCGGGGCGGCCCTGGCCTGCCCGGACCGCAAGGTGGTGGCCTTCCAGGCCGACGGCAGCGGGCAGTACACCCTGCAGTCGCTGTGGACCCAGGCGCGGGAGGGCTTGGACGTCACCACGCTCCTGTGCTCCAACCGGAGCTATCGGATCCTCCAGGTCGAGCTGGCGCGAGCGGGGGTGGCCGAGCCCGGGCCCCAGGCGCGCTCGCTGACGGACCTCTCCCGGCCCGACATCGACTGGGTCTCCCTGGCCCGGGGCTACGGCGTCCCTGGGGAGCGGATCGACAGCGCCGACGCCCTGGTGCGCGCCCTGCCCCGCGCGCTGGCCGAGCCCGGCCCGCACCTGCTCGAGCTCGTGCTCTAGTCCCGATCCCGCGGCGGGTCCGCCCCTAGGAACGCAGCCCGAACTGGGAACGCAGCCTGAAGACCGGGGGGTCGATGCGCTGGGAGCGGCAGCGGGGGCAGCGACCGGGCGGGTGGAGGTGACGGCTCTCCCGACCCGGGAAGGCGAATCCGCACGCGCGGCAGCGCGGCGGCTCGACGTGGAGACGCCCTCCCGCACCCCGTGCGCTGCGCTGGACGTGGCGGAGCTCGCTCTCGAGCCGGCTCGCCGACAGCGCGAGCGCGCTGCGCAGCTCCTCGAAGTCGCAGTCCCGCTCCGCGAGCCAGCGGGCGAGCCGCCGTCGGACCGTCTCGGTTTCGGCTTCGACCTCGGGCGGCCGGGTCTTCGCGATGGCGCTTCCCTTCCCGAACGAGGTCTCTATGATGGCGGTCATGGGGACCCCCCACCAGGGATCCGCCCGGGGCCGTCCGACGGCTCGACCGGACCGACCGGACCGACCGGAGGGGCCGGAGGGGCCGGACCGACCGGATCGACCGGACCGGCGGGCCGGACCGCCTCGACGCGGGCGCGGGGCGAGGCTCGCGCGCCTGGCGCTCGCGGTGCTCGTCGCGCTGGCCTGCGGGTCCGAGGAGAAGCCGCCCCCGGAGCCCCCTGCGCCCTTCGAATCGGGCTTCGCCGACGAGGGCGAGGCCCTTCACACCGGCGACCTCGCGGAGATCCGCGCCGATGGACGCCTGCGCGTCCTGGTGCTGCGCACGCCCGAGGAGTACCTGCCGCGCAGCGGGTCGCCGCTCGACTTCGAGCGGCGACTGGCGAGCGAGCTGGGTCGCGACCTCGGGCTCGAGGTCGAGTTCGTGCCCGTCGACGGGCTGGACGAGCTGATCCCGGCCCTGCTCGAGGGACGCGGCGACCTGGTCGCCGACAACTTCACCGTGACCGACGAGCGGCGGCGGGTGGTGGCGTTCTCGACCCCGGTCGCCACCGTGAGCGAGCAGGTGGTGGGCCGAGCCGACGAGCCCGAGATGCGCTCCGCCGCCGAGCTCTCCGGGCGGACCCTGGCGATCCGGCGCTCGTCCTCGTTCTGGAGCACGGCCACCCGGCTGCAGGCGACCCACCCGGAGCTGTCCGTCGTCGAGGCGCCGGAGCGGATGGAGACCGAGGAGCTCCTCGACGGCGTGGCCCGGGGCGACTTCGACCTCACCCTGGCGGACAGCAACCTCGTCCGCTCCGCCCTCGACTGGCGCAACGACGTGAAGGTCCTGCTGGACCTGGGCGAGCCCCGCCTGGTCGCCTGGGCCATGCGACCCGAGTCCGTGGAGCTGCGCAAGGCGGTGGACGCCCATCTCGCGGAGATCGCCTCGGGGCGCACCAGCGGCCAGAATCACACCGACGACCTCGACGGCATCCTGGAGCGCGGCGTGCTGCGCGTGCTCACCCGCAACAGCGCCACCACCTACTTCGTGTGGCGCGGCCAGCTCATGGGGTTCGAGTTCGAGCTGGCGCGGAAGTTCGCGAAGCTCCACGGCCTGCGACTGGAGATGGTGGTCGCCCCTTCCCGGGAGGACCTGGTGCCCTGGCTGCTGGCCGGCAAGGGCGACATCGTGGCGGCCAACCTCACCGCCACGCCCGAACGGGCGGAGAAGCTCGGCATCGCGTTCTCGCGCAACTACCTGGGCGCGGTGGAGACGGTGGTGTCCAGGGTGGACGATCCCGTGGCGAAGCCCGCGGACCTGCGCGGGCGCACCGTCGCCGTGCGCCGGAGCTCGTCGTACTGGGCGAGCCTGGACGCGCTCCAGGACGAGCTGGGATTCGAGCTCGAGACCGCCCCCGAAGAGCTGGAGACCGAGGCCATCATCGCCGGTGTGGCCAGCGGGCGCTTCGACCTCACCGTTGCCGACAGCCACATCGCCAACGTGGAGCTCACCTACCGCGACGACATCAAGGCCACCTTCGCCCTGGGCGAGAAGGTCGAGCACGGCTGGGCCATGCGCCGCGACGCGACCGAGCTGCGCGCCTCGGTCGACGCCTTCTTCACCCAGGAGTTCCGGGGCCTCTTCTACAACGTGCTGGTGCGAAAGTACTTCAAGGATCCGCGCAAGGTCCGGCGCCACGCCGAGCACCGCACGCGGGACGGGGTGATCTCGCGCTGGGACCCGTTGATCCAGGACTACGCGTCCCGGTACGGGTTCGACTGGCGCCTCATCGCGGCCCAGATGCACCAGGAGAGCCGGTTCGATCCCGGGGCCCGCTCCTTCGCCGGGGCCCAGGGGCTCCTCCAGGTGCTCCCCCGCACGGCCCGGGAATTCGGCTTCGGCGACCTCCACGAGCCGGAGAACGGGATCCACGCCGGGGTGCGCTACCTGAGCTGGATCCGCGACCGCTTCGACACCCACAGCGACCATCAGGAGCGCACCTGGCTCTCGCTGGCCGCCTACAACGCCGGCTACGGTCACGTACGCGACGCCCAGCGCATCGCCCGCAAGCGCGGGCTCGATCCCGATCGCTGGTTCGGCCACGTCGAGCAGGCGATGCTGCTGAAGGAGGACCCCGAGGTCTACCGGCAGACCCGGTTCGGCTACGCCCGCGGACGCGAGCCCGTGAACTACGTCCGCGCCATCCGCGACCGCTACCGCGCCTATGTGCGCGTGGCCGCCCCGATCTCCCAGTCCCGCCCGGCGCCGGGCGCCAAGGCCGCCGCCGCCGGGGAGGCGACGCCGTCGTCGTGAGCGACCCCGGGGTCGAAGAGATCGGTCGCGGCCGCTTCCTGCGCCTGGTGAGTCGGGGCGGCTGGGAGTACGCCGAACGCATCGGCCGCCCCGGCGTGGTGGTGATCGTGGCGGTCACGCCCGACGACGCCCTCGTGTTGACCGAGCAGCACCGGCCCGCCGTGAATGCCCACGTGATCGACCTTCCGGCGGGCCTGGCCGGGGACGAGCCCGGACGCTCCGACGAGCCGCTGGCGCAGGCCGCGCGCCGCGAGCTCGAAGAGGAGACCGGCTGGTCCTGCGACCGCGTCGAGCCCGTGCTCTCGGGGCCGCCGTCCCCGGGCACCACCAGCGAGATCCTCAGCTTCTTCCGGGCCCACGCCCTACGGCGCACGGGACCCGGCGGCGGCGTCGGCAACGAGTCGATCCAGGTGCACGAGATCCCCGTCGACGAGGTGCGCGCCTGGCTGGCGGACGCGGCGGCGCCCGGCCGGCTGGTCGACCCCAAGGTCCACGTCGCGCTCTCGCTGCTACGCCGCTGACCCGGCGGAGGGAGCACCCGGGGCCGGGCGCTCCCTCCGCGCTCACGAGGCCGCGGCCGTCGCCTCCGATCGCGCACTCCGGACGGCGCTGCGATTGACGGCGGCCACCACGGCGCGCAGGCAGGCCGTGGTGATGTCCGGGTCGATGCCCACACCGAAGTGTGCCGCTCCGGCCTCGTCGACGACCTCGACGTAGGCCGCCGCGGTGGCGTCGCTGCCCCGACCCACGGCGTGCTCGCGGTAGTCGCTCACGCGGACCGACGCCCCGAAGTGTCGACGGAAGCCGGAGGCGAAGGCGTCGATGGGGCCGGCGCCCTCGCCCGCCAGGTCCACCTCGACGCCCCGGTGGCGCACCCGCGCGCGGACGCGGACGGGCTGCCCGGTCCCGCTCCCGCGCTCCACCTGGTGCTCCACCAGCTCGAAGGGCCCCTGGGGCGAGACGAACTCCGCCTGGAAGATCGCCCCGATCTCCTCGACCTCGAGCTCGACCGCGCGCTGGTCCGCGACCTCCTGGACCGCCTGGCGCAGCTCGACCTGCAGCCGGCGCGGCAGGTGGAGCCCGAACTCCTGCTCCATGACGTAGGCGATGCCGCCCTTGCCGGACTGGCTGTTGATGCGGATCACCGCCTCGTAGCTGCGCCCGACGTCCGCCGGGTCGATCGGCAGGTAGGGCACCTCCCAGCGCTCCTCGCCCCGGGCCGCGGCCGCCGCCCGGGCGCCGAAGCCCTTCTTGATCGCGTCCTGGTGCGAGCCCGAGAACGCGGTGAAGACCAGGTCGCCGACGTAGGGGTGCCGCGGGTGCACGGGCAGGCGGTTGCAGCGCTCGACCTTGCGGACGATGGCGTTCACGTCGGAGACGTCGATCCCGGGGTCCACGCCCTGGGTCATCAGGTTGAGGGCCAGGGTCACCAGGTCCACGTTGCCGGTGCGCTCGCCGTTGCCGAGCAGGGTGCCCTCGACCCGCTGGGCGCCGGCCATCACCGCCAGCTCGGCGGCCGCCACGGCCGTACCCCGGTCGTTGTGCGGATGCACCGACAGGATCACCGCCTCCCGGCGCGGGAGCTGGCGGTCGAACCACTCGATGCGGTCGGCGTAGACGTTGGGGGTGCTCACCTCCACCGTGGCCGGCAGGTTCACGATCATCGGGCGCGCGACGCTCGGCTCCCAGACCTCGATCACCCGGGCGCAGACCTCCAGGGCGAAGTCGGGCTCGGTCTGGGTGAAGCTCTCGGGCGAGTACTCGAGCACGAACTCCGTCTCCGGCGCGCGCTCCACGTGCTCGCGCACCTGCAAGGCGCCGCGCCGGGCGATCTCCGCCACGCCCCGGCGGTCCTCCCCGAAGACCACCCGGCGCTGGACCTCGGAGGTCGAGTTGTAGAGGTGCACGATCGCGCGCGGGGCGCCGCGGAGCGACTCGAAGGTGCGCTCGATCAGCTCGGGCCGCGCCTGGGTCAGCACCTGGATCGAGACGGACTCGGGGATGCGCTCCTCCTCGATGAGCCAGCGCACGAAGTCGAACTCGATCTGGGAGGCGGACGGAAAGCCCACCTCGATCTCGCGGAAGCCCAGCGACACGATGTGCTCGTAGAGCTGGCGCTTGCGCCCGAAGTCCATGGGATCGATGAGCGCCTGGTTGCCGTCGCGCAGGTCGACGCTGCACCAGCGCGGGGCGCGCTCGATCGTGCGCTCGGGCCAGCGGCGATCGGGCAGCTGGACGCGCTCGGCGGGACGGTATCTGTGCACGGGCATGCTCGACATCGGCGGTCTCCTCGGTGCCCCGCCTCCCGGCGTGGGCGTTCGGGTCCGCCCTCCCCCGCTCGGCCCGGTGGAGAGATCCGCTCGCGGAACGCTGCGAATCGGTGGGCTTCGGGATGCCCGCTGGGAGCGGCGGCAGCCGGTCCCCGGAAACACGAAGCCCTCTCCGGCCGGGTCAGGCGGGAGAGGGCTTCGCGTGGATCGGGTCTGGAACGATCGGCGCTATGCCTCCCCCGCCTGCATAAGGAGCAGGCCCAGGAGAAGGCTCGGGAGCAGCGCGGGCTGCGTCTGCGGGTTGCGTCGGATCGCCATGGTGTTTCGTGTACCTGAAGCCCCCGGGCGAGTCAAGCGAGCCCGTTCCCGCGCGACCGTCCGGGGCATTCGAAGCCGGACCTCCCAGGGGTTCGGACGGGAGCCCGGGCGGCTTGAGCCCGGCGCCGCGAGCCGGCGCTCAGGCGACTCCGGCCAGGTCCAGGCGCTCTCCCCAGCGGGCCTCCACCGCCTCTCGCAGCGCCGGTGCCCCGCAAAGGCCGGGGTCCCGGCGCACGCTGGCGAGGGCGGCCTCCCGGGCCGCGGCCAGCCAGCGCGCGTCGCGGACCAGGTCGGCCACGCGCAGGTCCGGCAGGTGGCCGTGCTGGCGCGTACCCAGGAACTCGCCCGGCCCGCGGATCCGCAGATCCGCATCGGCGATGCGGAAGCCGTCGGTGGTCTCGAGCAGGGCCGCCAGGCGGGCCTCGGCGTCCTCGGAGACCGAGCGCGCCACGAGCACGCAGGCGCCCGGGCGTCCGCCCCGCCCCACCCGCCCGCGCAGCTGGTGGAGCTGGGCCAGCCCGAACCGCTCGGCGTGCTCGACCACCATGAGCGTGGCGTTGGGGACGTCGACGCCCACCTCGATGACCGTGGTCGAGACGAGGATCGCGGTCTCGCCCCGCTCGAAGCGGGCCATGGCGTCGGCGCGCTCGCCCGCGTCGAGTCGGCCGTGGACCAGGTCGACGCGGTGGTCCGGGAACGCGGCCTGGATCCTGCGCGCCGACTCGCTCGCGTCGCGCAGGTCGACCTTCTCGCTCTCCTCCACCAGCGGATAGACGACGTAGACCTGCTCGCCGCGCGCCAGGGTCTCCTTCACCAGCTCGACCACCCGGCGCCCCTCCCCGGCCCGCAGCAGGTGGGTCCGGACCGGCTGACGACCGGGCGGCAGCTCGTCGATGACCGAGAGATCGAGGTCGCCGTACAGGGTGAGCGAGAGGGTCCGGGGGATCGGGGTCGCCGTCATCACCAGGGTGTGGGGGACCCGGCCGTCCCGGGACTTCTCGGCGAGCGCCCGGCGCTGGCGGACCCCGAAGCGGTGCTGCTCGTCGACGATCCCCAGGGCCAGGCAGGCGAACTCGACGTCCTCCTGCACCAGCGCGTGGGTCCCCACCACGAGATCCACTTCGCCTGCCGCGAGCTGGCGCCTCGCCTCCGCGGTCTCCGCGCGCGCCAGGGACGCGGTCAGCAGGCGCAGCGAGAGCGGACGTCCGCCGACGACGTCGCCGGCGCTGGAGGCGAGCGCGCCCAGGGTGCGGGCGTGCTGCTCGGCCAGCAGCTCGGTGGGCGCCATCAGCGCGGTCTGCCGCCCGCTCGCCGCCACGGCGACGGCCGCGAGGAAGGCCACGGCGGTCTTGCCGCAGCCGACGTCGCCCTGGAGCAGTCGGTTCATGGGCTGGCCCCGGCCGAGGTCGGCGCGGATCTCGCTCCACGCGCGCTGCTGCCCACCCGTGAGCGCGAACGGCAGGCGGCCCGGGGCCCGTCGCACCCCGTCGCTCTCGACGTCGATGGCGATGCCGGGTCGGCGCGCCCGGGCCTGGGCGCGCAGGGCGAGCCCCAGCTCGAGCAGGTAGAGCTCCTCGAGGACCAGCCGCTCGTGGGCGGGCGAGCGGCGTTCGCGGTAGTCGTCGGGATCGGCGTCGGGGTCGGGGTCGTGCACCCGGGCCAGCGCCGACGCCGCGTCGGGCAGCTTGCGCTCGCGCACCAGCTCCGCCGGGAGGTGGCCGGCCACGAGGTCCCCGTACTCCGCGAGGGCCCGCTCGATGAGGCCGCGCAGGGTGCGGGGCGGCAGGCCCTCGGGCGTGGGGTACTGCGGAACGATGCGCCGGAGCTCGCCGAAGTCCAGGCGCTCCGCGGGCCCCCGGCCGGACGCGGCGGACGCTTTGGACGCGGCGGCGGGGTCGCCCGCTGGCTTCGGGGCCTCCGGGCTCTCCGCGGCGTCTGCGGGGCTCCCGGTCTCCTTCGCGGGCCGCGACAGAATCTCGAGGTCGGGATGGATCAGCTCCTTCGAGAACCGGTAGCGGCGCACGTCGCCGGTCACGAGGACCCGGGCTCCCTTGACCAGCTGGCTCTCCAGGGCGTCGCCGCCGCGGAACCACTTGAGGTTCACGGTCCCCGACTCGTCCCCCACCACGGCCTGGAGGATCCGCCGGTAGCGCCCGCCGCGACCGCGCCCGGTGGTGGAGTCCGCGACCAGCACCTCGGCGATGAACGTGGCGCGAAGGCCCACCTCGAGCTCGCCCACGCTCACCAGCGAGCGGCGGTCGTCGTAGCGGGTGGGGAGGTGGAAGAGCAGGTCCTCGATGCGGGCCAGGCCGCGCCGCGCCAGGGACTCGGCCCGCTTGGGTCCCACCCCGGGCAGCACGTCCACGCGCCGGTCCAGCGCCCGCTCCTCCCAGCCCGGCTCGAGGCAGGGCGCGAGCCACTCGAGGGCCCGTCGCGCCGCCTTCCGGCGCGGCTCGCCCTCGAGCGGCTCGGCGAACGCCCGTTCGATGCGCGCGAGGGTGCGCTGCAGGTCGCGCGGGACCCGCAGCCCCGCGACCTTCGCGCAGGCGTTGCGGACCGACGCCTCCAGCCCGCGCAGCGGGTCCTTCGCCGCCGCGGTGTCCTCGGCGGCGGCGAACTCCAGCGGGCGCAGCAGCCCCTCGAGCGCGCGCGCGGCGGGGGTCGCCGGCGTCCGCGACCGATCGCGTCGGGCCTGGATCTGTCGGGATTCGGCGGCTCGGCCCATGGACGAAGACTGAGCCGCCGCGAGCGGACGCGCAAGCGGACCGCCCGGGCGGGGGCGGGATCGGCGGGGTGGAGGCAGGGGCTGGAGGTCCGCCTAGCGGTTGCGGCGGTCCATCCGCTCCTTGTACTCGACGGAGTAGCGGGCCCAGGGACGGATCTCGAGGCGCCGATAGCCGATCGGCTCCTCGCTGCCCTCGCAGACGCCGTACTCGCCGTTCTCCATCTTGCTGATCGCGGCCAGCACCTGGTCGAGGAGCTTGTGCTGCTTGTCGGCCAGTCGCAGCTGGTAGTCCTGCTCCGTGGCGCGCTGGGCGATGTCGCCCTCCTCCGCGAGGGGCGAGGCGTCTTCGGTCGCGTGACCGACTCGCTGGCGGATCCGGGCGTTGATGCGATCGCGCTCCTCGACGAGCTTCTGGTGGAGCTTCTTGACCTGGGTCTTGGTCAGCCCGGCGTCAGGATGCGCGCGCGGCGTGACGTCGTTGCTGCGCGCGCTGCTCGACCGCTTCTTGCTGGATTCGCCGCTCTTCTCGGTGCTCTCTGCTGCCGTCTTCTGCTTCCGGGCCGCCATGAGCGTGGGGTGTCTCCCGTTTGACCCTCGTCGCGAGGGGCTGGTTGATTACCGCAGATCGGGGAGCCGCGAAAGCCGCCCCAGCGGCGGGCCCTCGGCCCCTTGGGGAGGCCCGTCGGGCCCGCCGCTGGGCCGCCGCTGGCCCGTCCGTGCTGCGTCGCCGAGACTCCCGTCGAGTCGGAGAACCGGAGCGAGGTGAGGGGATGTCGGAAGCCGGATCGGTGGATCGCTGCGCTGGGCGCGACCCGTGGAGAGGGGCCTCGAGACCGCTGCGCGCCGCCCTGGCCGTCTGCCTGGTCGGAGCGCTCGCGGCCTGCGCCGGGCCCGGCGTCCCCGCCGAAGACCCGGCCCTGCCCGCTCCCCTCGACGACCCCTGGTTCTCGGCCGGACGCGCCGAGGCGCGGGCCGTCGCGGCCACCCGGGACACCGGCCCCCGGGCGCGCAACGTGATCCTGTTCGTGGGCGACGGGATGGGCATCTCCACCATCACGGCCGCGCGCATCCTCGAGGGACAGCGGCAGGGACGCCCCGGCGAGGGCTCGGCGCTGTCCTTCGAGGCCCTCCCCGAGGTGGCCCTCGTGCGCACGTACAACACCAACCAGCAGGTCCCGGACTCCGCCGGCACCATGACGGCGATGATGAGCGGCGTGAAGACGAAGGCGGGCATTCTCGGGCTCTCGGACGGGGCCCTGCCGGGCGACCACACCACCGCCGCACACAGCCGTGTCCCCACCCTGCTCGAGCGAGCCGAGGTGCGGGGTCTGGCCACGGGCGTCGTCAGCACCGCCCGCATCACCCACGCGACCCCGGCGGCCTGCTACGCCCACTCGCCCCTCCGCAACTGGGAGGACGACACCCGGCTCTCCGCCGCGGCGCGCGCCGACGGATTCGTGGACCTCGCCCGACAGCTGGTGGAGTTCGAGTACGGGGACGGCCTGGAGGTCGCCCTGGGAGGCGGACGCCGGCACTTCCTGCCCGCGGAGACGCCCGATCCCGAGTACCCCCGGCGCCGGGGAGCCCGAGGCGATGGCCTCGACCTGATGCAGGCCTGGCGGGACGCGCGTCCCGGCAGCGAGGCGGTGTGGAACGCCGAGCAGCTGGCCGCCGTGGACGAGCAGTCGGTCCAGCACCTCCTGGGCCTGTTCGAGCCGTCGCACATGCAGTGGGAGGCCGACCGCGCACGGGACGCGGCGGGCGAGCCGTCGCTCTCGGCGATGACCGTCACCGCGCTGGACGTGCTGTCGAGGAACCCCCGCGGCTTCTTCCTCATGGTCGAGGCCGGCCGCATCGACCACGCCCACCACGCCGGCAACGCCTATCGCGCCCTCGACGACACCATCGAGCTCTCGAACGCGGTGCGCGCGGCCCTCGACCGGGTCGACCTCGAGGAGACGCTCGTGGTGGTCACCGCGGACCACAGCCACGTGTTCACCGTGACCGGGTACCCGACCCGGGGCAACGACATCCTCGGCCTGGTGCGGCCCAACGGTGCCGACGGTCGACCGACCGGGAGCCCGGCCCGGGACGCCCGGGGACGTCCGTACACGACGCTCGGCTACGCCAATGGACCGGGCTTCGCCAGCTCGCAGCTCGATCTGTCGGAGGTCGACACCGCGGACCACGACTTCCGGCAGCCGGCGACGCTGCCGCTGCGCTCGGAGACCCACGGGGGCGAGGACGTGGCCGTCTATGCGGGCGGCGCGGGGTCGCGCTACTTCGCGGGGGTCCGCGAGCAGAGCTACGTCTACCACGCGATCGAGGCGGCGCTGGGCTGGTCCCCGCGCTGACCCGTCGGCTCCGGCCGGAGCCGGGCCTCAGCCGCGCCGGTGGATCTCCTGGAGCGAGCGGACGCCGATGCTCTCCTGGCGGAGAGCCGCGATCCCGCCCGCCGCCGCGCGCATGGCCGCGAGGGTCGTGAAGTAGGGGATGCCCCGGAGCAGCGCGGCGCGCCTCATGGACTTCGAGTCGGAGATGGACTCGGGGTCCGGGGCGACGGTGTTCATGACCACGTCCACCTCGCCCGCCTCGATGCGGTCGACGGTGTGGACGCCGCCCTCGTGGACCTTCTTCACCCGCTCCGCCGAGATCCCGTGGGCCTCGAGGGTGTCGGCGGTGCCGTCGGTCGCCATCACCCGGAACCCCTGCTCCACCAGCTGGCGGATGGGCTCCACCGCGGCCTCGTGCTCCTCGGTGCGCACGGAGACGAGCACGGTACCGCCGGTCGGCAGCGTGTTGCCGGCCTGGGTCTGGGACTTCGCATAGGCGCGCCCGAAGTCGGAGTCGATGCCCATGACCTCGCCGGTGCTCTTCATCTCGGGACCGAGCAGCGTGTCGACGCCCGGGAACTTCACGAACGGGAAGACCGCCTCCTTCACGCAGTAGTGCCTGGGGACGATCTCCTCGGTGAAGCCCAGCTCTTCCAGGGTCTGCCCGGCCATGACCAGGGCGGCGAGCTTGGCCAGGGGCCGGCCGATGGCCTTGGAGACGAAGGGCACCGTGCGCGAGGCCCGGGGGTTCACCTCGATGACGTAGACACCGCCGTCCTTCACTGCGTACTGGACGTTCATGAGACCGCGGACCCCGAGCTCGAGGGCGAGCCGTCGGGTGGCTTCCATGATGGCTTCGATGGCGGACTCGCCCAGCGAGTGCGGCGGGATCGAGCAGGCGCTGTCGCCCGAATGCACGCCCGCCTCTTCGATGTGCTCCATGATGCCGCCGATCACCACGCGCTCGCCGTCGCAGATGGCGTCGACGTCCACCTCGGTGGCGTCGGCCAGGAAGCGGTCGATCAGGACCGGGTGCTCGGGCGACGCCTTCACGGCGAACCGCATGTAGCTGCGCAGGCCCTCGACGTCCTGGACGATCTGCATGGCGCGGCCGCCGAGCACGTAGGAGGGGCGAACCAGCACCGGGTACCCGATGCGGCTGGCCACGCGCTCGGCCTCCTCCGCGGAGCGCGCCACCTCGCCCGGCGGCCGTTCGAGCCCCAGGGACTCGAGCAGCGCGTCGAATCGCTCGCGATCCTCGGCGCGGTCGATGGCGTCGGGCGGCGTGCCGATGATGGGGACCCCCGCCTGCTCCAGGGGCACGGCGAGCTTGAGCGGCGTCTGTCCGCCGAACTGGACGATGACGCCCGAGGGCCGCTCGCGCTCCACGATCTCGAGGACGTCCTCGAGGGTGAGCGGCTCGAAGTAGAGCCGGTCGCTGGTGTCGTAGTCGGTGGAGACCGTCTCCGGGTTGCAGTTGACCATGATGGTCTCGATGCCCGCATCCCGAAGCGCGAACGCCGCGTGCACGCAGCAGTAGTCGAACTCGATGCCCTGGCCGATCCGGTTGGGCCCGCCGCCCAGGATCATGATCTTGCGGCGGTCGCTGGGGTCGGCCTCGCACTCGTCCTCGTAGGTCGAATAGAGGTAGGGCGTCTGCGCCTGGAACTCGGCGCCGCAGGTGTCGACCCGCTTGAAGACCGGCCGCACGCCGTCGCGGTGGCGCATGGCGCGGACGTCGGCTTCCGCGACGCCCCACAGGTCGGCCAGGCGTCGATCCGAGAAGCCCATCTGCTTGGCCGGGCGCAGCCACGAGGCGCGCTCGTCGGCGGGCGCGGCGGTCAGGGTGGCCTCGGCCTCGGCGATCTCCTCGAGGTTGCGCAGGAACCACGGATCGATCCAGGAGCGCCGGTGGAGCTCGTCGACCGTGGCCCCGCGCCGGAAGGCCTCCATCAGCGCCCAGAGCCGACCGGGCTTGGGCACGTCGATCTGGCCCCAGAGCGCCTCCTCGCCCGCGGAGCCCTCGGGCAGCGTGGGCGGCTCGAAGCCGGCGTGGCCGATCTCCAGGGAGCGGACCGCCTTCTGCATGCTCTCCTTGAAGGTGCGCCCGATGGCCATCACCTCGCCCACCGACTTCATCTGGGTCATCAGCGTGTTGTCGGTGTCGGGGAACTTCTCGAAGGTGAAGCGCGGCACCTTCGTCACCACGTAGTCGATGGTGGGCTCGAAGCTCGCCGGGGTCTCCCGGGTGATGTCGTTGGGGATCTCGTCGAGGGTGTACCCGACGGCGAGCTTCGCGGCGATCTTGGCGATCGGGAAGCCGGTGGCCTTGGAGGCCAGGGCCGACGAACGCGACACCCGCGGATTCATCTCGATGATGACGATGCTGCCGTCCTCGGGGTTCACCCCGAACTGGACGTTCGACCCACCGGTGTCCACGCCGATCTCGCGGATGCAGGCGACCGCGGCGTCGCGCAGCTCCTGGTACTCCTTGTCGGTGAGCGTCTGGGCCGGGGCCACGGTGATCGAGTCGCCGGTGTGCACGCCCATCGCGTCGAAGTTCTCGATGGAGCAGATGATGACCACGTTGTCCGCGCGGTCCCGCATGACCTCGAGCTCGTACTCCTTCCAGCCGAGGACGCTCTGGTCGATGAGCACCTCGTGGGTGGGCGACTGCTCGAGGGCCCAGGTGATCTGGCGGTCGAAGTCCTCGTCCCGGTAGCAGATGCTTCCGCCGGTCCCACCGAGGGTGAAGCTGGGCCGGATGATCGCCGGGATGCCCGTGCGGGCGACGATGGCCCGCGCCTCGTCGAGGGACTTCGCCACCCCCGACTCCGGGACCCGCAGCCCGATCCGGGCCATGGCCTCGTTGAACAGCTCGCGGTCCTCGGCCTTGTTGATGGCCTCGAGGTTCGCGCCGATCAGCTCGACGCCGTACTTCTCCAGGACCCCCGCCCGGCCCAGCTCGACCGTCAGGTTGAGCGCCGTCTGGCCCCCGATGGTCGGCAGCAGCGCGTCGGGCCTCTCGATCGCGATGATCTTGTCGAGGCTCTCGACGGTCATCGGCTCCACGTAGGTGGCCTCGGCCGTCTCCGGGTCGGTCATGATGGTGGCGGGGTTCGAGTTCACCAGGACCACCCGGTAGCCCTCCTCCCGGAGGGCCTTGCAGGCCTGGGTGCCCGAGTAGTCGAACTCGCAGGCCTGGCCGATCACGATCGGTCCGGAGCCGATGACCAGGATCGTCTGGATGTCGTCGCGGCGCGGCATGGCTACGCGTCCTCCCGGGCGATCTGGGCGCCGGAGACCGCTTCGCCGGCGACCGCGCGTTCCACCATGCTGCGGAAGCGCCCGAAGAAGTACGCGGCGTCGTGGGGACCGGGCGAGGCCTCCGGGTGGTACTGGACGGAGAACACGGGCAGCTCCTCGTGAGCGAGACCTTCCACGGTGTCGTCGTTGAGATTGAGGTGGGTGATGGCGACCGGCTCGCCCGCGGCCGTGAGCGATGCCGCCTCGACGGCGTAGCCGTGGTTCTCCGCGCAGATGGCGACCTTGCCGGTGTGGCAGTCCTGGCCCGGCTGGTTGCCGCCGTGGTGACCGAACTTGAGCTTGCGGACCGAGCCGCCGAGGGCGAGCCCCAGGATCTGGTGGCCCAGGCAGATGCCGAACATCGGCTTCTCGCGCGACAGGGCGCGCACGTTGTCACGGACGCCGGCCACGGCGCTGGGGTCGCCCGGACCGTTGGAGAGGAAGACGGCGTCGGGCCCCATGGCCAGGACCTCTTCGGCCGAGGTCGTGGCCGGCACGACGGTCACGTCGAAGCCCTGGTCCGCGAGCAGGCGCAGGATGTTCCTCTTCACGCCGAAGTCGTAGGCGACGAGCGCGAGCCGCCTCTCGGGCACCGGATCGCGCGGGACCTGCCCGCCCACCCCGGGCCAGCGGCCCTCGGTCCAGGTGTAGGGAGCGTCGCACGTGACCTCGGCCACCAGGTCCCAGTCGTCGAGCCCCTTCGACGCCCGCGCCTGCTCCACCAGCGCGTCGGCGTCCTGGCGGCCCGGGTCCGTCGAGAGGACGCCGACCTGCGCCCCTCCCTCGCGAATCCGCCGGACCAGGGAGCGCGTGTCGAGCCCGCCGATGCCCGGGACCCCCGCCTCCGCGAGGTAGCCGTCGAGCCTCCCGGTCGCCCGGAAGTTCGAGGGCTCGTCGAAGAGCTCCTTCACCACGAAGCCCGAGAGGAAGGGGCGCCGGGACTCCTCGTCCTCGGCGTTCACGCCCACGTTGCCGATCTGCGTGTAGGTCATCGCCACGATCTGCCCGGCGTAGGAGGGGTCGGTGACGATCTCCTGGTAGCCGGTCATGCTCGTGTTGAACACGACCTCGCCCTCGCGGACGGTCTCGGCGCCGAAGCCGTAGCCGCGATGGACGGATCCGTCCGCGAGCGCCAGGACCGCGGGACGGGAGGGGGAACGTACGAGCTTCATCCGATCAAGACTCCCCGGCCCACGTGGTAGACCAGCTGACCGTCGACCCAGGTGGCGACGGCGCGGCCGACCAGCTCCTGTCCGGCCCACGGTGAATTGCGGCTCTTCGAGTACCCCTTCGCGGGGTCGTAGGTCCAGCGGTGCTCGGGGTCGAGGACCGCGATGTCGGCCGGCTCCCCCACGGCGATCCGGCCTCCGGGCACCCCCAGGATGCGCGCCGGGTTGGTGGAGAAGCGCCGGATCAGCTCCAGCGGGCTGATCTCGTCGGACCGCACCAGGCCCATGCAGATGGCGAAGGCGGTCTCGAGCCCCAGGATGCCGGGAGGGGCCTCGTTGAAGTCCACCTCCTTCTCGTGGACGGCGTGGGGCGCGTGGTCGCTGGCGATGGCGTCGATGACGCCCTCGACCAGGGCCGCGCGACAGGCCGCCACGTCGGCCTCGCCGCGCAGGGGCGGGGCCATCTTGGTGTTCGTGTCGTAGCCCGTCGTCGCCTCGTCGGTGAGCGTCAGGTGGTGGGGCGTGACCTCCGCGGTCACCTGGATGCCCTCTTCCCGGGCGCGGCGGATCAGCTCCACCGCACCGGCGCTGGAGACGTGGGCCACGTGGAGCCGCGCCCCCGTGAGCTTCGCGAGGGTGAGGTCCCGGGCGACGTGGATGTCCTCGGCCTGGGTCGGGTTCCCCGGAAGTCCCAGGCGGGTGGAGACCGGCCCCTCGTTCACCACCCCGCGACCCACCAGGGTGAGGTCCTCGGCGTGCACGATGACCGGAACGCCCACCAGGCGCGAGTAGTCGAGGACCCGGCGCATCACGCCCGCGTCCATGACCGTTCGGCCGTCGTCGCTGAAGGCCACCGCGCCGGCCCCCCGAAGACCGGCCATCTCGGTCATCACCCGCCCCTCGAGCCCCTTGGTGGCCGCGGCCACCGGGTAGACCCGGGCCGGGGAGTCCTGACGGGCGCGATCGAGGATGTAGTCCGTGACCGACGGATCGTCGTTGACCGGAAGGGTGTTGGCCATGCAGGCCACGCCGGTGAAGCCGCCGGCCACGGCGGCGCGGCCGCCCGAGGCGATGTCTTCCTTGTACTCCTGGCCGGGCTCGCGCAGGTGGGTGTGCATGTCGACCAGGCCCGGGGCGATCCAGGCGCCGTCGGCGTCCACCCCCTCCGCGTCGGCATCCTCGATGCCGGCCTCCACGGCGGCGACCCGCCCGTCGACGACCAGCACGTCGGCGCGCTCGTCCCGGTCGCTCGCCGGGTCGAGGACCCGGCCGCCTCGAATCAACCATCGGGACACGGGCTACTGGCCTCCTTCCGGAGCGCGGCCGGCGATCAGGTAGAGCAGCGCCATCCGCAGGGCCACGCCGTTGCGGACCTGGTCGAGGATCACGCTGGGCCGGTGGTCGGCGAGGTCGTGGGAGAGCTCGACGCCGCGGTTCACGGGACCGGGGTGCATGACGATGGCGTCCTCCTTGGCGTAGCGGAGCTTGGCCCGATCGATGCCGAAGGTGGCCGAGTACTCGCGGACGCTGGGGAAGACGGCGCCCTCCAGCCGTTCGGTCTGGATGCGCAGGGCCATGACCACGTCGGCCCCGTCGAGCGCCTCGCGCAGCGAGGTGTAGGCCTTGACGCCGAGGCACTCCACCTGGGCGGGCAGCATGGTCGGCGGCCCGGCGACGCGCACCTCGGCCCCCATCTTCGAGAAGCCGTAGATGTTCGAGCGGGCCACCCGCGAGTGGGTGATGTCGCCGACGATGGCCACGGTGAGGCCGTCGATCCCGCCCTTCTCCTGCTGGACGGTCAGCATGTCGAGCAGCGCCTGGCTCGGGTGCTCGTGGGCCCCGTCCCCGGCGTTGATCACCGGCGCCTCGAGGACGTCGGCGATGCGCTTGGGGACCCCGGCCACCTTGTGACGGACCACCACCACGTCCGGGCTCATGGCGTCCAGGGTCTGGGCGGTGTCGAGGATGGTCTCCGCCTTGGAGAGGCTGGAGCTCGAGGACGAGAAGTTCACCACGTCGGCGGAGAGCCGCTTGCCCGCGATCTCGAAGCTGGTGCTCGTGCGCGTGGAGGGCTCGAAGAACAGGTTCACGATGGTGCGCCCGCGCAGGCTCGGCACCTTCTTGACCTCGCGGTCGCCGATCTCCTGCATGTGGGTCGCCGTCTCGAGGATCAGCTCGAGATCGTCGCGGTCCAGGTCTTCGATGCCGAGCAGATCCCGCCCGATCATGACGCCTCCCCCTCCGCTGCCGGATCCACCACCACCACTTCGAGCGGACCTTCGAAGCTGCCCTCGCTGCCGCGCAGCACGACGCGCTGATCCTGGCGGGTCGGGATGTTCTTTCCGACGTGATCGATCTTGATGGGCAGCTCGCGGTGGCCGCGGTCGACCAGGGCCACGACCTGCACGGATCGCGGGCGCCCGAAGTCCATCAGGGCGTCCATGGCCGCGCGGATCGTGCGCCCGGTACTGACGACGTCCTCCACCAGGACGACCTGCCGCTCGTCCACCGACGAAGGCATCTCGGTGCGGCGCAGCGGCGGCCGGGCTCCCCGGCTCACCAGGTCGTCGCGATAGAGGGTGGTGTCGAGGATGCCGAGCGGGGGGCTCACTCCGGCCACCTCGGCCAGGTTGTCCCGGAGGCGCCGGGCGAGCGGAACGCCGCTGTTGGGAATGGCGACGAGGTAGATGCGGTCGAGGTCGTGATTGCGCTCGACGATCTCGTGGGCGATGCGCATGAGCGCCCGCTGGATCCCGAGGTCGTCGAGAACGACGGTCTCGATCCCGGTGGGCCGCTCGGCGGCGTTCCGGTGCTGCTCGGAGGTTCGATCCCGGGCAGGGGTCTGCCCGGGCCGGGGGTCGGGGGTGGCCTCGTTCGCCAACTGGGCACCTTTGTCCGCCTCACGGGACGGAGTTAAAAGGTCCGATGGATCCGGCTCAGAATAACGCGCGCGGACCCGGCGTCAATCCGGGGCCCCGGCCAGGCTTCCCGTCGTCGCTGGGTCGCCCTCCGCTCGGCTCTGCATGCTGGAGGGGGTCTCGCAGCGGACCCGCTGGAACACGCGACTCCAGCGCTTCTCCGCCGTGAACCAGTTGATCGGGTTGAGGAAGCTCAGGAAGTTGCCGTTCACGTCCCAGGACCAGTAGAGGATGAAGGCCGGCCCCTTCATCTCCTCGAGGCGCACCGTGCCCCAGCTCCGGCTGTCGTTGGAGTGGTCCCGGTTGTCGCCCATCATGAAGTAGCGGCCCTCTTCCACCTGGAAGCGGGCGCGTTGGATGCCCGCGCTGATCGGGTCGTCGAGGACCGCGTGCTGGCACTCCCCGAGGACCTCGCGCTGGACGATCAGGTGCGATCCCCGCTCGCCATCGAAGATCTCGCCGGTGTCGTAGCGGGGCACCTCGGCCCCGTTGACGAAGACCCGGCCGTCCCGCACTTCGATGGTGTCGCCGGGGAGCCCGACCACCCGCTTCACGAAGTCGTCCTGGGGCAGATCGGGACGCCGGTCGGCCGGGATGATCTTCTGACCGTTGCGCGCGACGGTGAAGACCACCACGTCCCCGCGCTCGGGCCCCCGGATGGCCGGCAGGCGCCAATCGGTGAGCGGCACCTTCACGCCGTAGAGGAACTTGTTGACGAACAGGTGGTCGCCGATCAGCAGGGTCGGGAGCATCGACCCCGAAGGAATCCGGAACGGCTCGATCACGAAGGCGCGGATCGAGAGCGCGATGGCGATCGCCAGCACCATGGTGCCCGCCTGCTCCCAGAGCGAATGCGCCCGGGACGGCGGGCCGGACTCGTCTGCGGCGGGCGTGCCCGCGTCCTCCTCGTCCCGGAGGGTCCGGGTCGAGGCGTCTTCGTTCGATCGATTCCTGCGCTCCGACCGGCTCATTCTTCCCCCAGCTTCAACGCAGCCAGGAACGCCTCCTGGGGAATCTCGACGCTTCCCACCCGCTTCATGCGTCGCTTGCCTTCCTTCTGCTTCTCGAGCAGCTTGCGCTTGCGCGAGATGTCGCCACCGTAGCACTTGGCGGTGACGTTCTTGCGCAGCGCCTTGACCGTGGTCCGGGCGATCACCCGGGCCCCGATGGCCGCCTGGATCGCCACCTCGAACATCTGGCGCGGGATGAACTCCTTCAGCTTCCGCGCCAGCTCCGCGCCCCGGCTCTGGGCCTTGTCGCGGTGGACGATGAGCGAGAGGGCGTCGACCGGGTCCTTGTTGACCATGATGTCGAGCTTCACCAGGTCGGCCGCCTGGTAGCCCTCGAGCTCGTAGTCGAACGACCCGTAGCCGCGGGTCACGCTCTTGATCCGATCGTGGAAGTCGGTCACCACCTCGGCCAGCGGCAGCTCGTAGCGCACCTGGACGCGGTTGCCGTGGACCGCCATGTCCTTCTGGACCCCCCGCCGCTCCTGGCAGAGCTTCAGCACCGCCCCGACGAAGTCGGCGGGAACGTGGATCGTGGCGACGATGATCGGCTCCTCCACGCGCTCGAGATCGCCGGGCGACGGCAGGTCCGCAGGGCTCTCGATCTCGAAGGGATCGCCGGACCGGGGCACCACCCGATAGCGCACGGTCGGCGCCGTGGTGATGAGATCCAGCGAGTACTCGCGCTCCAGACGCTCCTGGATGATCTCCCCGTGGAGGAAGCCCAGGAACCCGCAGCGGAACCCGAAGCCCAGGGCGGCGCTGGTCTCCGGCTCGTAGACGAACGAGGAGTCGTTGAGCTTGAGCTTCTCGAGGGCGACCTTGAGGTCCTCGTAGTCCTCGGCGTCCACCGGGTACAGGCCGGCGAACACCATGGGCTTCACCTCCTGGAAGCCCGGAAGCGGCTCCTCCGCCGGGTTCGCCAGGGCCGTCAGGGTGTCGCCGATCTTCACCTCGGCCAGGGTCTTGAGACCGGCGACCACGATGCCCACCTCGCCGGCCGCCAGCTGCTCGACCGGCCGCGGATGGGGGTCGACGATGTCGATCTGGGAGATCTCGTGCTCCTTGCCCGTGGCCATGAAGCGGATCTTCTCGCGCCGGTGCAGGCGGCCGTCCATGACCCGGACCAGCAGCACCGCTCCCACGTAGGGGTCGAACCAGGAGTCGAAGACCAGCGCCCGCGCCGGCGCCTCGCGGTCGCCCCGGGGCGGGGGCACCGCCTGGACGATCCGCTCGAGGAGCTCGGGGACGCCCTTCCCCTCCTTCGCCGAGACCGCGAGGATGTCCGAGGTGTCGAGCCCCACGACGTCCTCGATCTCCTGGGCCACCCGGTCGGGGTCGGCCGCCGGGAGGTCGATCTTGTTCAGGACCGGCACGATCTCGAGGTCGGCGTCCACGGCGAGGTAGGCGTTGGCCAGGGTCTGGGCCTCGATGCCCTGACTGGCGTCGACCACGAGCAGCGCGCCCTCGCAGGCCTGGAGCGCGCGCGAGACCTCGTAGGCGAAGTCCACGTGGCCGGGCGTGTCGATCAGGTTGAGGATGTACTCCTGGCCGTCCTTCGCGCGGTAGGCCATGCGCGCGGTCTGGGCCTTGATCGTGATGCCGCGCTCGCGCTCGAGCTCCATGTTGTCCAGGAACTGGTCCCGCCGGTCGCGCTGGGCGAGCGCACCGGTGACCTCCAGCAGGCGGTCGGCGAGCGTGCTCTTGCCGTGGTCGATGTGCGCCACGATGCAGAAGTTGCGGATGCGCTCCTGCGCAACGTCGGTCATCAGCCTGCTTTCCCCGCCCCGGCCGTCGGGCGGTCGTCGCTCGCGAGGTAGTCCGCGAGCGCTTCTCTCCAGGGCCGGGGCTCGACTCCGAACGACCGGGCGCGGCCGAGGTCGAGCACCGAGTACATGGGCGTGGGCGCGGCCCGAACGTAGTCCCGGGCCCCGATCCGCTCGATCGGGACGCCGGCGAAGCCCGCGAGGTCCAGGGACTCCCGGGCCAGCTCCCACCAGCTGGCCTCGCCCTCGTTCGCGAAGTGGACGATGCCCGTGGCGTCGGCGGCCAGCAGGTCGAGCAGCGCGCGCGCCAGGTCGGCGGAGTATGTGGGACGCCCCCGTTGGTCCGCCACCACCGACAGCGGGGTGGCGACCTCGCCCCTCGCCCTCTTGTCGGCCTCCCGGATCATGGTCCGTACGAAATTGGGCCCGGGGCCGTAGACCCAGCTCGTGCGCACCACCAGGGCCCGGTCGTGGGCTTCCAGGACCGCCTCCTCGCCCGCTCGCTTGGTCCGGCCGTAGGCGCCGAGGGGATGGGGCGCCGCCGTCTCCGGGTAGGGGGCCCGGGCCGCTCCGTCGAACACGAAGTCGGTCGACACGTGGGCGAAGCGGATCCCGCGCTCGCCACAGGCTCCCGCCAGGCGTCCCGGAGCCTCCGCGTTCACCCGCAGGGCGAGCGCCTTCTCCTGCTCGCAGCGGTCGACGGCCGTGTAGGCGGCGGCGTTCAGCCAGGCCTCGGGCGGCTCGGTGCAGCGGTCGAGCAGGGCGGGCAGCGATGCGGGGTCGCCGAAGTCGGCGTCGGCCCGGCCGAAGGCGCCCACCAGGCAGAGCCCGGGATCGCTCTGGGCGATCCGGACCAGCCAGCGACCCAGCTGGCCGTCCCTCCCCGTCACCGCGATGCGCATGATCGCCCGCCGCCGGCCCGCCGGGCGGGTCAGGGGCCGCCCTCGCTGAGCACCCAGGTCGGGAGGTCCCGCTCGCCCTTCAGTCGACCGGCGAGGGCCTCGGCCTCGTCGCGGGTCGCCACCGGCCCGACGCGCACCCGCCAGCGGCCAGCGCCGGTCCCCGGCGTCACGTAGCTGGGGAATCCGTCGCCCTCGAGCTCGCCCGCCAGTCGCTCGGCCGGGGCGCTCTGGCCGAAGGCGCCCACCTGGACCGCGAAGCCGGCCACCGGCGGGCGCGCGGGAACCCGCGTCCCGGCCGCCGGCGCCGGCGCCTGGGCCGGCACGGCGGCCTGGGGAGCGACGGGCGCGAGCGGACGCGCCGGGGGCGGGGCGGCGGCGGTCTCGCCTCGGGGCACAACCGGCTCCGGATCCGCGTTCGATCCCATCACCTCGCCGGCGTCGGGCGCGCTCGGGTCGGCCCGGGGCGCGGCGGCCACGTCGGGGACCGGAGGCCGGGCGTCCCAGGCCACCTCCTCGCTGCCGCCGGCGATGTGCTCGACGACCAGGTCGGGCTCCTCGGAGACCACGCCCACGACGAGTCCCACGAGGAAGCCGCCGGCGATCAGGACCACCGCCCCGAGGAGCGAGGTGAGCCAGCTGGACTGCCGGGCGTCGGGACGGGCCATCACATGCGCTCCGGGGCCGAGAGGCCGATCAGACGGAGGCCGTTGCACAGGACCGTGCGCACCGCCTCGGCCAGGGCCAGGCGCGCCGCGGTGAGCCCCGCGTCCTCGGACAGGACGCGGTGCCGCTTGCCGTCCTGGACGTACGGGTTCCACAGGGCGGCCACGTCGCGCAGGTAGTAGGGAATGTGGTGGGGCTCCCGGGACTCCGCCGCGCGGTCCACCACCTCCGGGAACTCGCCGAGCTTCTTCACGATCTCCAGCTCTTCGGGCAGCGCGAGCCGGCCGGCGTCGAAGTCCCCGGCGGCGGGCAGCGCCACCCCCGCCTCGGCGGCGTTGCGCGCGATGCTGCAGGTGCGCGCGTGTCCGTACTGGACGTAGTACGCCGGGTTCTTGCGCCAGTTGCGGTCCTCGGCGACGTCGAGGTCGAAGTCGAGCTGTCCGTCCGCCTTGCGTTCGATCATGAAGAAGCGGAAGACGTCGGCGCCGACGTCCTCGACCAGCTCGTCCACGGTGATGAACGTGGCCTTGCGGGTCGACTGCTTCACCTTCTCGCCGCTGCGCGTGATCGTCACGAACTGGTGCATCACCAGCTCGATGCGCTCGGGGTCGAAGCCCAGCACGCCCACGGCGGCGCGCACGTAGGGGAACTGGTCGATGTGGTCGGCGCCCATCACGTCGATGATGAGCTCGAAGCCGCGGCGGAACTTCTCGCGGTGGTAGGCGATGTCGGGGAGCAGGTAGGTCGGATCGCCGTTGGAGCGCACCACGACCCGGTCGCGCTCGAGGCCCAGGGCCGTGGAGCCGAACCACACCGCGCCGTCGGCCTCGTGGATCGCCCCCTTCTCGCGCATGGCGTTCAGCACTTCGTCGAGCTTGCCCTCGTCGTAGAGCGACTTCTCGTTGAAGTAGACGTCGAAGTGGATGTCCAGGTGCTCGAGGGTCCTGCGGATCTCGTGGAAGATGACCTCCTGGGCCACCTCGCGGAAGCGTCCGTCACCGGGCTCGTGCTCCCAGGTGTCGGCGTGCTCGTCGGCCAGCTCCCGCCCGATCTCGCTGATGTAGTCGCCCTGGTAGCCGTCCTTGGGAAACACCACCGGAAGGCCGTCCAGCTCGCTCACCCAGGCGTTCTCCGGGTCGGCCAGGGCCTCGGGCGGCGGCGGCGCCGCCCGCTCCAGGGCCTCGAGGTAGCGCGCGCGGACCGAGTCGCCGAGGACGCGCATCTGGCGCCCCCCGTTGTTGAAGTAGTACTCCCGGGTGACGTTCCAGCCGGTGAACTCGAGGAGCCGGGCGATGCTGTCGCCCAGCACGGCCTGGCGGCCGTGGCCGGTGCTGAGAGGGCCCGTGGGGTTGGCCGACACGAACTCGACCTGGACGCTTCGCCCCTTCCCGCGATCCGACGAGCCGTAGCGGTCGCCCGCCTCGAGGATCTGCCGGAGCACGTCGTGCCAGCGATCCCCGGTGAGCCAGACGTTGAGGAACCCGGGGCCGGCGATCTCGGCGCGCTCGACCAGGCCGCCGCCGTCGCCGAGGGCCTCCAGCAGCGACTCGGCGATCGCCCGGGGCGGCTTGCGCAGGCGCTTGGCCAGGAGCATCGCGGCGTTGCAGGCGAAGTCGCCGTGCTCCTTCTGGCGCGGGACCTCGAGGGCGTAGTCCGGCGGAGGGCCGTCGTCGCCGCCGCCGGCCAGCACGCGGACGAGCGCCGCGTCGAGCTGCTGTCTGAGGCCGTCCTTCATGACGCGGGAATCCGCCTCCCCGTTCTGGTTTTTTATACCGGTTCTGGCTTTCGATACCGGTTCTGGTCTTCGGTGCCGGCTCCGGCTCGAGGTCGGGCTTCGGGCGAGCCGGCCGGGGCTCGGGCCCGATCGCTTCGGTCACACCCGCTCCGCGCGGGCCCCGGCCCGGCTCACGGCCCCGATTCGCCGCTCCCCGGTTCACCGCGCCCCGATTCGCCGCGCCCCGACTCGCCGCGCCCGGACTCACCGCGCCCGGACTCGCGGCGCCCGGACTCCAGCGGCCCCGACGCCCCGGGCTCCTCGAAGAGCACCACGACCTCGCCGGGGCGGGCCCATCCGAGGTCTTCCCGGATGGCGCGCTCGAGGGCGAAGGGGTCCGTTTCGAGGGCGTGGGCCTCCTCGCGGAGCCGCTCGTTCTCGGCCTCCAGCCGGTCGAGGGTCTCGCGCGAGCTCCGGAGGTCGTCCCGGAGCATCCACCACGTACGGAGCCCGGATTCGCCGTCGAATGCAGCGATTCCGAGCGCCGCCACACCGAGCAGCGGAACGAGCAGCCAGGCCCTCACTCACCCCCCCGAGCCGAGCGGCCAGAGGGTACCCGATAGCGTGGGGGAAATCAGCCGCCGGGGGATTCCAGCAGGGCGCGGATGCGGCGCTCGTAGTCGCCGGTGTCCCACTCCTTGGGTCCGACGTAGCGCTCCACGACCCGGCCGTCGCGGTCGACCAGGATCGTCTCGGGATACCCGGTGGTCTGGTAGAGACGGGAGACGGTCTCGTCGGGGTCGAGGAGGATCGGGAACGCGATCCCCAGGCGGTCGCGGAAGGCCCGGACCGGCTCCGGATCGTCGTCGACGGAGACCGCGAGCATCTCGAAGGGCTCGCCGTCCAGGGACGCGTACAGGCGCCCCATGGCGGGGATCTCGTCCTCGCAGGGCTTGCACCAGGTGGCCCAGAAGTTCACGAGCACCACCCGCCCCCGCTGCTCGTCGAGGGTGCGCAGGCGGTCGGCGTCGAGCTCGGGCAGCGCGAAGTCCGGCGCCGGGACCCCGCGGGCCAGCGGCGGCGGGACCCAGTCGGAGCTGAAGACGAGCAGGAGTCCGGCCGCCACCACGGCGGCGAGGCCCGCCCAGAAGGCCCACGGCCGACCGGCCGGGGCGGGGTCCGCGGACTCCGGGTGCGCTCCGGGGCCGCCGGCGGGCGTCTCGCCCTCCACCTCGGATCGGCTCCTAGCCCGCCGACTCGCTTCGGTCGACGAGCTCGACCACGGACATGGGCGCCGCGTCGCCGACCCGAGGCCCGACCTTCAGCACCCGGGTGTAGCCGCCCGGCCGCTCGCGGTAGCGCTCGGCCAGGTCGTCGAAGACCTTGGCCGTGACCTCGCGGCTGCGGATCACCGCGAGCGCCTGGCGGCGCGCGTGGAGATCGCCCCGCTTGCCCAGGGTGATCATCTTGTCCGCGATCTTCCGGAGCTCCTTGGCCCGGGCGTCGGTGGTCTGGATCCGCTCCTCTTCGAGGAGCGACGTGACCAGGTTCCGGAGCATCGCCTTGCGGTGGGCGCTCGTCCGTCCTCCGAGCTTGCCCCCGCTCTTGCGGTGTCGCATGGCTAGGCCTCGCGCTGCTCCCGCATGCGCTCGAGATCCTTGCGCTGCGGAAGATTGTCGATCGTCATGCCGAGCGAGAGCCCCATGCTGCCCAGGGTCTCCTTGATCTCGTTCAGCGACTTCCGACCGAAGTTCTTGGTCTTGAGCATCTCGGACTCGGTGCGCTGGACCAGCTCGCCGATGAAGCGGATGTTCGCGTTCTGCAGGCAGTTGGCGGACCGCACCGAGAGCTCGAGCTCGTCGACCGACTTGAACAGGGCCGGGTTGAGCGGCTCCGGCTCCTCGGCCACCGGCGCCAGCACCTCTTCCGGCTCCTCGAAGTTGATGAAGATCGCCAGCTGCTCCTTGAGGATCTTCGCTCCGTAGGCCACCGCATCGGCGGGCTCGACGGTTCCGTCGGTCCAGACCTCGAGGTTCAGGCGGTCGAAGTTCGTCTCGCGCCCCACCCGGGCGGGCGTCACCGTGTAGTTCACCCGGCGGATGGGCGAGAAGACGGAATCGATCGGAATGGTCCCGATCGGCATCTCCTCGGTCTTGTTCTTCTCCGCCAGCACGTAGCCCTTCCCGGAGCCCACGGTGACCTCGATCTCGAAGTCGGCCTCGGATCCGAGGTGGCAGATGACGTGGTCCGGGTTCACCACCTCGACGGTCTGGTCGTCGGAGACCAGGTCGCCGGCGGTCACCGTACCCTCGCCCGTCTTCTGGGCGCGGAGGACCTTGGGCGGCTCGCCGTGGAGACGCAGGCGCACCTCCTTGAGGTTCAGGACGATGTCGCTCACGTCCTCGTGGACGCCCTGCACCGTGGAGAACTCGTGGAGCACTCCGTTGATCCGGACGTTCGTGATGGCCGCGCCCTGCAGCGAGGACAGCAGGACCCTCCGGAGCGCGTTGCCCAGCGTGACGCCGAAGCCTCGCTCCAGCGGCTCGCAGCTGAAGCGACCGTAGAAGGAGGTCTGGGAGTCCTCCTCGAGGTCGAGTCGCCGCGGTCGGATGAGCTCGCGCCAGTTCTTTGCGATCTGCTCGGTCTGCATCATGACCCCTTTCGGCCCGGCGGGCCCTGGGAATGGATCAGCTGTAGAGCTCGACGATGAGCTGCTCTTCGATGGGCAGCGTGATGTCCTCGCGGACCGGGAGCTGCTTCACCGTCCCCTCGAAATTGTCCTTGTCGATCTCGATCCACTGGGGGAGGCTGCGCCCCTCCAGCGTCTCGAGCGCAGCGGTGATCCGCTGCACCTTCTGCGACTTCTCGCGGAGCACGACCTTCCAGCCCGACCGGACCAGCATGGAGGGCGAGCTCGCCTTGCGTCCGTTCACCAGGAAGTGGCCGTGGCGCACGAGCTGGCGCGCCTCCGCGCGCGACGTCGCGAAGCCCATCCGGAACACCACGTTGTCCAGCCGCCGCTCGAGCAGGATGAGCAGGTTCTCGCCCGCCCTCCCCTTCATGCGCGAGGCCTGGTCGAACGTTCCCCGGAACTGCTTCTCGAGCAGGCCGTACATCCGCTTCACCTTCTGCTTCTCGCGCAGCTGGAGCGCGTAGTCCGAGAAGCGCGTGCGCCCCTGCCCGTGGATCCCGGGCGGATAGGACCGCCTCTCGACGGCGCACTTCTCGCTGAAGCAGCGGTCGCCCTTCAGGAAGAGCTTGGTGCCCTCCCGCCGGCACAGGCGACACACCGAACCCGTATATCGAGCCATCCGTTCTCTCCGCCTCTAGACGCGCCGCCGCTTGGGCGGCCGGCAGCCATTGTGGGGGATGGGCGTGACGTCCCGGATCATGGTGATCCGGAGACCCGCCGCCTGGAGCGCGCGCAGCGCCGACTCCCGGCCTCCGCCCGGGCCCTTGACATAGACACCCACCGAGCGAACGCCGTGCTCCATCGCCTTCTTGGCGCACTCCTCGGCGGCCACCTGGGCCGCGAAGGGCGTCGACTTCCGCGACCCCTTGAAGCCCTGCTGGCCCGAGGTGGCCCAGGCGAGGGCCGCGCCGCCCACGTCGGTGATCGTGATGATCGTGTTGTTGAAGGTCGACTGGATGTGAGCAACGCCCGTCTGGACGTTCTTCTTGACCTTCTTCTTCTTCGTCGTCTTCTTGGCAGCCATGCTTCTCCGCCAGGTGATTCCTTCGTTTCGAGCCGGACCCGTGGGATCAGGAGGGGCTCTCGCCCTCCCCGCCGATCACTTCGCGGGCTTCTTCTTTCCGGCGACCGTCTTCTTCGGACCCTTCCGGGTGCGCGCGTTCGTATGGGTGCGCTGGCCGCGGACGGGCAGCCCGCGGCGGTGCCGCAGGCCCCGGTAGCAGCCGATGTCCATCAGCATCTTGATGTTCTGGTTGACCTCGCGTCGGAGGTCGCCCTCCACCTTGTACTCCCGCTCGATGATCTCGCGCAGGCGGATCACCTCGGACTCGCTGAGCTGGTCCGTCTTGGTGGAGGACGGAATCTCGGCCTTGTCGCAGATCTCCTTGGATCGCGTACGCCCGATTCCGTAGATGTAGGTCAGCGCAATCTCGATGCGCTTCTGACGCGGAAGGTCGATACCCGCAATACGTGCCATCGGGGCCTCCTAGCCCTGTCGCTGCTTGTGCTTGGGGTTCTCGCAGATCACGCGCACGACCCCCCGCCGCCGGATGATCCGGCACTTGTCACACATCTTTCGAACCGACGATCGAACCTTCATCTCGCTCTCCAGTCCGGCTCAGTGGGAGCCGGCAATCTTCGTGAGGATCTCGGGGCCGTCGTCCGTGACCAGGATCGTGTGCTCGAAGTGCGCGGAGAGCGCTCCATCGGCGGTCACGGCCGTCCACTCGTCCTCCATCATCCTCACCGCCTCGGTGCCGACGTTCACCATCGGCTCGATCGCGAACACCATGCCGGGCAGGAGCCGCGGCCCACGACCGGGCCGGCCGTAGTTGGGGATCTGCGGCGGCTCGTGGAGGTCGCGGCCGATGCCGTGGCCCACGAACTGCCGGACCACGGAGTAGCCCGCCGACTCGGCCTTCTCCTGGACCGCCGCCCCGATGTCCGACAACCGGTTGCCCTTCACCATCCGCTCGATGCCCTCGTAGAGCGCCGCGTGGGTGGTCTCCATGAGGGTCGCCGCCTCTTCCGACGGCTCGCCGATCGGGATGGTCACCGCGGAGTCCGCGTGGAACCCGTTGGAGACGATCCCGAAGTCCAGGCTGACGATGTCCCCTTCCTTCAGCTCCCGGCTCCCCGGGATCCCGTGCACGATCTCCTCGTTCACCGACACACAGACCGCGGCCGGGTACGGAGGCAGCCCGCCCGGGCCGTAGCCCACGAAGGACGAGACGAGCCCCCGCTCGTCGATGACCCGCTTGGCGTGTTCGTCGAACTCCGCCGTGCGCACTCCCGGCTTCGCGAGCTCCCGCATCTCCAGCAGGATCTCCGCCACGTGCCGACCCGACTCGCGCATCGCCTCGATGTCGCGCCGGGTCTTCACCGGGATGCGCTGGCCGTAGCTCACGACGCGTCCAGGGCCTCCAGCAGTCTCGCGGTCACTTCGTCCATCTCGCCCATGCCATCCACCTCGGTGAGGAGGCCGGCGTCGGCGTAGTAGGCCAGGAGCGGGGCGGTCTGCTTCGCATACACGTCCATCCGCTCCCGGATCGTCTCTTCGTTGTCGTCGGCGCGTCCCTCGATCTCCGCCCGCTTCACCAGGCGCTGGATCACCTCCTCGGTGTCCACGGACAGGGCGAGGCAGCGCTCGAGCGGCGTGCCCAGCCGCGACAACATCTCGTCCAGCGCCACGGCCTGGGCCTGGGTGCGGGGGAACCCGTCGAGGATGAATCCCTTGCGGGCGTCGTCCTCCCCGAGCCGCTCCTCCGCGATGCCGATGACGATCTCGTCGCTCACCAGCTGGCCGGCGTCCATCACGGCCTTGGCCTTCCTGCCGATCTCGGTCCCCGCCGCGACCGCCGCCCGCAGCATGTCCCCGGTGGAGATGTGCGGAACCTCGAGCCGCTCCACCAGGCGCTGGGCCTGGGTGCCCTTCCCGGCTCCGGGCGCGCCGAGCATCACGATCCGTGTGGCACTCATCGCCCCAGCCTCCCCCGGACGCGGGTCCCCTTGACGAAGCCCTCGTACTGGCGCGAGACCAGGTGCGCCTCGATCTGGCTCACGGTGTCGAGCCCGACGCCCACGCAGATGAGCAGGGCGGTCCCCCCGAAGTAGAAGGGGATGTTGAGCCGCGCTCCCAGGATCACCGGCAGGATGCAGACCAGGGAGACGTAGAGCGCGCCCACCAGGGTCAGGCGGCTGAGGACCCGGTCGATGTACTCGGCGGTCTTCTTGCCCGGGCGGATACCGGGAATGTAGCCGCCGAAGCGCTTGATGTTCTCGGAGACGTCCACCGGGTTGATCACGATGGCCGTGTAGAAGTAGCAGAAGAAGATGATGAGCCCGATGTACGTCGCGTTGTAGAGCAGGTCGTTCGGGTTGAGGTAGTCGGTGATGAACGCCTGGAGCGCGGGCGAGTCGCTGAACTGCCCGATCGTCAGGGGGAACATCAGCAGGGAGGACGCGAAGATGGGCGGGATCACGCCGGCCGTGTTCACGCGCAGCGGGAAGTAGCTCATCCCCCCCTGGGTCACCTTCTTGCCGACCACCCGGCGGGCGTGCTGGATGGGGATCCGCCGCTGGCCGCGCTCCACGAACACCACCAGGAGCAGCACGCCGGCCGCGAAGGCCAGGAACAGCAGCGCCTCGAGCACGGAGAACTGGTCGGTCCGGATCAGCTCCACCAGCTGGGAGATGCCGGACGGGATGCCCACGATGATGCCCGAGAAGATCACCAGGGAGATCCCGTTGCCGATTCCGCGCTCGGTGATCTGCTCGCCCAGCCACATGATGAAGGCGGTCCCGGATGTGAGGGTGATCATCGTCATGATGCGGAAGCCCCAGCCTGGATCGATCACGGCTCCTTCGCCGAACTGACCGTTCTCGAGAGCGAAGGAGATGAGCAGGCTCTGGAAGAGCGCCAGCCCGATGGTCGCGTAGCGCGACCACTGGTTGATCTTCTTCTGGCCCTGCTCGCCTTCCTTCTTCAGCTGCTCGAGCTGGGGGACCACCACCGTCAGCAGCTGGAAGATGATGGTCGCGCTGATGTAGGGCATGATGCCGAGCGCGAAGATCGACAGCTGCTCGAGGGCCCCGCCGCTGAACAGGTTGAAGAGGCCGAACACGGTCCCCTCCATCTGGGCGAAGAAGTCCCTGATCACGGCGGGGTTGATCCCGGGGGTCACGACGGCGCAACCGATCCGGTACACGATCAGCATCCCGAACGTGAAGAGGATCCGCTGACGCAGCTCCTGGATCCTCCCGATGTTCTGGATGCCTCCGATCATCCCACCAGCTCCACCTGGCCGCCCGCGGCCTCGACCTTCTGACGTGCACCGGCGCTGACCCGGTGCAGCTTCACCGTGAGGTTCCTGGGCGCCTCGCCTTCACCGAGGAGCTTCACCACGCCCTTGCCCCGGATCAGGCCCTTGCCCACGAGGGCCTCGACGTCGACGCTCGCGCCGTCGCCGAACTGGGCCAGGTTCGAGAGGTTCACCACCTCGACCTCGGTGCGGAACTTGTTGTGGAAGCCCCGCTTCGGAAGGCGGCGAGCCAGGGGCATCTGTCCGCCTTCGAAATGGAACGGCACCTCGCGACCGGGCGAGCGCTTGCCCTGCCCCTTCGTCCCGCGGCCGCAGTAGCGCCCCTTGCCCGAGCCGGGGCCCCGGCCGACCCGCTTCCGCGAGGGGCTCGAGCCGGGATTGGGCGACAGCTGATCCAGCATGCCCTAGTCCTCCAGCACCACGATGAGGTGGGCGACCTTGTTGATCATCCCCCTCACTGCGGGCGTGTCTTCTCGTTCCACCACCTGGTTCATCCGCCGGATGCCGAGGCCCTTCAGGGTGTCTCGCTGGCGGCGGGTGTAGCCGATCTCGCTCTTCACCTGCTTGATCCGGACGGTCTTGCCGCTCATGACCGTGCCCGCCCCAGCTCCGCCAGCCGCTCGTCGGGGTCGACGAGGTCCAGCAGCCCCTGGATCGTCGCGTGGACCACGTTGTGCGGGTTGTTGGTGCCCAGGGTCTTCGTGAGGATGTCCCGGACGCCGGCGGACTCGACGACCGCGCGCACCGGGCCTCCGGCGATCACGCCGGTTCCCGCCGAGGCCGGCCGGAGCAGCACCTGCCCGGCGCCGAAGCGGCCCACCACCTGGTGCGGCAGCGTGCCCTCGATGATCGGGACCCGGATCAGGCTCTTGCGCGCCTTCTCGACCCCCTTGCGGATGGCCTCGGGCACCTCGCCGGCCTTTCCCAGGCCGACGCCCACAACGCCGTTGCCGTCGCCGACCACGACGAGCGCGCTGAAGCTGAACCGGCGGCCGCCCTTGACCACCTTCGCGACCCGGTTGATGTGGATCACGCGGTCGTTGAGCTCGTAGTCGTTCGGATTGATGTTCGAGTGAGGTACCAGTGACGCCATCTCAGAACTGAAGCCCCGCTTCCCGGGCGGCCTCGGCCAGGGCCTTCACGCGGCCATGGAAGAGGAAACCGTTTCGATTGAAGACCACCTTCTCGATGTTCTTTTCCCTGGCCAGCCCCGCGATCGCGGCGCCGACCTTCTTTGCGGCCTCGACGTTTCCGGTGGGGCCGTCGCCGACGACGCTCTTCGACCGGCTCGACGCGGAGGCGATCGTGTTCCCCGTCTCGGAGTCGATGAGCTGCGCATAGATGTGCTTCGCACTGCGGTACACGGTGAGCCGCGTCCGCTCGGTGCTGCCGAGCCCCTTGGCCACGCGCGTCCGGCGCTTGGACCACTTCCGGAGCTTCTCGTTCCTGATCTTCTTGACGTTCATCAGCCCGTGGCTCCAGCCTTGCCGACCTTGCGTCGGATGCGCTCGCCCGCGTAACGGATGCCCTTGCCCTTGTAGGGCTCCGGCGGTCGCAGGCGTCGGATCTCCGCGGCGAACTGCCCGACCAGCTGCTTGTCGACGCCCTCGACCTTGATCTTCGTGTTGCCGTCCACCGAGACCTTGAGCCCTTCCGGGACGGGCATCTCGACGGGGTGCGAGAAGCCGAGCAGCAGGTTCAGGGACTTGCCCTTGGCCTCGCCGCGATAGCCCACGCCCTCGATCTCGAGCTCCTTGACGAAGCCGTCGGTCACGCCGGTCACCATGTTGGCCAGCAGCGCCCGGGCCAGGCCGTGGAGCGCGCGGGTCTCCTTCTTCTCGTCCGGCCGCTTGAGCTGGACCCGGCCCGACTCGATCTCCACGGCGATCTCCGCGGGGAGCCGCTCGGACAGCGCGCCCTTGGGCCCCTTCACGTGGACCTCGTCGCCCTTCTGCTGGACCTCGACGCCGGACGGCAGCGGGATCGCTCGATTTCCGATGCGCGACATGGCTACCAGACCTCGCAGAGGAGCTCGCCGCCCACGTTCTGCTCGCGGGCGTCGCGGTCGGACATCACGCCCTTCGACGTGGACAGCACCGCGATCCCGAGCCCGTTCCGGACCTTGGGAATCTCGGTGGCGCCCACGTACACGCGCCGCCCCGGCTTGCTGATGCGCCGGATGCCGTCGATCATGAGCGCGCCGTCGTCGCGATAGCGGATGCCCATGATCAGCTCGGGATGCCGGCCGCTCGCGTCGACCTCCACATCGCCGATGAAGCCCTCTCGGCTCAGCACCTTGGCCACGGCGGCCTTCAGCTTGGAAGAGGGGCACCGGGTGCGCGAATGCCGGGCCTGTCCCGCATTGCGAATCCGGGTGAGCATGTCTGAGATCGGATCAGTCATCATGGCTCGATCGTCCTCGTGATCTCTCAGGTACGAAACGGAAGGCCGAGGTGAGCGAGGAGTGCCTTCCCCTCGCCGTCCGTCCGTGCCGTCGTCACCATGGTGATGTTCATCCCGTTGATGCGCTCGACCTGGTCGTAGTCCACCTCGGGAAAGATGATCTGTTCGCGGACGCCCAGGGTGTAGTTGCCCCGGCCGTCGAAGGCCTTGGGCGACACTCCCTTGAAGTCGCGCACACGGGGGAGCGCGACGTTCACCAGGCGGTCCAGGAACTCCCACATTCGAGCGCCGCGAAGGGTCACCATCGCACCGATGGCCTGCCCTTCCCGGAGCTTGAAGTTCGAAACACTCTTCTTCGCGCGTCGGATCGAGGGCTTCTGGCCCGTGATCTGCGAGAGCTCCTCCACGGCGCGCTCCAGCAGCTTCGGGTTCTGGGTCGCCTCGCCGAGCCCGACGTTGATCACCATCTTCTCGAGGCGCGGCACCTGGTGCAGGTTCGAGTAGTCGAACTCGCCCTTCAGCTTCCCGACCACCTCGTCTCGATATCGCTCGAGCATTCGCGGCGTCATCACAGGACCTCCGGCGCCAGCGACACGATCTTCATGAAGCCCCGGCCGCGCAGCTCGCGGGCCACGGGACCGAAGATGCGCGTGCCTACGGGCTCCTTGGTGGTGTCGATGATCACGGCCGCGTTCTCGTCGAACTTGATGAAGGTGCCATCGGGGCGCCCGATGTTCTTCTTCGTCCGAACGACGACCGCGCGCCGCACATCGCCCTTCTTCACGCGGGCGTTCGGGATCGCTTCCTTCACCGCCACCACGATCACGTCGCCGACCGACGCATACTTCCGCCTCGACCCACCGAGGACACGGATGCACGCGACCTTCCGAGCTCCGGAATTGTCGGCGACCTCCAGCTTCGTTTCCGTCTGGATCATTCCGATTCTCCTGGAGCTAGACCTGGGTGGCCTTGCTCAGCGTCTCGGTGACCTTCCAGCGCTTTCGCTTGGAGATCGGCCGATGCTCGATGATCCGGACTTCGTCACCCACACCGCAGTCGTTGGCCTCGTCGTGGGCCAGGAACCGCGAGTAGCGGCGCACGTACTTCTTGTATCGCGGGTCCTGGACCAGGCGCTCCACGCGAACGACGACCGTCTTGTCCATGCCGTCGCTCACCACGGTGCCCACCAGCGTCCGCCTTCGTCCTCTTTCCATCACGTCGTCGCCTCGCGCGTCTCGCCGAGAATGCTCTCCATGCGAGCGATTTCACGCTTCAGGGTTCTGATCATGGCCGTGTTCTCGAGCTGTCCGGTGGCGTGCTTCACGCGCACGTTGAACAGTTCGTTCCGGGTCTCCTCGATCTTCTGGGCCAGCTCCGCCGAGGCGAGCTTCCTGAGCTCTTCCGCCTTCACGGTCAATCCTCCCGAACCACGAAGCGCGTCCCCAGCGGCAGCTTGTGGGCCGCCAGCCGCATCGCTTCCTTCGCGACCTTGGGGTCGACCCCCTCCATCTCGTAGAGCATGCGGCCGCGCTTCACCGGGGCCACCCACTCCTCGGGGTTGCCCTTTCCCTTTCCCATGCGGGTTTCGGCCGGCTTCTTCGTGATCGGCTTGTCGGGGAACACCCGGATCCAGATCTTGCCGCCGCGCTTGACGTGCCGGGTCATCGCGATCCGCGCCGCCTCGATCTGGCGGGCGGTCAGGAAGCCGGTCGTCGTCGCCTGCAGTCCGAAGTCGCCGAAGGACAGCACGTTGCCGCGGAGGGACTTGCCCCGCAGCCGGCCCTTGAAGACCTTCCGGTGCTTGACTTTCTTGGGCTGGAGCATGGTCTACCTCTGGGCCTCACCCTGCTCGGAGCGGCCGGCGAGCGGCCCCTCGCGCAGGTCCTTGTCCGCGACGTCGCCCTTGAAGATCCAGCACTTCACGCCGATCACGCCGTAGGTCGTCTTCGCCTCCGCGAGGCCGTAGTCGATGTCGGCGCGCAGCGTGTGCAGCGGCACCCGGCCGTCGCGGTACCACTCGCGTCGGCCCATCTCCGCACCGCCGAGCCGGCCGGAGCACTGGATGCGGACGCCCTCGGCCCCGAACTTCATGGTCGACGTCAGCGCCTTCTTCATCGCCCGGCGGAACGCCACCCGCCGCTCGAGCTGCAGGGCGATGTTCTCGGCGACCAGCTGCGCGTCGAGCTCCGCCTTGCGGATCTCCTTGATGTTGATGAACACGTCCCGGGACGTGTACGCCTTCAGCTCCTTGCGGAGCGTCTCCACCTCGGCGCCGCGCTTCCCGATCAGGATCCCCGGCCGGGCGGTGTGGATGTTGATCACCACCTTGTCGCCGGTCCGCTCGATCACCACCTTCGAGATGCCGGCGTGATAGAGCTTCTTCTTGATGAACTTGCGGATCGCGATGTCCTCGTGGAGCTGCTCCGCGTAGTGCTTGTCCGCGTACCAGTTCGACTGCCACCCATAGAGGGTGCCGAGGCGGAATCCGTAGGGATGGACTTTCTGTCCCACTGCTTGATCTCCCGACCTACGCGTGCTCGGAGAGGACGACGTTGATGTGACTGGTCCGCTTCTGGATCCAGGTGGCGCGGCCCTGGGCCCGCGGCCGGATGCGCCACGCGCTAGGCCCTTCGTCCACCGTGATCGTGCTGACCACGAGATTGTCGATGTCGATGCCGGCGCGCTCGGTTGTGTTCCGATGCTCCGCATTGGCCACGGCCGAACGGAGGAGCTTCTCCATGGGCCTGGCCACCTTCTTGTTGGACAGCGCCAGCGTATTGAGCGCCTCCTCGACCTGCTTGCCGCGAATCTGGTTCGCGACGAGCCGGGCCTTCTGGGCGCTGATCCGGTAGTTCCTGAGCGATGCCTTGATGTCCATGTCAGCGCTTCAGCTTCTTGTCCGAGGCGTGCCCGGTGAACTTGCGCGTGGGCGCGAACTCGCCGAGGCGGTGCCCCACCATGTTCTCGGTGACGAACACCGGCATGAAGAGCTTCCCGTTGTGGACGTGGAAGGTCATGCCGACGAACTCCGGAGTGATCATCGAGCGTCGCGACCAGGTCTTGATGACCTGCTTCGATCCGCTGGCCAGGGCCTTGTCGATCTTCCGCTGCAGGTTCTGATCGACGAAGGGTCCCTTCCTGAGTGAACGAGCCATCTACTTCTTCCCCCGCCGCTTCACGATGTACTTGTCCGACCGGGTGTTGGATCGGGTCTTGTGTCCCTTGGTGGGCTTGCCCCAGGGCGTACAGGGATGCCGGCCGCCCGAGGAGCGGCCCTCGCCGCCTCCCATGGGGTGGTCCACGGGATTCATGGCGACTCCGCGCACGTTGGACCGCTTGCCCTTCCAGCGCGAGCGTCCGGCCTTGCCGATGGACTGGTTCTCGTGCTCGAGGTTGCCCACCTGGCCGATGGTCGCGGCGCACATGACGTGGATCATCCGCATCTCGCCGCTGGGGAGGCGCAGGGTGGCGTACTTGCCCTCGCGCGCCATCAGCTGCGCGCTGGTCCCGGCCGAGCGCACGATCTGCGCCCCCTTGCCCGGCTTGAGCTCGATGCCGTGCACCACCGTTCCCACCGGGATGCTGGCCAGGGGCAGCGTGTTGCCGGGCCGGATCTCCGAGCCGGGCCCCGACGACAGCGTGTCCCCCACCCGCACGCCGAAGGGCGCGAGGATGTACCGCTTCTCGCCGTCCGCGTAGTGCAGGAGCGCGATGTTCGCCGACCGGTTCGGGTCGTACTCGATCGACGCCACCTTCGCGGGGATGCCGGGCTTGTTGCGCTTGAAATCGATCTTGCGCAGTCGCCGCTTGTGGCCGCCGCCGCGGTGGTAGGACGTGATCCGGCCGTTCGAGTTGCGGCCGCCGCTCTTGCTGGCCCGCCCCGTGGTCAGCGACTTCTCGGGACGTCCACGGGTGATCTCCGCGAAGTCCGAAACGCTCATGTCCCGGCGTCCGGGCGAGGTCGGCTTGTAGTTCTTCACCGGCATGGTCGACTCACACTCCCTCGAAGAACTCGATCGACTGGCCCTCGGCCAGGCGGACGATCGCCTTCTTCCATTCCGGCCTGCGGCCGATGAACCGGCCCATTCGGCGGGTCTTGCGCGGCTGGCGCATGGTCCGCACGTCCTCCACCGAGACGGAGAACAGCTGCTCCACCGCCCGGCGCACGTCGTGCTTGTTGGCTCGCGGGTCGACGGCGAAGGTCACCACGTTGTGTTCTTCCCGACCGATCGTGCTCTTCTCGGTGATGAGGGGCTTGCGAATCACGTCGTGGACGTTCACTGGTCGACCCTCCTGGCGGAGCGGGCCAGCCGCTCCTGCACACGGTCGACGGCCGCCTTCGTGAGCACCACCTTCGAGTGCCGGAGCACGTCGTAGACGTTGAGCCCTTCGGCGCGGATCACCGAGACCCGCGGCAGGTTGCGCGCCGAGCGCTCGACCACGGCGTCGGCCTCGCCGATCACGATCAGCACCTTCTCTCCGCCGAGTCCGAGGGTCTCGAGGATCTCCGCGACCCGCCGGGTCTTGTAGCCGTCGAGCTCGAGCCCCTCGAGGACCACCAGGTTCCCCTCGGCGTGGTGCGCAGACAGCGCGCTCCGGAGCGCCGCGGCCCGCACCTTCTTCGGGACCGCATGCTCGTAGCCCCGCGGCACGGGTCCGAAGACCACGCCGCCTCCGGCCCACTGCGGCGACCGGCTCGAGCCCTGCCGGGCGCGACCGGTGCCCTTCTGGCGCCAGGGCTTCGCCCCGCCGCCGGACACCGCCGATCGGTTCTTCGTGCTGTGCGTGCCGCCGCGGCGGCTGGCCAGCTGCCGGCGGACCTCGGCGTGGTGCAGGTGGGGCTTCACCTCGGCCTCGAAGACCGAAGCGTCGAGGTCCACCTGACCCGCCTTCTTGTTGTCCACTGTGACGACGTCCAGCGTTGCCATGGCTAGAGCTTGATCTCCACGTCGACGCCGGCGGCGAGCTCGAGCTTCATCAGCGCGTCGACGGTCTGGGGCGTGGGCTCCAGGATGTCGATGAGGCGCTTGTGGGTCCGGGTCTCGAACTGCTCGCGCGACTTCTTGTCGATGTGCGGCCCGCGGAGGACCGTGTACTTGTTGATGTTCGTGGGCAGGGGGATGGGTCCCGCCACCCGTGCACCGGTCCGCAGGGCGGTGTCGACGATCTCCCCGGCACTCTGGTCGAGGAGCTTGTAGTCGTACGCCTTCATCCGGATCCGGATCTTCTGTGCGCTCATGTCCGCCATAGGGGGGCCCTGACTCCTACTCGATGATCTCGGCGACGACGCCGGCACCGACGGTGCGGCCGCCTTCGCGGATCGCGAAGCGCAGCTCCTTGTCCATCGCGATCGGCGTGATCAGCTCCACCGTCATCTCGACGTTGTCGCCGGGCATCACCATCT
>JBNLVL010000029.1:0-26873 GCA_050618075.1 Myxococcota bacterium
GGCGTGGTTGATGAAGTCGGCCGCGGCAACCACCTGGCGCAACTCTGCACCTACTTCGCGACCTGCATAGACGATCGCAAGCAGCACCCAGGACGGCGCGAAGTCGCGTTTCGTGCTGATACCGACGTGCCGCCTAACGGACTGGGCGCTCAGCTGCCGCCAACACGCTGACCGCCAGCGGGGCAGCAGGCCCGGCCCAGTGCCGGAAGGCTACCAAACTGCGTTGGAACGCCGTGTTGGGGGTCAGCTGCAGCGCCTTGTTAGGCGGCGAGCGTGAAGCCAGGACTAGGGTGCGCCTGGTGCTCCAGAATGAATACTCCCCAGGCACGTCTCTACAATTGCCTCGGAGAGGTCTCGCGCCCTTCGGCTGAGAACAACTGCCTGTACGTCGTTTCGGATAACCGTGAGCAGAACCGGCTCTTTCGGATCGTGGTCGGTAAGTTGAATGATCGTGAGGTGGCCCTCTGACCGGAAAGAGATCTCGTCGAGGAACTGCGGGTAAGACCCCGGATGCGGGACGATTCGAATTGAACCGGAGATGTCCGGAGCGATGAAGTGCAAGCGATCTCCGGGATCTGCGATCAGGGTATAGCTGGCAGGAATCTCGAAAAAACAGCCTAGAGCGCGAACGCGGAGCATAGGCTGCGGCTGCGCCTGTACAGCCGCAGCGCCCCCGAGAACTAGCAGCGCCGCAACCAGTCTCGCGATCCGCCGCATGGAGCCGCCTAACGGACCGGCGCTCAGCTGCCGGCCCACACGCTGACCGGTTGCTTCGCGCCGAGTGATTCGGCCGCCAGTATAGACCAGGTCGGGTCACCCCCTGGGCTGGCAGATGGACGCCCCAACGCAGCTCCGTGTGGGTCGGTCAGCTGCAGTGCCTTGTTAGCCCGCACACGGCGCCCCTGGCAAACAGGCGGCTCCGGGCCCCTAGAGGGCCCACCGGAGAATGAGCCTCCCGGCGTTGAAGCAGCCCTGAACGCCCATGGCCGCAGCGCCCGCGCCGTTCGAAGCCCGGCCCCGCCCCAGCCGCAAGTACCACGCCGCCAGATGGCACAGCGGTCCAAGGCGGCTCGACGCCAGACTGGACGATGCCTCGAGCAAGCTGGCCGGTGCCCCGAGACGGCAACCGCTGCGGGAACCACGCGGCCAGCGCACGAAACTGGGAAAGCGAGGCTTGGTACAGCCTCATTCGGCGTGGGGATCGAACGAGCAGGGAGACGGCACTGTCGACGCGAGCCGAGCGGCCGACCACCCGGGGATCAGACCCGTTGCGGGCTAACGGATTGGGCGCTCAGCTGCCGCCAACACGCTGACCGCCAGCGGGGCGGCAGCTCCGGCCCGTGGCCGGAAGCTTACCAAACTGTGTTGGAGCGCCGTGTTGGTGGTCAGCTGCAGTGCCTTGTTAGGCCGCAAGCGCCGCACTGCATTGAGGCGCCGCCGAGGGCCATGGGGCGCGCGGGAGAAAGTGCCACCCGGTCGTGGACCGGGCATCGCGCCCGCCGGGGCCACTCGCCCTGCCGAGAAGAGCTGGCCCCCACAAGCAGAAGCCTCTCGCCGCCCGATGGCACCGGAGGCCACAGAGGCTCGCCGCCAGAAACCAAGAACCACCTTGGAGACGGGCCGATGCTCCAACGGGGGCACCTGGTTGGCGCACCCTCCGGCCAGCGCCCGGAGCTCGGCGGGCGAGGCTTGCAAGGAAGAAGAGAAACAGAGCTGCGGGAATGCAGGAAGGTCCGCATGCCGGCTGGCCGCGCGACGCCTCCCCCCAAGAAGATCCCGGCCGCTTGCGGCCTAACTCTTAATGTCCCGATCGACCCGGCTTTCGGGTGCTGCGGGATTACGCAGGGGATTGTACATGCAGATTGCGGATAGTTCCCTCGATTCATCGAGTTGGGCGATTGGGGCGGGTGGAAGTGCTGCGAAGTGTTGCGTGGGTTGCGTGGTCTGGGCGCTGCAGGGTTCGGGGGAGCCTGCGGTGCCGGCAGTGTTTGCGACTGGGTTCTGTGGGGCTCGGGGTGTGGCAAGTCCCGGTGGCTGCGGACTTTTTCGGGGGGTTCGGCCGCGTGCAAATGCTGCGGGGTCTCTTGGCGGCCGGGCTGTTCCGTGTCAGCGCGGAGGCGGGAGCGGGGAGCGGGCTCGCTCACAGGCGGTCTGCGGGGCTCGTGACGCCGAGCGGGCCGGCATCGAGGACGTGGGTGTAGATCATGGTGGTCCGTACGTCCCGGTGACCGAGCAGCTGCTGGACGGTGCGGATGTCTGATCCGTCTTCGAGCAGGTGGGTGGCGAAGGAGTGGCGGAAGGTGTGGCAGGTGACGCGCTTGCCGATGCGGGCGCGGGCGGCGGCCTGCTTGACCGCTCGTTGGAGCACGCTCTCGTGCAGGTGGTGGCGGAAGATCTCGCCCGTGGCGCGATCGGTGGTGGGACGGGCGGCCGGGAACAGCCAGTACCAGCTCCATTCGTAGGTCGACCTTGGCGCTTTGCGCGCCATGGCCCCGGGCACGTGGACGCCGATACCGTTGGCGAGGTCACGCTCGTGGAGCATGCGCGCGGCATCGATCTGGGCTTCGAGGGCCTCGCGCCGGCGCATGGGAAGCGGGCAACGGCGATCGCGACGGCCCTTGCCCTCGCGAACCATGAGCTGCCGGCGATCGAGGTCGAGGTCCTTGATCCGCAGCTGCAGGGCCTCGAGCAGGCGTAGTCCGCTGCCATAGAGGAGGGTCGCCACGAGGCGGTTGCGACCCTCGAGGGTCTCCAGCATCGACCGCACTTCGTGGCGGCTCAGCACGACGGGCAGGGGTCGGGTGCTCCGGGCCCGGGTGGCGGCGTCCAGTCCTTCGAGCTCCCGGCCGACGATCTCCCGGTACAGGAAGAGCAGCGCCGCCAGGGCCTGTCGCTGGGTCGAGACGCCCACATGCTGGTGTACGGCCAGGTCCGTGAGGAACGCCACGACTTCGTCGGCGCCCATGTCATCGGGATGGCGTTTGTGGTGGAAGAGGATGAAGCGCCGGATCCACTGGGCGTAGGCGTCCTCGGTTCGTCGGCTCAAGTGGCGCAGCCGTGCGATCTGGTGGACCCGTTCGAGAAGCCGAGGAGGTCGCTGCGGCGCGGCGGGCGCGGATCCAGAAGGCGGGAAGGTCGGGGACACGCTGGCCTCCGATGGGACCGGATGCCGACGAGGTAGCGCACCACCGAAGGGGCAGCGACCCCCGCTCCCCTCACTCCCCCGGCGTGAACACCAGGGTACACACGTGCGAATCGCTGGAGGCGCTGCGGGCGGGGCCTTGCGGGCGCTGGGAGCCGCCGGCGGCTCGGCAGGCGGCGTAGGCGGAGAGGTCGCGGTGTTTCGGGAAGCGGGCGAAGCAGCGGCCGCCGCGGGCGGGGGGCTCGAGCTCGCCGCCGTGGGCGCGGCATTCGTCGAAGGTCCGGGGCACGACGGCGATCGGGCCGGGGGCGTCGGCGGTGGGTGCGCGGGCCGCCGGTCGGGTGTCGGTCCCGGCGCAGGCGGCGCAGAGCCCGAGTGCAGCCGCGGCGAAGGCCGCGCGGGGTCGTCGAGTGGAGCCGGGGCGGGGGCGCGTCACGGTGGGGAGAGGACAGCACATTCTGCGCCCGTTGGCGTCGGTCGGGCGCGCTCGGGCGACCCGTCGCGATGCGCGCCGGCATCGCCCGCGCCTGCTGGCCTGGCTACTCCGCACGTCCGTGCGCGTTCCAGCGCCGTCCGGGCTCGCGGGCGAGGCTGACCCAGAGCGCCACCAGCAGGTGGGGCGTGCTCCAGGTCGCCAGCACCACGCTGGCGATGCCGAAGAGCAGGTGCGGGAGCGGTCCGGCATGGTCCTCGGCGGGCTGGGGCTTCGAGGCGATCAGGTAGAGCGCTGCCGCGAGGCCCAGGGCGCTGGCGACGGCGAAGCGCAGGGCGCTGCGGCCGTCCAGGGAGTCGCGGCGGGCGAGGGCGAACAGCAGCGCCAGGAAGGCGATCCCGCCGACGATCGGAAGCACCGGCCCGCCGGAGCCGGTCTCAGCCGCTGCCTGCGCGGGCGGTCAGCTTCTGGACGTCCACGAGGTCGTAGAAGCGTTCGTCGCCCACGAGGTCCGAGTCGCTGGGGCGCACCTTGGCGCGGATGCGGTCGCCCGGCAAGACGCCCCAGCGCCGGAGCTGGCTGTCCATGGCGAACACCAGCACTTCTCCCCGGTCGGTGAAGAGCGTGGCGTAGATGTAGAGGTCGTCGCCCGGCGCCGGCTCGCTCACGTCGAGCTCGATCTCGCCTTCCAGGGTGGCGGGCCATTGGTCGCGGCTGGCCAGCTTCGCCTCGGCCGGGCTCAGGCCGGCGGCGCGGCCGGAGACGTCGATCTCGTTGCAGGCGAACGTGCCGACGCACACGAGGGTCATGGTGCCCAGGGCCGCCAGGCCCCGCAGGCCCGCCACCGGACGCAGGGCGCGGGCCGCCAGCGGCGCGAGGCGGCGTGTCAGCTGGCGGCGGACGCTCCTGCGAATGCCCGCCCCCGCTGCGGTCCGCGCCCCGGTCCGGGCTTCCGGTCCGGTTCCGGTCCCGGCGCCGGCCGCGGCGCCCGCCGGAGCTTCGGTCCGCGCGCCGGTCCGGGCTCCCACCCGAGTTCCCAACATGGCCAACATGCCCGACCTCCCCCTGCGCGCAGGCTCGGCGACCCGGTGTCGCGGCGGTGCAGGCTCCGCGGCGCGATCGCCGGAATCGGTGCGCGTTCGTGTGGGGGTACGGGTTCGCCGAAAGCATACCGATCGAGCAGCCGTTCACCACATCCACCACTGCCGGGCCCCGGACGCGGGCCGGCCGCCGGGTCCGCCACCGGCCGCGGCCGGGGTCAGTGCTGGTCGGTCTCGAAGAGCTGCTCTTCGTAGCGGTCCGCGGTGATGGCCAGGTAGCGGAGCGAGGCCTCCAGCTCGGCGGCGTCGGTGTCCTGCAGCAGCAGGGTCTCGGTCATCACCAGCTCGCCCGAGCGTACGCCGAAGGCGCCGTGGGGCAGGCGCGCGTTCAGCTCCATGGCGGCGCGGGTGCGCACCTCCGAGAGCGACTCGGCGCTGCCGATGACGGTGGTGAGCCGTACGAGGTCTTCGTCCTCGTACTCGAAGGTCTCGATCTCGACCACCTGGCTGCGGCCCTCGGGCAGCGGCACGTGCACGCCGTTGCCCTGGAGCTCCCATCCCTGCTCCTGACAGACCTGCTCGCAGATGGCGCGGAAGTGATTCGACATGAGCGGCGACTCCTCCAGCTTCGACTACATCTCTCGCCTGCACATCCGCCCGGAGCGCCGGGCGCGCGGAACGGAACCCTACACGCCGAGGTCTTCCCGGGTGAAGAGGGGCTCGAGGGTGATGCCCCGCTCGGCGAAGGCCTCGACGGCGCCCTCGCCGCGGTCCACCACGCACAGCACCCGGGCCACCTTGCCTCCGGCCTCGGTCACCGCGTCGACGGCCTCGAGGGTCGATCCGCCGGTGGTGGTGGTGTCCTCCACGAGCGCCACGGTCATGCCCTCGCGGAACCCGCCCTCGATGCGCCGCCCCAGCCCGTGCTTCTTGGTCTCCTTGCGCACGAAGAAGCCCAGCAGGCCCGACGCTTCCGGGTGTCCGTCGGCCGCCAGCAGCACCGCCGAGACGTACGGCACCGCGCCCACCGCCATGCCGCCCACCGCCTCGACGGGCGCACCCTGCATGAGCTTCTCGAGGGTGAGCCTTCCGGCCAGCGCCACGCCGCGCGGGCGCATGAGCGTCTGGCGCAGGTCGACGTAGAGGTCGCTCTCCTTCCCGCTCGAGAGCACCACCTTCCGCCGCTCGATCGAGACCTCGAGAATGAGGTCTCGGAGCTCGCTTCGTTCCTGGGTCGTCAAATTCGCTTCATCCTTCCTGATGGGGAACGCGCGCGAAGCGCCCGCGCTCGGCCGGAACGGGCTCCGGAGGTTCTGTCTCTATCCCTTGCGAAGACCCAGCGCGATCTCCGCGATGATCTTGGTGTGGAGCTCGCTCGTGCCCTCGCCGAACTCCATGGCCTTGGCCTCCATCAGCAGGCGTCCGATCTCGTACTCGGCGCTGCAGGAATAGCCGCCGAAGATCTGCATGCCGTCCAGCGCGTTGGCCACCGCCGCCTGGCTGGCCAGCAGCTTCGCCATGCTCGACTCCATGCTGCAGCGCTCGATGCCCGCGTCCTTCATGCGCCCCAGCTGGTACACCACGTTCCGCGCCTGCTGACAGCGGGTGATCATGTCGGTGATCTTCTGCTGGATCATCTGGAACTGCCCGATGGGCTGGTCGAAGGCGGTGCGCTCGCCGGCGTAGGGCAGCGCCAGGTCGATGCAGCGCTGGGCCTGGCCGATCTGCCGCGACGCCACGGAGAAGCGCCCGGTGTCGAGCGCGCTCCCGAGGATGGGAAAGCCTCCGCCCTCCTCGCCCAGCAGGCCCTCTTCGGGAACGAAGGCGCCCTCGAAGTGCACCTCGGCGAGGTTGTCGCGCTTGAGCGTGCGCATGGGGAACTCGCCGATCCGGATGCCCTCGGTCTTGTGGGGATCCACCAGGAAGGTGCAGACGCCCTTGTGCTTCTTCGCCAGGTCGACCGACGCCACCACGAAGAAGAGCCCGGCGTGGTCGGCGTGGGAGATGAAGACCTTGGTGCCGGTGAGCTCGTAGCCGCCCTTCACCTTCTTCGCGACGGTCTTCATGTTGCCGAGGTCGGTGCCGCCGCCCGGCTCGGTGAGGCAGGCGCTGCACAGCACCTCGCCCTTGGCGATGCCCGGAAGCCAGCGCTGCTTCTGGGCGTCGCTGCCGTAGCGGCCGATGGTGCCGGCGCACAGGCTGTTGGCCACCGAGACCACGCTCGCCACCACCCAGTCCACCCGGGCCAGCTCCTCGCAGATGATCCCGTAGGTCACCACGTCGCTGAACGAGCCGCCGTACTCCTCGGAGATCATCGGACCCAGCAGGCCCATGGGCACGAGCTTGGCGATGAGCTCGGTGGGGTAGCGCTCCTCGCGCTCGTAGGTCTCGACATGGGGCAGGATCTCGGCCTCGGCGAACTCCCGGACGCTCCGGCGGACCTGGCGCTGCTCCTCGGTGAGGTCGAAATCCATCATCCGTTCGAGGGCGGCGGCGTTCATCGGGGCGGTGCTCCTGCGGGGAAGCGGTGCTGGACGTCGGAATCCCGGGCCGGCTCGGCCCGGCGAACCCATCTTAGCGAGCGGGCCCGCCAGCGGGGCCCGGCGACGGGGCGGAGCCTGGATTTCCCGAGGGATCTCCCGTACTCTCCGGCGCCGCCGAGCCGGAGGGCTCGGCTGCAGCGACCGCATCCCCGGAGCCCCTGATGAAGAAGACCAAGACGCGCGGCCACGTGAAGCGCAACAAGAGCGCCCGCAACAACGCCAAGCGCAAGGCCAAGCTGCGCCGCGCCCGCCTCCGCCGCAGCTCGGGCGAGCGCAAGACCTACCGCTAGCCCCACCGCCAGCCCCACCCGCGTCCGCGCCCGCTCCCGTCGCGCGGGACCCGCGCGCCGGACCCGCGCGCGCCGGAGCCGCTCGCCGTCAGCCCGAGACGGCGCGGCCCAGGTCGTCGATGGCGGCGTCGAGGGCGGCGTCGAGAGCGCGCTCCCAGGTGCCGGCGTCGTCGGTGTCGCTGCCCTTGGGAAAGAGCAGGCCGCGGGACGAGTTCACCAACCCGCCCTCGAGCCCCGACGGCCCGGGCACGAAGCCGCGCAGGGCGTCGGCCGCGCCGCCGCCCTGGGCGCCGTAGCCCGGCACCAGCATCAGCGAGCGAGGCAGCAGCGCGCGGATGCGCGGGGCCTCTTCGGGATACGTGGCGCCCACCACCACGCCCAGCGACGACCAGCCGGTCTCGGGTCCCTTCCAGGCCTCGGCCACAGGCGCCAGCATGCGCGCCACCGCCTCGTAGAGAGGCGCCCCGTCGACCGTGCGGTCCTGCAGGTCTCCGCTTCCGGGGTTGCTCGTCTTCACCAGCACGAAGAGCCCGCGCCCCGCCTCGCGCGCGGTCTCCACCAGCGGGGCGAGGCTGTCGCTCCCCAGGTAGGGGTTCACGGTGAGCGCGTCGCACGGGGTGGCGGCGTCGGCCGCCAGGAAGGCGCGGGCGTAGCCCTCGGCCGTCGACCCGATGTCGCCGCGCTTGGCGTCCATCAGCACGCCGACGCCCGACTCGCGCAGCGCCGCGCACACTCTCTCCAGCACGCGCCAGCCGCGCCAGCCCAGCTGCTCGAAGAAGGCGATCTGCGGCTTGGCCACGGCCACCCGTCCGGCCAGGCGCTCGACGAAGGCCAGCAGGAAGGTCTCCACCGCCTCGGCGGTGGCCGGATCGGCGGGCGCCATGGAGCCGCGGCGGAAGAGCGGGGGGATGGCCGCCAGGTGGGGGTCGAGCCCGGCGCACAGCGGATGGCCCAGCTCCCGGACCCGGCGGACGATCCCGTCGGCGAAGTGGGGGCCGAGGGCGTGAGCGGGTCGGTCCGGCCGGGAGTGCGTCATGGGCGGCGCCAGTCTAGCGGCCCCGGGCCCGCTAGGCTTCGCCCGTGTCCGCCCCGAAGACCGCAAGCCCTCCGCTGTCGTTCCGGCTCGACGCCCGCTCCGGGCGCGCCCGGGCGGGCACGCTGTTCACCGCCCGCGGCCAGGTGCCCACGCCGACCTTCATGCCCGTGGGCACCCACGGCGCGGTCAAGGCGCTCACCCCCGACCAGGTGCGCGCGGCGGGCGCCCACATCGTGCTCGCCAACACCTACCACCTGGCCCTGCGCCCGGGCGAGGGGTTGGTCGAGAAGCTGGGCGGCCTCCACCCCTTCATGGGCTGGTCGGGCCCCATCCTCACCGACAGCGGCGGCTTCCAGGTGTTCTCGCTGCCCAGCGCCCAGATCTCCGACCGCGGCGTGCGCTTCAAGAACGAGGTCACGGGCCAGACCATGGACCTGACGCCCGAGCGCTCGATCCAGATCCAGAACGCGCTGGGCGCCGACATCATCATGGCCTTCGACGAGTGCACGCCCTACCCGGCCGAGCGCAAGCAGGCCGCCACCGGCGTGCGGCGCACCCTGTCCTGGATGGAACGCTGCCTCTCGGCCCACGCGCGGCCCGGCGAGCAGGCGCTCTTCGCCATCGTCCAGGGCAGCACCTACCCCGACCTGCGGCGCGCCTGCGCCGAGTCGCTGGTGGCCATGGACTGCCCGGGCTACGCCATCGGCGGCGTCTCCGTGGGCGAAGGCCACGAGCTCATGTGCCAGGTGACCGACGCCACCGAGCCGCACCTGCCCGAGAACAAGCCCCGCTATCTCATGGGCGTCGGGCTGCCCGAGGACCTGGTGGCGGCCGTCGGCTACGGCATGGACATGTTCGACTGCGTCATCCCCACCCGCTACGCGCGCTCGGCCACGGTCTTCACCGCCCGCGGCCGCATCCGGCTCACCAACCGGCGCTACCGCCGCGACAAGTACCCCATCGACACCTCCTGCGACTGCGCCGCCTGCACCGCGGGCTTCACCCGCGCCTACCTGCACCACCTGTTCGCCGCCAACGAGGTGCTGTCGGCGGTGCTCTGCTCCATCCACAACGTGCGCTTCTACGAGAAGCTGATGGAGCGCGCCCGGGAGGCCATCGCCGCCGACGCCTTCGAGGCGTTCCGGGCGGAGTTCCAGGCCAGCTACGGCTCCCCCGACTAGCGGGCCTGCCTCCGGCGGACCGGGGGACGGGCCTCGACGGGACCGGGGAAATCGAGGAAGCTACCGCCCCCATGGCACTGCGCTGCGGCATCGTCGGTCTGCCCAACGTCGGCAAGAGCACGCTCTTCAACGCGCTCACCGCGGCGGGCATCCAGGCCGAGAACTACCCGTTCTGCACCATCGAGCCCAACACCGGGGTGGTCGAGGTGCCCGACCCGCGTCTGGCGGCCCTCGACGCCATCGTGCACAGCGAGAGGGTCCTCCCGACCACCGTCGAGTTCACGGACATCGCGGGGCTGGTGCGCGGCGCCAGCCAGGGGGAGGGGCTCGGCAACCAGTTCCTGGCCCACATCCGCGAGGTGAACGCCATCGCCCACGTGGTGCGCTGCTTCGACGACGACAACGTCACCCACGTGGACGGCGCGCCCGACCCCCTGCGCGACGTCGAGACCATCGAGACCGAGCTGGGCGTGGCCGACATCGACACCGTCGAGCGAAGGCTCGACCGCGCGCGCAAGACCGCCAAGTCCGGCGACAAGGACGCCAGGGCCCAGAGCGAGTTCCTGGAGGCGCTGCTCGCCCACCTGGGCGACGGCCAGCCCGCGCGCACCTTCGCGGTGCCCGAGGCCATGGCCCGCAGCTTCCGCGATTGCTTCCTGCTGACCGCCAAGCCCATCCTCTATGTGGCCAACGTGGACGAGGCCTCGGCCGCGTCGGGCAACGACTACAGCCAGGCGCTGGCCTCCCACGCCCAGAAGGCCGGCGCGGGCTGCATCGTCATCTGCAGCCAGGTCGAGGCCGAGCTCTCGGAGCTCGACCCCGAGGAGAAGCGCGCATTCCTGGAGGACATGGGGCTCTCCGAGCCCGGGCTCGACCGTCTCATCCGCGCGGTCTACGAGCTGCTGCAGCTCGTCACCTTCCTCACCGCCGGCGAGAAGGAGGTGCGCGCCTGGACCGTGCGGCGCGGCGCGCTGGCGCCCGAGGCGGCGGGCGTCATCCACTCGGACTTCGAATCGAACTTCATCCGCGCCGAGGTCATCCCCTTCGACGCGTTCGTCGCCGACGGCGGCGAGGCCGGGGCCAAGGCCGCGGGTCACATGCGCCTCGAGGGCAAGGAGTACCCCATCGCCGACGGCGACGTGGTGCACTTCCGCGTGGGCGTCTAGGACGGGGAGGATCGCACTTGGCACCGCGCGGACAGGGACCGATGCTCACACCCGAGCAGGTCCTCGAGAAGCACCGGGGCGGCCCGGACACCGGCGTCTTCACCGACGGGTCGTGCGAGGGCAACCCGGGCCCCGGCGGCTGGGGCTTCGTGTGGGTGGAGAACGGGAAGATCGTCGCCAGCGACCACGGCCACGACCCCCAGACCACCAACAACCGCATGGAGCTGCAGGCGCTCATCGCCGCCTACGAGGCGCTGCCCGAAGACGCGGTCATCACGATCTACAGCGACAGCCAGCTCTGCGTGAACACCATCAACCAGTGGGCGGCGGGCTGGGAGAAGCGCGGCTGGAAGCGCAAGACCGGCCCCATCGCGAACCTCGAGCTGGTGAAGCGCCTCTACGCCCTGGCCGGCCGCCACCCGGGCACCCGGCTCCAGTGGATCAAGGCCCACGACGGCAGCCGCTGGAACGAGTACGCCGACGCCCTCGCCACCACGTACCTGAGAGCCGGGCGCTAGCCGCGCTCGGCCGCGAGGCGATCGGGCCGGCGCCGGTCCGGCCCGCGTCGCGGGGGACCGAGCGCGATCGGCCCGGGTTCGACCGGACCGGGCTCTATCGAGCCAGCAGGTAGGTGTCGCCGCCCAGGTCCTGGGCCTCGCGCAGCGCGGCGTCCGCCCGGGTCAGGAGCGACATCGCGTCACGGCCGTGGTTGGGCGCCACGGCGACGCCGATGGCGGCGTGGGTGCGCACGTCCCGGGCCTCCAGGCGCACGGGTCGGGTGAGGTCGTGGACCAGGGCGCCGGCCACCCGCTCGGCGCAGGCCGGGTCCTCCAGACGCGCCAGCCATAGCACGAAGCGGTCGCCGCCGGCCTGGGCCGCGAAGTCCGGAGGGCCGGCGTGCTGCTCGAGGCGCCGCGCCAGCTCGCGTCGCAGTCGCGCCGCGGTCTCGGGCCCCAGGCTCCGGACCTGCTCGGCCAGGCCCCCGCAGTCCACCGCCAGCAGCGCGGACGCGGCCCCGCCCCGACCGTCGAGGGTCTGCTCGATGCGCGCGCGCAGGGCCGACGCGTCGGGCAGGCCGGTCACCGGGTCGTGGGTCACCGGTCCCACGTCGTCGTGGGGCGCGAGGGTCACGGGCACCTCGGCCGCTCCCTCGTGGTGCTGGATCGTCACTTGTCGCATACACAATGGAGGTCGGCCATTGAATGCGCCGCCTTTAGGCCCCGGCGGGAGATCGGCCGGCGAGGGGAGTTGCCATGACGCTGCACGAATCGACGAAGGCCATCGACATCGAGCGGATCGGCGAGGACTTGCCGCTCCTCGAAGGCCTGCGCACGGCGCGGGCCATCCGCCGTCTGCGACCGGATCCGGTCCCCCGCGAGCTGGTGCGCAAGGTGTGCGAGGCCGGCACGTTCGCCCCGTCCGGCGGCAACCGTCAGCCGTGGATCTTCGTCGCCGTCACCGAGCCCGAGCGGCGCGCCTTCGTGGCCGAGCGCTACCGCCGAGCCTTTCGCGAGTACATCGCGCCCGCCCAGGAGGCGGCGCGCGCAGCGGACTTCCCCGAGGCCACCCGGCGCAACATGAACGCCGCCCTCCACCTGGCCGACCACCTCCACGAGGCCCCGGTGCACCTGTTCGTCGCCGGCTGGACCCGGCGCGGCCAGCCCCAGCTCCAGGCGCTGTTCCCGTGCATCCAGAACGTGCTGCTGGCGTGTCGCGCGGTGGGGCTCGGCGTATCGCTCACCACGGTGCACCTGGCGTTCCGCGAGGAGATCGATGCCTATCTGGGGCTGGATCCGAAGACGCCCAGCTGCGCCCTGCTGCCCATCGGCTGGCCGCTGGGCAAGCACGGCCGTCCCCCGCGCCGCCCCGTCGACACCTGCCTCCACTTCGAACGCTTCACCCCACCCCCCTCCTCCACGTAGGGCTGCTGCGCCGCTCCGCTCCTCCCGCCCGGGCCGCTTCGCTCCCTCCGCAGGGCGGCGCCGCTTCGCTTCACCTGCGCTGCTCGGGGCGCGTCGGGGGAGCAGGGGGCCCCGTGCTCGGTCAGTCCTCGGCGAACGGACGGGATTGCTTCCCGGGGTAACCGGGTTGCCTCGCGCTGGCCTCGGCGCCTGCGGAATCTGCGCGCGGGACCCCCTGCTCCCCCGACCCGGAACCGGGCAGCCAACGACTTCGAAGCGTTCTGCCTCGAAGGCCCGGCCCTGCCGTTGGCTGCCCGGTGCGAGACCGGGGGAAGGGTTGGCAGCGGAGCGACCGCCGAGTCGAGAACGCTGCGGTCGAACTCGAAGCGTTTCTACGACCGCTGGCGGCCAGCGCGTGGACGAGCGCAGGCGTCGTGTTCCCTGCGGCCGCCGGCCTCGGCAAGGAGGAAGCGGAGGGAGACGGAGTCGCAACCCTTCCCCCGGTCGGGGCAACGGAGGACCTCAGGCGGAGCGAAGCGGCCTCACAGGGGTGGAGCCACGCGGCCCTCGCGAATGGAGGGGGTTGCTAGTGGACGCGCAGCAGCGTGAGGCCGTCGGCGATGGGGAGCATCACCGTGTCGACGCGCGGGTCCGCCGCCACCTCCTCGTTGAACGCGCGGATCGCCAGCGTCCCCGGGTCGCTGCGCTCGCGGTCGATCACCGCGCCGTGCCAGAGCACATTGTCGACCAGGATCACGCCGCCGGGCCGGACGCGCTGGACCAGCTCGGCGTAGTAGCCCGAGTAGCCCTCCTTGTCGGCATCGAGGAACGCCAGGTCGATGCTCCGCTCGAGGGGCAGCGCCTGCAGGGTCTCGATGGCCGGCGCGATGGTCAGCTCGATCTTCCCCGCCACCCCGGCGCGCTCCCAGAACGGGCGACCCACCGACGTCCACTCGTCGCTGACGTCGCAGCACAGCAGCTGGCCGTCCTCGGGCAGCCCGCGCGCGAGGCACAGCGCCGAATAGCCGGTGAACGTGCCCACCTCGACTGCCCGGCGGGCGCCCATCAGCTGGCAGAGCAGGGTCAGGAAGGCGCCCTGCTCCGGCGCGATCTGCATCCTGGAAACCGGACCCAGCTCGGCGGTGGCCGCGATCAGGGCGCGCTGGATGTCGTCGGGCGGCGTGCCGTGATCCACCAGGTAGGCGTGGATCTCCGGGCTCAGATGGAAGGACTTGGGTCGGTCGCTCATCGCATCCCCCGGGGCCAGCCCCTTCCGGCGCGCGGGTCTAGCCGGCGCCCTGCTGTTTCATCTGCAGCTGCATGGCCTTCGCCCGGGCGTCCTCGGCCTCGGGAATCAGCCCCTTCTGCATCAGGATCCGCGAGAGATTGGTGTGGCTCAGCGGGTCCTCGGGCTCGAGCTCCACCAGGCGCCGGGCCGCCTCGATGCCCTCGTCGAGCTGGCCGGACTGGGCGAGCGCCATGGAGAGGCCGTTCCAGGCGATGGCCAGCCCGGGATCGGCCTCCAGGGCCCGGCGATACAGGTCGATGGCGGGCTCCAGCTCACCTCGGGCGAAATGAGCGAAGCCCTCGCGGTAGAGAGAGCGGGCATCCGACATGACGCGAGTATAATCGCCCGCACATGGAGATCCGCACCCTCAAATCCCACGAGCGCGAGACGCTCCTGGAGCTGCTCGACGGCTGGAGCCTGCCCGATGGCTGGCAGGGACGGGACTTCTTCCGCCGCTACGTCGAGATCGACCCCACCTACGAGGACCGCAACTACTGGGTGGCCGAGCGCGACGGTCGCCTGGTGTCGTGTGTCCAGATCTTCCCGCGGCGGCTGCGGGTGCTGGGCCACGCCGTCCCCACCGGCGGCATCGGCAGCGTCTTCACCGCCGAGTCCGAGCGCCGGTCGGGCATCGCGGGCCGGGTCCTCGAGCGGGCCTCCGAGGCCATGATCGACCGCGGCATGGAGCTGTCGATCCTGTTCGCCGGGGTCATCCCCTTCTACGCCAAGCGCGGCTGGCGCTCCTGGGCCTGCGGACGCACGGTGCTGCGCCTGGGCGACGGCGGGCCGTCCGACGACGAGCCCGCCGGCGTCGACATCGAGCCCTTCGACTGGGAGCGCGACTTCGAAGAGGTGAAGGCCATCCACTCGGCCTACTCGGCGCCGCGCAGCGGCACCGTGGTTCGCGACGACGGCCTCTGGGCCGCGAGCTTCCGGCTGGCGGGCAATCCCGCCGAGGAGTTCCGGGTGGCGCGGCGGGGAGGCAGGGTGGTGGCCTACGTGCGCGCCACCATGCTGAACGAGGTGTTCACCGTCACCGAGCTCGGCCGCCTGGAGGACGGGGCCGACGCCCTGGCCGCCCTGGTGGCGCGCCTGCTGATGCCCCGGGAGTCCGATCCGCTGGCGCCGCCGGGCAAGACCTCCCAGGAGTGCCGCAGCTTCGCCCTGCTCCCGGCCTTCGACGACATCCCGTTCACCGTGGCCCTCGAGCACCGGCGCGTCACCACGGCTCCGCTCGAGGACCCCACCCCCATGCTCCGGTGTCTCAACCTGGAAGCGTTGGCCCGGCGGCTCGACATCTCGTTGCTCCCGAAGGAGACGCCGGACGCGTTCCTGACGCGCATCCTGCCGGACGACACCCTGGTCTTCTGGCCGGCGGATCGGTTCTAGACGGCGCACCACGGGAGGGGGGTGAGATGGCGCGGGGCCGGAACGGCTCGCCGTCGGCCGGACGAACGGCCGAGGGCGCGAGGGATCGGACCGCCAGGGTCGCGAAGCTCGTCACGGTCCCGAAGGTCGCGGTGGGCACGAGCCCCGTGCACGGCCGCGGGCTGTTCGCCGTCGTCCGCCTGCGCCGGGGCGCCTTCATCGGCCGCTTCGAAGGCACCCGCACCCGGCGCGACGGCGAGCACGTCCTCTGGGTGCTCGACGATCGCGGCGGCCACTACGGACTGCGCGGCCACAACGACCTGCGCTTCCTCAACCACTCGCGCCATCCCAACGCCGAGTTCCACGGTGCGGAGCTCTACGCCACCCGCAACATCCAGCCCGGAAGCGAGATCTTCATCCACTACGGGGACGACTGGGAGGACGTGGAGTGAGGTGGCCGAGTCCCCGTCGCAGCCTGTCCGCCGCGGCCGGCATCCTGGCGCTCGCCACCCTGACCTGGTGGCTGTGGAGCCCCTACGCCGCCACCGAGCAGCGCTTCGACCGGGGCCGCAACGGGCTGTGGATCGGCCACAAGTGGTACACGGGGCTCCACGTCCGCAGCGGCGAAGCCGTGGGCGAGGAGGAGCTCCAGACCCTCTCCTCCACGCTGCTGCGCGGACGCATCCGCTTCGCCTTCGTGCACGTGGGCCCCATCCTTCCGGAGGGCGACACCGAGGACCGCGCCGGCGCGCTGTTCGGCGAGCTGCGCCGGCGCACCCCGGAGACCGTGTATCTCGCGTGGCTGGGCGGCCTGGCCAGCCGCCTGCCGGTGGACGACCCGACCTGGCGCGACCGCGTCATCGCCACCGTGGAGCGACTCCGGGAGGAGGGCTTCCAGGGGGTCCACCTCAACATCGAGCCCCTGGAGGACCACCACCCCGGCTACCTCGAGCTGCTGGCCGGCCTGCGCGAACGGCTGCCTCGGGACTTCGTGCTGAGCCACGCCACCCGACGCGCCGGCCCCTTCGGCCTGGCCCCGGGGCCGGTGGGGCCGTTCGCCTGGTCCCGCAGCTTCTACGAGCGCACCATGGAGCTCACGGACCAGACCGTCCTCATGGCCTACGACACCAAGATGGACGTGCACAAGCACTACGTGGCCTTCGTGAAGCACCAGACCGCGCTGCTGGTGAAATGGGGCTGCGCCATCCCGGGCCACCGGGTGCTGATCGGCATCCCCACCTACGAGGACGTCCCGCTCTACTCGAACCCGGAGATCGAGAACGTGCCCAACGCCGCCCAGGGCGTGCGCGCGGCGCTCGAGGAGCTGGGCACCGGCACCGATTGCTTCGACGGCGTGGCGGTCTACGCCAACTGGGTGACAGACGAGAAGGAGTGGGCAGACTATCGGGAACACTGGCTGGACACGACCGGCGAGGCGTTCCACTGAGAGGCGCCCGAAGCGGCGGGGAGGCACGAGCATGACTCGAACGAACCGGGCAAGAGCGGGCGAGCCCCGCGTGCGGGCGGCGGCTTCGGCGGTCCTGGCGGCGCTCGCCCTGGCCGTTCTGGCCTGCGGCGAGGCCGACGAGCCGGAGGCAGAGGCGCTGCGCCACGTGTCCCAGCCGGAGGCGCTGGCGCTGCTCGAAGCGGACGCGCCACCCCTGTTCCTGGACGTGCGCACCCCCGAAGAGTTCGCGGGCGGGCGGGTCGCAGGTGCGCTGCTGGTCCCCCACACCGAGCTGCCCGACCGGCTGGACGAAGTGCTCGCCCAGCGCGAGCGGCTGGTGGTGGTCTACTGCGAGAGCGGGCGCCGCGCGGCCCAGGCGCTGGACCTGCTGCAGGAGGCCGGCCTCGAGCACCTGGCCGTCCTCGACGGCCACATGAAGGCCTGGCGCGAAGCGGGCCTCCCGCTCGAGCGCTAGCCGGCACGATCCCAGCCGGGCTCGCCGAGGCCCATGGCCTGGTCCGCGGTCGGGGCACCGGAGCCCCTCAGGTGCAGCGAAGCGGCGTCGTCCGCGGTTTCATCGAGTGGGGTAGGAGTGGGGTAGAGTTGGGTGCGGTGGTCGCGCGCGCCCCGCGGACCGCCTGCGAGGACCCCGCTCATGCGCGACTGGCTCCGCGAGATCTTCGGCGACCGGCCCTGGTGGATGAACGTCCTGATGGTGTTCAGCGCCTACATGACGTTCGTCTACATGCCCTGGGACATCTTCCTGAAGCCGGTGGCCGAAGACGCCGAGGTCTGGTTCGGCGTGCTGTTCAGCGGCTGGTGGGCGAAGCTCCTCGCCCTTCCCCACTGGTTCGTGTACGCCGCCGCCACCTACGGGTTCCGGCGCATGCGCCCCTGGATGCGGCCCTGGAGCGCCGCCTACGTGGCCCAGATCGCCATCGGGATGTTCGTCTGGAACACCCTGCAGCTGGGCGGCTTCCTGGGCCTGGCCATGGGCGTGGTGGTGGCCATCCCCTTCTCGTTCCTGGCGCTCGCGCTCTGGAACGCCCGCGACGCCTTCGAGGCCACGCGACCGGCCCTGCGCAACACCTGCGGCGAATGGGCGCTCGTCACCGGGGCGTCCTCGGGCATCGGCGCGGAGTTCGCGAGGGCGCTGGCCCGGGAGGGCCTGTCGGTGGTGCTGGTCGCCCGCCGCGCCGAGAAGCTCTCCGCCCTGGCCGAGGAGATCGCCCGCGACTGCGGGGTCGAGACCCGGGTGGTTGCCGCGGACCTCTCGGGACTGGAGGCCGCCGACGAGGTGGTGGCCGCGGTGTCGGACCTGGAGATCGGGGTCCTGGTGAACAACGCCGGGGTCGGCCTGGCCGGGCGCTTCGACAAGCTCGATCCGGAGAAGCTGCGCGACCAGGTCGTGCTGAACTGCGTCGCGCCCACCGTCCTCACCCGACACCTGCTGCCGGCGATGCGCGAGCGCCGCTGCGGCGCGGTCATCTTCACCGGCTCGATCGCCGGCCGCCAGCCGCTGCCCCTCCACGCCGTCTACGCCGCCACCAAGAGCTTCGACCTGCTGCTGGGCGAAGCGCTCTGGGCCGAGTGCCGGCAGGCCGGCGTGGACGTCATCGTCATCGAGCCGGGCTCGACCGAGACCGAGTTCCAGGCCGTGGCCGGCGAGATCCCCCATCCCGGCGAGTCCCCGGCCGACGTGGTGCGACTCACGCTACGCGCCCTGGGCGGCCAGCCGTCGGTCATCTCGGGCTGGTTCAACTGGATCCGCGCGAACTTCGCCGCGCGCCTGGCGCCCCGGGACATGGCCGTCCACATCGCCCACTCGGTCATCCGCAAACAGACACCCGAAGAGATGCGCTAGGCATCCGGCCCGCCCGCGCTTCCCGGCACACGAAGGCCTCAGGTGTAACGCGCGTAGCCCAGGCCGGTCATGGGCTCTTCGAGGGCGTCTTCGAGCGCGCGCGCCTCGGCCTCGGGCAGCCAGTCGCGCCACTGCTTCGGGTTGTGGGCGATGGGCCCTCGATTGTCCGGGGTGCCCGAGCCCCCGTCGGCCTCCGCCCCGCCCTCGAGGAGCGCGTCGCGATCGTACGGCTCGCCGAGAAAGCGACACAGCTCGCCCAGGCTCGCATCGGGGTCCGCGGTCAGCGCCTCGTAGCGCACCAGGTGGCAGCGCGAGTCCGGACGGCCGGTCCGTTCGGCGATGATCCCCGCGATGGCGCTCCAGGCCTCGGCCATCTCGTCGGGCCCGAAGTGCTGCCAGCCGCCGGGGCGCGGCCAGCGACCGGCCGCCTCGTTGGCGCGCCGGCGTTTGCGCAGCGAGCTCAGCACGTCGACCGGGTGGCGGATGGCGATCACGACCCGCGCCCGGGGAAAGCAGTCGAAGACACGGTCGAGGTGGAAGACGTGGCGCGGCGTCTTCTCCAGTCCGCGCGCGGCGCCGCGGCAGGCCCAGGCGAAGTGGAAGTAGAGACGGATCCAGTGGACCTCGTCTCCGGGCTTCCAGTGGTCGGGCGAGCCCAGCAGGTCGAGGAGCGCCCGCGCCGCCTCCTCGTCGCCCAGCATGTAGCGGAGCAGACCGCGCCCGCGTTCGTCGAGCACGTGGAACACCCGCCTGGGCTTCGCGAACACCCGGGTCTCGGGCGAGCGCTCGCCCCGGGCCCGGAACGCCGGATGGCGGCCGAGGGTGGCGCGCAGCACGCTGGTTCCGCTGCGATGGCAGCCGACGACGAAGACCGGATCGCGCTCGGCCATCTCGGCGGAGATCGACTGCCAGTCGGAGGCGCTCGGCCGGGTGTGGGGCATGACGCCGGGAGTCTACCGCCGAAGCGCGTCTCCGGCGTCGGGGCGCGATCCGGGCCACACGGGAATCGCCTGGGAGAGCGGCAGGCACACCTCGACCCGACAGCCCAGACCCGGCCCGCTGTGGATCTCGACGCGGCCAGCGTGGGCCGTCGCGATGCCGTGGACGACCGAGAGCCCGAGCCCGCTGGCGCCGTCCTCTCCGTGGGTCGTGAAGAAGGGCTCGAGGGCGCGCCGCCGCACGTCGTCCTCCATGCCCGGACCATCGTCGCTGACGCCGAGCCTCGATTCGCTCTCGCCGACCTCGGTGGTCACCCGGATCCGGCCGCCGCGGCCCGCGGACTCGGCGGCGTTGTGCAGCAGGTTCACGACCATCTGCTCGATCTCGGTGGCGTGCCCGCGCACCGGGACGCTCGACTCGGTGAGCTCGAGCTCGAGCAGGGCGCCGCGACGCTCCAGCATGTCGCGGGCCCTGGCGCAGGCCCGGCAGACCGCGCGGTTCAGGTCGAGGGTGCTGTGGCTGGACTCGGCCTCCCGGGCGAAGCGCATCATCTGCGTGGCGATCTCGTGGCCCCGGCGCGACTCGCGGGCGACCTCCACGAGCGCGTCCCGCAGCTCGGCCGTCGGAACGATCCGCGCGTCGGCGCCGACCTCGTCGCCCACCAGGGACACGGCGCGCTCGGCGCCGCCGCGCACCGCACGCAGCGGCGCCGCCAGCTCGCGAGCCACGCCGCCGGCCAGCACCCCGAGACTCTCCAGGCGTTCGGCGCGCTCCAGTCGCAGGGAGAGCTCCCGGCGCTGGAGGGTCATCTCCGCCAGCTCGGTGACGTCCTGGATGCGCAGGCAGTGGGGCGCGGCGAGCCCCGCCGCGCGCGGCAGCAGCGTGGCGGTGATCCACAGCCAGCTCGTGCGGCCCGAGGTGCCGGGCCCCTCGGACTCGAACTGGTAGAGGCAGCCGCGTCCGGACCCCAGCTCGTCGCGCCACTCCGACGTCCAGCTCATCCGGGTCGCGGGGTCGCGGTAGCGGGTCAGGTGACCCGAGAGCAGCTCCGGGATCGCCACGCCCGGCGACAGGTCGAGGCCCGGCAGCAGCCGGCCCGCGGCGTCGTTGGCGAAGCGCAGCCGCAGGCCCCGGTCCGCCAGCAGCACCCCCGACGGATCGTCGCGCACGATCTGCTCGAGGGCGATCGGGGAGAGATCGAAGAGGTTGGTGCGGTAGATCCCGTAGAGATAGAGCCCGCCCACCAGGGACCCCGAGGCCACGGTGAGGTCGACCGGCCAGATCCCCGGGCAGAGACTGTTCAGCAGGTTGGCCAGGGGCACCGCGATGGTGGCGGCCAGCAGGATGTCGGCCTGCTCGCGCAGCTTCGCGGGCAGATCGGTGCGCCGGGCGATGGAGATGTAGAGGCCGGCCGTCGAGAGACCGACGATCTGGTTCAGCGACGAGGCCGCCCACCACATCCAGTGGTGGTCCTGGGGCCCGCCGAGGCGCAGGGTCACGAACTGCCCGTGCCACGGGTTGGTCAGGAAGGCGATCCACGCGACGCCCGCCAGCGCCAGGGGTGCGTAGACCCAGCGGCTGCGCCCCCAGCTGAAGGGCGCCCCGTTGGCCTCCGCAAAGCGCACCCCCATCAGGAACCACAGCCCCGCCAGGGGCAGACTCCCCGAGTAGAGCACCACGAGGGCGGAGCTCTTCGCCACCAGATCGGGCGACAGGTACGCGGCCAGGTCGCCGCTGGCCCAGAGCAGGGCGGCGATCTGGGTCCAGAACAGCACGGGCCAGAGCGGGGCCGCCGGTCTGCGCAGATAGACGAAGACCGCGAACCCCGCGTAGAACGCGATGGTCAGGCTGTTGATGGCGATCCAGGCGCCACCCGGGAGAACCGGTGCATCAGTCATGGGTGCGGGTCTCTATATCCCTGCTGGGACCCGTGCCGGTCCCGCTCGCCTGGCCACTCGCCAGGCCACTCGCCAGGCCACTCACCCGCGCCGTCACCCGCGGCCGACGGCGTCGGCGAGCTGAAGCCGCGAGCGGGGGCATTCTCTCACAGTGGGGGGCGGCCGCGGGGGGCAAATCTCGCGCCCCCGTGCGACGCGGTCGCTGGGGGCTTCTAGGCGACGGCGCGCCAGCGCTCGGGCGCCTCGGCGACCCGCACCACCCGCCCCGCGCGCTCCAGGCGCTCGAGGTGCATGGCCATGCTGCGGGCCTCGACGGCGTCGGCGAAGCCCACGGCGTCGCCCGGGCGGTAGACGAAGCGGTGCTCGACGATCTCGCCGAGGCTCCGCGGCGTGTCCAGGAACGCCAGGAGCCGCCGCTCGCGGTCGCCGATCACCGCCTCGAACCGGTCGAGGCGCTCGAGGAACACGCGGCGGTCGACCACGCCCACGTGATGGAACGTCACGTAGAAGCGCGCCTCGCGCGACCTCACCCGCGCGATGCTGCGTTCGAAGTCGCCCAGATCGGACCACGCATCGCCGTAGTAGGGGCCGAAGCTCGACAGGTCGATGTCGCCCAGGTAGAGCGCGCCGCCCTGGTCGCCGGGCCAGCGGACGTGGAGGGCGCTGTGTCCCCGGGTGTGCCCCGGCGTGTGGACCACCTCGATCCGGACGCCGCCGCCCAGGTCGAACACATCGCCGTCGGCGAAGGCCAGCGGGGCGTCGCAGGGCGTGAAGTGGAACTGCTCGACCACCACCTTGCGAAACGGCTCGTCGATGTGCGGAGGCATCCCGTAGATGGCCATGAACGCGTCGAGGGAGCGGATGCCCGGGCAGTCGGCTTCGTGGAAGTGCCACGGCACGTCGGGGAAGAGGTGGCTCCCGGCCACGTGGTCCTCGTGGCAGTGGCTGTGGATCACCCGGTCGATCCGGGGCAGGCGCTGCCTGCGCGGCAGCAGCCCCAGGGAAGGATCGACGATCACCGACTCGTCCGCGCCCTCCACCCACAGGCTGTTTCCGTGGGGGTACTTGCCGCGCTTCTCTCCGAACAGCACCGTGAGCGGGCCGCCGGCCAGACGCAGGTCCTCGAGTGCTTCGCCCGCAGCACCCGGACCGTTCGACTCTCTCGTCTCGCTCGTCTCGTTCGTCTGGGTCATGGCCGCAGTTTCGCACAGTCCGGCGTGGGTCTACATTCCGCGTCCGGAGGACCCATGGCGCGCGCACGACGATACTGGCTGGTGAAGTCCGAGCCCTTCAAGTACTCCTGGGACGAGTTCGTGTCCGACGGCTCGACCTACTGGGACGGGGTGCGCAACGCCGAGGCGCGCAACAACATGCAGGCCATGAGCGTGGGCGACCTGGCGCTCTACTACCACTCCAACGAGGGCAAGGAGGTGGTGGGCGTCGCCCGCTGCACGAGGGAGTCCTACGCCGATCCCACCACCGACGACGAGCGCTGGGTGGTCGTGGATTTCGAGCCGGTGGTCGCGCTGAAGCAGCCGGTGACGCTGGCCGCGATCAAGGCCGACCCGGCGCTCGAGGACATCGCTCTCGTCAAGCGCTCCCGCCTCTCGGTCGTCCCGGTCTCCCGCGACCACTTCCGCCACATCCTCAAGCTCGCCAAGACCCCCCTCCCCCGCGGCAAGTAACCCCGCTTCGCTCTGCCTGCGCGGCTCCGTTGCCCCGACCGGGGGAAGGGTTGCGACTCCGCTTCGCTCCGCCTGACTTCCTCGGGGCGTGTCGGGGGGTACAGGGGGGCGCCCGTGCTCAGACAGTCCTCGGCGAACGGGTCCGGTGCTTCACGGGGAAAACCGGGCTGCCCTGCGCTGGCCGTACCTGCCTGCGGAACTGCGCGCGGGACCCCCCTGTACCCCCCGACCCGGGACGGGGTGGCCAACGACCCCGGTTCGCTTGGCTTCGGAGGCTCGGGCAAAGCCGTTGGCCACCAGGATGGAGACCGGGGGAAGGGTTGACAGCGGAGCGACCGCCGACGCGAGAAGAGCGTGCTCGCACCCGAAGTGCTGCTTCGACCGATGGCGGCCAGCGCGTGAACGAGCGCAGGCGTCGTGTTCCCCGCGGCCGCCAGCCGCGGCACGGAAGGAGCGGAGGGAGACGGAGTCGCAACCCTTCCCCCGGTCGGGGCAACGGAGGAGCGCAGGCGAAGCGAAGCGGCGTCGCTCACGAGGAGCGAAGCGGCAGGCTGCAGGAGCAGCGGAGCGGCGCTAGGGGAGGGGTTCGCAGCCGCCTTCGCCGGGGCAGAAGTAGTCGCCCATGAGGATGAACATCTCGTCCTCGGTCGTCACGCCGCCCTGACCGGGGCAGGCGTCGCACACCCCGTTCGCCTTGCCCGGCTTCTTCTCGCAGAACACCTCTTCGGGAAGCCCCGTCACCGAGGGGTCGCACAGCTCGCCCTGGTTCGGGCCCTCCATGCAGTAGCGCTCGCTGTCCGCACAGGGACCGCCGAGCTTGACCACGATCCCCCCACCGAGATCGAAGTTCGGCGGCGGGAACGAGGTCGACTGCCGCTTCACCCGCGGACTCGTGGGAGTCGAGCCGTTGTCGAAGACGGCGCAGTAGAGGTAGGTGCGATCCGCGGCGTCCTCCTCGTCGTGGACCACCGGCGGGTCGAAGTACATCTGCACCGGGTCGCTGTACTGGGTGCTGTAGTAGAGCGGCGCGTCGTCGCGCGGGCCCGTGCACTCGGGCCGCGGCGACGCCCCGAAGAAGCTGCAGAGCGGGTGGGCCAGGTCGTCGCACACCGGCGCACAGGGCTCGTTCGGGGGCTCCCAGATCCGGAACAGCGTCCCCAGCCGGTGGGTGTGCGACGTCAGCCGGAACAGCGACCCGCCCCTGGGCACGGTGTAGGTGCGGCAGTACTCGCGGGTCTCGAAGGGCGGCACACCCTGCACGAAGATCGACCCGGCGTCGAAGATGTTCTCGATCGGGTGGTCCTGGACGTCCTGGGTCGCGAAGTGGAAGTTCATGTACTGACTGAGCGTCGAGTCCTTGCTCGTCAGGTTGAAGGCGTGGGAGTTCCAGGTGAACGCGCTCTTGAGCGGCATCACCTCGTAGACGCCCTCCGGGAAGGTGACGTCCTTGATCGGCTCCTGGGCGATGTTCAGGTTGATCGCCCCGGCGTCCTCGCCGAAGAACGTGGTGAAGTTGCTGAGGTCGGGAGGTCCGTAGCCGATGCAGGCCACCGACTCCTGCTGGACCGTGGCGCAGCCCGGGTTGAAGCCCAGGGCCGGGTCGATGTCCGTCGGGTCGCACGGCTGGCCGTGGAGCGGGTTCGACGTGTCGTCGAAGTGGTACTGCCATTCGCCCCAGCCCTCGTGATCGAGCCCGTAGCTGCCCGCGTAGACCAGCTGGATGCTGTGGTGGGACTGCGGGTCCTGGAGGATCTCGAGCCGCTTGACGGCGAAGCACTCGTTGCCCTCGTTCAGGACGCTGCGGTCGATGCAGGTCCCCTGACCGGGGCCGCAGTCGTCGTCGCCATCACAGAGCACGTCGGGCGCCGCGCTGCAGATGCTCTTCTGGGCGTAGCGGCTGGGGCACGGGATCTTGGCCTCGTCGGGCACGAGTCCGGTGTAGTCGAAGTAGACGCTCATGCAGATCTCGCTCTCGCCGTTGGCCGGCAGCGGTCGCGGCGGCTGCTGGAGCTGCACGCCGAGGCCCGCGGCCGGCGGCGGCACCGGCGGGATCTTCAGCGGATCGGGCTCGGGCAGGCAGGTGCCGAAGTCGGCCTGGGTGCCCTCGACCACCTTGTCCTCGGGCGCGCCGCCCCGGATCCACTCGCGCAGGCCGCGCAGGTGGGGCTCCGAGAGCTTCGGGGCGCCCACCGGCATGGGCGATCCGTCGGTCTCGACCTCGTCGTCCACCTTGGCGAGCAGCTTCTCGTAGAGGAACGACAGGTCGGGCTCGCTGCGCTTCACCCGCAGCAGGTCGCCCTGGGACGCGGACACGTCGACCAGGTTCGCGTAGGAGCTGCCGGCGGTGAGATCGAGGTCGCCCTGGGGATCGACGGCGTCGTGGCAGGCGTCGTTGGTGCAGCCGTAGACCTTGCTGTCGAAGACGACGTTCTGGATGGCGTCGTAGGTGGTGTCGTAGGCCTCGCCGATGCACTCGCCGATGCTGCAGTCGTTGTTGCAGCCGTCGGTCTCGTCGAGGTTGCCGTCGTCGCAGGCCTCGCCCAGCTCGACGATGGCGTTGCCGCAGAGCTGCTCGGGGCAGGCGCCCGGCCGCAGGCTGCCCGACGCCTGGTACATGCCCTTGCGGTTCTGCCTGACGTCGGCGCCGTCGCCTTCGGGCGTGAAGGCCGCGCAGTACTGCTCGTCCTCGAGGAAGAAGACCACCCACACGACGTCGTGCTTGCCCGCGGGCTTCCAGGGCCACTTGGCTCCCTTGGCCTTGATCTGCAGCTTCGAGTTCTTGAGGACGACCTTGGTGACGCCGGCTCGCTTGCCCTTCTTGTCCTCGTAGACGTAGCCGGCGAGATCCTCGTTCTCGTCCTCGATGGTCCGCCAGAACTTGGCCGGCAGGCGGATCAGCCCGGACGAGCCGTCCCGCTTCCCGCCCACTCCGCTCACCGTGAACGACGCACCGTCGGTCGCGGGATCGTGGTTGGCGATGCGGATGACGCTCTCGCCGGAGGCCTTGAACGTGAACTTCCGCGCCGACTTGCTCCCCTTCGTATCGATCTTGACCTTGTCGGCGGCGATGGGATAGGTGGCGTCGTGGGCCAGCCCTCGCTCGGCGGGTCCGGCGACCAGGGCCCAGGCGAGCAGGGCGGCAGCGGGGGCGAGTCGAGAGCGCACGAAGAGCATGAGCGGCTCCTGGAGGTGGCGGTGAAGGGCGCAGCCCACCCGTCGGGCGCGGGCGCGACGCCTGTTCCGGTCCATATGCCCCGCCCCACTCGCCCCCGTCAAGCGAAACCGAATTGCGATTCGATTCCACCCCTCGCCCCCCACCCCTGCACCTTCCCGAACCACCGCGTCGCGCCCCGCTCCCGGGCCGCGCCGCGGGTCCGGACACGGCCGCTTCGCTCCACCTGACTTCCTCGGGGCGTGTCGGGGGGTACAGGGGGGCGCCCGTGCTCAGACAGTCCTCGGCGAACGGGTCGTGTGCTTCACGGGGACAACCGGGCTGCCCTGCGCTGGCCGTACCTGCCTGCGGAACTGCGCGCGGGACCCCCTGTACCCCCCGACCCGGGACGGGGCAGCCGACGACGCCAGATCGTTCTGCCTCGGCAAATCGACCCTGCCGTGGGCTGCCCAGCGCGAGACCGGGGGAAGGGTTGACAGC
>JBNLVL010000030.1:0-11814 GCA_050618075.1 Myxococcota bacterium
CCGGTCGGGGCCCCGACCGGGATCCGGGTCGGAGCTCAGGTCGGGGTCCCAGTCGAGATCGCGGTCGGTCTCGACGGCGGCGCGCGTGGCGGCCAGCCAGGCGTCGTACTCCGGTCCGTCCCAGGCCCGATGGTCGCCCGCCCGGTAGCAGCGCGCGTTGCGGTGATACTGCCACGCGTTCAAGCGGTTGGCGCGGGCGCTGTCCCGCTGCCGGATGGCCCGGGCCGGCACGCCCGCGATGATCGAGCCGGGCGGGAACTCGCTGCCCTCGGTGATCACCGCGCCGCCGGCCACGATCGAGCCGGCCCCCACCCGGGCGCCGTCCATGATGACGGCCCCCACCCCGACGAGGCAGGCGTCCTCGATGGTGGCGCCGTGGACGGTCGCGTGGTGGGTGACCGAGACGTGGTCGCCGATCAGCGTGGGGTGGTCGTAGCCCACGTGGACCATCACGAAGTCCTGGAGGTTGGTGTAGCGGCCGATCGTGACCCGCTGAGCCTCGGCGCGGACGACCACGTGGGGCCAGAGGGACGATCCGCGCCCGACCTCGATGCGTCCGTAGAGCTGGACGCCGGGCAGGAGGAAGGCGCTGGGGTCGAGTCGGACGTCCGGTCCGAAGTGGCTCGTCGATCGGCTCGATTCCATGAATCCTTCCTGGCCGGGCCGCAGTGTACCCGCCCCACCTGTGGGCATGTAGACTCGGGGCGAACGGAGGCCCGATGCGCGCGATCGTCGTCGAGAAGTGGTGCGAGCCGAGCGACCTCGTCGCCAGCGAGGTCGAGGAGCCGGCGATCGAGCCCGGGACCGTGAAGGTCCGGGTTCGCGCGGCCGGCGTCAACTTCTTCGACATCCTGATGGCCCGCGGCGAGTACCAGGTGAAGCCGCCGTTTCCGTTCATCCCCGGCGGCGAGGTGGCCGGCGTGGTCAGCGAGCTGGGCGAGGGCGTCCGCCAGTTCGAGGTGGGCGACCGCGTGTTCGGCGCGCCGGGTCTGGGGGGCTTCGCCGAGTCGGTGGTGATGCCTGCCCGGGCCGCCTTCCCCATGCCCCAGGACATGAGCTTCGAGCACGGCGCCGCCCTGCCGATCATCTACCCGACTTCCTACGCGGGCCTCGTGTACCGCGCCGATCTCCAATCCGGGGAGACGCTGCTCGTGCACGCGGCGGCCGGAGGCGTGGGCCTGGCCGCGGTGCAGATCGGCAAGGCGCTGGGCGCCCGGGTGATCGCCACCGCGGGCGGAGCGGAGAAGCTCGAGGTCGCCCGCCGCTCCGGCGCCGACGTGCTCGTCGACTACCGCGAGCAGGACTTCGTCGCCCGGGTGATGGAGGAGACCGACGGTCGCGGCGCCGATGTGATCTACGACTCCGTCGGGGGCGACACCTTCGACCGCTCGACCAAGTGCATCGCCTGGAACGGCCGCCTTCTGGTGGTGGGCTTCGCCGGCGGCCGCATCCCGAGCATTCGCGCCAACCGGATCCTGCTCAAGAACATCGCGGTGACCGGCGTCCACTGGGGCGCCTACGCCCGCAACGAGCCCGCGCGGGTGCCCGAGACCTTCGCGGCGCTCTTCGCCCTCTACTCCGACGGCCGCATCCGGCCGGAGATCTTCCAGACCTATCCCCTGGAGCAGCTCCCCGAGGCGTTGGAGGCCCTGGGCTCGCGCCGCACCCACGGCAAGCTGATCGTCACGCCCTGACGTTCCCCGCGGCCACGATCCGGCCCAGCGATTCGAACGAGAGGTTGCCGCCGCTCAGCACCAGCACGACCGTCCGGCCGCGCAGCCGATCGGCCAGCAGCCGGCCCGCGGCCAGGGGCGCCGCCCCGGCGTGCTCGGACAGGGTGTGGGCGTGGCGCAGGAGGTCGCGCACGGCCTCCTCCATGGCGGCGTCCGAGACCAGCACGAAGTCGCGGAGTCCCAGCTCCGGATCGCGCAGCACCGCCTGGGTGTTGGCGTAGGCGACCCGGGTCGCCACGCCCTCGGCGCGGCTCTCCATGGCGGCGGCGACGAGCCGGCCCTCGCTCCACGACCGCCAGGCCGCGGGCGCCGACTCCGATTGGACGCCGTAGACGGCGAGGTCGGGCTTTCGCGCGTTCCGCACCAGACAGGCCGCGCAGGCGCTCGAGCCGCTTCCGATGGGCACGATGACGGCCTCGGCCTCGGGACAGTCCTCGAGGATCTCCAGGTACAGGCTCGCGACCCCGGCGATCAGCTCAGGCTCGGTCGGGGCCACGAAGCGGCCGCCCCGGCGCCCCGCCTCCTCGGCCGCCCATTCGCGGGCGCTGTCGAAGTCCGGACCCCGCTCGAGCACGCGAGCGCCGAGGTCGCGCATGGCCCGCACCTTCTGGGGGTTCGCGCCCCGGGGCACGCCGACGGTCACCGGCACGTCCGCGATCCGGCCGGCAAAGGCGATCGACTGGCCGTGGTTGCCGGTGCTGGCGGTGAAGAGGCCGCCCCGGCGCTCGGCGTCGCCCAGTCGGGAGGCGAGATGGACGCCGCCGCGCACCTTGAAGGCGCCGAGGACGTGGTGGTTCTCGTGCTTCACGCGCACATCCGCGTCCAGCACGCGGCACAGCCCCGGATACGAGTGCAGCGGCGTGCGCGGGAGGCGGGCGGACACGCTCTGCTTCGCAGTCAGGATGGTGTCGAAGTCCGGCAGCGCGCCGGGCGCCGCGCTCACGACGGGATCTCGAGGATGCCCTCGCCCATGGCCACGCAGCGCCCCGCCACCGCGACCCGCCAGGCGCCGTCGGTCTTCGAGACCGAGACCTCGACGAGGCTCGGGCGGCCCATCTCCAGGCCCTGCTCGATGCGCAGCGAGAGCGCGTCGCGGCGGCCGAGCAGACCCTGCTCGAGGAGGTAGGCGCCGAGGGGGCCGCAGGCGCTGCCCGTGGCCGGGTCCTCGGTCACGCCGAGCGCCGGGGCGAACATGCGCGCGTGCACGTCGCAGTCGTCGTTCTCGGTCTCGACGCAGAACGCCATTGCGCCGTGGACGCCTCGGGCGCCCAGGGTCCCGCTCCAGTGCGCCGGGGCCGGCCGCGCGCGCCGCGCCGCCTCGAGACCCCGGAGCGGCACCATCAGGAACGGCACGCCGCACGAGGCCACCCGGGCCGGCCAGTCCGGGTGGAGATCCGCGGGGTCGATGCCCAGGGAGCGGGCGAGCCCCTCCCGGTCTTCGAAGGGCGGCTCGAACGACGGTGCGGGCTGCTCCATCTCCACTCGCACGCGTCCGTCCGCCGCGGCGTCGAGACGCACGGGGACCGGGCCGACACCCTCCTCGAACACGACCTGCCCGCCCTCGATGCGCCCGTCGCGCAGGAGGGCGAAGGCCGTGCCCAGGGTGGGGTGCCCGGCCATGGGAAGCTCGGCGCCGGGCGTGAAGATGCGCACGCGCCAGTCACAGCCCGCCGCGCGCCCTTCCGGGCTGGGCGGTCCCACGAAGGTGGTCTCCGACAGATTCATCTCCCGGGCGATCCGCTGCATGACCTCCGGGTCCAGGGCGCCCGGCTCCGGGAACACGGCCAGCGGGTTCCCGCCGAAGGGCTGGTCCGTGAAGACGTCGATCCGCCGGTAGGCGAGCTTGCGCAGCGACGGCCCCGGCGACGAAGGGGACAATGTCATGACCCATCTCCGTATCGTGAATGTGGGGATACAATCGGCAGAATAGAGCGGCGCTGAGTCGATACAATGAGTAAATTGTAACCATGACAATAAACCAGCCATGGACTCCCGAGCTGAGTCACCGGACGGGACCCCGGTACCGCGCCATCGCCGAGGCGCTCGAGGAGGAGATCGCGGAGGGCCGGCTCCGGGAGGGCAGCCGCCTCCCGACCCACCGCGACCTGGCCGACGCGCTGGGCGTGACCGTCGGCACCGTGACCCGGGCCTATGCGCTGGCGCGCCGACGGGGGTTCGTCGCCGGGGAGGTCGGGCGCGGCACCTTCGTCCGCGGTGCGCCCCCGGCGAGGGCGGAGACCTTCGCCATCGAGGACCGCAGCGAGCCGGACACGATCGAGCTCTCGCTCAGCATCGCACCGCGGGAGCAGCGCGTGGACCTCGTCGCCGACCGGCTGGGGGAGCTGGCGCGCGATCCTTCCCTCGCCGACCTGTGCAGCTACCAGCCCGAGGCGGGCCATCCGCGCCACCGTGCAGCGGGCGCGCGTTGGCTCTCCTCCCTCGGAGTCGAGGCCCACGAAGACGAGGTCGTGGTGACCGCCGGCGTCCAGCACGGCCTGTCCCTGGCGCTGAGCACCTGCACCCGTCCCGGCGACGCGGTGCTGACCGAGGCGCTGACGTATCCGGGTGTGCAGTGGGTAGCCGACCAGCACGGCCTTCGCCTGGAGGGCGTGGCGCTCGACGAGCAGGGCATGCGGCCCGACGCCCTGCGCGAGCGGATCCGGCAGACCGGCGCGCGGACGCTGTACTGCACGCCCCACTGGCAGAACCCCACCGGCGCGACGATGTCCGAGGACCGGCGCGCCGAGCTGGCCGGGATCGCCCGGGAGTCGGACCTGCTGATCGTCGAGGACGACGTGTACCGGCCCATGCTCGACGAGCCGCGAAGGCCCCTCTCGGACTTCGCACCCGAGCGCAGCGTCTTCCTCACGGGCTTCTCGAAGGGGGTCGCGGCCGGGCTCCGGGTGGGGTTCCTGCGCACGACCCCCGAGCGCGCCGCGCGCCTCGGGACCGGGCTGCGCACCGGCATGTGGATGGTGGCGCCGGTGATGGCCGAGCTGGCCGCGCGCCTGGTCGATTCGGGTGCTGCCGCGTCGATGATCGAGTGGAAGCGGCGCGAGATGACCCTGCGCTACGAGGCCGCTCGCCGGCTCCTCCCGGAGGCCCTGGGCCAGCGGCCCGCGCCGGCGCACCACGTCTGGATTCCCCTGCCGCAGCCGCGCACGGCCCGGGCCTTCGTGGCCGAGGCCCTCGAGCGGGGGGTGCGCGTCGCCGGGACCGGGAGCTTCGCGGTGGGGGGCGCGGGGCCGCCCCAGGAGGGGATCCGCCTGTCCCTGCTCTCGCCCGCGTCGACCGCCGCGGCGGCGCGCGGTCTGCGGATCGTCGCGGAGCTGCTCGGCCGCCCCGCGGACACCGGCCTCTCGATCCTCTAGTCGCCCCTCCCCGTCCCCCACGGCCGCTCCGCTCCACCCGCGCTCGCCGCTTCGCTTTGCTCCGCATGAGGTCCTCCGCTCTCCCGGCCGGGGGATGGGTTGCTGGGCCGCTCCGCTCCGACTGAGCTGCGCCGCTTCGCTCCGCCTGCGCTCCCCCGACCCGGGACGCGGCAGCCAACGACTCCCGTTCGCACGGCCTCGCAGATTCGACCCTGCCGCTGGCTGCCCAGTGCGAGACCGGGGGAAGGGTTGACAGCGGAGCGACCGCCGAAGCGAGAAGGGCGCTCGCGCACTCGAAGTGCTGCTTCAACCGATGGCGGCCAGCGTGTGGACGAGCGCAGGCGTCGTGTTCCCTGGGGCCGCCAGCGTGCGCGCGATCGACCAGGGAGGGAGACGGAGTCGCAACCCTTCCCCCGGTCGGGCCAACGGAGGACCTCAGGTGGAGCGACGCGGAGCTGCGGCGGTTGCCCTGGTCGCGGTCGGGGGTGGAGGGGTCCGGGGGAGAGCAGGGAACGGCTCGAGAAGAGGACGGGAAAGGCCCGAAAAGAGATGGGCCGGCCACCCGAAGGTGACCGGCCCTCTCGTTCCCCGGTGGCCGGGTGCGGGTCAGGCGGCGGAGACCGCGGCGTCGCCGCTCTCGCCGGTGCGGATCCGCAGGGCCTGCTCCACCGGCAGCACGAAGATCTTTCCGTCTCCGATGCGGCCCGTGTGGCAGGACTCCTGGATCGCCGTGGTCACCTTCTCCACCGCGTCGTCCGAGACGACCACCTCCAGCTTGATCTTCGGGAGGAAGTCGACCACGTACTCCGCGCCCCGGTAGAGCTCGGTGTGGCCCTTCTGGCGACCGAAGCCCTTCACCTCGGACACCGTCAGTCCCTGGATGCCGATCCCGCTCAAGGCCTCCTTCGCTTCGTCCAGCTTGAAGGGCTTGATGATCGCTTCGACTTTCTTCATGACTCGAAACCTCTGTCTCTCTCGAGTGTTCGTACGTTTCCGGCCCTAGCTGGTCTTCGTCGCGAACGCCGTCGCGCCCGCCCGACCAGCCGACTGACCTCCGATGACATCGTCGAGGCCGCCGCCCGCGGTGGTCATGTCGTAGGCGTGCATGCCGTGCTCGCCGAAGTCGAGACCCTCGACCTCTTCCTCCTCGGAGACCCGGATGCCCATGGTCGCCTTCAGCACGCCGAACAGGATGCCCGCACACACCAGGGTGAAGGCGCCGTAGCAGAGGACGCCGATCAGCTGGGTCACGAAGCTGTGCTCCGGGTTGGTGGAGAAGATGCCCACGGCGAGGGTGCCCCAGATGCCGCAGGTGAGGTGTACCGAGATTGCGCCCACCGGGTCGTCGATCTTGACGCGGTCGAGCGCGATGACCGAGCCCACGACCAGCACACCGGCGATCAGGCCGATGAGCACCGCCGAGAAGGGCGTCATCACGTCGGCGCCCGCGGTGATGCCCACCAGGCCGGCCAGGATGCCGTTGAGCGCCATCGAGAGGTCGGGCTTGGAGGACACGATCTGCGAGGTGAACATCGCCGCCACGCCGCCGGCCGCCGCGGCCAGGCAGGTGGTGACCAGGGTGAGCGACGTCAGCTCCGGATCGGCCGACAGCACCGAGCCGCCGTTGAATCCGAACCAGCCGAGCCACAGCAGGAAGACGCCCACGGTCGCCATCGGCATGTTGCTGCCCGGGATCGGGTGCATGCGGCCGTCCTTGCCGTACTTGCCGAGACGGGCGCCCAGCATGACGGCGCCGACCAGCGCGCCCCAGCCGCCCACCGAGTGCACCAGGGTGGAGCCGGCGAAGTCGTAGAAGCCCATGCCGTCGAGGAAGCCACCGCCCCACTTCCAGGAGCCGGCGACCGTGTAGACCAGCCCGACGAAGATCGTCGAGAAGATCATGAAGGAGGAGAGCTTCACGCGCTCCGCCACCGCGCCCGAGACGATGGTGGCGGCGGTGGCCGCGAACATCGCCTGGAACAGGAAGTCGGTCCAGTAGGTGTATCCGCCGTCGGCGTAGGCCGGCGTGTTCCCGTCCACCCCGGGATCCAGGCCGAAGCCCGCGAAGCCGAAGAAGCCGTTGAAGTCACCCGGATACATCAGGTTGAAGCCCGCGATGTAGTAGGTGAGGATGCCGACGCAGACGATGAACACGTTCTTGAACAGGATGTTCACCGTGTTCTTGGCCCGCGTGAGGCCCGATTCCAGGGACGCGAAGCCGAGGTGCATGATGAACACCAGGCCCGCGGCCAGCATCATCCAGACGTTGTTGGCGGTGAACAGTCCGGGACTCACGTCATCCGCGAGCGCCACTCCCGGGACCAGCAGAGCACCGGCGATCGCCGCCAGGCCGAGCTTCCGATTCATGTCGATCTCCGTTGTCGGGGGGGTTGATGATGCGCGCACCCAGGCTCCCCGCTGTTCGTCGCACGCGCTGCCGGCGCCGGTCGATCCGCACGCCTCGATTCGTTCACGCCCCGGTGACAGAGCAACGGGTGTGCCAAGACCAGCCGACCCCGGATCGCGCCCGGGGCGGCATGCTTGGGCCTCCGGCGGCACACACTCGCGCCGATCTCAACGCGCCTGTGCGTCCCGGTGCCCAAGGGTTGAGCAGCGCTGTTCAGCGTCGCGGCATCGGCCGCCGCGCAACCAGGCGCGCCGTCGCGCTCGCCGGGCGGTGTCTCCCGCTGCCGCGGGGGCCAGCTCCTGGCCCGACTCGCCTCGGGAGAGACTGCCCCGCGGGGTCTGCTACCATCCGCGGCCCCATGGAGCGCGGCCCTCGCCGCAGCGAGACTCCGGAAGAGGAAGAGACAGGAGAGCCCGTGTCCACCAACCCCCGTCCCGCCGTCTCCCTCGCCGCCGTGCCCGGAAGGCGACGGGCGACCCTCGACCTCGCCCGCGAGATCGAGCGGCGGGAGTTCGCCGGCATCTACTGCGCGAGCTTCGGCGACGCCCTGGGGCTGTGCGAGGCGCTGGCGCTCGTGACCGAACGCATCCCCTTCGGCACCAGCATCGTCAACATCTACACGCGCCACGTCTCGGAGTTCGCCGTGACCGCGTCCCTGGTCCACGAGCTCTCGGGCGGGCGCTTCCGCTTGGGAGTCGGCGTCAGCCACGCGCCCATGAACCGGAGGCTGGGCGTGTCGCCCGGCGCTCCCCTCGCGGACATGCGCGAGTTCGTGGCGGCGCTGGCGGCCGTTCCCCGCGCCGGCGAGCTCCCGCCGGTGGTGGTTGCCGGTCTGCGTCGCCGCATGGTCCGTCTGGCCGGCGAGGTGGGTGACGGCGTGGTCTTCGCCAACGTCGCCCGCTCCCACGTCCCCGAGACGCTCGGCGCCCTTCCCGCCGCTGCACGCGGCCGCAGCGACTTCTTCGTGGGGAACATGATCCCGACCTGCATCTCCGACGACGTGTCCGCGGCCGCCGCGGTCAACCGCCGCACCCTGGCCGGCTACGCGCTCCTCCCCAACTACCGCGCCTACTGGAAGGAGGCCGGGTACGTGGAGGAGATGGAAGCCGTGGAGAAGGCCCTCGCGGCCGGGGAGCGCGACCGGGTTCCGGGGCTGCTGTCCGATCGCTGGCTCGCGGACACCACGCTCTTCGGCAGCGCGGCCCAGGTGCGCGAGGGCGTCGAGGCCTGGCGCGAGGCCGGCGTCTCCACGCCCATCCTGGTTCCCTCCTCGGCGGTGGGCAAGCAGTTCGACGCCTTCCAGGAGCTGTTCGACATCTACGACGGCTGAGCCCATCGGCCGCGACCTTCTAGGGAGACGCATTCCATGCCCGAGCGGACACTGAGGAAGATCGTCGCCGAGCTGCACGAGCGGCTCGAGCGATCCCCGGAGCTCGATCCGGAGACCCAGGGCGCGCTGCGACGCGCGGCCGACGAGATCAACGAGACCCTCGACGAGCAGGGAGCGAACGGCCTGGCGGGCGAGCTGCGGGCTCGACTCTCCGACGCACTCACGCGGTTCGAGGGCTCCCATCCCAAGCTCACCGAGAGCGTCAAGCGGCTGGTGGACCAGCTGGCGGAGATGGGCATCTGAGCCAGGGCCCGGGAGACGAGCGCGGCCGAGGGCGGATCGTCGCCGGCCTTCGGCGGCACGGCCTCGCACCCCGACCCGAGCCCGTTCGCGCCCTGGTCGGCGAGCCCGGGCTCCGCTTCACCGAAGGCAACCGGGTCGAGCTGCACAACGAGGGCCGCGGGGCGCTGGAGTCCATGCTCGAGGCGGCGTCCGGCGCCCGCCGGCGCATCCACCTCGAGACCTACATCCTCCGCTCCGACGCCACCGGACGTCGCTTCCTCGGAGTGCTCGCCGAGCGCGCGAGCCGCGGCGTGGAGGTGCGGCTGCTCTACGACGCCTTCGGCAGCCTCGGCATCGACGAGCTGGCCCTCGAGCCGCTGCGCCGGGCCGGGGCCGACGTCGTCGCGTTCAACCCGCTGCGTCGGCTGTACCCGCGCTGGGCTCCCCGCCGCCGCGACCACCGGAAGATCCTGACCGTGGATGGAGAGGTCGCGTTCGCCGGCGGCCTCAACATCGGGGACGAGTACTGGGGTCGGTCCGGCGAGGGCTGGCGCGACACCCAGATCCGGATCGAGGGCCCGGCGGTCCGCGACCTGGACGCCGTCTTTCTCGAGAGCTGGTTCCGGGCCGACGGTCCCCACCTGGCCTGGCACGACGTGCTCGGGTCGCCGCCCGACGAGTCCGGGGACGTGCGCTGCGCCGTGGTGCCCGACGGGCCGGCCTACCGGCGCCGGCGCATGCGCGAGCTGGTGATCGCCGGCCTGCGGGCCGCCACCGAGGAGGTGCGGCTGGCGAGCCCGTACTTCGCGCCCGGCCGCCGGGTGCTGCGCTCGCTCTCGGAGGCCGCGGACCGCGGCGTGGGCGTCGATCTGGTGTGGGCCGGGCGCACGGACCATCCGGTGCTGCGCCGGGCGGCGCGGGCCTTCCTGCCGCGGCTCCTGCCGTCGGGCGTGCGCGTCTTCGAGTACCACGCGGCGATCATGCACGCCAAGGTGGCGCTCTTCGACCAGCGCTGGGCGATCGTGGGCTCGTCGAACCTCGATCGCCAGAGCTTCGAGCACAGCTACGAGGTCAACGTCGTGCTCGAGGGGGGCGACGTCGCCGAGCGGATCGCCGAGGCGTTCGAGCGGGACCTCGCGCTGTCGCAGCGGGTGGACGCCGCGGCGCTCGCCCGGCGCGGGCTGCTCGAACGCCTCCTGGATCGGCTCTCGGCCGTGGTGCTGCGGTTCATCTGAGCACCGCCCGGGCGCAGGCGCACTACCATCGCGGAGCCGGAGCCGGAGCCGGAGCCGGTAGGAGGAGGTCGCAGAATGGCTGAGCGAACGAGGTGCAGTCGAGGGCCGCTCGCGGGAACGCGACTCGCCCGAAGGCGGCGCGCCCGAGCCGGGGGGATCGGGGGGCACAGACGAGAGCCGGCGCCGGGGCCCGGCCGCGCGGCCGCCGCGCCCGGGCTCGCCGTCTTAGTCGGGGTCGCCCTGGCCCTGGCGGGCGCCGTGCCTCTGCCGGCCGCGGCCCTCACCTGGCAGCGCGATCTCTCGAAGCCGCTCCTCGAGGTGTCCGACGGCAAGATGGTCATGGACCAGGTGAGCCTGTGCCGTTACCAGTCCCCCGGAAGCGGGACCGCCGAGCGGCGCTACTTCCACCTGCGCGTCCACAGCGAAGCTCCGGACGGCGCGTTCATCAGCCCCGACAACTTCGTGGCCGTGACCGTGGGCCTGACGACGCGGGTCATCCTGGCGCTGGCCGAGCGGGTCCCCGACGTCTCTCCGCTCCAGGCCTTTCGAGCCCTGCGCTGCAAGGGGGTATCCTCCCCCCTCGGCGAGGTCGAGCACGAGCTGCGGTTCGAGATGAAGTCCGAGGGCATCGACGTGAAGCGGACCAACCGCCTCACCGGGGAGCGCATCCGAGAGGTCATGAAGTGGTCCGATCTGTATCCGGAGTGAGCGACGAGGCGGTAGGCGTCACGAGCTGCCTGGCCTGCGACCTGCTGAGCGGCGCGCGGCCGCTGCCCGGCGGAGTCGTGTACGAGACCGATCACTGGATCGTCGAGCACTGCGTGGGTCCGCTCGGGGTGGGGACCCTGGTGGTGAAGACCCGCCGGCACTGCGTGCACGTCGCGAACCTCAGCGAGCCCGAGGCGCGGCAGCTGGGCCCCCTGCTGGCGCGGGTGGCGGGCGTGGTCCAGTCGCTCACCGAGGCCGATCAGGTCTACACCTGTCTGTGGTCCCACGCGGGCTGGGAGCCGGGGCACATCCACTTCGTGATCCAGCCGGCGTGGGGCGCCCAGCGCACGCGCTTTCCCGGCCCCGGTCCCGCGCTCCAGATGGCGCTCTTCGAGCAGGGACACGAGCCCGATGAAGAGGAGGTCGAGGCGTTCTGCGCCCGGGCGCGCGAGCGTCTGGCGCCCCAGCGGGCCGACGGCCTCGACGCCGACCCCATGGCCCTGGCCGCGGGCCTGATCGAGGGCTGGTGCGCCCGCCGGGCGACCTCGCCCCTGCGCTACGCCCTGGCTGGCTGGCCCGACGAGGCCGGCGGCGAGCCCGACCCCTCGGAGCTGGAGAGCGCCCTGCGCAACGCCCGGGAGTTCGCATCCGGGTCCCTCACCGAAGGCGAGCGCGAGGTGCTCGACGAGATCCTCTTCAGGCTCCACCGCGGCCGGTCGAGCTAGTGTCCTGTCCCGGAAGCCCGGCC
>JBNLVL010000031.1:0-25874 GCA_050618075.1 Myxococcota bacterium
CAGCGTGAACAGCGGTAGCGCTGGATGGGCCGACGCGAGCTCTGGTTGCGGTAGAAGCCCTTGCGGATGCAGCGCCAGGGGCCCGGATCCGCATGGGAATCACAGTCGGGGTTCGGGCAGTGAGGCGGCTGGAAGGCCGGGCGCCGGGCAGACATGACCGGGCACAGAGCACGGCACGTGCCAGGCGCATTCTTCGAGCCACAACTGACTTGACGAATCCGTCTGGCCGGAACAGAATTTGACGGAGTGTCAAAAACCCACGCGCCGCCCCCCGCGCGGCCTCTCCGCGGCACGCGGGCACCGCGCAGCCGCCCCGGCAGGATCCTCCCCAGCGATCCTGCCCGGCAACAAGAGCTGCCCGGCAACGAAGGCTTCCCGGCAACAAAGGCTTCCCGGCAATGAAGGCTCCCCGGCGCTTCCCGTTCCCGATCCCCGACGGCTGGTTCCAGGTGGGAGCCGGCCACGAGCTGGCCGCGGGCCAGCTGACCCCCCTGCGCTACTTCGGCCGGGAGCTGGTCCTGTTCCGGGACGAGACCGGTGCGGCCCGGGTGCTCGACGCCTGGTGTCCGCACCTGGGCGCCCACCTCGGTCGGGGCGGCGAGGTCGTCGAGGGCCGGCTGCGCTGTCCCTTCCACCACTGGGAGTTCGATGGCCGGGGGCGCTGCACGAGCATCCCCTACGCGAAGCGCATTCCTCCCAGGGCGGAGATCCGCTCCTGGCCCGTGGTGGAGAAGAACGGCTTCATCCACGTCTGGCACCACAAGGGCGGCGAGGCTCCCGGCTTCGAGGTGCCCGACGTCCCCGAGTACGGCCATCCCGACTGGACCGACTACTACCACCGCGAGTTCACGGTGAACTCCTGCAACCAGGAGCTGGCGGAGAACTCGGTGGACCCGGCGCACTTCAAGTACGTCCACAAGACGGCCGAGGTGCCCGAGGCGCGCGCCTGGGAAGAGGGCCACGTCTTCCGCGCCCACCTCGACTACCCGATGCGGGCCGGCGAGACCCTGCTGAAGGGCCAGATCGACATCCACGCCCACGGGCCGGGCCTCGGCGTCACCTACTTCCGCGGCATCGTCGAGACGACGGTCGTCATCTCCGGAACGCCCATCGACGAAGAGCGCGTGCACCAGCGCCTGTCGTTCATGGTGAAGAAGCGCGAGAGCCAGGAGGCCACCGAGGGCCTCGCCCGGGTGTTCGTGGCCGAGATCAGCCGGCAGTTCGAAGAGGACATGCCCATCTGGGAGAACAAGCGCTACTCGGACCGGCCGGTCCTGTGCGACGGAGACGGACCCATCGCCCAGGTGCGACGCTGGGCGCAGCAGTTCTACTAGGGCTGCCCGAGGTGGAGGAGGACAGCATGGGCGACAGCGTCGGCGAGACGAGCCGCTATCCGTTCACTCCGTATCCCATCGGCTGGTTCCGGGCCTGCTACGCCGACGAGGTCGCGCCCGGCGAGGTGAAGCGGCTCCAGCGGTTCGGCCGGGAGCTCGTCGCCTTCCGCGGCGAGGCCGGCGCGGTCCACGTGCTCGACGCGTACTGCCCCCATCTCGGAGCGCACCTGGGCGTGGGCGGCGAGGTGGTGGGCGAGGGCATCCGCTGTCCCTTCCACCACTGGGAGTTCGACGGCCAGGGGCGCTGCACGCACATCCCCTACGCGAAGCGCATTCCGCCCCGGGCCGAGGTGCCCGTGTGGCCCGTGCGCGAGCGCAACGGCGTGGTCTTCGTCTGGCACCACCCGGCGCGCGCGCCCGCCAGCTTCGAGCTGCCCGAGCTCTCCGAGCTCTCGGACCCCGACTGGTCGCCCCTCGACGTGTGCCACTGGACGGTCCGCGCCAACTGGCTCGACATGAACGAGAACTGCGTCGACCAGGCGCACTTCAAGTACGTCCACGGCACCCTCTCCATCCCCCCCACCACGGCCGAGGCCCGGGGCCACATCCACCGCGCCACGTCGCTCTTCCGGATGAAGACCCCGGATGGAGAGGCCGACGCGACGCTGGTCACCGAGGACCACGGTCCGGGCTTCCAGCTCGTGCGCCAGCGCGGCCTCATCGAGTCGCTGATGATGAACACCTGCACGCCCATCGACGCGGAGCGCACCGACGTGAGCTTCGCCTACACGGTCAGGACCGAGGGCGACGCGCGCAAGGGGCGGCTGGCCGCCGCGGTGGTGAAGGACCTGAAGAACCAGTTCGAGAACGACCGGCCCATCTGGGAGAACAAGACGTACTGGACGAAGCCGAAGCTCTGCGACGGAGACGGTCCGTTCGGCTCCTACAGGAAGTGGCTCACGCAGTTCGTCTAGGGCGAAGCGCACGAAACGCCCGGACTCGGGAGGAAGGGAAGGCAGCAATGGACTACCAGATCATCGACTGTGACCAGCACGTGATCGAGCCGCCGGACCTCTGGGAGAAGTACCTGCCCCGGAAGTACCACGACCAGGCGCCGAAGCTGGTGAAGGACGAGGACGGCGGCGACGCCTGGCTGATGGGGGGACACGTCGAGTCCCTGGGCCTGGTGGCCGCCATGCACCAGACCCCCGAGACCCTCAAGTGGACCGGGACGAAGTACGCCGAGATGCACCCCGGCATCACCCAGCCCAAGGGCCGGCTCGAGCTCATGGACCTCGACGGGGTGTCGGCGGCGGTCTTCTTCCCGCCCCAGCGCACCATGATCTACTTCATGTTCGAGGACGACAGGGCGTTCTCCCTGGCCGGCATGCAGGCCTACAACGACTTCATCAGCGACTTCGCGAGCTTCGACCGCTCCCGCCTGGGCGCCATCTGGCAGGTCCCGGCCACGGGCATCGACGACGCCGTGGCCGAGCTGCAGCGCGCCAAGGAGAACGGAGCGGTGGGCGTCGGGCTCGCCACCTGGCCGTCGGGCGAGTTCATCCTCTCCGAGGCCGACGACCGCTTCTGGGCGGCGGCGGAGGAGGTGGATCTCCCGGTGCACATCCACGTGGGGCTCACCCCGCCCCAGTACAAGACGCGCAAGATCGCCGCGAAGAAGGGCGGCCCACCCCAGCTGGTGGCCTTCGCGACCACCATGAGCCGGATGCCCACGCTGTTCGCGGAGTTCGTGTTCAACGGGGTGTTCGACCGCTTCCCCGGGCTCACCATCGTCGGCGGCGAGGTCGGCGCGGGCTGGGTGCCGTTCCTCAAGCAGGAGCTCGACGACCGCTACCGGCGCAACCGCTACTGGTGCGAGTCGGACCTGAAGATGCTGCCCAGCGAGTACCTGGACCGCAACTGCAAGGTCGGGGTGGTGAGCGACCAGTTCGGCGTGCAGCACTGCGACGCCGTGGGCGTCGACATGATGATGTGGTGCAGCGACTTCCCGCACCACATCACCGACTGGCCCCACTCGCGCTATCTGATCAATTCCATGGCCCAGGGCATCGACCCGGCGAAGAAGCGGAAGATCTTCTGCGAGAACGCCGGCCGGCTGTACGGGTTCCTCTGAGAAGCGCCGCGCGGCGCACGGAGTCGACGCAATGAGTGATTCGAGTGGAGACGGCGGACCCGAGCGCGAGCCGATGAGCATGTTCTCGCCGGAGTTCGCCGCGAACCCGCAGCCCGTGTACCGCGAGATCGTGGAGCGCAAGTGCCCGGTGGCGCACAACCCCATCTCCGGCGACCCGATGATCACCCGCTACGAGGACGTGCTCTACGCCCTGCGCACGCCGGAGATCTTCTCCTCGGAGATGGAGATGCAGATGAATCTCGGGACCGTGCGCCCGATGATTCCCCAGCAGATCGATCCGCCGCTCCAGACGAAGTTCCGGAAGATCCTCGACCCCTACTTCTCCCGGAAGCAGATGGAGACGATCGCGCCGGACGTCCGGCGCCACGCCCACGAGCTGATCGACGCCTTCGTCGACGACGGCGAGGTCGAGTTCAACTCCGCCTTCGCGATCCCGCTGCCCTGCAGCGCCTTCCTGCGGCTCATGGGCCTGCCGCTCGACCGGCTGGAGGAGTTCCTCGAGATCAAGGACGGCATCATCCGACCGGGCTCCATGGACCCCGACGAGGCCTCGAAGATCCGGAGCGCCAGCGGCCAGCGGATCTACGAGATCTTCGAGGCCGAGGTCGCCCGGCGCCAGGCCGACCCCGGCGACGACCTGGTGACCCACCTGGTGGGCTCGGAGCTGGACGGACGGCCGCTCACGGTGGAGGAGGTGCTCGACGTCTGCTTCCTGATGCTGCTGGCCGGGCTCGACACCGTCACCTCCACCATCGGCTGCAACGTGGCCTACCTGGCCCAGCACCCCGACCAGCGCGACGCCCTGGTGGCGGACCCGGCGAAGATCCCGGCGGCGGTCGAGGAGCTGCTGCGCTGGGAGACGCCCGTCACGGCGGTGCCGCGGCTGGTGAAGAAGGGCTGCACCCTGAGCGGCGTGGACCTGGTGGAGGGTCAGATGGTGGCCCTCCTGATCGGGGCGTCCGACGTGGACGACCGCGAGTTCGGCAACGCCATGGAGGTGGACCTGGAGCGCGAGCGCAACCGCCACCTCGCCTTCGGCGGCGGCCACCACCGCTGCCTCGGCTCCCACCTGGCGCGCATGGAGCTGCGCGTGGCGATGGAGGTGCTGAACGAGCGCATCCCCGACTACCGGATCAAGCCGGGCGAGACCCCCCGCTACAGCCCCGGCATCCGGGAGGTCCAGTACCTGCCCCTCGTCTGGGACACCCGCTCCGCGTGAGGGTGCGGGTCGATCACGACGCCTGCGCCGGCCACGGGCGCTGCTACGAGCTGGCGCCCGAGATCTTCGGCGAGGACGAACGGGGCCACGTGCGCCTGCTGGTGGAGACCGTGCCCGAGGGCCTCGAACAGAAGGCCCGGGTCGGCGCCTGGAACTGCCCCGAGCACGCCATCGAGATCGAGGACGACTAGGGATCATTCCCGCACGGCCGCTCCACTTCCTGCCAGAGCACCTATAATTCGCGTCCTGTCTCTCCCCGTCGCCTGGAGGGTTGCCATGTCGGGACGTCGCCCCTGGTTCGCGCGCTGCGCGATCTTCGTATGGAGTGCCGGTTGGCTCGCAGTCTCCGGCTGCGGCCAGGAGGCGCCGCCGCCGGAGCTGCCGCCGCGATCCATCGCCTGGCAGCGGGTCTCGGGCTCGCTGGCCGTCGAGCAGCGCGTCATCTCGGGCATCGTGACGTCCGTCGACGAGACGTCCCTGGCCTTCGAGGTGGGCGGCACCGTGAAGACCGTGGAGGTGCGCCTGGGCGACATCGTCACCGAGGGCCAGGTGCTGGCGCGCCTCGACCCCGAGCCCTTCGAGCTGACGGTGAGCGACGCCGAGGCCGCGCTGGCCGAGGCCACGGCGATCCAGCAGGCGGCCCGGGCCGAGTACGCGCGCACCAAGGAGCTCTTCGAGGCGGACGTGACCAGCCGCCAGGAGTACGACCGCTCGCTGGCCATGCGCGACTCGCGGGACGGTCAGGTCGACGCCGCGAGGGCCCGCCTCAACCTCGCCAAGCGCGACCTGCGACGCTCGGTGCTGAAGGCCCCGTTCTCCGGCGCCATCTCGGTGCGCGACGTCGAGCCCGCCATGGAGGTGAGCGGCGGCCAGGTCGTCTTCGAGATGGACAGCAAGGAGAGCGGGCTCCAGGTCGAGGTGCAGATGCCCGAGACCCTGATCGGCCGCGTGCGCCAGGGCGCCGAGGTCGAGGTGGGGTTCCCTTCCCTGAACGATCCGCGCTTCGAGGGCGACGACCAGCGCTACGAGGGCGTCGTCACCGAGGTGGGAACGCGCGCCGGGGCGGGCAACGCCTTCCCGGTGAAGACGGGGCTGCGCGAGCCTCCGCCGGGCGTCCGCCCCGGCATGACCGCCGAGGTCTTCTTCAAGCTCGAGTCCGCCGCCGCGACCGGCGTGAACCGCTTCGAGGGCTTCATGATCCCCATGGCGGCGGCCCTGCCCGAGCCCGAGAACCGCTTCGCGGTGTTCGTCTACGACCGTGAGAGCTCGACGGTGAGCAAGCGCGGGGTGCGCACCGGCGGCGTTCGGGACAACCACATCGCGGTGCTCGAGGGCCTCTCCGAGGGCGAGATCATCGCTACCGCCGGCGTGCCCTTCCTCAGGGACGGCCAGACCGTGAGGCTGCTCGACGAGCGCGTCATGCGGACGGTGCAATGAACCTGACGGGCTTCGCTCTCCGCAACCAGCCGCTCGTCCTCGTCGTCGTCGCCGCCATGGTCGCGTACAGCGCCATGGTGCTCGGCAACTTCCCCAGCCAGGAGGACCCGCCCATCACGGTGCGCGACTGCGTGGTCGCCACCTTCGCGCCCGGCTTGAACGTCGAGGACGTGGAGCTGCTGGTGACGCGGCCCATCGAGCGCGCCCTCGCCCGCGTTCCCGAACGCGACTACATCCAGTCCTGGTCGCGGCCCGGCTACTCCGAGGTCCGCATCAAGGTGCTCGACCAGTACGAGCAGGACGACCTCGACATCATCTGGCAGGACGTCCGCAACAAGGTCATCGACGCCACTCCCGAGCTGCCCGACGACGTCATCGGCCCGTTCGTGAACGACGACTTCGGGGACGTGACCGTGGTGAGCGCGGCGCTCACCGGCGAGGGCTTCAGTCTGGCCCAGGTGCACGGCGTCGCCAAGCTCGTCCAGGACGAGATCTACCTGGTCGAGGGCGTGAAGCGGGTCGAGCTCTACGGCGTCCAGGACGAGACCATCTGGCTCGACTTCTCCACCTCCCAGCTGGCGCAGCTGGGGTTCTCGGTCTCGGTGGTGCGCGACGCGCTCGTCTCCCAGAACGTCATCCTGCCGGGAGGCAGCATCGACACCGGCCAGCGCGAGATCATCGTCGAGCCCCGGGGCGAGTTCCGCACCACCCAGGACGTCGCCGACGTGGTGATCGAGATCCCCGACACCGGGCAGACCATCCGCCTGGGCGACCTGGCCACGGTGCGGCGCGGCTACGTGGACCCGCCCGAGACGCCCTTCTACTACGACGGCGAGCAGGCCGTGCTGATCGGCGTCAGCATGGCCGACGGCCAGAACGTCCTCGACCTCGGTCCCCGGGTGGTGGAGCGGCTGGAGACCATCGAGTCGCAGCTGCCCGTCGGGTTCCGGCTGCGGGTGGGCAACTACCAGCCGACCCACGTCGAGCGCGCAGTGGCCGCGGTGCGCAACAACCTGCTGCAGACCATCGCCATCGTGCTGGTCGTGATCGTCGCGTTCCTGGGGATCCGCACGGGACTCATCGTCGGGCTGCACGTGCCGCTCACCATGATCGTGACGATCGTGCTCATGTACTACTACGACATCGCGATGCACCGCATCTCGCTGGCGACCCTCATCATCTCCCTGGGTCTGCTGGTGGACAACGGCATCGTGGTGGCCGAGGAGATCGGCAAGCGGCTGTTCCAGGGCGAGGAGCGCGTGGACGCCGCCACCAACACCGGCAAGACCCTGGCGATGCCGCTCCTCACTTCGTCCATCACCACGGTGCTGATGTTCGTGCCCCTGGCCATGGCGCCCCACGCGGCCGGCGAGTACCTGCGCTCGATGTCCCAGGTGATCCTGATCTCCCTGGTCACGTCGTGGTTCCTGGCCATGACGGTCACGCCCATCCTGTGCAGCCGCTACCTCAAGGCCCCCGAGGCGACCGAGGAGGAGATCGCGGCCCAGTACGAAAAGCCCCTCTACGTGAGCTACCGGGGGCTCCTGCACGGACTGCTGCGCCACCGGGTGCCCTTCCTGGCCTCGATGGTGGGGGTGCTGCTCCTGGGCCAGTGGCTCTTCGGCCTGGTGCCGCGCCAGTTCATGCCCGAGTCCGACCGCCCGCAGCTGCTGGTGGACGTGAAGCTCCCGGCCGGGTCCGGCATCCGCGAGACCGACCGTCGCGTCCGCGAGCTGGCGGCGTGGCTGGAGGACGAGGAGGCCAACCCCGAGGTCCAGCAGACCCTCACCTACGTGGGCAACGGCGGCGTGCGCTTCTTCATCACCATCGCGCCCGAGTCGTCGGCGCCCAACATGGGCTTCATCCTCGTCACCATGCGCTCCCTGGAGGACGTGGGCCCGGTGCTGCGGCGGCTGCGGGCCCACTCCCTCGAGAACTTCCCGTCGCTCCACGTCATGGCCAAGCGCATGTTCCTGGGCAGCGTGGAGACGGGCCTGGTGGAGGCGCGGCTGTCGTCCCTGGGCCTGCCGGGCCAGCGCGAGGAGCTGCTCGAGCTGGGGCAGGAGGTCGCCGCGCTGTTCGCCGACGTGCCCTACAGCGTGAACGTCTACAACGACTGGGAGAACCTGGTCACCACGGCCATCGTCGACGTCGACCCCGCGCGGGCCCGCCGTGCCGGAGTCACCACCGAGGAGATCGCGAACTCGCTGAGGACCATCACCGAGGGGTCGGTGTCCACCGCCCTGCGCCAGGGCGACGAGGAGATCGACATCCGGGCCCGCGCGCTCGCGTCGGAGCGCCTGGCGGCGGATCGACTGTTCACGGCCAACGTCCTGTCCAGGAGCCGCGAGACCGCGGTGCCCCTCACCCAGATCGCGAACATCTACCCCGACAACACCTTCAACCTGATCCGCCGCCGCGACTACGCGCCCACGGTCACGGTGAAGGCCAACAGCACGGAGCTGACCGCCACCGAGCTGGAGGCGGCGGTCGAGGAGGAGATCGACATCCTGGTGAAGGAGCGGGGGCAGGCGTTCAGCTGGGAGTGGGGCGGCGAGACCGAGAGCCAGGGCGACGCCCAGGCGGCGCTCTTCGCGTTCGTGCCGCTGTGCCTGTTCGGGGTGCTGATCTGCCTGGTGGGCCAGTTCAACTCCCTGGCGAAGCCGATCGTCGTGCTCCTGACCGTGCCCCTGGCCTTCACCGGCGTGGCCATCGGCCTGCTGGTGGGCAACGGCTACAACAGCTTCATGGCGCTGCTCGGAATCCTGAGCCTGGTGGGCATCGTGGTGAACAACGCCATCGTCATGCTCGAGCAGATCGACATCGAGCAGAAGGCGGGCGCAGAGCCCTACGACGCGATCATCCTGGCCTGCCAGGGTCGACTGCGGCCCATCCTGATGACGACCCTGACCACCATTCTGGGCATGCTGCCCATCATCGTCGCGCGGGACCCGCTCTTCTACGACCTGGCCATCACCATCGCCTTCGGGCTGGCCTTCGCCACCGCGCTCACCCTGGGCGTGGCGCCGGCGCTCTACGCCGCGGTGTTCCGGATTCCGTCGCCGCCGCGCTGAGGCTCCGGGTCAGTCCCGGCGGCGGTCGCTCCGCGCGGAGCGGAGCGCGCCGCGCAGCCGGTACCAGGCCGTGGCCCAGCGCTCGCGCCGGCGCTGGGCCGGACTGCCCAGGCTGCCCGGAGACTCCTGGGGCGCGGCGCCCTCGGCGGCAATCCCGGCCTGGGCGAAGGCCAGCAGCGCGCGCGGCAGGTGGTAGGCGTCGGTCACCACCGTGACCCGCGCAAAGCCCTCGCGGCGCACGATCTCGGCGCAGAACCGCGCGCTCTCGTAGGTGCTGGTGGCGCGCTCCTCGAGCACGATGCGGCCTGCGTCGATCCCGGCCTCGCTCGCCAGGCCGCTCATCACCCGCGCCTCGGACGGGGGCTCGCGGCCGACGCCGCCCGTGAGCAGCAGGTCGCGCAGGGCGTCGCCCATGGCCAGCTCGACCGCGAAGAGCACGCGCCGGCGCAGGGCGTGGCTGGGCACGCCGCCGGGCCAGACCGCCGCGCCCAGCACCACCACCGCTTCGCGCCCCTCGCGCGCTCCGCCGCCGCGGGCGCTCACGATTCGACGGCGGGGCGCGGAAGGATCGAGCTCACGGGCACCGCCTCCTCCTCCTCGAGGAGCCTTCCCAGGTGTCGGGCCACCTGCTCCGCCGACAGGATGCGCCCGACCAGGAGCTTCCGGGCCGCCCACTCGCCCACATAGCGGCCGAGCGTCTCCGGCGTCTCGTTGCGTCCCATCTCGGTAGGACCGGTGTCGCCCACCGTGACCCGGGTGATGGCGATCTCCGGACACTCGACCTCCCAGACCGACGCCAGCGCATCCAGCGCCGCCTTGGAGACGATGTAGGGAGCCATGCCGCGGCGGGGCGGGTGGTCGACGGGGGCCCGCGAAGACACCAGGAGCGCGCGCCCGCGGCCGGCGCGCAGCGCGGGCGAGGCCGCGCCCAGGCTCCACACGGCGCCCATCAGGTTGACGTCCAGGCTGCGTCGCCACTGCCGGGGCTCGAGGTCGGGCGCGTCGCCCAGCACCAGCAGGCCCGCGGTATAGACCAGCGCGTCGAGCCCGCCCAGCTCGGTCACGGCCCGCGCCACCGCACCGGCGACCGCCTCGGGGTCCGTGGCGTCGACCACCGAGGCCGTCAGACCCGGATGCTCGGCGGCCAGGGCCTCGAGCGCATCGGCCCGGCGCGCCGCCGCCACCACCCGGGCGCCCTGCTGCGCGAGGTGGAGCGCCGTCGCGCGTCCGATGCCCGAAGACCCGCCGACCACGAGCACCCGGCGATCCCGAAGCGAGCCCATGCACCCTCCACCCTCGTTGGCGATGCTGCATCTTGGCGGGACCCCATCGGGCGCGTCAACCTGGGAGGGCCGCTCGTGGCACCACCCGGAGAACGAATGTCGAAACCTCGCGAGACGCCGCCTTCCGAGGACCCGGGCGGGAGTCCGGGCCGGAGCCCGGGCCCGGGCCGGAGCCCGAAGGAGGACCCGACCCCGCCCGCCGAGGAAAAAGCGGGGCCCTCCCAGGAGGCCTGGATGCCCGGGCTCGAGCGTCTGTCGCCGGCCTCCGCCGACCTGGCCCGACGCACGCTCCGCTGGTGCGACACCTTCTGGGACGAGGAGCGCGGCCTGCCCCGGGTGCCCGATGCCGCCGGCTACTCGGGGCCCGGCGTGCCCGAAGGCACCCTCCACCTGGTCCCCCAGTCGGCGTGGCTGGCCTTCGGGCTGCTGCTGCGTCGGGACCCCGAGACCCGCGACGTCGAGCGCGCTCTGCGTATCCTGCGCGAGCTCGTCGCGCTGCAGTACGACAAGCCGGGCAAGCCGTGGCACGGCAGCTTCGCGCGCTTCGCCGAGTCGCCCGTGCCGCGCAAGGGCGCGGTCGAGTGGCTGGACTACGACCCCAACTGGCGCCAGTTCCTGGGCACGGCCTTCATCGCCACGCTGCACTGCTTCGGCCCGCTGCTGCCCGACGAGCTGGTCGACGCCCTCGACGAGGCCCTGGTGCTGACCGTCGAGGGCGAGCCGCCCGACCGCGTGGCGCCCTCCTACTCGAACATCGCGCTCCTGCGCGCCTTCCTGGAGGTGGAGGTGGGGGCGCGCGGCGGCCGGCTCGAGTGGGTCTCCCGCGGAGAAGCCCTGGCCCGGGCGGTCGGCGAGCGGTTCGATCGCCACGGTGTGTTCGAGGAGTACAACTCGCCCACCTACTACGGGCTCGACCTCTTCGCCCTGGCGCTGTGGCGCGGGCTCTCGTCCTCGCCCTGGCTGCGCAACGAGGGCTCGAGGCTCGAGGCGGCGCTCTGGCGCGACGTCGCGCGCTGGTACCACCCGGGTCTGCGCAACCTGTGCGGTCCCTACAGCCGGACCTACGGGATGGACATGAACGCCTACGTCTCGCTGCTGGGCCTGTGGATCTGGGCGGGGCTGGGCCCGGAGTGCGCGCCGCTGCCGCCCCTCGAGCCCGACGCGGAGCACGGCCACGATTTCTTCCTCGGGTCCCTGGTGGCGGTGCTCGGCGCGGCCGTGCCCGAGGTGGCGCGGGGAGCCTTCGCCGGCGCGGTCTCGCCCCGGACCGTACGCCAGCGCATCTCCGACGAGCCCTCGCGCACGGCCACCGCCACCTTCGAGCCCGGCTGGATGGCCGGCGCCGAAGAGTCGACCCTCGACCTCTCGGGCTGGGAGCAGTACGTCGCCGTCACCCTGCACTGGCGCCACCCCGGCGGCGAGGTGGCCTGGCTCGCGGTGCGCGCGCCGGGTCCCTCGCAGGCCCGGGCGGTGAAGTCCGGCCTCCGGATCGAGTGGCCCGCGCCCGAGCGCGCCGACGGCGAGGGACCGCTGGTCGTGCGCATTCGCGCCCGGGGCGTCGCCGAGAGCGACTTCTCCGGCGACCGCTGGCGGCTGCCGGGCCTCGAGCTCGGAGTCGAGACCGTCCTCGAGCTCGATGCGCTGTCGATCCGGCCGTCCGGAGCGAAGCTCTCGTTCCGGCGCCCGCGGCCCGGCACGTCCGCCGGCCTGGGACTCCGGGTGATCGAGGAGCGGAGGTAGACGCCCCGGCGCCGGGCGGGGCTCAGCCGACCAGCGTGCTCGTGAGCCAGCCGACCCCCACCAGCACGACGAACGAAGCGGCCCAGGCGACGACCTCGTTGCCGATCTGGTCCTGGAGGCGCCGGCGGCCGACGATGACCGCGGTGAAGACGGCCAGGATCCAGGCGTGGAGCAGCCAGCGCTCGGCCGTGAGCCAGCTGTCGGCGCCCGACTCCCACTGCACGCCCACGGCGGTGGCCGTGACGAGGCCGCCCAGGAAGAGGACGCGCCGCAGCCACAGGGGCAGGCCGGTCCAGGCGCGGGCCAGCCAGCTCGTTCGGCCCGGTCCCCGGCGTTCCTCTGCCTGGGCCTCGGCGAGCTGACGGGCGGCGGAGTCGGGGTCGTTGGCGAGCCCTTCGTCGACGAAGGGGCCCAGCCTGCGGCGCGCCAGCTCGGCGGCCGCCTCCTGCTGGAACTCGTCGTTCTTCTCGAGCACCTGGTCCACCATGCCCACGTAGCCGTAGGGAAGGATGGGAGCCTCGTCCCAGACGCGCAGCTGCTGGAAGGGCCGCGCCGGCCAGGCGTGGTGGTCGGCGTGGCGCGACAGGCCCGTCAGGCCGTAGTAGGTGAACCAGGAGTGGGTGTCCCAGGAGTCGACCGGCTGCACGCGCCGGCTGGCCCGGCGCAGGCCCCAGTGCTCGAAGTAGTTCACGGCCTCCAGCAGGCGCACGGCCGACCAGGCCTGGAGCACGAACGCGGCGAAGGCCGCGAAGCCGAAGGCCGCGAAGACGGCGAAGGCGAAGCCCCACTCGAGCACCAGGCCGTGGACGATGCGGTTGCGCAGCATGCGCCGGTCGAAGTTCGACATGTCGGCGTCGCCCAGCCGGCGCTTCTCCAGGCGCCAGGCGCTCTTGAACTGCGCCGGCACGGTGCGCTTGAAGAACGACTCGTAGTCCTCGCCGAAGCGGGCCGTGGCCGGGTCGTCCGGCGTGCCCACCCGCACGTGGTGGCCGCGCAGGTGCTCGGTGTAGAAGTGCTCGTAGAGGACCGACCCCAGCAGCACCCGGCCCAGCCACTGCTCCCACGGCTTCTTGCGGTGGATGAGCTCGTGGGCGGTGATGATGGAGAAGCCCGAGTTCCCGCCCACCACGATGAAGACCATGATCATGTCCAGCGAGAACGCGCCCTGCAGCGTGAACAGGTGGACCAGCGACACCACCACCACGATCTGCAGCGCCGCCAGCGCGTAGACCAGTGCGTCGAAGGGCCAGGCGGGCAGGCTCTCGACCGGCTGGCGCTGCTCGACGCGTTGCCGGCAATCGAAGTAGTGGGCCACCACCACCGGCATCATGAAGAGCGGCGCGATGTACCAGGGATGGGGTCCGGTCCACAGGAAGGCCAGGGCGTTCACGGGCAGCAGCAGCGAGGTGAGGTGCCGGACCCAGATGCCGGCGATCTGAGCCGGCGCGAGCTGGACTTCGGGAAGCGATTCAGCGGTCGTGGCCATGGAGGTTCTCTTCGGCTGGGCGTGCAGAGGGGATGACGGCCCGGTCGCGCGGAGCCGAAGGGCTCACATACGCGACCGTATGCGAATCCTGCCACACCCGGCCGCACCCGCCAAGCGCCATCCGAAGGCTGCACCCCCGAACACTGGGAGCTGCACCCCGGAGCGCCCGGGCAGGGAGGGTGGGGAGGGATGGGAAGAGGAGAAGAGGAGGAAGAGGAGAAAGGAGAATGGGGGTTGGGGCGGCGGCCGGGCCGGGGCCGGCTAGACGCCGGCGGGCCGCGTCCCGATGACGCCCTGCCCCTCGAGGGCGTCCAGCGCCGGGTCGTCCATTCCGAGCCACTCGTGCAGGACCTCCCGGCTGTGCTGGCCCAGGGTGGGGGCCGGGCGCCGGACCCAGCGCTCCACCCCGGACAGCCGGAAGGGCAGCGTCGGCACCGGGTGGGCGCCGGTCACCGGGTGCTCGACCACTTCGTAGAAGCCCCGGGCCCGGTGCTGGGGACACCGGCCCGCCCGCCGCGGGTCGGCCAGGGGCGCCGCCGGCACGCCCGCGGCCAGCAGGGTCTGGACCGCATCGTCCAGCTCGCGCTCGCCGGTCCAGGCGCGCAGCGCATCGTCGATGGCGTCGTGGGCCGCGTGCCTTCCGGCGAGGCTCGAGAGCGCGGCGTCGCGGCTCCACCCGGGTTCGCCCAGCAGGCGGACGAGCGCGCGCCACTGGGCGTCGGTCTCCACCGAGAGCGCCAGCCAGCGAGGTGACGCCACGGTGTGGCCCCGGGCCGGGTACAGGCCCTGGGGCGCGGCGTGGGGCGAGCGGTTGCCCATGCGCCCCGGCGTGTGGCCGTAGGCGGTGAACTCGATGAGCTGCTCGGCCGCCGCGTTGAGCGCGCCCTCCACCATGGTGCACTCGACGTGCTGGCCCCGGCCGCTGGCCTGGCGCTCGCCCAGCGCCACCAGGAACGCGAACGCCGCGTGCATGCCCGCCAGCGGGTCGCAGGGCCCGCGCTGGATGCGCGGCTGGTCGTCGGGGTGGCCGGTCACCCAGGCCAGCCCCGAGAGCTGCTCCATGGTCTGGGCGAAGCCGGTGTGGTCCCGCCAGGGTCCGGAGAGCCCGAAGGCCGGCATGCGCACCAGGATGAAGCGCGGGTTGAGCGCGCGCAGGTTCTCCCAGTGCAGGCCGAATCCGTCCAGCACCCGGGGCGTGAAGTTCTCGAAGAGCGCGTCGCTCGACGCCACCAGCCGGCGCATCACCGCCAGGCCCTCTTCGGTGGCGAGGTCCAGGGTGAGCCCGCGCTTGCCCGTGTTGGCGCCCTGGTAGAACGAGCTGGCCTCCCACCAGTCCGGGAAGCGGTGGGCCGCCATGCCGCCCACGCTGCGCATGCCGTCGATGCGGGTGGTCGACTCCACGTGCACCACGTCGGCGCCCAGCAGCGCCAGCATCTGGGTGGCCGACGGACCGGCCCACCAGGCGGTCATATCCAGGACGCGCAGGCCCGCCAGCGGCAGCGCGGGGGGCTCCTCGGCTCCGGACGCTCCCGGCGTCGCGGCCCCCTCGCGCGGGCGCGCGTCCCAGCGGACGGCGCCCGTGTGCTCGCCCGGCTTCGGCGCGCGGGCGGGCTCGGGCGGGTCCACGTCGTTCAGGCGGTACGGAGGCCGCGGGCAGAAGAAGTCGCCGTCCGGGTGCTTGCGGAAGACACCCCGGGCCCGGAGCTGCTCGTGGTGGCGCACCCGCTCGCCGTCGTTCACCGGTGCCACGGGAATGCGCAGCAGCGACGCCCGCTCGACGATCTCCGCGGTGGTGTGCCGCTTCGTCCAGGCGTGGACGATGGCGTTCCATTCGGCCAGGCGCGCCATGCGGCCGGCCACCTGGGCGAGCCCCTCGTCCTCGCGCAGGTCGGGCCGCTCGATCAGCAGCATGAAGTCCGAGACCTGCTGGCGCGAGTTGGTGCAGAAGCCCACGTAGCCGTCGGCCGTGGGCTCGATGGAGGGCGTCTCCACCGTGGCGGCCGGCGCCACCTTGGGGTCGACCCCCAGCAGTCGGAAGGTGAGGTCGAGGTAGTTGGTGCCGACGATGTTCATCAGCTCGTGGAGCGAGAAGTCGAGGTGGGCGCCGGCGCCCGACGCCCGGGCCCGGCGCAGCGCGGCGGCGGCGGCCACCGCCGCGTAGGTGCCGGCCACCCACTCGGTGATGCGCCCGCCCGCCTGGAAGGGCTCGCCGCCGGGCAGCCCGCGCGTGGCCAGCGAGCCGCTCTGGGCCTGGAGGGTGAGCTCGCTCCACGGGCGATCGCGCCACGGTCCGCTGCGGCCCCACGGCGAGATCGACAGCACCACCAGACCCGGGTGCCGCTCGGCGAGCGCCGCGCCGCCCAGCGCGTCGTCCTCGAAGCTCTCGATCACCAGGTCGGCGCCCGCCACCAGCGCGTCCACGGCGGCGTCGCCGGGCTCGCCCACCACCGAGCGCTTGCGCCCGGCCAGGAAGCGGAAGAGCGCGCCGTCCTCGTCCGGCGCCAGCTCGCGGCCCATGGCCCAGCGGCGCAGCGGGTCGCCCGAGGGCGGCTCCACCTTCACCACGCAGGCTCCGGCGTCGGCCAGCAGCTTGCTGGCGTAGGGCCCGGCGATGCGGGTGGAGAAGTCGAGGACCCGGAGGCCGCGGAGTCCGCTCACACCCGCGATTCTATCGCGACCAGCGGTCGGGGATGTGGTCCAGCCGGTAGAGCCGCTTCGCGTTGTCGTGGAGCATCTTCTTCACCTCCGCTTTGGGGACGCCGCGGAAGACGCGCTCGAGGGTCACCCGCGAGTTCGGCCAGTCGCTGCCGGTGTGGGGGTAGTCGGTGGACCACATGATGTGGTCGAGGTTCAGGCGGTGGCGCAGCTCGATGCCCACGGTGTCGACCATGAAGGTGGCCCAGAAGTGGCGGTGGAAGACGTCGCTCGGCATGCCGCGCATCTTCTCGTACGCCTTCGTGAAGAAGCGGTAGCGCAGGAACATGTCGTCGGTCTGCTCGAGCAGCGTGGGGATCCAGCCGATGTTGGCCTCCACCAGCACGATCTTCAGCTCGGGGAACTTGTCGGTGAGGCCCGAGAAGAGCAGGTCCGACGCCACCGGGATGGTGTGGGAGCCGGCCTTGATGGCGCCGGCCTGGCCCAGGAACGGCAGCTCCGTGAACGACACCTTTCCGCCGCTCCGGCCCGGGCTGCGCAGGAAGCTCCCGATGTGCACCACGATGGGCAGGTCGGCCTCGCTGGCCACGGCGAAGAAGCGCTCGTCCTCGGGCGAGAACGCGAACCCACCGCTCGGCATGCGCGAGAGGACCGCACCCCGGTGGCCGTTCGCCAGCGCCCACTCGAGCTCGGCCACGGCGTCCGCGACCCCGGTGGTGGGGATGATGGCCTGGGGGATGAGCCGCCCCTCGCTGCCGGCGCAGAACTCGCTGAGCCACTCGTTGTAGGCGCGCACGCAGAAGCGCTGGAGCTCCGGGTCGTCGCTGTAGGTGCCCGCGCCCTTCAGCGTGACGCTCGGGTAGAGCACCTGGGCGTGGATGCCGTCGATGTCGAGGTCCTGGAGGCGCGGGCCCGGCTGCCACATGCCCGGGCGGATGCGGTCGTAGGAGAGGCCTATGGGGTGGAAGTCGAGGTAGGAGAGCCCGGCCGACACCGTGAAGGAGACGGGCTCGGGCGGCTTGCCCTCGTCGAACAGCCAGAAGTCGCCCTGCTCGGTGTGCTTCACCCGGGGCGCGCGGTCCTTCAGCCGGGCCGGCGCGCGCGACTGCCAGAGGTCCGGCGGCTCCTGCACGTGGGCGTCGGCGTCGATGATGGGATAGTCGATCTGCTGGGCGCCGTGGAAGAGGTCGGCGGGGTCGGCCATGGGGCCCTCCTGGGGGTCTGCGAAATCGTAAACCCGGCTGACGAATCTGGTCAACCCACTTTACGAGCCCCGCCCGCCCGGGCGAGAATGCGGCCATGCCCAGCTCTTCCTCTTCCTCCTCCACGAAGCCGGCCCATGGGAAGCCGGCCCAAGGGAAGCCGGCAGCGGCCAAGGCCCTGCGCCAGGCCTCGCGGTCGCGGGAGACCGCTCGCGAGACCGCTCGCGGAACCGAGGAAGACGCCGTGCGCCGGGCGGCGCGACAGAAGAGCCTGCTGCACCCGCTGTCGCGCCTGGCCGGCGACTTCCGCGAGCGCATCCGCCGGGGCCTGCGCGTCCGCGGCCACGCCCTGCAGCCCGCCCACTCGAGCGTGCTCATCCACCTGAAGGGAGAGGGGCGCCGCCTCACCGAGCTGGCCGAGAGCGCGGGCATCACCAAGCAGGCCATGGGCAAGCTCGTCGACGAGCTCGAGCAGATCGGGTACGTGGAGCGCGTGCCCGACCGGGACGACGGCCGCGCCAAGATCGTGCGCTTCTCGAAGAAGGGGCGGGCGCTGCTGCGCGACTCCGGCCAGATCGTCGACACCATCTGGGACGACTACGCGGCGCTGGTGGGCGAGCCGCGGCTGGCGCGCCTGCGCGACACCCTCCACCTCCTGCTCGAGCGCATCGACGCCGAGGCTGCGCCGGGCACCGAAGGGAAGGACCGATGAGTGAAGCCATCCCCCTCGTCTCCTCGGACTCGCACATCGCCGAGACCGAGGACTGCTACGCCGACATCGACCCGAAGTTCCGCGACCGCCGGCCGCGCAAGGGCTACAACGCCGCGGGCACGGCCATCCTGAAGATCCCGGACATCGGCATCGACATCCCGCTGGGCACCGTGTGCACGGTGGGCCGCACGCCCCAGGACCTGGGCAAGCCCATGAAGTGGGAGGAGCTCCACCCTTCGGGCTGGGACCCGAAGGAGCGCCTGGCCATCCAGCAGGCGGACGGCATCGCCGCCGAGGTGCTCTACCCGAGCGTCGGCATGGCGCTCTGCAACCACCCCGACCCCGACTACATGAAGGCCTGCTTCGACGCCTACAACCGCTGGCTGGCGGGGTTCTGCGAGGCCGATCCCAGGCGGCTGCTGGGCGTGGGGCTCGCCAGCCTGCGCAGCATCGAGGACGGGCTGGCCGAGATCGAGCAGATCGCCCACATGGGCTTCAAGAGCGTCATGCTGCCCGGCACGCCCACGGTCGAGGACTACCACCACCCCTGCTACGACCCCATCTGGGAGCTGTGCATCGACAAGGGGCTGCCCGTGTCGTTCCACATCCTCACCAGCAAGGACGACCTGGGCGGCCAGATCCGCGGGCCGGTGCTGGTGTTCCAGATCGTCACCGTGCGCGGCAACCAGAACATCATGATGGCCATGGTGCTGGGCGGGGTGTTCGAGCGGCACCCGAAGCTGAAGGTGGTGTGCGTGGAGGCCGACGCCGGCTGGGTGCCCCACTTCAACTTCCGCATGGACCACGCCTGGGAGCGCCACCGCTGGCACCTGCCCGGCGGCGACCTGCAGCGTCTGCCCAGCGAGTACTTCAACGAGAACATCTACGTCACCTTCCAGGACGACTACAGCGTGAAGCACGTGCTGGGCGCCATGAACCTCGAGCGCGTGCTGTGGGCCACCGACTTCCCCCACAGCGACGGCACCTACCCGCACACCGCCGAGATCGTGGAGCAGGTGACCGAGGGCATGACCGAGGCCCAGAAGCGCGCCGTGCTGAGCGGCAACACCGCGAAGCTCTACGGCCTGGACCTCTAGGCGCGAACATGCCCCGCGCCGCCACCCCGCTCCACGACGTCGCCCTCGTCGGCGCCTACGACACCCGCCAGGCCAAGGTGCTCGACCAGCCGGAGATGGACGTGCTGCTGGACGCCATGCGCGGCGCCGTGGCCTCCGCGGGTCTTCGCCTCGCCGACGTCGACGGTGTGAACGTCACCAGCAGCGTGCGCCGCACCAACGCCCGGGAGGCCGTGATGCTGCTGGGCGGCCGCCCCTGCTGGACCGGCACCGACATCGGCATCCCGGCGGTCATCGAGGCGGCGCTCGCCATCAGCGCGGGCCTGTGCGAGGTGGCGCTGGTGGCCACCGCCCAGGCCCGGGAGTACACCGACCGGGCCAGGACCGCGCCGTGGACCCGGCCCAGCAACGAGTTCGTCGAGTGCTGGGGCCTCTACACCGCCGCCGAGTTCGCGCTGATCGCACGCCGCCACATGCACCTCTACGGCACCACGCCCGAGCAGCTGGCCGAGGTAGCCGCCGCCATCCGCAGCCACGGCGCGCGCAACCCCGAGGCCGTCCACTACGGAAGGGAGGTCAGCCCCGAAGACGTCCTGGCCTCGCGCATGGTGGCCGAGCCGTTCCATCTGCTGGACTGCGCCATCAACAGCGAGGGCGGGGCCGGGCTGGTGCTCACGCGCGCCGAGCGTGCCCGCGACCTCGACGTCACGCCCATCTTTCTTCTGGGCGCCGGCACCGACCGCCAGGGCATGGCCTACGTCACCCCGCCCGTGTGGGACCGCTACGGCCAGGTGGGCCGCCGCGCCGCCCGCACCGCCTTCGCCCAGGCCGGCCTGCGGCCCGGCGACGTCGACGTGGCCGAGCTCTACGACCCCTTCAGCTTCGAGATCATCCGCCAGCTCGAAGCCTTCGGCTTCTGCGCCGAAGGCGAAGGGGGTGCGTTCGTACAAGACGGCCGCATCCGCGTGGGCGGCGAGCTGCCCGTCGCCACCAACGGCGGTCTCCTCTCCTTCAGCCACGCCGGCCTCGCCCAGCTCCTGCAGAAGCCCATCAACGCCGCCAAGCAGCTGCGCGGCGAGCTGCCCCCCGAGCTCACCGTCCCCGACGCCAAGGTGGCGCTGGCCACCAACGGCGGCGCCGGAGCCCTCTTCTGCGACGTCCTGCTGCTGGGCACGGAGCCCGCCCGGTGAGCCACCCTCCTCCTCGCCAACCCACCCGCGAAACCACACCCGAAGAGTCCACGAAAGTGGACAACCGCCCCCTCCCCACCCCGACCGCGCTCTCCCGCCCGCACTGGGAAGGCTGCAAGGAAGGCAAGCTCCGCGTCCAACGCTGCACCGCCTGCGGCACCCATGTCTTCATCCCCCAGCCCATCTGTACAGCGTGCCAAAGTGACACACTCCAGTGGGTCGAAAGCACTGGACAAGGCACCGTCTACAGCTACACAATCGTGCACCGACCCCCACGGCCCGAGTTCGAAGCGCCCTACATCGTGGCCATCGTCGAGCTGGAAGAGGGCTGGTTCATGCTCACGAACCTCGTCGGCTGCGAGCCGGGGGAGGTGAGTGTGGGGATGAGGGTGAGCGTGGAGTTCGAGGAGAGGTCAGAGGAGATCTCGCTGCCGGTGTTTCGGCGGGGGTGAGGTCGGGGGTCACTTCGACGTGAGATTGGCTATCGCGTTGGGCGCGCGCCAAGGCCACTGAAGCCGAGCTGCAGTGCAGCCAAATACAATGTTGGGCGGCAGGTTCGGAGGACATCGAATGGCGGATGACGATCATCGAGGCGCGGACGAAGCACCGAAGGTGATGAGCCAGCTCCGCGCTGCGGTTCATCGCTACCAGTTCATGGCTCTCGCGCTGATCGTCGGTGGCCTCGGTATCTGGCTCATCCTGCGGCCTGAGCGCTATCCTAGTCCGGACGTAGCACGCGATCTCGGTGTCGCGCTACTCGCAGCCGGGACGATCAGCCTCGCTCTCGAGTTCTTCACGCGCCGCCAGTTCCAGGATCTTGTTCGAGACGACCTCCGAAAGGCGGTCGACTCATCCGATCTGAGCGTCAAGCTCGATGATATGTTGGCGCTCGTTTCGCTAGGCGGAGACCTGAGAGAGCTGGGTGTTCGCAGAATCCATCGGGATAGAAACGCCATCGATTTCTCAACGCTCATCGAAGAGGCTGACCCGGAAACAGAGGTTCGGTTTCTTGGGGTGTGCCTTTCTGGCTTCGTCGATCGTCCCAGTCAGGTCCTTCTCCAAAAAAAGGATGCGCGAAGGCTGCAAGGTTCGCTTTCTGATACTCGATCCAGAATCCAACTTCGTACGCCAGCGAGCCTCGGAGGAGAATCGTACGTACGAGGACATCAAGCAGGACATCGTGAGCGCCGATGATCTGCACAAGAACTTCATTCAGAATCATGTCTCCGACGAACTACGGACCAACATCGAGCTAGGCCACTACAATGCGGCACCTTCCTTCTTCCTCTTCAGCACCCACAGCACGATGATTATCGGCTTCTATCTGCGCGAAGGACTTGGAGAGTTCTCTCCACAGATCGAGCTCGAAATTAAGAAAGGTGGCGTTCACGCGCCGTTCCATGAACACTACGAGGCGCTTTGGCAAGCTCGGGTGGAAGCAACAGAAGATTCTCGCGGGACACGTCGTGTCAGTACGACTGTCGCCCCACAAGGCGCAGCAGCTAACGACCCACGGCGAGGCCGAGTCGGAACGGCATACAGATTGGCATTCAAGTTCGGCGCTTCGCACGGGCTACGGAGGCGCTGTGGCTCGCAGCTGAGCGCCCGATCCGTTAGCGGTTCGATTGAAACGCCGAGCCGGAGGGATTGATGAAGTACGCTGCCCTTACCGCTGTACTCTTGGTGATTGGAGCCATCTCGGCCAAGGCGGAAACATATCTCTGTGGCGATCCTCCTCCGGTCGCTGACGAAAGCTTGGCGGGGGAACTCTCGAGCAAAGCAAAGGTGCTCTCGCGATTCCTCGGCGATGCCGAGCTCTCCGGGAAGATCAAGACGAGCCGAAGTGAGGTCTTCTCGAGGTATCCCAACGCGGATCGCGTCGTCGTGGACCACTACCTTCTCTATCAGACCTGTCTGATCCTCACGCGCGACAAAGGTCTTAGCACCACCCAGAAGCTCGAAGAACTCCGCAAAATGAGGCGCGAGTTTCAGACCGCCTTCCAGCAGCAGAAGATATACCGGGTATGCAGGCATCCTGATTTCGGTCAGGTCGGCTGGGCATACAACGACACGATTACGCAGTCGTCCGGCTGGGTAGGCGGTGGCTCGAATCCGACCAACTGGTGCAATCAGCTCATCGCGGCGACGGTACGAGGTCGTTCGATCGGACCGCAGCACAAGGCAACAGTTATCGACAAATCCGAACAAGGTAAGTGGACTGGCACCTTCAATCGGACACGCAAGTACAACTACCATTGCACGATCAAGCTAGAGTGGGAGCCCGTCTATCGTGAACGACGAGATCCACGTTGCGGCGAGATGTAACCGGGTCCGATTCAGGTGACAGGCTCATCCTGCACGCAGCCGCCTAACAAGCGATCGTGATCGGCGTCAAGCTCTCTAGGGACTCCACGCGGTTCTGTCACGGGCAATGGCGTCAAGGTTCGCGATTATTTTTTTGGGTGCCGGCACCGACTGCCAGGGCATGGCCTACGTCACCTTGCCCGTGTGGGGCGGCTACGGCCAGGTGGGCCGCCGCGCCGCGAAGACCGCCTTCGCCCAGGCCGGGCTGCGGCCCGGCGACGTCGACGTGGCCGAGCTCTACGACCCCTTCAGCTTCGAGATCATCCGCCAGCTCTTAGCCTTCGGCTCCTGCGCCGAAGGCGAAGGGGGTGCGTTCGTACAAGACGGCCGCATCCGCGTGGGCGGCGAGCTGCCCCCCGAGCTCACCGTCCCCGACGCCAAGGTGGCGCTCGCCACCAACGGCGGCGCCGGAGCCCTCTTCTGCGATGTCCTCCTGCTGGGAACGGAGCCCGCCCGGTGGGCCCCCTCCTCCTCGCAAACCCACCCGCGAAGCCGCGCCCGAAGCGTCCACGAAAGTGGACAACCGCCCCATCCCCACCCCGACGGCACTCTCCCGCCCGCACTGGGAAGGCTGCAAGCAAGGCAAGCTCCGCGTCCAACGCTGCAGCGCCTGCGGCACCCATGTCTTCATCCCCCAGCCCATCTGCACAGCGTGCCAAAGTGACACACTCCAGTGGGTCGAAAGCACTGGACAAGGCACCGTCTACAGCTACACAATCGTGCACCGACCCCCGCGACCCGAGTTCGAAGTGCCCTACATCGTGGCCATCGTCGAGCTGGAAGAGGGCTGGTTCATGCTCACGAACCTGGTCGGCTGCGAGCCGGGGGAGGTGAGTGTGGGGATGGGGGTGAAGGTGGAGTTCGAGGAGAGGTCGGAGGAGATCTCGCTGCCGGTGTTTCGGCGGGGGTGAGATCGACTATCGCCTCGACATGAGATTGGGTATCGCGCCGAGCGCGAGCCGAGGCGGCTGAAGCCGGGTTGCAGCCCAGCTCACTTGACTGGTAGCCAGGGAGGGTCGAGGTGGTACGCAGACCCGACATCGACCCGGGTCCGACAATCGAGTTTCGAGGTGACTCGAGAATCGCCCCTTCAGCGATTCGCGCATTCACCGGCAAGACGGAGCTTGACGCTGAGATCGATCGCCTTCCGCTTCCACCCGCCTTGGGTTGGCTCAGTCTGGCAATCTTCGGTCTTCGACTATACCGTCGTCGGGTTTCCTCTCGGCTAGGACACCGATGCGTGTACGACCCAGCCTGCTCGCGCTACGCAGAGTTGGCATTTCGTAAGTACGGCCTTGTGGTCGGCCTCCGGGCTACGGTACGGCGTCTGTTGCGCTGTCGGCCCGGAGCTGGCGGCAAGGACTTGCCCTGAACTCGAGAGGAGGCACCCAGGAAGTACATCATTGAACCGATCGGAGCGCAGTTCCGGGACAAGGACCTCCCCACACTCGGAAAGGCTTTCTCTGCCAAGTCGGAGCAGGGATATCGTCTCCATTCAGTCTTTCAGGTTTCCCAGCCTGGATGCCTGGGCCTGGGTCAACCAACTATCACGTATCTGGCTGTCTACGAGAAGGACGGCTAGGAGGGATTCGCTGGCAAACAAGTCACTGCAGCTGGCGACCTACAGCACGTCTGAATCGGCCAATAGCCGATTCTCGCATTGAATATGGCGCTTCGATCGAGCCACGAGGGCGCCGTAGCTCGCCGCTGATTGCCGAGCGGCCCGAAAGGCGGTGCAGAGTATGATGAACGCAAGTGGTCAGATTCGGCCTCGGTGGGTCACCGTCGTCGCCACGCTCGCAATCGTCTTCTCGGCTTCCGGCGTCCTGTCGAGCGGCCAGTCGTTCTACATGCCCAGAATACTCGAGTTTCAGCGTGATCTCATTCAATCCATGGAAACGCAGGCGAAGGACCAGCGCTCAGAGGAATCGCCGACCGCCGTCGATCCGTCCGCTCCCCCTCCGATTGCACTCGACTTCATGGATTCGTGGCTCGAGACACCTTCGTGGTTCCGTGGCTGGACCATCATCAACGGAATCGCGGGCCTCCTGATTTCCATCGGCTACATCGTATCCGCCATTCTGTTGCTCGTTCTCAATTCGTCGGGTCTGCGGCTCTTTCCCGTCTTCGTGTTCCTGGCAATCGGATGGAACGTCGTCAGGATCGCCGTCGGTGCCTTCGGCGGAAACCTGCTTCTTACCAGCATGATCATGGCAGGGGTTCTGAGTGTCGTCGTGCACACAACGCTCCTGTTCGTCTTTCGCCGAGCAGACAAGAGCGCCTTTGACGGCGACGCTGTCTGACCAGCGATCATGCTCGCTGGGCTTGCTGCGCGGTGTCGCCGCGAGCGACGGCATCGAGGAGCCTGGAAGCGTTCCCGCGCCGGACCGGCCGCGAGGGAATGGCCTGCGTCACGCTGAACATGTGGGGCGGCTAGGGCCAGGTTGGTCGCCGCGCAGCGATGATCGCCTTCGCCGATGGAAGGGATGCAGCCGACCAAGATCAACGCGATCGAAATCCAGGATCCCTTTGGTTCAGCGATCCTCCGCTAGGGAATCTCTGCAGAACCCGCCCCGCATGCTAGAACAGCTGTGGGGGGACGATTTCGATGGGTGATCAGCAGACGTTTGTGGGTGAGGCCTGGAAGCGGAAGGGCAAGGTGACGCGCCGGGAGCGCTTCCTGGCCGAGATGGACGCGGTGATCCCGTGGTCCCGGCTTCTGGCGCTGATCGATCCGTACTACCACCAGGGCAAGACGGGTCGCGTGCCCCACGATCTGGAGCGGATGCTTCGGATCTACTTCCTACAGCAGTGGTTCAACCTGTCGGATCCGCAGGCCGAGGACGAGATCTACGACAGCGAGGCGATGCGTCGCTTCGCTCGGGTGGAGCTGGGCGAGGACAAGGTTCCCGACGAGTCGACGATCCTTCGCTTCCGGCACCTGCTG
>JBNLVL010000032.1:0-61284 GCA_050618075.1 Myxococcota bacterium
CATCGGCGGCGTGATCGCCCGCAACCTGCTGCGGGCGGGCTTCCAGGGCCCGGTGATGCCGGTGAACCCGAAGTACGAAGCGGTGGAGGGGGTGCTGACGTACCCCGACGTGGGGAGCCTCCCGGTGGTTCCGGATCTCGCCGTGATCGCCACGCCGCCGGAGACCGTGCCCGAGATCGTGGCGCAGCTGGGTCGACACGGGACCCGGGGAGCCGTGGTCATCACGGCGGGGTTCGGGGAGGGCGGCGCCCAGCGCGGTCGGGAGCTGCAGCAGGCGATGCTCGAGGCCGCCCGGCCCCACACCCTGCGCATCATCGGGCCGAACTGCGTCGGCATCCTGGTCCCGCAGATGAAGCTCAACGCGAGCTTCTCGCACCTGCCGGCCTCGGAAGGGCGCATCGCCTTCGTGACCCAGTCGGGCGCCATCGTCACCTCGGTCCTCGACTGGGCCCGCCCACGCGGGATCGGCTTCTCCCACCTGGTCTCCCTGGGAGACATGGCGGACGTCGACTTCGGCGACATGCTCGACTACCTGGCCGACGATCCCAAGACCAGCGCGATCCTCCTCTATGTGGAAGGCATCACCCACGCACGGAAGTTCATGTCGGCCGCCCGGGCGGCTTCGCGGATGAAGCCCGTGATCGTGGTGAAGGCGGGGCGCCACGAAGAGGGGGCGCGCGCGGCGGCGTCCCACACGGGCGCCCTGGCGGGATCCGACGACGTCTACGAGGCGGCGTTCCGGCGAGCCGGGATGCTGCGCGTGACCAGCCTCGAGGACCTCTTCGCCGCGGTCGAGACCCTGGCCATGACCGAGCCCATGAAGGGCGACCGCCTCGCGATCCTGACCAACGGCGGCGGGATGGGGGTCCTGGCCGTCGATGCGCTGATCGACGAAGGCGGCACGCTCGCCACACTCTCGCCGGAGACGCGCTCCCGTCTGGACGCGGCGCTTCCGCCCACCTGGTCCCACGGCAACCCCATCGACATCGTCGGCGACGCGGGGCCCGAGCGGTACTCGGCGGCGCTCCAGGCGCTCCTGGGCGACCCCGGCGTCGACGCGGTCCTGGTCCTCAACTGCCCGACGGCGGTGGCCTCTTCCATCGACTGCGCGCGCGCCGTGGTCGAGATCGCCCCGGGCCAGCGCCCCGGGCGGATCCTCACGAGCTGGGTCGGGGAGGCCACGGCCGACGAGGCGCGTCGCCTGTTCGGCGCCCAGGGGGTTCCGGCCTACGAGACCCCCGGGCAGGCCGTCCGCTCCTTCATGCACATGGTGCGCTACAGCCGCAGCCAGGAAATGCTGATGGAGACGCCGCCGTCGATCCCGGAGGAGTTCTCTCCGGACCTCGAAGCCGCCCGACGGATCGTGGATGCGGGCCTGGGCGCGGGGGGCGGGTGGCTGTCGGAGCCCGACGCCAAGGCGCTCGTGGGCGCGTACGGCATCGCGGTCACCCCCACACGGATCGCGACGACCCCCGAGGAGGCCGCCGCGGCGTCGGCGGAGATCGACGGACCGGTCGCCCTCAAGATCCTCTCCCCGACCATCACCCACAAGACCGACGTGGGAGGCGTCGCGCTCGATCTCGCCGAGCCCCGCGATGTGGGGCGCGCGGCGGCCGAGATGCTCGATCGGGTCTCGCAGCAGCGCCCGGAGGCGCGGCTCGAGGGATTCTCCGTGCAGCCCATGGTCCGCCGGCCGGGCGCCCACGAGCTGATCGTGGGCATGAAGCTGGACGAGCAGTTCGGTCCCGTGCTGCTGTTCGGCCAGGGAGGCACCGCCGTCGAGCTGCTCGAGGACACGACGGTCGGCCTGCCTCCGCTCAACATGCGACTGGCGCAGAGGATGATCTCCCGCACGCGGATCAGCCGCCTGTTCGCCGGCTATCGCGGGCAGCCGGGCGTCGACCGCAATGCCCTCTGCCTGACGCTCATCCGCGTATCCCAGCTGGTGATCGACTTCCCCGAGATCCTCGAGCTGGACCTGAACCCCGTCCTGGCCGACCACGCCGGCAGCATCGCGCTCGACGCCCGCGTGAAGCTCGGGCCCACCCGGGCGACGGGCACGGAGCGCCTGGCCATACGACCCTACCCCCAGGAGCTCGAGGAGACCGTGAGCCTGGGAGACGGCCGCCAGCTCTGGCTGCGACCCATCCTCCCCGAGGACGAGCCCGCGCTCCAGGCGAGCTTCGCGAAGCTCACGCCGGAAGAGGTCCGGATGCGGTTCTTCACCTCCATGAAGACCCTCTCGCACATGATGGCCGCGCGCTTCACGCAGCTCGACTACGACCGCGAGATGGCCCTGATCCTCACCGAGCGCGGCGTCCCCGGGACGAGGGACATCTACGGAGTCGTCCGCCTCATCTCCGACCCGGACAACGAGCAGGCCGAGTTCGCCGTGATCGTCCGCCACGAGATGACCGGACTGGGGCTCGGCGTGCTGCTGATGCGGCGCATCATCGACTACGCCCGCGCGCGCGGGACGAGCCGCATCTGGGGCGACGTCCTGCCCGACAACCGCACCATGCGCAAGCTGTGCAAGGCACTGGGGTTCCGCGAGAGGCACGAAGAGGGCGAGATGCGCGTGGTCCGCGTCACCCTGGACCTGGACGGGCCGGATGCTCCTCGCTAGCCAGAGCAGGACCACATGATGTCTCCCGGTCCCGGGAGCGCGTGCAGACCCGCCGGGAGGTCCGCACGCCTTGTGTGAGCTCTTTGCGATGTCCGCGCGCTACCCGGCCACGGTGAACTTCTCGTTGCAGGAGTTCTCGCGCCACGGGGGGCTCTCGGCCCACCACAGGCACGGCTGGGGTATCGCCTACCTGCAGGAGCGCGACGCCTGGGTCATCAAGGAGCCCGGTCCCGCGAGCTCGAGCGACCTGGTGCGCTACATCGAAGCGCGCCGGCTCGGCAGCACGACCGTCATCTCCCACGTCCGCCACGCGTCGAGCGCCGTGGCGTTCGAGAACACCCACCCGTTCTCGCGGGAGCTGGCGGGGCGCAGACACGTCTTCGCGCACAACGGCGATGTCCCGGACGTCTTCGAATCCCGGGCGCTCCGTCTGGGACGGTTCCGACCCATGGGCGACACGGACTCGGAGCACGCGTTCTGCGCGCTCCTGGCGCGGCAGGAGGATCTCTGGTTGGGGTCGAGCGGCGTGCCGAAGCTGGAGGAGAGGCTCGCCATCGTCGACGGCTTTGCACGCGAGCTCCGGCGTCTGGGGACGGCGAACTTCCTCTACTGGGACGGGGACGTGCTGTTCGCCCACGGGCACAAGAGGCGGAGCCCCGGTGTCCCGGAGGCGCGGCCCCCGGGCCTGGCGATGCTCTCGCGCACCTGCGCGATCGAGGCGGCTCCCCTGAGCGAAGGCAGCGCGGAGGAGATTCCCGCTTCGCGCGAGCAGCGGGTCTTGCTGGCGGCCAGCGTGCCCCTGACCGACGAGAAGTGGGAGGCGTTGATCGAAGGCGAGCTCATCGCCGTATCGGGAGGCGCGATCGTGGCTCGGGTCGCGCCCTGAGGCTCGCAGCGTGCCGGGACGTGCGACTGGACCGTTCGCTCAGTCGCCCGCGGTTTGCGGTCGATCTCCCGCGCCCCGTGTCGGGCCGGCTCCGAAGGCAGGATCGCGCCCGCTTCGATGAACCGGGTGGGGAGGTTACGGACGTCATGGAAGCGACCCCCGTCGCGCTTCGCCGCGCCCGCAAGGCCGACAGCTTCGCGGCCTTCGCGGTGCGCCGGAAGGCGATCCTGAATCTCAGCAGCTCGGAGCTGAGCCGTGCGGAGGCGGACGCCTGGGCGACCGGAGTCTCGCTGGGGCGACTCGCCCAGAGCATCGCCGACCACGAGGTGTGGGTGGCCACGATCGGCCCCCGAATCGCCGGCTGGGTGCGGTTTCGCGGGAACCGCATCCGGGGTCTCTACGTGGAGCCCTCGGCTGCAGGCGCCGGAATCGGCTCGCTCCTGCTGGACCGAGCGGAGGGGCTCATCGCCCAGGCCGGCTATCCGGAGATCCTCCTGGAGGCGAACTGGACGGCGGTGCCGTTCTACGAGTATCGCGGCTACCGGAGAGCCGGCGAGACGCGCCCGAACGAGCCGGTCCTGCTGCGAAAGGATCCCGTCGAGGCGCCGGAAGACCCGCTCTAGCGAATCGATGCCGCGGTCGGGCTGGGCCGGTCCACGACGGCGGCCGGGCCCCTCTCGGTCAGCCCAGCAGGTCGAGCAGCTGGAGGGTCACGGAGACGGCGCCCCACATCACCAGCCAGCCGATCGCCCAGCCGAAGACGACGGTGCCGATGGCGCGCCCGGTGGTGAAGTCGAGCGCCTGGCGGACGGCGATCGTGAAGGCGAGGAGCGTCCACAGCCGGACCAGCCAGAGCACGCCGGTGCCGAGGCCCGCCGGCGGGACGAACACCAGGCACGCCAGCCAGCCGGGCGCGAACGCGAAGCCCGTGGTGCGCAGCACCTCGGCGTAGTCGGTCTCGGTCTCCGGCCCCCGAAAGAAGCTCGATCCCACCATGTAGGCGAAGGCCGCGCCGCCCAGCCAGAAGAGCACCGGCTCGATGGCTCGCGCCGCCAGCTCGAGGCCCAGGGCGAAGGCGGATTCGTAGCCGCCCGCGTGCCAGGTGAAGGTCTCGAGCCAGCCACCCACCGTGGCCGCCACCGCCGCCACCACCACCACCAGGAACGCCTGGCCGATGGCCGTGTGGTCGGCCTCCACCTCCTCGTAGGTGTCGGCGTGGAGTCGGGCGCAGCGCACCAGACGCAGGTGCATCGGAGTGCGAGCGGGCGTCATTCGTCGCCGGGCTCCGGCGACGGGGCGGCGTCCGCGCCGGCTGCGGGCGCGTGGGGGTGGCCCGGCTCGAACACCCGGTTCAGCACGCGCTTGACCGCCCCGCGCACGCCGAGCTGCTCCTGGGCGCGATCGAGCCGGTCGATGAGACCCTCGGCGGGCCGGAACCCCTGGGTCGAGGTCCGGGCCTCGAGGTCGCGCGCGGCGTCGCGCACCGCGTGGCGGAACTCGAGGTCGTCCTCGCTCTTGTGATAGACGTGGGAGAGCAGGTCGTTCCACTCCTCGAGGCGCGCGGCCACCTCCGGATCGACCACCTCGGTCCGGGCGGCCGTGCTCGCCAGCCGCCAGTAGGCGTACGCCAGGGACGAGAGGGCGAGGTAGGCGTCCTCGCCGGTCCTTGCGAGGTCGCTCTCGACGCTGTCGGCCGCCTTCTCCAGGTCGCCCCCCTCGTCGAGGGCCACGAAGAGATCCGAGTAGCGCGCCTGGGCGGGCTGGAGGCAGGTGGGCACCTCGCCCGGCTCGGGCAGTCCGCAGTAGGCGCCGGGCTCGGACGGATCGCCGCTCTCCGCGCCGTGCACCGGGCCGGGCAGGGCGAGCGCCGCGAGCACGCCGGCCAGCGCGAGCCCGCGCAGCGGTCCGCGGCTGCGAGGGGCGGCCGGCGGTTCCCTGTGGCGGACCGCGCGAGGCGGTCGGTTGCCGGTCGAGCTCACGATGCCTCTTCGACGCGGGGGATCTCGAAGCTGTGACCGCACAGCAATCCCAGCCAGATGGGCCCCTCGCGCTGGTAGCGGGCGGGCGAGGAGAGACCCTCGGCGTGGATCTGGACCTCGATCGCGTCGACCATGAGCCGGTCGTCCATCTCGCCCAGGCCGCGGACGTTCGGCAGGGGATCGAGCCCCTTCCAGAGGCTGATCCGGTCGATGCCCTCGAGCCACAGGGGCGGACTGGTGGGATCGTTGAGCTCCGGGTGGGCCAGGGAGGTATCGGGGTCCTTGGGCGTCCCGATCACGAACACGTCCTGCTTGCCGCGGCGGAGGAAGCGTCCCTTGGCCTGGGCGAGCCGGAAATCCCGGCCACAGGGGCCAATGACCCTCAGGAAGACCGGGTCATCGGTGGCCGACATCCTGTGGTCGCCTACGTCGAGCCGGACCACGATCTGGCGAACCGGGGTCTTCTGGGCCGCAGTTTGAGTCGACAAGCCGATCTCCCGATATCGCGGTGGAGATTGTTTCCCGGTCAGGTCCCGGTGGGGCCGCCGAGTCGTTCTGAGCACCGGAGGGAGCGCTGGAGCCGCTCCCAGGGGACCAAGGTAGGGATGTCGGACCGCGAGGGTCAAGGCGGCGAGCCTTTCGGGGAGACCACGGATCCCGCGGTCTACGTGGCCCGCCCGGCCAGCGAGGCGGCCCTGGAGACGGCCTCGCGGGCGGTGGCCGAGCGGCGGATTCCCGCGCTGGTGGGGCCTCCGGGCATCGGCAAGACCCTGCTCCTGCACCGCCTGGCCGACCGCCTCGCCGCCCGATCCCGCTGGAAGCCGGTGCACCTGGCCTACGCCTCGCTCGGCGCCGACGAGCTGTGCAGCTGGGTGCTGGGCCTGCTCGGTCATACGAGCGGCCCCTCGCCCCGGGAGAGCCTGCTCGCGCGCGCCAAGGCCGAGGCGGTCCAGGGCTGCGCCGTGCTGGTCACCGTGGACGAAGCGTCGGGTCTTTCGCGGGAGACCGGGGACTGCCTCGCGAGCCTCTGCTGGCAGTCGGGCGGGGGGCTCGCCGCGGCCCTCGCCGCCACCGACGACGCACGGGCGAGCCGCGCCCTGGCGGGCCTCGGGCCCGATCTCGAGCCCATCCGCTACACCGCGCCGCTGAGCGCGCTGGAGACCCGGGACTACGTGGCGGGCCGCCTGGCCCAGCGGGGCGCCTCCGAGGCCCTGCGCGCCCGGTTCGACGCTGTGGCGGTGGAGTGGATCCACCGTCTCAGCGGGGGCCTGCCCCGGCGCATCCACGAGGTGGCGGCCCTGCTCGTCGAGGCCCCGCCGGACCAGGTGACGCCGGCCTGGTGGAAGGACTGCGGCGGCGCCCTCGAGGCCGCGTCCGACGGGCTCGGGCTGGCCGGAGAGGTCGCCCCGGCCCGGCACCCGTCCCCCGTCGAGATCCTCGACGAGCCCGAGCTCTGGGTCGGCGAGGACGAAGAGCTCGACGACCTCGAGCTCGAGCTCGACTAGCGGGCCGCGCCGCGAATCCCCGGGACAGCATCGACAGATCCGCCCGAACTGGCTACTGAAGTGGCCGGTCGGGCCGTAGCGCAGCTTGGTAGCGCGCCTGAATGGGGTTCAGGAGGTCGGGAGTTCGAATCTCCCCGGCCCGACCAGCCGAGCGGCGCCCGCGGGCCGCGCGGTGGGTTCCGTTCGCTCGGCACCCCGCCCGTCCTCCCGTCACCCCGCCAAGAACTCGCATTCTCCCAGATCGTCGCATCCGCCCGGCTCGTCCCATCCTGCCCGAGGGTCGCGCGCCGGGCTCCACACCCGGTGGTCGTGTAGCGACTCGCCGCCGCCCCTCGCTCCCTGGCCGTTCCAGCGACGACCCTCCGCCCGCGCACTTGCGCACGGGGGCCGACGTGCCCCGAGGTCGAGATCGGCCCCGATCGTCGAGCCGGCCCACCTGGGGTTCGAAGGGCCCACAGCCCGAAGGTCGCGTGGTAGGGTCGAGCCGCGGTGCGCGTGGAGCGCGACGAGGAAGAGAGAGCGGAGAGAAGGAAAGGAAGGCTCGTGATGGATTCGAGGCGAATGATGCGGGGGGTGGGCATCGCGCTGTGCGCGTGCCAGCTGATTTGGATGGTCGGCTGCGCCGTGACCCACGAGCAATCCCGGGTGGCGTTCCGAGAGGGCAGCCGCTCCCGCTACTCCTCCCCGTCGGCTGCGGCCACTGCGGCTGCGTCCAGCGCGGCCGCGACCGCAGAGGCCCGGGACCCGAAGGACCGCTACCTGCTCCTCAAGCCCAAGAAGAACAGCAAGCCCGGCAAGGAGACGGTGGCCTTCGCGGTGGTGCCGTTCCACCTGTGGTCGCCGTTCCGCATCGAGGTCGCCGCCGGGGTGTTCGACGGGAAGCTCGGCAAGCTGGGCATCGGCCAGGCCTGCCTCGAACTCGACGAGCGCGACTCCGCGCCGCTCGTCTTCTACAACATCTGCCTGCGCGACAACGGAGTGGGCGGGCTCAACGTGTTCTCGTTCAACGCCGGCGCGGGCCAGGCGAACTTCGCGACGAGCGAGCTCGAGCTGGCCTTCGAGGCCGACGGCGACGACCTGCTCTTCGAGGTGCGTCCCCGGGGCTCGGGGGCCGCCTGGACCCAGATCCACTCCGTGCCCTTCACCGGCCAGACCGTGCCCCTGGTGCCCAGCGTCGGCAGCTTCCGCACGGACAAGGGAGCCAAGGTCGGCTTCGACGAGGTGCGCATCCTCGCCAACGGCGACGCCCCCGAGGCGTTGAGCCCCGAGCGGGAGGTGGTGGAGACCCTCTGGGACGCGGTGATCGCGTTCCTCGACGCCACCTATCGCATCGACGACTTCTCGGCCGACTTCGTCAACAGCGCCGCCGACGTCGCGGCCGGTCGAGCCGACATCGCGACGGCCATCGCCGCGACGAAGCTCCTCTCCGACGGCAAGCCGAAGAACAAGGCGCTGAAGAAGCTGAAGGTCGCCAGGAAGCGGGCCAAGAAGGCCGCCGGCTCCATCGAAGACGAGAAGGCGGGCAAGAGCTACGACCGCCTGCTCGAGACGAACGCGGCGCTGGTGGCCGCCATCATGGCCCTCGAGCCCGACTTCGGACTGCCCGGAGCGCCCTGAGCGGGCGCCAGCCGTCGATCGAGGTCCCTCCGCTAGGGCCGGAACGCGCCGTCCCGGCAGTAGCAGGGGGCGTTCACCGGGTTGCAGCGCAGCACCGCGCCGTCGGGCAGCTCCACGCTGTAGGGGCTCCAGCGCAGGTCCGGGTCGGCGTAGTCGGTGCTGACCCAGTGGCCGCCGCTGGCCAGCGCGGCGTCTCGCTGGGTGGGGTCGTTCTCGCGCGACTGTACGGTGTCGCCGTCGGCGCGGGTGCGCACGAGGTAGCCGGCCTCGACCAGGTCGGGGATCAGCGTCGGGTCGCCGAGCGGGTCGTTCATCTTCACGAAGGCGGCGTCGGGCTCGCCGGGGAACGAGTTGGTGAACAGCACCCGCCCCTCGAGCGCGAGCGCGCCGTCCCGGTAGTCGTCGCGCTTGCTGCCGCCGTTGTCGAGCAGGAACAGCACCTTGCCTCGCACCTCGGCCAGGGTGGGCCAGCCGTCTTCGAGGATCGCCTCCTCGAGGGTCGCGTGGTCGCCGCGCACGTCGTCGGGCAGCAGGATCCGCTCGTCGGGAAAGACCGAGCGGATCTCGGCGTCGAGGTCGCGGAAGAGCGCGGCGTCGATCGGGACCACCGGCGGCAGCAGGGGCACGAAGAAGTCCTCGTCCTTCGCCTCGATCATGATCGCGATCGGGCTGTGTCCCGGGTTCGCGTCGGACCAGTCGCGCACCTGCTGCAGGCAGGACACGAGGGTCAGGCAGGTCGTGTCGAAGTCGGCGTGCTGGACATGCAGCACCTTGAAGCCGGGAAGCTCGAGCTCGGGCTCGCCGGACTCGATCTCCTGGTCGATCAGCGCGAGCGCGATGCGGGTGGAGTAGAGGCCGCCTTCGGGGTCCGCGAACACGTCGAGCTCGATCTGCCGGATGCCCTGCCGGGCGAACTGCTCCGGAAGGGGCGGGTGGGTGTACTGCCAGAAGATGGCTTCGGGATCGAAGCCCACGAACAGATCGATGAGCTCCTGGCTCGGCTCCACGTGGTAGCTGTTGTGGCTCCCGATCTGCTGGACCTGGTTCAGCCGCACGCAGTGCTCGTTGATGGCGCCGTTCAGGAAGTGGAGCACGACCTCGAAGAAGGCCGGGAAGCGCCCCGCGTCGAGCTGCCACTCGAAAAGACCCTGGAAGAAGACGGCCTGGTGGCAGAAGAAGTCTCCCCGGTCCCGGCCTCGGGCCTCGGCGTCGGTGGGCGAGGCCGCGCAGGCGGCGAGGAGGGCGGCGGCGATCAGCAGCGAGCGAAGGGTCGGATTCCACATGGGGCCATCCTACCTCGCCGCCGGCCGCGGAGGGCGAACGAAATGGAGCGGCCGAAGCCTCCGGGTCGGCTCCGGGCGGCCTACGCCGGCGGGTCGGGTGCCGCAGCGGGGCGGAAGCGGGGGATCGCCAGGTCGGCGCTCATGTCCTCCCAGACGACCTCGACGGGCATGCCGATGGCGACGGCCTCGGGGCTCACGTCGACCAGGTTCGAGAGCATCCGCACGCCGCCGGCGCCTTCGAGGGCCACCACCGCGACGACGTAGGGCAGCGTCTGGCCCGCGGCGATCGGCCGATGGACGATGGTGAACGTGTACACCTCGCCCCGGCCCGACAGCTCCTGCCACTCGGCCCCCGTAGAGCGGCACCCGGCGCAGACCGGGGCCGGCGGCAGCCGGGTCTGGCCGCACTCCGTGCAGCGCTGGACCACCAGCCGATGCAGGGCGGCCGCCTCCCACCAGGGCAGGGTCGTGGAGTCCGCCATGGGCGGCGGCATCTGGTCGGGAAAGAATCGCTGGCTCATCGTCTCCCCAGGAGGAGCGCGCTCGAAGGCACGCAGGCGGCGCTGGTCACGAGGCAGACCTCGGCGTTCTCGACCGGGCTCGTCGACTCGCCGCGCAGCGAGCGCACGCCTTCGACCACGTGGTTGAGCCCGTGGATGTAGGCCTCCGAGAGGCTGCCGCCGTGGGTGTTGGTGGGCAGGCTCCCGCCCTTCCAGGCCAGGGCGCCGGACTCGACGAAGGGGCCGCCTTCGCCGCGCTCGCAGAACCCGTAGTCCTCGAGCTGCATGAGCACACAGCCCGTGAAGTGGTCGTAGATCTGGGCCACGTCGACGTCGCCGGGGCCGACGCCGGCCTTGGCGTAGAGCCGGCCCGCCATCTCCTCGCAGGCGCCCGTGGCGTACAGCTCGTCGGCCACGTTGGCGTTGGTGAAGGGGCCGAAGGCGTAGCCCCGGGGCGCCCCCTGCTCGCTGGCGAGGATGGCCACGGGCCCCCTGGCCAGGTCCCGGGCGCGCTCCTCGGTGGTCACCACCACCGCGCAGGCGCCGTCGCTCTCGAGGCAACAGTCGAACAGGCGGTGGGGGTCGGCGATCATCGGCGAGCTCTGGTGGTCCTCGAGGGTCATGGGGCGCCCGCCCATGACCGCCCGGGGATTGCGACTGGCGTGCTCGCGGAAGGTCACGGAGATGTGGCCGAGCTGCTCGCTGGTGGTGCCGTACAGGTGCATGTGGCGCCGGGTGGGGAGCGCGTAGGCGGCGGCCGCCGCCAGCAGCCCGTACGGCATGGCGAAGCCCATGGACGCGAGCAAGAGCGAGCTGGCCGGCTGCACGGTGGGCGGCGGCGGCTCGGCGGGGGCGGGCGCGTTCTCGAGGGGCGTCCCGAAGCGGAAGAACTGACCCTGACAGAGCGAGCGGTAGACCACCACGACCTCGGCCTGGCCGGTCTCCACCGCCATGGCGGCGTTGGCCACGGCCGCGCAGCCTCCGCCACCGCCGGGCATCCAGACCATGTTGGCGAAGCGCAGCGCGGGCAGGCCGAGCTCGGCCGCGAGGAAGATGGCCTCGTTGCGGTCCTCGGCGAACGACGCCAGGCCGTCCACGTCGTCCATGGTCAGGCCCGCGTCCTGAACCGCATTCTGGATGGCCTGGCACGCGAGCGCGTGCTCGCTGACGTCGCCGATCTTCCCCCAGCGGGTGTAGGGAGACTCGCCGACCCCCACGATGTGCGCCCTGGCTCCGCTCACGCCCGGTCCTTCCGTGTCGCCACCGGCTCCACGCTCGGTGCGCCTTGTATGTAGTAGCCTCGATGCCGACATGTCCACTGAAACCGAAGCCGACCTTCCGCCCTACGCGCCCGAGCGGATCCTCTCCGCTCCGTTTCCCGAGAAGGTCAGGCTGGTCTGCCGCACCTGGGCCTCCCAGGTCGCACCCAATCCGTTCATCGTGGTAGTGGCATACTGGTTGAAATACTTCCTCGTCTACCTCGGAGGCTGGGCGGCGTTCGTCTCCTTCGATGCGGGGTACCCGGGGTTCGCGTCGCCCCTCGCGTCGCCCCTCGCGTCGCCCCTCGAGTGGGCCTTCACCGCGACCGCCTTCCAGAAGCTGATCCTCTGGTCGATCCTCTACGAGATCGCGGGGCTCGGCTGCTCGTCGGGGCCCATGAACGCGCGCTTCAACCCGCCGATCGGCGGCTATCTCTACTTCCTGCGCCCGGGCACCACGAAGCTGCCGCTGTTCCCCGGCTGGCCCCTGGTGGGCCGCATCCGCCGCGGCGGGCTCGACGTCGTGCTGCACCTGGCCACCGCGGCCTGCCTCGTGCGGGCGCTCCTGGCGCCGGAAATCACCCCGTCGCTGCTGCTCCCGGTGGTCTTGCTGATTCCCCTGCTGGGCGTGCTCGACAAGACCGTCTTCCTGGCCGCCCGGGGCGAGCACTACTACGTGGTGCTGGTGTGCCTGTGGGCGGCCCACGGCGGAGACGTCTGGATCGCCGCCTGCAAGGTGGTCTGGTGCTTCATCTGGTTCTGGGCCGCCACCTCGAAGGTCAACCACCACTTCCCGAGCGTCATCATGGTGATGATGAACAACGGCCCCTTCTTCCCCAAGTGGCTCAAGCGCAGGCTCTTCGCCCGCTATCCCGACGACCTCCGGCCCTCGGGCCTGGCCGGCCTCATGGCCTACGGCGGGACCTTCACCGAGTACATGATCCCGCTCGTCCTGATCTCGAGCGAGAGCGCGCTGGTCACGGCCATGGCCCTGGTCGTGATGACGTGCTTCCACGGCTTCATCTCGGCGAACAACCCGAGCGGCATGCCCATCGAGTGGAACATCCTCATGGTCTACGGCGGCTTCTTCCTGTTCGGGTTCCATCCCGAAGCGAGCGTGACCGCCCTGGGAGCGCTGCCCCTGCTCGTGGTCTTCCTCGGCCTGTTCTGCGTGGCCCTCCCGCTGGTGGGGAACTTCGTGCCCTCCCGGGTCTCGTTCCTGCTGTCCATGCGCTACTACGCCGGCAACTGGGCCTACAACATCTGGCTCTTCCGCAAGGGCGCCACCGCGAAGCTCGACCGTCTGGTGAAGCCGGCCGGCACCATGCGCGAGCAGCTCCAGTCGCTCCTCGGCGACGAAGAGCGCGTGGAGATGGCCGTCGCGCTCTCGATGTCCCACCGCTTCATGCACCTCGAGGGCCGCCCGCTCCTCGAGGCGCTGCCCCGGGCCGTGGACGACATCGAGGACTACGAGTGGCTGGAAGGCGAGGTGCTGGGCGGCAGCATCATCGGCTGGAACTTCGGCGACGGACACCTGAACGGCGCCCAGCTGCTCGAGGCGGTCCAGGCCCAGTGCGGGTTCGAGCCCGGCGAGCTGCGGGTGGTGATGGTCGAGTCGCAGCCGCTGTTCGGTCGCACCATGAAGTGGAAGGTGGTCGACGCGGCCAGCGGCCCGGTGGCCGAGGGCGAGACCGAGATCGCGCCCATGCGCGCCGTCCAGCCCTGGCCCAGCGGAGAGTACGCCGAGGCGCTGCTCCGCGGCGGGCAGGGCGGGGGCGCCTGAGTCGCACTCCGGTCGGAGCCCGGCGCCCGAAGCGCCCCGGCCCGGTCTCCGCTCAGTCGCGCGGGAGGGTCAGGGTCACCGTTCCGGTGGCGTGGTCGCCGAGGTCGTTGGCGGCGCGCACCGCCACCTCCAGGCGGTATGCGTCGTCCTCGGCCGTCACCTGGCTGACCTCTCCGCTGAAGTGCAGGGACTGGCCGGGGACGGCCGGCGCCCCGAGCCGGATCGCGATCCTGCGGATCATCGCCTCCGGCCCCGCCCAGTCCGAGACGAAGCGCGCCACGTAGCCGTTGGTCGTGAGGATGTTCATGAACATGTCCGGCGCGCCCTGGGCCCGGGCGAAGACGGCGTCGTGGTGGGCGGGCATGAAGTCCCGGGAGGCGATGGCGCCCGCCACGATCACCGTCGAGGTGACCGGCAGCTCGAAGGGCGGCAGCGCGTCGCCCGCGGCGACGTCCGCGCCGCGCAGGGTCCGGGTGCGGTCGCGGGTCACGACGCGGCCCCGATGGTGGACGGATCGAACTTGAAGATCCGGAAGAGCTGGCGCCCCACGACCTCGTCGCCGGCGCGGTAGGTGGTGATCCAGGTCAGGAAGTAGCCCTTTCCGAGGGACGTGGTCTTGCGATTCGAGATCGACTCGAGCTCGCTCGTGGTCCGCAGGCGATCGCCGGGCTTCAGGTAGCGCTCGAACTCGAGCTCGGAGTTGGTGGCCAGGGTGCCGACGTAGCCCGCCTCGTCCAGGGCGACGATGGCGTTGTCGCGGGTCATCTCGCCCGGGGCGCCGCCGCGCTCGGCGATGCCCTCGATCTTCGGGCGGGGCATGGTCCAGGTCTGGAGCATCGCCGGGGGGGCGACGAGGCCGCCGAAGCGGGTGGTGGCCGCGAAGGCCTCGTCCTCGTACACAGGATTGCGATCGTCGAGGGCGTCCACCCAGTGGTGGATCATGGGCACGTTCACCGGATCGGGCGCCTCGCCGGGCGGCCCCATCGGCTTTCCCACGTAGACCTCGAGCCGCTCGCGCAGCTCGTCGACTTCGGCGTCGGTCATGTCCGGCTCCATCGGGGCGAGGGTCGGCCCGCGATGGTACGCGATCGGATGCCGGACGACTGATCGGCGTTCAGCGCCTGCACCCCCGCCCGCACCACGCGAGCGCGCCGAGGGCGAGGCCCAGCAGCGACGCGGTCCCCGGCTCGGGCACCAGCGACGGGTACAGCACGTCGCGACCCGCGCGGTCGTCGTTGCGCAGGGCGTTGAAGAACAGCATCTCGAGGCCGCAGGTGCGGCAGTTCGACATGATCGCCATGTCGTCGCGAACGTCGGAGAAGTCGAGCCCGGCGAAGGGATCGAGGGGATCGACGACCACGTCGTTGAAGGGGTCCGAGTCGGTGTCGAAGAAGGAGAGGTTCGTGTCGTTGCCGTGACCGAGCCCGATGCCGTGGCCGATCTCGTGCATCAGCAGCCTTCGCAGCGCCACCGCCTGGTCCGCGGGGTTGGGGATGATCTGCCGGAACAGCGACACCGCGTCGATGTTGATGAAGAGGTCGACGCCCAGGATGACCAGGCCGCTGGTCTCCTGACCATTGCTGAGCTGGCGGGTGGCCGCCCACTCCCAGGCCACCACGGCGCGGCCGAAGAAGTTGGTGCCGAGGAACACGCTGTCGTCCTCGGGCACCGCGAAGACGTCGATCTCGGCGCCCAGTCCCGGCTGCTCCCCGCGCTGGGTCCCGCCGTCGAGATCGATGTCGAAGCCCAGGACCGGACTCTCCCAGGCGGCGAAGGCCCCCACGACCGCCTGCTCGAGGAGCGCCACCTCGGAGGGAGCCTCGATGCCCAGGTGGGCGGCGAAGTCCGGCTCCACCGCCACGGAGACGCCGTCGTGGAGCCCGGTCCCGCGACCGAAGGGGTCCGGGCCGTCGTTCCAGCGGGCGGCGGCGGACAGCGCGTCGGTCGCCGTCCCGCCCACGCTCGGGTAGAGGGCGAACCCGAGCGCGGGCCGCGGACCGAGGGCGCCGGCCAGGGCCAGCGCCGCGACGAGTCCGCACAGGGGGCCGACCGGCCCGCGACGGCGGAGGGCGAAGGCATGGGATCTCGATTCCACTCCCGTCACCTCGAGTGCAATGGGCAGAAGACCGGGGAAGCCGCCGTGGGGAGGCGGCCTTTCTGCGAGGTGGCAATGGACATTCCGATGTGTCGATCCGTGCTCCCGCATCGGCCAGCAGGCACCCCGCGGGGCCCCGCGGAGCCCAGGGAGCCCGGGAGAGCGGCGTCGCGGGCGACCGGCGCACCTGGGAGGCGGGCGCGCGCCGGCCTCTCCAGTCACCGGCCGGCCGGGCGGGGACACTCACCCCACCGAGTCCGTTGCCCGGGCCGGGACGGCCCGCGGGCCGCGCCCGTTCGCCTGCGGACATCGGGGGCAAGTGCCATATATTGCAGCGCTTCAGCGCTCCTGGAAATCGCCGATACAGGCTGACGAGGGACCACCCGCATGAGCGATCTGGGCAAGCAGCTCAAGCTTCACCACATCGGAATCGTGGCGCGCGACGAAGAGCAGATCGAGGAGTTCAAGAAGATCCTCGGCCTGGAGGAAGAGGCGCGCGAGACCATCGAGAAGTACAACGTGACCAACGTCTTCCTCTCGCTGGCCGGGGAGACGAAGCTCCACTTCATGATCCCCCACCGGGGTGTGCTGAAGAACTTCAACCGCGGTCGCGGCGGCTTCCACCATGTGGCCTTCTGCGCCCGGGACATCAGCGCGGTCCAGCAACAGCTGGAGTCCCAGGGCGTCAAGTTCATCGCCCCGAGCAAGGAAGAGGGCATCAAGGACTACGAGTTCAACTTCGCCATTCCGGGGGGCATCGCCGGCCTGAACGTGGAGTTGATCGAGGACCCGGACGTCGAGTGGCCCGACGAGGACTGACCCCGAGCGATGCGAGGAACCAGGATCGATGTCTCCCAATGACCAGAAGCTGATGCGCGTGCTCGAGGAGATCCTCCTCATCGAGGAGGCGCAGTACCAGGACGACCAGGGCCCCGACGAGATCGACACCTGGGACAGCCTGGCCACCGCCGACATCGCGGAGGCCCTCGCGAAGCAGTTCGGCTTCGACATGAGTCCCGAGCAGATGGCGACCCTCGAGTGCATCGGCGACATCAAGGAAGCGCTCCGTTCGGGGGGCGTCGAGATCTAGTTCATGAACATCGCCGGGAACTTCCTCGACACGACCGGGAGGCAGCCCGACGCACCGTTCCTGGTGGCTCCCGACGGGACCGCGTACTCCTACGCCCGGGCGCTGTCCCGCGCACGCCGCTTCGCCGGCCTCCTGCGCGAACGCGGCGTCGCGGCCGGTGACAGGGTCGTCCTCACCTTTCCCAACTCCGTGGACTACCTGTGCGCCTACCTGGGCACGCTGCTGTCCGGCGGCACCGCGGTCCTGGTGGACACGCGCTCGCGCCCGGCGCACCTGGACTACGTGCGCTCGAACAGCGAGGCCGTGGTCTGGGTGACCCCCGACGACCGGGCCGACACCGCCGGCATCCCCGACCGGCTGCTCTTCCCCGACGACCTCGACGCGCTGCCGGAGCTTCCCCTCGAGCAGGTCGACCTCGACGCGAACCCGCTGGCGCTCATCATGTACACGAGCGGCTCGACCGGCGTGCCCAAGGGGGTCCGGCTCTCCCACGACAACCTCCAGCACACCATCCGCTCGGTCTCCCACTGGGCCGGGATCGAGGCGACCGATCGCGAGCTGACCACCCTGTCCCTGACCCACCTGTTCGGGCTGGCCCACATCCACATCTACTGGACCCTGGGCGGCACGGTGTTCATCGAGGAGAAGCTGCACGACATCCCGCGCCTGCTGCAGAAGCTGTCCGACGAGCGGATCACCAGCTTCCCGGGCACCCCGGCCGGCTTCAAGCTCATCCTCGACCGCTACCGCGACGCGTTCGCCGAGCACGGCCGGCACCTCAAGTACATCGTGGTCAACTCGGCGCCCATGGCCCCGGAGTACATCCGCCAGGTGCTGGAGCTGCTGCCGGATACGCGCTTCTACATGTACTACGGGCTCACCGAGGCCAGTCGCAGCAGCTACATCTGCTACAACGATCACCCCGACAAGATCGAGTCGGTGGGGCGGGCGACGCCCGGCGCCTCGGTCCGGGTCGGGACGCCGGAGGAGCCCCGGGTGGGCGAGCCCGGCGAGATCCTGATCCGCGGCCCCCACGTGACCGAGGGCTACCTGGGCATCGACTCCGCGCCCTACATCGAGGACGGCTGGCTGAAGACCGGCGACCTCGGCGAGCTCGACGAGGCGGGCTTCCTCACCTGGAAGGGCCGGATCAAGGAGCAGATCAACATCGACGGCCTCAAGCTGACGCCCTCGGAGGTGGAGGACGTCCTCCACGCGCATCCCCGGGTGCGCGACTGCGCCGTGGTGGGCGCCCCCGACGAGACCACCGGCGAGTCGGTGCTGGGCGTGGTGGTGCCCGAGCCCGGAGCCGAGCCCGACCGCAAGCTCGAGATCGACATCCGCCGCTTCTGCAAGGACCGTCTGGAGGTGTACAAGATTCCCAAGCGGATCGTCTTCGTGGACGAGATTCCGCGCACCGACTCGGGCAAGACCAAGCGCATGCAGCTCAAGGAAACCCACGGTTCGTGAGCAAGCCCCGGCTCCGCGTCCGGCCCGGGCGACCCGAAGACGAGCCCGTCATCGGTCAGCTGCTGGACCGCCTCCTCGACGACCCCCGGCCCCTCGACGTGCGCCGCCGGCTGTGGAGATGGCGCAGCGACGAGAACCCGGCGCGCAGCGACCGCATCCCGGGCTTCCTGGTGGCCGAGAAGGGCGACGCGATCGTGGCCGTCCACGGTCTGCTGCCCTTGCGGATGCGGGTGGCTGGGCGCGAGCTGGTGGTGAGCTCCAGCTGCGACCTGGCGGCCGACCCGAGAGCGCGCTCGGCGGGCATGCGCATCAAGCTGGCGGCCATGAGCCCGGACCTGGCGCCCATGCACCTCTCGACCTCGGCCAACGAGTCCGCCAACAAGATCACGCTTGCGCTCGAAGGTCTCGAGATGCCCATCGGGCGCGGGAAGTGGATCAAGCCGCTGCGGGCGAGCGGGCTCCTCGTGCGGGCGCTGAGGGCGCGGGGCGGAGCCTGGCGCGCGCTCGCGGGACTCGTGGGCTGGGCGGCGCTGCCCGTGGACGGGCTGCTCGCCCTGGGTCGCCGGTGGACTTCGGTGCCCGACCTCCCCGGCCTGCAGATCGAGGAAGGCGCCGCCTTCGATGCGCGCTTCGACCGGCTGTGGGCGCGGCTCGTCGACCGCTGCGCCGTCTCGGTGGTGCGCGACGCGGCCTACCTCGAGTGGCGCTACGCCCGCTACCCGTTCGCGGGCATCGAGTGGCTCGCCGTCTCGGGCGACGGCGAGGTCGAGGGCTTCGCCGCCTGGCACACGAGCGTCGACGAGGACGGTCTGTGCTTCGCGGCGCTGCTGGACTGCGAGGCCCCCGAAGGCCGGGTGCTCGAACGCCTGCTGGTGGAGGTGATCCGCCGGGCGGGCCGCGCAGGGGCCCACTACGTCGTCGCGCGCACCGCCGACGACCGGCTGCGCCAGGCCATGGAGCGACGGGGCTTTCGCCTGCGGGAGGGCGGCCACTCCCAGGTCACCTACAAGGCGGCAGACGAGCTCCCGGAAGACCTGCTCGCGGACGCGGGGAGCTGGTCGCTCTCGCTCGGCGACGGCGACGGCTGTTTCTTCTACGAGGGGCGCTAGGGCGCGTCGGCTTCGAGCATCTCCAGCAGGCGGGGCTCGATCACGTCGTAGGCCACCTCGTGTCCCTCGGGCGAGAGATGGCGGTCCACCCGGCCGTAGAGCGGAGTTCCGCTGCGGTGCTCCGCCAGGAACCGCTCCACCAGCGACACATGGGGGATGCCCGCGGCCGCCAGGCGCCCGGCGACGATGCGGCCGGGCTGGGAGGCGTCGAGCTCGCTCTCGTCGATCTCGAAGCCCGAGCGGATCTGCTCGAACACCTGGGGGTCGATGGCGAACGGAGCGGGGATCAGCACGAAGAGGGCGGGTGTGCCGCGCTCCCGGGCGCTGGCCTCGATCTGCCGGAGGACCTCGAGGGTGACGTCCCAGCGCGGGTCGTCGGCCTCGTCCAGCCGTACGCCCAGCGGCAGGTAGTCGGCGCTCAGTCCCAGCCGGATCAGCAGCCCGCGCAGACTCGACCGCGCGAGCACGAACAGGTGGCTCCGCACCTCCAGCCAGTCGTTCACCGGGTAGAAGACCGAGTCCACCCAGTCCTCCCAGGCGAGGCTCCCGGGCCAGCGGAGCGGATGCACCTCGACGGCCTGGCGGGGCGGGAAGTGGTCGCGCGCCCGGGCGATGACGTCGTTGCCCAGGTAGACGGCCACGACCAGCGCATCGTAGTGCCGGCGCGCGAGCTCGGACCGCGCGCGCAGCAGGTACTGCGCCGGATCCCAGCCGTCCACCCCGCCGTTGCGCACGGCGACCGCGACGGGCGCCGCGGCGTCGGAGGCGAGGGACTCGCCCAGCCGCGCCTCGATCAGTCCGGGCAGGCTCTGCTCGTGCTCGACCTGGAGGGCCTGCATGAAGGAGTCGCCCAGGACCAGGATCTCGCGATCGCCCTCGCGACGTCCCGCGTCGCCCACCCGGAACCCCCGGGCGTCGGTCCTCACGCGCACGGTGCGCTCGCCCGTGTTGATGGTGGTGTCGATCTCGGGCCGGACGACCCAGCCGAGCCCGTCGTGGGGCTGCCAGATGTCGGGCCGGATGGAGATCAGCTGCTGGGGCAGGACCACGCGCACCGCCAGCTCGGCGAAGCCCAGGGCGAACAGCGCGCTCGAGCAGAGCAGGCCCAGCTTCGCGGCGGTGGCGATCGCGGCCCGGCGGCGGGCGCCGGCGCGGGGAGTGGATTCAGCCGTCATGTGCACGCACTCCGCGCTTGCGATGGGCGCGAACGGGTCGACGGCGGCGTGTCGTGGGGCGGAGCCACCGCGGCCGCCCGCGGTTCGAGACGCGGTATCCTAGCAACTCGCTCGTCGCCCCCATCCGACGTCCCCCTCGCGGGCCGGTCGCGGTCGCGGAGAATGACTTCGATTCCCCTTCTTCGCACCTCGCCACTCCGATGATCGGCCACTCCGGGCCATGACTGAACGCCCCGACCCGGTCGCCGACGGCTCCCGACTGCCCGAGGCCGAGCGCGCGCGCGGGCGACGCCTGGCCGTGCTCAGCCACCCGGCCGGCATGACCCACCGCATGGCCTTCACGGACCAGCTGCCCACCCTGGCGCTGGTGGCGCTCGGCGCCAGCGAGGGGCTGGTGGGCGCCCAGCGATTCCTGGTCCTCATCGCGGTGCTGCTGCAGCTCCCGACCCTCCGGATGGTCGGCCGGGTCCCCAAGCGACATATCCTGGTGTCGGGTCAGGTCGCCGCGGTGCTGGGCAGCCTGCCCCTGGTGGCCTTCGGCGTGCTGGCGGGGCTGGGCGGGCCGGGCGTGGCCCTCGCCCTCGTGGGGTTCGCCACCACCGCGGCCGGCTTCACCGTCTCGGGGACGGTCTGGTTCCCGCTGCTCCACGGCTACGTCGACCCCGAGCGCATCGGCCGCTTCTTCGGGGTGCTGCGGACGGGCTGGCACCTCACCCTCATCGGCTACTTCCTGGGAGCGCGCGCCTGGCTCGAGGCCCGCCCGGGTGACTTCGGTCCGATCTTCGCGCTGGCCGCGAGCCTGGGCGCCCTGCGAGCCGTGCTGGTCTCGCGGCTGCCCGAGCGCAGCGAGCAGACCGGCGAGGCGGTGTCGGTGCGGGACGCCTTCCGCTTCGTGCGCAAGCGCCCGGGCTGGTCGAGCTACCTGACGGGAACCGTGCTGGGAGGCAGCGCGCGCACGGTCTTCATGACCTTCGCCATCGTGATGATGCGCCGGGTGCTGGGCTTCAGCGAGGCGGACGTCCTCTACACCACGGTGGCCCTGTTCAGCGGCGGCCTCGTCTCTCTGTATCTCTGGGGACGGGCGGTGGACGCCTTCGGGCCCGCGCCGGTGTTCCGGGTGACCGCACTGGGCCAGGCGGCGCTGATGCTCGCGTTCACCACGCTGGCCGAGACCCAGGTCGGCGCGGTGGGCTGGGCGGTGCTCGTCTTCTTCGGCATGGCGCTGCTGGCCTCGGGGTTCGACGTCGCCGACACGCGCGTGCTCTTCGGGATGACCCCGGACGACACTCCGGCTCGCTTGATCGCGCCGACCACGGTGGCCAACGGCCTCTTGCGGGGGACGCTTCCGCTGCTGGCCGGCCTGGCGCTCGAGCAGGGACTGGGAGCCGGGGCCGCGCCGGCCGAGGCCTATCGGGGGCTCTTCTCCGTGCTCGCCGTCCTCCAGGTGGCGGCGCTGTGGCCCCTGCGCCGCTTCCAGCAGGTGGGCCGACATCGGGAACACTGAATCATCGTCGTTGAACCGGGTTCAGGCGGTTTCCCGGCGTCCGAGTGCAGAAAGCTCGCCGCGAGCGCGGCATACTCCGGGCTCCACGACCGGAGTGCGCGACCGCTCCCCGTCCCAGGAGGTCACCCATGTCCAGCGCCGCTCACGACACCACCGGCTCGAGCTCGCTCACCGACGGCTTCGAGCTCATCGATCCGGGCTACTACGGCGACAACGAGCAGCCCCACGCGCTGTGGACGCGCATGCGGCGCGAGTCGCCGGTCCACCCGTGTGATCCCGACGGCTACAAGCCCTTCTGGGCCATCACCCGCCACGCCGACATCTGCGAGATCTCCAAGCAGCCCGAGCTGTTCGCCAGCGCGCCGGGCATCGTCATCCCGACCATGGAGCAGGAGCGCATTCGCGAGAGCGGCGAAGGGCTGGGCGCCATGCGGGTCATCATCGAGATGGATCCGCCCGAACACCGCGACATCCGCAAGATCGCCAGCGCCCGGTTCACGCCGCGGGCGGTCAAGAGCCTGGATGCCACGGTGGAGGAGAGCGCGCGCCATCTCGTGGACAGCCTGGCGGGCGAGACCGGGGAGGGCGAGTGCGACTTCGCCAACGACGTGGCGGTCAAACATCCGCTGCGCATCCTCTCCACCATCCTGGGCGTACCGCGGGAGCAGGAGCCGGACATCCTGCGGCTCACCAACCAGCTCTTCGGCGCCGACGATCCCGACCTCCAGCGCCCGGGCGTGGACCGCAACGAGGCCATCAAGGAGCTGGGCCTCGAGCTGTACCAGCTGTTCGCGGGCATCATCGAGGACCGCCGGGCGAACCCCCGGGACGACCTCGCGACCATCCTCGCCAACGGCAAGGTGGACGGCGAGCTGTTGGGGCCGATGGAGACGTTCGGCTACTACCTCATCACCTTCACCGCGGGCCACGACACCACCAAGAACTCCCTGGTGGGCGGCATGCGCGCCCTGGTCGAGAACCCCGACGAGCTGGCCAGGCTCAAGGCCCGCCCCGACCTGGTCTCCGATGCGGTCGAGGAGATCGTGCGCTGGACCACGCCGGTGAACTACATGAAGCGCACGGCGACCCGGGACACCGTGATCCGCGGCCAGAAGATCCGCGAGGGCGACCAGCTGATGCTCTGCTACGCCTCGGCCAACCGCGACGAGGAGGTCTTCGACGACCCCTTCACGTTCCGGGTGGACCGCAGCCCGAACCGCCACCTGGGGTTCGGCATCGGCGAGCACTTCTGCCTGGGCGCGAACCTGGCCCGGCGCTCCCAGCAGGCGCTCTTCCGCGAGCTCACCAGCCGCCTGGAGTTCGTCGAGCTGGCGGGCGATCCGGTGCCGATCCGCTCGAGCTTCGTGGTGGGCCTGAAGCACCTGCCCATTCGCTATCGGATCGCCAAGCGCTCCTAGCGAGACCGGATCGCCGAGCGCTCCCGGCGATGTCGGATCGCCGGCGGGCCGGTCTCCCCGCGCCTCGGAGGGCGGAGGTCTAGGCCCGGGCCGAGCGCTGGCGGCGGCGCGCCTCCCGGAAGGACGCCCACCACCAGTCGGGCCGGAACAACGGGGCGCGTGCGGGAGCGTAGCCGAGCTCGCGCATCTCGTCGGCGAGCAGGCCCTCGATGCGCCGGATGGCCCGGGGCCGGAGCACCGCGCGGTAGCGGCCGATGCGCGAGGCATCGAGGGGCTGCCGGGTGCCGGCCTTCCAGCCGGACTCCGACTCCAGGTAGCCCGACTCCGCGCGCTCGGCGTAGCGGAGCATCCCCTCCTCGAAGGGCTCTCCGAGGAAGGCGCAGACCTCGCGCAGCACCGTGTCGGGCGCGGCCACGAGCTTCTCGAAGCAGACCTCCAGGTAGCGCTCCGGCCCGAGCTCCCGGGCGAAGGCCCGCTGCCGCCGGTAGGTGCGGCGGCACTCCCGAGCCAGCGCACTGACGGAGTCGCTCGAGCGCCACTCCATGCCGAGGATGGAGGCGACCACGTCCCGGGGATCGCGGTGGATGTGGATGAACCGCGCGTCCGGGAACAGCGCGGCGATGCGCGGCACGTTCTGCTCGTGGCGCGGCGTCTTCTCCCCCACCCGCGAACGGCGGACCCCGTCGTCGCCCAGCAGACGCGCGAGCACCCAGCCGAAGATCGAGCGCGCGTCCCGGTGTCCGCTCGCGAGGAGCCGGGCCAGGGCGTCGCGCTCGAGGCCCAGCTCCGCCCAGTGGAGGGCCCGGACGCAGGCGTCGAGATAGGCGTCGTCGGCGCCCGGGGGCAGGGGGTCCGCGAACGCCAGCGCCGGGTCGAGCTCGGCGAAGAAGTGGGTCTCCGGCGGAATCGCGATCCGCGAGTGGGAAAGCAGCATCGCCTGGAGGAGCGTGCTGCCGCAGCGTCCGGTGCCCACGATGAAGAAGGGCGCGGCGGGCAGGGCGCCGGGAGCGGACGGGGAGGCCGGGCTGGACACGGCCGCAGTATAGGCGCGGGAGCGCGGCGGCAGCGAGCCGGCAGGCCGTGCGCAACATCGCCCGGCGGGCGCGGAGGCCGTTCAGGCCCGGCGGCGGTCGGACGAAACGAGGCCCATGCAGGTTGAAATCCATCCGGACACGCCCGAGCGCCACGACGAGCGCGAGAAGATCCTGGCGATGATCGACGCCGGGGCCGAGGAGGCCATCGGCCTCGCCCGCTGGATGGGCGACCACCCGGAGCTGGCGCTGGAAGAGCGACAGACCCACGCGCGCTACGTCTCCTACCTGGGCGCCCGGGACTTCAAGGTCGAGCGCGGTCAGGCCGGGATGGAGACCGCCTTCGTGGCGAGCTGGGGCGACGAGTCGGCGCCGCTGTGCGCGGCGCTGCTGGCCGAGATGGACGCGCTGCCCGAGATCGGCCACGCCTGCGGTCACAACCTCTCGGGACCCGCGAGCCTGCTGGCGGCCTCGGCGCTGGCCCGGTCGCTCGAGCCCTCGGCGGCGCGCATCCTCGTGGTGGGCTGTCCGGCCGAGGAGATCGGCGTCGGCAAGAAGCGCCTGGTCGAGGCCGACACCTTCGCGCCGGCGGACGTGGCGCTCATGGCCCACGCCTCGGACATGCGCCGGGCCCACCGGCTGTTCCTCGGCAACCGGAAGTACGAGTTCGTCTACCACGGCACCGCGTCCCACGCCGCCGCCTATCCCCACGAAGGCCGCAACGCCCTCGACGGCCTCATCGCGCTGTTCGTGGGCCTGGGGCTGGTGCGCCAGCAGCTGCACCCGAGCGTGCGGGTCCACGGCATCATCTCAGACGGCGGCCAGGCCCCGAACGTCATCCCGGAGCGGGCGGCCGCGCGCATCTGGGTGCGCGCCCTGGAGGACGCCCGCCTGGAGGAAGCGGTCGACCGGGTGCTCGAGTGCGCCCGCGGCGCCGCCCAGCAGACCCGCACCCGGCTCGAGATCGTGCAGGAGCGGGGCGGCTCGCCCCCCATGCGGCCGAACCTCCCCCTGGCCGACACCTACCGCCGGCAGCTCGACCGCCTGGGCCTGGCCGAGACCACCCACGCGCCGGGCGAGTGCATCGGCTCGAGCGACATCACCCACATCTCGCGGGTGGTGCCCACCATCCACCCGAACTTCCCGATCGGAGACGACCTGCAGCTCCACACCCGGGCCTTCGCCGAGGCCACCCGCAGCGAGCGCGGGGAGCAGGGGCTGCTCGAGGCCGCCCGGGCCCTGGCGCTCACGGTGCACGAGATGGCCCGGGAGCCGGGCCTGCGCCGGGCCGTGGCCGAGGCCGACCGCGCCACGCGGTAACGTTGCGAGATCGGAGACTTCCGGCCTAAGCTGCGGGTCGGGGGGCGATCGTGAGAAGCGAAACGGACGGAGCCCGGAGCCGGGGATCCGCTGGTGGTTCTTCGCCCGCGCGCCGGCGCTTCCTCGCGCGCCTCCAGCAGGGCGGAATCCGCGACCCCAGGGTCCTGGGCGCCTTCGCGTCGATCGATCGGGAGCTCTTCGTCCCCGACGCCCTGCGCCACCGCGCCTACCAGGACACGCCGCTCCCCATCGGCGAGGGCCAGACCATCTCTGCGCCGGACATCGTGGCGCAGATGAGCCAGGCGCTCGAGCTCGACGGCAGCGAGACCGTCCTCGAGATCGGCACCGGCTCCGCCTACCAGGCGGCCATCCTGTCCCGCCTGGCGGGGCGGGTGATCTCCATCGAGCGGGTGCCCCGGCTGGCCGCAGCGGCGCGCCGGACCCTCGATGCCTGCAAAGTGTGGAACGTCGTGGTGCATCTCGGTGACGGAACACAGGGGCGCCCGCAGGACGGCCCCTACGAGGCGATCGTCGTGACCGCCGGCGGGCCCACCCTCCCCGAGCCGCTGCTGCACCAGCTCGCCCCCGGAGGCCGCCTGGTGGGGCCCTTCGGAGAGCGGGGCGCCCAGCGCCTGGTCCGGGTGCGTCGGGATGCCAGCGGGCGGTTCTCGCGGGAGGTTCTGGGAGCGTGCCGGTTCGTGGATCTCATCGGCGAGCACGGCTGGTCGGCCTGAACCGCCGCCCGGTGCTCCTGGGACTGCTGGTCCTGGTGCTGTGCGCGGCCTGCGCGGGCTCCGACCTGGGCCGCTATCACACCGTGCGCCGGGGCGAGAACCTCTACCGGATCGGTCTGCGCTACGGCGTCCCGGCCTCGGAGATCGCCCGGGCCAACCGCATCCGGGACGTGACCGCGATCTCGGTGGGGACGAAGCTCTGGATCCCGCGGCCGAAGGGCGGCGGCCGGCGCTCGGCCAGCGCACCGCCGCCGGCCCGCACCCATCCTCAGCGGGAGGTCCGGCGCCCCCACGACCTGGGCTTCATCTGGCCGATCCGCGGCCAGATCACGTCGCGCTTCGGGCGGCGCTCCGGGCGCATGCACGAGGGCATCGACGTGGCGGCCCGCAAGGGCACGGTGATCCGCGCCGCCGAGTCGGGGAAGGTCATCCACAGCGGCCGGCTGGGCGGCTACGGCAACGTCGTCATCATCAAGCATCAGGGCTCGTACAAGAGCGTCTACGCCCACGCCAGCCGGCTCTACGTGCGCAAGGGCCAGTTCGTGGAGCGCGGCCAGAAGATCGCCGCCGTGGGCTCGACCGGACGGGCCACGGGCCCGCACCTCCACTTCGAGATCCGCAGCGGTGAGACCCCGCGCAACCCGGTGCTGTATCTTCCCTGAGCGCCGCTGGCGCCCGCCATCGGGTCGGCCGCCCCAGGCCGTCAGCCCGAGCCGCCACTTCAAGCTGGAAGGACGACCCGCCCGATGCCCGACGTCTCGCGCCTGCGCTCGCTGATCCGCGACATCCCCGACTTTCCCAAGCCCGGCATCCTGTTCCGGGACCTGACCCCGCTGCTGAGCGACCCGGCCGGCCTGCGCGAGTCGGTCGCTGCGCTGGCCGAGCCCTACCGCGGCGACCCCATCGACCGCGTCCTGGGCATCGAGTCCCGCGGCTTCGTGCTGGGCGCGCCGGTGGCCATCGAGCTGGGCGTGGGCTTCGTCCCCGTGCGCAAGCCGGGCAAGCTGCCCCACCGCACCCTCGAGGTGAGCTACGACCTCGAGTACGGCTCGGACACCGTCGAGATGCACGTGGACGCCGTGCACCCGGGCGAGCGCGTCCTGATCGTGGACGATCTCATCGCCACCGGAGGCACCGCCGCGGCCAGCGTGGAGCTGGTGCGCAAGGCCGGCGCCGAGGTGGTGTCGTGCGCGTTCCTGATGGAGCTGACGGCGCTCTGCGGACGCGAGAAGCTCGGCGTCGACCACATCCACAGCGTGCTGGACTATTGAGCCCCGCCGCGTTCGCGGCCGCCGGGACGGGCTGGTAGGCTCCGCCCCACGCCCTCGTAGCTCAGATGGATAGAGCGACTGCCTCCTAAGCAGTAGGTCTCAGGTTCGAATCCTGACGGGGGCACCACGCGAAATCGCTGCCGACCGGTGCGCTCGCGGCAGACGGGGAAAGCGTTGGACGATGCGCAGACGGCCGCCCGCACCGGGGATGCGGGCAGGGGCCACTCCGGCAGCGAGGCACACGATTCGCGGCCCGGCCACGGCTGGTGGCCCTATCTGCTGCCCTACGTGGGCTTCCTGCTGGCCGTGGAAATCGGAAGGCGTACGCCGGAGTCTGCCGCAGGCTTCATGCTCTTCTTCAAGCCTGCGGTGCCGGCGCTGCTGCTCCTCTGGTTCTGGCGCCAGGGCGCCTATCGCGAGCTGCGCGGCTACCGGCTGGGCGGCGGCACGGCGCTCGACGTCCTCGTGGGCGTGGCCAGCGCGGCCCTCTGGATGGTGCCGTTCCTGTTCTTCGACTCGGTGCGCGAGCTCTTCGGAGTCGATCCGGCCGCGGGGTTCGACCCGTCGATCCTGGGAGAGGGCCGGGAGACGCTGGCCCTGGGCGTCCGGCTCCTCGGCTACGCCGTCGTGACCCCGCTGTTCGAAGAGCTCTTCATCCGCAGCTTCGTCATGCGCTACGCCGACGTCTACCCGAACGCCGGCGACTTCCGGAGGCTGCCGCTCGCCCGCTACACCGCGCGCAGCTTCTGGGTGACGGTGGTGGTCTTCACCATGGGCCACCTCACCTGGGAGTGGCCGGTGGCCGTGGCCTGGGTCATGGCCACCAACGCCTGGTTCTACTGGCGAGGACACCTGGGCTCGGTGGTGGTGGTCCACGGCGTGGCGAACGCCTCGATCCTGCTGTTCGTCGCCGCCTTCGGCGACGCCTGGACCGACGGCCAGGGCCACCCCCTCCCGCTCTGGTTCTTCATCTGAGGTCGCGGCCCGAAGCATGGGGGCGACGGGGGCGCCGCGCCTAGAGTGCGCCGCGGTGCCCCAGTCGGACGCGCCGCGCCACCTCGGTGGCCTCGGTCAGGACGTCGCGCGCGTTCTCGGGCTTGTCTTCCTGGCAGCAGCGACAGATGAGCGAGGCCAGGTCGGCGAGGTCGGGGAAGCCGTAGAGCAGGGCGTCCTCGGACAGCAGCTCGGCCAGGGCGCGGAGCTGGGGCAGGTCGCCGGCGCCCTCCGCGTCCTGGAGCAGGTCGATGCGCTCGGCGAGGTGCACCACGAACTCGTCGAGAGAGTCGCGAATCTCGGGATCGTCCTCGCGGGTGGAGTAGATCGGAGTGGGCCGCTTGCTCATGTCGCCTTGGCTATCGGCGAGAAGCGGGGCGAACTGAAAGCCGGATGGAGGCCGGGCGCCTGGAGAGGGAGCCGGAGTTGCCGGTTGGTTGCGTGTTCGTGGGGGAGGACCCGGCTCAGGCCGCGGCGGGGGTCGCCGCGATCTCGAGGCCGGTGGCGACCCGGCTGCGCCCCACGGCCAGACGCCCCGGGAACGCGTCTCCCTTCCGGAAGCCCGCGGCCACGTCCTGCTGGAGGGTCAGGACGAAGCGCCCCGCCTCGAGGTCGAGGCGGACCGAGGCGGCCTGGAAGCCCAGGGTTCGGCCGGTGAGCGGGAACTGGCACTTGTAGAACGCCTCCTTCGCGCTGAAAGCGAGGACGGCCCGCAGGTCGGCCGCGCCGGCCTCCAGCGGCTCGAGCCCCGACAGCTCGTCCGGGCGCAGGATCCGCCGGCGAAGGCGCGGCCGCACGCCGTCGCGGCTCTCGACGTCCAGACCGATGGACCGCAGGTCGCGGGCGCGCGCCACCGCCACCGCGCAGAGGTCGAGGCCGGCCCGGCGCGTGTGCGAGATCGAGCCGACGAGGTCCCGCGGCCAGGCGGGCATCCGCGACGGCGTGCTCGGCAGCGCCTCCATCTGCACACCCAGCTCGGCCGCGGCCTCGCGGGCCAGGGCGCGGCCGGCCGCGAACTCCCGGAGCCGGTCCGGCGAGGCGCCCTCCAGGCAGGCCGCCTCCTCGGGGTGGAGCTCGACGGGAGCGCTCGGAATGCGGCGCTCGCGGCTGACGACGCAGGCGCTGAACAGGTCCGCGATCGACGGCTCAGCGGTCATCGGTGCGGACCAGGGGCAGCTCGAAGCGCTCGCCGTCCCGGGTCGTGAGCTCGAGCAGCACGTGCCGGCCGGGGGGCAGGCCCGCCAGCATGCGGGCGGCGTCGGTGCCCGGCTTCACCTCGGACATGCGGGCGCGGCCTCCGCGGAAGTCCACGCGCCGGGCCGGCTCCGCCCCGGCGCCGATGGGCGAGACCACGAGGTGGCCCGCGGGCACCTCGAAATCGAAGCCGCCCTTGCGCCGGATCGTGACGTTGAAGTCCCGGGTGGCGGTCTCGGGATGCGAGGTGCCGGGAATCCGGATCTGGATGCGTCCCGCGAGGTTCGGCACCTGGCTCTCGAGCTCGGTGAAGCAGCGGGAGCCGTCCTCGACCTCGAGCTTCACGAACACGATCACCGCCACCGGCGGTCGCACGTGGGACGGGCCCGGCGTGATCAGGATCCGCCGCAGGCCGCGCACCGGCTGGCCTTCGACCTCGCAGTGCAGGGGCGATCCGTAGCGTCCGCGCGCCCAGTCGATGACCAGCTCGTTGAGGTCGGGCCCCTGGGCCCGTGCGGCCCCGGACGCAAGCAGCGCCACGCCGGCGAGCAGCCCGACGAGAAGTCCCCTCCCGGCGGGACGCAGTGTGATGCTTCGGCTCATGAGCGCGCAGGCTACCGGAGCGGGCGGCGCTTGACAGGCCCGGAGGCTCTCGGCCAGCCTGGGGGGATGCGATGCTTCGCCTGCGAGACCCCGCTCGAGCTGGCCACCGGCGAGCGCATCGGCTTCCGCGAGACCTGCGACCGCTGCGGAGCCGATCTCCACGTCTGCCGGAACTGCCGCCACCACGACCCCAGCGCCTACAACGAGTGCCGGGAGTCCAACGCCGAGCGTGTGGGCGACCGCGAGCGGGCCAACCGCTGCGACTACTTCGAGCCGTCCGACGGAGGGCGGAAAGGAGTGGAAGGCGGCCGCCAGCAGGCGTTGGCGGACCTCGAGTCGCTGTTCAAGAAGGGGTAGGGGTCAGGGGCCGATGACGAAGGGCGCTCCCGGCGCGGCCAGCTCGGCCGGCGCGCCGTCGCCGAACTGGCGCTCGTTGGACAGCGCGCTCCACAGCCCCGACTTCCCCACCGCCGAGACCGCGACGAAGACGCGTCCCGATCGGGGAACGTCGATGGGCCACTTGTAGATGCCGTTCTTGTTGGGGGAGAGGTCCCCGACGAGGATCGTCTCGCTGTAGCTGCGCGACTCCGTGCCCACGTGGATGACGAAGCCCGCCACCGAGCCGGGCGTCGGATGGACCCAGCGGATCGTGTGCTCGGCGCCGAGAGCGGTACCGGGGAGCAGGGCGATCGCCACCGCCAGCCCCCGCCAATACTTCGAGTCGTTCTCGAGAGATGTCATGGGCGCGTGGCTCCTCGTGCCGGCGCTGCCGGGTGGACTCCGTGCGCAGCGTCGCGGCAAGAATCTCCGACTTCTGTGACGGGGCTCACGCCGGGCGCCCGATCGGGTCGCGCAGCAGGCCCTCGAAGTAGGCGATGGTCTTCTCGAGGCCCACGCGCAGGGGCGTCGAGGGGGCCCAGTCGAGGATCTCGCGCGCCCGCGTGATGTCGGGGCAGCGCCGGCTCGGGTCGTCGGGCCGCGCCGGCTCGTGGACCAGCCGGGAGCGGGAGTGGGTGAGCTCGATGACCTGCTCGGCCAGCTCGAGCATGGTGAACTCCTGGGGGTTGCCGAGGTTGATCGGGCCGGTCACGTCGTCCGGGGTGGCCATGAAGCGCACCAGCGCCTCGACGAGGTCGTCGACGAAGCAGAAGGCGCGGCTCTGCTGGCCGTCGCCGTGGACCGGGATGGGCTCGCCGCGGAGCGCCCGCACGATGAAGGTGGAGACCACGCGGCCGTCGTCGGGGTGCATGCGCGGACCGTAGACGTTGAACAGCCGCGCCACCTTCACGGGCAGGCCGGTCTGGCGGTGGTAGTCGAAGCAGAGGGTCTCGGCGCAGCGCTTGCCCTCGTCGTAGCAGGCGCGCGGGCCGATGGGGTTGACGTTGCCCCAGTACGCCTCGGTCTGGGGGTGCTCGGTCGGGTCGCCGTAGACCTCGCTGGTGGACGTCTGCAGCAGCGGCACGTCGAGCCGCTTGGCGAGGCCGAGCATGTTGATGGCCCCGTGGACGCTGGTCTTGGTGGTCTGGACCGGGTCGTGCTGATAGTGCACGGGCGACGCGGGACAGGCCAGGTTGTAGATCCGGTCCACTTCCACGTAGAGCGGAAAGGTCACGTCGTGGCGAAGGGCTTCGAAGCATCTCTCACCCATCAGGTGACCGATGTTGTCCTTGCTGCCCGTGAAGTAGTTGTCCACGGACAGGACCTCGTGGCCCTCGCCGAGGAGCCGCTCGCACAGGTGGGAGCCCAGAAAGCCCGCTCCGCCCGTGACCAGGATCCGCTCGCGTCGAAATCGGGCCATGCTTCATCGTCCTTCAGCGTTCTCGGGGGGATGCATATCGGTCCTGCGGATTCGTGTAAACTTCCGGAGCGAAAACACTCCGCCGGCCTCGCCCCGCGGGTGGTGCGCGGTCGGGGTGGGCGAGCACCCGCCCGCGGGCCGGCTGCCGGGAGGCCGAACGCGGTGGCGGTCCCGGCCCGTTCCGAGGGGCCGCCGGGACGGCCTCGCAGAGGGGCAGCGCCGAGGAAGAAGTCGCGACAAACGGCCGGAGGCCCTGGGAGTGCCCTTCGGCCATGACTCATTTTCACATTTTTCCATGCTGGGAACGCCACCCCAGATGGGTCCGGCGGCACCTACGAACGGTGCTGCGTGAGCGCGAGAGCCGTGGCCCGGGTCCGCTCGCCGAGGAGAATCGACAGCCATGAACATCCTGGGGATTTCGGCCTACTACCACGACAGCGCGGCCTGCCTGGTGCAGGACGGCGAGATCGTCGCCGCCGCCCAGGAGGAGCGGTTCACCCGCAAGAAGCACGACCACGAGTTCCCGAAGCACGCGGTGGAGTACTGCCTCGGGCAGGGCGGCATCGCCCACGAGGACCTCGACTTCGTCGCCTTCTACGACAAGCCGCTGCTGAAGTTCGACCGCCTGCTCGAGACTTACATCGCCTACTCGCCCGCGGGCTTCAAGATGTTCCTGATGGGGCTGCCGCTGTGGCTGAAGCAGAAGCTCCACACCCCCCGCGAGCTCGACCGGGGACTGGACGGCCGCTACAAGGGCCGCTTCGTATTCCTCGAGCACCACGAGTCCCACGCCGCCAGCGCGTTCTACCCGTCGCCGTTCGAGGAGGCCGCCATCCTCACCCTCGACGGCGTGGGCGAGTGGGCCACCGGCTCCATCTGCACCGGCCGGGGCAACAAGATCGAGCTCGTGAAGGAGCTGCGCTTCCCCCACAGCCTGGGGCTGCTCTACTCCGCGTTCACCTACTACACGGGATTCAAGGTCAACAGCGGCGAGTACAAGCTGATGGGCCTCGCCCCGTACGGCGAGCCCATCTACAAGGAAAAGATCCTCGACAACCTGCTGGACCTGAAGGAGGACGGCTCCTTCCGGCTCAACATGGACTACTTCGCGTACACCCACAAAGACGTGATGACGTCCGACAAGATGGACGCGCTGTTCGGGGGGGCGCCGCGCACCTCGGAGACCGACGTCACCCAGCGCGAGATGGACATCGCGGCCTCGATCCAGGCGGTGACCGAGGAGATCGTGCTGCGCATTGCGCGCTACGCGCGCGAGACCACCGGCCTGAGCAACCTGTGCATGGCGGGCGGCGTCGCGCTCAACTGCGTCGCCAACGGCAAGCTGCTGCGCAGCGACATCTTCGACGGCCTCTGGATCCAGCCGGCCGCCGGCGACGCCGGTGGGGCGCTGGGCGCCGCGACCTTCGTGTGGCACCAGCTCCTGGACAAGCCCCGGGACAACGGCGGCGTGGACGTCCAGAAGGGCTCGCTGCTCGGCCCCTCGTTCTCGAACGAGGAGATCAAGCAGTACCTCGATTCGGTGGGCGCGGTCTACCACTACCACGAGGGCGAGGACAAGCTCTACGACCACATCGCCGAGCTCCTGGCCACGGAGAACGTCGTCGGCCACTTCGGCGGGCGCATGGAGTTCGGGCCCCGGGCCCTGGGCGCGCGCTCGATCCTGGGCGACGCCCGGTCGCCGAAGATGCAGTCGGTGATGAACCTCAAGATCAAGTTCCGCGAGTCGTTCCGGCCGTTCGCGCCGGCGATCCTGCGGGAGAAGGTCGACGAGTACTTCGAGATGCGGCCCAACGAGGACTCGCCGTACATGCTCCTGGTGGCTCCGGTGCGCGACGACAAGCGCATCCCCGTCCAGGACCCGAGCGCCGTGGGGATCGAGAAGCTCAAGCAGCTCCGCTCGACGGTGCCGGCCATCACCCACGTCGACTATTCGGCGCGGGTCCAGACCATCGACGACACGCGCCATCCGCGCTTCCACAGGATCCTGAAGGCGTTCGAGGAGAAGACCGGCAGCCCGGTGCTGATCAACACCAGCTTCAACGTGCGCGGCGAGCCCATCGTCTGCACCCCCGAGGACGCCTACCGCTGTTTCATGGGCACCAACATGGACGTCCTGGTCCTCGAGAACTTCGTTCTCCTGAAGGGCGATCAGCCCGAGGCCAGGATCATCGACCGCGACGAGTACCTGTCGCAGTTCGCACTGGATTGATTCATGAGCAAGATGGTCGAGATCGACTGGAATCCCGAAGAGCGCACCCTGCGCCAGTTCGGCTTCATCGCCCTGGCGGGCTTCGGCTTCATCGCCGTGATCGCCTGGTTCGAGGTGCTGATCTTCGCGTTCGGCCTGGGTGCGGCGAAGCCGTGGGTCGCGGGCATCGCCGCGGGCCTGGCGGCGCTCTCCGCGCTGTTCTCCCTGGTGGCGCCCAGGGCCAACCGACCCATCTTCGTGGGACTCGCGGTGCTGACGTTCCCGATCGGGTTCGTGCTGTCCTACGTCATCCTGGGGACGCTCTTCTACGGGCTGATCGCGCCCGTGGCGATCGTCTTCAAGCTCACCGGACGTGACCCGATGCATCGCGGCTACGATCCGGAGGCGAGCAGCTACTGGACCGATGCGCGGTCGGCGCGGGCCGCGAACTCCTACTTCCGACAGTATTGAGCCGCGGAGCCCGCAGGGCGGGCGAAGACGGCAGGAGACGACATGGCAGACCAGACCCCGGACAACGATTTCGCCGCCGAAGCCCGGTCCGACGAGCGCGGCGGCCTCGCCTCCGAGTTCGTGAGCTTCCTGAAGGACAACAAGAAGTGGTGGCTCGCGCCCATCATCTTCTCGATCCTGGGGCTCGGACTCCTCGTCGTACTCGGCGGATCCGCCGCGGCGCCGTTCATCTACACGCTGTTCTGATCCACACCGGGCTCGGGCCCGGGCCGCCCCCGGAAACGGGGGTGGCCCAGCCCGACTCCGAGGCCCAGTCCCGCGGTCGCCGAGGCCGCGGTGCCCGCCGTGGGCGCGGCCAGCCCGAGCCAGGGCCCCGCGAGCAGCGCCGCCGCGCCCAGCCCGAGACCCGCCGCGGTCCAGCCGTTGCGACGCGCGTGGAGACCCACCGGGAGCCAGAGCAGCGCCAGCCATCCGGCGTCGAGCCACGGGGTGGCCGCTCCGCGCCGGGGCCCGAGGCGCGTGGGCCAGGCCAGGCACCAGCTGTGGGCCAGCGACAGCCGGCGCCGCCAGGACGTTTCCCCATCGAGGACGGCCTCCAGCCCCGCGCCGTCGATCCGCCACTGGAGATCGACGACCGCGTCCTCCCGCACGCCGTCGAGCGCACCCGGCCAGCGCCACGCCGGCTGCTCGAGCCCCCAGGCGCGCCCGCGCACCTGCCACTGCCAGACCAGGTCGCGGCCGGCGACCGCGAGCAGCCAGAGCTCGCCGCGGACATCGTTCAGCCTCACGAGCGGGGCCGGGGGGTTCGCGGCCTCCGGGGCGAACTGCCAGCGCGCGCGGGCGACCTCCCCCCGCTGGAGCGCGGCCACCAGCGCCGCGGACGCGGCCGCCGGAGCCGACGGCGGAATCGCCACGCCGCCGAGGCTCGCCTCCAGCACCTGGCTTCGCGGTGTGGAGAGCCAGCCGAGCTCGGGGGTCCAGGCCGGGTCGACGACGGTGTCGGGGAAGTGGGGCGACAGCGCCGCCGCCGCGAACACGACCCAGGCCACCAGGCCGAGGGCCGCCGCGAGGACGCGCGCTCCAGCGGCCCGATCGGAGAGCCGGCCCGCGGCGACCACGGTGACGACGACGACGCTTCCGATCGCCGCACCGAGGCCGTTGGCGAGGACGTCCAGCAGATCCGCGTCGCGCCCGGGCACGAACCACTGGGCGGTCTCGATGGCCCCCGCGAGCGCCGTCCCCACCAGCGCGACGCGCCAGACCGAGTGGCCCCGCAGCGCGAGGCCCACGCCCAGGAGTGCGGTGAGCGCGAGGTTGCGAAGCCCGTCGGCCAGGGTCCACTCGGGCCAGCCGAGCACCGAGGTCTGGGTGGGCGCGGGCTGGAGCGTCCAGGCGGCCCAGATCGAGAAGCCGATGGCGCCGACGAGGGTCCCGAGCCGGCGAACAGCGCGACTCTCGATCACGAAGCCACGGCCTCGAGGGCCTCGAACAGCCGCGTCGCCTGGGCGCGCCGGCCGAGTCCGGCATCGGACGCCAGGGGCTCGGCCTTCTCCCCGCGCCGGTGGGCCTCGATGCGCCGCACCAGACACGACGCGATGGCGTCGACGTCCGTGGGCTCGACCACGTCGGCCCCGGTGCCTCGCAGCAGGCGCTCCGTGGCGCTGCCGCGCTCGGCCAGCACCAGAAGCCAGGCGTCGAAGCGCATGTACTCGTAGATCTTCGACGGGATCGCCTTGTGGCTGTCCTGGGGGAGGTTGAGGAGCATGTGCGCGCCGGCGAGGAAGCGCGCCGCCTGGTCGCGGGTCCCGGGCGGGTGTACGCGCACGAAGGCCCCGATGCCGGCCCGCTCGGCCAGGCCCTCGATCGGACGTTCGCCCAACAGGTCGACCGGCCCCATGAACTCGATGCCGAACTCGTCGGGTGTGAGCGACAGCGACTCCACGGCCCGGGCCGCTCCGGCGAAGACGGCGTCGGGCGTGCGGTCGATATAGATCGCGCCGGCGTACGCCAGCAGGAACCGCGGGCCGCGGGACGCCGGGGGCAGGGCGTCCTCGTCGTAGCCGTTCAGCACCGTCAGGATGCGCCCGGCCGCGGCGGGGTGGCGCGCGGCCATGGCGTCCCGGGCGGGGTCGGTGTTCATGGCGACGATGGCCGCCTGCGACACCGCGGCGGCCTCGAAGCGCTCGGCCAGGTGCAGCCACAAGGGGCTGGCCAGGTGCTCGGGCAGGCGTTCGGCGTCGGCCCAGGGATCGCGGAAGTCGAGCACCAGCGGCCGCTTCGTGACCCGGGCGAGCCGCCGGGCCGCGTCGTGGGCCATCTGCGGAGGGCCCGACGACGCGATCGCGGAGATCGGCGTGCGTCGCGCCAGGCTGCGACCCAGCGCTGCCGCCCGCCGCGACCAGCGCCCGCTGCGCGCGTAGTCGACCCAGGCGCCGTAGGCCCGGAAGAGCCCGCGTGCCGAGAGGCGCGCGTGCAACACGTCCTCCCGGCCGAGGGACAGCGGGCGTGAAGCACCGGAGCCCGACCCCGACCTCGGCGCCGCGCCCGGCGCTTCATCGCCGCCGGCTGCCGCCGCGGGGCGGCGGGCGCGCAGGCGGCGCAGCAGCCGCCAGGCGAGCCCCTCCAGACGCTCCGCCACCAGGGGGCGATCGGCGATCCCGAAGACCCGGGTGCCGTCGGGCAGGTCGGCCAGGCGCGAGGGATCGCTCGACCCGAGGCTCGAGGGCGAGAGGGTCACCACGTCGAGGCCCCAGCCGCGCTCGGCGGCGATGCGGCTGAACTTCTGCCAGCGCAGGGCGCCGGCGGCCTGGCCGGGAGGAAAGTGCACACTGACCAGGAGCAGGCGTCGGGTCGGCGGGCGCGCCGGGGCGGGGGCCTGGAAGATCGGCGTGCGGTCGCGCAGTCCGTCGGAGGCCGCGCGCAGCTCCACCCACGAGAGCCCGACGACGGCCGCCGCCAGTCCCACCCCGTACTCGAGCACCCACTCGGCTCCTCCGCCGAGCCCGGCGGCCAGCAGCCCGGCCGCCACCACGGCGGCGAGGGCCTGGCCGGGGAGGGCCAGCAGCGCGCCGGCGGCGGCGCAGCGCGCGGCCCCCAGCAATCCCTCGCAACGACGGACTCCGGCGTACCAGCCGATCCCGGCCAGCAGGACCGCCAGGTGCAGACCGTCGTGGTAGGGCGTCACCTCGAGCAGCCCACCGCCCAGGCGGATGAGCGGTCCGGCGACCTCGAGCGGAACGCCCACGACCTGCCAGGGCCACGCCCCCAGCAGCGCGACCGCGGATTCGAGCCGCGGGGTGCCCAGCAGGTGGGCCGCGGTGGGGATCGGGACCAGCCAGAACAGCAGGACGGCGTGCTGGGGGCTGGGTCGCCCGGTCGCCAGCGCCATGCCGAGCACCGCCACCGGGATGGCCAGCCCGGCGGCGAACAGCAGGTCGCCCGCCAGGCCCAGCAGCTCGAGGGCCAGGGCGACCACGATGAATCCCCAGCCCAGGGCCGCTGGAGCCGGCGCCGAGGGCCCCCCCGCGGTGCGCTCGGCCCTCCAGAGCAGCAGCGGCGCCAGCAGGAGGCTCCAGCCGAAGCGCGTCTCCGGCAGCTCCGAGGCCAGCTCGAAGACCACCGGCGAGAGCGCCAGGGCGAGCGCCGCCCACATCCAGCGGGTGTGGATTCTTCCCGGCCCGCGCGAGGTCTGGGGCGCTTGAGGAGAGACCGGACTCTCGAGTGACATGAGCCTGCTACGGAGGAGAACGGCTGACGATGAACACGACGCGACCCGGGTCCGCGGGGAGCGAGGAGTTACTATAGCGATCCCACGCCCGGGAGATGGGGCGTCACCAGCCGGTCACGCCGGACGACCCACCTGGGGCCGGGCAACTGGGGCCGAGCAACTGGGGCCGGGCACCTGAGGCCGAGCAACTGGGGCCGGGCACCTGGAACCCGGGACCCGGGCCACCGGACATCGGACACGGGACACGGACTGGGCCGTGGGGCACAGGCGATTCGAGAGCATGGAATTTCCCGACGGACGGCGATTCGCATTCACCATCCTCGACGACACCGACGACTCGACCCTCGAGAACGTACGGCCGGTCTACGCTCGCCTGGCCGAGCTGGGGATGCGCACCACGAAGACCGTCTGGCCGGTGGACTGTCCGGAGGGCAGTCGGAACTACTTCGCCGCGGACACCCTGGCGCGTCCGGAGTACCTCGCGTGGGTGAAGGAGCTGATCGCCGCAGGCTTCGAGCTGGGCTCCCACGGCGCCACCATGGAGGGCAGCCTGCGCGAGCGGACCGAGCAGGGCCTGGCGCTCCTCGAGCGCGAGTTCGGCCACCTCCCGCGGCTCTTCGTCAACCACGGCGAGAACACCGAGAACCTCTACTGGGGGATCGAGCGCTTCCACAGCTGGCTGGGCCGCGGCGTCGCGCGGCGCATCGGCGGACACCGCGCGGGGGCGTTCTGCGGCGAGGACGAGCGGAGCCCGTACTTCTGGGGCGACCTCTGCCGGCGTCACATCGAGTACGTCCGCAACTTCACCTTCTCGACCCTCGATGCCCTCGAGGTGAACCCGGAGATGCCCTACAGCCTGGAGAGCACGCCCTACGTGCGCTTCTGGTTCTCCACCACCGACGCCCCGGACGTCGACGAGTTCAAGGCGCGCCTGACCCCGGCGGCGATCGACCGCCTGGAGGCCCGCGGCGGGGTCTGCATCGTCTCGACCCACCTCGGCAAGGGCTTCACCCGGGACGGACGCCTGGACCCCGAGGTGGACGCGATCCTGGTCGACCTGGCGGGGCGCAACGGATGGTTCGTCCCGGTGTCGACCGTGCTCGACCATCTGCGGGACCGCGGCGCCGGCCAGGCCCCGTCGCGCGCGGCGCTGTGGCGACTCGAGCTGCGCTACCTGGCCGATCAGGTCGCGCGGCGCTGGCAGGCCAGGCGGCGGTAGAGCGACTCGTAGCGATCGAGCCAGGCGGCCAGGCCGTGGCGCTCGGCCACCCGGGCGCGCGCCCGCCGGGTCCGCTCCCGGCCCGCTTCGGGGTCGGCGAGCACTTCGTCGACGGCCGCCGCCAGCGCGCCGGGATCCTCCGCCGGTACGACGAGCGCGCCGTCCTCGCCGAGGACGTCGGGTACGCCGCCCACCGCCGTCGCGACGATGGGCACACCCGAGGCGATGGCCTCGAGCAGGACGATGGGCGTTCCCTCGGTCCGCGAGCTCAGCACGAAGACGTCGAAGGCCGGAAGCAGGCGTGCGGCCCCCTGGACCTCGCCGTGGAAGCGCACCCGGTCCGCCAGGCCGAGCCCGGCCGCGAGCTCGCTCCATGCAGCCCGCTCGGGCCCCTCGCCCACGATCGAGGCCGGCGCCCCGCTCGCGCTCCCGGCCAGGGCGCGCAGGAAGACGTCGCCGCCCTTGGCGCCGATGAGCCGGCCGACCCAGCCGACGACGGGGCCCTCGTCCGGCAGGCCCAGCTCCCGGCGCGCCTCGCCCCGGCCGCGGAACACGACGTCCTCGGCCCAGGCGTTGGGCAGCAGCTCGATCCGGTCCGGGTCCACACCGGACGCCTCGAGCGTCCGGGCGATCGGGGCCGAGACCGCGACCACCCCGTCGAAGCGGCGCAGCGCGCGCAGCTGGAGCCACTCGTAGACGGCCGTGCGCCCGCCCATCTTGCTCATGCCGTGCTCGGTCGAGAGCGTGGGAATTCCCAGCCGCCGGGCCGCCCGGGCGTCGACGATGTCCGGGCGATAGCCGTGGGTGTGCACGACGTCGGGCCGCAGCTGGCGGCACAGCGACTGGACGAAGCGGTGCTCGCGCAGCACGGACAGGGTGCGGATGGCGAGGGAGTGGACGCTCACGCCCGCGGCCTCGAGGGGGCCGCGAAACGCCTCGCCGGGGTCGCCCTCGGCCACCAGGCTCGCGACGTGGACCTCGTGTCCGCGACCGGCCATGCCGCCGGCCAGCGCGTGGACCACGCGCTCCAGGCCTCCCACCGACGCCGGCGAGACCGCGTGCAGGATGCGCAGACGCCCCCCGTCGCCCACCGGTTGCGACTCAGTCCCCGCCCGGCTCGCCCAGGTAGCCATGGTGGCGCAGCCACAGGACCGACAGGCGGATGCCCTCCTGCATGTCGATCCGGGGCTCCCAGTCCAGGATCTCCCGGGCCTTCGCGGTGGGGTACTCGCCGGTTCGGCCGAGCAGGGCGAACTCGCCGGTGGTGGGGGTCTTCTTGATCGCGCTCTCGGCTCCCTGCATCACCCGCTTGGCCAGCGCCGAGCGCTGGTAGACGGCCATGATGGGCTTCTCGAAGTGGGCCAGCAGGAACTTGGCGAACGAGCGCACGGGCTGCATGGCGTAGGCCGACAGATGGGAGGTGGCCTTCGACTGGCCCACCAGCGGACCGCCTCCCATGGCCGCGTTGAGGGCCTCGAAGTACGCCTGCCAGCTGGGGCGGTCGGGCCCGTTCACGTTGAACGCCTGGCCCACGGCCCCGTCGCGCTCGAGGGCGCGGAACACCGCCGCCGCCAGGTCGTCGACGTAGAGCAGATTGCAGACCCCGCGGCAGTCCTCGGGCGAGAGCAGCCACGGCTTGCGCTGCAGCCGCACGGCCCACTCGATGGTCCAGGACTCGCTGAACGGACCGTAGATGAGGGTGGGCCGCAGGATCGTCACCGGCACGCCCTGGTCCATGGCCGCGCGACAGGCCTGCTCGGCCTCGATCTTCATGTCGCCGTACTCGGCGCCGGTCTTCACCAGCGGCGCGTCCTCGTCCACGGAGCCCGAGGCCCCGCCGTAGACGTCGATGGTGCTGATGTGCACCACCCGCCGCACGCCGGCCCGCGCGGCGGCTTCCAGCAGGTTGCGCGTCCCGTCCACGGTCGCGGTCCGGTCGCCCACGGCGCAGTGGACGACGGCGTCGACGTCCTCGAGCGCCGCGTCGATCTGGGACGGCGCGAGCAGGTCGCAGCGGGCCAGGTCCACGTCGAAGCGGCCGATGCGCGCCGCGCTCGACCAGCGCCGCACCCCCGCGCGCACCGGGATGCCCCGGGCCTGCATGATCTCCACGAGCCGTCCGCCGACGAAGCCGCCGGCGCCGGTCACCAGTACGCGTCTGTGCTCACCCAACGGCGGTCTGCTCCCAGGCGTTGTGCCACGGCATCTCGAAGCGGGCTCTCCGCGCGTAGCATTCGTCCATGACTTCCAGCGAGGCCAGCACCTCGGAGGCCGGCACCAGGGGCTGCGCCCGTCCGCGCAGCACGTCCACGAAGTTCTCCGCCAGCCTGGCCGCGAACTCCTCGAAGCCCACGTGCCCGGCGACGGCCTTCACCTTGCGCGGGGCGCCGCCGCCCTCGCTGTGGTGGAAGAATCCCCAGTCGTAGGCCCCGCCCTCGATGGTGCCCCGCTCGCCGACGATCCGGTAGCGGTTCGAGAGCTTGCTGAGCCAGCTGAGCCGCACGTGGGCCCGGCAGTCGCCGAGGGCCAGCTCGAGGTCCGCGACCGCCTCGGTCCCGCCCCAGGAGTCGTCGTGGTAGTCGACGAGCTCGGGCCGGCCTCCCAGCCACCAGCACACGAGGTCGACGATGTGGGCCCCGGTGTCCAGCAGCACGCCCTTGCCCCCGTGGCGGGCGCCGAAGTAGGAGGGCGTGGCGGCCGGCCAGTCGAACGGCTCGCCCATGGTGTAGTCGATCTGGCGCAGGGCCCCGAGCCGGCCTTCGGCCAGCCACGCGCGGACCCGCTGGGAGGCGGGAAACAGGCGCCGGGTCTGGTTCACCATGAGCGCGGCGCCGTGGGAGGCCGCCGCCTCGATCACCTCGCGGGCCGCGTCGGGCTCCTCGGCCAGGGGCTTCTCGCACAGCACCGAGACCCCGCGGCGTACGCAGTCGAGGCTGATCGGCTGGTGCAGGTGGTGGGGCACCGCCACGATCGCGCCGTCGATGCGCCCGAGCACCTCGCGGTAGTCGGCGGCGGTCCCGCTGGCGCCGAATCGCGCCGCCAGCTCGCCGGCCCGCTCCTGATCGGGATCGACCAGGATCCATTCCGAGAGCGAGCTCGCGTGACGCGCCAGGGCCGGGAGGTGGAACGCTTCGGCGATCGCGCCGCATCCGATGAGCGCGATGCGCGGCCGATCGATCGGGGTAGGGGACATGTCGGTGTGGGTCTCCACGAATCTCGGTTCGTTTCTTCGTCATCGGTCGCGTGGGCCGAGCGCTCGAGGGGCTCGGGCCCGAAGGGGATCCTCGCGGCAGCTCGCCGGCAACTCCCGTGCGGGTCGGGCCCGTCGGGTCGGGCCCCTCCGCCCATCCGGGCGCTCTCCTGCCGGCCGGTCCGACGCGGGCTGCGAGGGTGCGGCGGCTGCGTCCCTCATGCGTCCCTCGTGGGTCGCTCGTGGGTCACTCATGGGTCGCCCCTGCGTCCCGGATGTCTCCTGCGTGGCCTCGGTGCGTTTTCCCGTGCTCTGCGCACGTGCTATGCCATGCCCAGCGACGCCGATGGGGGAGTCGCGCACCTCGATCATAGCCCTGAGGGCGGCCCTGCCGGTGGGTGCCCCGGGACGGGGCCAGCGTGTCACACGATCCGCAGAAAGCGCCGGAGACGGAGCCGCTCGCGGGGGCCCAGGGCCCGAGACCGCGCCTGCTGTTCCTGTGCCAGACCCTGCCGTATCCGCCCGACGGGGGCGTCTGGATCCGCAGCTTCCACGTCCTGCGGCGCCTCTCCGAGGCCTTCGACGTGACCGCCCTGTGCTTCGAACGCACCGGGGAGAGCGGCCGGCGCCGCGAGAACGATGCCGTGGAGAGCCTGCGGGTCCTGGGCGCCTACGCCCGGATCGAGGCCTTCCCGATCCCGCAGACCCACAGCCGCGCGAGGCTCCTCTGGGACCACCTGCGCAGCGTGGCGACCCGGCGTGTCTACACCCGCTACCTGTACGCCTCGACGGCCTTCGAGCAGCGCCTGAGAGAGGTGCTGGACCAGCAGGCGTTCGACCTCGTGCACGTCGACAGCCTCGACCTTGCCGGCTACCTGCCGCTGTGCGATCCGCTGCCCACCGTCTGTGTGCACCACAACGTCGAGTCGGAGCTGCTGCGCCGGCGCAGCGAGTTCGAGGCGGGTCGCCTCGGCCCCTACTACCGGCTCCAGGCGGACCTGATGGAGCGCGAGGAGCGCCGCTGGGTTCCGCGGCTGGCCCTCAACGTCATGGTCTCCGAGGACGACCGGCGGGTCATCGAGCGGCTCGCGCCGGGCGGCCGCTACTGCGTCGTCCCCAACGGCGTGGACGTGGAGGAGTTCGCGCCCGGGGAGGGGCGCGACGAGGGCCTCGCCTACGTGGGGGGCACCAACTGGTTCCCCAACCTCGACGCCCTCGACCACTTCTGCGAGGACATCCAGCCCCACCTGCGCGCGGCCGGGGCGGAGTTCCCGGTCCACTGGGTCGGCAGCGCGACGGCCGAGCAGCAGGCCCACTACCGCGAGCGTCACGGCGTGGAGCTCACGGGCTACGTGGACGACGTGCGGCCGTACATGCGGGACAGCTTCTGCAACATCGTGCCCCTGCGCTCCGGAGGCGGGACCCGGCTCAAGATCCTCAACTCCTGGGCGATGGGAAAGGCCGTGGTGAGCACCTCCGTGGGGTGCGAGGGCCTGGAGGCCCGCGACGGCGAGAACATCCTCGTCCGGGACGACCCGCGCGCCTTCGCCGAGGCGATCCTCGCGCTGTCGCGCGACGCCGCGCTGCGCCGGCGCCTGGGCGCGGCGGCCCGGCGCACCGCCGAGGAGACCTACAGCTGGGAGGGCGTCGGGCAGGCCATGAACCAGCGCTACCTGGAGCTCATCGGAAGAGGAGCCGACCCGCGATGAGCGGGCCGGGCGGCTCGTCCGGGGCCCGACCGCGCTGGTGGACGGGTCTGCTGGCGCTCGGCCTGTCGAGCGCCCTGATGCTCGGTGTGCTCGAGTGCGGCGTCCGCTGGGTGGCGCCCCAGGATCTCGGCATCTGGGACACGACCCGCGACGGCCAGGTGCTCCTGCAGCCGGGCATCGAGCGCCACCTGGCCAGCTTCGACCGCACCATCCGGACCAACGCCCTGGGCTTCCGGGACCGCGAGCATGCGCCGGAGAAGCCGCCGGGGACCTTCCGCGTGGTCCTGCTGGGCGACTCCTTCATGGAGGCGCTGCAGGTGGACTTCGACCAGACCTTCGCGCACCGCCTGGAGGCACACCTGGCCGCCGAGACCGGCCGAACCGTCGAGGTGGTGAACGCGGGGGTGAGCGGCTGGGGCACCGACGCCCAGCTCACCTGGCTCGAGCGGCGGGGCCTCGAGCTCGATCCCGACCTCGTGCTGCTGGGCATGACCCTCCACAACGACGTCAGCGACAACCTGGCCATGCAGTTCCACGTCTTCCAGGACGGGCGGCTGCGCACCCGGCTCCACGAGGTGCAGCCGTGGCCCGAGTGGCTGTGGCTGCGGCTGAAGATCGCCTTCGGCTCCCACTCGCACCTCTACCGCTTCGTCACCCAGCGCCTGAAGCAGCGGCACGTGGTGCGTGCCGGCGACGCGCTCAACGCCCACATGAACGGCCTGCTCCAGGACCAGCCCGGCGTGCGCATCCAGAAGGGCTGGGCCATGACCCACGCCCTGCTGGACCAGCTGGCGGCGCTGTCGAAGTCCGCGGGCGCGCGCTTCGCCGTCTTCCTGATCCCCATCAACGTCCAGCTGACCGAGTCCATCTGGAACGACTTCCTCGCGCGCACGACCCTGCCGACCCGCTCCGTGTCCCGCGATCGCCCCCAACAGCCCATGCGGCAGTGGGGGCGGCGCAGCGGCGTTCCGGTCATCGACCTGCTGCCGACCTTCGAGGCCTCGCTGCTCGAGGCCCCGCGCGTCCTCTACCTGCCCCGGGACGGGCACTGGAACGCCGACGCCCACGGGCTGGCGGCCGGGGCGGTGGCCGAGTCCCTGGTCGCCCAGCGGCTGGTCCCGCGCAGCGGCTCCTGAGGCCGGTCAGCCGACCGCAGGCGCCGGCATCGCGTCCAGCGCCGCGCGGCTCGCGATGTAGTCCTGGTACCAGAGGGTGAAGGTGATGAGCGCCCAGATCTGGTTGTCCGCGTTCACCCGCCGCGCGAAGTGGTCGTCGAGGATGCGCCGCACGGTGGCGTAGCGGAAGACGCCGGCGTCGCGGATGGCGCGCTCGGAGAGGGTCTCCTCCACGAACGGCCGCAGGGCGTCGCGGAACCAGACCGCGATCGGCGCCGAGAAGCCCATCTTGCGGCGGGTCAGGAAGCCCGGCGGAAGCATGGGCGCCACGGCCCGCTTCAGCACCGCCTTGCGCTCCATGCCGTGGAGCTTCAGCTCGGGGGGGATCGTGGCCGCGTACTCCAGGAGCTCGTGGTCGAGGAAGGGCACCCGGACCTCCAGCGAGTGGGCCATCGAGATCCGGTCCGTGAGCGTCAGCAGGTCGCCCGGCAGGTAGAGCTTGAGGTCGGCGTAGAGCGCCCGGTTGAGCGGGTCGGCGTCGCGGACCGCGTCGACGGTCGCCAGGCAGTGGCGGAGCGGGTCGTCCAGCTCGATCTGCTCGGCGATCTCGGGCGTGAGCAGCGCGCCGCGCAGGGGCGAGGCCATCTGGGCCAGGAACTCGAAGTAGCGCTCGTCGAAGGGCAGGCCCAGGTTGCGGGCGAAGCGCTTGGCGCGCTGTCCCCACTGGTTGCCGCTGCGCGGGTCGGGCAGGGCGTCGGCCAGCATCACTCCCAGCCGCCGCAGGGGCCCGGGCACCCAGCCCAGGCGCTCGGCCAGCATCGCCCCGCGGTGGCGCTCGTAGCCGGCCGCGATCTCGTCGCCCCCCAGGCCCGAGAGCGCCACGGTCACGTGCTGGCGCGTCAGCTGGCAGAGATACCAGGTGGGAATCGCCGTCGAGTCCGCCGAGGGCTGGTCGAAGGCGCGCACCAGGGAGGGCGCGATCGCCACGAGGTCGGGCTCCATCTCGAACTCGCGATGGTCGGTGGCGTACTGCCGGGCCAGCTCCCGGGCGAAGACGCGCTCGTCGAAGGCCTCGCCCCCGGTGGCGTAGCCGATGGAGAAGGTGTTCACGGGGTCCGGCGAGTGCCGGGCCATGAGCGCCACGACGGCGCCCGAATCGATGCCGCCCGAGAGCCAGGCGCCCAGCGGTACGTCGGAGATGAGCCGCATACGGACCGCCTCGTCGAGCTTGCCGAGCAGCCCCTCGGCCGCGGTCTCCATGTCGAGGCTGCGGTCCACGTCGTAGCGGAGCCGCCAGTAGGGACGGACGTCGACCCGTCCCTTCTCCGCCACCAGCAGGTGTCCGGCGTGGAGCTCCGAGACGCCCTCGAACATGGTGAGGGGCTCGGGCACGTAGAGGAAGGTGAGGAAGTGGTTCACCGCGGCCGGGCGCAGCCGCCGCTCCACGTCGGGATGCTGGAGCACCGCCTTCAGCTCCGAGCCCCAGACGAGCCGGTCACCGGAGACGTGGAAGAAGAGCTGCTTGATGCCCGCGCGATCCCGCGCCAGGAGCAGGCGCTGGCGGCGCGCGTCCCAGAGCGCGAAGCCGAACATGCCCCGCAGCCGGGTCACCACGTCGTCGCCCCACTCCTCGTAGCCGTGGACGATGACCTCGGTGTCGGTGCGGCTCTGGAAGCGGTGCCCCTTGGACTCGAGCTCCGAGCGCAGCTCGGCGAAGTTGTAGATCTCGCCGTTGAAGACGGTCCAGACCGTCTCGTCCTCGTTGGCGATGGGCTGGTCGCCGCCGGCGACGTCGATGATGGCCAGGCGTCGCATGGCCAGGCCGACGCGGCCGGGCTCGGAGTGGAAGCCGTCGCTGTCGGGCCCGCGGTGGGTGATGACCGCGTTCATGCGGGCCAGGACCGCCTCGTCGACGGCCGCCCCCTCGCGGAGCGCGTGGATGCCGACGATTCCGCACATCAGCCGGTGCCTCGCAGACCGAGATCGCAGGCCCCGGGGCACCCGTCGCCACCGTGGGGGATCTCGTCGAGCGATTCATCGACGCATCCCCGGGCGAGGTTGAGGAGCCTGGCGTTCGCAGGGGTCGTCACGCCTGGCCCGGCACCTTGTACAGGAACTCCTCGCGCGAGCCCGCGATGCCCTGGTGGATGCCCAGTCGGGGGAGCCGGAAGAGGTCGTCGTCGAGGCCGGCCAGGCCCGTCTCGATGGTCACGGCCGATCGATAGCCGGCCTCCCGGGCCAGCTCGACCACGCCGTGGTCGTGGGCGCCGCACGGATAGGCGAGCAGGCCATGGCGGCCGTGTCCCCGCTCGATCAGCTCCAGGCGCGCGCCGCGCAGCTCCTCCTCGGCGCGATCCGGCGGGATGGCCGTGAGGATCGCGTGGTTCGCGGTGTGGGACTCGATCTCGAAGCCGTCGGCCGCCAGCCGGTCGATCTCTTCCCAGTCGAGGAGCTCGCGCTCGCGCTTGGGGGGCTCGGGCGTGACCAGCCGGAGCCCTTCCAGGCGACGCTCCCGCTCGGCCTCGGGCAGCGTCTTCAGGTGGACCAGCGCGGCGTCCACGGGATCGGCGTGCTCCGGCGCTCCCAGCTCCCGGACCCGGGCGCTGCGCTCGGCGTCCGGGAGACGGCCCAGGCGTCGGGCCACCTCGTCGGTCCAGAACGCCCCCTCGGTGGCCACGCGGTCGGTCACCACGTAGAGCGTCGCCGGCCAGCCGCGGCGCGCCAGGGCCGGCGCGGCGTGCAGCGCGTTGTCCCTCCAGCCGTCGTCGAAGGTGATGGCGCAGGCGCGCTCGGGCAGCGGGCGCCGGTCGGCGAGGCGTTCGACGATCTCGGAGAGCGGCAGGACGTCGAAGAACTCGGCGATCCACTCCAGCTGGCTCTCGAAGGAGTCGGGCGTCACGAACATGCCCGGCTCGACCGCGTCGCGCACCGCCACGTCCTCGGGAATCACGCGGTGGTAGTAGAGGATCGCCGCACGCGAGCCGTCCAGGCGCCGGCGCGCGCGGGCGTTGCCGCCCAGCCATTCCCCGGCCAGGCCGCGTCCTCTGCGCAGGAGATCGGAGACGCCGGGCATCGGCCCTCAGGCCGCTCGGGGCAGCACGTCGTCCAGGGCCCGGGTGGGAAGGCGTTCGGCCTCCTCGAGCCCGGCCAGGACGTCGCGGAGCGGCGCGAAGGGGTGGCGCTTCAGCAGATCGACCACGCGGTCCTCCATGCGATGGAGGTTGTGATAGTGGTTGATCCGGACCTTCCAGTCGACGTCCTGGACGGGCTGGTCGGGATCGATCTCCCAGGGGTGGAGGTACAACACCGCGGGGTCTCCGGTGCGGGCCAGCCGCCGCCAGCCCCAGCGGAAGAGCGCGGGCGGCAGGAAGCGCAGCCAGCCGCCCCCGGCCAGCGGCAGGGTGACTCCCGCCACCTTCAGCGCGGTGAGCGGAAACTCCACCAGCTCGAGGCCGCGCTCCAGGGCCAGGCGCGCCGGGCTCCCGGGAAAGCCGGGAATTCCGTAGCGGTGGTGGACCACGGGAAAGATCGACGAGTCGTAGCGGAATCCCTCCTCGGCCAGGATCTCCAGGGCCCAGAGCGAGCGGGTCGTGATCGAGAAGCTGGGGGCGCGGTATCCGGTGATCTGGGCGCCGACGGCGTCCTCGAGGGCCGCGCGGGAGCGGCGCAGGTCCTCCCGGAACCGCTCGGGCCCGATCTCGTAGACGATTTCGTGGGCGTAGCCGTGGGACGCGATCTCGTGGCCGCGGTCGGCGATCTCCCGCACCAGGGCCGACTGGCGCTCGGCCACCCAGCCCAGGGTGAAGAACGTGGCGCGGCTTCCGGTCTCGTCGAAGCGGTCGAGCAGCCGGCGCGCCGAGTCGGCGACGCGGGAGGGACATTGCTCCCACCGCTCGGGTGCGATCAGGTGCTGGAAGTTGGAGACCTGGAAGTACTCCTCCAGGTCGACACTGAGCGCATTGTGGATCACGTCAGATGCCGCGGAAGAGAAACACCGTCTTGACGGTCTGCCAGAGGATGACGAAGTCCATCGCCAGCGACCGATGCTTCATGTAGTAGAGGTCGAGGGCGAGCTTCTCCTCGAATCCCTCGATCTCGTTCACGTATCCGTAGCGCACCTGGGCCCAGCCGGTGATGCCCGGCCGGATGGCGGAGCGCAGCCGGAAGTACGGGTAGCGGAGACACAGCGAGTCGACGAACTCGGGTCGCTCGGGCCGCGGGCCCACCATGCTCATGTCGCCCACCAGGACGTTCCACAGCTGGGGCACCTCGTCCAGGCGGCTCGCGCGCAGGATCCGTCCGACCCGGGTGATCCGCATGTCGCCGCGCTCCGCGAACCGCGCGCCCAGGGCCTCGGCGTCGTTGCACATCGAGCGCAGCTTCACCACGCGGAACGGACGACCGCCGCGTCCCACCCGCTCCTGGCGGAAGAAGACCGGGCCCTTGGAGTCGAGCTTGATGGCCAGGGCACAGAGCGCCAGCACCGGCGTGGCCAGCAGCAGGGCGACGCTCGCCACCGCGATGTCCAGGCTGCGCCGCGCCGCCTGGGAGACCGGACCTTCCCGGAACCCGTCGGCGAAGATGAGGTAGCTGGGCCGCAGGTCCCGCAGATAGATGCGGCCCGTGACCTTCTCGAAGAACGAGACGCCGGACTCGACGCGGCAGCCACGCAGCTTCGCCGCGAGCAGCGTCTCGGCCGGGAAGTACTCCTCGCGGCTCTTGGAGGCCACGACCACGATGCCCACGCCCCGGGCGTCGATCAGCTTCTCGAGCTCGTGCACCCGGCCGATGGCGGGATAGCCGGCGACGCCGCGGCCCAGGTCCTCCACCTCGTCGGTGAGGAAGCCGACCAGCTCGATGCCCGCGTTGCCGCGCTCGTGGATGGCGTTGGCCACCCGCACGCCCAGGTCGCTGGCCCCGATGATGACCGCGCGATTGCTGAACCGGGGCAGCTGGGCGAGCCCGCGGAACGCGGCGCGCTCCACCACCAGCAGCGGGAAGTAGGCCACGGCGGCGGTCGCCAGCGCGTCCACGGCGCCGGCCGGGACCGGCACGGCGAAGTAGACCAGGATGGCCACCGCGAAGGCGATGGCCATGCTCGAGCCGACGGCCAGGTTGGTCCGGTGGGCGTCGCCCAGCACCTCGGGGCGATACGCGTCGCAGTAGAAGAGCGCCGCGAAGCAGAGGAAGAAGCCGGCGATCGTCGCACCGACGAAGAGCTCGGGGGAGAGCAGGGGATGCCCGAGCGACCACGACACCCCGGCGGCCGCGGCCAGGCACAGCGCGTCCAGGACGGAGACACAGAGGACTCGGCGGATGTAGGGGTGCTTGAGGAAGTAGTTCATCGCCTCGGGTCGATCATCGATGGGTCAGCCAGATCCGGCCTGGGTTCCGCTTGGGTTCCGGATCTGGTTCCGGCTCTCGTTCCGGCTCTCGTTCGGCTCCTGCTTCGGGCTCGCTCGTGTTCGATTCGTCCACGGCCCACGGAGCACTGCCCCGGGAGGCCGATTTTCAAACCGTGTTTCATCCCGGCCTCGGCCGTGTCTCCTGCCCGCCTCGACCGGTTGCCCTCCGGCCGCGAAGCCGGATGTGCAGCTGGGCAGCAGCTGGGTCGCGCTCCCCGGCCCGGGTCGAAGTCAGGGACTCGACCGTCGACTATGAGTGTCCGGACCCGTCGGAAAAGTGACCCGCTACCGAGCCGGGTTCCGTCGATTCCTGCGGCTTGCCTCTCTCCGCGTCTCGAAAGGTTCCGGGTTGCCCCGAATCGTGCGCATCGGCGGCTGCGGCAGGGTGGGCGGTCGGGGGGACGGCGACTGCCCGACGTCTGTAGGCGTTGCGAAGCTTCGATTGCCGGATCGGAACCAGCTCTAGAACGTCTGGACCTCTGGATCCCTGGATTCCTGGAGCACCGAGCCGGCCGACCCGCTTTCCAGGTCGCCTCTTCCCGGGCGACTCCGGGTCCAGATTACACCCTCGACTCTCGATGGTGGAGGAGAATTCGAGTCGATTCGGACACATCCGGTCCCACTGGAGCGGAGAACCTCCCAACCACCCTCCCGGGTCCGTGGAAACCCCGGCGTGGGGGAGGGCACCCGATCGACCTCCCGGAGACCGGCGCCGGCGCGCGCGGGAATCGCGTGTATGCTCGCGCGCCGTGATGAGCCAGCCCAAGGTCGAGCGAGTCGAGGAGCCGGGAGTCGAATGGGATGCCTTCGTCGAGGCCCAGCCCGGCGCCCAGCTGGGCCACGCCGCGGCCTGGGCGCGGATCCTGCGCGAGGGCTACGGCATCGCCCCGCGCTACCTCGCGGCGCGCGATGGGGATGGGCAGCTGCTGGGGGTCCTTCCCCTCTTCCGCTTCCGGACCCTGCGCGGGGCCACGGAGCTGGTCTCGGTGCCGTTCCACGACGGGGCCGGCGTCCTCGCGAGCAGTCCGGCCGCCGCCAGCGCCCTGGTCGACGCGGCGCTGGCGGACGCCGCGAGCCTGGGGGCGCGGGCCGTCGAGCTCCGGCAGGTGGGAGCGTGTCCCGGGGTGCAGCCGCCCCACGGTGAGACCGGGCGGGTCAACCTGGTGCTTCCGCTCGAGGGCGACGAGGAGGCCCAGTGGAAGGCCGTGGGCGCCAAGGTCCGCAATCAGACCCGGAAGGCGGAGAAGCAGGGCCTGACCATCGCCTCATGGCCCCCTGAGCGGCTCCTGCAGGGCTTCTACGACCCGTTTGCGTTCAACATGCGCGATCTCGGCACGCCGGCCCACGCCCGGGGCTTCTACGGCTCGGCCGCCGCCGCCTTCGGCGACCGGCTCCGCTTCGTGGTGGCCGCCGACGCCGAGCGCTCGGTGGGAGGCCTGGTGGCCGTCGAGTTCGCCGGCCGGGTCACGGTCACCTGGGCGTCCACCCTGCGCAGCGAGCGGGCGCGCTGTCCCAACAACCTCATCTACTGGGAGGCGCTGCGCTGGGCCGTGGCGCGCGGCTGCCGCGAGTTCGACTTCGGACGCTCGCCGGTGGGAGAGGGCACGTACCGGTTCAAGAAGGGCTGGGGCGCCGAGGACCGGGAGCTCGCCTGGGTGCGGCTCGCGCCCGACGGCTCGGCCATGGCCCTGGCGCCGCCGGGAGACAGCCCGTTGCTGGCGACCCTTTCGCGCTGGTGGACGCGCCTGCCGCTCGGCCTGGCCACGGCCCTGGGACCGAAGGTGCGCCGCTACCTGGCCTCCTAGTCGAGGTCCGCAGGCGGTCGGTCCTCGAAATCGATCGTCGGATCGGGCCTAGAGCAGCGGGATCGAGCCCAGGCAGGCTTCGCCGCTCAGCCCTTCGAGCTGATCGCCGTCGAGCACCACCGGATCGAGCAGCTCGAAGCCGAAGCCCGCGGCCACGCCGGCGCCGAGCGAGGCGACCACGCCCATCACCAGGAAGACCAGGGGAGGACGAGTCGGGGAGCCGGGCACCTGGGCGCGGTCGAGCACGCTGACCCGCGGCCCCTGCTGGGTGGACTCGAGGGACTCCGCGAGCTCGGCGTCCTGCACCTTGCGGAGGAACTCGAGGTAGTTCTCGCGCAGCACCGCGGCCCGCTCGAGGAGCGCGTTCAGCGCGTCCTCGTTGCCCGGGATGCGGTCCACCCGGGCGTCCGTGGCCTCGATCTGCTGGCTCACCAGGGCCACCTGCTGGCGCAGCCGCGTCAGCTCGGCCTCTTCGTTGGCGATGCGCATCTCGCGCAGGGAGTTCGTGCGCCCCTCGGTCGGCGTCTCGCCGGCGACCATCGACTCCAGGCGCGCGATGCGATCGCGCAGGGACACCACGTTGGGATGCTGCTCGGTATTGACCGACAGCTCCGTCGTCAGCTGGCGGCGGAGCTGCTGGAGCTGCTCCTCCACCTCCGAGGCGGCCGCCTCGTCCTTCACGCCGGTGAGGATCAGCAGCCGGTCCTCGCGCTCGCTGATCTCGAGGGTGAGGGCCTGGCGCTGGGCCGAGAGCCGCTCGAGCTTCGCGAGGGAGGGGGCGAGGTCGCCCGGCAGCTCGCCGCGATGGGCGCGCCGGTACTCCGCAATCTCGCGGTTGATCTCGCGCAGCTCGCTCTCGGCGCGCTTGAGCTCCCGGGTGAGGAACTCGGTGGTGACCTTGGCCTGGCGGCTGCGCCGCTCGATGCTGGCCTCCACGAAGAAGCTGGCCAGGTCGTTCGCCACCGCCGCGGCCTTCACGGGATCGCCGTGCTCGAAGGAGACCGCGTAGATCTGGGAGCGGTCGCGCCCCGAGGAGACGATCTGGTCCCGGCGGATGTCGACGTTGGCGCGCATCTGCCCGATGAGCGCGTTGCGGGACTGCTTCTCGCCCTCCTCCTCGAACAGGGCGTGGTGCTCGATCAGGCTCGACAGGTTCTGCTGGGAGAGGATCTGCCCGACCATCGCGTTGATGTTCTCGAGGGAGCTCTCCCGGACGGTCGAGCGCACGAAGTCCTCGGGGATCTGCTGGCCCGAGATCAGCACCCGCGCATGGGCCACGTAGGTCGGCTCGAGCGTCGCCACGAAGGCCCCCGTGCCCGCCAGGCCCAGCAGCACCATCAGCAGCATCCACGGCCAACGCCGGCGCAGCACGCCCATGGGGTCGCGGACGAGCCGCAGCCCGTGGGCCACCGGGTCGAAGGACTGGGGCCGCCCGTAGTCGGCGTCGTAGCCGTCGTCGATCACGAGGGGCCGTCCTTGCGGCCGCCCATGGGGCTCGCGAGGCCGCTCACGACGAGCCCTCCGGCATCGGGTCCGACGTGTAGTACGAGTAGTTCTCGCTGTTCAGCTTCGGCGCGGCGGTGGCGTTGAGCAGCGTCCCCAGCAGCCTGTCCTTGGGAAGCAGGTCGACCATCTGGCGCACGTTGCGCGCCCGACTGACGCCGCTCCGCGCCACCCCGAGACACGCATCGACGCGCTTCAGGATGAGGTTCGCGTCGGGGACGAGCAGCACCGGCGGCGTGTCGATGAACACCGCCGTGTAGCGCTCTGCGAGCGCCGAGATCAGGCGAGCGAAGCCCGGCAGGACCAGCAGCTCGTGGGCGGGCACCCTGGCCGGGAGGGCGGGGTAGATGTCGATCTTCGGGTGCTCCACCGGGATGCGCACCCGATCGAGATCCGCCTGGCCCTGGATCACCGACTCCACGCCCACCTCGACCGAGAGCCCGAGCTTCGAAGCGATGGTGGGCCGGCGCAGGTCGAGGTCGACCAGCGCGACGCTGCGCCCCTGGCTGAGGGTCGCGGTGGACAGGGCGAGGCTCGACGAGACCGTCGACTTGCCCTCCATGCGCAGGGCACTCACCAGGGCCAGGGTGCGGATGCTGCGGCGCTCCATCTCGCTGGCCACACGGTTCGCGAGGTGACGGCACTGCTCCATCCGCTCGTTGGAGGACGTGAGCACGGAGGGCTCGTTGGGGTGCAGGTCCACTCCGCCGGCGAGCTCCGCGCCGGCGAGCTCCGCGTCGGCGCGCTGCGCCTGGGAGGGCTCGGAGGCCTCCTCCCGCGGCTCGGCCGCCGGGGGCTCCTCGACCGTCACCTCGGGCAGGAACCCGGCCGCAGTGGCCCCGTCCGGGTCCTTCAGGGCCGACTCGACGGCCGCCTGGCGCAGGGAGTCGGCCACCTCCGAGGTGCGTCGCTTGCGGCGTTCCTCTCGCTGGCGGGCCTCCTCCTGCCGCGCCCGCTCGAGCGCTTCGGAGATCTCGCCCAAGCTCAGCCTCCCATGCCCAGGTCGTCGTTCAGGCCCGCGCCCCGGATGGCGCTCATGGAGCGCGCCTTGGACTCGACGAACTCGGCGGTGATCGGCCGCATCTGGCGGGAGTACGCAGCGAGCATCACGCGGTCGGCCAGCAGGCTGATCAGCCGCGGGCAGCCGGCGGAGAACCAGTAGAAGGTCGGCTCCACCTCGGGCTTGAAGATCTCGCTGTAGCTGCCGCCGGCCACCTCGATGCGATGGGCGAGGTAGGCGCCCACGTCCTCGGGCTCGAGGGGCTGCATGTGGTGCTCGACGGCGATCCGCTGGCGCAGCTGGCGCAGGTTCGGCTGGTCGAGGACCGTGAGCAGCTCGGGCTGACCCGTCAGCACGATCTGCATCAGCTTCTGGGTGTCGGTCTCGAGGTTCGAGAGCAGCCGGATCTCTTCGAGGGCGGCCTCGGAGAGGTTCTGCGCCTCGTCGATGATGAGGACCGTGTTGCGCCCGGAGCGGAGCCGCTCGAGCAGCATCCGGTTGAGGGCGATCAGGCAGTCGGCCTTGGAATTCATCTGGCCGTCGAACCCGAACTCCGCCGCGATGAGCTTGAGCAGGTCCATCGAGGCCAGGTCGGTGGTGTTCAGGATGAGGGCCGTGTCGGTGTTGCGCGGAATCTGGGCCAGCGCCGCGCGCAGCAGGGTCGTCTTGCCGGTGCCGACCTCTCCGGTCAGCAGCAGGAAGCCCTTGCGACGGGTGATCCCGTACACCAGGACCGCGAGTCCCTCGCGGTGGGTGTCGGACATCCAGAGGAAGCGAGGATCCGGAGTCAGCGAGAACGCCGGCTCTCGAAGTCCGAAAAAGCTCTCGTACATCGCGGCCCTTATCGGCGAATGGTGCGTCCGATGATAGGGAAATCACCCTGAAATCGCGCACCTGGCTCTCGACCTGCAGGCCCGGTCGAGGCCGGGCGTCGCTGCATCGCAGGTGAGTGTCCGCGGGGGCGGGTTGAGTGACGGTGGTCTGGCCGAAGAGGCGGGGCGGCGGGGCCGGGGCCCCGAAGGGCTACACGGACGAGATCTCGAGGGTCTCGGCGCTGAGGGCGGACTCGCCGACGGCGTTGTAGGTGGACGCGCGAAAGTTTCCACCCCCCTCGATCAGGAGCAGCAGGAAGCGGATCTGGACGTTGTCCGGATCGAACGAGTCGCGCTCGATCCGCGCGGGCAGGGTCCAGCGCGACTCGCCGGTGGGCTCGAGCACGGTGTAGAGCAGGTACTCCTCGCCGTCCTGGGTGAAGGCGTCCTCGATGCGGTAGTGGAGCGACCGGGAGTAGTCCTCGTCGCCCTCGCGCCAGATCCACACGCCCTCGACCGCGCTCGAGTCGAAGTCGGGGATCTGGACGGTCACGCTCTCCGCCCAGCGGCAGCCGAAGAGCGGCAGGCAGAGCGCCACTCCGAGCAGCGCGATTCCATGGGTCCATCGCCGAGAGATTCGCATCCCAGACCTCCCCGCCTCCGGGTTCGGAGGCCCGCGCGCCCCACCGCGCGGTTCAGGTCGGGACATCGGAGTCGCGGCGAGGGGCCATTGTGACCCCACTCACAGGCGCGAGAGGAGGCGGCTGCGGAGCGCCGGAAGCGGGGCCCGACCGGGCGACGGCCCCTTTCCCCAGGGGGAAGAGGCCGTCGCAGCCGGCTCCGCGGGGAGCCTCAGTTGCCGCCGTTGATGAGGAAGGCCGTGCCGGCCACGCTGCCGGCCGTGTTGACCACGGGCTGGAACGGGAAGAGCAGGGTCTGGAGCACGAACCCGACCTTCGCGAAGGCGTTGGCCGGAACCACGATGATGTCGCCCTGCTCGAGCAGGACGTTGGTGCGCAGGTCGCCTCGCTGGATCGCGCCGAGGTCGACGTCGAGGATCTCGGTCTCGCTGCCGTTGGTGCGGATCACGCGGATGCCACCCTTCGAGGCGAAGATCGTGGTCCCCCCCTGGAGACCGATGGCTTCGGCGATGCGCGTCGCCCGGCTCAGGGCGAACACGCCCGGGCGCTGCACCTGGCCGAAGATCGTGACCGTCGGGCTGGCCACGAGGGCGAGGCTCACGGTGACGCTGGCGTTGCGCTTGTACTGGGAGATCCGGGTCTGGATGTCCTGGGCGATCGCCGAGGGCGTCCGGCCGGCGGCCTGGACCTCACCGATCAGCTCGATGGAGATCATGCCGTCCGGGCGCACGGTGACCTCGGTCTGGATGACCGGATCGGGCAGGACGCGGATCACCAGCTGGTCGGGCGGCCCCACCAGGTAGTCCTCGGGCGTGGGCGCGGCCGGCGGCGGCTGGAGGTTGCTGCAGGCGCTCGACAGCAGGGCCAGCGTCCACAGGAGCGGCCCGAACAGGGGATGCCGGATCGCCCGGAGCGCCCCCCGCCTGGGCCCGCCGCGAGTCGACCGCGGGCGCGGAGCCGTGGAAGCGACCGCGGCCGCTTCGCGTAGGTCGTGTTGCCGATCGGAGTCCGACTGCCACTGCGCCCGCACGTTCCCCCCTCCCTGCTTGCGCTGCCTGCTGTTCGCGCCGTCCGCGCTGTTCGCACTGTCCGCGCCGTCCGCGCCGTTCGCACTGTCCGCGCTGCCTGCGCGTACTGGACCCGACGCCCCGACATGGCGGCGTGCTCCCCGGCTCGCGCAGCGCGGGCTCGGGATCGGCGCGACCAGACGGCCGTCCAGGGCCCCCGGCAAGCTACAGCATGCGGCGCCGGGTCGCTGCGAGGGAAGGGCTGGGAGCGGGCTTCAGGCGCTCGGCGGGGCGGTCAGTCCCAGGCGGAACTGGAAGCGGGTGCGCCCGATCTGGACCTCGTCGCCGTCCTGCAGTGTGGCGGATCGGACGCGCTTGCCGTTGACCTTGGTCCCGTTGGTGGACTGCAGATCCTCGACCGAGAAGCTCCCGGCCTCGAGGTCGAAGAGCACGAGGGCGTGCTCGCGGCTGATGCCCTCGTCGAGGAGCGTGATGTCGGTGGTCGGGTTGCGGCCGATCAGGGTCTCTTCGTTGCGCAGCTCGTAGCTCATGCCCTCGAAGCCGCCGTTCAGGATGACGAGGCGGCCCAGGGGCGCCATCACGACCGTGCGCTCGTCGCTCGACATGGGCGGATGGCTCCGGATGACAGGGGCCCGCGCGCTGCACCGGAACACCATCCGGGCGCACCGTGGGCCATCGTTGGTTGCCGGTATCGGCGGACGCCGGGCGGGCCTTGAGCGGGAGAGCCCCGGAACGGGCATCAGAGACGGCGATGGGCGAGGCAGGGCACCGCAGCGCGAATGCGCTCCAGGTCGCCCGGGTCGCAGTCGGCCGTGACCACGCCCGGCCGGTCGGCCGCCCGGGCCAGCACCAGGCCCCAGGGATCGACGATCATCGAACGGCCGTAGCTCGCCCGGTCCGGGCTGTGCTGGCCGCACTGGGCCGGGGCCAGGACGAAGACCTGGTTCTCCACGGCCCGGGCCCGCAGCAGCACCTCCCAGTGGTCCTTGCCGGTGTGCGGGGCGAAGGCGCTGGGCACGGTCACGAAGCGGGCGCCGCGCACGGCCATCTCGCGGTACAGCTCGGGAAAGCGCAGGTCGTAGCAGACCGACAGACCGATCCCGCCGAACGGCGTCTCGGCGACCACGATCTCGTCTCCGGGTGCGAAGTGGGCCGACTCCTGGAAGCGGCCGCCGCCCCCGGCGCCGAGGTCCACGTCGAACAGGTGGATCTTGCGGTAGACCGCCGCCAGTTCGCCCTCGGGCGAGAGCAGGGGGCAGGTGTTGTGGACCCGGCTCTCGCCCCGGATCGACTCCGGAAACGTGCCGCCCAGCAGCCAGACGCCGTGGCGCCGCGCCCAGCTGCGCAGCCGCCCGACGATCTCGCCGTCGAGCCCCTGGGCGCAGGGGAAGGCGAGACCCTCCCGTCGCAGGTAGGCGAAGTTCTCGGGGAGCGCGACCCACTGCGCACCGCGCTCGGCGGCTTCGGCCACGAAGGCCTCGGCGGCGTCGAGGTTCGCGGGCAGGTCGTCGGTCGACGTCATCTGCACGACGGCGACGCGCATGGAGCGGATCTCAGCGGCGGAACTCCTGGGGATCGACCCCGGTCCGCCGGATCACGTCGTAGAAATCCTTGCGGTCCTTCTTCGCCAGGCGCGCGGCGCGGCTGATGTTGCCGCCGCAGCGACGCAACAGCCCCTTCACGTAGCGGGTCTCGAAGCTGCGCTTGGCCTCCTTGAACGACGGCACGTCATCGCCGTCGGTCGACAGCGCCAGCGCCTCCACCGAGATCGCGGTGCCGCCGCTGAGGCGCACCGCCTGGCGGATCCGCTCCTGCAGCTCGCGCACGTTTCCGGGCCAGCTCTCGTCCATCAGACAGCGGCGGGCGTCGGCCGTGAAGCCCACGGGCTCGACGCCCTCTTCCTCGGCGAAGAGGGTGAGGAAGTGCACTGCCAGCGGAACGACGTCCTCGGCGCGCTCGGCCAGCGGCTGCACCTGGACCTCGAGCGCCGACAGCTGGGAGGTCCAGTCGGCGCCCGCGCCGTCGGCCGTCACGATGACGCGCGCCGTGAGGGGCCGGGTGTCGGACTCCCCCTCGCGCGCGAACCCGCCGCTCCGGATGCACTGGAGCAGGGCGTCCCGCGCCGCGCCGGAGAGCTTCTCGGCGCCGGCCACGATGGCGGTTCCGGCGGCGGCGCGGCCGAGCAGACCCTCGGTCCCGCCGTCGAGGAGCGGATCCCCGCCCTCGGACGCGCCGAACAGCTCGCGCAAGTGAAGGCCTTCGGGCGTGCTGTCCGCGCGCAGGACTTCGAGGGGCCCCGACGCCCGACTGCTCCAGGCGTGGATGGCGCGGGCCAGATGCTCGCGACCGCTTCCGTCCGGGCCCGCGACCAGGACCGGGCGATCGCTGCGGGCGGCCAGCGAGGCCTGCTCCACGGCGCTGCGCGTGGAGGCGCTCGAGCCCGCGATGCGGTCGCTGCGGCGACGACCGACGCGGTCTTCGGCTCGGGGGCTCTCCGGGAGCTCGCTGGGACTGCTGTGCGTGGCGGATTCCATTCGGGCGACCTCCCCCTTGGATCTCCTGGGATCTCGAGATCCCGATCTCATCGAGCTCGTCGTACTCGTCGAGCTCTTCGGACTCGTCGTACTCATCGAGCGCTCGGCGAACCGTCGTCGAACGTTCGTTCCCGACTCGCGAAACCGTGCACGAAACCTCGGAGCCGGTCGGGTTCGCCCCGCGCGCATCGACTCCTGTGGAGCGGCAGCGAACGTGACCCCGGTCACCGTCGGCGGGGAAAGCCCTCACCGTGCGTGCGGTACGAGAAGTATTTAGATTTCGTGGTCTTGTCAATCATTTTTGCGGGTCGATGGCGGGTGCTGCGGGGCCGGTGGCGCCGGTTCGACGGACCGGTAAGCTCATGTGGAGTCGCAGCTCAGGGGGGCTTGCCTGCGAAATCGCTGCGAATTCCCGCCAGGCTCGCGGTCCCTTCGGGTCAGGCCAGGGGCCGGGCCAGGGGTCGGGCCTCGGGCCGGAATTCGGGACCGGTCTCGGGTCGGGTCGCAGGCTCCCCGCCGGTGTCGCGAGACCGAAATGACCCCCCCGCGAGAGGGGGACAACGACTTCCGTTCCCGGCCCACCGCGGGCGCTGGAGCGTGCGACGGGGCCCGGGGTGAGCGAGCGCTAACGCCGCGCCGGCGGCGGTTCGATCCGACGCCTGGACGACGCACT
>JBNLVL010000033.1:0-23246 GCA_050618075.1 Myxococcota bacterium
GATCGTCCAGTCGATGACCCGGATACCGTCGAGGGGGCGGCTCATGGCGGAGGCCTCCGGTGTGGGGTGGTTGCGCGGTCCACGCTAGTGTCCAGTTCCGGAAGTTCGGCGTCGAATCAACGCAGCACCCTGCACATCACCCCCTGCACCGAGAAGTCGACAACGAGCCGCTCCCAAGGCGCGCGAGGGAGGCATAGCCGTCGCTACGGCGACCGAGCGCAACGCAGCGAGCGGCTCGTAGGCGGCTTCGAATGCAGACGAACTTCCGGAACAGGACACTAGAGCCCCGGGGCCTCGAGGGTCAAGCTCTTCCGCCGGCCGACCGCAGGGCGGCCTCCACCATCTGGTGGAGCGCGTTGGAGAACCGCGAGCGGTCGCGCGCGGTCTGCGGGCGCGGCCCACCGGTGACCATCCCGGACTCGCGGATGTGCGCCTTGATCTCCCGGGTGGCGAGCGCGCTCCCGATCATGTCCTCGGTGAAGGGACGCCCGTCGGTTCCCAGCACGGCCGCGCCCGCCTCGAGACAGCGCGCCGCCAGGGGGATGTCCGCGGTGACGACGACGTCGTGGGGGCGCACCTCGGCCGCGATCCAGTCGTCGGCCGCGTCGGGCCCCTCGTCGACCACGATCATCTCGACGCCCAGATCGTGGGGCACGCGCATCCGGGCGTTCGCGACCACGACCACACGCACCGAGTGGCGCGAGGCCACGTCGTACACCTCGTCCTTCACGGGGCAGGCGTCGCCGTCGACGAAGATCTCGATCATCGGGTGCTCACGAAGCGGAGCCGTTCCCGGTCAGGGCAGGCGCTCCAGCCAGGACGGATCCTCGAACCAGCGCTCCCGAAGCTGCTCGAGCAGGCCGGTCCCCTCGAGGGTGGTCATGTAGTTCTGGACGATGTTCACCAGGAGCGGGTCGTTGGCGGGCAGGGCCATGCCGATGGGCTCGAAGCTCAGCGGGGAGACCACCGTGGAGAGCCCCGCCTCGGGATGGCGCAGCACCGCCAGCATGCACGAGGCATGGTCGGCGAACATCGCGTCCACTCCACCGTCGATCACCAGCTGGATCGCCGCTTCGGTGGTGGGCGTGGCCGTCACCTTGGCGCTCGGCGCCGCCTTCGAGAGGAAGGCCTGGCTGGTCGACCCGGCCAGAACCGACATCCGGAGACGCGCCGGGTTCAGATCGCTCATGCTGCGGGCCCGGGCCAGGGTGGCGGACTTCGTGAGCACGGCCTTCCCGGAGACGAAATAGGGCCCGACGAAGGCCACCTTCATGTTGCGCTCCGGCGTCATGCCCATCCCGGACATCACGGCGTCGACCTCCCCCGACTCCAGGGCGGCGAGCAGCTCCTGGAAGGTCTTGTTCACCACCACGAGCTCCACGTTCATCGACTGGGCCAGGGCCTTGGCCAGGTCCGGCTCCAGTCCGAAGCTCTCGCCGTTGCGGTCCACCATGTTGAGGGGCGGATAGTCGCCGGTCATGCCGATCCGCAGCTCGCCGCTCTTCTGGATCCGGTCGACCACGGGCGAGCTCGAGCCCATGAACGTGCTGCACGCCGTCGAGGCGAACAGCAGCCAGAGGACCAGGAGGATGGGAAGGAAGCTGCGGCGCGGGTGCATGGAAATCCCTTTCGTGGGCCTTCTCGGGCTGTCGTCGGGTGTGGGGAGACGTGGGCTCGGTGCGTCGTGGGGACCGGCCAACGGGCCGGAGCGTGCGGCCGAGGTCGGGGCCGCCGGTCCACGTCGCGGGAAGAGTCCGGGACCCGCCGGTTCTAGCAGTGGCCGCTCCGGCGGGCAAGCGCGGCGGGGTCGGACCCGGCCGGGCGGAGCCGTGGTGTAGTATCGCGCGGCCCGACGCGGCGCACTGCGGGGCTCGCGACGCCCGTCCGAGCGGCCCCACGGGAGACACCCATGGACGACGCGCTTCATCTGACCCGGGAGGAGCTGCGGGAGTATCACCGCTCGCTCTCGAACTGGGGGCGCTGGGGAGAGCGCGACCAGCTCGGAACGTTGAACCTGCTGACGCCCGAGGCCCGGGCCGCGGCGGCGGCGGGCGTTCGCAGCGGGCGCACGGTGTCGTGCGCCCGGGCGCTCGACACCGTGACCTCGGCCGACAACCCGCGCCCCGCCCTCCACATGATGACGAGCACGGCGACCGAGGGCTCCGGCGGCGACTGGTTCGGCCTCGCCCACCACGGCTATGCCACCAGCCACATCGACGCGCTGTGCCACATCTTCGCCGGGGAATCGCTCTACAACGGCTATCCCGTCGATCGCGTGACCGCGCGCGGCGCCGTGGAGCTGGGCATCCACCACCTGCGCGACGGCATCGTCGGCCGCGGCGTCCTGCTCGACGTTCCCCGCGCCCTGGACCGCGAGTACCTGGAGGCCGGCACGGCCATCGGCCCCGACGACCTGGATCGCGCCGAGCAGGCGTGCGGAGTCGAGGTCCGGTCGGGCGACCTGCTCCTGGTGCGCACCGGGCGCTGGCGGGAGCGGGCCCGGCGCGGGCCGTGGGACCCCCACGCAGAGCTGGCCGGCCTGCACGCCCGCTGTCTGCCCTGGCTCCACGCGCGGGGTGTGGCGGCGCTCGGCAGCGACGGGGTGAGCGACGTGGTGCCGTCGAGAGTGGAGGGAGAGCGGCTGCCCATCCACGCCACCGCCATCCCGATCATGGGCCTCCACCTGCTCGACAATCTCGACCTGGAAGACCTCGCCCGGGCGTGCCGCGAGGAGCGGCGGTGCGACTTCCTGCTGACGATCGCGCCCCTGGTGCTCGAGGGCGGCACCGGTTCGCCGGTGAACCCCATCGCCGTCTTCTGAGCCTCGGCGTCCTTCGAGCGCCGGCCTGTCGGGTCCCGGGCTACTGGGTGATGCGGACGGGCACCCAGGCGTTCACCACGCGGTCGATCGAGCCGTCGCCGCGCCAGCGGCGCGACAGCGCGTCGAGGGAGCGCGCGAGGGCGTCGTCTCCGGGGCGCACCGCCCAGGCGAGCCACTCCTCAGTGAGCGGCCGGTAGAGACCGATCAGCTCGCCGTCGCGCAGGTCCATGCCGAGCCGCCAGGCCGTGGGCGCATCGTGGACCAGGTAGTCGATGCTTCCGGCCCGGAGCTCGGCTTCGGCCTCGGCCACGGACGCGAACGGAACCCACTGCGCCCGGGACAGGTGGCCGCGAACGTAGATCGCACCGGTCGTCCCCTCGACGAAGGCCACGCGGGCTCCGGCCCGGGCCAGGTCTCCGGGACGGCCGAGCTCCGCGATCCGGTCGCGGCGCAGGATCGCCATCTGTCCCACCCGGCTGTAGGGCTCGATGAAGCGGACCCGGCGGCTGCGTTCGGCGGTCACGGACATGCCGGTCATGATGACGTCGATGCGGTCGTCCTCGAGCGCGTCGATCAGCTCCGCCCGTTCGAGCGGCACGAACCTCACCCGGCGCTGAAGCTCCCGGCCCACCATGCGGGCGAGGTCGGGCTCGATGCCCACGATCTCTCCGTTCTTCTCGAACGACAGGGGCGGGTAGTCCGTGTGCAGGCCGACCCGGAGATCTCCGGGCAGGGCCAGGCGCCCGCCGGTGCACCCGGGCGCGACCCACACGAGCAACACCGCGAGCAGCGGGAGGATCGGGAGGGTCCGGCGAAGTGAGGTCCGACGCATGGGGAGCCATGATAGCCGCTCCACGGGCCGTGCCGGATCGGTTAGTCTGTTCGACCAACCGAGAGGTCTCCATGTCCGAAGCGACCCCCGCCCCGCTCGTCCACTCCGTCTTCCACCTGACGGACTTCTCGCCGTCCTGCGACGTGGCCTTCGCCCACGCGCTCGCCATCGCCCTGGTCCGCCGCTCCAGCCTCACCCTGCTCCACGCGGGCGAGGCCGACCTGGACACGGACTGGCGCCGCTTTCCGGCGGTCCGCGCCACCCTCGAGCGCTGGGGGCTGCTCGAGCCGGGCAGCGACCGCTCGGCGGTGTTCGAGCAGTTCGCCGTCTCCGTGAAGAAGGTGAACCTGGGGACGGCGCGGCCGGTCTCCACGGTCCTGGACTACCTGACCGGCGAGCCCTCGGACCTGATCGTCGTCGCCTACGACGCCCAGAAGGGGATCACCGGAGTCGCCCGGGACTCCGTCGCCGAAGACGTGGCCCGGCGCTCGGGGGCCATGACCCTGTTCGTCCCGAGCGGCGCCTCGGGCTTCGTGTCCGCGAGGGACGGCTCGCTGTCGCTGCGCCGCATCCTGGTTCCCATCGCCGAGGAGCCCGCTCCGGTCCTGGCCGTCGAGGCGTCGCGGCGGGTGGCCCGGGGCCTCGGCGATCCGCCCGTCGACGTGACCATGCTGAACATCGGGGACGGGAACGCGCCGGTGATCGCCCTGCCCGACGAGGACGAGGGCACCCTGCGCTACCGCCAGGTCCAGCGCGGCGGCGACGTCGTCGACGGCATCCTCGCCGCCGCCGACGAGTTCGACGCAGACCTCGTCGCCATGGTCACCAACGGCCGGAGCAGCCTGAGCGAGATCGTGCGCGGAAGCCACACCGAACGGGTCGTGCGACGCGCGCGCTGCCCGGTGCTCTCGCTCCCCGAAGCCTGGTCCCAGCGGGTCTGAGTCCCCGGCCGGGAGCTAGTGTCCTGTTCCAGAAGTTCGCCTGCATTCGAAGCCGCCTACGAGCCGCTCGCTGCGTTGCGCTCGGTCGCCGTAGCGGCGGCTATGCCTCGCTCGCGCGCCTTGCGAGCGGCTCGCAGTCGACTTCTCGGTGCAGGGGGTGATGTGCAGGGAGCTGCGTCGATTCGACGCCGAACTTCCGGAACAGGACACTAGAGCAGTCCGCCTTCCGGGGCCGGTCGCGCGCGCTGATTGTAGAGCATGGCCCGGAGGCGCTCGATCTCCTCGGCCGAGAGCCTGGAGCGGTCGACGGACATTTCGCTGCCCGCCTCCATGCCCCTGCGCACCGCCGGACGTGAGGACAGCTCCTCGAACCAGCGCTTGAAGTACGGGAACTCCTCGATGTCCTGGCCCTGGCGCTCCCAGCCCACGGTCCACGGGTAGCTCACCATGTCGGCGATGGTGTAGTCGTCGCCGGCCAGGTAGCGGCGGTCGTAGAGGCGGTTGTTCATGACCCCGTACAGGCGGTTCACCTCGTCGGTGAAGCGCCGCACCGCGTACGACTGATCTCCCTGCTCCTCGCCGAGCCGCCGGAAGTGACCGCACTCGCCCGACTTCGGCCCCTGGTTGGCCATCTGCCAGACGAGCCACTGGTTGACCTCGTAGCGGGGCCGCAGGTCCTGGGGGTAGAACTGTCCCGCCTTCTCGGCGATGTACATCAGGATGGCGCCCGACTCGAAGACGGAGACGGGCTCGCCGCCGTCCTCGGGGTCGTGGTCGACCATGGCGGGCATGCGGTTGTTGGGGCTGATCGCGAGGAACTCGTCCTTGAACTGGTCTCCCTCGCCGATGCTGCAGGGGACGATGCGGTAGGGCAGCCCGCACTCCTCCAGCAGGATCGTGACCTTCTTGCCGTTGGGTGTGGGCCAGTAGTGGAGATCGATCATGAGAGCCTCCCGCCGGCGGTCCACCGCCACGGGAGACATTCTCACCGAAGGGGGCGTCTTCCTCCAGCCTGCGGGAGGCCGGGGCGCGGGCTCAGGCGGCCCCCATGGTGGCTTCGATCTCTCCGCTGCGGATCCGCTGCTCCTCGAGGATGTCCTGGTCCACGTCGGACGTGGTCTCGTTCTCGAACTGCAGGATCCCGAGCTGGTGGAACCGCTCCCTCTGGCGGTCGGAGAGCAGGCCCAGGCTCTTGACGTTGGGGACGATCTTCGAGAACAGCCGATAGCGGAACTGCCTGGCGATCTCGCTCTCGTCGGCGTGGGCGATGCACTCCTCGGGGTCGAGCCCCATCCGCTCCCACACCTCCCGGTTGGTGATGCGGTCGCGCATGAGCACGCTGGCCTCGTAGACGAAGTCCTCCCGCTCCAGGCGGTCCTTCTCCGACAGGTCGTTGCAGAACTCGCGGAGGGAGAGCACGCCGAAGGCGACGTGGCGCGCCTCGTCTTCCATGACGGCGGCGGTGAGATCGCGCAGCAGCGGGTTGTTGGCGGTGTCGCGAATCGTCCCGAAGGCGGCCAGCGCCAGCCCCTCGACGATGATCTGCATGCCGAGGAACTTCATGTCCCAGCGCGAGTCGGTGAGGATGAGATCGAGCAGGGACTTGAGCTCCGGATTCACGGGGTACTCGTGCTCGAGCTTCTCCTGCACGAACCGGCGATACACCTCGACGTGTCGGGCCTCGTCCATGACCTGGGTGGCGCCGTACTGCTTGGCCTCGTACCACGGCACGCTGTCGACGATCTGGGCGGTGGCGAGCAGGGCGCCCTGCTCGCCGTGGAGGAACTGGCAGAGCTGCCAGGTGACGGCCTCGTGGCGCAGCTTCTCGCGCTCCCGCTTGGAGAGCTTCTCCCAGATCGGCGTGCCGTAGATGCCGATCCCCATGTCGGGCAGCAGCTCCGACTCCGGATCCACGTCGATCGACCAGTCGAGGCGCTCGCTGCCGTTCCACTGGTCGCGCTTGGCGTTCTCGTACAGGCGCATCAGCCGCTTGCGCGTGGCGTCGTACTCCCAGTTGTAGTTGACGCTCTGGGGGACGCGCAGCTCTTCCACGGGCTGCTCGGGGTGGAGGTGTTCGAGGCTCATCAGGAGGGCTCCTTGGCAGTGTCCCCGGCTCGCGGTCCGGGGGAATCGTCAGGGGAGGCAGCGTCCGGGCTCGGATCGATGCCCAGGTAGGCGACGAACGCGCGGACCAGCTCGCTCGCCAGGTCCTCGTCGGACAGCGAGAGCGAGCCCGAGCGGACCTCGCCGAACAGCACCGCGCTCTCGATCGACGCGAAGCACAGGATCAGACCGAACGCGGCGGCGCGCGCCGGGTCGGGGTGGCGGATCTGTTCGCTCCGCGCCAGCAGCAGGGCGCCGAGCTTGTCGCTCACATAGTGGGACAGCCGCTCCTGGCGCGCGCCGAACTCGGGATCGGTGTGGTTGCGGAGGACGAAGGCCCGCATGAGACCGCGGCGGTCCCGGTAGATCTCCACCAGGAAGCGCACGACGGAGTCGAGCATCTCCCGGACGCCGATGCCCTGCCAGCGCGCGGGATCGAGCGCGTCGTCGGCGGTCGCCATCGCCTGCTCCAGGTAGCGGTCGTAGAGCGCGTAGAACAGCCCGTCCTTGTCGCGGAACCGGGTGTAGAACGCACCCACCGACGAGCCGGCGCGGCGGGCCACCTCGGCGACCGACGTATCGTCGACCCCCTTGTCCGAGATCAGCACCTCGGCGGCGTCCAGGATCCGCTCCAGGGTCTCCTGGCTTCGGGCCTGCTGGGGAGTCCGGATCCAGCGCAGATTCGATCGGTACTGGGACATCGCGATCTCCCCGCCTCCGGACGTGGGTCCGGCCCCGGGTCTGGCCCCCGGGTCCGGGCCGTGGCGCCCGGGTCGAAGGTCTCATGATCAGAATCGGTATTCTGATTCTGATGATTAAGTCGAAAAATCCGGGATGTCAACGGATCAGAACCGAGATTCTGTTTCAATGGAGACTCCGCACCCCGTGGGGCCAGCGGCGCTGGGACGGTGGCGCGCGACCCGTCGGCGGTCGGATCGGGGTCGAGGTCGGGTCGGGGTCGGCGGAGCCTAGGACGCCGCTCGGGGGGCGCGCGCGCCCGAACGCACCGGCCCCTGGCGCCAGCAGGCCCAGGCGGAGTGCATCCAGGCGCCGGTGTTCTGCAGGCTGGGCTCGATCCGCCACTGGGCCGCGCGCGCGGCGCGGCGCCCCGCCCCCTCGCAGCGCTCGGCGAGCCCCTCGAGCAGACGCAGCGCCACCAGGGTCTGATCGGACCGGGCGAGCTGACGCGCGAGATCCACGGTGACCTGCACGTCGTCGGGATCGAGCTCGAGGGCGAGACGCAGCAGGGCGATGGCCTGGGGGCGGCGGCGCCTCCCCTTCATGGCGCGACGGCCGCGCCGCAGGGCCTCCCGGGCCGCCTCGCGGCGACCTCTTCCGGCCTCGAGCCGCGCGAGCTGCTCCCACGGCTCGATCTGGCGAGGCAGGCTCCGGGTGGCGCCGCGCGCGAGGGTGACGGCCGCCTCCAGCTGCTTCTCGGCCCGGCAGTGCTCGATGGCGCGGAGATAGGCGCGCCAGGCATCGAAGGACTGACCGGTCGCGGCGAGCAGGGGCGCGATCCGCGCGTTGAGCTCCGGGTTGCGCGGCTCGACCGCGAGCACTTCGCGGTACAGGCGGACCGCGCGACGACGCCGGCCCTTGCGGCGCGCCCTGTCGGCGGCCTCGAGCAGGCGGACGCGATCGAATGCCGGACGGCGGAAGAGGCCCATCACCTCCGGATCGACCGGACGCGGGGCCGGCCGGGTGCGCTGGATCACATGTGGGACCGGGCGGGCCGGGGCGCCTCCGGCTCCCGGACGGCCGTCGACTCCCCGGCGACCGGTGCGGGGCGCTCGTCGTCGCGACCCGGCGCCCCGGACCCGGGCGATGCGAGCGCGACCAGCTCGGCCATGGCCCGCTCCAGATCGCCGGCCAGGGCGCCCAGGTCGGGCACCGTGTCGCGGTCGGCCACGAGTCCCCAGCAGACGCGACCGTCGTAGCTCATGACCGCGGTGCCGAGCCCCTGGCGCTCGAACAGCGGCGCGAGCGGGAAGAGCCGGGTGAGGGGCGCCCCCAGGACGTAGAGCGGGAACTGCGGCCCCGGCACGTTGCTCACGATCTGGTTGTAGGGCTGCACGCGCGCGGCGAAGCGAACGCCCACCTCGGTGAGCCAGGTGGACCGGCTGCGCTCGACCAGCTGGGTGAAGAAATCGATCCCGTCCGCCGCCCGGGACCCCTTCAGGCGCGCGGTCTCGGACTGGACCTGCTGGAGCCGGCGGATCGGGTCCGGCTCCGAGACGGGCAGCGTCATGAAGAACGCGGACACCCGGTTCGCGAGCTCCGGGTCGCCGGAGCCCGAACGCATGTTGACGGGGATCACCACGCGGTAGTCGAGATCGTCGAGGGGCTCGCCGCGGCGCTCGAGGAAGCGCCGGATCGCCCCGGTCACCACGGTGAGGACCAGATCGTTGATGGTGCCACCGAGACTCTTCTTCAGCGCCTTCAGCTCGGGCAGGTCGAAGGTGCGCCACTCGACCCGACGGTGGGGACCGATCGGGCGGTTCAGCTCGCTCTCGGAGGGAAGGTGGAGGCCGTCGCGCACCGCCTCCACCACCGAGGCCCCGCGGCTCTTCACGAGGTCCAGGGTCCTGGCCGGGGACTGGACCGCCTCGGCCAGGTCCTTCAGGATCGAGAGCGGCCCCGAGATGCGTTCGACCACCTCGTCCACCCCCAGGCGCAGGACGGAGGGATGACGCCTGGGGGACCACGCGGCGATGGGCTCGATGGTGTCGTCGGGGGTCGGACGGAACAGCTGCGTCAACAGGCTGGTGCCCGAGGCCCCGTCCACCATGCAATGGTGCACCTTGGTCAGCAGGGCGAAGCGGTCCCGCTCGAGGCCTTCGATCACCCACATCTCCCAGAGCGGACGGTCGCGGTCGAGGGGCTGGGACAGGATCCGCCCGGCGAGATGCTTGAGCTGCTCCTCGCTGCCCGGGCGCGGCAGGGCGGTGTGCCGGACGTGGTAGTGGAGATCGAAGTGATCGTCGTCCACCCACACCGGGTGGCGTTGGAACGGCGTGAACGCCAGCCGCTGGCGATAGCGGGGAAGGCACGGGAGCCTCGACTCGACGTAGCGGGTGATGCGCGGGCCATCGAGGCCGCCGTCCTGCGAGCGCAGGGGCCCGGACTCGAAGATCGCCACCGCCGCCACGTGCATGTGGGTGTTGCGCTGCTCGAACATCAGGAGCGAGCTGTCCTGGGAGGTCAGGCGGTCGTAGGCCGACGGCCCCTCGGCGGGGGGCAGGTCGTTTCGCGGTCGCAGGGTCATGGCGCCTCCGGGCTTGCCCGAGGCGAATGCAAGTCGCGGACCGGAAACGAACGAGCGCTCGTCGCCCTTCTCCCCAGGCGTGGGGCCTTATGTTACAGCTGGCCGCCGAGCGGGTCCCGGAGCGCCCCAGGTCGCGGGTCATCCTCAGAAGAAGACGCCGCGCCTCTCCTCGAGACCGCGCTCCAGCAGGGCGGCGATCGCGTCCTTCACCACGTCGACGCGGGCGTTCACGGACTCGTCGTTGTCGTTGGGATCGCCCTCGAACACCAGCGGCTCGCCGAAATAGATGTGGTACTTCGTGGGCAGCGCGAACACGGGCCCGAGCAGCCCGAGCCACGGGGAGCTGATGGTGATGGGCAGCGAGGGCAGCCCCAGCTTCCGGCCGAGGCCGTCCAGGTTCGCCAGCCCGGGCTGCTGCTCCTCGGCGCCGACGATCCCCACCGGCACGATGGGCGTGCCCGTCTCGAGCGCGAGCCGCATGAAGCCGCGCCCGAAGTCCTGGAGCTGGTAGCGCTTGTGGAAGGGCTTGTTGGCGCCGCGCGCGCCCTCCGGAAACACCATCACGCACTCGCCGTGGTCGAGCATCGACACGCAGTTCTCGGGCGTTCCCACCAGCGTTCCCATGCGGGAGGCCATGATGCCCATCCACGGCACCTTCCACAGGAAGTACTCGCCCATGCCCCGGCAGATACGGGGCACCGGCGCCTCGAGCAACATCGCCGTGGAGAGCATGCTGCCGTCGTAGGCGAACTGTCCCGAGTGGTTGGCGATGAGGAGGAGCCGGCCCGACGGCACCCGCTCGATGTCGTGGACGTCCACGCGGAAGTAGTAGCGGTAGAGGAGAGCGGCGGGCATGAGCAGCCGGCGCACGCTGTCGGCGTGGAGACCGAACCGGTCGTAGCCGTACTCGTTGAGGTCGAGGGGCGCCTCGGACAGGCGGGCCTCGATTTCCTTGTCGAGGTCCCCGATCGGGTTCGAGCTCGCCACCCGACCGATCTGGTGCTGGGCGACGCGGACGAGCGAGGCCGCGCGCTCCAGGAGGTCGTCTGCTCCGATCGAGTCGGCCATGGCGTCTTCAGGCGCGGAAGGAGACCGGGGAGCCCAGGGGACGGGCGCGACCGTTGCTCCGGTTGGGGAGCGGGGCGCCGACCGACGAGCGTCGGGGGAAGCGCCGCGCGTCCACCGCGCGAATCGCCGCGGCGCTGATCCGCGCGATGCGGACGTCGCCGAAGGGCGTGCCGAGACCCGCGTTGACGATGAGCGCCACCGAGAGCTCGCGGCTCGGATCGGCCCAGCCGCCGGACCCGCCGAAGCCGAAGTGACCGAAGGCGTGGCGGGGCGAGCCGCGCGAGGTGAACACGCCGTGGTACCCGAGCCGCCAGCGCATGTCGAAGGGAATCACCGCCAGACGGCCCGAGCGGTTCTGACGGCGCACCGCGCGTCGCAGCGTGCGACGCGACAGCAGTCGCACCCCGTCCAGCTCGCCACCCGCGGCCAGCGCCGCGTACATGCGCGCCAGGGAGCGCGCGGTGAACAGTCCGTTGGCGGCGGGGATGGAGGCGCGCAGCGTCTCGGCCGAGCTGAAGTCGAAGTGACCGATGCCGCGCGGCGCCAGGGAGTCGATGATGCTCGCGACGTCGAGCTGGAACCCCACCATGCGCGCTCCGAGCTCGATGGCCGGAGAGGTGAGGTTTCGCAGTCCCTTGGTGACGCCCGTGGGCAGGGACGGAGTCGCGAAGTTGACCTTGGGCCAGATGAGCTGGGCCGCGCGGTGGAGCTCGTCGCTGGGCGCCCCCACGAACATCCCGTCCAGCCCGAGGGGCTTTGCCAGCTCCTTGCGAACGAGCTCCGGGAACGGCGTGCCGGTGACCCGCCGCAGGATCTCCCCCACCAGGTATCCGTAGGTGAGGCCGTGATAGCCGGTGCGCTCCCCCGGCGGATGGGCGGGCTCGGAGCGCTCGATCGCGTGGATCATGTACTCCCAGTCGAGCATGCGATCGGCGCGATCGATCATCTGGCGGATGTGGTAGAGGCCGGACTGGTGGGCCATCACGTGGCGGATGGTGATCCGGTCCTTGCCCGCCTGTCCGAACTCGGGCCAGTAGTCCGCGACCAGGTCGTCGTAGTCGAGCAGTCCCCGGTCGGCCATGATGTGGACGAGCGTGGAGGCCACCCCCTTGGTGGTCGAGAAGCTGGGCGACATCGTGTCGGCCTCCCAGCGTCGCCCCTCCTCGTCCCGGACACCGCCCCACAGGTCCACCACGCATTGGCCGCGGTGGTAGACGCAGACCGCGGCGCCCCCGGGTGTCATGTGCAGCTGCTCTCTCAACCGGGCCGCGACCCCCTCGAAGGCGGGGTGGAGGTGACCATCGATGACCGTCGAACGGCGACCGATCGAGAACGAGGACCAGGGCTTCGACATGAGGAACGATCCTACGCGAAGCGGCCGACTTTGTCCCCGTGCGCGTTGGCGAGCCACCCCCCTGGTGCAGGAGGCCGACCCGCAGCGCATCGCGGGGCCCCGGGCCGCAGAGCGCCCCCAATCGCCCCACCTATGAGCCGGCCCGGGGCCGCACGCCCCTGGGGCCGGGATCCTGTGCTGCGTGGAGCGGCCCCGCGCTTGCATTCCCGAAGTCGCCCGGCCCTGCGAACTCCCTGGCCACGCTCGCGAGAGACTGGGATGATGGCTCGCAGGAACGGGGCGGCAGGAGAAAGAGTGGAGGAGCCATGGCCTACACCCACTACGACCGGCTGACCGCGCTGGACAGCTCCTTCCTGGAGCTGGAGTCCGATGGCGTGCACATGCACGTCGGGTCCGTGGGCGTGTTCGAGTCGGGCCCCCTGGCCACGCAGGAGGGCGGCCTCGACTTCGAGCGCGTGCTCGCGCTCTCCGACACGGCGCTCGCCCGGATTCCACGGTTCCGCCAGAAGCTGGCCCGGATCCCGCTCGTGGATCGGCCGGTCTGGGTGGACGACGAGCACTTCAATCCCCTCTACCACCTGCGGCACACCGCCCTGCCCCGGCCCGGCAGCGAACGACAGCTCAAGCGACTGGCCGGGCGCATCATGAGCCAGAAGCTCGACACGGCGAAGCCCATGTGGGAGCTGTGGTTCGTGGAAGGCCTCGAAGGAAACCGCTTCGCGGTGATCTCCAAGATCCACCACTGCCTGATCGACGGCATCTCGGGGGTGGACCTGCTCGCGGCGTTCATGGGAACCGACGCCGACCACCGCATCGGCCCGGCCGAGTACCCGTGGCTGCCGCGCCCGGCACCGGGCGCGCTCCGCATGCTGGCCGACGAGGCGGTCCGGCGGGTGGCCGCTCCCAGCCGGGCGCTGTTCGGCGCGGCCCGCTCCCTCTCCGATCCAGGAAGGGCCGTCGAGAACGCCGCGCACACCACCGCGGGCTTCGTCGAGGCCATGAGCCACGCGCTCGTGCCGGCGTCCGAGACCCCCCTCAACGTCCCGATCGGACCCCACCGCCGATTCGACTGGACCACCTTCGACCTGGGCGTGGTCCGCGAGGTCCGGCAGCGCATCGGCGGCACGCTCAACGACGTGGTGCTCACGTGCGTGGCGGGCGCCGTGCGCCACTACCTGTCCGACCACGGGACCCCGTTGGACGAGATCGACTTCCGGGCGTTCATTCCCGTGAGCACGCGCCGCCCCAGCCAGCGCGGCAAGCTCGGCAACCACGTCTCGATGCTGGTGGCCGAGCTGCCGGTCGGCGTCGCCGACCCCGTGCGCCGCGCCGAGCACGTGGTCGAGGTGACGCGCCGGATCAAGGCCTCGGGCCAGGCCGAGGGCAGCGAGGTCCTGGAGGAGATCAGCGACGTGACCGCCCCCGGGCTCCTCGCCGGAGTCAGTCGGCTGGCGGCGTCGCGCCGCGCCTTCAACCTGGTCGTCACCAACGTTCCGGGTCCCGGCGTCCCCGTCTACCTGGACGGAGCGCGCATGCTGGAGTCCTACCCCCTCGTGCCGCTCTTCGAGAACCAGGCGCTGGGCATCGCGCTGTTCAGCTACGACGGGCGCCTCTTCTGGGGCTTCAACTCGGACCGGGACGCGATGCCCGACGTCCACGCCTTCGCCCAGGCGATCGACCACGAGTTCGAGGCACTGCGAAAGCTCTGAGCGAGCGGGATTCGCGAGGTTCGAGATGGATGCGCCCCTCTACGACCGACTGACCCAGATCGACAACTCGTTCCTGGTCTACGAAGACGAGATGCCGACCGGAGGCGCCATGCACGTGGCGTCCACCCAGATCCACGAGGCCGGACCGCTTCGCAAGGACGACGGCTCCCTGGACATCGAGGCCATCGAGGAGTACGTCGAGTCGAGGCTCGATCGGATCCCGCGCTACCGCCAGCGGATCGCCCACACGCCGATCGAGGGCCACCCGGTCTGGGTCGACGACGCCAAGTTCGACATCCGCTACCACGTGCGACACTCCCGCTTGCCGCGGCCGGGCGACGAACGTCAGCTCAAGCGCATGGTCGGCCGCATCTTCTCCCAGCGCCTGGACCGGGAGAAGCCGCTGTGGGAGATGTGGGTCATCGAGGGGCTGCAGGGCGACCGCATCGCGATCGTCAGCAAGGTCCACCACTGCATGGTCGACGGCGTGTCGGGGAGCGAGCTCATCGCGGCGCTCCTCACCCCGGAGCCCCTGGAGAAGCCGGATCCGCCGAGCCGCTGGAAGCCCCGGCCGGTCCCGAGCCGGCTCACGCTGGCGGGCGGAGAGCTCGGGCGGGCCCTCGGCGCTCCCATCGCCCTGGGCTCCGCAGCCTCCCGGCTGATCTTCGACGAAGGCGACGCGCGCCACGACGTCGCTGAGCGACTGCGCGCGCTCGGCCATGCCCTGTCGAGCATGGGACAGAGCACCGCCGTGCCCTTCAACCGGGTGGTGGGGCCCAATCGCCGGCTCGACTGGTACACGATGCCCATGGCCCGGATCGGCGAGATCCGCCGGAAGACCGGCGTCACCGTGAACGACGTGGTCCTCGCCACGACCGCCGGGGCGGTCGGGCGCTATCTCGCCAGGGACCGGGGCATGGACCTCGACGGCGTCCAGTTCCGGGTGATGGCGCCGGTGAGCGTGCGTTCGAAGGACGAGAAGGGCGCGCTCGGCAACCGCGTATCGGCCTGGAACGTCGCCCTGCCCATCGCCGAGCCCGACCCGCTCGAGAGGCTCGAGGCGATCCGCAGGCAGACCGCGGAGCTGAAGCGATCGCGGAGCGCACTGGGGGCCGAGACCCTGACCCAGGTGACCGAGTGGACCGGATCGGCGCTGCTCGTCCTCTCCGCGCGGATGCTGCGCCGCACGACCCCGTTCAACATGGTGGTCACCAACGTTCCGGGCCCGCGCTCAACGCTCTACCTGCTCCGCTCGCGACTGCTGGAGATCCACCCCCACGTCCCGCTCACGGGCACCCTCGGCCTGGGGATCGCGCTGTTCAGCTACGACGGAACCCTCTCGTGGGGCTACGCGGCGGACTGGGACCTGGTTCCGGATCTCCACCAGATGGTGCTCGCGACCGGGGAGGCCTTCGAGGCGCTGCACCAGGCCGCCCACGCGTGAGCGTCACTCCACCTGGATCGACTCCAGGTAGTCGACCAGCAGGGAGATGGTGCCGGCGCGGGCCGCCTCCCGATCGTCTCCCTCGGGCCAGTCGGCGTACAGGCGGTCCCCCCAGACGGGCATGTCCCGGGGGCCGTGGGCTTCCACGTCGGCCCGACCGTCGATGTACTCGGCGACGCGCTCGCGCGGAAACGGCGACCCGAGCCGTCGCTCGAGGGTGCGGAGGTCGGGCGCGGTCCGGCCCGTTCCGGCGACGATCCGGGGCCCCTCGTCGCCGCGCCGACTGCCGTGGCAGACCGCACAGTTCGCCTCGTAGATGGCCCGGGCGGTGCGCGCCTCCCGGCGCTCGGGGCTGTCGCAGGCGGCTGTCAGCGCGATCGCGCACACGCCGCCGAGGCCACACAGCCCGGCCCGTCCCACTCGCTCGAAGAGCTGGATGAGTCCGATGTGAGCACTCCAGCCGGAGCCCATGCGTTCCCTCTCCGCCCGCGCCTGACTGTCGCGCATTGGAGCCGAAGCCGGGCGCAGCGTCAAGAGCCGCCATGCCACACGACACTGATTCGTGTCGATCGGGCCCGGATCAGAGGAAGAGGCGATGAACGATGGGGAAGAGGGAGAAGTAGAAGCCCACCAACCCGCCGCCGGCGGCCTTCTGCACCGGGTTCATGGTCTCGGGGACGAAAGGGACGTAGAAGATCCCGACCGCTCCGAGCACCGTGCAGAGGACGAAGTAGATCACCCACCCGGGGTGCTCCTTGACGTACCCCAGGGGCCCGGACCCGCTCCGGGCCTCGGGGGACTCGATCTCTGCGACTCTGGAATCCGATTCGGGCATGGCCACCTCACCTTCTCCTCGATCGATGCCGAGGATCGGGGATGGGTGACGCCGCCGGCCTGCGTCCGATCGTTGCACCCGGCGTCCCTAGGGCCGGCGACGGCTCGCGAGCAGGCCCAGACCGAGCGCCAGGCCCAGGAGCAGCTGGGTCGAGGGCTCGGGGACCATGTCGCTCGCGAACCCCGGCACGCCGAGCCCATCGGTGAACTCGATCTCGAGTCGCGAGAAGATCGGCGTCAACCCGACGACGAAGGCGTTCTGGATGTAGGCAGGCGAGACGAGGCTGAGCGTCGAGCCGCTGATGCCGCCGGCGGTGGTGGCGAGGACCGTGGGCGTGACGCCCTGCGCCGCCACCGAGGCCGCCCCGATGGTCCACGGCGCCCCATCGACGAGCATCGAGAAGCCGACGCCCGCGCTGGAGAGCGGTCCTCCCAGGCCCAGACCCATCGCGGCGAGATCCAGCGAGATCACCACGATGTCCGGGACGATGTGCAGGAAGACGGTTCCGGCCAGGCCCATCTCTCCCCCGAGCCCGCTCTGGGCGACGCACGCCCGACCCTGGGACGGGGGACAGGCCGGCTCTCCGACGAGGCCCGCGGCGCCGCCGATGGAGAACCGGCCGGAGGCATTGGCGAGGTTGTTGGCGGTGAGCGAGGCCACCGAGGTGTTCCCGGTGACCGGGAGCAGGGCCGTCGTGGTGAGCGCCAGGGCGCCCGCTGCCAGCGTGATCGACCCGGCGGTCTCGTCGACGCCCACCGCGACCCCGCTCGCCTGGAGGTGGAACGTCGACGGGTTGCCGACGAAGGGCTGGATGCCCGCGTCGCGGATGAACGGGAAGCTCACCTGGAGCGTCACGTCGGCGGACCGCGCGATCGGCGCGGCAGCGCCCGGGCTCGGGAAGACGGCGATCGCCAGGGCCAGGGGGACCGCGATCGTCATGGGAATCCGAATCCAGCTCGTGAGAACCGACATCGTTCGCTTCCTTTCTCCGCGCAAGCCGCGTCCGCGGGATCCGCACCGGCCGCGTCCGCGGGGGCTGCGGATCATCCCCCGCTGAGGGCCTGGAAGATGTGGACCTCGTCCGAGGGCGAGAGCGCGTCGTCCAGTCCGGCGATGCGCTCGCCGTTCACGAAGAGGCGGATGTGCCGGCGCACCCCGTCCTGCTCGTCGATCATGCGGAAGCGGATGCCCGGGAAGCGGCGATCGAGATCCTCGAGCAGCGCGCCCACGCTCGCCCCGTCGGCCTCCACCTGGGGCGCTCCGCCCGTGTAGGAGCGCAGGGGCTGGGGGATCCAGACCTTCATCACCCTGCTCCCGACCGCCTCGGGGCTACGCCCACTGCGCCACCTCCAGGGACTGCACGATGGGGAGGTGCCTCGCGATGCAGCGCCAATGCTCACCCTCGTCGCGGCTGGCCCAGATCTCGCCGCTCGTCGTGCCGAAGTAGACGCCGACCGGGTCGCCTGGGTCGGAGGTGAGCGCCTGGCGGTAGACCGTGAGCCAGGCGTTCTCCTCCGGCAGCCCGCGATCCTGACGCTGCCAGCTGCGGCCGTGGTCGCGGGTCACGTAGACCGCGGGGCGTCCGCCGGGACTCGTGCGCGGCCACACCTCGGTGCCGTCCATGGGGAAGACCCAGGCCGTGCCCGGGTCGCGCGCGTGGAGCGTGATGCCGAAGCCGATGTCCCCGATCTCCCGGGGCATGTTGTCGCCGATGCGATCCCAGCGCTCCGAGGGTCGTTCGAGGCGATAGATGCCGCAGTGGTTCTGCTGGTACAGGACGTCGGGCGCCGCCGGATGGAGGCGCACGCAGTGGGGGTCCTGTCCGAACTCGGGGTTCGGGTCGGGCGCGAAGTCGGCCACGGTCCCCGCGTTGAGAGGCCGCCAGTCGGCCCCGCCGTCGGTGCTCTCGAACACACCGCCGCCGGACATCCCGATGTAGAGGTGGCGCGGGTCGCGGGGGTCGACGATCACCGAGTGCAGGAGCGAGCCGTCGGGGGTGCCGTCCTCGCCGGCCGCGGTCCAGGTGGCCCACATGGGGTGGTCGTTGAACCCCGACACCGGCTCCCAGGTGTCGCCGGCGTCCTCGCTGCGGAAGAGCGACTGCGGCGAGGCGCCGGCGTACCAGACCGCGGGCTCGTCCGCGTGGCCGGGCGTGAGCCAATGGGTGAAGTCGACGACGCGCCCGCCGACCGGGGCCGCGACGTCCGGCGGCTCGGGACCCGCGCCCGCCAGCGGCTCGAAGCTGCGCCGCCCGGCCTCCTGCCAGTGCGGGGGGCGATCGGGCGCGTCGCTCTCCTGAGGCTCCAGTCCCTTGGGCACCCTGGGAAAGGCGGGCGGCCGCGTGGCCTCGGCCCAGGTCCGACCGCGATCGCTGGAACGGAAGATCGTCGGCCCCAGGTGCCCGGTGCGCGCCGCCACCAGCAGGGTGCGGCCGTCGCGGGGATCGAGCACGGCGTGATTGACGATGTGCCCGAGGAAGTGGGGCCCCTCGACGCTCCAGCGATCGCGAGCGGCGTCGGCGTCCAGGAAGAAGGCGCCCTTCTTGGTCCCGACCAGGAGTGAGAGTCCTCGCGACACCATGGCCTCGCCCTCCGTCGGTCCATTGTCTCACAGACCGGGACCGGCAGTGGAGGGCGGCGGGCCCGGGCGGGCCGTGACGCGCCTACACTGTCGCGCGGGATGCGCGGCCCGCATGGGCGGCGCCCGGCAGAGAGGAGAGCCATGGCATCCGATTCCGGACCGGAGGCTTCCGACGCGACCACCGGCCCGCCGGGGCCGCCCTCCGGGGCTCCGGTGGGCATCATCCTCGTGCGCGTCGTCGCCGCGAGCGGCCTGCTCGCAGCGGCGTACATCGTGCTGCAGCCCTTCCTCGTGGCGACGATCTGGGCCGCCATCCTCGCCTACGTGACCTGGCCGCTCTTCGTCCGGGTCCGCGACCTCACCGGGCAGCCCACCCTCACCGCGGCCGTCTTCACGCTCGTGCTGCTGCTCGCGCTGGGCCTCCCCGCCGTGGGCCTGCTGGTCTCGGTGGTCCAGCAGGCGACGAACCTGGTGGCCAGCACGCGCGAATGGCTGGAAGCCGGCGCGCAGCTCCCGGAGGTGATCACCGGGATCGGCGGCCTGGGGCCGCGCATCGAGGCCTTCCGCGAGGAGGTGCTCGCCGGATCCGTGGGCTTCGACTTCGTGCGCCTGGGCCAGCGGCTGTCCTCATCCCTGGGTGTCGTCGCCGGCAAGCTGGCCGGCAACGCCTTCTCCTTCCTGATCACGCTGCTGGCGCTCTTCGCCTTCTACACCAATGGCGAGCAGGCGACGCACCGGGCTCGCGCGCTGGCGGCGACGATCTTCCCGGGCGCGCGCGCGTCTTTGATCGACGACATCGGCAGCGTGGTGCGCGCCACGGTCTTCGGGCTCGTGGGCACCGCCCTGGTCCAGGGAGCGGTGGCCGCCGCGGGCTTCCTGCTGTTCGACGTGCCCTACGCGCTGGCCCTGGGCGCCCTGGTCTCGGTGCTGTCGTTCATCCCCGGCGGACCGGTCGTCGTCTGGGGAACCGCCACCCTCTGGCTGATCGGACAGGGCCAGACCGGCGCGGCGGTGGGCAACGCACTCTGGGGGGCGCTCGTGGTCGGGTCCATCGACAACGTCCTGCGGCCGGTCCTCATCCGCCGGAGCGGCTCGGTGGAGATCCCCTTCCTGCTGGTCTTCTTCGGTGTGCTGGGTGGACTCTCGGCCTTCGGACTCCTGGGCCTGTTCGTGGGTCCGGTGATCCTCTCGGTGGTCTTCGCCCTGCTCAGCCAGATGTCCGCCGGAGACACCGCCGAGCCCGACAGCGTCGAACCCGAGCCCTCCCCATAGCCCTCTGCGACCCGGGATCGAGGCATCTGCTACCGTCCCGTCGCCCGGCCCACTCACGCCCCCCGACGAAAGCCTGGCCCACCACCGGCGCCGCCGCGCGGCGCGATCGGAGGCTTTCGTGATCGAGCGACTCGCCCGCGCCTTCCTGCGCGGCACGGGCTGGGAGACCGAAGGCGGTCGGCCCCTGCAGGATCGGTTCGTCCTCATCGCGGCCCCCCACACCAGCAACTGGGACCTGGCCTATCTGCTGGCGATGGCCTCGACGTTCGAGCTGCGCATCTCGTGGATGGGCAAGAGCACCCTCTTCCGCGGCCCCATGGGCAGCGTGATGCGCCGGCTGGGCGGCGTCCCCGTGGAGCGGAGCCGCCGCACCAACATGGTGGACGCCCTGGCCGACGAGTTCGCCCGCCGCGACCAGCTGGCCCTGGTGGTCCCGGCCGAGGGAACCCGCAGCTACACGGCCCACTGGAAGTCGGGCTTCTACCACATCGCCCGAACCGCCAACGTGCCGATCGTGATGGGCTACCTCGACTACACCCGCAAGCGCGGCGGCTTCGGCCCGGCGCTGCTTCCGACCGGGGACATCCGGGCGGACATGGACCAGATCCGGGACTTCTATGGGGACAAGCAGGGGAAGTACCCGGAGTGCTTCGGCGAGATCCGGCTGAAGGAGGAGATGTAGGCCGTGCCCTCGAAGCGCGCGCCCCTGGCGACGGGGTGCGAGGCCATCGACTGGTACAAGGCCCCCCTGCCCGGGGACGAATTCCACCGGGCCCTGCGCTCCCTGCGCGAGCAGGGTCCGGTGGTGCGCGTGCGCGCCCTGGACGGACAGCTCGAGCTCTTCGCCATCGTGGGCCACGCCGCCCTGGCCGAGGCCTTCAAGGACGGCGAGTGCTTTCCGCCCGGCCTGGCCTATCAGATCATCTCGAAGCCGTTCATCGGCGAGACGTTCATGTCCATGGACGAGCCGGGGAACCGCCGCTTCCGCCCCCCGATCATGCAGGCGTTCCGCAGGCGCGCCGTGGAGTCGATCCCCGACGAGCGCTTCGCGGCCCTCGCCCACGAGCTGGCCGACCGCATCGACGCTGCGGGTGAGGCGGACCTGTGCCGGGACTTCACCCGGATCTTCTCGTTCGCGGTCCTGTGCGAGATGCTGGGTCTGTCGCGGGACCGGGAGCGCGAGTTCTTCGACTGGTCCATGGAGCTCATGTTCGGGGGACTCGACCTCGCGGCGAGCCGCCGCGCCGATCGTCTCTTCACGGACCACGTCCGCCCCACCCTCGAGGCCCGGCGCGCCGAGGCCCGCGACGACGTGGTCTCCCACCTGCTCCGGGTGGAGGTGGACGGTCGACGCCTGACCGACGAGCAGGTCCTCTCCCACCTGCGGCTCGTGTTCACCGCGGGCGCCACCACCACCGCCGACGCACTGGGCAATCTCGTCCACGCGCTCCTCGTACTGCGCGAGCCGTGGGAGGCCTGCGTGGACGACCCGTCGCTGTGCGGGCCGGCCGTCGACGAGCTGCTGCGCTACGACCCGCCGGTCGCCTCGCAGCCCCGGTTCGCCAGCGCGGAGCGTGCCGTCGAGTGGGCCGGGGTGGAGATCCCCGCCCAATCGCCCGTCCTCTTCGGCATCGCCGCCGCCAACCGCGACCCCGAGGTCCATCGCGATCCCGACCGGTTCGACGTCGAGCGCCGTCCCGACGACCTGCTCACCTTCGGACCGGGCCTGCGAACCTGTCCGGGCATGCACCTGGCCCGCAAGAACCTGCGGATCGCCCTCGAGGTCATGACCGCGCGCTGGCCCCGCTGCCGGCTGGTCGACGCCCTGCGCGGGGCGCCTCGGGGCTGTCTGCTGCGGGGCCCGGAGACGCTGCCCGTGCGCCTGCGCTGAGCCCGCCGCGATGGTCGGCCGCGAGCGGCTCGCACGCGGCCTCGAATGCAGGCGAACTCCTGGAACGCGACCCTAGAGCGAGGTCAGCAGGCGGTCGATCAGGGCGCGCACCTCGGCCCTCTCCAGGGGACGGTCCGGGCGCGCGATGCGCTCGATCTGCAGGCCGCGAATCGCCGCGAGGATGAGCCGGGCATCGGCCACCGGATCGTCGGAGTCCAGGGCACTGGCGTGCTCGACGAGCACGGACTCGATGGCGTCCTGCCACTCGGCGTAGTCCCGGGACAGCTCGGGCTGGCGCGGGATCTCGAGCACCAGGGACAGCTCGGCCTCGGTGCCTCCGTCGGTGACGTGGAGCCCGCCGAGCACGACGTCGGTGACGGCGTCGACGGCGCCCTGGATGGCGGAGTCCCGGTCCGGGGCGCCGGCCCAGCTGAGGCTGGCGGCGCGCGCGCGCTCCACGGACTGGGCGGCCAGGGCCCGGAAGGCCTCGCGGACCATGTTCTCCTTGGTGCGGAAGTAGTAGGTCGTGAGTCGGTGGGTCACCCCCGCCTCGGCGGCCACCGCCCGGTGGGTGACCGACCCGACTCCGCTCCGGGCGATCAGGCGGATCACGGCCGCGAGCAGGTCGCTGCGGCGCTGCTCGCCGCGGGGCCGCCGCCGCGTCGTCGACTCGGAGCCGTCGCCGTCCTGCCCGGGGACGTCGGCCCCCGCGGGATCAGATCTCATCGGGCCTGCCCTTCCCGGTGCCTCGCGGGCGGGAACCGGATCGTGCGACCCGGAGTCCCATGTTTGCCCTTGCACGATTGTGACAGTCGTAACAGATTGCCGCCGCGTCGATCAAGACGTGACCGAACGACGAGGAATCCCATCCCATGAGCCGACGAATCCGCGCCCTGCTGGCGCTCCCGACTCTGCTGCTCGCCCTCCCGCTCCTGCTGGGTGCGTCGGGCGGCGATCCGTTCGCCGACTACACGGTGGTGAAGATCAAGCAGGGCGCGAACGCCCTCGCCGATCTGAAGACCGCCCTGCTGACGGCCGAGCCCGGAACCATCATCCAGCTGCCCAAGGGCACCATCGAGGTGGACGAGGAGCTCTCGCTCTCGACCGACCACGTGGTGATCCGCGGCAAGG
>JBNLVL010000034.1:0-352062 GCA_050618075.1 Myxococcota bacterium
GGGCTCGCCCACCCCGAACTGGTTGCACACCACCCCCGCCGCCGCGCGGGCCCGCGGCTGGCGGGCCCGGTGGTCGCGATCGACCCCGCCGCGCTCGTCGACGGCGACGAGCCGCACCCGGCAGCCCGCCGCCACCGCGGCCGCGGCCACCGAGAAGCACGTGTAGCCCGGGACCACGATCTCGCTGCGCCCGCTGCGCTCGGCCAGGGCCGCGAACGCCACCCGCAGCGCCTCCCGGCCCGACGCCCAGGTGCTGACCGGCCCGGTCTCCGCCCAGGCGCCGAGGGCGGCCTGGAGGTCTGCTTGCGGGTCGGGGGTGCGCAGGGCGCGCAGCGCGCCCCAGGGCGCGATGGGCGCACCGGCGGGAGGGAGTCGCGAGAGACGTCGTCGGGTCATCGGCGCGTGGGCGTCCAGGTCACCGCGCGCTGGCCCGACAGGTGGTAGAACCACGCGACCAGCATGGACGCGTTCACCAGCAGGAAGAACGCCGCGATGCGCGGCACCAGCCAGCGCTGGAGCGGCCGGGCCACCAGCGCCGCAGCGGCGAGGGCGTAGGCGGCCAGCTGGACGACCAGCAGCACGGCGGCCGGCGGGTCCGTGGGGGCCAGCCAGGCGCTGGCCGCCAGCAGCGCGACCAGCGCGAAGGGCGCGGTGAAGCGGGCGACCTTGTGACCCCAGAGCGCCAGGGCGCGCCGGCCGTGGCGCGGGTGCAGGAGATCGCGGTAGGCCACCAGCACCGCGATGCCCCGGCGCACCGTCCGCACCTTGCGGCTCCACTCCCGGGCGGCGTCCTCGGAGGCCTTGAATCGCGCCTGGGCCGTGGGCTCGCTCACCGCGCGCAGCCCCCGGCGCCCGGCCTCCAGGGCCGAGCGGAAGTCGCTGGCGAGATCGGGCTGCCAGGGGTCGCCCAGCTCCCGGCGCACCGCGAAGAACGAGCCCGAGAGCCCGACCAGCGATCCGGTCTCGCTCTCCATGCGGCGGAGCGCCATCTCCAGGCGGACGTAGGCGCCCTCCCCTCCGTCGGAGTCCACCGCATCCTCGCTGGACACGGCCCCCACCGTGGGGTCGGCGAAGGGCCGGACGATGTTGCGCACGGCGTCGGGCGCCAGCAGCGCGCCCACATCGCTGAAGACCAGGATCTCGCCGGTCGCGCGCCCGATGCCCAGGGCCTGGGCGGCCTCCTTGCCCCGGCGCTCGGGGTTGGACACCCACTCGACACCGCGGTCCGCGAACGCCCTCACGATCTCCTCGGTGCGGTCGCTGCAGGCGTCGGCGGCCACCACGATCTGGAGCGGACCGGGATAGTCGAGGGCGAGGGAGTTCTCGAGCTTGGCCGCGATCTCGCGCTCGCCCTGGTGGACGGCGATGATGAGCGAGGCCGGCGGGAACTCGTCCCCGGCCCGGATCGGGCGGGGCGAGAGCCGGCGCAGTCCGGCCAGCACCAGCGCGTACCCCGCATAGGCGAACACGACCCAGGCGGCCGACAGGGCGATGATGGTCCACGCCAGCACGGTCGTTGCTTCTCTCCGTCGGTGGGTCGCGATACCGCGATACGCCGGCGCGTCGGGGTCGGACGTCGAGCCCGCGTCGATGGCTGCGGTCGAGGCCGCGCGGGGAGGGTCGCGCGGCCTGGGGTGGGTGTCACGGGACTTTCCGTTGGTGGCACAGACAGCAGGGGGGCCTTTCTCCCCGAGCCCTGTTCCCTCCGGGGCACGGGGTGGGGGGCGTCGGAGCCCTCTTCGGGCGGCGGGGTCGGCCCCGGCCGGCCGGGCCCCAGGCTGGCGACGCCGCCAGGGGGGGTATCTTCCGGGCCACCGCAGACACGGTCGGGCGGAGCCGGGCGCTTTCGAGCAGAGGTGCAGTGAGCTGGAACAGGACCGGTGAGATCGCCCTCGTGGCGTTGATGCTCGCGGTGGGAGCCGCCGCCTGGTGGCTGCGTCTGGGCCCCCAGCTCGACGTGGACGTGGAGCCCCTCCACGACCTGCCCCGCCACGTCGGGAGCTGGAGGTCCGAGGACCTCCCGATCGGATCCGCCGTCGAGTCGGTGCTGCGGGCCGACGTGAACCTCCAGCGGGCCTACCGCTCGCCCACCGGCGACGTGATCTGGCTGTACGTGGGCTACTACGGCACCGAGCGGGGCGGTCGTCCCGAGCACACGCCGCGCGGCTGCTACACCGGAGCCGGCTGGGGCATCGCCTCGGCGCGGACCCTCGAGGTGGACCCCGGCGGCGAGCTGCGGGTCAACGAGTACCTGGTCGAGCGCGAAGGACAGCGCCGGCTGGTGCACTTCTGGTACCGCTCCCATCGGCGAACCGGGCTGCTCGGCGGCCTGGACCAGAACGTCGACCGCTTCCTCGGGCGGCTGTTCGACCGCCGTGCCGACGGCGCCCTGATCCGCATCTCCACGCCGCTCGACGCCGCCGGCGAGACCGCGGCGCGCAGCCGCCTGTCGGCCTTCGGCTCGGCCATCGACCCGGTGATCGGGGACCACTGGCCCAACGAGCACACGGCCGACCGCGAGGCCCAGGGCGGCTGAGCCGCCGCTCCCTCGGCCCCGCGTTCCCGACGGCCCCCCGACGCGAAGCGCCCGACCGTTGCCGGCCGGGCGCTCGCTTGGCTCCGTCAGGATCGGGTCGGACGCTAGACGCCCACCACGAAGCTCACGCTCGTGGTGCCGCTGCCCCCGATGTTCAGGGTCTGGAAGGTCTTCGCTCCGTCGACCTGGTAGTCGCCGGCCTGGCCCGTCACCTGCTTGTAGGCGTCGAGCAGCTGGCGGGTGCCCGTGGCGCCCACCGGGTGGCCGGCGCCGATCAGCCCGCCGCTGGGGTTGATCGGGTGCTTGCCGTCGATCTCGAGCCAGCCCTCCTCGACGGCCTTCCAGCTCTCGCCCGGCTTCGTGATCCCGAAGTGGTCGATCGCCATGTACTCCGAGGTCGTGAAGCAGTCGTGGGTCTCGATGCCGTCGATGCCGTTCACGTCGTCGATGCCCGCGCGCTTCATGGCCGAGGTCACGGTGCTGCGCACGTGGGGCAGCACGTACTCGTCGTTCGCGCTCTCGGCCACCTTGTCCGCGAAGCGCAGGCGCGCCGTGTTGTGGCCCCAACCCTTGATGCGCGGGATGTCGGCGAGCTTCATGCCCACGCCCTTGGCCCACTTCTTCGCGTAGTCGCGCGACGCCAGGAACACGCAGACGGCGCCGTCGGTGACCTGGGAGCAGTCCGCGATGCGGATGCGCCCACCCACCGCCGGGTTGTCGTCGGTGCGGCACAGCGCGTGGTCCTTGTTCATGTACCAGGTGCGCGTCTGGGCGTTGGGGTTGAGCTTGGCGTTGTCGTAGTTGAGCCGGCTGATCTCGGCGAGGTGCTCGTCCTTCAGCCCGTAGCGCTTGTCGTACTCGTCGCCGAGCCGGCCGAAGAGCTTGGGGAAGGGGAACTCGATGCCCTCGGCCTCCTGCTCGTACCAGGCTGCGGTGCCGAGGTAGGCGCCGCCCTCGGCCGCCGACACGGTCTTCATCTGCTCGATGCCCACGACCGCCTGGAGGTCGTAGCGACCGGCCTCGATCTCCGCGGACGCCGCCAGCAGCGCGATGCTGCCCGACGCGCAGGCCGCCTCGTGGCGACCGGTGGGCAGACCGCTGAAGGCCGGGTCGACCTCGGTGAAGAACGCCCCGAGGTGGCCCTGCATGCAGTAGAGCTCGGCCGCGAAGTTCCCGACGTGGGCGCTCTCGACCTCCTCGGGAGCGATCTGGCAGGTCTCCAGCGCGCCGAGCACGCCCTCGCGCATGAGCGCCGAGAAGTGCTTGTTCTCCTTGGTCCAGTTGCGGGCGAAGTCGGTCTGGTAGCCGCCGAGGACGTAGACTTCCGATCCAGCTGACATGGTTCTCTCCTCAATCTCGAAGTGCTCGTACCCGGGGCTCAGCCCGCGACGAAGAATTTCCCGATGTTGATGCGGGGGTTGTCGAAGAAGCGCTTGGGCTCGCCGCTGCGGGCGGCCTCGGCCAGGTTCGCGGGAACCGGCACGCCCGCCTTGTCGATCATCTCGACCGCGGCGGCGGCGCCTCCCATGGCGTCGACCAGCACGCTGGGCGGGGCCCAGTTGAAGCCCATGCCCATGATGCGGTCGATCCCGTCGATGGTCTCGGTGACCTCGCCGACCCGGTGGAACGCGTAGCTGATGTAGCCGGCGATCACCTTGCGGGCCAGCTCGGGGTGCTCGCCCTCCGCGCCGAGGAAGATCTGCATGCCCTCCTCGTAGCGGCCCTCGGAGTACAGCGCCGAGACGTCGTCGATGTACTCGAGGTCGGGCATCTGCAGCTCCTCGAGCGGCCGGTAGTCGCCGGTGGCCGGATCGAGGGCGTGCCGCTTCTTCTCTTCGTCCTTCCAGAAGAAGCCGCGGCCGGTCTTGTTGCCCAGGACTCCGCGCTCCATGAGCTTGTCCATGTAGTCGGGGAGCTTGTTGGTCTCGCGGGCCTCGTCGTCGGTGTTCTCGTACACGTTGTCGACGATGGCGCGGTGGATGTCCCAGCCCACCAGGTCGATGGTGGCCAGGGGCGTCATCGCGCGCCCGGTGTAGGGCCCGATGATCCGGTCGATGAGCGCCGGGCCGTGCTCCTCGGCGAGCTGGGCGGCCTCGTTCAGCACCTTGAAGCCGACGCGGTTTCCGGCAAAGGCCGGCGTGTCGGCGGTGCGAACCATCTCGCGGCCCAGCCGGACCCGGGAGAAGGCGTCGATGAAGTCGACCACCTCGGGATCGGTCTCGCTGCCGGCGATGAGCTCCGTGCCCACGATGACGTTGGGCGGATTGAAGAAGTGGAGGCCCAGGAAGTTCCTGCGGAAGGACTCGCTGCGGCCCTCGCAGAGCGCGTTGATCGACAGGCCGGACGTGACCGTCGCGACGATCGAATCGTCGCGCCGGAACTTCTCGACCCGGTCGAACATCTCCTTCTTGATGCCGAAGTCCTCGGTGAGGGCCTCGAAGACGATGTCCGCCTCGGCGACGGCGCGCTCGAGGTCGTGCTCGTAGTCGCCGACGTGGGCGCGGGACGCGACGGTGGGCGACCGCACCTGCTTGACGGCTGCGCCGAGACCCTCTTCGGCCTTGGCCTTGGTCCGCGCGAGGAACGTGACCTCGGGGACGGCCTGGGTGAACAGCGCTGCGCTGCCGTAGCCCATGGTGCCGTTGGCGCCGAGCACGGCCACCTTCTCGATCTTGCGGCTCGCGAGCAGCCGCCGGACCTCGGCGCCGCTGGGGGGATTGCTTCCAGACATGTCGGTAGTTGGCCCTTCTGCCCTGGTCATGGGCGGGCGAACGCCGAGTCCCATCCTGAGGGAACCGGACCCGCAGGTATGGGCAATGGCAGTCACCCGATTCGATGTCGGGAGGGGTCGCCGGGAAACACGGGGTGACCGTTCGGCCGGGCCCCGCACGCCCGAATCGGACGAACCCGCCCGTCGCGCCGAAAGAAGCGCGAATAGGGAGAGTGCCCGGGATGGGGAGTCCCCGTCAATATGCATAGGTGGGCAGGACACCGGCACCTTCACCGGGAAGGCGAACTGGGAGTCAGGTCCTGTGCGCCGGGAGTCGCGGGAGTCGGCCTGGGACGTCGCCGACCCCTGGGGATGCGCTGGGGCCGGCCGCCTCAGTCGCGGGTCCGGGCTGAAGGCTCGTTGCCGGGGTGCTCGGCGAGCGCCGCCTCCCAGCGCTCCCCGAACTCGTGAGCCACCGAGGGGCGCCGGCGAAGCTCCGGGCTGAGCGCTCCGCCCAGGAACTCGGCGATCGCGTCCGGGCAGTCGGGCCGCCAGGCGCGCGCATCGGGCACTCTCGCATCCCGGATCGCGGTGAAGGTCTCGGACCAGGTCTCCCGCTCCACCGGGTTGCGACCGGTCAACGCCTCGAACAGCAGGACGGCGAGGCTCCAGAGGTCGAAGCTCGCATCGGGCGCGCCGCCCGAGATGGCTTCGGGCGACATGTAGAGGGGAGTCCCGACGATCCCCTCGGCGATGGTCATGGTCTTGCGGGCTCCGCCGGCGTCCAGCCCGAGCGCCGCCGCGGCGACGCCGCTCGTTCCGGGCGTCCGCGCCTCGACGTAGCGGGCCAGCCCGAAGTCCAGGAGCTTCACCGTTCCCTGCTCGTCATAGCCGATGTTGCTCGGCTTGATGTCGCGATGCAGGATGCCGGAGGCGTGGAGCCGGTCGAGGGCGGCGGCGAGGGCGCGGCCGAGGGCGGCGACGTCGCGGAGCGGCAGCGGCCCCTGCTCGATCCGGTCGGCGAGACTGCCCCCGGCCAGATACTCGGTGACCAGGATGGGGACGCCCTGCCAGCTCTCGTCGTAGTAGATCAGCGCGAGGTTCGGGTGCTGGGCCGCCGCCATGGCGCGCGCTTCCCGGCGAAGCCGCGCCACCTCCTCGGGCGAGGTCTCGGGCAGCGTCTTGATCGCGACCGCGCGCTCCAGCGACCGATCGACGGCCTGGAAGACCACCCCCATGCTCCCCTGTCCCACCCGCCGTCGCAGCTCGATCTTGCCGAACAGCACCGCGGGCACCGGCGCGGAGACGATCTCGCTGCCGGGGCAGCAGCTCGTCTCGTCCGCCGAGAGCACGCGGTGGCAGCTCTCGCACACCCGCGCCGGTCGGGTCGCATCGCGCTCGGCCAGGGCGTCGCCGCGGCCCGCCCCGTGGAAGGGCATCGACCCCAGGCGGAGCCTGCTCTCGAGGGTCAGCGCACCGGCGGCCCCGATGGCGGCCAGGAGCTGACGGTCCTCACCGGTGAAGGGCAGCTCGCTCTTCTTCTCACCGAGGACCAGCAGCCCGATCAGCTCGGGGGCCGACGAGTGGAGCGGCACCAGCAGGCGCGAGCCCACGTCGACCAGCCAGTTGCGGTCCGTGTCCGAGAGCGCGCGCAGGCTCGACGGAGCGCGCTCGAGGTCGACCTCGACGGTGTCCCTGGCCTCGCGCAGGAGATCCCTGAAGGCTTCGCTGGGCTCCAGGCTGCGCCCGCGCGCCCGGGCGCTGTGCAGGGTCCCGCTGGCGGGGTCCACCACGTAGACGTCGATCGACTCCAGGTGGAGCGCGCGATCGAGCTCCTCGCACAGCAGGTCCGACAGCTCGCTGACCCGATCCACGCGCTGGCAGCGCTCGGCCACCTTGCGCAGCAGGGTCCGCGAGTCGTAGCGGTCGCGGAAGAACGTGCGGTCGATGGCGTCCCGCGCGCGCCCGCGCATGCGGACCGCGGCCACGCCGAGCACGATCGCCGAGGCGAGCCCGAGGGCGCGCTCCCCGCTGATCAGGTCCACGAGCGTGCGGTCCCGGAAGCGCCAGCTCGACCAGACGATCCACACGAAGGGAAGCGCGGCCACCGTGGTCGCCACCGCCCCCGCCAGCCGGTGCTGCAGCGCGGAGCGCAGGATCACGCGCACCGGCAGGACCCGGTCCACCAGCACCGCGTAGGCGGTGGTGAGCGGGATGGAGACGATGAGCAGCTCGATGGCGGGCAGGACCACCGCGCTGCCGCCCGACTCGAACCAGCGGGCGAAGCGGGGAGAGCTCCCCATGGCCACCACGTAGAGCGTGACCGGGAGCGCCGCGGCCAGGATGCCCGTCGCGAAGATCGCCGAGCGCCGCCGCTCGTCCCGCTCGGCCGTCCTCGCGCGCCAAAGGGCCACGGGCACCACCGGCAGCATCGCGCCGTAGACCACCGCCCAGTAGGGGCTGCCGCGATCGTTCACGTCGAGCCAGCGCAGCGGGGCCGGCGGGTCCGACCACCACGGCAGCACCAGGTTGGCCGCCACCAGCACCCCGCCCAGCGCCGCGCAGACCGCGATCGCCAGGCGCACCCCCCCGCGCACGCGCGGCGAATCGACCGAGCGGGGAAAGGCGGAGAAGAAGTCCCAGAGCAAGAGCGGAAGCAGGGCATCCACCCGGACCTGGCTCAGGACCGGCGGCGCCTCCACGGCCGACTCGAGGAGCCCCATCGGGACCCGCGCGAACGAGGTGGCGATGAGCGCGAAGATGGCCGCGAGGGACGCGACCCGCGAGTCGCCCCGCCCGCTGTACACCAGCACGGCGCTCGCCCCGCCGAACACCGAGATCTGCAGCACGAAGACCCACGGCGGCAGCGGGGATCCGGTGGACCAGCCCTCCACCGCGGTCGCCACCGCCCCCGCCAGGCCGATCGCGGCCTGGAGGCCCGCGACGGCGAGGACGAGGAGGACGAGCCGGGCCGGGAGCACCCTGGCCGGACCTCAGCGGGTCGCCCGGCGCGGCGGCCCGCCGAGTCCGGGGTCAGCCGCAGGCGCCGGAGAAGGTGCCGATCGACACCCCCGCGCGCGCGGCCACGCGCAGCATCGCCGCGTGGATGGAGCACCAGGCCGAATCGAAGTGGTCGACGCTGATCGAGGTCGCCCCGTCCCGCCTCGCGTCCCGATTCGAGCGCCGGCCACCCTTGTAGGCGCACTCGCCCACCAGGCCGAAGTTCCAGTTCCCGTAGTCGATGTCGGTGCCATCGACGACGCCCCACTTTACGACGTTGTGTCGCACCCAGTACCGGCTGAGCGCCCGGCCGCGCCGCACGATGCCTTCGCGGCTATCGTACGGCAGATCCGCACCGAACAGGGCGCCGATCTCGTAGCGGAACCAGAGATGAGCGCCGATCAGCTCGGTCGCGATGTCGAGCGCATTGGACAGCGGCCGGGGCAGCCGGGGCGGAATCGGCGGGTCGTCGTTCCAGGCGGCCTCGAAGTGCGCGCGGCTGATCACGGTCGTGGAGTCGAGGGCGGCGCGCTCCATGGCGCGGGCGCCGAGCTTGCGCCAGCGCTCCTCGTAGACCGTCAGCCAGCCCCCGCCCGTGCCGCCGTTGGACACGCACTGGTCGTAGACGAAGCCCCGCATCTTCTCCGTTCCGAGCTCGAGCGCGGGGGCCTTGATGTCCGGGTGGCTGAGCTCGGACATCATCGAGGCGGCGCCCTTCCCGAACGCCATCCAGAGCATGCCGAGCACCACCTGGGTGTCCTCGTCGGCCTTCTGCAGGGGCGCTTCCTGGGGGTCCGGGCACGTCAGCCCCACCTCGGCCGACTCCCCTCCCTGAGGCGGGAACAGCTCCGCGTCGGCCAGCCCCAGGGCGTCCGTGAGGGAGCTCGCCTGCCAGTCCCCTCCGCCTGCGGTCGCGTTGGCATCATCCATCTGCTCGTCCTCCTGCGATGTGGATTCGAAGCCCCGTCGCGGCGGAGCTAGCTCCGCTCGCGGTCACGCTCGCTGCCCGTCCGCAGACCGTACGTCTGGATGAGCTGGTAGACGTACGACCGGGCGATGTCGAGCCGCTGGGCGGTCTCGCGCACGTTCCAGCCGGTCTCCTCGAGGGTGCGCGCGACCAGGTCGCGTTGGAACGCACGCGTGGCCTCCTGGAAGGTGGGATCGCCCTTCGCGCTCGCGTCGTCGACGTCGCTGGACGGAAACACGTGCCTCGCCGTCACCTCGGCCTGACCGGTCCCGGCGGCCCGGACCGCCGCCGCGCGCAGGGCGTTCTGGAGCTCGCGGACGTTGCCGGGCCACTCCGCGGCCTCGATCGCCCTCACCGCCCCGTCCGTGATCCGCAGACTCGGGAGCGAGAGATCCCTCGCCTCGTTCGCCAGGAGCTCCCGGGCCAGGTCGGCCAGGTCCTCCGGCCGCTCCCGCAGCGCGGGCAGGCGAACGGGGATCACGTTGATCCGGTAGTAGAGGTCCTCGCGAAAGGACTTGTCGGCCACCCGCGCCTGGAGGTCGGCGTTGCTCGCCGCGATCAGCCGGAGGTCGGCCTTCACCGGCCGCGTGGCGCCCAGCGGAAAGTACTGCCGGTCCTGCAGCAGCTGCAGGAGCTTGGCCTGGCCTTCGAGCGGGAGCTCGCCGATCTCGTCCAGGAAGAGCGTGCCGGACTCGGCGGCCTCGACCTTGCCCGGCAGGTCCCGGCGCGCCTCGCTGTGGCTGCCGGCCCGGGCGCCGAAGAGCTCGCTCTCGATCAGGGACTGGGGAATGGCGGCGCAGTTCAGCTGGATGAACGGACCGGCCGCACGACGGCTGTTGGCGTGGACCGCGTGGGCCAGCTGGGTCTTGCCCGAGCCCGACGGCCCCGTGATCAGGATGGTGACGTCCAGGGGCGCCGCCAGCATGGCCTGCTCGAGCGCCTCGGCCAGGGCCCGGCTGCGCCCGACGATGGCCTCGAGCTTGAAGCGGCTGCGCAGCTCGGCCGTGGCGTCCCGGCTCTGCTGGTAGCGGCGCCGCACGAACAGCCGGTCGATCGACGGCGCCAGGTGGCGGGCGAACCGCTCGGCCAGCTCGACGTCCTCTTCGCTGAAGCGCCCGCCGCCCGCCCGGCCCTCGAGGTACACCACCCCGGACGCGGCGTCGCGGCCCAGGGGCGCGCACAGCACCGCCTCGATCTTGCCGGTCTGGACGCTCTCCCGGGCCCGGAAGCGGTCGTCGAGCAGCGCCGAGTGGGTCACGACCGTCCGCCCGGTCGCCATCGCCTCGGCGATGATCCCGCGCGAGATACGCGAGCGGATCTCCTCGACCTGGTCCTGGGAGCAGCCGCGGGCGATCGAGAAGTCCTCGTCGTCGCCGGCGACGTCGCGCACCTCCAGGTAGCCCTGCTCGGCGCCAGTCACCTCGACTACCAGGGAGAGCGCGTCCTCGAGGAAGGGGCCGAGGTCGTCGACCTCGCCGAGCTCGAGGAGTCGCTGGTAGAGCGCGCACTCCTTGCGGAGTCGCTCGAGGTCGGACGCGTCAGCGGTCACGGATCGAGACTTATCACGAACGAGTGTCTGGGATCCAGAACCATCGAACAGGGCGGTGTCATCGAGGATCAGCGGGTTCGGCCTGGGCTCGTCGGTCTTCATCGCAGCGCCGTCTTTCGGACCGCCTCGTACCAGTTGAAGAACGGGCGACCCACGTCGTCGAGGGCGGCGTCGGCGGTTCGCCGACACACATCGCGGAGCCGTCCCACGCCCTCGCGCTTCCAGCGCCGGGCCATCGTCGCGAGGGACTCTTCGTTGACGTTCCCGATCCGCAGCGGCTCGGGCATGCCGTACTGGAAGGGGACCACCCAGCCGTCCGACTGGATCACCAGGGGCGAGGCCAGCTCCGAGAGGTCGCGGTTCCACGGATCCGCCGGCGGCTCATCGGCGTAGACCCGGCCGGGCTCGTCCTCCACGGTTCCGCGATCGCACAGGTCGATCTGGAGGGTGATGGCCGAGCCCAGCTCGGCCTGGAGGCTGGCGACGGCCAGGAATGCCGCGAGGCACTCCCGGCCGTCGGGGACCGACGGTTGGAGATCGCGTCCCGCGCCGAACGCCTCCAGCGGGTGCACCTGGAGGAGAACCGCGCCCTGCTCCACGGCGAAGCGCGCGACCCAGGGAAGCTGGTCCATGTTCCACTGGGTCAGGGTGAAGATGAACCCGAAGGGAATGGTCGACTCGCGCAGGGCGGGGAGCCGGCGCTTCATCTGGGCGAAGGCATCGCACGAGCGACGCATCCGGTCGTGGGTCTCCGGACGCCCGTCGAGACTGATGGCCAGGACGTCCACGTAGCCCACCAGCTCGGCGATGCGCCGCTCGGTGAGCAGCATCCCGTTGGTGACGAGGTTGGTGGAGTAGCCCAGCGCGCGCGCCTCGCGGAGCAGGTAGCGAAGCGGGGAGTAGAGGAGGGGCTCCCCTCCGGAGAAGCTCGCGGTGTCGAAGCCCTCTTCGCGCGCGTCGCGAAGCGAGCCGCACAGGGTGGAGACCGGAACCTCCTCCCACTGGTCCGGCCCGGACTCCGAGTAGCAGTGGCGGCAGCGAAGGTTGCAGTGCCGCGTGGGGTGGATCTGGACGATCTGTCGGTGGACGGGACCGGTCATCCCCGGCTCGACGCGAGGGCGCCGACGTGGAGCGGCTCGCGGGAAGGGGGGTTCGATCCGGGGACGGCCATTCGGGGGGTCCTTTCGGGAGCTGCAGGCGCCGGGTCTGCAGGCATCGGGTCTCCGGGCATCGGTTCTCCAGGCGGCGCGACTGCAGGCCACCGGACGACGGGGCCTCGGGTCTGCGGGCGATCGGGCTTGCGTTCCATGGGCTCACTCACTTGACCCGACACAAAAGCAAGGCACATGCCAGGGGATCACCTCGCCGGATCCGCGATTTCATCTGTATTTCCGTGCACGAAACGCGGGGTCGCTCCGCCGGGGCCCGGACGGCGTCCACGGCAGTGGACACGGCGCTCCGACCGTGTCCACTGCCGTGGACTCGATCGCTCGGAGCGCGGCGCCCGCGACGCGCTGAAGCGGAGGCGGCGCGGGGTCAGAGAGGAGCGCGCGCCGAGCCGGCCGACGCGCTCGACCGCTCCACCCGGATCGACTCGGGCTCGACCACCCAGCGAGCGGACCCGAGGTCCAGGCGCCAGCGATGGAGGGTCAGGGTGGCGGCCTCCCAGCTCGGATGGCTCGCCAGCAGCCCGCGGACGAAGGCCTCGTCGGAGACGAGACGGCCGAGCGTCGCCTTGCGCCGCGCGTGGGCCGCGATGCGCTCGCGCAGCGACCCGGCCGCCCGCAGCGGCCGATCGCGTCCGTCGACGGTCACCTCGAGCTCCAGCTGGACCCTGGGGTGCGGCACCGTGTACATGGCGAAGCCGAAGAGCTCCCAGGGGTCGCTGCCCGCCCAGCGCGAGAGTCCGAAGTGCAGCGCCGGCCACACGAACGCCACGGCGACCGCGATCGCGAGCCCGCGCCGGCGGGTCCGGGGGCTCATCCGCAGCTCCTCATCCGCAGCTCCTCATCCGAAGCTCCAATGGGGAAGCCAGCCGACCGCCATGGCGAACAGGTAGGCGTAGACGGGGACGAAGAGGTACAGCGAGCGCGGCGCCGCCCGCCGCTCGTCGAAGAGCAGCAAGAGGAAGACGATGAGACCGCCGAAGAAGATCTCCCGGGCGGCCAGCTCCACGCCCACGATGAAGGCGATCCCCGCCGGCCACGCCAGGGGACGGAGCCGCCCCACGAGCAGCCCGCCGGCGACCGCCCATTCGGCGAGCCAGCCGAGGTTGGAGACCACGACGAACAACAGCGAGTCGACCCGGTAGGGCCCTGCGCCCGGGGCGGACTCGAGAGCCACCAGCCGCTGCCACTCCGCGTCGGGCATGACGAAGCGGAACACTTCGGCGAAGCCGGGGTCGACCGCCACGCGCCAGGCGAGGAACTCGCCGCCCAGGTAGTGGCCCCACAGGAGCTTCTGGGTCCCGGCCCAGAACATGACGGCCACGGCCACCCAGCGGGCCGCGCACAGGGCGTCGCGCCGGTCGGCGTCGGCGTCGGGCCGGGCCAGCACGATGCAGAGCAGCAGGAGCCCCTGCACCAGCTGGTGGTTCGCGTTGAAGGGAAACGCCAGGGCCACGGAGGAGGCGAGCCCGGCGGCGCACACACCGGCGGCGACCCGCGTGAAGCGACCGCTCCAGGCGCCCGCCAGACACGCCAGCTGCACCACGGCCACGGCGGTGTGGAGGACCAGGTCGTCCTGGTAGGCCCGGTAGCGCAGCCCGTTCCAGGCCTCGACGGCCACGCCGAGCACCACGAAGCGCCGCAGGGCGTCGAAGCGGACGCGGGAGAGCGCGGGCGACTCGTCGCCCACCCACCGGCCCAGCCGGCCGATCACCCGGTCGAGGCCCCCGCCCGCAGACACGCCCCCGGACACGGACTCGGACGCGGACGCGGACCCGGACGCCCCGCCCGCCGACGCCCCGGCGCGGACGCCGGCCGTCGCGGCCGCTTCCCCGGTGCCCCCCATGGCGGCCAGGGTAGCGACCCCGCCGGCCGGACGTACAATCCCGGCGTGCGTCACCGAGCTGGAATCAGCGCCCTGCTCTTCACCCTGGCCATGGGGGTCGGCTGCGCCTCGAATCTCGATCCCGACGACCCCGCCTACGGGAGCGAACGGAACTCCAACGAGGTGCTGATGGAAGAAGAGCGCGAGTGGGAGGAGCGCGACGCCGACCTCTAGGGTCCAGAGGGGCCCGGAGACTGGCCGCCGTCGCCCGCCGGGCGCCGGGCGCCCGACCCGCGATGCCTAGCTGGCCGGCTTGCGATCCACCCCGCCCACCACCCCGCCCACCACGACGGCCAGCCCGACGGCGAAGGCCAGTCCGGCGAGCGAGAGCGCGACCACCGCCGCCCCCGGCAGGCCGGCCAGCCCGGCGCGGGCCACGGTCTGGGAGAGCGAGCCGGCGGGCTCCGGATGGGCCGAGAGCTTCAAGAGCCAGGCCAGCCAGTGCACCCCGAACAGGTAGAGATAGATGCGCCGGAGCCGGCGCGCGACGGCCTTGGTGATGGACATGCTGGGCACGGTCGTCCCGAGCTGGGGCTCGAGGTGCTGCGCCAGGGCATCCAGGTCGAGCTGGGGCTCGCCGGGACCGAGCACCGGGCGCACCAGCGCGCGCTCGAGCCACAGCACCCGCTGCTGCCAGAGGTGGTAGAAGGTGAGCCGGCGCGCCTCGAGGAGCAGGAACGCCAGGGTGAGCAGCGAGGCGATCGCCAGGGCGGAGGGAGGCGTCGCGGGGTTGCCCAGCACGAACCCGGTGACCGCCGCCGTGGCGCCGATGGCCCAGTTCGTGGTCGCGTCCATGCGCATGCGCCAGATGTCCGCGCGGCCCACCATCGCCCGGTAGTAGTGGACCAGGACCGTGGAGCGGTCCCGGGGATCGAGTGCGACCATCGTGCTCCCCAGGTGCGCGTGGCGAAGGGTCGATCGGGGGGGGGCCGGGCGAGCAGCCCGACGAAGGCTTCCTAGGGCTGGTCGAGGACCGAGAAGCCGCGGGAGATCAGGTCCTGGACGTCGATCAGCCCCACGAGCTTGCCGTCGTCGTCCACGACGGGGATCTCGTCGATCGAGTGGACCCGCATCATCTCGAGCGCCTGGGCCGCGCGGTCCTGGGCGTGGACGCGCTTGGGGTCCCGGCTCATGACGTCGTGGACCATCTTGTCGGCCATGCGCTCGTCCTGCTGGAAGAAGCGGAAGAAGTCGCCCTGGGTGACGATGCCCACCAGCTGTCCGTCGCCGTCCACCACCACCGCCGCACCCGCGCGACACGGCGCCTTCAGGATGGCCTCGTAGCACTCCGAGAGCGTGGCCTCGGGGCTCACCATGGGGCAGTCGGCGCCGGTGCGCATGATCTCGTCGGCCCGCATGAGCGAGCGGCCCAGCGCGCCGCCGGGGTGATAGGCCGCGTACTGGTCGGCGCCCACCGCGCGCAGCTCCATCAGGGTGAGGGCCAGGGCGTCGCCCACGGCCAGCATCGCCGCCGTGGAGGAGCTCGGCGCCAGGCCGAGCGGGCAGGCCTCGGGGACGTCGCCGATGTTCAGGATGATGTCCGCGTGCTCGGCCGCCTTCGAGTCCGGACGGGCGGTCAGCAGGATGACGGTGCAGCCCCGCTGGCGCATGAGCGGCAGCACCTGGACCAGCTCGGACCCGCCGCTCTTGCTGAGCCCGATCACCACGTCGTCGGAGTCCACCATGCCCAGGTCGCCGTGGAGCGCCTCCACCGGGTGCAGGCTGTACGACATGGTGCCGGTGCTGGCGAGGGTGGCCTGGATCTTGTCCCCGATCAGCCGCGCCTTGCCGATGCCGGTCACGCAGACGCGCCCCGAGGTGCCGAGCACGGCGTGGACGGCCTCGATGAACTCGTCACCGAGCCGCTTCTCCGCGTCGAGGATGGCGTCGGACTCCGAGCGCATGACGGCGCGGGCCCGGCGCAGGATGACTTCGCGATTGCGGAACGAACGGGATCCAGAGCTCATGGCGCGGGATTATCCTCCACCGGGGTGTACGGGACAACGCTGGACGTCCCTTGGGGACACGAGCGCGGCTCGGGGACGCTCAGGGCGCGGAGAACCAGGAGCGGATGCGCGCCGCCAGGCGCTCGAGGTCGCCGGGGCCGTCCGCCCCCCCGGACCCGGACCGCAGCGCCTCGAGCGCGCGCTCGGGCGACGGCGAGGGCAGGAGCACGCCGCGCGCCACCCACCGCGAGAGGATGCGCTCGATCCCCATCTGGGGACGCGTGGTGCCGCGGTCGTTCTCCGGGCGCGCGAAGGCCCGGGCCACCAGGCGGTCGCGCAGCCCCGGCCGCGGGGCGCCGGTCTCGGGCAGCACAGGCCAGTCGACGGGACGGCCCGAGCGCCGTGCGGCCACGCCGAGGACGGGATCGCGGCTCGCCACCACCAGGCGCTCGGCCGGCGCCAACGCCCGGGCCCAGAGCGCCGGCTGCTGATCGTCGGTGTGCCAGCGCGGGAGCGAGAGCGCCTGCTCCGCGAATGCCCGCACCGCCTGCTCGAGGGGCCGCGGGGCGTCGCGGTGGAGCGACACGGCCAGGGCCGCCCCGCACTGGGAGGCGGCCTTCTGCTTCTCCTCGACCAGGGCGCCCACCCGGTCCGGAGTCACGTCGGGGTCGAGGAGCAGCCAGACCTGGCGGCCCTCCTCTGCGACCCGAAGCCAGTCCTGGACCCAGCGGGGCTCCTCCTGGGAGGGCCCGGCCACCAGCGGACCGGCCACGAAGCTGCGCTGCGGATGGGCCATGGCGCCGGTGGCGAGCGGCGTCACCACCCGGTCGAAGTCGTCGGCGGGCGCGGCCCCGCCCACGTCGATGTGCACCGCGCGACACGGGCGCCTGCCCGCCGCGCGCACCCAGCGGGCCGCCGGCGCCGTGTGGCGGCCCGCGGCGATCACCAGGTCGGGCCACTCCTGCTCGGCCCGGGGCGAGGTCGGCCAGCCGGCCGGCGCCGTGCCGACCCGCTCGCACCAGGCCCCGGCACCCAGGGCGGCCTGCAGGGCGCGCTGTCCGGGTCCGAAGGCGAGCCGGCGCTCGGCCGCGGGCCAGCCGAGCGCGTCGGCCAGACAGCGGGCCTGGGCCGCGGCGCCCGGCGAGTCGTCGGTCACGAGCCAGACCCGCGGCGGCCGGGCGGACCGCCAGGGGCCGCCCCGCTCGAGGCTGCGGGGGCCGCCTGCCTCGGGCTCGAGCACCAGCTCCCACTCGACCCCGGGTGCGGCCCGGGCGGCCAGCTCCACCTGGTCGAGCCACCAGGTGCGCCCGCGAACGCCGCCCACCGGCGAACGCCAGGGAGGCGTCCAGCCCGAGCGGCGCTGGCGGACCACCAGGAAGACCGCCCGCTCGGCCCGCTCGAAGATCTCGCCCAGGACCCAGGGGACGTCGTCCGCCGGCAGGGCGTCGAGGGACGAGATCGCGACGGCCGCGCCGACCTTCGCGGCCGCGCCCGTTCCGGAGAGGCCCCACACGTCGATCGGCGGCTCGAACGAGACCTCCAACCCTTTGAGCGGCCCCACGCCGCGTCCCCCGTCCACGAACTCGACGGCGCTCGCCACCCCCGAGCGCTCGAGCAGGGCCGCCAGGCGATCGGCGTGCCTCTCTCCCGACACCGGCCGCTCGGGGCGGCCGGCCGCGCCCCGGGCGCTGCGATAGCCGGGGCTCGGCTCCGCCCGGTCGAAGACGCGATAGCCGGCGGCGTCGGCGCTGGCCTTGAGGTCCCACCACAGCCGCGCGTGGGGGTGCTCGTGGTAGACGAAGCGCTCGGGGAACGGGCGCCAGGGCTGGGTGTGGAGCGTGGTGAAGTGGTAGCAGTACGCCGAGTCGGCGGCGTACTCGTCCTCGTCGCGGCAGTTCCAGCCGCCGTCGAGAGGGCCCACCAGCCCGGGCACGGCCAGGGCCTTGCGGATCAGCGCGCGCTTGGATCGCTGCTGGGCGTCCTCGAGGCTCCAGACCCGCGCCATGCGCTCGCAGTCGATCAGCATCACCGAGGTCTCGCGCTCGCCGATGGCCAGGAATCCGTGGCCGCCGAGGTCCAGATCGAACAGCTCGGCCGGATCGCGCAGGTAGATCTGGTCGACGTCGTTGTAGATGGCGACGCCGCTGGCGCCCGCGTAGTGGGGGACCGCGAAGCGGTGGTTGGTGAACCCGGTGGTCCAGCCCAGGCGGTTGAAGCCCGCCAGGTCGCGGAGCAGGTGGATCTCGTAGCGGCGCGCGGGGCTCCGGACCTGCTCGATCGACCAGATGAAGATGCGCTCGGCGCGGTACTGGGCGGCCTCGGTGCCCAGATAGATCCGCACCGGCGGCCCGGTCTCGGGCTCGCGGGCCTCGAGCACGATGCAGTGGGGCTCCCGGCCGCTCACCGCACCGGCCGTGACCTCGGCCTCGCTCCGGACCCCGCCGACGGCCGGCAGGCGGCCCGCGTGGATCGCGCTCGACATCGCTTCCACCGCCGTACCCCTTCTCTCGCCTTCCTTCGGCTTCCTTCGGCGCTCGTTCGGCCTGCGGTCGGCCTCCCGGTCGCGGTCGGCCTCCCGGTCGCGATCGGCCTCCCGGTCGCGGTCGGCCTCGCGGCCTACGGTCGACCTCGCGGTCGGGCTCGCGGTCCGCGGTCGGCCTCGCGGTCCGCGGCTCCCCGGGACATCCCCGCCCGCGGACCTTCGAGCCCCCGGGTGCTCCGGACCCGAGAGGTCGCAGATTCCCGGTTGGTTCGCCAGATCGGGAGCGGACCCGGCGGGATCCTCCCCACTCCCTGCCCGGGAGCCCCGGAATGCCCATCCCCCTGGGGGCAGATCAATCGAGTTCCCTCTGTCGCCACGGCGGACGCGCGAGCTAGAATTCCGCCGCCCCCACCACGCCGCGGGAGAAGCGGTGTCGTGAGTGAGCCTGCACGGCGGTGCGGTGCGGTCCGGTCGCCCGGGCGACGGCCGCACGGAACGTCGTCGGGAGCGGTCACGCGCCCTTCGCAGGCGAGCGGAAGAGAAGCCCGAAGAAAAGCGATCCCCGAGCCAGATCCGTCGCCACGAGCTGGACGGTCTGGCGGAGCGAGCCGAGCGGTCGGCCGGCTGTGCTCTGGTCCCTGGCTGGCTCCGTGGCGACGAGGAAGCAATTTGGACGCCGTCCGCACCGTCGATCTCGATCCGAAGGCCGCGCCCGTGGCGGGCCTGACCGGGGAGGCTCCCATGGTCAGCGGAAGCGATGCGCGCCAGGTCTGGCTCCTGATGGGCGACCGGGCCGGCGACAACTCGCAGATCCTCGCCCTGTGCGAGGCGCTGGGCTGGCCCTTCGAGATCAAGCGGCTGGTCTACACGCCCTACGAGCGCTTCGTGAACCTCCCGGTCACCTCCACCCTGGCGGGCATCGACAAGCGCGAGTCGAGTCCCCTGGAAGGGCCCTGGCCCGACCTGGTCATCTCCGCCGGCCGGCGCAACGAGCCCGTGGCCCGCTGGATCCAGCGCCAGGCGGCGGGCGAGAAGCACGTCCGCCTGATCCACGTGGGACGCCCCTGGGCTCCACTGCCCTGGTGGGACCTGGTGGTCACGACGCCCCAGTACCGCCTGCCCGACCTGCCCAACGTGCTGCAGAACGAGTGCCCGCTGCACCGGATCACCGCCGAGCGCCTGGCCGAGGCCGCCAGCGAGTGGAAGGCCCTGGTGGACCGCCTGCCCCGGCCCTACATCGCGCTGCTGGCGGGCGGCAACAGCGGTCCCTACCCCTTCGATCGCGCCAGCGGCGAGCGCCTGGCCGAGATGGCCAGCAGCCTCGCCGAGCGCACCGGAGGCTCGCTGCTGGTCTCCACCAGCGCGCGCACCCCCGACGAGACCACCGAGGCCCTGTTCAGCGGCATCCGCAGCCCGGCCTACATGTACCGCTGGGCGCCCGACACCCCGGCCAATCCGTACTTCGGGTTCCTGGGCCTGGCGGACCAGCTGATCGTCACCGGCGACAGCGTCTCGATGATGGCCGAGGCCTGCGCCACCGGGAAGCCGGTCTACCTCTACGACACCGGGGAAGGCGTGAACTCCATGCGCTTCTACTGGGAGAAGGGGCAGAAGGCCGACGGCCGCAAGGGCTGGCAGCGCTTCCACCGCTACAACGTGAAGGCCTTCGTCTACCGCCAGAGCATGAAGTGGGGCCCCACCCGCTGGACCCGGGACATCCGCATCGTGCAGCAGCGCCTGGTGGAGTCCGGCCGCGCCGCCTGGCTGGGCGACGGAGCGCCCGACGCCGACGCGCCGCCGCTGCGGGACGTCGCCAACGCCGTCGACCGGGTGCGCGCGCTGTTCGAGCTGCCCCCGGTCTCCGACCGCTAGTCTCCCTTCCCACACCACACACCGCGGGCTTCGAGCACGGGCCTGGCCGCCGTGGGCCCGATCCCGATCCATCCCGCACGCGAGGATCCCGACGATGCGCAGACGAGCCGACCGCCTCCTGATCGCCGCGCTGCTGGTGGGCTCCCTCGGCGCCCCGGGCTGCACGATGTTGAGCCGCCTGGTGGGCTTCGAAGAGCAGCTGGAAGAGGTGCAGGCCAAGGTCCGGATCTCGGGCACCGTGGAGTCCGATGCCCCGGTGGAGGGCGCCCTGGTGGTGGTGGTGACGACGCCCGAGACCGCCCCGGACGGCTCCCCGGTGCTGCACCCCGACGGCACCCAGCGACACCCGGCGGTCGACGGCTACACCCGCTCCGACCCCGGCACCTTCCTCTTCATGCTCGACGCCGGGGAGTACCGGGTCGGAGCCTACGAGGACCGCAACGAGAACGGCCTCCTCGACCCCGGCGAACGCGTGACGCTGCCCATCGAGAACGAGCTCCTCGAGCTGGCGCCCGGAGACCACGCCCGGGTCGAGATCTCGCTCCACGGCCACGAGGTCTGGCAGCGGGATCCCATCGACGTCTTCAAGATGGTGCAGAGGACCGCCCACGAGCAGGGCCGCTTCTCGCTCTGGGCGTTCTCGGCCAAGGGCGCGCTGGCGCCCGACCTCTCCGACCCGCGCTTCGGCCCGGAGCAGGGCCCGTTCGGGCTGTGGCAGCCCATGGACTTCCTGAACCGGGAGCTGGCCGGGATCTACCTCCTCGAGCCCTACGACCCGGGTCGCATTCCCGTGCTCTACGTGCACGGCATCTCCGGCTATCCCCAGCAGTTCGAGACGCTCATCGGGCAGCTCGACCGCGAGCGCTTCCAGCCCTGGTTCTACTTCTACCCGTCGGGCTTCCGGCTCGACGGCATCTCCACCCACCTCGCCGACCTGCTCCAGGAGCTGAAGGTCCGCTACGAGTTCGACGAGATCGCCGTCGTGGCCCACAGCATGGGAGGCCTCGTCTCGCGCGGCGCCATCCTCAAGTACGCCGCGGACACGAAGTCCCAGGACGTGAAGGTGTTCATCAGCATCAACTCGCCCTTCGGCGGAGACGTGAAGGCGAAGTCCACCGAGGGCGCGCCCATCGCCCTGCCCCTCTCGTTCGAGGACATGGACCCGTCGAGCGAGTACCTGACCTGGGTCTACTACGAGGACCCGGCGCGCACGGTCTTCAAGCCGCTGCCGAAGCCGGCCAGGCACCACATGATCATGGGCTTCCACGGCTCCGGCAGTCCCTACAACGACGGCTCGGTCAGCATCGCGAGCCAGGCCCACGTCGACCTGCAGGAGCACGCGGCGAGCCTGCGCATCTGGGACTACACCCACACCGGCACCCTGAAGCAGGACCGCACGGTCGAACGGGTGAACCGCCTCCTCGAAGAAACCTTCTAGAACCCCCCTGCCACGCCGCCTCGCTCCACCTGCGCTGCTCGGGGCGCGTCGGGGCCGTCCCTGCCGCTGGCTGCCCAGTGCGAGACCGGGGGAAGGGTTGTCAGCGGAGCGACCGCCGAGGCGAATGCGGCGCTCTCGGGCTCGATCCGCTCCTGCAACGCGCGGCGGCCAGCGCCGGTTCGAGCCGAGGCGTCGTGTTCTCTGCAGCCGCCAGCCCGCGCGGCGCCGACCCGGGAGGGAGACGGAGTCGCAACCCTTCCCCCGGTCGGGGCAACGGAGCCCTCCAGCGAAGCGAAGCGGCGACACCGCGACACCACGGGTGCGCGGGTGCGCGGACTGCGCGGGGTGCGCGGGGTGGAGGCTAGGCCGGGGCCAGGGCGGGGACGGCGGCCTTCTCGGCCACCTCGAAGGCGTCGTGGCGGATGTGGTTGCGCTCCATCTCCGAGCGCACCAGCTCCTCGCTCACCAGCCCCTTCTCGAGACACTCCCGGAGCAGCCCGAAGAAGAAGGCCTCCTGGTTGGGGTCCGGGTGGGCGTGGTAGTGGCCGAGGAAGGCGTAGTCGCCGAACACCCGGCGGCGCCAGCGCTTGAACCAGGCCACCGGCGGGAAGTACTTGAAGCTCTCGGCCGGGACGAAGTCGACGGGCAGACCGGTCTTCCACGGCTGGGTCTTGCGCTTGGTGTTGTGGAGCAGGCGCGTCTCCGCCGTCAGGTGGTCGAAGTCGTTCCACACCGTCTCGAGCAGGCCGATCGTGTCCGGCTCCTCGAGCTTGAGCGTGATCCACTTCCCGTAGTCCCGCTTCCACTCGAACATCTCGTTGAACTGCTCCTCCACCTTCCAGTGGCCGAGCTTCGCGCAGTCGAGCAGCATGACGCTGGAGGCCAGCGCCCCGGCGCGCCCCTTCACCCCCGAGCGGGGGCGGCACATGATGGCGGCGCCCTGCATGTCGCGGTCGAAGAGCTCCATGACGTCGCCCACGGCGAACACGTCGGGGTCGGTCACGATGGCCCGGCCCTGGTAGCCCATGAGCTCGGGGGGCATGAAGCGCAGGGGCGTGAACGACTGCAGGTCGTCGTTCCACCACACGCGCGAGTGGCCGTCGCGCAGGTACTCCTGGCCCTCGCGCTGCTGGAAGAACGCGTAGTCCTTGTGCTCGATGAGCTTCACCTCGAAGGCGTCGGGGCGCTTCGAGTTGCGCTTCATCGAATAGGCGCCGACGAGGGCGCCGAGCATCTGGCGGTGGTTGGTGTGGATGAAGACCGTCGCGGTCATCGCGTTCCCCTTCCCTGGATCGATCGCCAAGCTATCAAACCCCCGGGCCGGGAACAGACGCCGCGACCCCCCGGCCCGGGTCGGCCAGCAGCCGGCGCACCCGCTCGGCCACGGCCTCGGTCTCGTCCGGCGGCGCCGCGGCCGGGTCGACGAAGGGCTCGCCGAGCCAGCTCGCCTGGCCCCGGGAGCGCAGCACCTGGGGGATGACCGCCAGGTCGCGGCTGGGCGGCCAGATCCGGCTCCACAGGGTGTGCCGCTCTGGCAGCGGGAAGATCGCCAGCGGCTTCCGCGCCCGGGCCACCTCCACCATCATGCTGACACTGTCCGAGGTGACCACCAGGCGGTCCGCCAGCCCGAGCAGCCCCAGATAGGGGTTCTCCGCGCCGGGATCGCCGAAGCGGTGGAGCTCGGCGCCCTCGGGCAGGCCGCGGGCCAGCACCTCGACCACCTCGGCCGGCGTGCGCCGGCTGGTGGTGACGACCAGCCGACCGCCGTCGGACTCCAGCAGCGCCCGGCACCCGGCCACCAGCTCCCCGGCGACCTCGGCGTCCAGGCGCAGCCGGCGCACCGGTCCGCCCACCAGCACGCCGGTCAGCGGCCGGGGCCAGTCCCGCCAGCGGGGCCGCCAGCGCTCGGATGCCTCGGCGATGGCCCCGGGGTCGGCGCCCAGCAGCGGCAGATCCAGGCGCACCACGTTCCCGCGCTCGGGCAGCCGGTACTGGGAGGCGGCCACCACCAGGTCGAAGCGGCGCAGCAGGCGGCGCGGCTTGCCCAGCAGCACGATGCGGGTGCGCCCGCCCGAGCGCGCCTTGATCCACAGGGCCGGCGAGGAGAGCCGCCGCCCGATGGCGATCACCAGGTCGGGCCACGGCGGCTCCAGCGGGTCCGAGCGGTCGAGGTCGAGATGGGCGAGCGAGGGGCGCACGGGCGGCTTCGCCTGCTGCCAGCGCGGGCGCACCACCAGCCTGCGCTCCTCGTAGGGCCAGCCCAGGGCCTCGGCGAGGGCCCGGGACTGGGCGTTGTCGCCCGGCTTCTCGCCCACCAGCAGCCAGGTGCGCGGGGGCGGCCCTCCCCGAACGGGCGCGGGGGGCGCGGTGTCGTTCCGGCTGTCGAGCGTTCCCATCGCGCGGACGGTAGACCGCGACCGCGGGGGGCGCTTCGCCCGCGGGGCACGGCGTCGGGGGCTTCCCGGCGACGCCGGGTCGCCGGCAGGGTGACGTGGGCGTTCGCTCTGGTAGATTCCGGCTCGCCGCGATCGGGCGGGAGCGCCCGGGCGGCCCGCGCGACGTTCCCCCCAGCGCGCGGCCCGGGCCGAGTCCCACGCCTCCGGAACGACCCTGCGCCCGCAACATCCGCCCGGCTGCGGCACCCCGCCGGCCGCCGGATCCAGGAAGAGAGGTTCCCCATGTCCGACCCCATCCTCGACGATCCGTCCCTGGCCCTTCCCGAGCGCCCGGTGCAGGTGGGCAACGCCGCCTTCGACGGCCGCTCGCTGGCCGTGATCGCGGGTCCCTGCGTCATCGAGGACCCCGGCATGATCCACGAGATCGCCAGCGAGCTGCGCCGCATCACCGGCGAGCTGGGCCTGCCGCTGGTGTTCAAGGCCAGCTACGCCAAGGACAACCGCTCCTCGGTGCGCTCGTTCCGGGGACCCGGCCGCGGCGAGGGGCTCGCCATTCTGGGCAAGGTCCGCGAGGAGCTGGGGATCCCGGTCCTCACCGACGTGCACACCGCCGAGGAGGTGCCCGAGGTGGCCGAGCGGGTGGACGTGCTCCAGATCCCCGCCTTCCTGTGCCGCCAGACGTCGCTCCTCGAGGCCGCCGGCGCCAGCGGGGCCGCGGTGAACATCAAGAAGGGCCAGTTCCTGGCCCCCGACGACATCTCCAAGGCGGTCGAGAAGGTGCGCTCCACGGGCAACGACCGGGTGCTGGTCACCGAGCGCGGCACCTCGTTCGGCTACCACAACCTGGTGGTCGACATGCGCGGCCTGGTCATCATGGGCCGCACCGGCTGCCCGGTGGTGTACGACGCCACCCACAGCCTGCAGCTGCCGGGCTCGGGCGAGGTGACCGGCGGCGAGCGCGAGCACGCGCTGCCGCTGGCCCGCGCCGCCGTGGCCACGGGCTGCGACGCGCTGTTCCTCGAGTGCCACCCGGAGCCCGAGCGCGCGCTCAGCGACGCCACCACCCAGCTTCCCCTGCACACGATCCCCGCCTTCCTGGGCGAGCTGTCCAGGCTGTGGCGCGCGGTGCGCGCCGGTCGGGAGGGCGGCGAGGGATGAGCCCCCGGGCCGTCGGGATCATCCCGGCCCGCTTCGCTTCCACGCGCTTCCCGGGCAAGCCGCTCGTGCCCATCGCGGGGCGCCCGATGATCCAGCGGGTGTTCGACGGGGCGCGCCAGGCGAAGCACCTGGACGAGGTGGTCATCGCCACCGACGACGAGCGCATCGCCGAGGCCTGCGCCGCCTTCGAGGCGCCGGTGGTGATGACGGCGCCGGACCACCCCACCGGCACCGACCGGCTGGCCGAGGCGGCCCGGGGCCTGGACGCCGAGATCATCGTCAACATCCAGGGCGACGAGCCGCTGATCGAGGGCTTCGTGGTCGACGCCGCGATCGACGCCCTGGCCGACAGCCCCGAGGCGCCGATGTCGACGGTGGCCCACCGGGCGGCGGCCGGGGCCGAGAACGACCCCAACCGCGTCAAGGTGGTGCTCGACCGCAGCGGCTACGCCCTCTACTTCTCCCGGGCCCCGGTGCCCTTCGCCCGGGACGCCGGCGCCGCCCCGACCTACCTGCAGCACATCGGGCTCTACGCCTACCGCCGGGACTTCCTGCTCGAGTTCGTGGGCTGGCCCCAGACCGAGGCCGAGAAGGCCGAGAGCCTGGAGCAGCTCCGCGCCCTGGAGAACGGCCGCCGGATCCGGGTCGCCGTGATCGAGGGCTGGGAGAGCCTGGGCGTCGACGTCCCCGACGACGTCCGCCGGGTCGAGGCCAGGCTGGGCGCCTGAGCCGGCCCCCGGGCCGGCGCGCCGCGGCTCCCGAGGCCGCTCCAGGCCCCGGAAGCCGGAGCCCGGGAGCCGGAATCCGGAGCCCGGGCGGTTTTTTTCGCCTCTCCCTGCCTTTTCCTGCCCCATCCACGGGCCGTTTCCGCCTTCCCCCATGAGAGGCGGCCAATCCGGGCCGCCCACCACAGGGGTCCGACGGAAATGGCCACCACGAGCTCCCAGCCCACTCCCCGCCACGCCGACGACCGACACGCCGACGACCGCCACGCCGACGACCGACGCCTCCAGGCGAGCACCGCGCGGCGCCGCCGGCTGTTCTGCACGGCCCTCGCCGCACTGGGGGTGCTGGCCGCGGCGGGCTCGGCCCGGGCGGGTGGGGTGCCGGCCTTCTCGGCGCTGGAGCAGCAGGTCTACTGCGAGTCGGTCGCGGCCTCCCGGGTGGGCCCCGAGAGCTGGGACGAGGCGGTGGGCGCCTTCGAGGAGGCCGACGCGCTGCTGGCCGAGGTCGAGACCCACCTGTGCATGGCCCGCTTCCAGGTCGCCCTCGAGCGCGTGCAGCACGGCCGCCAGGAGCTCGAGGACCTGCCCGAGGTCTGGCAGTCGAGCCGCCGCCGGGCGCGCCTCGAGATCATGGCCGCCACCGCGAAGATCGCCCTGGGCGACCCCGACTCCGCGCAGCTGAACTTCCACTGGGCCCTGGAGATCGATCCCTACCTCGAGCTCGACGCCGCCCAGACCTCTCCCAAGGTCCTGCAGATGTTTCGGGAGGCGCGCGCCAGCTTCGTCGCCGCTCGCTGACCTGTTCGGGTACAATGGGGTCGAACCCACTCGGGGCGACCTTGGCGCGCATCCGCAGCCCGAAGGACTGCAGCACCGGCCACGCAGCCGGCGACCCAGCAGCTCGAAGCGCTGACCGCACAGCCGCTCGAACGACCGGAAGCTCCACCCCCCAACCGGCTGGAAAGACGACACTTCGACGAATCGCGTCCAGGCTCGCGCTGGCGCCCGTCGTGCTCGCCCTGTGCTGCTCGCCGAGCCTCCGCATCGAGATCGGCTCGCCCGCCCTGGGCGACTTCCTGGGCGGCGGGGGCCTGGTCGTGGTGGGCCAGGTGACCGGCCCCGAAGAGGAAGGCGTCCACCTGCTGGTCGACGGCCTCGCCCTGCCCACCGCCGGCGACGGGGCGTTCTCCACCGAGCTCGCCGTCGAGCCCGATCGCCCCTTCCGGGCGGTCGACCTGGCCCTGCGGCGCGAGGACACCGGCGAGCTCTTCCAGCGCCGGCGCATCACCACCGTGGTGGGCGAGGCCGGGCCCGCCGACGAGCGCGTGGCCGGCGGCATCGCCATCCGCCTCTCGGACCTGGCCCTCGACACCATCGCCAGCGAGTTCGCCGCCGCGGTCGAGGCCGAGCTCGACGTGGAGACCCTGATCCGCGAGTCCAACCCGGTGGCCTCGGAGAGCGAGTGCATCGTCGACACGCCACTCGGCTGCGCCGCGAAGCTGAAGGTCGAGGCCGACATCGAGAAGGTGGACTTCGCCAAGCTGAAGGTGAACGCCGATTCGCGCAACGACTTCCTGAAGCTGGAGGTGATCCTCAAGCACCTGGAGATCGAGTACGACACCGACGGGGACATCGACTGCAAGGGGCGCATCCGCACCGACAAGGTGACGGTCCCCGGCGACTACCTCGTCGCGCCCGACGCGCTGAAGCCGTGGCGCCTGGACGTGGACCTGGTTCCGGACAGCCTGTACGTGAAGCTCGAGGGCTTCGACCATGAGTTCACCGGCGGTGTCTGCGACGCGCCCATCGTGGACGACGTGGTCGAGGACCTGCTGGGCGACATCGACGACCTGCTGCGGGACGCGCTGGAGGAGGTGCTCGACGACCCCGACGGCAGCGGCCGCAAGGACTCGCCGGTGGCCGAGGGCGTGGAGGACGCCATCGACTACCGCTCGCTCTGGGCACCCCTGGGCGAGGCCCTGGGCGTCGGCGTCGACACCCACCTGGGCGCCGCGGTCGCCGACCGCAAGGGACTCACGATCGACTTCGACCTGCTGGTCGGCGAGCCGGCGCTCGACTGCGAGCCGGGGCCCGACCTCGCGGCGGCCCTGCGCGTGCCGTCCGTCCCGATCGAATGGGGCGAGCTCACGCCCGGCGGTCAGCCCTACGACCTGGCCGTCGCCCTGTCCGCCTCGGCGCTCAACCAGATGATGCGGGCGCGGGTCGCCTGCGGCTGGCTGCGCAGCTCCATCGACACTCTCGACCTGGGCTCCGGGCCGGTGCCCCTCGACGCCGGGCTGCTCGCGATCCTGGTCCCGGACTTCGCCGCCATCGCGCCGGACACGCCGCTCACCCTCGAGCTCGAGCCGGTCCTCGCCCCGCTGGTGACCGGCGAGCTCGGGCCCGCCGGCGAGCTCCTCGACCTGTGGCTGTCCCACTGGAAGGTGAGCGTGGTCGACCCGAACCAGTCGGCGCTGATCGAGCTGGTGATCGAGCTGCGGGCCGGCGTGGGCCTGGCCCTGGGCGCCGACGGCGCCAGCCTGGAGTTCGCCCTGGGCACGGTGCCGGGCGAGGCCATCCGCAGCGCGGTGGTGCGCAGCCTGCTCGACGTGGACGAGGCCCAGGTGGCGGCCGCGGTCGCGGCCCTGGTGCCGGTGATGCTCGACAGCTTCGGCCTCGACCTCGATCCCATCCCCCTGCCGGAGCTGATCGGGCTACAGCTGGTGGGCGTCGAGATGGCGCCGGTCGGCGACCAGGTGGTGGCCTTCCTGGGCCTCGCCCCCGAGACGCCCCCCGCGCCCTGAACGCTCCCGGGGCCGGCCGCGGTGCTCTCCCTTCCGGGGGATTCGCCCCACTGAGTATTTTTCCCAACGCTCTGCAGGATTGGTGTAGAAGGGACGCAGAACCCGTGACCGCGCTCGCCCGACGCCGCGACGCCGACGCGAGCCCACTCGAGGAGCCTCCCCATGCGCATCTCCCCGCTGACGACCTCCCGGCGCCGCCCCCTCCGGGGCCTCTGGGTCGGAATCGCGATCTCGTTCGCTCTCTTTGCCGCCGGCACCGCCCTGGCCGCAGACGGCATCGTGCTGGGCGGCAAGAGCCAGCGCCAGGGCCCCACCGCCGCCGAGCTGGCCGAGCGGGCCCAGGCCGAGCGCGAGTCCCTGGAGAAGCGCGCGGCCGAGCTGGCCGAGCAGGAGAAGAAGCTGCGGCAGCAGGCGGCCGCCGAGGCCGAGGCCGCGCGCACGGCCTGCCCGCCCCTCACCACCATGAAGTACCCCTGGATCCGCTGCTCCTCCAACGAATGGGGCGGCAAGGAGCTCAGCGTTCCCGGGTCCGGCCACGCCGAGGGCGTGGTGCCGATGCTCCGCGAGCGGGACTCCTGAGGACGTCCGCTCCCCGGGCCGGGCCCCCAGGGGCCCGGCCCCGTCCCCTCCCTTCGACTCGGGTCAAGCGCTCGCCCCGGATGGCCGAATCCGGTGACGGACCGCTGCATCAGCGGTCGTGGCGGGGTCATGTCCAGAGTTCGCAGCCCGATGAAGCCGAGCGAGGTGCTCGAGCGCCTCGAAGCCATGGGAATCAAGGCGCGCCTGATGAAGGGCGGGCGCTGCGTGCTGGGATCCATGCGCCTGGGCCCCCAGCCCTTCGAGACCCTCGAGGGCCAGGTGCGCATCGCCAACGTGGTGTTCGCCACGGTCGGGCCCGACCGCATCAAGTGCCTGCGGCCCCGCGCCCTCTTCCAGCTCCCCATGCTGCGCATCATCGACTGCCGCGACGCCATGTCCATCGAGGCGCGCATCCGGGTGGCCTGGCAGAGCAATCTCTCGAAGATGCGCGAGACCGCGACCTGGCTGGACAAGGTGGGCGTCGAGGCCGACTGCGACCAGCAGCAGTCGATCCTCACGTTCCCCATCTCGGGCGAGGATGCGGCGGTGCGCGCCACCGCCATCGAGCCGCGCCGGGTCATCCTGCCGGGCCGGGGCCCGCTGTCGGGCGTGGCGCTGTCGCGACCCGAAGACCGGGTGATGGCCATCGACGCGGCGATCCAGTCGGGCGTCGAGGTCGAGATCGCCCTGTCCAACCGCATGGCCGAGCTGCGGCAGATCGACCAGCGCATGCGCGACGAGCGCCGGCACGCCGCCATCCTGGCCGCGCCGCCCGACCTGTCCACGGACACCGCGGTGCCCAAGCGCAGCAAGGGCCACCAGTCCCGGCTGCTGCTCGTGGGCCCCAGCCTGTCCCAGGAGCGCGCCTGCATCGAGTCCCTGCGCCTGCGGGGCTACGAGGTGGCGACCGCGCGCACCCAGGTGGCGGCCCTCTCGCTGTTCGAGCAGATCTCGCCGGAGCTGGTGATGGTCGACGTGCAGCTCGGGCGCTCGGAGGGCATCGAGCTGATCCCGGCGATGCGGCGGGTCAGCGGCATCGAGGAGATTCCGGTGGTGCTGGTGGACGCCCACCGCCGCGCCGCGCGCCGCGAGGCGGCCCAGCGGGTGGGGGCGGCCGGCTACCTGGTGAGCCCGATCGACGTGCCGCGCATCGCCAAGCGCCTGGAACGCATGATCATGACGCCGACGCGCCGGCGCTTCAGCCGCTACGACCGGCGGGTTCCGGTCCGCGCCCCGGACCGCCGGGAGTCGTGGCTGGCCACGACGATCGGGCGCGGGGGCATGTTCCTCGTGACCGACGAGGACCTGCCCAACCACAGCGTGCACTTCTGCGAGCTGAGCCTGCCCGAGCTGGGCCGCACGCTGGAGGTGGAGGGGGAGGTGCTCTACCGCACCAGCGCGTCGGGCGATTCGAGCCGCGGCTTCGGCGTGCGCTTCCAGCGCTTCCACAACGGCTCGGAGCCGCTGCTCATCCGCTACCTCGCGACCCTCGAGCAGACCCCGAAGTCCTAACCCGGCCCCCGGCCGAACCCCCGCCCACGGTGCGCCGCTTCGCTTCGTTTGCGCGACCCGGGCGTGCACCGGGGGCGAGCCGCTTCGCTCCTCCTGGGCAATGCCGCTTCGCTCCGCCCGCGTTCCTCGGGGCGTGTCGGGGGGGACAGGGGGGCGCCCGTGCTCAGACAGTCCTCGGCGAACCTGGGGGTTGCTTCGCGGGGGAAACGGGGCTGCCCTGCGCTGGCTGTACCTGCCTGCGGAACTGCGCGCGGGACCCCCCTGTCCCCCCCGACCCGGGACGGGGCAGACAACGACTCTCGTCCGGACGGCCTCGCAGGTTCGAGCCCGCCGCTGGCTGCCCAGCGCGAGACCGGGGGAAGGGTTGGCAGCGGAGCGACCGCCGAGGCGAGCACGCTGCGCTCGCACTCGGAGCGTTGCTTCAACCGATGGCGGCCAGCGTTTGGACGAGCGCAGGCGTCGTGTTCCCTGGGGCCGCCAGCCTCCGCGCTGGCGGCACAGGAGGGAGACGGAGTCGCAACCCTTCCGCCGGTCGGGGCAGCGGAGGGGCTCGGGAGAAGCGAAGCGGGGGGACGCGCTAGCCGTGGCGGAGGATGAAGCGGGTGATGCGCTCGGCCAGGACCGGGGCGTCGTAGTCCACGGGCACGACGTGGCCCGAGCGCTCGAGCATCAGCAGCTCGCTGCCGGCGATGGCTTCGTGGATCGCCCGGGCGTCGCGCGGTCGGGCGGTGCGGTCGTGGACTCCGTGGGCCACGAAGGTCGGCACCCGGATCTCGGACAGCCTGGGCGAGAGCCAGCGCTGCAGGCGCACCAGCTGGTGGACGCTGGCCAGCGGCATCACCGGGTAGCTGGGATGGCGGGCCCGCGCCGCCGGGTCCTGGATGTCCGAGCCGACCTTCTTCTCGAGGAAGGGCTTCAGGTACTTCAGCAGCGGGACGAGCTGCGGCACCGGAGCCGGGAGCCGCAGCGGCGTGCCCACCGCCGCGATGGCGTCGGCCCGGCCCTCGGCGCCCAGGGCCAGGGTCAGGAGGCCTCCCATGGAGAGCCCCACAACGAACACGCGCTCGTGTCGGGAGCGCAGCGTCTCCACCGCCTCCCGGGCGGCGTCGAGCCAGGCGGTGTACGGGAGCCGCGCCAGCTCCTGGGGCGAATCGTTGTGCCCGGGCAGCGCCGGCCCGACCGCGCGCAGACCGCGAGAGGCCAGCGCCTCGCCCAGGGAGCGCACCTCGTAGGGCGTGCCCGTGAGACCGTGGAGGCACAGCGCCGCCGCGGCCGCGTCGGGCCGGCCGAGATCGAAGGGCGACGGGTCCGCGACCCGCGGCTCGGCGTCCTGCCGGACACTTCCCTGGCTCACGTCCACTCCTTCCGGGCCTGGGCCTCCACCCGGCGCACCACCTCGCGCAGCGGGATTCCGTGGCGCCGGGCGGCCTTCACGCAGTCGTCCACCTCCGCGGAGACGTCCGTCCCCGACTCGCCCTCGACGATCTTCACGCGGATGCGACCCAGCGGCGTCGCCAGCGGGCGGACCGTCCGGGGCAGCACCAGGCGGTCCCACTCGCTGGTGCGGACCCCGATGGCCGTCGACTCCGCCATCAGCAGGCGCGCCAGGCCGTCGCGGTCCTTCGGCCTCGCCAGCACGCGAACGCCGAAGCCCGGACGGTTCTTCTTCATCTGCTGGTGCTGGATCGAGACGTCGAGGGCGCCGGCCTCGAACAGCCGGTCCATCAGGTACTCGAAGTGCTCGGGGACGAGGTCGTCGACGTTGGTCTCGAGCACCGCGATGCGGTCCGAGGCGTACGGCCCGGCCCGGCCCAGGACCGCGCGCAGGACGTTGGGCATGGCGCCCTCCCGGTCGTTGCCGGCTCCGTAGCCCGCCGCCTCGATGGTCATGGCCGGCAGCGGCCCGTACTCCTCGGCGACCACCTTGAGGATGGCCGCGCCCGTGGGCGTGACCGTCTCCCAGGCGACGTGGGCCGGGACCGTGGGGACCCCCTTCAAGAGCTCGAGGGTGGCGGGAGCGGGCAGCGGGAGCCGTCCGTGATCGGTGTCGACGGACCCGTGGCCGAGCGCCACCGGGGTCGCGGTGACCCGCTCGATGCCGAGGCGCTCGAGCCCGATGGCGGCGCCGGTGACGTCCACGATCGCGTCCACCGCGCCCACCTCGTGGAAGTGCACCTTCTCGATGGGTGTGCCGTGCACCCGGGCCTCGGCCCGGGCGAGCGCTTCGAAGATGGCCAGCGCCCGGTCGCGCACGGGCGCGGCCAGGCGCGCGCGGTCGATCAGGCGCGCGATCTCGGTGTAGTGGCGACCGTGGGGGTGGCCGTGGGCGTGGGCGTGCCGGGCCGGGCCGCCGCGGCGCCTGGCCGCCTTGGACGCGCGGCCCCGCTTCGCGGCCCCGGGCACGCCCACGTCGACGTAGCGCGCCTCGATGGCGCCGCGCTTCACCCGGCTCACCCGCAGCGCGAACTCGACGCCCAGCCCCTGGAGGTCGTCCACCAGGGCCTTTCGCGAGAGCCCGAGATCCAGGAGCGCGCCGAGGAACATGTTCCCCGCGATGCCCGAGAACGTCTCCAGGTGGAGCACCCGGGCGCCGGCGCCGGCCGACTTCCTAGAGCCGGTTGATGAGGGTCGCGACATAGGCGGCGCCGAAGCCGTTGTCGATGTTGACGACGGTCACGTTGGACGCGCAGCTCGTCAGCATGCCGAGCAGCGCGGTGACTCCCCCCATGGAGGCGCCGTAGCCGATGCTCGTGGGCACGGCGATCACCGGCCGCGCCACCAGCCCGCCCACCACCGAGGGCAGGGCGCCCTCCATGCCGGCCACGGCGATCACCACCCGCGCCGAGCGCAGGGCCTCCTGGGAGGCGAGCAGCCGGTGGAGGCCGGCGACTCCCGCGTCCTTCACCACCTCGACCTTGTTGCCGAAGCGCCGGGCGACGCCCGCGGCCTCGGCGGTGACGGGCCAGTCCGCGGTGCCCGCCGACACCACGGCGATGTGTCCGCGGCCTTCGTCCGCCACCTCGGAAGGGCCGAACCACAAGAGCCGGGCATCGGCGTCGTAGTCGCCGCCGGGATGCGCCTCGAGGACCGGGCCCGCGACCTCGGCCTCCACCCGGGTCACCAGCACCGGCTGCCCCGCCCCGCGCAGGGTGCGGACCACGTCGGCGATCTGGGCCGGCGTCTTGCCCAGCCCGAACACGACCTCGGGCAGGCCGTGGCGAAGGGCCCGGTGGGTGTCCACCCGCGCGTGCTCGGTGTCGATGAAGGGAAGGTGGGACAGCGCCTCCAGCGCCTGGTCCGGGTCGACCTCTCCGCGTCTCACGCGATCGAGCAGCTCTCTCGTACGCTCGCGGTCCAAGGAGGTGCCTCCAGGTCCGGCCCCGCGAACGGGCCCGGGAAGAGCACGGTATCACGCCCCCGGAAGGGCCGCCTTCAGCGCAGCGAGCCGGCCTCGGGCACCAGCACCAGGCGGCCGCCGAGGCGACCGTTCTCGTCGTGGAGCACCGACTCGACGCACAGGGGCGAGCGCGCGGCCGCGCGTTCGGCCAGCACCCGGTCGGCGTTCCCCATCACGAGGTGCGGCACCGAGGGCATGACCCGGCCGCCCACGGTGTCGGCGATGGCGGAGACCACGTGGGAGGCGAGGATGTTGCCGAGCTCCGTGAGCACCGACTCGAGGGTCTGCGCGTCCAGGGACCCGGCGCGCTCTCCCAGCATGCGGGCGGCCACCGCCTCGCACTCCGAGGCGTCGAACACGATGGCCAGCAGGGCGGAGAACGTGCCTTCCACCTCGAAGAAGATGCCCGTGGTCCGGGCGCCGGCGTCCGCGGGCGCGACGCCGCACACCTGCGGTACGTCCATCCGGATCGGGCATCCCGCCAGGCTGGCGAAGGCCGTGGCCGCGTGGCCCGCCCCGATGTTGGTGAGCTCGCAGAGGCGATCGACCTCGGGGCTCCTGGGGGTGTCCGTGTGCATCGCGCCCGTCACGCCATGTGGTTCAGGTCGAGCAGGAACACGGGGCTCCCGTCGCCGAGGACGGTCATGCCCGCCAGCACGCGCACACCGGTGAGGAGCTCGGGGACGGGCTTCAGGTAGATCTCCTCCTGGCCCACGAAGCGATCGACCCGGAGCGCGACCCTTTCGCCGCGCAGATCGACCAGCGCCAGGCAGACGATCGCCCCGTCCTGCTCGCGCGGCGGCAGCGCCATGTGCTCCGCCAGGTCGAGGACCAGGATGGGCTCGTGGTCGATCAGCGCGAAGGCCTCGCTTCCGCTCCCCTCGATGGCCGAGGCGTCGAGCTCGAGGATCCGCTCGACCTTGCCGATGGGGAGCGCCACCCGCTCGCCCGAGACCGAGACCAGCAGCACGCGCTGGATGGCCGCCGTGATCGGGACGTGGAGGATGGTCGAGGTGCCGCAGCCCAACTCGCTGCGCAGCTCGACGGCGCCGCCCAGCGACTCGATGGTCGCCTTCACGGCGTCCATGCCCACGCCGCGGCCCGACACCTCCGAGACCTGGTCCGCCGTGGAGAGCCCCGGCTTGAAGATCAGCATCGCCACCTCTTCGGGCGGCAGGTCCTCGGCCAGGTCCGGGTGCACGAGCCCCGCGTCGAGGGCGCGGCGGAGCACCGAGGCGAGATCGATCCCGGCGCCGTCGTCGCGCACCTCGATCTCGATGGAGTCCTTGCCGCGGCGCGCCTCCACGACCAGGCGGCCGGTCTCGGGCTTGCCCACGGCGAGGCGGCGCTCGGGCGTCTCGAGCCCGTGGTCCACGGCGTTGCGCACGATGTGGAGGAGCGGCTCGGAGAGGCGGTCGAGGATGGAGCGGTCGAGCTCGAGCTCGGCGCCCACCAGCTCGACCTCCACCCGCTTGCCGCCGGCCTCGGCCACCTGTCGGGCGGTGCGCGGCAGCGTCTCCATCACCCGCAGCAGGGGCGTGGTGCGCAGCTCGATGACCCGGCGCTGGAGCTCGCCGACCGTGCGCTCCATGTTGTCGAAGCCGGCCGACACGTCGGCGCTCTGGCGCACCTCGCCGGCCGAGGTGCGGAGCTGGCTCGAGCTGAGGATCACCTCGCCGACGGCGCCCAGGAAGCGGTCGAGGGTCTCCGTGCGCACCCGGACCGTGGGCGCGACCTGGGGCGCCACCGCCGGCGCGGTCCGGCCGCCGGGCGCCGTCGCCTGGCCCTCGCCGGGAGACGCCGCCTCGCTGACCGGATCCGGGGTGGGCTCAGCGCCCTCCCCGGCCGCCTCTAGCTCTGGACTTTTTTTGGGTTCGGTTCCCCGACGTCGGACGCGGAGGCGGGGGCCGCCCGCAGCTCCGCCACCAGCGACTCGTCGACCGGCGGCGGCTCACCGTGCTCGCGCACGTGGCCGACCATCCGCTCCATCGCCTCGAGCCCGCGGAACAGCAGCGAAAGGTCCGTGGACCCGACCCGGCCCTCGGCGCGGATCGTCTGCATGCGGTCCTCGAGGCGGTGCGCGACCTCGGAGATCGAGTCGAAGCCGAGGCTCGCCGCCATCGACTTGATCGAGTGGGCCATGCGGAAGATCAGGTCGATCGAGTCCGCCGACGCCGGATCCTTCTCCAGCGCCAGCAGCCCGCGACTCATCTCCGCGAGGTGCTCCGTCCCCTCTTCCAGGAAGAGGTTCACGTACTTGGCCATGTCGAGCGCCAAGGGCTCAGTCTCCCTTCTCGAGGACCTTCTCGAGAGTGGCCAGCACGTTGTCGGGCTTGAAGGGCTTCACGATGAAGTCCTTGGCCCCGGCCTGGAGCGCCTCCATGACCAGGGTCTCCTGACCGAGCGCGCTGCACATCACGATGCGTGCGTCGGGGTGCTGGGCCAGGATGTCCTTGACCGCGTCGATGCCCGACTTCCGGGGCATGACGATGTCCATGGTGACGAGATCGGGGTGGAGATCCTTGTAGTGATCCACCGCCTCCATGCCGTCGGTCGACTCGCCCACGACCTCGAAGCCCTCGGGCTCGATGATCTCCCGGATCATCTGCCGCATGAAGGATGCATCGTCGGCGATCAGCACTCGAGCCTTCATCTTCCGTCTCCTCGCCGGACCTCCCGGTCCCGCTCCTCGTTGGCGGCCGCCCTAGTGGGCCGCGCTCTGGATCACACTCTCCGCCTGCGCCACCCACTGGCGCGGGTCCAGGACACTCACCACCCGGCCGCGCACGCGCCGCCGCTCCACGATCAGCTCGCCGCCGCCCTGCCCGCGATGGACGCTGCCGTCCACCAGGCCGAGCACACGGTCGACGGGGATGCCCAGCAGGGCCGACTCCCCGTTGCGATCCGACACCACGACGACGTGCTCCGAGGCGAGCGCCGTCCGCTCCTCCGGAGCCTCCCGGCCCAGCACGTGGCGCGGGGCCACCACCGGCAGCGCGTCGCCGTGCCAGTTCATGACGCCGGCGGTGTCCGAGGCGATCGTGGGGATGCAGGTGATGCGCCCCCCTTCGGCGACCTCGAGCACGCCGTGGATGGGCAGCGCGAAGATCGATCCGTCGATCTCGAACGTCAGCAGCCGGTCGGAGTCGGTCACGCCGGATCACCTCCGCCGTCCCGGGTCCCGAAGTGGGTGAGCGTCGAGTGGAGCTCGTCGGCCAGGCTCGTGAGGTCGTCCGACGACTCGACGATGGCGTCCACGGCCTCGAGCTGCCGGGCCGCCGTCCGCGACACGCCCTCGATGGAGTCGGCGCGGCTGGTCACGGCCTTCGAGATGTCGTCGATGGAGCTGACGATGCGCTCGGTGCTCATGGCGTGGCTGTCGGCGCCGTGGAAGATCTCCTCGGAGCGCGCCGCGGCCTCGGAGACCGCCATGCTGATCTGCTCCAGGCTCACCGCGATGGTGTTGACGTCCTCGCGCCCCTCGCCGATCACGTGGCTGGCCTCGCGCATCTCGTCGGCGACCTGGCCGGTCTCGGACTGGATCTCGTGGATCAGCTTCGAGATCTCCTCGGCGCTCTCGCCCGCGCTCTCGGAGAGCTTGCGGATCTCGTCGGCCACCACCGAGAAGCCGCGTCCGGCCTCGCCCGCCCGCGCCGCCTCGATGGAGGCGTTGAGCGAGAGCAGGTTCGTGCGGTTCGCGACGCTGGTGATGATCTCGGTGATCTGGTGCACGTGCCGGGTCTTGGCCTCGAGCTCGAAGACGCGACCGCCCGCCTTCTCCACCCGCTCGAACACGCTGCGCATCTTCTCGATGGCGAGGCGCGACACGTCGACGCCGGTGCCGGCCTTCTGGTTCGCCTCGGCGGCGAAGCCGAAGGCCTCCCGCGCGCGGCTGGCGTTGAGCTCCACCTCGGAGGCGGTGTCCTGGATGAGCGCGGCGGTCTTCTCGAGGAGCGAGCGCTGGTCGGCCACGCCCGAGGCGACGTCGGTGGCGGTGGAGGAGATGCCCTGGTTGCCGGTGCGGACGTCGTGGATCGAATGGTTGAGGGCCTGGGCGGCGTTGTGCAGACACTCGGCCGTGCGCTGCACGGCGCCCACCATCTCGCGCATCTGCCCGAGGGTGGCGTAGAGGTTGTCGGTGGCCTCGTCGATCTCGTCGGCCCACCAGCCGGTGCGGCCCCGGGACTGCGCCTGACTGAGGTCGCCGCGGCGCAGCCTCTCGGTGGCGCTGCGCAGGGAGTCGAACTTGCGGCCCAGGGCCCGGGAGAGGAAGAAGCCGATCCCCCCGCCGGCGCCGAGCGCCACGAACAGCGCGCCCCAGGTGGAGAAATCGATTCCCCAGGCGCGGATGAGCGTGGGCACCGCGATCGCCGCACTGGCGACGACCAGCGATCCGAGAACGAACTGCTGCGTCAAGCTGAGTCGCACCCCTCCCCTATCGGAGCGGCGGTGGCGCAGCTTGACGGGGAGTCGACCCTCGAATCGGGCCACTGAGGACGCTGTTGCGGGGCGCTGCCCGGCCCGCGGAGGCCGGCCCGCAGGGCCGCGTGGCGGGCCTCGGGCCCGGGCCTCGGGTCGCTCGGCCGGACGGGCCTCGGAGCGGGGCTCAGGGCCTCAGAAGTGGCTCCAGCCCGGCCCCGATCCGGCCGGCAGGCCCGAGACTCCCGGGGAGCCCTCGATGCGGCCGATCCGGGTCACCGGGACCCCCAGCCGCCGGGCCAGCCGGGCGGCCGAGGCGGCCCGGGGCCGCACGCTGAAGAGCAGCTCGTAGTCCTCGCCGCCGGAGACCAGCAGGCCCTCGGGATCGACCCCCAGGCGCCGGCAGGCGGCGTCGAAAGCGCGCGCCCGGGGAAGGCTTTCGCGGTCGATGGAGGCGCCGAGGCCGGTGCCGTCGAGCCAGTTGTGGAGGTCGCGGGCCAGCCCGTCGGACACGTCGATGCAGCCGCCCCGCCCGGCCAGGCGCCCGAGCGCGCGCCCCGCGGCCAGGCGCGGTGTGGGCACCCGCCGGATCGCGACCCCGGCCCGCTCGGCGCGCAGGCGGGCCAGGGCCTGCCCCCCGAGGGCACCGGTCACGAACACCGGGTCGCCGGCCCGGACGTCCCGGCGCCGCAGGGCGCGGCCGCCCTCGACGGTGCCCAGGATGCCGATGGCCAGCGAGGTCTCCCGGGCACGGCTGAGGTTGCCGCCCACCCACGGGCAGGCGAACGCGGCGGCCTCCCGGGCGAGCCCGCGGGCCAGGCCGTCCACCCGCTCGACCGGCAGCTCCGGCGGCGCCGCCAGCGCCACGGTGAACCCCAGCGGCCGGGCGCCCATGGCGGCCAGGTCCGAGAGGTTGGCCACCAGGGCCCGCCGCCCGATGGTGGCCGGCGCCTCGTCGGACCAGCGGAAGTGGACGTCCTCGACGACGCTGTCGGTGCTGACGACCAGTTGCTCCCCCGCCCGGGCCGGCAGGCGCAGGAGCGCCGCGTCGTCGCCGATGCCCAGCGCCACCGACCGGGGCGCGCGGCCCGCCGCGCGCTCGATGTGCCGGGCGATCCGCGCGATCAGCGCCCGCTCGCCGATGTCGGCCAGGGTCTGCACGGGGGCAGCATAGCCGCGGCGGCGGGCCGCCGGCGCGCGGGACGGGTCCCGGGCCGGGCCATCGTCTAGGCTCGGCGCGTGTCCGCACCGCCCCTCCAGGTCTTCGCCGAGTCGTTTCCCGAGCGCGGCGCCTTCGACACCGCGGTGTCGCGGGCGCTGCTCGAGTCCGTCGCGGCCGGGCGCAGCGGCGAGAACCTGCGCCTCTACCGGCCGGGCAACGTGCTGGCCTTCTCGCTGCTGGATCGCCAGCGCCCCGGCTTCGCCCGGGCGGTGGAGGTGGCGCGCCGGCAGGGCTTCGAGCCGGTGCTGCGCCTCACCGGCGGACGCGCCGCGGTCTTCCACGACGAGACGCTCGCCTTCGCCTGGTGCCGTCCCATCGCGGACGCGCGCCTGGGCATCCACGACCGCTTCGACGCCGTGGGCGACATCCTGTGCCGCGCCTTGCGCAGCCTGGGCGTGGACGCGCGGCTCGGCGAGGTGCCCGGCGAGTACTGCCCGGGCGAGCACAGCGTGAACGTGGGGGGCCGCATCAAGGTGGCGGGCGTGGGCCAGCGGGTGGTGAAGGGCGCCGCCCATGTGGGAGGCGTGGTGGTGGTGCGCGACAGCGCGCGCGTCCGCCGGGTGCTCGAGCCGGTCTACGACGCCCTCGACTACCCCATGGACCCCGACCGCGCCGGCAGCCTGGAGGACGCCTCCCCCTCGCTCACCCGGGAGCGGGTGGCCGATGCCATCGCTCGGGTCTTCGCCGCGCAGTACACGCTGCAATCGGCGTCCCTCGACGACACGATCCTCGAGCACGCCCGCGCAGTGCAGGGTCGCCAGGAAGTCGGCACCGAGGACAGCGCAGCCGACGGCCCTGCCCCCCTCCACGCCAAGGCCCTCGCCAGCCCCTGACCCCCTGCCACGAACCACCGCAACCGGCCGCTTCGCTCCACCTGACTTCCTCGGGACGTGTCGGGGGAGCAGGGACGCGGCAGCCAACGACTCCGGTTCGAGCCGCCTCGAAGGTTCGCGCGAGCCGTTGGCTGCCCGGCGCGAGACCGGGGGTAGGGTTGACAGCGGAGCGACCGCCGAGACGAGCACGCTGCGCTCGAACCCGAAACGCTCCTTCAACCGATGGCGGCCAGCGCGTGGACGAGCGCAGGCGTCGTGTTCTCTGGGGCCGCCAGCTCCGGCAGAAGAGGAGCGGAGGGAGACGGAGTCGCAACCCTACCCCCGGTCACGGCAACGGAGGACCTCGGGCGAAGCGAAGCGGCACGCGAAACGAAGCGGCACGCGAACCGCTCGGGCGGCGGACGCTCTAGCGGCGGCGGGCGACGGCGGGGGCGGCCTTCGTGCGGGGGGCCTTGGTGCGGCGGGTGCCGCGCCGCCAGGCGAGCTTGCGCTCGAGGGCGATCTCCAACACCTCGCGCATCTCCGAGACCGGCACGAACTCGAGCTTCTTGCGCAGCTCCTTGGGAATCTCGTCCACGTCCTTCAGGCACTGCCGGGGCAGCAGGACCGTGTGGATGCCCTGGCGCAGGGCGGCCAGCGCCTTCTCGCGTACGCCGCCCACCGGGAGCACCTTGCCGCGCAGGGTGATCTCCCCGGTCATGGCCACGTCGGCCCGCACCGGGATGCCGGTGGCCAGCGAGACCAGGGCGGTGGCCATGGTGACGCCGGCCGACGGTCCGTCCTTGGGCACCGCGCCGGCCGGAATGTGGACGTGGATCTCCCGGCTGGCCAGCGCCTCGTCGGGCGCCTTCGAGCGGCCCTCCATCTCGTGGAGCACGCCGCGAGCGAACGACAGGGCGGTCTGCACCGACTCCTTCATCACGTCGCCGAGCTGGCCGGTCAGCACCAGCCCGTCGCCGCTGTTGAGGGTGGCCTCCACCTGGAGGACCTCGCCGCCGGCCTCGGTCCAGGCCAGGCCGTTCACCACGCCCACCTCGGACTCCCGGGTGGCCAGCTCGTTGTCGTAGGGCGGCGCGCCCAGGTAGCCGACCAGGCTGCGCCGGTCGATGCGCGCCCGCTCCAGCTCGCCCTCGGCCGCGCGTCGCGCGACCTTGCGGCACACCGCCGCCACCTTGCGCTCGAGGTTGCGCACCCCGGCCTCGCAGGTGTACTGGGAGGCCACCATGTCGATGGCGCTGCCGGACCAGGTCATCTGGTCCTCGCGCAGGCCGTGCTCCTCGATCTGCCGCGGGATCAGGAAGTTGCGGGCGATCGCCGTCTTCTCCTCGGGCGTGTAGCCCGAGAGGCGGATCACCTCCATGCGGTCGCGCAGGGGCGTGGGGATCGAGTCGAGCATGTTGGCGGTCGCGATGAACAGGACCGACGACAGGTCGAAGGGCACGCTGATGAAGTGGTCGCTGAAGTGGCCGTTCTGCTCGGGGTCGAGCACCTCGAGCAGCGCCGACGACGGATCGCCGCGGAAGTCGTTGCCGAGCTTGTCGAGCTCGTCGAGCATGAACACCGGGTTGCGGGTGCCCGCCTGCTTGAGCCCCTGCAGGATGCGGCCCGGCAGGGCGCCCACGTAGGTGCGCCGGTGGCCGCGGATCTCGGCCTCGTCCCGGACGCCGCCCAGGGACACGCGCACGAACTCGCGGCCCATGGCCTTGGCGATCGAGCGGCCCAGCGACGTCTTGCCCACGCCCGGCGGACCGGCGAAGCACAGGATCGGGCCCCGGGAGTCGTGGCGCAGCTTGCGCACGGACAGGAACTCGAGGATGCGCTCCTTCACGCTCTCCAGGTGGGCGTGGTCGGTGTCGAGCACCTCGCGGGCGTTGACCAGGTCGAGCTGGTCCGGCGAGCAGCGGTTCCAGGGGAGGTCCACGAGCCAGTCGAGGTAGTTGCGCACCACCTGGGCCTCGGGACCGTCGGGGTGCATGCGCTCCATGCGCCGCAGCTGGCGGGTCGCCTCCTCCCGGGCCTCCTCGGGCAGGTTCGCCTCCTCCACCTTCTGGCGGTACTCGTCGCTCTCCTCCATGCGCGGATCGGAGTCGCCGAGCTCGCTCTGGATGGCGCGCAGCTGCTCGCGCAGCATCGCCTCGCGATGGCCGCGCTCCTCCTCCTCGCGCAGGTCCCGCAGCTCGGGCCGGATCTCCGACTGGATCTCGGTCTGCATGGTGTGGAGCTCGAGCTCCCGGCGCAGCAGCACGTCCACCCGGCGCAGGCGCGCCAGCGGATCCTGGATCTCGAGGATCTCCTGGGCCTCGGCCATGCGCAGGCGCAGGTTGGAGGCCACGAGGTCGGCGAGCCGGCCCGGTCCGTCCACGTTGGTGGTGATGGAGAGCACCTCGGGCGGCAGGTTCTTGAGGGGCAGCAGCTCCTCGACCCGGTTGCGCACCGAGCGGATCAGCGACTCGGTCTCGACGTTCCAGGGCGCGTCCTCGTCGGCCAGCAGCGGACTGGTGCGCACCCAGGTGGTGGAGTCGTGGTCGATCACGGAGTCGATGCGCGCCTTGCCCAGCCCCTGGACCAGGACCTTCACCCGACCGTCCTCCATGCGCAGGCTGCGCATGACCATGGCGACGGTCCCCACCCGGTGCAGGTCGTCGGGGTCGGGGTCCTGGATGGAGGGGTCGCGCTGGGCGACGAGCAGCAGCAGCCGGTCGCCCGCCAGGGCGTCGTCGATGGCTGCGATCGAGCGGTCGCGGGCCACGAACAGCGGCAGCACCATGTACGGAAACACGACGAACTCCCGCAGAGGCAGGACGGGGAGCTCTTCGGGCACTTCGTGCGCGGGGGACGGCTTCATCATCGCCCCCTGCATTCGACGCCGCGCCACCGCGACTTGAGAGCGCGGGGCCGGGGTCCCGATTCCGGGAAACGGGGGAAGTCGCGGGGTCGGAGTTGCACGTGGCTGAGGCAAGCCTGCGCGCGGGTTCGCAGCGACTGCCGGTCGCTCAGTCCAGGGACACGAACCGCGAGCGGCGCACGCCGACCAGATACGGCCGCTTCTGCGCGTTGCCGTCGGGCAGGAACGACAGCACGCCGGACACGCCCGGGTAGCCGCGGGTGGCGAGCACACCGTCGCGCAGCTCGTCGCGGTCGCTGCGCCCGGCCGCCAGCTGGATGAGGGCCAGGTTGGCCGCGTCGAAGGCGTGGGCGGCGAAGACGTCGGGCTCGCGGCCGAAGGTGGCGGTGAAGCGCTCGACGAAGTGGTGCACGAACTCGAAGCGGCTCGACGGGTCGAAGGGCGCGGCGATCACCGCCCCGCGCACGTGGCCCCGGGCGATCCGCACCAGCTCCGGGTGGAGCCAGTCGCCGGTGCCGAGGAGCCTGACGCCCGTCACCTCGTGGAAGGCGAGCTGGGGCGCGATCAGCACCACGTTCTCGTAGGAGTCGGGCACGAAGAGCACGTCGAAGTCGACGATGGGCGGCAGCGGCTGGCCTTCGGGCCCGAGCTGCGACATCAGCACCCGGCGCGCCTCGGCGGCCTCCTCGGGCTCGAGGCGGCGCACCCGGCGCAGGGCGTCGGAGCGCTCCTTCAGCGCCCGCTTCTCGCTGTCGGTGAGCAGCGGGTAGCCGATCAGCCGGCGAATGGGCGCGGCGAAGTCGGTGGCCTCGGGGTCGTAGCTGGAGACCGCCACCACCGAGCCGCCCCGCTCCTCCACGCCCCGCCAGAACTGGTCGCGGGTGCCGCGGCCGTAGCGGGTGGACGGATAGAGGATGGCGAAGCGGGTGGCCCCGATCTCGCGGGTGGCGTGGTCGAGGACCGCGCGCACCTCGTCCCGCGGCGTGGTCCGCACCCGGAACACCCAGTCGCGCCCGGTGGCGACCTCGTCCCGGGTGGCCAGGGTGATGAGCGGCACCTCGAGGGACTGGGCCACCTGGGCCGCGGCGTCCGAGGCTCCGGAGAGCAGGGGGCCGATGATGGCCACGAGGTCGGGGTCGTCGGCGAGGGCCCGGACCGCGGCCGCCGCGCGCTCGGGGTTGCCGGCGCTGTCGCGGATGACCAGCCGGATCCGGGGTCCCAGGAACTCCTGCTCCGGGGGCGCGGCGTCCACGGCGGCCGGTCCACTGCGGTCTTCGGGCAGCGCGGCCGTCGGCGCCACGGGCAGGCCGCCCACCTCGTCGAAGATTCCGGCGGCCAGCAGGATGCCCTGGAGACAGTGCTCGCCGTAGGCGGCGAAGTCGCCGGTGAGCGGCAGCACGACGCCGATGGTTCCGCGGGCGCCGTCGGTCGAGGGCGCCGGCAGGGCGGCCACCTCCTCGAACGAAGGCAGCCCGCCGTCGATGGAGTGCACCTGCTCGCGCAGGGCGATTTCGCGCTCGAGCTCGCTCTGGGCCGACACGTACTCGGGCGCCATCTCGATGCGCCCGATGCGTTCCAGCTCGTCCCGGGCCTGGTCGACGTCGCCCAGCTCGAGGGCGAGGCGGGCGAGCGCCACGCGCACGCGGCCGGCCGGGATGCGCCGGTCGAGCTGGTCGGCGGCGCGCTCGAGGTCGTCCCGGGACAGGGTGGCGATGAGGGCGTCGATCTCGCGGTCGGTGACGGTCACCGCGTCGTCCAGGCCCAGCGTGCGCTCCTTCTCGCGCTGGGCGGCCAGCCAGTACAGGCGGTCGACGCCGTCCTCGGCGCTCTGGGCCAGCAGCTGGAACGCCTCGCGCTGCTTCTCCGGGGGCCAGCGCGTGAAGCGCGCCCGCCGCAGCATGCGCCGCGCCTCCTCGGGACGACCCTGCTCGACCTCGAGCCGCGCCAGCAGCAGCAGCGCGTCGTCGGCCTGGTTGCCCGAGCCGTGCTCGCGGACGATGTAGCCCAGCCAGTGGATGGCGGTCTCGCTGTCGCCGTCGGCCAGCGCCAGGTCGGCCAGCATGCGGGCGGCGTCGTCGGCCAGCGGCCCCTTCGGATAGCGGTCGAGGAAGTCGGTCAGCGCCCGGCGGCCCGCGTCCGGGTCGACCTCGGTCTGGCCGCGCGCCTGGTCGAACAGCGCCTGCTCTTCGGCGCTGGCCACGGGCTCCACGCCGGGGCGGCCGGGCACCCAGGCACAGCCGGCCAGACCGGCGGCGACGGCGACGACGACCGCAGCCACGAGAACGGGGACGGGGACGATGTGGCGAAGCGAGGTCAATCGAAGAAATCCCGGAGCTTCTCGAGGAAGCTCTTGGTGTGGGGCGACACTTCGGTCCCGCTCTCGGCGGCGAACTCCTCGAGCAGCTCCCGCTGTCGCGCGTTCAGCTTCGTGGGCACCTCCACGAAGATACGCACGTAGAGGTCGCCGCGCAGGCGCTCGAGCTGGGACGGGTCGCTGCGCGGGCGCAGGGGCGGCAGGCCCTTGCCGCGCAGGCGCAGCACCTTGCCGGACTGGGTGCCCTCGGGAATCGTCACCGAGACCCGGCCTTCCAGGGTCGGGACCTCCACCTCGGCGCCCAGCGCCGCCTGCACGAAGGAGACCGGCACCTCGCAGTGGAGCTCGGTGCCGTCGCGCTCGAACAGCGGGTGGGGCTTCACGTGGAGGACGACGTACAGGTCGCCGGAGGGCCCGCCGTTCAGGCCGGCCTCGCCCTCGCCGGTGAGCCGCAGGCGCGAGCCGTCGTCCACCCCGGCCGGCACCTTCACCTGGATGGTCTGCTGACCCTCCACGCGGCCGGCGCCCCGGCAGTCGCGACAGCGGTCGGCGATGACCTCGCCGGCGCCGCCGCAGGCGTCGCAGGGCCGCGCCACGCGGAAGAACCCCTGCTGGAAGACCATCTGGCCCGAGCCGCGGCACTGCTCGCAGGTCTCGGCGCGGGTGCCCGGCCGCGCCCCGGAGCCGGAGCAGGTCTCGCAGGCGCGCATCTTGGGAATCTGGAGGGTCGCCTCCATGCCGTTCAGCACGTCGTGGAGGTCGATCTCGAGGTTGTACCGCAGGTCGGCGCCGCGCTGGCCGCGGCCGGCCCGCCCGCCGCGCCGGCCGCCGCCGAAGACGTCGCCGAACAGGTCGTTGAACAGGTCGGTGAAGCCGCCGAGGTCGCCGAAGTCGGGCGCGCCGCCGGGTCCGCCCACGCCCTGGTGGCCGAAGCGGTCGTAGGCCTGGCGCTTCTCGGGGTCCGAGAGCACGGCGTAGGCCTCGGAGATCTCCTTGAAGCGCTCCTCGGCCTGGGAGTCGTCGGGGTTGCGGTCGGGATGGTTCTCGAGGGCGAGCTTGCGGTAGGCCTTCTTGAGCTCGTCCTCGGTCACGCTGCGGGCCACGCCCAGGATTTCGTAATAGTCGCGCTTGGCCAAGGATGCTCCAGGAATGCTCCAGAAACCGGGGGTGTCCGCCGACGGCGGCGCTCGATGGGGCCCGATGTTGCTTCAACCGGGCGACCTTCGCACCACTAGGCACGAATCGCGGTCTGGCAAGCCGGGGGTAGCCAGAAATCCGGGCCTCGGGGGGAGCCGGGGGGTCGGGGAACGGGGGTCGGGGCCGGGTGCCTAGCCCTCTTCGCCGCCGAGGGCGGCGTAGAGCTTCTCGGTCATCTGGTAGGACAGGGCCGAGAGGCGGTCGACGGCCTCCTGGATGGCGGTCGGGTCCTCGCCGGCGGCCGCCTCGCGGGTCTTGGCCAGTGCCTCGGACAGGCTCTCGGCGTCGGCCGCGTCGACGTTCTCGGCGAACTCCTCGAGGGTCTTCTCGGTGGAGTAGACCAGGCCCTCGGCCTTGTTGCGCAGGTCGATCAGCTCGCGGCGCACGGCGTCCTCGATGGCGTGGTCCGCGGCGTCGTTGACCAGCTGCTCGACCTCGGCCTCGCTGAGCCCGCTCGAGGCGGTGACCACGATGCTCTGGACCTTGCCGGTGCCCAGGTCCTTGGCCGCCACGCTGACGACCCCGTCGGTGTCGATGGCGAAGGTCACCTCGATCTGGGGCACGCCGCGGGGCGCGGGCGCGATGCCCACCAGCTCGAAGCGCCCGAGGGTCATGTTGTCCTCGGCCAGCTCGCGCTCGCCCTGCAGCACGTGGATGCGCACCACGTCCTGGTGGTCCTCGGTGGTGGAGAACACCTGGCTCTTGGTCGTGGGGATGGTGGTGTTCTTCTCGATGATCTTCGTGAACACGCCGCCCTGGGTCTCGACGCCCAGGGACAGCGGCGTCACGTCGAGGAGCAGCACGTCCTCGACCTCGCCGGTGAGCACGCCCGCCTGGATGGAGGCGCCGATGGCGACCACCTCGTCGGGGTTGACACTCTTGTCGGGGGCGCGGCCGAAGATCTCCTCGACCTTCTGCTGCACCCGGGGCATGCGCGTCATGCCGCCCACGAGCAGCACGGTGTCCACCTGGGACTTCTCGAGCTCGGCGTCGCGCAGCGCCGTCTCGCACGGCTCCTGCAGGCGGTCGATCAGGTCGCCCACCAGCTCTTCGAGCTGCGCGCGGGTCATGGACGTGACCAGGTGCTTGGGCCCGCTCTCGTCGGCGCTGATGAACGGCAGGTTGATGTCGGTCTCCTCGGCGGAGGAGAGCTCGTGCTTGGCGCGCTCGGCGGCCTCCTTCAGCCGCTGGAGGGCCATGGCGTCGCCGCGCAGGTCGACGCCCTGGTCCTCCTGGAACTGCGCCGCCAGGAAGTCGACGATGCGGTTGTCGAAGTCCTCGCCGCCCAGGTAGGTGTCGCCGCTGGTGCTCTTCACCTCGAACACGCCGTCGCCGATCTCGAGGATCGAGACGTCGAAGGTGCCGCCGCCGAGGTCGAAGACCGCGACGCAGCGGCTCTCCTCCTCGTCGATGCCGTAGGCCAGCGCCGCGGCCGTGGGCTCGTTGACGATGCGCAGCACCTCGAGACCGGCGATCTGGCCGGCCTCCTTGGTGGCCTGGCGCTGGGCGTCGTTGAAGTACGCGGGCACCGTGATCACCGCCTGCTCGACGGGCTCGCCGAGGTACTCGGCGGCGGTGTCCTTGAGCTTCGCGAGGATCGTGGCCGAGATCTCCTGGGGCGAGCACTGCCGGTCGCCGGCCTCGACCCAGGCGTCGCCGTTGTCGGCGGCCACGATCGAGAACGGGGCGATGCCGGCGAAGGCCTCGACCTCGTCGGCGTCGCGCTTGCGGCCGATCAGCCGCTTCACGGCGAAGATGGTGCGATCGGGGTTGGTGATGGCCTGACGCTTGGCGATCTGGCCGACGAGCTTCTCCCCGGACTCGGTGAAGGCGACGATGGACGGGGTCGTGCGCGCGCCCTCGGCGTTCGCGATGACCTCCGGTTCCTTGGTCAGCATGAGGGAGACGCACGAGTTGGTCGTGCCGAGGTCGATCCCGATGACCTTCTTTGCGCTGTTGGCGCTGTCACCGGCGCTGGCCGCAGACTCTGTCATCGACGAGGGCCCCCTCTCACCCGGAGCCTCGTCGACGACTCCGGCCTCAGCTCTTTCCGCCCTCGCCTGCCGGGGACTCCGGGTCCGGAGCCTTCGAAACCACGACACGAGCCGGCCTGAGCATCCGGTCTCGCAGCATGTATCCCTTCTGCAGGACGTCGACGATGCTGTTGGGCGGCACCGTCGCATCGGGCATCTGCGCCATGGCCTCGTGGACCGCGGGGTCGAACCGCCCACTCTCCGTGTCGATCGGAGTGACCCCGTGCTTCTCGAGCACGGACATCAGCTCCCGATGGACGAGCTCGACACCCTGCAACACGCTCTGCAAGTCCGTGGCAGGGCTGCCTTCCCCGTGACCGATGGCGCGTTCGAGGTTATCGACCGTCGCGAGGAGATCCTTGACGAGATTCTGGTGGCCGAACTGGTGGGCCTCCTGGCGCTCCTTGAGGCCCCGCTTGCGGAAGTTCTCGAACTCGGCCTGGAGCCGCAGGTGCCGGTCGCGGGCCTCCTCGAGCTCGGCGGCCTGGGCCTCGAACTGCTCCTTCAGGGCCTGGAGCTCGGTGGAGAGGGCCTGGATCACGACCTTGTCGGCCGAGCCCGCCGCCGCCGGCGCAGGGTTTCCACCCCGGGCGCCGCCCTGCCCGACCGCGTCGCTGGCCTCCTGGAGCGCCGCCTCGAGCTCGTTGCTCGGGGCCAGGCTGCCGCCGTCGGCCTCCTCGGCCAGCCCCTCCCAGCCCTCGTCCCGAGGCTCGTCGGAGCGGTTTCCGTTGTCGCCGCCGCTGGAATCGTGGTTCACGAGTGAAGCTTTTCCGTCAGGAGCTGGGAGCAGAAGCCCACCAGCGGGATGATGCGTCCGTAGTCCATGCGATTGGGCCCGATGACGCCCACGGCGCCTTCCACGACGCCGCTGGCCGCGTCCCGGTAGGGCGCGGCCACCAGGGCGCAGCGGTGCAGACCCGTGCGCGCCAGGTCGGCTCCGAAGGTGACCGACACGTCGCCCGACGAGAGGATCCGGTCGAGGACTTCGGCCAGCTGCTCCTGGGCCTCGAGGGCTTCGAGCAGCTCGTGCACGCGCTCGGGGTCCTGGAACTCGGGCTTGTCCAGCAGCGCCAGGCGCGTGGCCAGCACCAGGTCGAACTCCTCGCCGGAATCGGCGCAGATGCGCAGGCCCAGCTGGAGCGCCCGGGCGGCCAGGCGGTCGGCCTCGCCGCGCATGGCGTCGAGGTCGCGGGACAGCTCGGCGCGGATCTCGGCCAGGGTGTGGTCGGCCACCCGCTCGTTGAGCAGCGAGGCGATGCGGTCGAGCTCGGCCTGGTCGCCGGTGCCCGGGTCGTCGATGACGCGCTGGTGCGCCTGGCCCGACCGCGACACCACCACCGCCAGCAGTCGCTCGCTGGACACCCGTACCAGGCTCACGTGGCGCACCTGGACGCTGCCGATGCCCATGGTGAGGACGAAGCCCAGCTGACCGGTGTGACACGAGAGCACGTCGGTGGCCTGACGCAGGGCGGTGACGGGCGCCACCGCGGGCAGGGTGCCGAGGTCGTCGCTGAGCGCGCGGCGGTCCCAGGCGCCCAGCTCCGACGGGCGCATCAGGGCCTGGACGAAGTGCCGGAGCCCGCGCTCCGAGGGAACGCGGCCCGCCGAGGCGTGGCGCTTCTCGAGCAGACCCATGTCGGTGAGCTCGGCCATGGTGCTGCGCACGCTGGCCGGCGAGATCTTGCCGGGCACCAGCGACGCCACGTTGCTGGAGGCACTGGCCGAGCCGTCGAACAGAAAGCCCGTGGCCACGACCTCGAGCACCTGGCGCTGGCGCTCGGAGAGCTCCGGCGCCCGGGCTTCCTCGACGGCCCCGATTCCGTCCCGGGCGGGGGACCGCTCGGACGTCGGGTCTCGCAGGGCCCCTGCCTGGTCGTCTCGCTGGGAGCGCATGGAATTCCTCAATGATTCCGGGGATTCATCCTTTACCACACTTCCCGCGCGCCCGGGAGAGGCGGGCGCCTCCAAGGCACCTTCCCTGGGGGCCCAGGACGCGAGGCCCCGGCCCGGGCGGCCCGCCTGCCAGACTCCCAGACTCCCAGCCCCCCCAGACGCCGCCCCGGGGCTCAAACGAAGCGCCGCCGCGGGGCTCAGACGAAGCGCCGTCGCGGGGCTCAAACGAAGCGCCGCCCCGGGGCTCAAACGAAGTGCTCGAACACCCCGTCGGAGAGCGGGCGGCCCCGGGCGCTGAGCCGCAGGTGGCCGCGGGGGTCCTCGACCAGCAGCCCCAGCTCGACGAGCGAGTCGATCTCGGCCGCGAAGAACCTCCGGGGCGGCGCCCCGAACTCGGCGGCGAAGGCCGCGGCGTCCACCCCGGCGGCCTGTCGCAGCCCCAGGAACATCGCCTCGCCCCGGGCGGTGCGGGCGTCGAGGCGCTCGTGCTGGGCGGCCGCGGGCTCGCCCGCCTCGATGCGCCCCAGGTAGTCGGCGAGCCCGCGGGTGTTGCCCCGGCGCTCGCCGTGGGGGGCCTCGGCCCGGGCGGGGTCCGTCGACCAGGCCCCGACGCCGAGCCCCAGCACCGGCCGGCGCTGCCAGTAGCGGCGGTTGTGCCGCGACGCGAACCCCGGGCGGGCGTAGCTCGAGATCTCGTAGCGCTCGTAGCCGGCCGCGCCGAGCCGCTCTTCGATGCGCTCCATGGCCCGGGCCACCGCCTCCTCGTCGGGCCGCTCGAGCTGCCCGCGCGCGGCGGCCAGGGCGAAGGGCGTCCCGGCCTCGACGGTGAGCTCGTAGACCGAGACGTGCTCGGGCGCGAGACGCTCGATCTGGTCGAGATCGGCCTCGAGGGTCGCGTCGCGGGCACCGGGCCCGGCGAAGATGAGGTCGACCGAGACGTTGCCAAAGCCCGCCGCCCGGGCGGCGGCGAAGCTGCGCAGCCCCTCCTCGGCCCGGTGGGCGCGCCCGAGCCGCTTCAGCTGCCCGTCGTCGAAGGACTGGATGCCGAGCGACAGGCGGTTCACGCCGGCCTCCCGGAAGGCCGGCAGGCGCTCGCGCTCGGTGGTGCCGGGGTTCGCCTCGAGGGTGATCTCCACGGGCTCGCCCGCGTCGTCGGTCTCGCGCGCGTCTGCCGCGTCGTCGGGGAAGGCGCGGCGGACCGCCTGGACGAGCCCGGCCACGGAGCCCGCCTCCAGCAGCGACGGCGTGCCGCCGCCCAGGTAGAGGCTCGCCAGCCTGCGGCCCGCGAAGACGGGACGGCGGGCTTCCAGCTCGGCCCCGAGGGCCGCGACGTAGCGCGCCTCGGTCTCGGCGTGGAGCGGCCGGGCCGCGACCACCGCGAAGTCGCAGTAGGGACAGACGCGCTCGCAGAAGGGGACGTGGACGTAGACACCGACGCTGGGATCGCAGGGGCCGACCCCGGCCATCGCCTCATCGGCTTCGCGGGCGGGCTTCGAGACGTCCACCTCCCCAGCGTAGCCCGGCCGGGGGCGGAGCCAGATCCCGTCGGGTACTCTGGCGGCGCCTTGAGTGCTCACGACGAGACGCACTTCGAAGTCCTGCCCAACGGAATGACGCTGTTGCTGCGCGAGGCCCATCTCGCGCCGGTGGTCGACCTCCAGTTCTGGGCGCTGGTGGGCTCGGCCGACGAGGGCCCCGGAGAGCAGGGGCTCGCCCACTTCCACGAGCACATGCTCTTCAAGGGCACCGAGCGGCGCGGCGTGGGCGAGGTGGCCGGCGAGATCGAGGGCGCCGGCGGGCGCGTCAACGCCTACACCTCCTTCGACACCACGGTGTACTACGCCACCCTGCCCGTCGACCGCCTGGACACCGGCCTCGACGTGCTCGTCGACGCCATCCGCAATTCGGTGTTCGACCCCGACGAGATCCAGCGCGAGATCGAGGTGGTGCTGGAGGAGATCCGCCGCTCCGACGACGCCCCGCTCCACGTGCTGGGCGACGCGGTCTTCCGCGAGGCCTACCGCGTGCACCCGTACCGCGAGCCCATCCTCGGCCCGCCCGAGAGCGTGGCGAGCTTCGACCGCGCCAAGGTGCGCAGCTTCTTCGAGCGCTGGTACGCGCCGGACAACCTGCTGTTCGTGGCGGCCGGCGACTTCGACGCGCGGGAGCTGGCGGCGAAGGTGCGCGAGCGCTTCGGCGACGCAGAGCCCCGGGGCGCGCGGCGGCGGCGCCCGGTGGAGCCGCCCCAGGACCGCCTGCGCAGCGTGGTGGTGAAGCGGCCCTTCGAGCGCGTGAAGCTCGACCTGTCGTGGGCGGCGCCGGCCTTCCGCAGCCCCGACGCCACCTACCTCGACCTGCTGTCGTTCAGCCTGGGCGAGTGCGAGTCGAGCCGGCTCATCCAGCACGTGAAGGAGCGCGACGGGCTGGTCGACCGCATCGACTCCGGCGCCTACACGCCGCTCGACCCCGGGCTCTTCTCCGTGAGCATCGACGTGGACGGCGCCCGCGCCGCCGACGCCACCGCCGCGGTGGCGGCCGAGGTGGAGCGCCTGCGCGAGCAGCCGGTGTCCCAGGACGAGCTCGAGCGGGCGCGCACCAACTTCCTCTCGACCGAGCACTTCGAGCGCGAGAGCGTGTCGGGCCTGGCTCGCAAGCTGGGCGGCTTCCAGGCCCTGGGCGACGACTGGCGGGCCGAGGAGAAGTACTTCGAGCTGATCCGCCAGGCCACGCCCCACGACCTGCAGCGCGTGGCCCGGGAGTACCTGCGCCCCGAGCACCTGACCGTGGGCGCGCTGTGGCCCGAAGGCGAGAGCGGCGTGTTCGACGGGGCCGCCATCGAGGCGGCCGTGGAGCGCGGCCTGGGCGCCACCCGGCGCGCCTTCGCCGCGCCCCGCCACCCGCCCGCCCGGGCCGGCATCGAGAGCTACGAGCTCGAGGGCGGCGCCGAGGTGCACGTGCTGCGCCGGCCCGACGTGCCGGTGGTGGCCGTGCGCGCGGCCTTCCGCGGCGGCCTGCTGGCCGAGACCGAGGAGACCGCGGGCCTCACCCACTTCCTGACGGCCATGTGGATGCGCGGCACCCACGGCCACTCGTCCGCCGGCTTCGCCCGCAGCGTCGAGGACCTGGCGGCGGACATCGACTCGTTCTCGGGGCGCAACAGTCTGGGCCTCACCTGCGAGGTCACCAGCGACAAGATCGACCCCACCCTCGATCTCTTCGCCGAGGTGCTGCTCGAGCCGGCCTTCGACCCCGACGAGATCGACCGCGAGCGCAGCGACACGCTGGCCGCCATCGAGCGGCGCGAGGACCGGCTGGCCCAGCTCGCCTATCTCCAGTTCGCCCGCACCCTCTTCCAGAAGCACCCCTACCGCCTGGCCATGCTGGGCGAGACGGCGAGTGTCGAGAAGATGGACGCCGACGCCCTGCGCGGCTTCCACCAGCGCCTGGTGCGCCAGGGCAACCTCGCCATCGGCGTGGCCGGCGACGTCGACCCGGACAGCATCGCCGCCGCGCTCTCGAACCGGCTGGCCGAGCTGCCGGCGGGCCAGGCGGACTGGAAGGCGCCCGAGGCCGAGCCCGCGCCCGACCGCGTGCGCGAGGTGCACCTGCGCAAGGACCGCGCCCAGGCGCACCTGGTGCTGGGCTTCCGGGGGCTCACCGTCGACGACCCCGACCGCCACGCCCTGGAGGTGATCGCCCAGCTGCTGGCCGGCCAGGGCGGCCGCCTCTTCCTCGAGCTGCGCGACAAGCGAAGCCTGGCCTACTCGGTGAACGCCGTGAACATCGAGGGCCTGGCCCCGGGCTTCTTCAGCGTCTACATCGCCACCGCCCCGGACAAGGTGGACGAGGCGCGGACCGGCATCCTGGACGAGCTGTCGAAGCTGCTCGACGGCCCGCCCCCCGCCGACGAGCTCGAGCGCGCCCGGCGCTACCTCACCGGCAACTTCGTGATCGACCAGCAGCGCTGCGCGAGCCACGCGGCCCACATCGCGCTCGACTCGCTCTACGGCCTGGGGCCCGACGCCGAGCAGCGCTACGTCGAGGCCGTGTCGGCGGTGACCGCCGAAGACGTCCAGCGCGTAGCCCGCCAGGTGCTGCGCCTCGACGCCTACACCCTCTCCATCGTCGAGCCATAGCTTCTGGCGCCCGCAGGGTCGCGGGCGGGGATTGCGCTCGTGCAGTCGCGGGCGGGAGGGTGCTTGCGCGGCGTGGCTGCGAGGGGGACCCTGGGGCGATGGCGGGCTCACTCGAGGTCGAGTGCGAGAACGGCGAGCCGGTGCGCTTCGGGCGCGGGGCCGTGCGCCAGCGGGTGGCCGAGGTGATCGACCGCTGGCCCGGAGAAGACCACCTCTACGTCCGCGTGCGCACCGAGGACGGCGCCGTCTTCATCCTGCGCCACGACGAGCGCGGCGACCTCTGGGCCATCCACCACTTCGAGCAGGCGGGCGGCGCCCCGGAGCTCCGCTAGCGAAGCCCCATGGCCAGGCCATCCCGGCGCGGGTCGCTGCCGCCGTAGTGCCAGCCGCTGGCGGGGTCGATGACGATGGCCTCGGCCGCCGACCAGTTACGGCCCGACACCTTCACCGTGTGGCCCTTGCGCCGCAGCCCCTCCACCACGTCCGCCGGCGTGGCCGGCTCGACGCTGATCTGGTCCGGCACCCACTGGTGGTGGAAGCGCGGCGCCGACACCGCGGCCTGCACGTCCATGCCGAAGTCGACCACGTTGAGGATGGTGAGGAGCGTGGTCGAGATGATGCGCGGCCCGCCCGGGCTGCCCGTCACCATGAAGAGCCGGCCGTCGCGGGTGAGGATGGTGGGCGTCATGGACGACAGCGGCCGCTTGCCCGGCGCGATGGCGTTGGCGCCCCGGGTGTCGATGAGCCCGTAGGCGTTGGGCACCCCGATGGCCTTGGCGAAGTCGTCCATCTCGTTGTTCAGGACGATGCCCGTGCCGGGAACGGTGTGCCCCGAGCCGTAGGGCGTGTTGATCGTCTTGGTGATGGCCACGGCGTTGCCCGCGGCGTCGGTCACCGAGAGGTGGGTGGTGCCCGAGTCGTCCTGGGGCAGCCCCGCGCGCTTCACCGTGATGGCGCGGTTGCGCTGGCCCCAGTGCCAGGGCGCCTTCTTGTACCAGGGCGGGTTGATGCGCGCGCGCAGGCTCGCGGCGTAGGGCTTGGCGATGAGCTCGGCCACCGGCACGTCGACGAAGTCGGCGTCGCCCAGGAAGGTGTTGCGGTCGGCGAAGGCCAGCTTGAGCGCCTCGGCAATGAGGTGGATGGAGCCCGAGCTGCCGGCGCCGCGGCTCGCGAGGTCGAAGCCCTCGAGCACGTTGAGCGTCTCGATGAGCGCCACCCCGCCCGACGACGGCGGCGGGAACGAGAGCACCTCGACCCCGCGGTAGGTGCCGCGCAGGGGCTCGCGCTCGCGCGGGCTGTAGCTCAGGAGATCGGCCGCGGTGACGAGCCCGCCGTTCTCGTTCATCCACTTGCCGATGGCCTCGGCCACGGGCCCGGCGTAGAAGCCCGACGGGCCGCGCGCTGCCACCGCGCGCAGGGTGCGCGCCAGGTCGGCCTGCACCAGCACCCAGCCGGGCCGCGCCTCGTGGCCCATGGGCGGGAACTGGATGCGCGCGGTCTCGGGGTAGCGCTCGGCGGGCAGCCGCCGGCGCATGAACTCGATCATGCGCGCGTGGTAGGGCCCGATGGCGAAGCCCTTCTCGGCCAGCGCGATGGCCGGCTCCATCACCTGGGAGAGCGGCAGCGTCCCATACTTTTCGAGGGCCAGGGCGAGCCCGGCCACCAGCCCGGGCGTGCCCGCGGCCAGGGGCCCGCGCAGGGACGCGTCCTCGGCCACGCCCTCTTCCACGTACATGTCGCGGTGGGCGGCGGCGGGCGCGGTCTCGCGGCAGTCGATGGCCACCACCCGGCCGTCGGCCAGGCGGATCAGCACGAAGGCGCCGCCGCCGATGCCGGTGGAGAAGGGCTGGGTCACCCCCACCGCGAAGGCCGTGGCCACGGCGGCGTCGACGGCGTTGCCCCCGGCCTCCAGCATGGCGACCCCGGCCAGCGTGGCGTCCACCTGGGACGAAACCACCATGCCCCGGGTGCCCCAGGCGGGCGCGGCCGAGGCCGCGCCGGCGGGCGCCGCGCCCAGCCCGAGCGTGGCCCCCCCGACCCAGACCAGCCCCAGCAGGGCCAGCCCGCGCTTGAGCGCCGCGCCGAGCCGCCGATAAGCAGGGCCAGCGGAGCGGGACAGGGAGAGCGCAGGACCGGCCGTCGAAGGCGTCGGGGTGGGGGCCGTCAAGAGTTGGGGGCTCATGCAGCGGACCCTACCGCGCCCGCGCCGGCCGGAACAGCCCAGGGAGGTCACCCCATGCTCGACTCAGCCAACCGGCCGGGGCGCCCGGCCGAGCACCGCAGCGCGCGCGCAGCGCTCGGCCGCGCGGCGATCGCCCTGGGCGTCGCGGCCTGCGCCTTCGCCGTGGGCTGCGGCATCGAGAGCCGCCGGGACCGCCAGGCCGGCGCCGAGGCCGCGCCCGGCGAAGCCGCCGCCGCGCCCGCGGAGACCCGCCCCTTCGAGTGGCCGCGCTCGGACCAGCCGCGCCCGGTGGTGGTGCTCGAGCTGAAGGACCGCGGCGACATCCGCATCGCCCTCTACCCCGAGCTCGCCCCGCGCAGCGTCGAAGCCTTCCGCAGCCTCGCCAGCGTGGGCTTCTACGACGGCACCACCTTCCACCGCGTCATCCCCGAATTCATGATCCAGGGCGGCGACCCCAACACCCGCGACGACGACCCCCGCAACGACGGCCAGGGCGGCCCCGACTTCCGCGTACCCGACGAATTCAGCGACGCCCTCCACACCCGCGGCACCGTCAGCCTGGCCAACAAGAGCCAGCCCAACACGAGCGGCAGCCAGTTCTTCATCGTCCAGCGCAACCAGCCCGGCCTCGACGGCCACTACAACGTCATCGGCCGCGTCGTCGACGGCATGGACATCGTGGACGACATCGCCCAGGTCGAAACCGACCTCCACGGCCGCTGGGGCCCCGCCAACCGCCCGATCGAGGACGTGGTGATCGAGGGGGTCCGGTTCGAGGAGATGGATGATGGGGAGCTGCATGCGGCGCGGTGAGGGGGGCCGGGGGTGGGCCGGAAGCCCGGGCGGCGAGCGCGGCACGCCGCCGTGCACCCGCAGCCGGCACATCGGCAGGCCGAGGAGCCGGCGGCCCCGCAGGGGCGATGAATTCGAGAAGAGCGCGCGCCTAGCCCCACCCCCGCCGAAGGGCTAGATTGCGCTCCCCGTGGCCCGGTAGCTCAGTTGGTAGAGCACACGACTGAAAATCGTGGTGTCGTCGGTTCGATTCCGACCTGGGCCACCATCCAGCCTTCCCTTTCGGTGACTTACCCGCCTCTCTAGATCGCTCACTGAATCCCGCGCTGTGCCCGGTTGCGCCCTCCACTCCCGCAGGGCTCACGGCGGCGATTCGATCCAGCTCGACATCCCACCCTTTCGGGTGACTACACGTAGACCGACTGGAAGCGGACCCCAAGCGCGTCCGTCAGTAGACCGACGCTTTGTATACGGCTCCCTTCCCAACGCCCGATCTGCGATCGACAGACGCTCGACCGCCTCAGCTTCTTGAGGAGCTCCTTCTCCGCGACCACCTCGATGTCCCGCCCTCGCGCCTCGGACCTCAGCTGGCGGCTCGATGGGCCGTTCGTCATCAGACACGTGCGCAGTATTCGCTGTCCGAGCAGCCCACCAGGAAGCACCTTCTCCCGGTAGTACAACTCACCATTGTCCATCTCATTGAAGACCGTAGCGCTCAGCACATGGCGACTTGCCGTGTGCTTGGCCTGAACGAGAAGAATCTCCTTCTCGCTAACCCCGACAACGTCGAAACCCCCGTCGTTGGCCATCGGAGTCAGATACACGCTGTATCCGTCGTCTTCGACCAACGCTGCGCAGAGCGCTTCGAATGCATCTGGTCCAAGTGCTGCGACTTCTTCGGCCGTTCGGATCGAGATCTCCCCTGAGCCCTCGGAAGGATCGGGTTCCGGCTCGGAGCCAAGCGCGTCGGCAAGATTTTGCCCGAACCTTCCTTCATCCCCGCGCGGGACAAGGAAGCTCTCTGCTGCCTCTCTCCGCGCCTCGAGCAGCTCGTCCAGGCGCTCGTCGAAGGTTCGAAAGCGTCCCTGCGGGTCCTTGGCCACCAATCGATACACGTGCACATCGCGTTTCTGACCGATTCGATAGACACGGTCCGTGCACTGATCCTCCCGTGCAGGATTCCACCAGCGGCCGTAGTGGAACACGTGGTTGGCCGCCGTGATCGTCAGACCGACTCCTCCGACCCGCGGCGATACGACCATCGCGTGAAACCCGGGATGTGCCTCGAATCGCTCGATCATCGTCATACGAGCCTTGTGAACCTGCTTCGTCCCCCCCTCCCGATCCCCGTTGAGGATGGGAGCGTCGATGTCGTACCGAGCGTCGACCACACGCTTGATGGCCGTCTGGGCATCCCGGAAGTGGGCGAAGATCAGGGCCTTCTCTCCACGCCGAGCAACATCATCCAATCGAGAAACCAGGCTCGCGAGCTTCGGGCACTCTTGGACGAGCGCGGCGGCATCCGCTCCGAGGAGATCCTCCCCTAGAAGCCGCGGATGCTGACAGACTCTGTTCAGCTGGGTCAGCATCGCCAGGGCCGCTCCCGCTCCACTTCGGCCTCGAAGTCCCCGAACCAGGGAGACATAGCTGGCTCGTTGGGCCTCGCCGAGCTCGGATTCGACCAAATGGACTCGCTTCCCAGGAAGATCATCAAGCTCGTCCTCCTTGCTTCGGCGTAGAAGTCGAGCCGACTTGGGAATTGGACCTGAACCACCGACTCCGATCTGCGCAGCAAGGTCGCGGGCCTCCGGGACCGAGCTGACGATCCGCCCGGATTCATCCCTCGGCTCGTAGCGAGCACTGAACTCCTTGGCGCTGCCCAGCAATCCCGGCTCGAGCGAATCGAAGATGTTCCATACGTCAAGAAGTCGCGTCTCGACCGGAGTACCCGTCAACGCGATCCGGAAGTCCGCCTTGAGCGCCTTGAATACCATCGAGGTACGCGTATTGGGGTCCTTCAGCGCCTGCGCTTCGTCCGCGATCACCACCGACCAGTCGATCTGGCCGAGCGATAGTCCATATGCAGCGAGGGTCTGGTAACTCGTAAGAACGAGACGATTGTGGGTAAGCTGCGTCACGTCGAGCACGGGTCGGCCGACGCCGGACTCGCGACCACTCTCGACCCGCATCTTCCGGGCCGATTCTGTGGTCAGAATTTCGTGTGGCATGAACAGCGAGGGCTCGAAGAAACTCTGAATTTCCTTCGTCCAGACGCTCAGCAGAGTCGGGGGAGCCACCACCAAGATCGGTGGCCAAGGGCCTTCCACCTTCCCCAGAGTTGCAGCCAGGGGATCCTCGATTGCCCACGCAAGAAACGTCAGGGCTTGGAGCGTCTTACCGAGCCCCATGTCGTCGGCGAGAAGGACACCGGTCCTGCCGGCCGTATAGCTGTGCTTCAGCCACGCAACGCCAGAGTTCTGATGGCACTTCAGCTCCACATGGGGGAGCAGGCCACTCGGCTTTGCGAAATCGTCGGTTTCGACGAGTTCGCGCGAGACTAGCGGCGCCTCGAACTCGAGCGCCTCCTCATTCGTGTAGATGAGAAGCCCCTTGCCCTTGGGGCGCTTCTCGCTGAATTCCTCCGCACGACCCGTCTCGGTCGCCTCAGGCTCGCACGTCGTGACCAGCACTCGGAGCGCATCGGCAAGCTCCGCAGTCGCCGGAATCCGGACATCGCGAAATTCAACGGTCGGTTCTCCGTCCCGCACCGCATGATCGACCCGACCGGCGAGTTCCACGGCTTCATCCAAACTTTCGAAGGACAGCTGCTTTGACTCACCGTCTGGGAAGGCAATCCGAATTCCTGACTCTTCGATAGCTCCGGGATCGACCGTGCCGTCCGAATCTCCAATATCGGCCCATTGTTGTCCTGTACTGACATATGGGCGCACCGAGCTCGGATATTCTCCGATCGCCCGTACCCTGGGGCCGTAGTGAGAGAGATCGACGACATCGGGTCCAAGGCCTTCTGGAATCAGCCAGTCGGGGTTGCACAACAGCTCGTCTCTCTCACGTCGAGAGAGCTGGCGAAAACGATTCCAAACCTCGAGAACCTTTTTTACTTCCGGCTCTAGAACCACTCGGACTCTTTGGCCCTGTGCATCTCTCACCGAGTAGCGGTCCGGCACCTCCGCGTGCTTCAAGTACTCGGACTCGAACCCATCGATCGAAGCTCCAGAGACCTCGGGGACCACCGTCGTCTTCCCTGAATCTGATTCGAGGAAGGTCGGTGCGACCCGGTCCGCAACCACCACCCGCTCATCGTCGAGATACCCGGAGAGACTCGCTCCCGCCAGCTCGGCCTTCTCTCGAGTCTCACCCCAATATCGCAGGACGACGCCCAGATCCTTCTTCTCGCCGGATGGCAGGGCATTGATCGCATCGACCTGGCGAATCAGCTCATAAGCACCGAACGGCATCTGATAAACGGAGCCCTCATACGACAGAAACGGGCCCAACCGGGCAGGATGAACCTCCTTGGCCCCCAGGTGGAACACGACCTCGATCGAGAAGGATTCGCTTCCGAGGTGCCCGCGATCGTGAAGCCCCACAGAGAACGCGGCGGATGGTGCAAGGGTGTCGTAGAGCGCTCGATCTTCGTCGTCGAGCTGACCGACCTGACCGTAGGAAAGGAACAGATCCGACCCGATAGTCTCGACGAATCCGTTCTCCCCTAGAACAGGCAATCGGGCCTCGAAGCGTGCCACGGCATCACTGCGGGAGGCGGCAGACAGCGACGCTCTCCTGAAACGAAGCCCTTCAGCGCCCGCGGAACACTCGAATTCCTTGCCGGACGCCACCAGAAACTCGGAACTCACTACGAGCGCCTCTTCCTGAGACCGGGCCGAACACCCAAGCGACTCAATGCCATATTGAAGTCCCACTCCCATTTCTGACCATGGATCAATCGCTTGATCGAACGCTTCTGGTTCTTCAACGTCTGGATCTCCACGGATCGTGCCCGCCACGGAATCGGCTCCTCGTCCCGATCGGCCGCGTAGATGTAGCAGGCGTTTCCAGCCTCGCTGAACTCGACGACGATGATCCGCCCGAGCTGCATGACGAACGCGCTCGTCTGGTTCGATCCAGAAAGGATGCTGAAACGACGCCCCTTCTTTTCGAGCTCCCTCAACTTCGGCCTGAGGCGCGTCTCATCGGCGCGCGACAGCACGATCATTGATCGGGAGACTCCATCCACGTACTTCTGCCAGAAGCGATGGCGCCCTTGATGATCGAGCTTTCCCTTCATCACCAGGTCGAAGAAGAACCGAAGGTCCTCCGAGGATCTCCAGCGGATCACCTCCTGAATCGCTTCGTCACCGATGGGCCGCCAAGGTCCGTCGCTGGCCCGCGGATCACCCAAGCCCAGATTGGCCATCGCGAAATCCATTACCTGTTCACGAGCCACCTCCGAGGCACTGAACTCCTGGTTGAGAATGAGGTTGCCCATCGCAGGCCCCCATCCACCTTCCGCGGCGATCTGCCAGTCGTCCGGCAAGAGCTGATCGAGTGCCCACTGGGCGACATCGATTGGCTGGGTGTGGCCTGTGGCGAGACTCAGCAGCTCTCCAGCAGCCAAGCACGCGAATTCCGTATCGGTGGGAAGCTGGAGATCCGCCATTCGGCTCCGCACCGAGAGGCGATTCGCCAAGCATGTGTGAGCGAACCGCTGGTACGACTGCGCGCCCAGGAGCTCGTCCTGCACCTCCCGCCATAGAGCGATAGAGCCGCGAGCGCTGCGAAGTGCCGCGAATCCTTGTCTCAGGATCGCCTCGGTGCGAGCCGCGACGCCTCGATCGCCGTTCCAGAGCGATCGGTTGTAAGTCAGAAACAGCGCCTGGAGGGCACGGCCCCGCAGGGGCTGCAGGGGTTCGAGACAGCGCTCGAACCCCTTGGACCCAACGACCTCTCTTTCCCAGCACAAGGTCCGAACGAGTGTCGCCGTCGGCATTCCGCCCTGGCCTCTCGTCCAACGGTGCCACGCCGCGAGCGCCCGCTCTCTCCGAGAGGGAGGGGGCTCGCGGAGAACGTTCGAGGTGATCACCGAGAGCTTCTCGTCTGCTTCTAGGAGCCGGCGCGGCTCTGGCAGGGCCTCGCCCTGTCGGGCCGAACTGCGCTGCAGCTCCTGCAACCAGGCGCCGACCTCTTGCAGGGCGTCCATGATGCCCTGAGCGGGTCTGGTGGAATCACCGCCGCTCATCGGCAAGCTCCGTGAAAATTGCCGCCTCGACGTTCTGCACCTCTTCAGATCCCAGGTCGGAGGCAAGGGCGTTGGACTCCTGTCGCTGCTCGAACGATTTGACCCGTAGCCGGAAAACGACACGGCGGCTCGCAGCTCGGTCTTCTTCCTCGTTCTCATCGAGCTTCGGGTGCCATGGGCCCCGGCCGCTGGCCGAGGCGAGATCCTGCAGGCACTCCCGCGACTCGCTCTCCTCGACCAGACTGAGAGAGTGCAGGAGTACCGCCGTGGCTCTCCGTGCGCTCAGCTCGACATTCCAGTGCTCTTTGCCCTCTGAACTCGAGTGCCCTTCGACCACGACCGAATCGATTCTCGGGCGAAACCTGGGCTGGCAGACGATGCCCAGCAGCAGCGGCATGACCTCGCCTATCAACTCCCTTCCCTTGGGCAAGAGCATGCTCTCGTTTCGCCGAAACGTGAGAGAACCTCGATACTTCTCGGGTAGAGTCACCTCGATCGTCAGCGGATCACCGTCCCTTGGGCTCACATCGATCTTCAGAGGACCGAACTTGTTCTTCAGCTCCTTGAGCAGCTCCTGCTGGAGCTGCTCTGTCTCGTTCACTTTCTCCTCCGTCTCCTGCCTCTGCTGCTGAGCAAAGAAGAGAAAGAGGAGGATGAAGATCACCGCGATCGAGGTCATGAGATCGGTGATGGAGTGCGAGAAGTCCTCGCTAGCCTGGCGCCGACCGGACATGGCTCAATCACTCATGGCCGGGAAAACCGTTCGAGGCCGGCTGAAATAGCATCCGCTGCATCATCAAGACGCTCCCCCAGCTCTTGGACCTGAGTACCGAGCTTTGATGTCGCCGACCCGAGTGATTCGTCGTACCGACTCAGTTGATGCCTCAGGATCTCGGTGGACCGTTCCTCGAACTTCAGGATCTCCGCAGCGACGGTCGAAACCGCATTTCCAATGCTTTGATCCGCTTGCCGCAGAACGGCCTCGTAGCGGTTCAGCAGGTCGCGATTGTGATTGAGAATCGATTCCATATGACTGGCGTTGCGGCCACTCGCTTCGATCAATGCTGCTGCTGCATCTTGAACGGATCGCACCTGATCCGCAGCATTCCGCAGGGTCGACCCCGTCTCGTTGAAGCCCGCCGAGACCTCCCGAAGCCCCTGAAGCATCGCACTGCTTTGTCCGAGCACTCGCTCGAGTTCACGAACCGATTCTCGCTGCGCCTCGAGCTGACGAGACACCGCGTCAGCGCGGCCTTCCTCACGATCCAGGAGGGCTTCGAGACGAGTCTGGAACTCTGCAGACTGCGAGGCATTCCGCTCCATCACCTTCTCCGCTGTCCCAGCCAGAGTTCGCGTCGTGCTGGTCGCACCCGCGGCGAGTTCGCGCGTGAGACCCTCGGCCGCCGCCATCAGCTGTGCGTTCGCCGCGACGCCGCCCTCTCGTAGGCCCGATGCGGCACCTTCCAAGCTCAGGAGAACCGAACTCATCCGCTCATCGAGACTCGCGATGGCTCGCTCCATGCGCTCCCCGCTCTGCTCGGCTTGTCGGGAATTGGCCTCGAGAACCCGGCGCACCGTGTCCTCGAGCGCGCTTCGGGCTTCCGCTTGCGTCGATCCGAGATCGCTGGCCGCTGCGGTCAACCTCGCGGACAGCTCGTTCGTCGAAGCGGTCAACGACTGGATCAACGAGTCGAAGCTGCTCTGGCTCGCCGCGGATCGGCTCTCCATCGACTCGACGAGGGAGACCGTGCGCTCCAACGCCTGAGAGACATGCTCGAACTCGAAGTTCGTAGACTGACTAAAACTCGATCTGAACGTTTCTGCGAGATTCTGGGCCATCTGCTCGAAGGTCGAAGAGCGCTCTTCGACACTTTGCTGGAGCAACTCGATCATGCGCATCAATGGCGGCGTCAGGTTCTCGTTCATACGGTCATTGAAGCCGTCCGAAATATCTGTCGCGAGATGCTTCAGAGTGGCCGACTGCTCAGCAGCCTGGTCGCTCAGCTTCCGCAGCAGCTCCTCGGGCGTGATCCGATCGAAGAGCGCATCGAAGGCGTCGCAGAAGCGACGATAGATGCGATGCGCCTTGGGAACTCTGAAGGATTTTCGGAAGGTGAAGAACACGGCAGTTGCGAGGCCGATCACCGAAGAGAGGAACTTCCCGGAGAGAGCGTTGATGAACTCCTGCACGCCCTCGATGTTTCCGCCCTGCGGAACCCTGAGGTCGCCAAGCCCAAGGTAGAGCGCAAAGAACGTCGCGAAGAGCCCCAACCCTGTGAGCAATGCTGGGACCGCATCGAAGAATGCGAGGTGGATTCGCGCCTCGACGATTTCATGTTCCGGAAAGAAGTCCTGCGCCGGTCGGGTATTCAGAACGCCGCGCTCCTCGTGCACCAGCGTTTCCTTGAACTCCTTCCAGCCGTGCTCGGTGCTACGATGGTCGAGCAGAAGTTTCTCGACCTGCTCGAGCTTTGCCTCGTCCATGGCCTCGTCCCGGCTTCGAATTCCTCGCATTCGCTTCGTCAACCGGGAGAAGCTCCAGGTGAAACGCCCTGTAGAGGACTCGAGCCAAGTCCATGCAATGAGGAACAGCACGACAATCAGTATGCAGATCGCGCCCACCACGAAGGGCACATCTCTCTCGAGGAGGGGGAGTACACAGGTGGTGCCCATGGAGTCCCAGGGCGATTCCAGAACCCTTCCGAGCATCTTCATGTCGAAACATTGTGTGGCTTCAGTCACTCACGCGATCCTGTCTCTTCAGCTGGATGCGTTGGAGAGCCTCCAACACATAGCTGGCAATGGCATCGCTCCGCGTGGACGCAACGATGCAACTTGGCCATAGGCGCAATCGAGGTACGCAGGGATGCACTTGGCCTGGCGAACTCGACCGCTTGACGACGCCAAGCGACATCCCGGAAAGGCTCTGCAAGACGTCGCTGTTGGTCGATCGCTGCGAGGGAGAGCGGAATCTTTGCCTCACCCTATTCCTCGGAGCGCTCCGCGGGCAAGGCCAATTGCTGGAACCCTCGCGACCTATGGTCCGCCGCTACATACTGGCTCGGGAGTGCGCATGAAGAAAAAGGCTGGGGGGGGGGGGGACACCTTCGGTCCCTTCTAATTCTGGGACAGATGTTCCTGTCGGGAGAATCGGACGGACGTAAGAACGGAGGCCGTGGTTGTTCCCGGCGGAAGTGGCCTTGGAGCAGCCAGATTCCTGGCGGCAAGTCTTAGTAGTCGCGATCTGATCTGACAGTCACCCTGGTTGCGGACCGTCTGTCGGATCGGGTTCAAGCGGCGACTTCGCCGATCTCCTTCTCCGCCCAGATCTTTGTGCCGTCGTTGAACGTATCGCGAGGCGTCCTGCCGCAGCACATCTTGCCCTGGTGGGTTCGCTCCTCGTTGTAGCGAACGAGCCAGGCGTCGAGGTCCCGCTGAAGCTCCTCGAGGTCACTGTACAGCTTCTTGCGGAAGGGGACCTGGTAGAACTCCTGGAGGATCGTCTTGTGGAAGCGCTCGCAGATTCCATTGGTCTGCGGACTCTTCACCTTTGTCTTCGTGTGATCGATGTCATTCAGGGCCAGGAAGAGCTGGTAGGGATGCTCGTCCAGCCGGCCACAGGACTCGGTTCCCCGATCCGTAGGCATCCGCAGGACCCGACCCCCGTTCTCCTCGAAGAACGGCAGGACACGATCGTTCAGCAGATCCGCCGCAGTGATGGCCGTCTTCGCCGTGTAGAGCTTGGCGAAGGCCACCTTCGAGTAGGTGTCGACGAATGTCTGCTGGCCGATCCGACCCACGCCCTTGATCGCCCCGACGTATAACGTGTCCTGGCTCCCGAGATACCCGGGGTGCTCGGTCTCGTTCTCGCCGCACGCTTCGTCGCCGTGGCGCTTCCGGAGGTTCGGCTTCCTCCGGGACTGCTCGATCAGCGCCTCGACGCCGCCCTCCTCGACCGCCTGCTGTAGCGGTAGAACGTGTCCCGCGAATAGCCCATGACCTTGCAGGCCCTCGAGACGTTGCCGAGCTCCTCAGCGAGGTTCAGCAGGCCGACCTTGTTCTTGATGATCTTCTGTTGTGTACTCATCGGGGGGTTGCCCCTTCTCGAGAACCGGTCTCCGGTTGCGTTGGTCCACAACCAGGGGAACCCCCTCTCGATTCTCTTGAGAGTGTCACATCAAGTCGGAACAACTGCACCTGAGAGGAGGTTCGAGGTGAACTACTGGCGCATGCAGCTCCACCCATCGGAACGCGAGCTTGCGACCTACCACTCGATTCAGAGCCTCGCCGCCGGATTCATCGGGCTCGACTTCGCGGAGGACGTTGGAGACCTGCGCCTTTGCGAACGCAATGCCCTCCCGAGCCACCATCGAGACTATTGGGATTTCGCTCACACTATGAAGCCCGACGACCTTGTACTGGTCATCGCGCACCACTTTCCGCTAGCGCTCGCGCGCGTCACGGGAGACTACAACTACATCAGCAGAACCGAGCGGGAGATCGGGGTCTGGTTCCGTCACTTTAGGCGAGCCGAAACCATCTCTCACTACGCCGATGTAGTCACGGATGTTCGGACTTGGGAGCAGGTCCGTATGACCGACACCATCTCAATCCTGAAAGACCCTTCGTCCAAGTCGCGCCAGCTGATCGACAGTTGGTGTGCTGCCATCTAGTCGAGGCTGCCGCCCAACAAGGTTGCAGCTGGGGGGCCAACGCGGCCTCCAAGAATCTCGTTAGAATTCTTTGGCGTCCTACTTGGGCTACGCTGCGACTTCGGCGGCCGTTTGGACTGGACCCCGTTCAGTTGACACGCAGTTAAGCGGTTTGGACTCCCCCCGGTCTCGTAGACACTCAGAGGCGTGGTTTTGAGGCGGCTTCAAATGTCTCCGGGCTGACGCCGTCCAGGTGGCTGTGACGGCGGGTTCGATTGTAGAACACCTCGATGAAATCGAAGATGTTCGCCTTGGCGAGTTCGCGTGTTCGATAGACCTTCTTCCGGATTCTCTCCTTCTTGAGGCTGCTGAAGAACGATTCCGCAACCGCGTTGTCCCAGCAGTTTCCTCGGCGACTCATGCTGGGATCGAGCTTGTGCGCTTTGCAGAAGCGCACCCAGTCGTCACTCCCGTACTGGGAGCCTTGATCCGAGTGAACGATCACCCGCTGTCTCGGCTTCCTCCTCCAGACGGCCATCAGTAATGCGTCGAGCACGAGATCTCGAGCCAGCGTCGGCTGCATCGACCACCCGATGATCTTCCGGCTGTGGAGGTCCATTGCGACGGCCAGGTAGAGCCAACCTTCCCATGTGCGGATGTAGGTGATGTCCGTGACCCAGGCATGGTCAGGCCGATCGAAGTCGAACCTGCGCTGCAGCCGATTCGGCGCGGCTGCGGAGGGCACGCTGGCGACCTTTCGTGGCGTCTTGTAGCCGCGAATCGCCCGGATTCGGTGCTCTCGCATGAGACGAGCCACTCGCTTTCGACCGATCCGCTCTCCTGCCTCACGGAGGTCCAGGAAGATTCGAGGGCTCCCGTAGATCCGACCGCTCGCCACGTACGATTCGCGAATCAGGCTCAGAATCCGTTCGTCCTCGATGGCTCGATCCGAGAGCGGCCTCTGTACCCAGGCATAGAAGCCGCTTCTCACGACTCCCAGGACCCGGCACAACGTCCGAACTGGGAATCGATCCCGATTGGCGTGGATGAAGGCGTACTTCACTCGGGCTCCCTTGCAAAGTACGCCGCGGCGTTTTTTTGGATGTCTCGTTCTTCCTGAACACGACGGAGCTCGGCGCGAAGCTTCAGGATCTCCTTCTTCGCATCGAGCAGCTCATCGGACCGCTGCTCTTCCTTGCTCGGCCGAACGGCCTTGACCCACTTGTACAAGCCGTGGCTCGACACGCCGAGGCGAGCGGCGACTTCCTGCACGGAATGGCCTCGTTCGGTGACCTGCTTGACGGCCTCGTCCTTGAATTCGGGCGTGTAGCGTTGCTGACCCATTGGATTCCTCCGGCCAGCTCAATCCTACCCTCCAGGGTGTCCATGATTCCGGGGGAGGTCCAACCTATCAAGCCACTGCAGATGCACACCAACCCCGGCTTCAACCTGGTGCAGAGGGCCCCTGCACTGGCCGAGAGCTGACAGCCCGCGAGTCGTTGACTCGAGCCCCTTCGTGGCGAATCAAGAGACGAAGTACTTCTCCGAGAATTCTTCGAGGTGGCTCCGTAGGAAGAGGTTCGCTTCCTCGACCCGCGCCGCAAGTCCAGTAACGAGGTCTTCGAGGTGAACCACCCGAAGGCGCTTCCGCGCTTCGGCGGTGAGCTCATTCGTCAGCTTCTCGAGTGGCTCTTCCAAGGCCTCGTTCTCGCGCGGGAAAACCAGGAAAAGGATACTCCGCGCACTCTTGCTCAGGTACGAAACGTTTCGTAGCAGCTGGTAGTGCTTGAAGAAGAAGTCCTCTTCGAGCGCCTCTGGCGCAACGAGCGACTCGAGAGCCGGTCGATAGATCTTCCTTAGCTTGGCGCTGCGTCTCTCGTCGATCCTTCCGGCTCCGAAATCGGATTCGGTCAGCTTGATCTCGAAGAAGGCCTCCCGCCCGTCCTGCAGGTTCAGATAGAAATCGAAGTTTGTTCCCTCTTCGGGATCGGGCTCGTACTCGAATCTCCATTCCCGCAAGGCTCCGTCACCGAGTTCCAGTTGAGCAAGCATGGCGTACGAATCTGAAACCTCTGACCCGAAGAAGGGGTAAAAGAGGTTGAAGCACATCGCCTGCGACGAGTTCAAGTGATGGAAATCGCGGTGCAGCTTCACTCCCCACCGAGGAGAATCTTTCCAGAAGCCCTCGCGGATTCCGGGCAGGATGTTCAGTTCTTGCCGGTGCTTCGGCAGAATGTGCCCGTATGACTTTCGAACCTTCTGACCATCACGGGCCTGGTAGGTGCGTCCCAGGTAGAGCCCTTTCTCCTTCACCCGAAGCTTCCCTGACCGATATCGGCACAGGTGGCGCCTCATATCAGTCTGGTACTCGGGCACTCTCCACCTCCAAATGGTTTGGATCGAGCTCCAAGACTCACGGCGGACAGCAATCGCCTCAAGGAAATCTACCGAGATAGATCCCCCCGCCGACCAGTGAGGAATTCTCCCACGGGACCTGCCGACCTTCCGTATCTCGGATCACCTGCTCTCTGACACGCCGGAATACCTCACCGATCTCAAGATCCGGATGCGGCAGCCATTCCACGAGGGCGGCTGTATATGGGCTGTGATTGCCGGAGCCATCGACAGCGATCTGACCCGGCGAAGTCGCGTAGGCAACAAGCGTACCAATCGATTGTCGGCGAGTCATCGCCAGCCCACGCGCGAGACCCACCGAGCGGCCACGAGGAAGTGAAGACGCAAGCTTCTCTACGAACGGATTGTCCCTACAAGCATCAAGAATCAAGATGCGCCCTGCGCTTGACCCTTCCATCTCCTCCATAACCGCCTCAAGCTGAACTGCATCGTAGGCGAGGTCTGCAACCTGCTCGATGCGCGCATCGATCGGAAGGAGGTAGTTGAGACCATCAACCTGGACCGCATGACCAGCGAAGTAGAAAAGAGAGAGATCCGAGTTCTGAAGGCGCTTCCGAAACTCACGGAGCGCCCGCCTCATAGCGTCTGTCCCTAGATCAGAATAGACGGTGACTCGAAACCCCAGCCTGTTCAACTCTGCCGCGATCGCGCTCGCATCTCCCTTGGGGTTCTCGAGCGGTGGAGCGTTCCTATACGCTCCATTGCCAATCACCAATGCTATGCGATCCGGCAGCTCCTGTGCGGCGACCGGCGGGCGGGCCGCCGTTCCCTCCCGCCCCCGATTGGTCAGGTGCGTAACCCCAGTCTGCATCTGGGCGTCCGTAGCTTGCATGGCAGGATCTCTGCCGGTGGAGAGCGTCTCCTTCCGGCCGACAGTCAGTGCCACACCCTTTGCCAAGAGGACTTGGTCGAAGTAGTCGGCGTTCGCCCAAACAAATTGCTGGACTTGGGAAAGGATCTTCTTCGAAAGGACACGCACGCTCTCTTCCATCGCGTCACCGTGGCCTCCGATCCCCGTCGGCGTACGGCCAACAGATCGCTCACTCCAGCTATCCATTCGCGTGTACCCCAGGCGGGGCGCACGTAGCATCACCGAGGATCTGCCCACGGATTCCACCCGTGACGGGGTGTACACGAACAGAGTCAGCACCGACAGCGGCATCAGGTACAGCTCGTCGATGGCTTTATGAGCGTAGTCGAGCTGAACCAGAAGCTGGACGTCAGAGGAAGAGCCGCGCCTCGCCACTCTCTTGAACATCCCATGCTGCTCCAGGAGACTCGTGAGGGAGTCGCGGAGCGACTGCTGGACAATGGAATCAAGATCGGTCGCTGGCGAGTTCCTTAGCTGGATATCGACGCCAAGCGTCAGATCGTACCTCACTTCGGACACTTGATTCGACGACTCCATCACTAGCTCGTCATCCCAATTGAAGCCCGCTGGATTCAACCGAGCGACGCATGCAGGGAGAAGCATCAGAGTGATAGAAGCGAGAATGCAGGGGGCTCTCTGCACGGTATGGTTCCGCCTTTCACCACGGTCGACGCGATCGGAGTTGCCGTTAGTCGAGCAATGACCAGGTGACACTCCAACTCTAGGAATCTAAACCGGTCGACCGCTTTGTCCGCGAACTCGTCGCCATTCTGGCACGAGCCCACATGCACAACCGCCTTGGAATCGTCGATTGGCGCGCGGGACGGAACAGAACCGGGCCGCCGAAATTATCCCGACGATTGCAGAGGTCGATGTGCAGATGTGGAGATCTGCCACAGGCACTGGATGAAATCGCCGTGAGCGAGCCGAGGCGACTCGAGCTCCCGGATGCTTCAAGAGCAATGCGGTTGGTCCTGCGCCCGGCGACGGAGACGGTCTCGATTCCCCCCTTCGCGGAACATCTAACGGAGTAGCTTGGTGTCTCCCACGAGTTGCCAATCTTCGAGTTCGTAGACCCGAGTCAGGTGGCGCAAGCTTGATCGCATTGAGGACGCCGCAGCAAGAGAGCGAATAACGTGTAGTAGTCGCGATCTGATCTGACAGCCACCCTGGTTGCGGACCGTCTTTCGAATCAGGTTAAAGCGGCGACCTCGCCGATCTCCTTCTCCGCCCAGATCTTCATGCCGTCGTTGAACGTCTCGCGAGGCAGCCTGCCGCAGCACATCTTGCCTTGGTGGGTTCGCTCCTCGTTGTAGCGAACGAGCCAGGCGTCGAGGTCCCGCTGAAGCTCCTCGAGGTCACTGTACAGCTTCTTGCGGAAGGTGACCTGGTAGAACTCCTGGAGGATCGTCTTGTGGAAGCGCTCGCAGCTCCCGCCCCGATGGTACCCGGAAGCAGGCATACAGGGGCACTATGACGCGTCGGCTTCCTCCGATGCCGCGACGGTATACGTGTTCGCCAGGCCGTCAATGGTCATGTTGTCAGCGATGGCATCGTGCGGGATGAGGAGGTACCGCCACGGCTTGCCGTCGTTTTCCTTCTCGTGACCGCTAGCGTGCTTGCACCAGGTTGCTGCCGCACGGGCCTTCGCCAACACCACGGCGTCCTGCATCTGGTCGGCGCGCTTCGGTTCGCACAACAGCTTCTCGGTCTCGGTCTCGACGACGAAATCCGGCTCGTAGTCGTTGTCACCGGTGTAGCGGATCTGGAAGACACCCTTGCCGGGCTTGAACCACTTGATGACCGAGGAGTCCTGCTCCAGGACCACGGCGAAACGGCGTTCGGGATCGGAGTCGAACTTCTGCGTCGGGTAGAGGCACTTCTTGAAGCCGCCGAAGAGCATCTTGCGGATGTCCGACTTGTTGTCGATCGGCGTGTCGAATGGGCGCACCGATTCATCTGCAGACGCAGCAAAAGCCTGGGAACGAACTTCGGAGAAGCCGTGGCTCACGACGGCCTCGTAGGACGAGGCCTCCTCCCAGGTGTGCTGCTGCATCTGAGTATGGATGAGATTCGAAATCTGCCGCTGGTAGAACAGCAGCACGTTCCGCACCTCGTCGTCGTCCTTCAGGTAGCTGCGCAGATGGCCGATGAACTGGCCTGCCAGGTTGTAGAGGAGGTCCGCCTGCTCGTCGTAGCTGACGTCGTTGCAGTCGATCAGCCCACGAACGACGTAGTCCTCGAGGCGCTCCTCTTCGTGCCCGCCCTCGAGCGCACCGATGACCTCGCGGCTGTCGCTCGTCAGGTGCTGGACCAAGATCTCCTTCGACTCGGGCTGAGGGTGGAACGATGACAGATCGAGCGGAAACTCGTTGAATCCTGCACGCACCACGCCTTTGGGCAACACGATGACGCGGGGAATGGCGATGGTGTGCGTGACGTACACGGCCGTGGCCTCGCGCACCACCATCACGAGCTTCTTCCCCTCGATGGTCGGGTACATCGTGAGCTGGCCGGAGTTCAGCTTCTCGGTCACCTCGGCAACGATCTGCTTCTGCACTTCGTCGCTTTGCAGTGCCTTGGGTCCGGGCACCGCCTTCGGATCGCGCGTGACCTTACGGATTGCCTCGAGCGCCAGCTTAGCGGCAGCCTGTTCGTCGGACGTCTTGAACTTGGGCTCGGGCTGAGCAACCTGGCTCGCCTTGTCTCCGGTTCCCGCTGCGGTGGTCTCTCCCGGTTTGCTGGCTTCGACCGGGTGCGTGATGCCCAACAGCGTCTCGAGCACGGGAGCCACGACCACAGTCTGCTTGGGCGTCTCCGGGACTTCCTCGCCAATGTGGACGGTGCTGAAGGAGTAGCCGCCCTTCTTGGCTTCGTCGACGATGTCCTGGAAGCGGTCGTGGGCGACGATGGTCAGGCGATCGACGGCGGGTACACCGGTCCGCTGCCCATACGGCAAACGGAGACCACGGCCGATGGACTGCTCCACCAGGGTCCGCGAGTCCGCCGCACGCAATGGCACGATGGTGTAGAGGTTCGTGACGTCCCAGCCCTCCTTGAGCATATTGACGTGCACCACGATCTCCGTCGGTTCGTCGGGGCGCTCGACGACCAGCAATCGCTCGATGTTCTCGTCCTTCTCCGAACCCTTCTGGCCGGAATGGACCTGGATCACACGGCCGCGGTACCGGCCCTCGAAGAAGGAATCGTCCTCGATGAGTTTCACCAGCTCGTCGGCATGCTGAGTGTCCGACGCGATCACCAGCATGAAGGGCTTCACCTTGCGAGCGCTGTTCTGCTGGGCATACACGTCAAGATCGACCTTGGCGGCCTCGTGGACGCGGATGCCGTCCTCCAGCTTGAGGCGCTCCAGTGCTGCCGGTGTCATCGTCGACGGGTTGAAGTTGGCCCGCGTGGCGACCGCCGGCTCTTTCACATAGCCATCGTGCATGGCGTTGGCGAGCGGGTAGTCGAAGATGACGTTCTTGAAGCGGCTGGGTGACTTGCCCGACTCGACCTGGGGCGTGGCGGTGAGCTCGAGGCCCAACACGGGCTTGAGGTCCTCGATGGACTGCATGCTCGAATCGGCCCGATAGCGATGCGCCTCGTCCATGATCAGGACGAGGTCGTCGAGCCCGGCCAGATACTCGAAGTAGGACTGGCCGAGAAACTCCGAGAGACGCCACGCCTTGCGGGCGTCCTTCGAGCGCGTGTTGAACTTCGCGATGTTGAAGACGTTCACCACGACGTCGTCACGCTCGAGGAGGTCGAGGGTCTGCGGCTTTTGCTCGAAGTTGTCGCCCGTGACCAATGCCGGTGACTTCACGGCGAACTCGGCAATGCCCTGAAACACGTACTTCGAAGTGTTGGGCGTGAAGTCGGCGATGAGCTTGTTGTAGATGGTCAGGTTCGGCGCGAGCACGAAGAAGTGGCGGATGCCGTGCTCCAGGTGCAGGTAGGCGATGAACGCTCCCATCAGACGGGTCTTGCCTACGCCGGTCGCGAGAGCGAAGCATAGACTAGGGAAAGATCTCTCGAAGTCTTCGACTGCCGCAAACTCAGAGCGGATGACGGACAGCGCATCCGAGACGTCGCCGTTCTTGTGAGGCTGGGCGATCTCCATCACGCGGTGGAGAATCTCCAGCGACTTCCGCTGCGGCGTGCGCAGGCTGAGACGACCGCTGATGCTGTTCACGTGGCGGCTCATTTCCCCTGCCCTCCGTCCTCGATTTCCGCAAAGAGGGGCAGCTCCTGCATCGCAGAACCCTTCTTGCGGCGCCGCCGCGTGGTGGTTGTCTTCTTGCTGCCGTTGGTCTTGCCGTTCTTCTTCTCGTCGTCGGCCTCGGGCTTCGGCTCGGCCCTCTGCTCTTCGACCACCTGCACCGGAGGCAGGGAGTCGACGTTGAGGCTGTAATCGTCACGCCCCCACTCGCAGCGGCTGAGCACCGCCTGCGGGATCTTCTTCACAGTGAGGTTGGGGAACTCGTTCCGCTTGGCGCGGAAGGCCGCGCAGCAAATCAGCAGAGTGCGTTCGGTGCCCACCTGATCGCTGATGAACCGCAGCTGTTCACGGCTGAGGTTCTGGGTCGTGATGTAGATGAAGTCGGTCTCGGTGGACTTGCCGTGGATCCAGAAGACCTCGGGATCGGGCTCGTAGTGGAATCCCTCGAGCTTGCACATCGCCTCGGCGAGCATCTCGGGGTGGTAGTCCTTGCTGACGACCCAGTTGCCCCATTTGTCCTTTTCTAGAAGGGAAGGAGCGAGTCGGTACGTCCGGAAGCCACCGCCGCCTTGCCAACCGGCGAATGCCGGAGCCTCGTCAGCTCCTTCTCCATCAATGGTCTTCTTGATGCGCGGGACGCATACGGTCGCTGCATGGTCGCCCAGCTCGACGCCGATCCACCGCCTCCGAAGCTTGTGAGCAACCGCCGCCGTGGTTCCGGATCCGAGAAATGAGTCGAGAACCCAGTCGCCAGGGTTCGATGCAATCTGGAGTATTCGAGCGACCAGCGGCTCCGGCTTCGGGGTGTCGAACACCACATGTCCATCGAACATCTGCATCAGGCGCTTCTTCGCAGAGTCGTTGGTGCCAGTGTCTGATGACTTCCAAAGCGTTTCGGGTGTCAGCCCCGCGCTCTTCTCCTGCGCTTCCGAAAGAAACTTCTTGATTCGCGGGGCGTTGTTGCCTGCCTTTCCGAACCAGATGTTGCCCGCAGCAATCTCTGCTTCCATTCGCTCTTGTGTGTAAAGCCAGCAGCGACCTTTCGGCGGATTGTGGACTTTTCCGCTGGGCGCTCGGAGTTCGTAGAACTGGGACGGCGTCGCATGTCCTGCCTGGGCAGTGGCAGACACCGACTGCCAAGGGCCACGCGGGTCATCGTCGGGGTTCTTATATCTGTCCAGCACCTCGGAGCTGAGCGGGAGTGGATTCCGAACCTGTTCGAACAGCGGCTTGTTCTTGGCGTAGACGAGCAGGTGGTCATGGTTGAAGGAGAAGACCCTTCGGTTCTCGCGCGACGTCCGACGCTCCCAGACCATGTTGGCAATAAAGTTTGCTCGCCCGAAGATCTCGTCGCACAGGACCTTCAGATAATGGACCTCCGTGTCGTCGATGGAGATCCAAATGCTTCCGTTGTCCGCAAGGAGTCGCTGGAGGATCTCCAGTCGATCTCGCATGAGCGACAACCAGATAGAGTGCTCTAGACCGTCATCGTATTGCTCAAATGCACTCCCCGTGTTGTACGGGGGATCGATATAGACGCACTTCACGCGAGAGCCAAAATCCTGCTCTAGCGCCTTAAGAGCGAGGAGATTGTCCCCGTGGATCAACATATTGTCGAAGACGTCCTCGTCCGTCAGACGCTTCGGGGCGTGGTAGGAAAGCTCGTGGTCTTCGAGCAAGATGCGTGGCTCAAGGCGCGGCCTCTCATCCTTCCCGATCCATGTGAGCTCTAGTCTGCGTTTCCTCTCTGCCATGGGCGTCCTCAGTTGCTGGGGGCTGCGGGGAGCACCCACCGAATCGTGAAGAGCGTCTCGCGCTCGGCGCTGGTTTTCAGCTGGCGCTCGATGTCTTCGATAAGCTGTGTGCGCTTCTTGTCGACGTCGTCTTGGGCGTCGAAGAGCTGGCGCCGCTTGCCATTGCGCCGCTGCTCCAGGGTCTTGATTCGCCGCTGGGCTTCGAGCTTGTCAGCAAGCACGACCTTCGTCTTCGAGTCCTTGCGGGCGGCCCTGATCTCGGCATCGAGCTCCTTGAGCTCGCGCTCGAGCGTGAGCTTCACGTCCTCAGCCCAGCGGTCGAGCTTGTCGACCTCCTCCTCGAAGTACTTCCCATTGCGCGTCTCGATCTCTTCGAGCTTCGCCGCGTGCTGATGCGCAATGAGCTCGTCAAGCTGGCCGTTTACCTCTCCCGAGACCGAGGTCGCTCCTGCTGCCTTGGCAGGAATGTTGAGGAGGCGATCGCACCAATCGGCGTCGAGCGCCTCGGCGCCAACACCTGCTGGAAGACCGGAATCCGCGATGGCTGCCACGAGGAGATGCTCCTCCTCCTCGATGGACTTGACGGTAAACTTCGTGGCTCGCAGCCAACCGCTCTGACCGAGCCGTTCGGCAAGGATGGCGATCGGAGCACCGTAGGCTTGGTAGTCGAACACCACTTCTCTTTCGTCCAGCTGCCTCGCGAGCGACCGCTCGATGAGCGCCTGCGCCAACGGATGGTCGGTGCGGAAGAAGTGGGCGCCGCGTTCCTCGGCCTCCTTCCAGTCGAATGAGTACTGCCCGGCTGGACCCTGCGGGGACTTTGACGGCCGGTAGTGAAATCGCGCGGCGCCATCCTCGAAGGTGGCCTCGCCATCCAGCTCACTCTTCGCGAGTGCCAGCAGTCGGCGACCACGTTCGTCAAGTGCCGCCCGTGCCTCGTCACGGTGGACTCGAAGACGCTCGTGAACCTCTTCGTCGAAGTAGTCGAGGACCACCTGTCGCGTCTGCGCGAGGCGGTCCTGGATCTGGTCTTCGAGATCGGTCTGGAGCTTGGCAAAGGCCCAGGCGATGTCTTCCTGGGTTCGGCACTCTTGGTAGATCTCGGCGATGCGGCGCTCGATGTCGACGCCCGATTCAAGGGCGCCGAGTACCTGGTCGCTGGAACCGAAGACACCGTCGAAGAGGTGGAACTTCTTCGCTAGCAGCTCGTAGACGCGCTGGTCGGCGGCATTCTTCTTGTTGAGGAAGTTCACCACCACCACGTCGTGCTTCTGGCCGTACCGATGGCAACGACCGATTCGCTGCTCGATTCGCTGCGGGTTCCACGGCAGGTCGTAGTTCACGACGAGGGAGCAGAACTGGAGGTTCACGCCCTCGGCCGCCGCCTCGGTGGCGACAAGGATGGTGGCGCGCTCGCGGAACTCCTCGACGATGGCTGCCTTGACGTCGACGGGCCGGCTCTCGCTGACCACTTCCTGGCCTTCGTGACGGGCCAGCCAGGCATTGTAGATGTCCTTCGAGCGCTGGTCCGCGTTCGTCCCGTTGAGGATGACAACCTTGCCCTCGTAGCCGGAGCGCTCCAGCAGCTCGAAGAGGTACGCTTGGGTGCGTTGCGATTCGGTGAAGACCACAGCCTTCTGGGCCCCCCCGAGCTCGGCGGCCTTCCCGAATGCGGTGGAGAGGGCTTCGAGTAGCGCGTTGCCTTTGGCGTTGTGGGAGATCCGTTCCGCGAGAGCGAGGTACCCCTTGAGTGCGTCGATCTCGGCCTGGAGCAGGTCGCGTTCGGGAGCGGACGGAGAGCTGATGTCCGACTCGCCGTTGCTCCCGTTGTCGTCCCACTCGTCACGCGTCTCGTCGTAGCCTTCGTAATCTGAGACCAGCTCGTCGGCTTCGTCCTCGGCCGCTTCGCGCATCTCCCGGGCCTGCTTTTCGAGGCGGTTGATCAGGCTCCGCAACGTTCCCGCGATGGCGAAGCTCGACGACGCGAGGAGCTTCCGCAGCACCATGGTCATCAGCTTTCGTTGGGCTCGCGGGAGAGCGAAGAGCGCTTCCCGCTGCAGGTAGGCCGAAACGTCCTCGTAGAGCTGTTGTTCGTCCTCGGTCGGGTAGAACTCCCAGGTCAGCGGGATGCGCTGGGTGAACTTGATGTACTCGAGGACTTGGCGCCGCAAGGTGCGGTGGCAGACAGGTGCTAGTCGGCGACGGAGGTCCTCGTTGCGCACGTCCTCATCGTCCACCCGCACGAACTGATCGCGGTACGAGGGCTCATCGCCGAAGACGTGCGGGTCGATGAAGCTCACGAGGCCGTACAGCTCCATGAGCGTGTTCTGCAGGGGCGTCGCTGTGAGCAGAACCTTGCTGTTGGCTTGCAGGGTGTCCCGCAGCGTCCGCGCCATCTTGTTGCTCTTCTTGTAGACGTTGCGAAGACGATGGGCCTCATCGATCACGACGAGGTCCCACGGGTGCATGGCGACGATGTCCGACTTGTTCGCCGCGAAGTGGTACGAGCAGACGACGACGCGGTCTTCCTGGTCGAAGGGGTTGGTCTTTCCGGCCTTCACCATGCGGTTGAAGCTGGCGGACTCCAGCACGATCGTCGGGATGTGGAACTTGTCGTCGAGCTCTTGCGCCCACTGCTTCCGCAGGGTGGCGGGCACGATGATCAAGATCCGACGACGTCGCTCAGCCCAACGCTGGGCAAGCACGAGGCCCGCTTCGATCGTCTTGCCGAGGCCGACTTCGTCCGCGAGAACCACCCCCTTGGAGAGCGGCGAGCGGACGGCGAACAGCGCGGCGTCCACCTGGTGCGGGTTGAGATCGACCCGCGCATTCGAGATCGAACGTGATAGCTGCCCGAGGGAGCCGGATGGTCCCTTCAAGGAGAGCTGTGTCGCCCAGTACTTGCTCTGGAACGGGGTCGTCACTCGGCGCACCCCCTGTTCCCCGGGTCATCTTCGGTCGACACGCCTCCGGCATCCAGCCACTCGTCGACCTCGGAGAGATTGAATCTAGAGAAGCTGCCGACCTTGTTGGCGCACACCCGACGATGCTCGGTCCAGCGGTAGATCGACCCCTTCGCCACGCCCAGGTGCCTGGTGGCTTCATCGACGGAGACCCAGGGTTCTGCAGATATCATCTCACTCCAGCAGCCGCGGCAGCGGTTCGTGTGCCGCAGGAACCGCGATCCCGCCCCGCGACCCAGAGCCACTCCTTCGCGAGGATGCAACCTATCACCGCCCCTTGATCCACTCAACAGCCCGCTAGACAAGAGGAAAGTCAGATAGAGCCGGTGGCGGTCGCAACAATTGCAGCGAAGGCTCCGGCTGTCGGCTCCCCCCTTTCGAGACGCATTCGAGACGCCGGCGCGGCCCGGCGATGCGGATCTTGAAGGCCGAGATGCGACTTTTTGCCGGCGACCCGGCCAACTCACTCCGCTGCCAGCTTCCTAGGTGGCTGAACGCGCGGACTGCCCGTCGCGACGATACAGGCAGGAAATGGCGCGATCGTGCAGCCCTCCCGCGAAGCCGACCGCTTGCTTGGGCGAGCAGATGCGCTGCGGCTTTTCAACACCAAGTTTCGACGAAGGGCCGGTTGGCCCTCATCTCATTGTTCTCAGAGGTGTCTACACACGTGAGACACCGATCTGACTAGACGAGAAGAGACCGGTTTGCGGCACGCAATTCACCTTCAATCCTTTGCATCAGATTCCCGAGTTCCCGCCCCAACTCCACTGCACGACTGCCACTTTCGGCAATTTCGCGACAAGCATCTTCAACCGTCTTGCGGCAGTTGGTCCGGGCGACCCACCATGAATCCGGGCCGTGCCTATCCTCGAGGGCCTGAACAGCAACTTCTCTGAGATGCGCCACTGCCTCTGGCAGCACGTACCCCGGCTCTCTCTGCTGGTTCCAGCAGACCCCAAGCATCTGTTGGTCGCCAGATATCTGCACAGATACCCCGATTGCATCGCTGTTTGACTCGGCATTCAACGTGAGATACGGATCTCGCGAGCTCTCCATATATCCCTCTTCACGAGACAACCCAGTTCGCTGACTCCCGCAGACTTCATCGACGCCCCTCCCCACTGCTTCGAAGTATCTGTGCACCAATGTTCGCCGGAGTTCCGGCAGAGCCGCGCCGATCCGAAACGCGACCTCCGCGTTCTTTCCCTGCCCTAGATACTCAAGCAGATCATGATCGAGCCCCATAACACCTCCCCCTGCCTTCGAGTACGCAACTTCTCTGCAAACCTCGATGTACTGCCGCACCACGGTCTCCAACTTGGTCGGGACATCCTCTTCAAGAGCCTGACCAAGGCAAACCGCGATGTCGTAGTAGCTCAGCCGGACATAGGCACAAGGCTGGGATCCGAGAGAAACTGCTTCGCGCCCATCCGGAGTCAGATAGACGAGTGCCGTTGCGATCTCGCCGGCCCGCCCGACCTCGTCAAGCCACTCGGCATACCTCTGGCATTGATCGCCTCCCTCAGAAGCATCGACCTTGTTCTCAATCACGACGATTCGCTTTGGCTGTTCGGATCGCATCAGAATGTCGAACCGTCCGTACGGTGGATGCGGGTCCTCGACCGCGATGCTCCAACGGTTTGACACACTCCCACCGAGGCATTCGGCCACCTTCTCGTTCGCAAGAAAATGGCGCAGGAAGAGGTCGCCCTGCGCGTGGCTTCCCTTAGGGTCCAGCAGGGCAGCGAGCATTCGTGAGTGTGTCCTCACCTCGTCTCGATCGATTCTCAGCTCGCGGAAGATGTTGAATCTCGGTGCACGGCTCCGGTCCTTCCGGTCGATCTCTTCGATTGCCTCCCTGGCACTCTGGAGCCACTTCGCAATCTCAATCATCGCCTAGCCTCCCAGCACTGCGCGACACCCGACCCTCGTGGTCCAGGCTCAGCGTTGGCCCTAGCACGTTGACCGCCAGTCTGCGCGCAGCAGCCCTCCACTCCTCCACGCTGTTCCCTCCCGTCTCGAGCTCGGCTGTGCTGACTTCGATCTCCATCGGCGACGAGCTCTCTCCGGATCGGCCCGAGAATCGGTAGGCGGTGCCCGGCGAGACGAACCCCTCTGGAAACACCAGGACAGCGCTCGAAGAGCCCGTCACGAAGCAGTAGGTCACCATCTGCTGGAGGTTGGAGCTTGCCACAGAGGTCTTGTATTTCGCGTCGATCACGATGGAACCGGTTCGTGAGGCCGGAATGAAGACATCCATCTCCATGGACCGCGCCTCCACCGTTCCATTCGCCGATTCCCGGAGGTAGTAAACGGGCGCCTTCGCCCGAGCACCTATCGGCACCTCCTGAAATGCTTTCGCCACGGTCCGCTCAAAGAGCGACTCGAGATTGACCAGGAACGCCCCGCCGTGATCGCCCCTTCCCTCTTGAAACCCAGTCGATCGCAGCAGTAGGCGAGCAAGTGCCAGAGCACGATCGAGATGACGCTCGGAGCGACTGAGGGCCGCTCGGCCATCCAAGAGTCGTCGGTCTGCCAGCGGCTCGACGTCGGAGAGAACGCTCACAGCTTCCGGAAGCTTTGCTCGACATGCCCTGCGCAGTACCGAGTCTCGCCGAACGCGATCCACTGCGGCGGCCAGGGTCCGATTGACAGGGGTCTGCGGGAGCCTCTCCCAGGCCACGCAGGGCATTCGCGAGAGCTCGCCTCCAGCCCTCACAAGCTTCGGGAAATCAATTGCCCCGCGGACCGTTCCGGTGCGCACATGGACGCGTCGATAGTGGCGGTTCAGCCCGTGAAGCCGAACTATGCGAACGATCTCATCTACGTAGGCGCGCGCCACGATCGCCGACAATTCGCCGGACTCTTCCGCCTCCACGTCCTGGCCATGGAAGCGAACGCCTTGAAGCGCGGGATCTACATAGGCAAGCCAAGCGCAGAGCGCGGCGGAGGGTGCCTTGCGAGAGCGAATGAAGAGGGTCCCTCCGGACGGAAGCGCAATGTGACCGACGAGGCGACAGATGGCCCACCCATCTTCGCGGCGTTCCAGGTGCCCCCCGATCAGGTTCCGGATGTGGTCCCGGTCGGTTGAGGAGAAGTCGATCGACTCGTTCTCGTAGGCAATCACCGCGGTCTACCTACTCGGGCCCGGCCTCGTCGTTGGCATCGTCGGCATCGGCCGCGGATCGAGCAAGCGCGCTCTTCCACTGCGACTCTGCCGCCTTGAGGCGCTCCGCGTCACCGAAGAAGTACTCCTCGAGCAGCGGCTTGATGTCGAGCAACCAGATCGAATCGAGGGCCTTCTCTGAATCCAGCGGGATCGACTGGTTCAAGAAGAAGCTGTGACCCAGCGTATGTTCGCCGTCCAGCTCTTCTGCGAGCCACCGGTTCATGTAGTGGAGCGCCCTGGCGGAGAGCGCCGCCGCAGCTTCATCGCTTCGCAGAGCGGCGACGAGCTCCGGGTCGGGGCTCACCCGAACGAACCCGAACCGGCGCCTCAGGGCATAGTCTACGAGGGCGACGCTTCGATCGACCGAGTTCATCGTTCCCAGGATGACGACGTTCTTTGGCACCGTGAGCTGTCCACCGAGCGCCAGGTCGACCGGCTCGTCGCGGTACTCGAGTGCGTAGAGAAGCTCTCCGAAGATGCGCGCCGGGTCCCCTCGGTTTATCTCGTCGATCACGAGCACGTAGTAGCGGTCGGAGTCTTCACTCGCGGCCTGGCAGAGTTCCAGGAAGGGTCCAGTGGCCAGCTTGTAGGTGAGCTCTTCCTTCTCCAGGTCGGGCCGAAGGCCCTGAATGAAGTCCTCGTAGGCGTAGCTTGGATGAAACTGCACGAGCCTCCAGAGGCTCTCGGGGCCCGGCTCACTCTGACCGGTGAGGGCCATGGCCACTTGGCGCGCGATCCACGTCTTTCCGGTTCCCGGCGGTCCGTAGAAGATGAGGTTGCGGGGGATCGCAGATGAACAGTCCGGCCCAAGCTCAGGGCGGATCCTCCGACCAACCGCCGTGAAGATCTCCTGACCGATCTGCGCGCGACAGGCATTCCATCGCCCTGAGCTCCATTCGGGCGTCTCATCCGGTTCAGGGGGCGTATCGCCTCCCTCCGCGAACCTCAGCACCTGCGCTGTGCCCGTCGGCAGTTCACCAGACCAGGAATCCTTCTCCTTCCCATAGTGGGTCCTGCCGGACTCGGTGATCTCCCAGCGACCACTTCCCACGTTGCGGATCCAGCCTTTGCTCTTCAGTGCGGTGAGCGCCCAGCCGGTTCGGTGTCGCCAGACCGGATAACCCGATTTCGTCTTGCGCAGATCCCCTTCGAGCAATCGATCCCCGATTGCTTGCTTGACCTCCACCAACAGATCTGCCCGCGTCCTGACTCCATGGGAAAGCACGCCCAGGATCGGGATGTAGTACGCGGGCTGCGATGTTACGGTGACCTTCTCGATCCCCGTCGAATCCTCTTCCTGGCGCTTCTCGATGTGGTCCGGGATGCCGGCCGGCATCTCGATCGGGTCATCTCGATGAGCATCTAGAAACCGCAGGGCCTGGTCCGTGAGACGCCACTCTCCAGTCTTGCCCTCGAGAAATCCGCGCTCCTTGAGCGCGTAGCGAGTCCAGGCAAGCCGACCGTTCTTCTTGAGGTAGGAGCGTTGTCCCTCGCTCAGCCTGTCTCCGATCAGATCCCAGGCAACCTTCTTTGCCTCCGACGGGCTCGCCACACCGCCGAGGCTCTCGATGGCCTTGAGAACGGGCAGCGCAAAGGCTTTGTGAGAGGACGACAGCGTCTCGAATCTCTCTTCTGCCGCAGACAACGCTTCCGACACCATTCTTCTCCCTGCAGCCACCCGCCAGTGTACACAAACACCTCCACATCGAGCCCCATGCAAGCGGCAAGCGCGCGGCCACATCGGGGGTAATGCAGCGACCCGCAACCCATCTCACACGGAAGAGTTGACTCAGAAAATGCGTCAGACGCAGGTCCGAACTGTTCCCGGATCCCGCCGAGGAAAGTCGAGCCCGACCTCAACGAGCCGAACCCAGGGAGAACCCGGACCGACTCACGCGTACTCACTGACGAGCTCCAGGATGTCGTCGAGGAACTCGGCCTGGCGCTTGTCCAGCTTCTCCCTCAAATGGAGCGGTATGGCGCCCAGCCATTGCTCCCTGGTTTCGGGCAGCCGTTGGGAGATGAGCGCGACGATCGGTTCGCTCAGCACGCTGTTCTCGCGGTTCGGGAACTGCGGCTTGATGTTCTGCTCCCAGAACCGATCGAGCGCCTCCGAGATCGACACCGCCAGCCCCGCTGCGGCCTCTTCGGGCTTCTCACCCAGGTGGTGCAGCTCTCGGGTGTCGGCAACCACGACGTCGGTGTCCACGGCGACCGGTCGCGTGTGCCGACGGTCCTGCTCCAGGCGCGACTCGATGGCGTGCTTCAGACGCTGGATCTCGGCGGCTCGGGATTGGAGCCAGCTCGTGGACCAGATGCGGTGGATGGTCCAGCCCTTGCTCTCGAGGATCTCCTGGCGCAGCCGGTCCCGATCGCGAACCGACCGTGCGGAGTGGTAGCTGGCGCCGTCGCACTCCAGGCCCAGGAGATATTCACCGGGGCGGTCCGGGTGGCACACGCCGATATCGATGAAGAAGCCCTCCACGCCCACTTGAGGCTCGATCTCGTAGCCCAGACTCTCGACGATGTGGCCCACCGCCTCCTCGAACGGGCTCTCCGGGGCACCTCCTGTCTTGCGCCCGGGGCTCGACACGCTGCCCGTTGCTGCGTACTCGAGGTAGTTCCGCAGCGCCCTGACTCCGCGCCTGGCCCCGTCTCCCGCGATGATGTCGGTCGGACGCATCGAGGTGAAGAGCTCGACCCGCTGGCGCGCTCGGGTGGCAATGACGTTGAGCCTTCGCCAACCCACGTCCGAGTTCATTGGTCCGAAGCGCTGGAAGACACGCTGCCCTGGGCCCTCGGGCCCGTAGGTGGCGGAGATGAAGATCACGTCCCGCTCGTCGCCCTGGACGTTCTCCAGGTTCTTCACGAAGAAGGGCTCCCGCTCATTGGCGGCGGTCATGCACTCGTCCACCAGGGGGTCCTCACTGCGGGCCTGCTCCAGCAGAGTCTCGATCTCTTCCGCTTGCCTCTTGTTGAATGCAACGACCCCGAGACTGGTCTCCGGAATTCGGCGGAAGTGGTTCAGGATGTTCTCGACGACCAACCGGGCCTCCTCCCGATTGCGCCCCCTGCGGTAGGACGGAGTCTCGTTGAAGTTGCAATGGACCCCGTACTCACGAGACTTGCCGTGGGGCGAGGGGAAGACGATCAGGTCTCCATCGTAGAATTGGTCGTTCGAGAACCGGATGAGGTCCTCGTGCTCGGACCGGTAGTGCCATCTCAGACGCCGGAATGGGAACTGCTTCAGGCAGACATCGAGAATCGACTCCGTATCGTCGAGGATGGTTTCTTCGGCCTCGTCGTCCTCGGCAGACGCCGTGTCGAAGAACTGAGTCGGGGGCAGCTGCTTGGGGTCGCCTACGACGACTGCCCTGCGCCCACGGGCCATCGCTCCCAGTGCGTCTTCAGGTCGGATCTGGGAGGCCTCGTCCATCACCACGAGATCGAATTCGATCTGTCCCGGCGGGAGGAACTGCGCCACGGACAGGGGAGACATCAGGAAGCAAGGCTTGAGTGTCTGGAGCGCATCGGCAGCACGCGCCACCAGCTGGCGAATCGGGATGTGCCGACGCTTCTTTCCCGCCTCGTGACGCAGCAGGCTGGCCTGGGTGCGATCCCCGGCACGCCCGTACGCCACACCTTCGTCCGGTTGCGCCTTGCACAGATCGGCAGCGATCTCTTCGGCGGTCAGCTCCATCATCTGGCGGTCGAGCTCGCCGAATCGCTCGCGGAGGCCCTCGTAGGACTCCCGACCGAACTCGAGGAGGAGCGGCTCGTTCGAAACCTGCTCCGAGAGAACCTGGGAGAGGACCGAGAACTCGAAGGCCTGCGCGCAGAGCGTCCCCTCGAGGTCGCCTGCGGCCACGGCTTCCGCGATCGACCCCAGGCCGGTTTCCGCGGCCTTCTCGCAAAGCACCCGCCACCGCACGAAGACCGGAAGGGTGCTCGCCGTCTCGACAGCCTTTGCGAGCTTCGAGGCAGAGCCTGCAAGTGGTGCATCGGCTCCACCCAGCCAGGCCTGTCGTGAAACGGCCCCGTACTTCTCGAGATCCCGGACATGAGCTTCGAAAGAGCTGCTGAGGGACCGGAGCTGATCCATCAAGAGCCCGAAACGCTCGCGATCGAGAACCCCAGACTCGCTGAAGAGGCTTACGAGCATCGCCCGGTCGATCGCGTCGAACTCGAGGCGGTCGCGAATCCAGTCTCGCACCTGCTGTAGCGCATTGAGTCGGGTATCCGACCGCTCCCAGCAGGCGTCCAGCACGAAGCCGAGGTCCGAGTTCGCCTCGATTCTGGACTGTTCATCCTTGGCCTTCGCGTAGACCTCGGCGAGATCGACACCCCGCTGCAGAGTGCAGTCGGGGTTGCACCATGGCTGAACGAGGTCTTCCACGGCTTCCCTCACCTCTCGTAGCCATGCCCGCAGTGTTCCGGCGATGTCTTCGAGCGGTCGCTGCCACAGGACGTCCGTGAACGGGTGAGTGGATGCGAACTCCCGAATCCGGCTCGTCGAGCGCTCGAGATCCAGCTTGACTTCACCCATCTGGTCGACGTGGAGAGCCCAGTCCGAGAGGAGCTCCTGAGCGATTTGGGCACCCAGCGAATCCCTAAGGCCCTGCGAGAACTGAACGAGCTGCGAAACCCGCTCCCAATCCGTCTCGATGCCAGCGAACAGGGATCCGAGAACGGCCACACATCGCTCGTCGGCGGCGAACTCGTCGCGAGCCTTGCCATACGCCACGAGCGAATCCAGGGATTCGAGGAAATCGGAAGACCGCGAGAATCTCTTCGGATTCGTCATCAGCGATCGGATGTATCGCTTTGCGCGTCGGTACTCCGAGCTCAGCCCAGGCAGCGTAGCTTCGCGACGTTCTTGGATCGCACGAACGGCGGCCGAGACCTCCTCCGTCGATTCCACGCGCTCCAGCTCGAACCCGGCCAGCTCTTTGCCTTGGCGCTGGATGTCCTCGCATCGCGCTTTCGCATCGTCCAGCAGTGCACTGGCGATGGATTTCAGATGGGCGGGGTTGGCGTAGAGAAGGAGGTCCTGAGGCCCCTGACCGAGCTCGCCAGCCTTAGCGGCCAGACTCTCGCAGTCTGCGAGCGTTCGGAGCTGCCCTCCCACGAGCCTGACGATGCGCTCGGCCTTCTCGGGAAGAGCAAGCAGCTCACCGATGATCTCCTCGAACAGCGACGCCTCTTGCCCGAGGTTTCCGACCCTCAGGTCCGGATCACAGGCAATGCCCGCAAGCCCTGCTCCGTGCTTCCGAAGTGTTCTCGACCATTCCTCACTGGACTCGTTCCCGAAATTGAAGGTCTGGTTGATCTCGGTCACCTTCCCCATGAATCGCTCGATCGCTTCGACGAACTTCTCGAATGCAGCGATCTTGTCCTCGAGGCAGATTCGCCTGACCACCTCCTCTGGGAACCCTGGCGGCAGGGCGGGAAGCAGTTCGTCGTCGGCATGCCTCGCAAGGTCGAGGAGACTGACGGACGGTGCGCCCACCAGACAAGTCCCGGCCGGTAGATTCCGCAACCTCTCTTCGGTCTCCCGGCACTCTGCAGCGAAGCTGCTTGCGATCGTGCTCAGCTCATCCGCCTCGGAGTCGGAGACCTGCGACGGGGTGAAGCCACTCCATGCGACCCGGGCATGCTCCGGAATTCCCAGCCATTCCCTGCCCAGGTCCTCCGCGACCTGCCGGAGCCGGGAGAACTCGCTGAAAGAGAGATCCGATGCGTCGCTGATGTCGATGGGTGTGAACGAACCGGGCAGCACTTGCCGCAGCCTCTCGACGCGCCAGACCGTATCGTGAATCGTGAGACCTTCCGGTCCGGCCGTCCGGGCGAGGGCAGCCGAAGTATCCAACAATGCCCTTCGCGCCTGTTCCAGGAGCTTGCGCTTCTTCCTGAGCCCGCTCGGCCGCTTGACCGAGTGGTTCATGCGCTTCGCGATCGAGTCGAGGAGCTCCTTCTTCCCGGTCTGCAGTCCGTGGAGCTGGAGGCAGAAGTCTCCTAAGCCGGATTCCTCGAGTCGGCGGTAGACGACCTCCAGCGCGGCCATCTTCTCCGCGACGAACAGGACCGATTTGCCCTCTCCCAGGGCCGCGGCGATGAGGTTCGTGATGGTCTGGGACTTGCCGGTGCCGGGCGGCCCCTCGATGACGAGCCCGTCCTTGCAGTTCAGCGCATCGACCAGCGCCGAGAACTGGGAAGAGTCCGCATCTCGGACCAGTCGAAGAGAGGCCGACGGCGCCTCGGGGTCGTCCTGGACATAGGGCTCCGTACGGATTCCGGGTGCGGAATCTCCTGCCTTCGGGCCCAGAAGAACGCGCTGAACCAGCGGCTTCGTGGTGAGTGAACCATTGGGCCAGCGGTCGGGGTCGAGGTCATGCCACATGACCTGCTTCTGGAATCGGAAGAGCCCGAGCGTCATCTCACGGACGATGTGCCAACCGCTCTTCTTCTTCGACTGGATGGCGCGATCGACCTCCGCCCAGTAGCCCTCCGGCGTGCTCTCGTCGTTCAAGAGAGGCAGCGTGATCTCGAAGCTGTGCTTCAACTTCTCGTACAGCGAGTAGTTGGTGTCCAGCGCCTCGTCATCGAAGGCCAGCGAGTAGGTCGCCGCGCCGGCACTGCCTGCCCGCTCGAGACGAACCGGAATCATCATCAGCGGCGCACTCTGGCCAACGGACTCCTCGTGCTCATCGCGCCAATGAAGAAACCCGACGGCAAGGTAGAGATTGTTGGCACCAGTCTCCTCGACGATCGTTCGATGCTCGGAGTACAAACGTCGCAGGCGACGGTCGAGCTCCTTGCGGCGGAATGGAGTCTGGAGAAGGTCGTCGTTGTATCTGTCGTCGACCGTTTGACCCGGCTGAGCCGATGCAGGAAGCTCCCGACTCAGCTCCTGGGTCTCGACCTCCTCCTCTTCGGCCTCCTCATCGGGTTCGGGCTGTGCGAGGAATCGGAAGCATTCGCCAGCCACGATGAGCTGCTCGTGAACCTGATCGGGCATCTCATCGATGATGGGGATGTCGCGACCGGACTCCCTGAAGTTCAGGAGCCGGTTGCGTCGGGTCTTGTCGAGCAGCCTGGTGCGAACCTGTTCGAGCGCGGTAGCGAGATACTCGAGATCCGGTTCGCCCTCATGCGGAGGGCGGGGTTGGGTACTCATCGGCGACACGGTCTCCCCGTGCCGGTCCCATGCAATGCAAGCTTACGAGCGACGTGATGTTGAAGCGCTCGATCGAGACCCCGGTTTGAATTCACGGAGCCGATCATCGGCTGGCACGGATCATGATCAGAGGAAGGCTTGGCATGATGCGAAGCCAGGATTCCCATCTCAGCAGTAACTCCACGAGAACCCACGCTCGGCTTTGTGCAAGCTTGAGCTCACCTGGGCCTCTTCTCAGCTCCATCTACCATATTCCTGTGGCCGCCCCGGGGGCAACCCCAATCCTGCCTCTGGAGCGCCCTGGGGGGGCGTTCCGGTGAGGTTGAAGATCATCGCGTCCTAAAGGGACAGATTCGGTCCCGCATCCGATCGAGCGATCACATCTGGCTCGCCTCGCTCCGGGTCTCGATCGAGATGCCGGCGAAAACGGCCCGCATGCGGACCGCAGGTTTGGACCCGCGCGCTCGGGGCGCTTCGGATTCCCCTTGCACGCCGCCAGCGCATGCAGCCGATCGGAGACAAGAGGAGCTCCCCCGGACAGGAGCGCGGAATGTCGGTTGCTCGAACCCTTCTCGTCGCCTTGGTGGTCGCACCGAGCCCTTGCATCGGGAGCGCCGATCAGGAGTTGCGGATGCAAGGCTCCTCCGCTCTTCGCTGCGAATCGTCGGACGCCGGTCGGCATGGGTCGGAGGGTTTCGAGGGAACGATCGTGCTGTCGGATCGAGAACTCCTTCTCACGTCGAGCAAGAATCCGGACCTTTCAGTGACCATCCCGTTTGTTTTCGACCTCACGCAGTGGTGCTTCAGCAAGGATCGATCTTCTCTACAATGACGACGGAGATGGTGGCTTCTGCATCGCGCACACAGAGATCCGGGTGTCCCGCTGACTGCACCATCTGGGATTCGCCGGAGCCACTGGGTCCCCCCCGTAGATCGACATATCGACGGTGTCGTCCGCGCGAATACCCTGGGAATGAAGATCCGCATCCCCTTGGCGTCCCCGGCCGGCTCGATGCAGGCCCCGGTGCTCCCTCACCCCTCCCGCACTGGAGGGTCGGGTGGACCCGCCAAACGTCTCGAGGGCGATCACCGGTGGTAGCCACGGTGCTCGACCGCCTCGGACTCCTTCGAGCGGTCGGTACAGCCACGCCTTCCGGTCGTTCTGTACTAGGACGCGGCCGAACAGCTGCGAACGCAACGTCGGGGTCCTTCACGGCCTGCAACAGACTAGAGATGCTTCGGCTCACTAGCGCCCCCCAGCCCCGCCGCATCACACTTGCGGTTTCCGATCCAACCAGCGGATGATCTCGTCTGCGATCCGGCGACAGGATTCGGTACCCCCGTCCAGCCACTCCTGGGGGAAATGGCCGGCGCGCCCGAGGTGACGCAGCTCGAGGTCGGCCTTGCCGTTTGGACATCGCTGCTGCAGCAGGGCGATCTCCTCCGAGGAGATCGTCAGCCCTGGCGAGGCGATCAAGCAGAGTATGGGCGCGTGCCGGCTGCACTGCTGGCGGAGCTCGTTGTCTGCGAAGCGAGCGGCCGCGGCTCGGCTCCCCGCTCGTCGGAGTCCGCGGCGGCGAATCGGGACGAGCTGCCACCAGTGCGAGAGCGCGATCCGGTCCTTTCGCTCTTCGAGGAACTCCCAGTGACTCGAGCCGGACGGCCCGGGTCCTTCGAGACCCTCGCCCAGTCCCGCACGCCAGATCCATGGGAGCAGGAAGTTCGACCGCCCGAGGGCCAGGTCCGAGATCCAGCCGACCGACAGGAGCGCCACGCCGATCCTCGGGACGAGGGAGAGCTTGCGGGGATCGAGGGGCGAGACGATCGCCTCCACCAGAACGAGTCCGGACACGTGGGCGCAGGCATCGACGTCGCTCCACGTCCGGGCGAGCTCGAGGGCGAGCGGACCGGTCGATCCATGGGCGACGATGACGATGTCGCGCACTTCCCGACCCAGCTGGCGGAAGAGCTCGTCGAGAATGTGGCTGTGGTCCGCCAGGCTGAAGGGTGTGTCCGGCTTGTCCGATCTGCCCGTACCCACGAGGTCCAGGGCGAGAAAGGGAACTTCCTTCGGCAGCGCGCGCAGCACGTGGCGCCACACCATCGCCGATGCCGGCAGTCCGTTGAGAAAGAGCAGGAGCGGCTTCCCGCGTCGTCCCGCCGTGAACTGGTCGGAGCTCGAGCCATCGCCGCCCACCAGGCCGTGGATCCGGTGCGGTCCCACTCCGAACCAGCGGCTCGTGAGTCCCGCTTCGCTCTGCAGGTGGACCGCGGGTGAGTCGCCCCTCGTCCCGGACCGGCTTCCCGGTATCAGCACGCTGCCCAGGGTCGCGAAGACGACCAGCAGCCCCGGCAGGATCCAGCGCCACTCCGCGGCACCGTAGAGGCTGGCGATGTAGCTCGGCCTCAGATCCCGGGCCGCCCCGGCGTTGGTCCCCAGCTCGATGCCCTCCACGGTCCCCTCGAGAACAAGGTGGATTCCATCCTCGGCCACCGCCAGTCGGCGGAGTGCGAGCGCAGCGGGCTTCAGCTCGAGGAAGGCCCGATCGCCGATCGTCACGGCCTCTCGTTCCCCGTCGGGGAACTCGAGAGTTCCGCCCCGGATCCAGGTCCTGCGCCGCCCCCTCCCGTCCTTCGGGTCCCAGAACTCGACCGAGCAGAGCGCGGGCAGGTCCATGGTGTTGAGGAGCGAGACATCACCTGCCCTGGTCGTGGGGAGGAGATAGACCTCTCCGTCTCGGACTCGCGCCTCGGTCCCGACGGGCCACGGCAGCGTGCGCGGTGTCGCCGTCTCCAACGGGTACCGGGCCACCGTCATTCGCGGCTGCGGCAGCCAGATCGCGACACTCGGGAACCCCCTGCCCGGAACGAGCCGGGCCGTGGCCAGATCCATCGCCTCCTCTTCGGAGAGCGTGAAGGACCGGCCGTCGGTCTCCGGAGCCGCCCACGACTTCGGGAGGGATCCCGGGGTGGCCGTCCATTCCACTCGCTCGAGCGGCGGCACGTACGCCCAGACCGGAACCGCGTCTCCCGCGGTGGGTGCACCGACAGGCTCTCCGAGGCATCGAAGCAGATCCGGATCGCGTTCGGCGTCGGCCCGCACCACCGTCCCGTCTGCGAGAAGGTCGAACCGTGCACTGCGACCGCCGAGATGGGTCACTCGCAGCCGCACGGGCCCGCGGTGGCGCAGCTCCGGGTGGAGCCCGCAGGCAGAAGGGGAACCCGGTTCGCAGTGGTCGGCGATCTCGATGCGGCTGTCGCTCGGGGCGCCGGCCGAGAGCTGGAAGTCCGACCACCTGACCCGGCTGGCGAGGAGGTTCGGGTCGAAGACGGGCCTTCCGGGCTCACCGGTCAGGACGACGTCCGCGGCGTCGAGCACCAGCTCGATCCGGACCTGAGGATCGACCCTCCAGAGGGCCCCGAAGAGGAGGGTCACCGCCGCCGCGGTGCCGAGGACCGGAACGGCCGCGCGACTGGTTCGCTTCAGGAGCGCCGCTCTCCCCCACCACTGAACATGGCGTCGCTTCAACCGGGCGACCTCGACGCCATCGCGTGGGCAAACCGCACGTCCATGCGAAGCGGCTGGGGAGGCTGGGTGTGGACGCGACCTTTCAGGACGAAGTGGAGCACGTCGACCGTCGAGTCCTCGGAAGGTCGCCAGAACAGCGTCACCGGCCCGCTTCGAGGAACGACCTCCTCGCGTTTCGAGACGCGTTCGAGCTTGCCCCCGCCTCCGTCCCGGGCGATCCACCAACGGCCCTCGACGACGGCCGTGGAATCGAGATGGAACTCGTACCCCACCGGCCGGAACTCGCCCCCCGAGGCGGACAGGACGGCAGGAAGCCGGATCTCCCCCTTCGAATCGACGGCATCGGCTCGCAGGCGCGTCGGCTGGATCATCGCCGGCCGCACCACGTCGGCGGTGGGCCAGCAGAACCAGCTCGCAACCCGGAGCGGTGCCACATCGCATGCGCCCACTCGCTTCCCGGATCCGCCTCTCCCGATCTCCGGCTTCATCAGGTAGTTCCGGTGGCTCTCACGCACCTCCACCGAGCGAAGCCCCCCGATGGTCCTCGGGATCTTGAGGTACAGGCGCTTCGCGTTCGAGAGATCGTCTGCCCCGGCTCCACCCCTCAGGTGTATGGCGACCAGCGAGACGACGTCTCCACTCACGTTCTTCGAGTCGACGATCCCCTCGCTGCGGTGGGAGCCTCGCTCCTTGTAGGCCAGCTGCGCCTCGTCGGCGTGAGCAGCCTCGGAGAACGAGATCGCGACCAGAAGGAGACCGGCGGCGGCCGGCCAGGCAGTAAACCCGTTCTTCAACGACGGCAGCTCCTGGGAAGGTGTGGATTGGCGAACTCGAAGGCGCGATCGATGCGGGTGGCCGCAGTGAACAGGCCCTGTTGGGTGCTGCGGTTGATCGCGATGACCCGACCTCCCGCATCGAAGACGGGGCCGCCCGAGTAGCCCTCGTCGGTCGCGGGCTCGAACAGCAGGAACTCGCCCTCGTCGCGGATCAGCCCGTCCTGGGTGAACCACGCCTGGCCCGATGTCTTCGAGTACCCGATGGTGCGAACCGGCGCGCCCACCTCGAGTCGAGCGTCCAGGGCTGGCTTCGCCACGGCCAGACCTCCCGGCGACTCCACCTCGAAGACGAGCAGAGCGATGTCCGTATCGCGAGCCCAGCGTGGGGCGAAGTCCTCCGGTCGGCTCCGGATCGATGCCGGAACACCGCCTCGAAACGAGACCTCGATCTTCCGCAGTCCCGCGAGAGGCGCGGAGTCTCCCGACGGATTCGGATCGCCGGATCCACTCAACACGTGCTTCGCGGTCAGGACGAAGATGCGCCTTTCGTCCTGGCAGACGATGAAGCCCGAGCCGGCGTGGAACTCACCGCCACGCCGCTTGACGTCGATCCGGACGACAGAGTCCTTCAGGTAGTCCGCGTCGGCGATGCGTCGGAACCGCTTCTTCCGCGCGCCGCCGAAATGCTCGGACTCGGCGCGGGGAACTCGGACCTGCGTCTCTCCGGCCGAGCCACTTCCAGGCCGGAACGCCGTCAACGCGAGCAGCAGGAATGCGATCCCGACGCGGCTCACGTCTCCGGGTCCAGTATCACATCGATCTCGACGTCCTCGTCGTCGATCTCGACCCACAGGCGCCGCGCCGAGTAGCCGGGCGCGTCCACGCGCACGTCGTACTGCCCTGGAGGCAGGTGCATACCGTCCTTGTAGGCATCGTCGAAGTTCTCGATCCGCACGCGGCTCTCGATCGGCGTGACGTGAACGACGAGCTCCTGGCCGTCGGCATCCTCCTTCTTGTGTTTGACGCGGCTGCGGCGCTGCTTCTTCTTCTCCAGCCTCGACAGCGCCGCCACGATGATCGGGTTGCCGGGCTCGATCTGGTCGGCGTCTGCCACATAGCCGAAGGCTTCCCCGTACTTCCCCTTGAGCTCTCGCATGACTCCCATGTCGTGGACTGCCGCGGCGCGATCCGAGGGGTCCTCGGACTGGGTGAAGATGTCCTGGAAGACCCCGAACGCCTGTCCGTATCTTCCGTTCTCGACGTAGGTCCGCGCTGGGAGGAACCTCGAGTCTTTGCCGTGCAGGATGGCGATGGTCCGTTGCCGCTTTCGCGGAGTCAGCGCTGCCACGAGCTTCTTCGATGCGCGCCGCAGTTCGCGGTCGATCAGCTGCTGGTCACTCGGTGCGTTCGCTCGGGCCTGCGCCGGGCTCGTCCCGTACCACCGGCCGCGCTCCCGGCTGCGAATGCTCCGACCCGCAATCCGTCGGCGCCCCTTGGACACCTGGTAGTGGATGGTGACCGAGGCGACCTTCGCGACGAAGTGGCGGCCGTCCCGGTCGACCCCCTTCTTCTCGCGCACATCGGAGACTTCGATGGTCCCGGTGAGAACGGCCGAGGCCCCCGTCTCCCGAACCTCGACGATGTCGTGTCGAGCGAGCCCGCTGCGGATTCGCACCATCAGCTTCCGGCTCTGCTTAGGATCGGGCGCCTCGAAGGGCTCGATCCGAAGACTCCCCACGTCTTCCTTGAGATCGGTGGCGGGCGCCCACTCCTTTGCCTCGACGGTCCAGTACAGGATCGGATCACCGAGCGAGACGCAGCCAGCGACCGAGAATCCAGCCAGTAGAAGGAGCAGAATCGAAACGGGGGACTTGGAGCGCATCGGGATGGGGGCAGCGGACTTTCCATCGCGCGACCTCGACCTCACTGACCTGCCGGAGGCGAGGAAGCACGTGAGAACACGGGGTGGTGTTCATCATACGAGATTCGAGCCGTGTCGTGGGTACGGCCTCCCGTCGGCGGAGGAGCGAGTCGTCGTTCCTGGGGGAGCGTTCCAGTCCGAGCAGCGCGTGGCGAAATACACACAGAAGTGGTGAAAGCAGTCGACCTACCGAGCCCATTGCAGTTCGCCGCGGGCCCGACCGGACGGACGCCCCCCCACCCCCGCCCTACTCCCCCTTCTCCCGATCCAAAAACCCCTCGAACTCCGCCGCGCACACGGGGCGGCTGAAGAGCGAGCCCTGGAGCTCGTCGCAGCCGTTGGCGGTGAGGAAGCGGGCCTGCTCTTCGGTTTCGACGCCTTCGGCGACGACGTCGATGCGCAGGCCGTGGGCCAGGGCGATGATGGCGGCGGTGAGGGCGCCGTCGTCGGGGTTGGTCGGGATGTCGCGGACGAAGGAGCGGTCGACCTTGAGGCGGCCAATGGGGAAGTTGCGCAGGTAGGAGAGGCTCGAGTAGCCGACGCCGAAGTCGTCGAGGGCCACGCCCACGCCCAGCTCGGCCAGGCGGGCCAGGGTGGTGCGGGTGGTCTCGTCGTCGCGCATGATGGTGCTCTCGGTGAGCTCGAGCTCGAGCAGCAGGGCCGGCAGGCCGCTGTCGGCGAGGGCGCTCTCCACCAGGTCGGCCAGGCCGCCGGTGCGGATCTGGTGTCCGGAGATGTTCACCGAGAGGCGCGCGGCGCTGTGGCCGGCGTCGATCCAGGCGGCCATCTGCGCACAGGCGGTGCGCAGGACCCACTCGCCGATGGGGAGGATCATGCCGGTCTCTTCGGCCACGGGGATGAACTCGGCGGGGTCCACCGGGCCGAGCTCGGGGTCGTCCCAGCGCAGCAGCACCTCGGCGCCGGTGAGCCGCGCGTCGGCCGCGTCGCGCAGGGGCTGGTAGGCCAGTGAGAGGTGGCCGTCTTCCAGGGCGCGGCGCAGGGCCGACTCGATCTCCAGGCGGCGCGCGCCCGCGGCGTTCATCGAGGCCTGGTAGTACTGGAAGCGGTTCCGCCCCTGGGCCTTGGCGTGGTACATGGCGTCGTCGGCGTGGGCCAGCAGGGTGTCGGCGTCCTCGCCGTCGTCGGGGAAGAGCGCGATGCCGATGCTGGCGCTCGGGTAGACCTCGCGGCCGGCCACGACGAAGGGGCAGGCGACCTCGCGCAGCAGCCGCCGCGCCACGCCCGCCGCGTCGCTCGGGTCGGCCACGCGCGGGAGCGTCACCGTGAACTCGTCGCCCGCCAGGCGGGCCACGGGCAGGTCGTACTCCTGGACGCCGGGGCGCGCCACGGTGTCGCTGGGGCGAAGGCTGGTCATGAGCCGGCGGGCCACCTCCTGGAGGACGGCGTCGCCGGCGGCGTGGCCCAGGCTGTCGTTCACGCCCTTGAAGCCGTCGAGGTCCACGAAGAGCAGCGCCGCCACGTGACCCGAGCGCCTTGCGGCGGCCAGGGTCTGCTCGAGCTTCTGCTCGAAGAACTGGCGGTTGGGCAGGCCGGTCAGTCCGTCGAAGTAGGCCAGCGCCCGGATGCGCCGCTCGGCCTGCTTGCGCTCGGCGGCGTGGGCCACCTGGTTGGCCACGTGGGCCATCACCTCGAGCATGGCCGGGTCGGGCAGGAGCTTCCTGCGGGCGTAGAACTCGAGCACGGCGACGCGCTCGTCGCCCACCATCACCGGCAGCACCAGCCCCGAGCGCAGCCCCGCGGCTCTGGCTGCGGCCGCGTGGCGCGGTCCGCTGGTGGCCTCGAGGTCGCCGATCCAGAGCGGCGCGCGCTGCTGGCGGCCGCGCCGGACGGGCGAGCCGTCCAGCGCCCCCTCGGCGACGCTCATCGCCTCCACGAAGGCCGCGGCATCGGAGCCGCCGGCGTCGTGCCAGAGCTCCACCGCCTCGCGCCCGGGGTCGCCCTCGCCGTGGCCGCTTCGCTCGCTGCGCGACGCCAGGGCGTGCCCCAGGGACCAGGGCGTGAGCGCGCACACGCGCTCGATCGAGGTTCGCAGGGCCTCCTCCAGGTCGGCGGCCTCGTTGGCGGCCACCGCCGCCTGCTGCATCAGGCGCACCCGCTGCGACTCGTCGCGCAGCTGCCGGTTGACCATGCGCTGCACCACGACGAAGACCGACATGAAGACGCCCAACGCCAAGGTCGACACGCTGCGGATGGCCCAGATTTCGTTCTCGCCCACCTCGGCGGCGCCGGGGTCGGGCGGCAGCAGGCGCAGGCCCGCGGCCACGGCCAGCACCATGCCGGTCCACAGCCAGCCCGAGGCCAGGCCGCCGATGGCGGCCCCCATGAGCGGTATGAGATAGAACCAGTAGAAGAGCGCCGGGTGCCGCAGCTCGGCCACCACCACCACGAGATGCACGAACATGAGCGCCGTGGCGATGGATCCGCACAGCGCCAGGCGGTGGGTGCGGCGCAGCAGCCAGGCGGTGCCGGCGGACAGCACCATGAGCGTCGCCAGCGCCGCGGCGGCCGTCGTCCGGCCGGCCTGCAGGTTGACCGCGACGAAGGGCGCCCCCACCACCGGCACCGAGAGCATCGCGCCCATCACCACGCGCACGCCGTACAGGAAGGCGTGGTCCACGGCGTCGGGGTCCAGACCCGCATCGAGCACTCGAAGCCAGCGTCTCACCCGTCAGGAATCGGTGTCGCGGGCCGGACACTTGACCGCGTCGGACGGCCGGGCGCCGGAAGTTCTCCACCCGCATGAATCGCTGCGGTGTCGTGGTGAGCCTATGGCCTCATCGGAAGCCCTCGGGGAGGGTCCCCGGGCCCGGCGGTGTCCCCCCTGGCGCGTCGCCATGGCGTGTCACCCGAGAAGAGACCGGATCTGTCCCGCGCCGGCGCTACACCGGGATGACCCAGGCGACCGGCGCGCAGCTGAACGGCTGGACAGGCTGGCTGGACAGGCAGGCTGGACCGACACGCTGGACCGACACGCAGGACCGACACGCGGGACCGAGATGCTGAACTGGAGCGGAGAGTCGACATCGGCCGTGGCCGACCGCTGGAGCCGCTTGCGGGGCTACCTGCAGCTCTACCGACTGCGGGAGAGCGAAGGCCACCTGCCGGCGGCCACCCAGCTTCTCGAGTCGCTGGTGCTGCTGGTGCGCTTCCGCATCGGCCCGGGCTTCTATCAGCTCGCGGGTCTGTGGCGGCGCTCCGTCTCCTGGAGGGACAAGACGGCGCACCTCACGAAGCGGGCCTACGAGAAGCGCGTCGACCAGCTGAACCCCCGCGAGTACCGCAAGCTCTCCCAGAACAAGGTCGCCGAGAAGGCGATCCTCCAGCTCCACGGCCTGCCGACCCCGCGCTACCTGGGCCACCTGGACGCGCGCACCGGCATGGCCTTCGACGGCGCTCCCCTGCGCAGCGCCGCGCAGCTGGCCGCCCTGCTGGAACGCCTCGACGACGCCCGGGTCTGCTTCAAGCCCACCGAAGGCTTTGCCGGACGCGGGTTCCGGGCGGTGGAGGTGCTGCGCGGTCCGGCTGGCCCGTCGCTTCGACCCCTGGGCGAGGAGGCGGCGCTGTCGGCCGAGGACTTCTGCCGGGAGGTGGGCCTCGAGCTCGGCGGCAGCTTCCTGGTCGAGTCCTATCTCGTGCAGCATCCGGACTACGCGGCGTTCAACCCGAGCAGCGTCAACACCCTGCGGCTGTGGACGCTGCAGCCGCTGGGGGGCGACCCGAAGGTGGTCCTGGGCTACCTGCGCATCGGGCGCCAGGGGTCCCTGGTCGACAACCAGTGCAGCGGCGGCATCGTGGCCCCGGTCGACCTCGACACGGGTCTCCTGCGCGCGGCCCTCGACGGCCTGCCCGAGCGCCGGGAGTACCCGAGCCATCCGGACCACGGCGCCGCCATCGAGGGTCAGAAGGCCTGTCGGTTGGACGAGGCCGTGTCCCTGGCCCGCCACGCCCTGGGCGCGTTCCCGAAGCTGCGCTTCGCGGGCTTCGACATCGCCATGACCGGCGAGGGCCCGGCCGTCATCGAGATGAACGTCTGCCCCGACCTGGTGGGCGCCGCCTTCGCCGACGTTCCGGCGGCGCGGGCGCTGCGGGAGCTGTAGGCGGCGCCGCTACGCGCCCTCCCCTTCTCCGGTCACCGTCAGCAGCTCTTCCTGGCCCAGCAGCCTCGCCACCAGCTCCACCACCTCGGCGTCGTCGTCGAAGCCGATGGGGGAGTTGAGGTCGCTCTCGCCGTCGTTGCTCTTGATGAAGTAGCGGACGGCGGCCTGCACCAGGCGGGTGCGGTCGGAGGTGGGGCTCTCCTCCAGCCAGAGCAGCAGCCGCCGGCACTGGGACACCAGGGTCCAGGCGGTGCCGATGTCGAGGAACTCGTACTCGTCGCGGTGCTCCTCGAGCTTCTCCCAGTAGCGGTCGAGCAGGGCGCGCAGCTCGTCGGGGCGGCGCAGGGGCTGGGCGAGCAGGCGCTCCAGGTGGGGCCGCGCCTCGGCGGGCGCGCTCTTCAGCAGCTGCTCGAGCTGGGACCGGGAAGAGGGGCTGATCTCGTCGGAGTCGAGGGGGGTGGACGTCATGGCCGCTCCGCGGCAGGCCACCTCGGGCCGAGGCGCGCCGTGTCGGCTCTCAGGCTACGACGGCGGCGACACCGCGGACAACCGGAATCGGTCGGGGCGGGCGAGTTGCGCTCAGCCGCCCTTGGGCACCCCGCCGCGGGCGCGGCAGGTGGACTCCAGGGTGAACTGCACCGAGCCCCCCAGCCGGCACTGCACGATCTCGTCGTCGGGCAGGGGCTCGGGCTCGCCCAGCTCGTCCCACCAGCCCTCCACCGAGGCCAGGGCCTCGCGGCCGGTGTCGACCACCGAGCCCGAGTCCTCTCCGGAGCGGGCGGAGTGGGCGGAGCGGGCGGAGCGGGCGGCCCGAGCGCCGGACCGGCCCTCGGCGGCCGCCGACTCGGCGCGGGCCTTGCCCCGGGGCGAGTTGCGGTCCATGGACGCCTGGCCGCTGTCCAGCTCGTCCACGACGAAGCAGCCGCCGAGCGCGCCCGCGAGGGCCAGCACGATGAGGATTCGACCGTTCACGGCTCCGTCATCGGCCGATCGGGCCCGCCACTCGAGCGATGGCGGTCACACCCGTGCGGGGAGAAACCCTCTGGGGACTGCGGGGCTGCGCGCTGGGAACTGCGGGGATGGGCGGCGGGGCCCGCGGTGCCGGGCGCCGTCCCGCTCGCAATCCCCCGCCAGCGGCTAGCCTCCAACCCGTCGAGCCCGCGGAGCGCGTCCGACGCGCTCCGCGCCGCCGGCCCGTCCCGCGCCCCACGCACGAGAGGAGTCCCCTATGTCCGCACTCACGATGACCCGCGCCGAGCGCGAAGCCTTCCTGGCCGACCTGCACGTCGGTGTCATCTCCATCGAGCAGCCGGACGCACCGCCGCTGGCGGTGCCCATCTGGTACGACTACGCGCCCGAGGTCGGGGTGCGGGTCATCACCGGCAAGGACTCGCTGAAGGGGCGCGCGCTGGCGGCGGCCGGCCGCTTCAGCCTGGTGGCCCAGACCGAGGAGCCGCCGGGCTACCGCTACGTGAGTGTGTCGGGGCCCGTCGTGGACGTCTCGCCGGCCGAGCTGGAGGCCCACCGCCGGCCCATGGCCCACCGCTACTTCGGCAAGGACCTGGGCGACCTCTACGTGCAGGGGTCCACCGGCGAGGACGAGCGCATCTTCACCATGCGGCCCGAGCGCTGGCGCACCGTCGACTACAACAAGATCCTGAACCAGGGCTGACCCCGGCCCGCCGCGCCGGCCCTACAGCGGGACGTCGCCCGGCGGGCGCACGGCCAGCTCGGTGACGTTCACGCGGATGGGGGCGGTCACCGCGTAGCAGACGGCGTCGGCGATGTCCTCGGCCCGGGCCAGCCGCTGCTCCAGCACCGCCTGCACCTTCTCGAGCACTTCGTCGGGCAGCGTGTCGCCGCGCTGGGGGTCCATGTCCACGCCCGCCAGCTGGCCGATGCCCTTCAGCACCGCGGGATCGAAGTTGCGCGCGAAGTTGGTGGCGATGGCGCCGGGCATGATGGTCACCACGCGAATCGGGTCGTCGGCCAGCTCCTTGCGCAGGCTCGCCGACAGGCAGTTGACCGCGTGCTTGGTCGATCCGTAGACGCCGCTCTCGCGGTTCTGGGCGGCGATCGACGAGATGTTCACGATGTGCCCGGGACGCCCGCCGGCGCGCATGGCCCGGGCCGCCGCCTGGCAGCCCACCAGCAGCGCCAGCACGTTCACCTCGTACATCTCGCGCCACTGCTCGGGGTCGCCCTCGGTGATGGGCGCCGGATGGCTGAGCCCGGCGTTGTTGACCATGATGTCGAGCCGGCCGGTGTCGGCGACCGCGCGGTCCACCAGGCCGCGCAGGGCGTCGTGGTCGCGCACGTCGAGCACCACCACCGAGGCCGCGCCGCCGGCCTCCTCGATCTGCTTGGCGGTCTCGTCCATGGGCGCCTGGGTGCGGCCCTGGAGATAGACCCGGGCGCCCTGGCGGCCCAGCGCCAGGGCGATGGCGCGGCCGATGCCGCTGGAGGCGCCGGTCACGATGGCGGTCTTGTCCTGGAGAGAGGTGTCCGAGCTCATGGGGGGTCCTCCTGGTTGGTGGGGCTGGCCGGGGTTGGCCGGGGTCGGGCCGGGGGCGACACGGGATTGGGGCGCCGAGCCCCAACCTTAGCGGACCCGGAGAGCCGGGGTGGACCGGAAGCCGGAGCGGGCCGGAGGCGCTAGCGGACCAGCATCACCGAGCACGGGGCCGAGCGCGCGGTCTCCGTGGCGACGCTGCCCACCAGGATGTCCGCCACCCGGGAGCGGCCCTTGGCGCCGAGCACGATCAGGTCGGCCCCGGTCTCCGAGGCCGTCTTGACGATGACCTGTCGGGCGTCGCCGTCGATGATGCGGTGGGAGGCCTTCACACCGCCGGCCCGGGCGGCGACGGTCCACTCCTCGAGGGCCTGCTCCGCCTCCTCGCGCTGCTCCGCCCGGGTCTTCAGGGAGAGGACCTCCTCGTAGCGGACGCCGCGGTAGGTGAGCACCTCCTGGGCGAAGATGATCTCGATGCGGGCGCCGACGCCCTTGGCGATTTCGACGGCGGTGTCGAGGGCCTTGCGCGAGGCGTCGGAGAAGTCGACGGGGACGAGGATCGCCGAGAGCGGCACGATGACATGACCTCCTGAGACGGGCGCGGGGCGCCCCGAACGATGGGCGCCCGGAGCATAAACGGCGAAGCGGCGTCGCGCGAGCGACCGGCGCTAGAAGTCGCGCTGGCTCTCGAGCACGGGCACCGGGTCGTCCACCGCGCTGCGGAAGAACGACGACTGGAGGGGCCGCGAGCCCGCCTGGCCGCAGTAGTGGCCGTTGGTCTGGCTCTCACAGGCCTCGTCCGGGGGCAGCCCGTCCGAGGCGTCGAGCGGCCGGTACTGCACGTTGGCCGCCGTGGTGTCGTAGTCGATGTTGCCCACCACCGGGCCCGGGGTGGGGTCGAGGACGGGCACGGGCGCGCGCACGGGCCCCAGGTGCGGGATCGGCCCCAGCACCCAGGCCAGCGAACGCGTGGAGTTGTTGGTGACCAGCGGGTCGTCGATGCCCTCCACCACCAGGATGCTCGGCTTGGCCGTGGTGCCCGACACCTCCACCGGGTTGCGGTAGATGAACTCGGCGTGGTTCTGGGGGTCCTGGCGGTCGAAGGCGGCCTGGAAGAGCGACAGCCCCGCCCAGATCTCCGGCGCCTCGATGTTGGGGATGAACTGCGGGACGAGGCTCGTGAAGCTGACACCCTGGGTCCCGTCCTGGTGGAACAGGATCTCCGCGAGGCGCGTGCCGCCGGTCACCAGGGCGCCGGCGCGGATCTCCGGCGCGTAGGCCATGAAGGCCTGGCCGTGGTTGCCGCCCTGGCTGATGCCCACGTAGGTGAGCGGCGCCCCCACGTCGAGGTCGGGCACGCCGTCGGGCGCGCCCAGGGGCAGCAGGTCGAGGTCGCCGAGCGAGAGCAGCAGCTCGAGGAAGGCCATCTGCTCGCCGTAGGTCTGGGACCAGAAGTCGGCGATGCCCGCGCCCAGCAGCAGGTTCGCGAAGATCGCCAGGGTCTGGGCGCCGGCGTCCATGCCGACCTCGCGGTTGAGCGTGTCGGTGAAGCCCAGCACCGCGAAGCCGTCGGCGGCGGAGAAGCGGGCCGACTGGGAGCGCACCTCCCGGGAGCTGCCCGGGTTGCCGTGCTGGTACATGGTGATGGGCACCGGCCCGTCGAGGGCGGCCTCGGGCAGCGCCAGCACGAAGGGCACCTCGAGGCTGCCGGTGATGACGGGCGCCCCGTCGGCGTCGCGCGCCAGCTTCAGGCCGTCCCGCCAGTCGGGCGCGAACCAGCGGCCCTCGATCACCGCGGCGGCGTGCTCGAAGGGCGCCTCCTCGATGCGGTCGATCACGAAGCCCTGGGGCGGCAGCGCCTGGGCCTGGGCCTTCATGGCCAGCAGGTCGTCGACGAACGAGTCCGTCGAGCGCACGCTGATGCGCAGGGCCAGCGCCACGTCTTCCGGCGGCAGCGGAACCGGCGCCTGGGCGGCGATGCCGGCCAGCACCTCGCCGGCCAGGGCGCGCACCCGCGCGGTGGCCGCGGTCTCCGACGCCGTGGGAAGCCCCAGCGCGCCGGCCATGAAGGGCGACGGCGCGAACGGGATCGCCGCGCCCGCCTGCATGCGCCGGCCGATCACCAGGCCCACGCGCCCGGCCGGCGGCAGGGGAATCGAGGGGAAGATCACCAGCGAGTGGCGCGTCGGCTTGCCGGTGATGTCGTCCGCTCGGATCTTCAGCTCGAAGGGGATCCGCTGGCCGTGGGTCGGGCTGCCGGGCGTCAGGTCGAAGAGCCCGACGCTGGCCAGGGGGTCGAGGCTCTCGGCGGCGGTCCGCGGCAGCGACGCCGGGTCGGGCGCGGCCTCGAGCTCCACCACCAGGGGCGCCAGCGGGCTCCAGCCGTCCACCGGGCCGATGTCGTCGATGATGTTCTGGAGGAGCCCGCGCACGTCGTTGGGCCGGTCCGGGGCCGGCACGTCCAGGCGCCAGCCCGTGAGCGTTGCGGCGTCGGGCGCCAGGTAGAAGTCGTCGGGCACCGGCGCGAGCAGGGAGGCGTCGTCGCGGTCGTACACCACCCGGGGTGCGTCGGCGGCGTCCGCCGCCACCTGGAAGGCCAGGGTCTCGCTGCCCTCGGGCCCGAGCCAGCGCAGCGCGCACTCCGCGCCCGGCGGCAGCGCGGGCCGGGGGTTCAGCACCAGGGTCGTGTCTTCGTCGAGCAGGTGCGCCGAGAAGGCCACCTCCGCGCCGTCGCACTCGAGGGCGAAGCCGCTGCGCTCGACGGCGCCCAGCGCGTCGGCGAAGTCGAGGCGCAGCCACGTGCTGGACGGCACGCCGATGGCCAGGGGCAGCGGGTCGCTCTCCACCAGCTCGGGGGCGCTCAGCTCCTGGAAGCGCTCGACCACCGCGGCCAGGTCGGCGAGCTCGACGGAGCCGTTGCCGTCCACGTCGGCGCCGGCGCAGGCGCCCTCGGGCTCGGCCGCCAGGCAGCTGGCGACGAGCGCGGCGTCGAGCACGTTGACCACACCGTCGCCGTTGGCGTCGGGCCGGGTGGCGTCGGGGCAGCCGGCCAGGGCCAGCAGCGAGACCAGCAGCGCCGCGCGCAGCCCGCGGCCCGCGCGGCCGCCGCGGCGCGTCCGCCCGGACCGGGTCGCGGTGCGCCCTGCGGCGGCTCTGTGGCTCCATGCGTTCAAGGCGATCCCTCTGCCCCTTCCGGTGGTCCTGCCCGCGGTCCTGCCGGCGGACCTGCCCGCGCCCCTGTCGGCAACCCTTCCGGCAACCGTTCCGGCCCGCGCGCCCATTCTACGGGCTCCGGTGCGGGCCCGGGGGCCCTTCGCCCCGAACGTGACCCGACAGTGTGAGGGGCCCAACGGACGATCACAAGCAGGGCCTGGATGACCTGGATCACCCCGCGGGCGATCGCGGCGGCCACCGCCGTCGGACCGCGCCTAGTCGATCCCGTACGTTCGTCCAGCTCGGGGGACGGCCACGGGGTCGAGGTCCGCCGGCCAGGCGCGCCAGCCCACCCGGAACCCCGCGTCCTCGGCGATGCGGCGCGCGGTCAGGTACACCTCGTAGCTGTCGCTCCAGACGTAGAAGAGCAGGTAGTGCTCCTCGGGGTCGAGGGTCTGGAGGCGCATGGCGTAGCGCGAATGGGGATCGCGCAGGTCCTTGTCCGAGAGCCCGACCTTCGTGTCGGCCCAGCGCAGGATGAACTCGAGGCGCATGTTGCTGGAGTCCGGGCGCACGCCCCAGCGGTAGATGCCGTCGCCCACCCGGCGGCTGTCGAAGTAGCTGGCGATGCGCGGCAGCTCCTCCACCGGCACCTCGCGGTCCCACGGCTGGGCGCCGGTCACCTCGGCGAAGCCCGAGCGCAGGGCGCCGAAGATGCGCTGGAAGTGGGCGGCGTTCATCCGCCCGTAGCGGCAGAAGTAGTTGATCTCGGTGGCGCCCTGGGGCGGCGGGCGCGGGTCGGGCAGGCGCACCACCCGCTCGCTCTCGAAGGGCTGGTCGCCGGCGTCCTCCAGCTCGACGGCCACCCGGGTCAGCTCGCCCTTGGCGGCGGCGATCGCCAGCTCGAGCTCGTCCAGCCGCGCCCGCGCGCGCGCCAGCTTCTCGGCGTCGTCGTCGCCCCGGGCCCGCTGGCCCAGGGCCTGCCACTCGCCGCGCTTGCGCTCGAGCTCGTCGGAGAGCCTGTGCCAGTCGTTCTCCGCCGCCTCGAGCTGGGCCGCGGTGGGCTTCTCCACGTCGGCCCAGATGCGCTCGAGCGCCCCGCCCACGCTCACCTGCACCACGATGAGCAGCAGCACCAGGATGCCCACCACGTTGGCCATGGTGTCGAGGAGGGAGTCGAGGGAGACCGCGCCCTCGCCCGAGCCGTTTCGACGCCGCGCCACGCCTACGACTCCTCGAAGTAGTGGAGGTCGAGCTCGCCCTCGCCGGGGATCGGCAGCTTGCCGTGGCGGATGCCCACGGCCTCGGCCATGTCCGAGGCCCGGTGGTAGAGCTCGACGCCGTCGGGACGGATGAGGAAGATGACCATCACCCCGGGCCGCGACTTGGCCGCGCGCAGGAAGCGGCCGAAGCGCTGCATGAGCTCTTCGCGCAGGATGGGCACCGTGAAGCTCTCGCCGGCGCGGTGGACGATGAGCGTGTCCGCGGTGCACTCGACGAAGAAGGGCAGCCGGTAGCGGCCCCGCCCGCTGGGCTGCACCACGATGCGCGGCTCGCTCTCGGGCCGCGACCGCAGGGCCTCGGCCTGGGCGCGGCGCTCCTCGAGCACCTCGAGGGCCCGGGCGTGTTCGCTCTCGAGGGAGGCCAGCTTCGCCTGGACCGCCGCCAGGTCCGTGGCCCGGGACTCGGCCTCGAGCACCCGGCCGATGCGGTCGTCGAGGTCGAGGATCTCGTCCCGGGCCTCGCGCAGCTTCGCCAGCAGCGCCTCGTAGGCGAACTGGTCCTCGCGCTCGGCGTCGCCGGCGATGCGCTCGATGGCCAGGGCGGTGATCAGCAGGGTGAGCACCCCGATGACGCACGCCAGGACGCTGAGAAACGGAAACAGCGACCCGGGGAGATCCCGAGACGCGCGCCGGCCGCGCCGGGCCACCTAGGACCCTGTGGATCCCGGGCCGCGACCCCGGTCTTCGAGCTTGGAGAGGCGTTGGTCGACGTCCTCGAGGGCATCGGTCAGGCGCTGCAGGAGGTCGATCTGGCGCTCGCCCAGGGCCCGGTCGGGCGCGCCGCCCGGCGCGGCCAGGCTGGCGTCGTCCATGCGGCGCATCACGTGCTCGTTGCAGTACTCCTCCACCGCGGCGAGGAAGCGCTCCTCGGCCCGCTGCAGCGAGCTGGTGGGGAACATGATGGCGATGCTCATCACCAGGGCGAGGAGCGTGGTGTCGAAGGCCACCCCCAGGCCGCTGGTGACCGAACCGATCGACTCCTGGAGCACGCCCAGGTCGGCGGCGCCGCCGACGGCGTTGGAGAAGGCGCCCACCGCGTCGCCGATGCCGCTCACGGTTCCGATGAATCCGAGAATGGGGATCGCCCAGATGAAGACGCGCAGCAGCGAGTAGCTCGACTCCACGGCCTCGGCGTCGGCGTCGGCCTGGGCGCGCAGCTGGTCGACCACCTCGCGCACCGAGGGCCGGACCCGGAAGAACTGCAGCGCCCGCTGCACCCGCTCGATCAGGAAGTGGCCGCCGCGGGCGCCGGGCAGGTTGCGCATGTAGCTCGAGAAGACGTGGGCGTTGTCGGGGGTGATGCGCTCGGCGATCTGCACCGGCAGCAGGTCGAACTCCAGCGCCCGCACCTGCCCGGAGAGCCGCCACGCCTTGAGCGCCAGCACCACGCCCGACCACGCGGCGAGGAAGGTGATGGCGTAGGGCACCCAGCCGCGGTCGGCGAAGAGCTGGCCGAAGCCGGTCTGGCGGAGGGGCAGCACGATCGCCAGGTAGAAGACCACCGTCACCACGGCGGCGATGGCCCCGGACAGCAGCGAGGACGCGTCGGTGGGCGCCGACTTGCGGGCGACGGGCCCGGCGCCCTCCACGGGCAGCGCCGCGTCCACCGGAAGCCCGGCCTCCGGGCCCGCCGCCGCGGCGGTGGCGGCGGCCTCGGCCAGGGCGAACGAGCGGCCGCAGGCCGCGCAGTCGGCGATGCCGTCGGCCGGAGGGCCGCTCTCGGAGCCGGTCCAGGGCTCCTCGCAGTAGGGACAGCGGGCTTCGTTCATGAGGGCCGAGTATGTCACAGCGGTCGCGCGGGCGGTCTGGCCCCTCCAGTCGGGCCGGCACCCGGGCGCCGGCAACCGGGTGCTAGGATGACCGGTGCGCCTGCGGCGTTGCTACGAGACCTCCCCATGGACCGCAAGACCGCCTTCGAAGCCCTGGGACTTCCCCCGAACGCCTCCCGGAAATCCGTGCGCCGGGCCTTCGAGCACATGCGTGCACACCTGATGGAGCGGGCCCTGGGCTCGTCGGGCCGGGCCGGCGCCGCGGCGCGCCTGGCCGAGCTGGCCGCCCTCGAGTCCGCCCTGGGCCGGGAGCTGGCCGGCGACCGCAACGCGGCCCGCCGCCGGGTGGTCGGCCTGGGGAGCGCCGCCGCCCTCGCCCTGGCCGGTGTCCTGGGCTGGGCCCTCTCTTCGACCGCCCCCTCGATTTCCGGGCCCGCGGTCCCCGCCGAAGACCCGCCCCCGGTGGCCAGCGAAGGGCCGGACCCCGCCGCGCCCGCCGAGCCCGCCTCCCTCGCCGTCAGCGCCCCGGTGGACGGCGCGCGCTACGCGCTGCTGGCGCCGGGCGGAGAAGCGCTGCTCGAGGCCGCGGCCGACGGCGCGTTCCACGAGCTCGACCCGGCCCCCGGCGGCCCGCTCGCCCTCGAGGTGCGACACCCCGACTGCATCGAGGGCGCCTCGCGCGACCTCGACCTGCCCCCCGGCGCGCGGGTGGAGCTGGAGGTCCAGCCCTGCCCGACCACGGGCTGGCTGGTGGTGCGCTCCAACGTGAGCGGCGACTCCGCGAGCGCCGACGGGCGGCGCCTGGGGCCGACCGGACCCGAGCGCCACCCGCTGCCGGTGGGCGACGTCGGGGTCCGGGTGGAGAAGCCGGGCTACCAGACCTGGAGCGACCAGACGCGGATCGAGCCCGGTCAGGTGGTGGAGCTGCGCGCCCGGATGCGGCGGACACCCGCCCCGCCCGCCCAGGCCCGGGTGGAGAGCGAGGCCGCCCGCACGGCGGCCGGCATCACCGGCGACATGGGGGGCACCCGCGGCTGGTTCGAGTCGGTGTCGAGCTGGATGGTGGCCCACCACGACGCCGACGGGACCGGCCTCATCGACGCCCCGATCGAGGTGGCCGCCATTTCCTGCAACACCTGGCAGGCCCTCGAGATTTCCTACGAGACCGGCCAGCTGGGCGCGCCCATGAGCCGGCTCTACGGCTTCGACGGCTCGCGCTGGGTGCCGGGCGCCCTGGGCTTCGACGTACGTGTCCGCGACCAGGCCTACGAGCGCATGCGCGCCTGCGGCCTGCGCTGACCCGACCCGCGGCGGGCCCCCTTGCCTCGGCCCGGAGCGCAAATCCCGCGACGACGGCCGGAATCCGGCGCTGCCCTGAGCTTTTCCCCGTGGGAAGGACGAGCCCGCGGCGAATGTCCGATTTTTTGGACTCTGGAAAGTAGGGGTCTGGCCCCATTTGGCGCCCCGGGTGACACTCACCCTGGGCGGTGACTCGAGTCACCGCGGCATTCGGCGCGACCGGGGAAGCTCGGACTGCGTCCCAGGGGTCGGGTGGGCTCGCGCAGTCGCCCGCAGCCCTCGACCGACCTCGAGAACCACGGAGCAGGCATGCGGACCTCCCCCCACCGCGGCCGACAGCACTGGACTGCGCCCGCGCGGGCGAAGCGCGTCGGGCTGGTCGGGCTGTGGACATCCCTCTGGCTGGCGGGCCTGATGGGCCTGGCGAGCCTGGTAGGCCTGACGGGCCTGGCGGTCGGCGCCGCCCGCGCCGCGGAGCCGCCGCTCGAGACCTGTCTCTCCGGACAGACCCGCCCCTCCTTCGCCGGCCACGCCCTGCCCCTCGACGGCGCGCCGGGCGAGGTGGCCGGCTACGAGTGGGCCTTCGCCTTTCCCAACCTCACGTTCCAGCGGCCGCTCCTCGTCACCCACGCCGGCGACGGCAGCAACCGCCTGTTCGTGGTCGAGCAGGAGGGCTGGATCCGGGTCTTCGACAACGACCCCGACGTCGCCACCTCCAAGGTCTTCCTCGACATCCGCCACCTCTTGAACTACGGCGGAGAGCGCGGCCTGCTGGGCCTGGCCTTCCCGCCGGACTACGCCACCTCGGGCGTCTTCTACGTGAACTTCACGGGCCGCAGCACCCACTGCGACTCCGGCAACCCGTGCACGCGGATCGAGCGCTACTCGGTCAGCGAGGGCGACCCCGACGCCGCCGACCCGTCGAGCGGCGAGCTGGTGCTCGAGTTCGATCAGCCCGCCACCAACCACAACGGCGGCATGCTGGCCTTCGGCCCCCAGGACGGGCTCCTCTACATCTCCGTCGGCGACGGGGGCGGCGGGGGCGATCCGGGCGAGGAGGCCGAGGACCGCACCACCCTGCTGGGCTCCATGCTGCGCATCGACGTCTCGCGCCAGGACCCGGGGCTCGCCTACGGCATTCCGCCGGGCAACCCCTTCGCGGGCAACGACCAGGGCTTCCGCGAGGAGATCTGGGCCTGGGGCCTGCGCAACCCGTGGCGCTTCTCGTTCGACCGCGAGACCGGCGACATGTGGATCGGCGACGTGGGCCAGGCCAGCTGGGAGGAGATCGACTTCGTGCCCGCCTCGCGCGTGGCCTCGGGCGGCGACAACTTCGGCTGGGACATCTGCGAGGCCAACGCCGACTTCGAGGGCGACTGCGACGCCCTGGCCTCGACCCGCCCGGTCCACGCCTACGACCACGGCGTGGGGACCAGCGTGACCGGCGGCGTGGTCTACCGCGGCGACCGGCTGCCCGCGCTCCGCGGCACCTATGTCTTCGCAGACTTCAACGCGGCCACCTTCGCGCTGCCGCCGGGCGGAGGCGACGCCGTCCAGCTCGACGCCAACCCCACCGGCATCGCCGGCTTCGGCGAGGACGAGGCGGGCGAGCTGTACGCGGCCAACCTGCTGAACGGCCGCCTCATGCACCTGGTGCCGACGGCGGGCGGCGGCGGCTGGCCGGCGAAGCTCTCCCAGACCGGCCTGTTCGACGACACCGGCACGCTCGACCCCGCGGAGGGTCTCATCGAGTACCGGGTGAACTCCCGGCTCTGGTCCGACGGCGCGGAGAAGCGCCGATGGCTGGGTCTGCCCGACGCCCAGTCGATCACGTTCTCTCCCACCGGCGCCTGGAGCTTTCCGGTGGGTACGGTGCTGGTGAAGCACTTCGAGCTTGGGCTCGCCGCCGGCGCGGACCGCAGGCTCGAGACCCGGGTCTTCCTGCTTCAGAACTCCGGCTGGGTCGGCGTCACCTACCGCTGGGGCGACGACCAGCAGGACGCCGACATCGTGCTCGAGGCCGCCCAGGAGAGCTTCACGGTGCCCGCGCCCGGCGGCTCGGCCTCCCAGACCTGGACCTACCCCGGTCCGCCCGACTGCCTCTCCTGCCACACCGACGCGGCGGGCTTCGTGCTCGGCGTGCGCACGCGCCAGATCAACCGCCAGGTCGACTGCGAGGCCGGCGCGGAGAGCCAGCTGGACGCCTGGAACGACCTCGGGCTGTTCACCACGGACGTGGGAGACGCCTCGACCCACGGCGCCTTCGTCGACCCGGAGAACGGCGTCGCGGACATCACCGAGCGGGTGCGCTCGTACCTGGACGTCAACTGCGCGGTCTGCCACCAGCCGGCGGGCCCGGCGCCCACGAGCATGGATCTGCGATTCGACACGCCGCTGGCGGGCATGGAGATCGTGGGCGCGACCGTCACCGGAGAGACCTACGGCCTGGTCGACCCGCGACGGGTGCTGGCCGGCGACCGCAACCGCAGCGTGCTGTGGCACCGCATGCAGACCGAGGTGGCGGCCGACCGCATGCCCGCGGCGACCGCGGTGCCCGACCCGGTGGGCAGCGCCCTTCTGGGCTACTGGATCGACTCGCTGGCCAGCTCGGGCCCCGACAGCGACGGAGACGGCGTGTCCGACCTGGCGGACAACTGCACGCTGCTGGCCAACCCGGGCCAGCAGGACGTGGACGACGACCTGTTCGGCGACGCCTGCGACTGCGACTTCGACGGCGACCGCATCTGCGTCACCTCCGACACCCTGATCTTCGTGTCCGACGCCGGGCTGGGGGTGGACGACGGCGGCGACGGGACCGACATGGACTCCGACGGCGACGTCGACGAGGCCGACCTGGGCATGTTCGCCACCCAGAAGCTGCAGGGCGAGCCCGGACCGTCGGCCCTGCGCGAGCCGCGCGACCGCGACAAAGACGGCGTGAGCGACGGCACGGACAACTGCACCACGGTCGCGAACGAGGGCCAGCAGGACACCGACGCGGACGGCTTCGGCGACATCTGCGACTGCGACCTGGACAACGACGGCGCCTGCGGCACCTCCGACTACCTGCTGATGGTGGACGACATCGCGACCGGCCGCGACAGCGGCATCGGCAGCGACATGAACTCCGACGGCGTGGTCGACTCGGACGACGGCTCGCTGTTCCTGATCGGCGCCGGCCGCGGCACACCGGGGCCGTCGCTGCCGGGCGGCAACCTGGAGTACCAGCAGCCGTCGGGCTGCGGCCGCGGCTACGAGTCCGCCTTCGCCTTCGTGGTCCCCGCCAGCCTCTGGCTGGGACGCCGCCGCCCGCGCCGCCGCCCGCCCGAAGAGGCCTAGGGCGTCCGGTACCGCGCAGGTGTAGACGGCCGCTGCGGTCTCGAGCTCTGCTCCACGGCAGGGCCGCTTCGCTCCACGTGAGGTCCACCGTTGCCCCGACCGGGGGAAGGGTTGCGACTCCGTCTCCCTCCCTTGTCGATCGAGCGCAGGCTGGCGGCCACAGGGAACACGACGCCTGCGCCCGTCCACCCGCTGGCCGCCATCGGTTGCAGGAGCGTTTCGAGTGCGAGCGCAGCGTGCTCGCCTCGGCGGTCGCTCCGCTGCCAACCCTTCCCCCGGTCTCGCGCTGGGCAGCCAGGGGCCGGGTCGAACCCTTCGAGGCAGGACGATGGGGAGTCGTAGGCTGCCCCGTCCCGGGTCGGGGGGAGCAGGGGGGTCCCGCGCGCAGTTCCGCAGGCAGGTAGGGCCAGCGCGAAGCAGCCCCGCCGTCCCCGTGAAGCAACCAACAGGTTCGCCGAGGACTGTCTGAGCACGGGCGCCCCCCTGCTCCCCCCGACACGCCCCGAGAAAGTCCGACGAAGCAACGCGGCGTCTCTCGGGGGGAGCGAAGCGGACCGGCCTAGAGATCCGGGACCGGGCAGTCGATGCGCTCATTCTCCAGGTCGAAGGGCGTGTACGGCGGCTGGTTGAACGGGTTGTCCGGGTCCGGCCGCGGATCGCCCTCGAGCAGCACCCCGCAGTCGTCGCACTCGACGTCCACCCAGTCCTCGGTGTCGTCCAGCATCGCGGCCAGCCAGTCGCGCACCGTGGGGACGCCGCTCGTGGTGTCCGTGTACACCTTGTCGCGTCCCCACATGGTGTGGGCCGAGCCCGTCCCGACGTAGGACCGGAAGTTGTCCTCGACCAGCGTCTCCATCCGGGCCCGGGCGTTCAACGCCGTCATCTCCTCGTTCCACTCGCACGAGGAGTCCCACCAGCGGATCCAGTCGAGCGCGTTGTTCTTGTTGTTCATGACCTGCAGGAAGCCGGTCTGCCCGCCGTTGCCGCCGTCGAAGGCCGTGGTGTAGGTGGCGAAGCGGTTCTGGGGATAGGTCTTCGCCGACTCGATGTAGAGGTCGGCCGCCGTCAGCTCGGCCAGAGGCACGTCCAGTCCCGGCATCCAGGGCGGGAGGTTCGCCTGGATGCCCCAGTTGGCGAGGTCCTCCTCGAGGAAGTCCTGGGTGATGACGCCGTTGCCCGCGTCGCCGACGACGGCGAAGTCGGCCGACGGGTAGGCCCGCTCCTGGAGGTAGAGCGAGTTCACGATGGCGCCGTAGGCCCCCGCGCTCGACCCCGTCACGAACACCTGCTCGGGGTGCACGAAGTGCTCCCGGGCGAACTTCTCCGCGACCTGGGCGTTCACGAACCCCTTGTGGCGCATGGTGGTGACCCGCGGCTCGGGGTCGCCGAGGTCGATCTCGTAGTCGACCACCGCGTCGCCCCAGTGGATGTCGCCCGTGCAGTAGGGAACGAAGACGATGTTCCAGTCCTTGAACGGGTTGTCCGGGTTCGAGAGGTCGGCGAAGCCGCTGGAGAAGTTGGCCGGGTTGTCGCCCGCGCCGACGCTGCGCTTGAAGGTGGGTCCGGCGATGCCGGGGATGCCGCCGCAGGTGGCCGCGCTCCAGCAGGCGCCGCCGCCCTGGTAGTACATGACCAGCTTGTTCACGCTGCCGCGGTGCACGAAGAACGACCAGGGCTCTCCGTCCCAGCAGGTGGGCAGGAGGGTCTGGCCCTCGTAGTCCACGCTGGCCTCGGGCGTGATCATCTCCCAGCCGTCGGTCACCGACGGCGAGACGCTGGCCGCCGTGACCGTGTCGCGGACCACGTCGTCGACGAGCTTCTCCACCTTCGCCTGGCTGAGCGGCGGCTGGCAGTCGTCCTCGAGGGCGAGCCAGTCGTTGCCGAACGCCGCGAGGGCCGCGACGCGGTCGGCCTGCAGGTCGTCGCGCAGCCGGTCGTCGAAGCGCGACTCGAGGTGATCGCTCTCGGCCGCCAGCAGCGCGTGGCAGAGCTCCCCTGCCGAGCGCAGGACCCGGGAGGAGCAGACCCGGTCCCGCTTCCGATTGTGGTCGATCTTCGACTCGAGCTTCTTCGCCACCTTCTTGGCGCCCCTGCGCGCGACCTTGGCGACCTGGCTGCTGTCGCCCGTGGCGGTCGCGCAGTCGACGCCGGCCGTGTCCGCGGCGTCGTCGGCGTTGGACCACGAGGTGGCCAGGAGCGTGGAGGCGAAGTCGAGCCGCTCCACGCGATCGCTGCGGCTGCGCGCCTTCCGCCGCTCCCACTTGGCCCAGGCGAGGAAGCTGCCCTGACACTTCATGGCCGCCGCGTCGAGCTTGTCGGCCACGCACTGGTCGAGGGGCTCGTCGGGCATGGGCGGCACCACGCCGGCGCCTGCCGGGGCGGCCAGCGCCCAGTGCGCGGCCCCCACCAGGATGCACAGACGGAGGACGCCCGGTCGGGGCGCGCCCGGCCGGCCGGTTCGACGAACGAAGAGCGAAGGCGAACTGAACACGTCGGTCTCCCTGGCGTCGCCTTCCGGAGCTCGCCGCCCCGACGCCGGGGGGGAGGACTCGGAGGCGTGCATTCACGGCGCCCGGGCGCCGGCAGCCCTGCCACCCTGGCCATCGGCCTGGGCGGTGTCAAGCACGGACGGGTGCCCCTCACCCCACCGCAGCCGACCTCGACCCCGGCGCCTCCGGCGGCGAAATTCGGTTCACCGCCGCACGCGGCGGGTCAGGACGCGTAGAATGGGCTCCGGAGGTTCTCGTGAACGCCCAGGATGCTCTCGTCGCCATGGACCGCCGCGACCGACTGCGGTTGATGAAGTTCGTCTGCTCCTTCGCCTGGGCCGACCTGGAGGTGCGCCCCGAGGAGCGCGCGTTCGTGGCCGGCCTGATCGAGCAGCTCGGGCTCGACGCCCAGGAGACCGGTCAGGTCGCCGGCTGGCTCCAGTCGCCCCCGCCCCCGGACGCCATCGATCCCACCGACGTCCCCAGGGAGCACCGGAAGATCTTCCTCGACGCCGTCGAGGGCGTGGTCGCCGCCGACGGGCGCGTCGCGCCCGAAGAGCGCGAGAACCTCGAGCTCTTCCGCGACCTGCTCGGCTGAGGTCCGGCCCGGCGGTGCAGGCTCGCCTCCGCACCCTGCTGTGCATCGCGCTCGGCCCGCTGGTCGCGGCGTCCGCCCCGGCCGCGCCCGACGCGCCGGACGCGGGCTCGGGCTCGGGGGGCTCGGACTCCGCCCTCTACGCCGGCCGCGTGACGGCGGGCAACGCCGGCGACAGGCTCGTGGGCGGCCCGGACGCCATCGGCGGCATCGGCGACTGGGCCCTCGGCAACGGCACGCTGTGCGCCGTGGTCTCCGACCCCGCCCACGAGACCGTGCTCTCGCCCCGGGGCGGCGTGCTCGTCGACCTCGGTCACTGCGGCCGCGACGACGACCAGTGGAACGTCCTGCAGCCGCTCTTGAACGCCTCGCGCGGCGCGGTGCCCGGCGTCGAGCACATCGACGCCCGGGTGGAGGACGGACGCGCCATCGTCGAGACCCTGGGCGTGGGCGACGGCATCGAGCTCGAGACCGCGTACATCCTCGATGGGAACGACCCCGACCGCCTGCGCATCCGCACCCGCGCCCGGCGCACCGGCGACGGAACCCGGATGCGGGTCTTCGCCGACGTCGTCCTCCACGGCAACGGGTCGCTGTCCCCCTTCAGCGCGTCGACCCGCCGCCCGGGCTCGCCGCTCCACGCCCCGGGCTTCGCCCACGCGCCGGTCGATCCCGAGGACCCGCTCGCCATGGTGAACGCCATGGTCCCCTCGGATCTCCACGTCTGGGTCGGCGCCGACGCCATCGAGCCCGGCGTCGCCTACGGGCTGCAGATGCTCGAGGCGCGCCGCGTGGACGCCTCGGGCGCCGCCGTCGAGCTGCCGATCGTGTCGATCAACGGCGAGAGCTTCTCGCTGCTGGGCGTGCTGACCCGGCCCTTCTGGCTGGGCGGCGGCGACGAGATCGGGCTCCTCGAGCTGGCCCAGGCGGTCTTGTTCGACCTGTCCCCGGGCGACACCCTGGAGATCGAGCGCGCGCTGCGGGTGGGCCGGCGGGCGGACGTGGCGTCGGTGACCGACGGGATCCACGCCGCTCTGGCGCGCGTGAGCGGACGGGTGGACGACGCTGCGGCACGCCTGCACGTCGTGGCCGAGGCCGGCGGCGCCCTGACGTTCGTGCGCCCGGAGCCCGACGGCCGCTTCGGCTTCCGCGCCCCCGCCGGACGCCTGCGGATCGAGTGGAGCGCGCCGGGCGGGCGCTCGGGCGCGCTGCCGGTCGAGGTGCCGGCCGCAGGCGAGGTGGACGTCGGCGCCATCGCCACGGGCGCGGTGGGCCGGGTCGCCCTGCCTCGGGGTCACGCCATGCGCCTGGTCTTCCAGGGCACGGGCGAGACGCCGGACCCGCTGCTGCGCGACGACCTGCGCGGGTTCCGCCTGGGCGAGCAGCCGATCCGCCCCGGCGCCGCCTCCAACGACGTCGCCCTGGCGGGCGTCCCGACCGACCCGGCGTGGGTCGCTCTCGCCCCGGGCCTCTACCGGGTGTTCGCGACCCGCGGACCGGAGTTCGACCTGGGCCGCGCCCTCGTCGATGTGCGGGCCGGTGAGACGACGACCCTCGAGATCGAGCCGCCGATGCGGGTGCTCGAGACGCCGGGCTGGCTGTCGGCCGACCTGCACCTGCACTCGCTGCCCAGCGACGACTCGACCCTCGACCTGGAGAGCCGGGTGCGGCGGCTGGTCGCGGCCGGCCTCGACGTCGCGCTCGCCACCGAGCACGACCGGGTGGCGGACTACGGACCGGTGATCGCGCGCCTGGGCCTCGAGGACCGCCTCGCCAGCGCCGTGGGGAGCGAGGTCACGACCACGGCCTACTCCCCCGACGTGCCCCACACCAGCGGCCACGCCAACGTCTTCCCCATGGAGGTGAAGCCCCTCGAGTACCAGGACGGCGCGCTCGCGGCCGAGGGCCGGCGGCTGCGCGGCATCCGCGCCGAGCTCGACGCGCTGGGCGGAGCCCGCGTCCTGCAGCTCAACCACCCGCGAGCGCCCACGGCGAAGGGCGATCGGGGCAACTACTTCGAGCACCTGGCGGTGGCGGGCGCCCCGTTCGATCCCACCCGTCCCCTGGACAGCGGCGACAACGCGCTGCTCGTCGAGCGCGACCCGACCACGGGCCTGCGGGACATCGACTTCGACGCGGTCGAGCTGATGAACGGTCCGAGCCTGCGCCGCTACGGGATGGCCCGGGCCGACTGGCTGTCCCTCCTCCTGCAGGGACACCGCAGGACCGCCACCGCCAACAGCGACTCCCACCGCGCCAGCGAGGTGACGGCCACGCCGCGCAACTACCTGCCCGTGGCCGACGACCGGGCGGGCGCCTTCCACGACGGCCTGCTCGTGGACGCGGTGAAGCGGGGAGCGCTCTACGGCACGACGGGTCCGCTGCTCGAGGTGGACCTCTCCGACACCGGCCTGGGCGGGCTGCACGTGGGCCGGGAGGGGCGCCTGCGGGCTCGCGTGCGCGCGGCGCCGTGGGTCCCGGTCTCGGAGCTGCGCGTCTTCGTCGACGGAGAGGCCGTCTACACGTCGTCGGTGGAGCCCGGCGCCACGTTGACCGTGCCCCTGCGATTCGAGGCCGACGCCTTCGTCAGCGTCGAGGTGGAGGGACGCGCCGACAAGGTCTACGGCGCGGTGCTCCCGGGCTTCACCCCGTTCGCCTTCACCAACCCCATCTTCGTGGACGCCGACGCCGACGGGCAGTGGACCGCCCCGGGCCTGCCCGACCGGCTCCCGGCGGCGCTCTCCGACCCGCTCGCCGTGTGCGGCGAGGACTGCGGGGGCTGACCCTAGGGCTGGGTCTCGGGCTCGAGCCGGGTGCCGGTCTCCGGCGGCCGCTCGCCGCCGGGCTGCTCGGGCGCACGCTCGTAGACGAAGCCCACGATGTCGCAGAGTCCGCGGGGCCCCACCAGGGTGAACGGCCGCCGGCCGCTCGACCGGTACTCCATGCTGGCCACACCGGACTCGATGGCGCGCTGGCAGTTGGGCTCGACGGGCAGCACGGCCCGGGAGGCGACGCCGCCGACCCAGCCGATGTGACCGGCCAGGGGGAAGCGGCCCGACACCAGGACGAGCTCGTCGTCGCGGTCGATCACCTGGAAGGTGGCCTGGGCGCGCGGCACCACCGAGCGCGGCTGGGCGCCGCGGGGCCCGCGGTTGCGCCACTCGAGCAGCGACAGGATGCCGAGGGGATCGCAGCGGAACTCGTCCTGGGTGAAGCGCCCGAGCGGACCGAGGTTCTGGTAGCGCGCCTCCTGCCCCAGCCGGGCGATGGCCGAGCACTCGTCGCTGGGCGGCAGGAAGAAGCGCAGGGTGAAGCCGCCGGTCTCGATGGTGGCGTCCAGGTACCCGAAGCGCTGGGTCACCCGGGTGAACTGCGCCCGCGAAGAGGTCCCGGGAATGCGCGCCTGGGCGACCACCTCGTCGGTGGTGCAGGCGGCGGCGCCCAGCCAGAGCGGAGCCGCCGCGAGGACCGCGACCAGCAGGGCCCGGCGCGCGCGCCGCCCCGAGTCCGGGCGCCGCTTTCGCCGGTGGATGCGCAGCCGTCGCTCCATGGTCGCCCCTTTCCCGGCGGCGGGGTCGCCCGCGCCGCCTCTCAGCCGAAGTGTTGCTCGAGGTAGGCGATGATGTCCGAGGACTCGTGCATCCAGCGGACGTCGCCCCCTTCCTCCTCGATGCGCAGGCAGGGGACCATCCGCCGGCCGGTCGCCGCCACCAGCTCTTCCAGCCGCTCCGGGTCGCGCTGCACGTCGCGCAGTGGGAGGTCGATGCCCAGCCGCCGGGCGGCGTCCATGACGCGAACGCAGTACGGGCAGCTCCCGAACTGATAGAGGGCGATGCGCTGGGCGGGATCCGCGGTCATGGGCGAGCCAACCTCCTCTGTCTCCTCTGTCCTCTGCGGGGCCTCGCCGCTGCGCGTGCGAGGCCCGGGTGAGCGCCTTGGATGCCGGGGCGCCGGCCGGAGAATCGCACCCCGACCCCCGGCGGTCGACCGGCCGAGCGTCGGGTTCCCGGCGCCGGCGTCGGAGTTCTGGCGGCCGGGTGTGCAGGAGCGCGCCCGGCCCCGCGGGTAGGATTTCGAGAACCGCCAGCAAAATCGATGACTTGGGAGATTCCCCTGGAACTTCGGGCGCCTGGCACGGCACCTGCACAGAGGACCGGGCACTGGAGGTGCGCCATGGATTCCTGGACCCGTCTCACACGCGACGCGCTCGAGAACACCGAGGTGCTCGAAGCCTCGGTCGTCGACCTGGTGCTCGCCGTCAGCGAGCTCACCGAGGACGAGATGGAGCTGGGCGACCAGCTCGACACCCTCCTCGACAGCGGCCGCGTCCGCCTCCAGCGGGTCCTCTAGCTCCTCGCCGCTCTCCGCGCCCTCCCCTTCCCCGGTCCGTAGCTAAAGCCGCGCGTGTTGTTGGTCGAAACTTTCAAACGTATGTTTGAATCATCCGTTTGATCGACGATCCCCGGTTCGGCCGCGCCCCGAACCGGAATCGGGGAGCGTCGTCGCAGGAACCCCCGATGGCGGCCTCCGACACCCGAGAACGACTCCTGGACGTGGCCGAGCAGCTGTTCGCCGAGCGGGGCATCTCGGGCACGTCGCTCCGCGAGCTCACCGGTGCGGCCGACGTGAACCTGGCCGCGGTCCACTACCACTTCGGCTCGAAGGAGGGGCTGCTCGACGCCGTGGTCGAGCGCCGGGCCTCGCCCATCAACCGCGAGCGCGTCGCCGCGCTCGACGCCTTCGAGGCGCGGGACACGCCGCCGTCGGTCGAGGAGCTGCTGTGGGCGATGTGCGCGCCGGGCGTGCGCGAGCTGCGCGAGGGCCCCGAGTCCGGCCAGCTGCTCCAGCGCCTGATCGCGCGGATCGACGCCCAGCCGCCGGAGGTCGTCGAGTCCCTGTACCGGAAGCACTTCGGCGAGGTCGGGCGGCGCTTCATCCAGGCCCTCCAGGCCGCGCTCCCCGCGCTCCCCAAGGAGACCGTCGCCGAGCGCTACCGTCTGTGCATCGGGTGTCTGACCTGGGTGTTCTCCGGGAACTTCGCGCTGGACGTGATCCCGGGACACCCGAGCGGGCTCGTCGACGACGAGTCGAAGATGCGTCACTCGATCGCCTTTCTGTCCGGGGGACTGCGTGCCCCGGACCCGAAGATGCGCGCCCTCGATCCGCCCACGCCCGAGAGGTGCGAAGCATGAAGCTCGACAGGAAAGTGGTCTGGCCCGTCGCCGTCCTGCTGCTGGGGCTCGTCGGAACCATCAGCCTGATCACCGCCCGACCGCGGGTGGCGACCCGGGCCGCCGGCCGGCCGATCCCGCTGGTGGAGGTGGTGGCCGTCGAGCGAAGCCCCGAGCGCGTGGTGGTCACCGCCCAGGGGACCGTCTCCCCCCGCAGCGAGAGCGAGCTGGTGGCGGAGGTCTCCGGCCGCATCGTCTGGGTGTCGCCCAGCCTGGCCAACGGCGGCTTCGTGGAGCCCGACGAGGTGCTGGTGCGCATCGACCCCGGCGACTACGAGGTGGCGGTCGAGCGCGCGGAGGCGGCGCTGGAGCGCGCGGACAGCGAACGCGCCACGGCCGAGGCCGAGCTGGCGCGCGTGGAGAAGATGGCCCGCAACGGGGTCGCCAGCCCGTCGAAGCTGGACGACGCCCGCAACGCCGCGCGGGTGGCCCGGGCGTCGCGACGCGACGCCGCGGCGGCCCTGCGCCAGAGCCGGCGCGACCTCGAGCGCACCCGGATCACCTCGCCCTTCACCGGCCGCGTGCGCACGAAGCACATCGGGAGGGGCCAGTTCGTGTCGCGCGGTACGCCGGTCGCCAGGGTCTATGCGGTGGACTACGCGGAGGTGCGGCTGCCGCTGACCAACGAGGACGCGGCCTTCCTCGACCTGCCCATCGACTACCGCGGCGTCGACGACCGCGCCGCCGCCGCCGATCGGGACGCCGCCGACACCGCCGATACCGCCGACGTCGGGGAAGCCGCCGACGCCGGGGACGAGCCGGCCGCCGAGGGGCCGCGAGTGCGACTGCGCTCGACCTTCGCCGGAAGCACCCACACCTGGACCGGGCGCATCGTGCGGACGGAGGGCGAGATCGACCCCCGGACCCGCATGATCCACGCGGTGGCCCGGGTGGAGGACCCCTACGGCCGCAGCAACGAGGACGCCAGCCGTCCCCCGCTGGCCGTGGGCATGTTCGTGGAGGCGGAGATCGAGGGCCGCGTGCTCGAAGACGCCATCGCCATTCCGCGCTCGGCCCTGCGCGGCCGGGACCGGGTGGTGGTGGTCGACGAGGACGACCAGCTGCGCAACCGCCGCATCGGGGTGCTCCGCCGCGACCGCGACAAGGTGCTGGTGTCGTCGGGCCTCGAGGCCGGCGACCGGGTCTGCAGCACGCCCATGCCGCTCGCCGTGGACGGCACCGTCGTCCGCGTCGCCCCGGTGCCGGACGCCGCGCCGGTCGACGCCGTCGCGGCGACGGGAGAGCCGGCGGTCCGGAGCGAGCCGTGACCCGGGCGATCGCGTGGTTCGCCCGGAACCACGTCGCCGCCAACCTGTTCATGGCGGCGCTGCTCTTCGGCGGCGCGGTCACCCTGCCCGGCATCAAGCAGGAGATCTTCCCCGAGATCAATCTCGACGTGGTGAGCATCCGCGTCGAGTACCCCGGCGCCGCCCCCGAAGAAGTGGAAGAGGGCATCTGCGTCCGCATCGAGGAGCAGCTCCAGGGCCTCCAGGGCGTGAAGCGCGTGCGCTCCACCGCCAGCGAGGGCGTGGGCAGCGTGACCGTCGAGCTGCTGTCCGGCGAGGACGTGCGGCGCCGCCTCGACGAGATCCGCAACCGCGTGGACGGCATCGACAACTTCCCGCTCGAGGCGCGCAAGCCCGAGGTCACCCAGGCGGACGTGCGCTTCCAGGTGATCGACGTCGCCGTCTCCGGAGACGTGGACGAGCTGACCCTCAAGCGCCTGGGCGAGCGCACCCGCGACGAGATCACGGCGCTGCCGGGCATCACCGACACCGAGCTCGTGGCCGCGCGCCCCTACGAGATCTCCATCGAGGTCTCGGAGGGCGCCCTGCGGCGCCACGGCATCACCTTCGACGAGGTGGTGGCCGCGGTCCAGCGCTCGTCGCTCGACCTGCCGGGCGGGTCGCTCAAGACCGAGGGCGGCGAGATCCTCCTGCGCACCGTGGGCCAGGCCTACGAGGGCGTCGACTTCGAGCGCATCGTGCTGCTTTCGCGGCCCGACGGCACACGCCTCCACGTGGGCGACGTGGCCAGCGTGGTGGACGGCTTCGAGGAGACCGACCTCCGGATGCGCTTCGACGGCCGGCCGGCCGTGATGATCCAGGTCTTCCGCGTCGGCCGGCAGAGCGCGCTCGAGATCTCCCAGGCCGTGCGCGAGTACGCCGCCCGGGCCAGCGCCCACCTGCCCGAGGGCGTGGCCATCACCGTCGCCCAGGACGACGCCCGCTTCCTGCGCGGCCGCCTCGACACGCTGCTGGGCAACGCGCGCAGCGGCTTCCTGCTGGTCATCCTGGTGCTGGCGCTCTTCCTGCGCCTGCGCCTGGCGCTGTGGGTGAGCCTGGGGGTGCCCATCTCGTTCATGGGCGCGCTCTTCCTGCTCCCCGCGGTGGGCATCTCGATCAACCTGATCTCGCTGATGGCCTTCATCGTGGTGCTGGGCATCGTGGTGGACGACGCCATCATCGTGGGCGAGAACGTCCACACGCAGCAGGCGGCGGACCCGAGCGCGCCGCCTTTGCGCGGCGCCGTGGACGGCGCGGTGGGCGTGGCCACGCCGGTCATCTTCGGCGTGCTGACCACGGTCGCGGCCTTCGCGCCCATGTTCTTCGTGCCCGGGCCCATGGGCAGGGTGGCCACGGTGATCCCGGCCATCGTCAGCCTGTGCCTGCTCTTCTCGCTCCTCGAATCGCTGTTCATCCTGCCCGCCCACCTGGGCCACGGGTCCCGGGTGGACGCGCCGGCGCGCTCCCGGGTGTCCGCCACCTGGCGGCGCTTCCAGGAGGGCATCGCCCGGCGCCTGGGCGGCTTCATCGAGCGGCGCTACCGGCCCTTCCTCGAGGCCTGCCTCGCGAACCGCTACCTCACCGTCGCCACGGGCCTCGCGGTGCTGATGTTCACCGCGGGCCTGCTGGGCGGCGGCTGGATCCAGTTCGTGTTCCAGCCCGACGTCGAGGGCGACGTCACCGTCGGCTACGTGACCATGCCCCAGGGCACCTCGAGCCGCGCGACCGAGCGCGCGGTGGCCCAGGTGGAGGCGGCGGCGGCCGCGGTGTCCGCCGACCTCGAGGCGCGCGGCGAAGGCCCGGTGTTCGCCCACGTCACGACCACCGTCGGGCAGCAGCCCTACAGGGTCAAGCAGGCCAACAGCCCCGCGGCGATGGCCGCGGCGAAGTCGATCGGCGGGCACCTGGGCGAGGTCCAGATCGAGGTCGTCGACGCCGAGGAGCGGAACGTCTCGGTCGCCTTGCTGACCCAGCTCTGGCGGGAGAAGGCGGGACAGATCCCCGGCGCCGAGGAGCTGTCGTTCACCTCGACCATCATGTCGGCGGGCGCGCCCGTGGAGATCGAGCTCTCGGGACCCGACCTCACCCGGCTGCGCTCGGCGGCCGAGGACGTGAAGGAGGCCCTCGCCGCCTATCCCGGCGTCATCGACCTGCGCGACTCGTTCCGGGGCGGCCAGCAGCAGCTCGAGCTCGACATCCTGCCCTCGGCCGAGGCCCTCGGCCTCTCGCTCCACGACCTCGGCAACCAGGTCCGCCAGGCGTTCTACGGACACGAGGTCCAGCGGGTGCAGCGGGGCCGCGACGACGTGCGCGTGATGGTCCGCTACCCGATCGAGGAGCGGCGGTCCCTGGGCGACCTCGAGAACATGCGCATCCGCACCGCCGACGGAGAGGCGGTGCCCTTCGCCGCGGTCGCCGAGGCGTCGCTGCAGCGCGGCTTCTCCACCATCTCCCGGGTCGATCGCCGCCGGGTGATCAGCGTGACCGCGGACATCGACCCCGCCGTGGCCAACGCCAACGAGATCCTCGCGCAGTTCCGCCGGGAGGAGCTGCCGCAGATCGCCGCGATCCATTCGTCGGTGCAGGTCTCGTTCGAGGGAGAGCAGCGCGAGCAGCGGGAGTTCCTGTCGGCCCTGGGCAAGGGATGGCTGCTCGCGCTCTTCGCCATCTACGCCCTGCTGGCCATTCCCCTGCGATCGTACCTGCAGCCGTTGATCATCATGTCGGCGATCCCCTTCGGTCTGGTGGGGGCCGTCTGGGGCCACGTCCTGCTGGGCCACGACTTCAGCATGTTCTCGCTGGTCGGAGTCGTGGCGCTCTCGGGGGTGGTCGTGAACGACAGCCTGGTGCTGGTGGACTTCGTGAACCGCCGGCGGGCCGAGGGCGCACGGCTCCACGAGGCCCTGGTGGACGCCGGCAGCGCCCGCTTCCGCGCGATCCTGCTCACCTCGCTCACCACCTTCGCGGGTCTCACGCCGCTGCTGCTGGAGACCAGCGCCCAGGCCCAGATGCTGATCCCCATGGGCATCTCGCTCGCCTTCGGCGTGATCTTCGCCACGGTCATCACCCTGCTGCTGGTGCCCTCGTTCTACCTGGTGCTCGAGGACCTGCTGGGCCCCCGCATGGACGAGGGGACCGCGCAGCCCGAGCGACTCGAGCAGCCCGCGGCCGTCTAGGCGCGCGCGGACGGGTCGGGCTCGCGATACCAGTACCGGTACGCCTCGCGGAAGCCGAGCTCCGCGTAGAGCGCCCGGGCCGGTTCGTTGCTCGCGACCATGCCGAGGAAGGCGCGACGGACGCCGCGCCGGAGCGCGTGGTGGAGCAGGTCGCCGAGCATGCGGCGCGCGAGCCCGCGGCGTCGGGCCCTCGGGTGGGTCACCACCTCCGCGAGATACATGTGCCCGTCGGCCATGGAGCCCAGGCCCAGGGCCAGGCTGCGACCGCCCTCCCGGATGCGCGCGAAGGCGCTGCCCGGGGGCACGCGGCCGAGGATGCCGCGCAGGGCCGCGCGGTGGTGTCCCTCGACCCCGGTCTGCGCGACGCAGGCCTCGAACCAGCCGTCGTCGGGAACCTCCGCGATCTCCACCGCCGGTGTGTCCGCGGGCGCCGGCGCGTCCTGCTCGGCGAGGTCGCGGACGAGGACGCAGGTCTCCCCGGACCTGAGGTAGCCGTGACGGGCGAGCTCGGCGTCGAGGCCCACGGGCTGGGCCGCCGACGTGAGCTTGAAGGTCGCCGGCAGACCGCGCTTCTCGAAGTGGAGCTGGGCGCGCTCGATCTTCTCCTCGAGGCCCATGCGCCCCGCCAGAAGCGGCTGCACCGAGTTGGTGCGGCGCGTGTAGCCGCCGCTCGTCGCCAGCTCCCAGCCGTCCAGGACGACGCGCTCGGCCGGGGGCCAGAGATCGAGCGTCCGGCGTTCGAGGTCGGCGATCACCCGAGGCCGAGCCGGCGGGCGATGATCACCTTCATGATCTCGTTGGTGCCGGCGTAGATGGACTGCACGGCCGCGTCCCGGTAGTCGGTGGAGATCGGATACTCCTCCATGAAGCCGTAGCCGCCGTGGAGCTGCAGGCACTCGGCCGCCATCTTCTTCTGGAGGTCGGTGGTCCACCACTTCGCCATGCTCACCTCGGAGACGATCTCGTCGCCGCGCACGTGGGCCGCCAGCAGCTTGTCCACGAACGCCTGGCCGATCTCGACCTCGGTCGCGAGCTCGGCCAGCTTGAACTGGCTGTTCTGGAACGTCCCGATGGGCCGCCCGAAGGCGTGGCGCTCCTTCACGTACTGGAGGGTGTCGTCCAGGGACTGGCGCGCGCTGGCGATCGAGGCCACCGCGATGGACAGCCGCTCCTGCTGGAGCTTCTCCATCAGCATGCGGAAGCCCTGCCCCTCGCGGCCGAGGATGTTACCCACCGGCACCCGGCAGTCGTTGAAGAACAGCTCGCTGGTGTCCTGTCCCTTGAGCCCGAGCTTCTTCAGGTTGCGGCCGCGCTGGAAGCCCTCGCTGCCGGCCTCCACCAGCAGCAGGCTGATGCCCTTGTGCGGCGGGTCGGCGTCGGGGTCGGTCTTGCAGACGATGATGAACAGGTCCGCGATCTGGCCGTTGGAGATGAAGGTCTTCGCGCCGTTCAGCACGTAGTGGTCGCCGTCGCGGATGGCGCGGGTCTGCACGCTCGCGAGGTCGGAGCCGGTGCCAGGCTCGGTCATGCCGATGCCCAGGAGGCAGTCGCCGGAGATCGCGCGGGTGAGGTACTTCTGCTTCTGCTCCTCGCTCGCGTAGGCGGTGAGGTACGGCATGCAGATGTCGGAGTGCAGCGAGATCATCAGGCCGTGGGCGCGGATGCGCGCCAGCTCTTCCATGATGATGGCGTCGTACAGGAAGTCGGCGCCGGCGCCGCCGTAGGCCTCCGGCTGGTTGCAGCCGAGGTAGCCCTCGTCGCCGCAGCGCTTCCAGGTCTCGCGGTCGGTGATGCCGTTCGCGTTCCAGCCCGCGACCCGGGGCTCGATCTCGGCCTCGGCGAAGCGCCGGAACTGGTCGCGGAACAGGTCGTGCTCGTCGCTGAAGATCTCTCGTCTCATGGCCGGGATTGTAGGACCGGAGCGACCGACGGGGCCAGCGCGGGGCCTGTCGGGCTCAGCGCATGCCGCGCAGGCGCCAGCCCATGACCCCGGCGGCGACGGCGAAGAAGGCGGTCGGCGCCCAGCCCGCCACCGCAGCCGGGAGCACGCCTCCGTAGCCCAGACTGGCGGAGACGCCCGTCGACAGCACCCAGAGCACGGCGACGGCTCCGCTCACCACCAGCGAGACGCCGGTGCTCGGGTAGGGCGGGCCGGAGACGCAGAAGAAGAGCGCCAGGGCGGAGAGCACCAGGCAGGCCAGCGGCGCGGCGAACTTCACGTGGAGGTCGACCTCGAGCTGGGTCGTTTCCCAGCCTCCGGCGCGCACCTGCCGGATCTCCTCCTGCAGCTCCCTCACCGACAGGTGCATGGTGTCGATCTCGGCCGGCACCGCTTCGCCGAGGTCGAGGACGGAGTCGGCCGGGCGGGTCACGATGCCCTCGTCGCCGATCTCCAGCTCGAGGGCGTCCTCGAGGCGCCACTGGCCGCGGGAGAAGTGTCGGGCCTGGGCGATCTCGAGGCGGCGCACCGGGAGCCCGTGCTCGTCGAGCTCGTAGACGGTGAGACCGTGGGCCGAGCCGAGCTGGGGGTCGAGCACGATGGCCTCGAAGTGCCGGTTTCCGCCTCCGAACCAGACCGGCTTCGAGCGGCTGCTCGACTTGCGGATGGCCTTCTTGTTGGCGGCCGTCCGCCCCTTGATCTCGGTGTCCTTGAGGTGGTCCGCGGCGGTGGTGGCGCGAGGAACGACCTCGTCGTTGAGCAGGAAGGACAGCGGCACGATGAGCGCGCAGATGATGACCACCGGGAACAGCGCCCGGGGTGCGGGGATCCCGCAGGCCCGGATGCCGGTGAGCTCGCCCTGCACGCCCAGCAGGGCCACGGTGAGCGCCGTCGCCACCAGCAACGACATCGGGAGCACCCGCGAGGCGAGCAGCGGGATGCGGTAGCCGTAGAAGCGGATCGCCTCGCCCGGCGTCGCCTCGTAGCGCGCGAACCACTGCAGGCGCTCCAGCACGTCCACCAGCAGGTACGCGGCCATCAGCGCGAGGAAGGAGAGCAGCACCATCTGGAAGAAGCGACCGGCGATGTAGCGCTGGAGGGCGAAGCGACGGGCGTGGATCGGCCGCACGCGACCCGGCGCGGCGGGCGCGGGCTCCGGGGGCGCCTCCCGGGCTGCGCTCGGCGCCTCGGGCTCGTCCTTCCCCGAGCGCGCGCCGACGCTCCCCCAGGAAGAGGTCAGGCCGCCGCCGCCGCGGCGCCGCCGGGTGAAGCTCGAGCTCTTCCCCACCCGCGAGACCAGGTAGATCGCGACGCCCAGCATCACGACGTTGGGGATCCAGGTGGCGACGCCCACCGGCAGGGACTCGCTCATCACGAGACCGTTGCCGATCTGCACGAGGCCGTAGTAGGCGACCGTGGCCACCACGCCGAGCATCGCCCCGGCGGCCCGCGACTCTTCGCCGCGGGACAGGAAGAGCGGCAGGGCGAGGATGCCGAAGATCAGGGTCGCGACCGGGAGCGAGAAGCGCCGGTGCCACTCCACCAGGGACTCGAGCCGGTTGCGACGGCTCTGGGACGAGTCCTGGCCTCGCGCGCTGAGCTCGTCGAGGGTCATGCCGGTGATGCGGTCGTTGTCGTTGCGCTCGAAGTCGCTGTCGATCCGGTCGGGCAGCGCCACGGACATCTCGTCGAAGCGCAGCTGGCGCGGCTTGGCGCGGGGCTCCATCACGACCAGCCCGTTCTCGAGACTCAGGCTCGTCACCCCGCGCACTTCCTGCATGAGGGCGCGCTCGGCGAAGATCGTCTCGCCGAAGCGGGGGAACCAGAGCGCCACGCCGCCCATCTTGCGGCCGTCGGCCGAGACCTCGCGGGCGGTGAGCTTCCACTGGCCGAACTCGTGCACCACGCCGGGCAGGATCAGCGCGGCGGGATGGTCGCGGGCCAGGTCCATCAGCTTGGCGTCCAGGGACCGGCTGGCCCAGGGACCGATCCAGACCGACATGGCCACGGCCACGAGGGTCATCGAGCCGGCGAAGCCGAGCACCGGCCCCAGCATGCGCCGCACCGAGAGGCCGCAGGCCTCGAGCACCAGCAGCTCGCGGTCGGCCCCCAGACGACCCAGCGCCACCAGGGCCCCGACCATCACCGCGAAGGGCAGCATGTTGGCCGCCAGGGGGAGCGACTGGAACAGCGCGATCGCGGCCACCACCCCGAGGCCCAGCCCGCGGTTGATGACCAGGTCCGAGAAGCCGATCAGCTCCCGGGTCAGGACGACGAGGGTCATGCCCCCGAGGGCATAGAAAGTCGGGAACGCCATCTCTCGAGCGAGATAGCGGTACAGGGTGCGGCCGGGCCTCCGATGGATGAAAGGACCGTCTTCGCTCGTCTGACGGGCGTCGCGGCCACCTCCACCCACGGGGTGGACACCTGTATCGAGAGCAGCGGGAGAAACCGGTCGACCTCCGAGTGGAACGCACACCTCGTGCCCAGTGTCTGGGGTGTTCACGCGGCGGCGCACTCCGAGCACTGAGACCCGGCTCGGCCCAGAGTCGTTCGAGGGTACCGAGCGCGTGCAGAAGCGAAATGATCGACCGGAGAGGGAACGAGAACGAGAGTCCGGCCAGCACGGGGGAAGCACCGCGGAAGCTGGGGAAACTGAGGGGATCACGACACATGGCGCGGCTGAATCCGCTGTTGCCCGCGCGAAATGTGCCCTACTGTATTTGCCGTTCCCCCTTTAGGCCGGGTCAATCCTAGGCCGGTCGTAGGCCGTGAGGCAACGCCGGTGAATTCGGCTGCTCACTCCGAGACCCGGAGTGACGAAGTCGATGCAGTCGGTGACGCCGACGCGACAGAGTGATGACGATCACCTGGCGCGCACGCGCTCTGGACCGGACAGGACGGCGGATCGCTCGGGAGCCGAGAGAGTCGTCGGGAGTGCATGTGCAGAAAACGGTCGATCGCGACCTGGCCTGATTGGAGAGACACGAAACCCATGCGAGCCATCATCTTGAGCGCGGGCCAGGGACGACGCCTGCTCCCCCTGACCACAAGCACCCCCAAGTGCCTCCTGCCCGTCGACTGCGGTCGGAGCGTTCTGGAGGTCCAGCTCCGAGCCCTGGCACGCTGCGGTATCAGCGAAGTCACGGTGATGGTCGGCTTCGGCGCCCCCGAGGTGGAGCGCACGATCGCCGAGCTGGACATCCCCGGGCTCAGCGTCGACACCTTCTTCAACCCCTTCTACAAGCTGACCGACAACCTCGTCACCGTCTGGCTGGCCCAGCAGGTGGTCGACGGCGATTTCCTCCTCTTGAACGGCGACACCCTCTTCGATGCCCCGGTGCTCGAGAGGTTGCTCGCCGCGCCGCCCTCCCCGCTGACCCTCGCGGTCAACGAGAAGGACGGCTACGACGCCGACGACATGAAGGTCTCCCTGGTGCGCGGCGGCCAGCTGCGGGCCGTCGGCAAGACCCTGGACCTCGACGTGGTCGACTGCGAGTCCATCGGCCTGATGCTGTTCCGGGGCGACGGCGTGGCCGCGTTCCGCAGCGCGCTGGACCGCGCGGTGCGCGACGAGAACGCGCTGGGCGCCTGGTACCTGTCGGTGATCAACACCCTCGCCGACGAGATCCCGATCCAGACGGCCGCCATCACGGGGCTGTGGTGGGGCGAGGTCGACTCGCCCGAGGATCTCGAGGGCGTGCGCGCCTTCTTCGACGCCCGGGAGCGCAAGCGCCTGGCCCGCGCCAACGCCCGCCTCTAGCCACGCACACGCCGCCTCGCTTCGTTCGACTCTCCCGGGCTCGCCGGGGGGAGCAGCGGATCTCCGCGGGCGGAGTCGCGTAGGCGGATGGAGTGGCGGCGGGGGCGGGTGAGGGCGAGGCTTGGGGCATGAAGTTCCGCGCGCTCGTCCTGGCCGGCCGGCGGCAAGCCGACGATCCCCTGGCCCGCAGCGCCGGGGCGCCGCACCGCGCGCTGCTCGACATCGCCGGCCGCCCCATGCTCGAGCGCGTGCTGCGCACCCTGTCCGCGCATCCCCGCATCGGCGCCGTCACCGTGAGCATCGACCAGCCCGAGCTCCTGGAGCGGTTCCCGGGGCTCGCCGAGGCCGCCTCCCGGGGCGAGTTCGAGGTGCGCGCCAGCGAGGACTCGCCCAGCCGCAGCGTGCTCGCGGCCTTCGACGCCGCGAACGAGTGGCCCTGGCTGGTGACCACGGCCGACCACGCGCTGCTCGACGCCGCCATGCTCGACGCGTTCCTCGACGCGGCCGAGAGCAGCCGGGCCGACCTCGCCGTCGGCCTGGTGTCGCGCACCTGCATCGAGAAGCGGTTCCCGACCGCTCGCCGGACCTACCTGCCCTTCCGGGGCGAGAGCTTCTCCGGCGCCAACCTGTTCGCGTTCATGGACCCGGGGGCGCGCCAGGTGGCGGAGTTCTGGCAGCGCGCGGAGCACCAGCGCAAGCAGCCGTGGAAGCTGGTGCGCGAGTTCGGCGTGGTCTCCCTGCTGCTCTTCCTGCTGCGCCGGCTCTCGCTGGACGCGGCCCTCGAGCGCGCCTCGCGCGTGGTCGGCGCGCGCGTGGCCGCCGTGGAGCTCCCCATGGCCGAGGCCGCCGTCGACGTGGACAAGCTGGACGACCTGGAGCTGGTGCGCGCCATCCTGCGCGAGCGCGCCCAGGCGAGCGGCCGGGCGGCCGGCGGGTCGGGCGACCCCGCCGGAATCGGCGCCTGAAGGCCCTCTAGCCGCTCTCCTGCCCCGACAGCCACTCCTCGCCCTCGTCGCTGAAGCCCCCGGTCGACGGGTCGAAGCCGCGGCGTCGCGCGCGGATGCGCCAGCGCGGACCGCCGTCGTCCCGTCGGGCGGGCTCCAGGTCGTAGAGGTGGTAGCAGGCGCGCTTGTGGGGCTCGTGTCCGACGTCCGAGGCGGACGCGACGCTCACCACCGGCACCGGTCCGTCGGGCCCGGGCATCGCATCGACGATGCGCCGGTGCACGTGACCGTGGAGCACCAGCTCGGCCCCGCGGCGCCGGATCACGTCCCCCAGCTCGGCGAAGTCGCTCAGCCGGCGGCGCGCGCTCACGTGGCGGTCCGTCGGCGGATGATGGATGAGCACCACCCGGCAGGCGCCCTCTTCCCCGAGCTCGCCGAGCAGGCGATCGAGCCGTTCGAGCTGGGATGCGCCCAGCCTTCCGGTGGCGCAGAAGGGCGGCGACGGCACCGCCGAGCACAGCCCCACGAGCGCCACCGGCCCGCGCCGGCGCAGGGTCGGGAAGTCGGCCCAGCCGGGCGCGCGGGGCGGCGTGCCCGAGCCTTCGCCCGAGGCGGCGTCCGCGTCCCCGGCCGCGTCCCCATCCGAGAGAACGGCCGCGTCCCCATCCGAGAGAAGGTAGGGCGCCCACAGGTCCCAGCTGCGAGCGGGGTCGACCCGAACGTAGGCGTCGTGGTTGCCGGGCACGATGGAGACCCAGGAAGGCTCGCCGAGCTCCTTCAGCCACTGCGCGGTGCGTTCGAACTCGTGGTCGAGGGCCACGTTGGTCAGGTCGCCGGTCACGGCGACGTGGTCCGGTCGCTGGTCGTGGAGGTCCGCGAACATCGCCTCGAGCACCTCGGGGCGATGGGTGTGCCGCCGACGCGCCGTCCACGAGAGCCAGCCGAAGAACCGCTTGTTGGCGAGCGCGCAGGGCCCCGCCGATGCGAGGTCGGTGGCGTGCCAGTCGGAGCAGTGGGCGAGCGTGAACAGGGTCGATCTCCGTCGTGTGGAGCGCGGGCGCAAGGGCCGCCCGAGGCGTCAGGCTATCCGCTCCGGGGGGCGTGTGATAGCCTCGCGCGCCAGCGCCGGCCACCTCGACACCGGGCTGCGGGCCCACGGACACCGGCTGGCGCGACCCTCGGGGCTTGTGCCGCGGGCCTGTGCCGAAGGCCCTGGGCGGGGGGACGCGAGCCGGTGACCAGCACCCACGCGCGCGATCGAACGACTTCCGGACGCGACGCCCCCGGAGCGCCCACGCCCCTGCGTCCGGGCGCTGAGCGCGAATCCGGTCCCAGCGCCAGCGCCAGCGCCAGCGCCAGCGCCGTCGCGGCGCCGCGCTGGGCCTGGATCCTGGAGCCGCGCACCGACTCCGGCGCCCGGGACTCGGGCGCCCGCGTCTGGGGCCTCGACGGGGTCGAGCGGCTGCGCCGCATCCTCGACCGCGCGGGGGTCCCCAACGTGCGCTCCCTGCCCGCCGAGGCGCCGCCCCCCGATCGCGTGGACGGTCCATGCGCCGTGCTGCGCGGCGACCAGTTCTACGACGAGCGCCTGGTGAAGGGCCTGCTGGGCGGCGGCCCGGAGACGGTGCTCGCCCGGGAGGCCCCCGGAGAAGGGGGCGGAGACTGGCTCGCCGCGCGCATCTCCGGCGACCGGATCGGCGAGGTGACCGAGCTGCTGCGGGCCTGCGAGGTGAACGGCGCGTCCCCGCTGTCCGAAGACCTCGAGCCCGCCCTGCCCGTCGACGTCGCGCCCGCCTACAACCCGGAGCTGCGCAAGTTCGATCCGCCCTTCGTGTTTCCGGCGCGCAGCGACGCGGTGCTCGAGTCGGAGAACCGCATCTTCAAGGCGTCCTACAAGGGGCTCACCGACCTCGTCACCAAGTGGGTCTGGCCGATCCCGGCGCGGGAAATGGTGCGCGTCTGCGCACGCCAGGGGGTGTCGGCGAACTCGATCACCACCCTGTCGTGGCTGATGGCCGCCCTCACCGTGCTGCTCTTCGTCGAGGGCTGGTTCGGACTCGGCCTGGCCTGCGGCTGGATGATGACCTTCCTCGACACCGTCGACGGCAAGCTCGCGCGCTGCACGCTCACGTCGAGTCGGCTGGGCCACTTCTTCGACCACGGGCTCGACCTCATCCACCCTCCCATCTGGTGGGTGGCCTTCGGCATCGGCCTGGCCCCGACCTGGCCCGGCGTCGAGTGGGTGAGCGGCGTCATCGTCGTCTGCTACCTGGTGGGCCGCCTGCTCGAGGGCATCTTCATGCTCGCGTTCGACATGGAGATCTTCCTCTGGCGGCCCTTCGACGGGTTCTTCCGCCAGATCATCTCCCGGCGGAACCCCAACCTGCTGCTCCTGACCGCGGGCCTGCTGGCCGGCCGACCCGACGTGGGCTTCCTGGCCGTGGCGGTCTGGGGCGTGCTCAGCAACGCGGTCCACGCGGTGCGGCTCGTCCAGGCGTTCGCCCAGCGACGGCGGGGCGAGCCCGTGCGCGCGTGGTACGAGGTGCAGGAGGCGGCGTGAGGCGCCGCGGCCGACCCGCGCCCCGACGCGATGGCGATGGCGATGGCATTGGCGTTGGCGTTCGCGGTCGCGTGCCCGGATCCGCGTCGCGCGCCGCTGCCGTTGCCCTCGCCCTGGGTCTCGGGGTCGGGCTCGCGGCCGCCGGCCTCCCGGGCGCCGTGGGGGCGGAGGCGCCGGACCCGATCGACGCGAGCGCGCAGCTGCCCGAGGGCTCGGGCGCGAGCGAGCAGTGGGACGTGGTCGCGGTCCTCGAGTCGGGCCACCGCATCTTCGCCCGCTTCCTCATCACGAACCTCGGGCCGGGCACCGGCAACGGCGCGGTGCTCGGACACCTGGTCTTCCCCGACGGCGACACCTTCGAGTTCCGCAACGGACGACGCCCGAGCGAGTGGGAGCTTCGGGACGACGGCCGCGAGCTGACCCTCGGCCACAGCCGGCTCGAGCTCGACGCGACGCTTGCGGACGGCACGCGGGGACACCTGCTCGAGATCACCAAGGACAAGATCCAGATCCATCTGCCCATCGCGCCGCGCGCAGCGGCGTCCATCGCCCGGGGCCGGTGGCCCGAGGGCTACCGGTCGGACCTGCTCGCCCTTGACGCGCCGACCCGGGCGCGCTTCCGGGTGCCCAGCCTCATGCAAGAGGAGGTCGTGAGCCCGGGACGCGTGAGCATGGTGCACACCTGGGCCGAGGACGCCGAAGAGAAGCACGCGCGGGCCCGCTTCGAGTTCTTCGGCTTCGACGGCGACCGCGGAGTGTATTTCACGGAGCTTCGCCCCCCCGTGGGAGAGCCCTCCTCGTGGCTGAAGATGAACGACAGTCACGGTGGAGCGAACTCCTACGATCTGGGAGGTGTCTCCTGGTCGGGCGCGCGTAACCTCGCGCGGGGCCGGGGATACTGGCTACCGGAGAGACTCGGGGTCCGATCGGAGCAGGTCGAGGTGACCCTCGACACGGGCCCGATCATCATGGAGGTGAACCCCCTCGTAGTCCTTCCACCGCCCTTCCGGTGGCTGATCGCACTTTCGACCAGGCCGCATCGGGTATGGGCAGACTGCGACTTTCACGTTAAGTTCCGGCCCAGCCCAGAACCTCCCGTGGTGACGCAGGTCACAGGCGTAGCGGTGACGACGTTCCTGAACCCGATGGATCCCGACTAGAGAGCCAGACCGAGCCCCCGATCGACAGGTTGAGACCGGACTGAACTCCAGGGAACGTCAGACCGAAGAAAGATACGCCGAGCCGCCCATCGCCTGAATCGGATTGCCGTCCCAGGAATCGATGTCCCAGGAGTGGATGTCCCAGGACGGCAGCCGACCGGCGAAGTCAACCGGAGAAGGACCGGACGATCCCCCGTCATATCAGTGTCTGTCACAGCCGGCGCCTCGGTGCCGGTCGGGTAGACGACCCCCTTTGGAGAGAGATGTGCGGATAGGTCTGCTGAACAATCTTCGCGCCGGGCGCAACGATGCACAGGTCGGACGGTTGCTCCGTTTCCTGAAGCGGCACCCCGAGGTGGCGCACGTGGAGACCGAGAGCGCCGGAGCGGTGCCCGAAGCCCTCGCCGAGCTCTTCAGTCACGAAATCGACGTCCTCGTCGTCAACGGCGGCGACGGCACGCTCCAGCACGCGCTCACCGAGATCCTCGGCAGCGACGAGTTCCGCTGGCAGGTCCCGATGATCGCGCCCCTCAAGGGCGGCCGGACCAACATGACGGCGGGCGACATCGGGACCCACCGCGACGCCACCCGCGGCCTCGCCAACCTGATCAACGCCGCCAAGAGCGGCCAGCTCGAGAAGCGCATCGAGAAGCGCCAGGTGCTGCGCGTGCAGTACGGGCACCAGCGCGACGTGTTGTACGGGATGTTCTTCGGCGTGGGCATGATCCACCGGGCCATCGAGCTGACCCACCGGTTGTTCGACCGCAAGGGGACCCACGGCGCCGTGGGCGCGACCATCGTGACGGCGAACCTGATCGCCCGCGCCGCCCTGCTGAAGGACCGCGACGGCGTCCTCTCGCCGGACAAGGTCCAGGTGCTGCTCGACGGCGAGCTGCACGGCGGCGAGTACTCGCTGATGATCTCGTCGACGCTCCACCGCTTGTTCTCGGGCATGCGGCCGTTCTGGGGCACGGGATCGCCGGGCGTTCGCTTCACCTCCATCCGCACCGGCGCCGACCAGATGTGGCGCGCCGCCCCGGGCATCCTCGCAGGTCGGCCGGGCAAGGTGGTGCGCGAGCAGAACGGCTACCTGAGCCGCAACGCCAAGCAGGTGGAGCTCCGCCTGGACTGCGGCTTCACGGTGGACGGCGAGCTCGTGGGCCCGGAGCCCGGACGCATCGTCACCGTCACCGCCGACGACACGGTCCGCTTCGTCCGCGCCTGATCCCGACGTGCAGAGCGGGACCGCAACCGCACCCGATCCGTTCGCCCGGCTGCGCGATCGGGTGGCCGCAGAGCTGGCGCAGACGCCCTCGCGCGCGCCGGCGCGCCTCACCGAAGCCATCGTCCAACGCCACGGCGACGCCGTGGTCGCCGTGCTCTTCTACGGGTCGTGCCTGCGCAAGGACACCCACGAGGGCGTCCTCGACTTCTACGTGGTGGTCGACTCCTACCGCGAGATCTACGGACCGGGCTGGCTGGCCTTCGTCAACGCGGTGCTGCCGCCGAACGTCTTCTACCTGGAGGCGGAGGACGACGCGCTGGGGACCCTGCGCACCAAGTACGCGGTCATCTCCCGCAGCGACTTCGACCGCACCGTCGGCGCCGGGTGCCTCCATCCCTACGTCTGGGCGCGGTTCGCCCAGCCGGCCCAGTGCACCTACGCCCGGGACGAGACCAGCCGCGAGTGGGCCGCCGGGGCCGTGGCCCGCGCGGTCGTCACCCTGGTCCAGCGCCTCTCGGTCTTCCTGCCCGCGGTGAAGGGGGTCCAGCGCTTCTCCCTGGCCGCCCTCTGGCAGGACGCGCTCCGGCGGACCTACGGCTCCGAGGTGCGCGGGGAATCGGAGGAGACCATCCGCGGCCACTACCTGGCGGACCCGGAGCGCTACGACGCCGCCGGCGTCGAGGCCCTGCAGGTCCTGGAGGCGGAAGGCTGGCTCGACGAGGTGCACCCGCGCGGGCACGCGGTGTCGGTCGGCATGCCCGCCTGGCGCCGCCTGCGGGCGCGCTGGCGCTGGCGGCTCATGCGGCCGCTGAACCGCGCCGTGGCCATCGTCCGCCTGTTGAAGACGTCGACCACCTTCGGCGACTGGCTGCCCTACGCGCTGTGGAAGGTCGAGCGCCACGGCGGGCCGAAGATCGAGCCCACCCCGCGCCAGCGGGCCCATCCGCTGATCTTCGGCTGGCCGGTGATCCTCAGGCTCCTGCTGAAGAAGGATCTCCGCTAGCCCCGGCCCCGGCCCAGTCCTCGTCCGCTTGCGAGCGGCGCCAGAGGTCGACCAGCGCCACCGCGACGCCGGTTCGCCGGGTGGCCCGGTACTCGGCGTCCCGCGGCAGCTCGCGGCAGAGCGCGCGGTGGAGCGCGCCCAGGCTGTGGTAGGGGACCGTGGGCAGGAAGTGGTGGAGCGCGTGGTAGCGCAGGCCCACCGGCGCGACGAGCGCGGTCAGCAACGGCACCCCGTCGAGATTGAACGAGTCGAGCACCTGGTCCAGGGCGTCGACCTGCTCGCCCTCGTTCTCGTAGCCGTGGGCGGCGAGGGTGCGAACCTGGTTCAACGCCAGGATGCCGGCCGCCACGCCGTACCACTGGACGAGGGCCGCCGTGGGCAGCAGTCCCTCGAGCCAGGCTGCGAACGCCAGCCACACGACCCCGGCGCAGGCGCCCTCCTGGAGTCGCCAGCGCCAGACGTCGCGGCGCTTCTCGGGAGCGGGTCGCCGGTAGTCGGCGTTGATCACGAGGGTCGACGAACGCTCGACCACCGCGCGACGGAAGCGCGGCAACAGGTAGGACGCCGGCCCGAGCAGCCCCCAGCGCAGGGGCAGGAAGACCGGCATGAGCGCCACCCCCAGGACGAAGCGGACCAGGCGCAGGTGGCTCCAGTGGGCGATGGGCGCGTACTCGGGGTCGTACTCGGTGCCAAAGGCCGCGCGCCGGTGGTGGTCGCTGTGGGAGCCCGCGTACACCAGCGAAGGCAGCAGGAGCGGCAGGCCCACCAGCGCGTTCCAGGCGAGCTCGAAGCCGGGCACCGCGCCTCGCTTCAGGTGGGCCACCTCGTGGACGAACATCGCGGCCCGCAGCAGGGCCAGCACCGAGAGGGCGGCCAGCCCCCACTGCTCCGCGGCGGTGGTGGCGCCCAGGGCGAGCCAGAAGGCGGACCAGCCGACCGCGGTCGACCCCAGCAGGTCGGCCCAGTAGAGCGCGCGCCTCGGCTCGAAGGCCGAGGGAAAGCGTTGGCGGATGGCGTTCGGTTCGAAGGCGAGCGACGGACGCACCGCCGCTCCGTGTTGCGTGACCAGGGTCACCCCCCTTCCCGGATCCGTGTCCGGATCCAAGCCCAACTCCCAGGTCCCAGCGACTGAGCCGGAGGCGGGCGCCGCCAGGGGCGACCCGTCACTCGGCGACGAAAAACGATACACAACTGACGAGGCGTCACTAGAGGGCGAACCCCCATTTCGTATTGCTTTCACCACAGCCTGGAGAGCCCGTGGAGCAGCCGGGGTGCTCGGGGTCCGGGACCGGGCCGTTGAGGCCTGCCAGCGGCCCGTGGAGGCCCGCCTGGACCGCCTCCTGGGCCGTGGTGTGGGCGGCCCTGATGGCCATGGGCCAGCTCCAGGGCAGCCCCGATTCGCCCCTGGACACCTTCGGGGACCCGGTCCGCCTGGGGGCGCGCTGGATCGATCGCGAGCGGGAGCACGGGCTCGCGCCCGAGGAGGCCCCGCACCCCGACCAAGACGCCGCCTGGCTCGTGGCGGAAGAGGTGGCGGCCTACGCCGAGGCGCGGCTCCACCCGGCCGCGGCCCGGGAGGCCGCGATCCGGCGCGCCCTCTTGATGGCCGAGGACGGAGACTGGCAGGGAGCCATGGCCGTCGCGCCGGACGACGCATCCCGCGTCCTGATCCGACGGCTCTACGCGCCGGGCGAGGCCGCGCCGCACTCCGGCCCCGGGCCGGAGACGGCCGACCCCGACGCGGTCGCCGCGGCGCGCGCCGACTGGGCGAGGGCGCTGGCCATCGAGCCCCGGGGCTGGCTCAGCCGGCGAGTCGGGAGGCGGCTGGCCGGCGAGGGGAGTCCGACCGCCCTCGAGCCGGGCGACCCGCACAGCCCGGGCGACCCGGGCGCGGGGCGGCGGACCCTTCGGCTGCTCGAGCACGCGCCGCGGATCGCCCTGGCGCTGGGCGCCCTGGCCTGGCTGCTCTCGCGTCGGGTGCGCGACGCCTTCGGGCGCCGGCCGGGCCGCGATTCGTCCACGCCGGTCCCGCCTCCCCCATCTCTAGAAATGGCACTGGGGGTCTGGGTGCGAGGCGACGTCTGCATCCAGGCGGCCTGGCTCGCCGCCTCCCAGGAGCCCTGGGGCGCGTGGGTGGGGGCGGAGACCGGTGCGCAGCTCTCCCAGGCGGCCTACTGGCTGGCCGCCCTTCCCCTTCTATGGATGGCCCAGCGCCATTGTTGGCGACCGCTCCGGGAGGCCCACCCGCTCTCGCTGCCGCGCAACGGCCTGGGCGCCGCGGTCGGGCTCGCGGCCGTGGCGCTCGGGGTCGACGTCCTGGCCAGCGAGGCGGTGATGAACGCGGCCTGGGGCTGGGGACTCGAGAGCCACTGGAGCGAGGGGCTCGACGAGACGCTGCTCTTCGGGGGCCCGCTCGCGCGGCTCGAGCGCGCCGCCGACTACCTCGTCTGGACGCCGCTGGTCGAGGAGGCGGGCTTCCGCGGCGTGCTCTACCTGGGCCTGCGCCGTCGCCTGGCGGTGGGCCCGGCCGCGGCCGTGAGCGCCGCGGCGTTCGCCCTGCTCCATTTCTATTCGCTGCCCGGGCTGCTCGCGACCCTGGTGAGCGGCCTGGTCTGGGCGATCTGCTTCGAGCGCACCGGGAGCCTCTGGCCCTCCATCGTCGCCCACTGCGGTTACAACGCGCTGTGGATCGCGGGCCTGTGGGCAGCCCTGGGCTGAGCGGCGCCGTGTGCCCCGCTCCCGCCCCTGGGCAATACTGGGCGCGCCGGCACCCATCCGGCGAGGGAGTGCGTGATGGAGGTCGAAGGCAAGGCAGCGATCGTGACCGGAGGCGGCACCGGCGTGGGCGCCGCCACGGCCCTGCGCCTGGCGGGGCTCGGCTGCGGCGTCGTGGTGAACTACAGCCGCTCGATCGAGGCCGCCCAGGAGGTGGCGGAGAAGTGCCGCGCCCTGGGCGTGAAGGCCGAGGCGGTGCAGGCCGACGTCTCGAGCGAGCCCGACTGCCGGCGGCTGGTCGAGACCGCGACGGGCCACCTGGGTCGCCTGGACATCCTGGTGAACAACGCCGGGACCACCGAGTTCGTCCCCCACGCGGACCTCGACGCCGTCGACGACGCGCTCTTCGACCGGATCCTCGCGGTGAACCTGAAGGGCCCGTTCTGGTGCACGCGCGCGGCCCGGACCGCGCTGGAGGCCTCGGGCGGCGGCGAGGTGGTGATGACCTCCAGCGTGGCCGGCCTCGCCGGGGTGGGCAGCTGCATTCCGTACTGCGCCTCGAAGGCGGGACTCAACAATCTCATCGTGACCCTGGCGCGGGTGCTGGGACCGAACATCCGCGTCAACGGGGTGGCGCCGGGCTTCATCGCCGGCGAGTGGCTGAAGGAGGGCCTGGGCCCGGCCTTCGAGTCGATCCGCAGCGCCATGGAGGCGAAGACCCCCTTGCAGCGGGTGTGCGAGCCCGACGACGTCGCCCAGGCCATCCTCTCGCTCATCACCGGATCCGACCTCGTCACCGGCCACGTGCTGCCCGTCGAGGGCGGAATGCTGATCGCGGGCTGAGCCGCGTGGTGTCTGCCAGCGCCGGGAGCGGGCCGGCCGTGCTCATCACCGGCGCCTCCTCGGGAATCGGCCAGGCCGCCGCCCGCCACCTCGCCGGGCGGGGCTTTCGCGTCTTCGGGACCAGCCGCAGCCCGCGCTCTCCCTCCCCGGACGAGCACGGCGTCGAGTGGGTGGCCCTCGACGTGGGCGACGAGGCCTCGGCCCGCGAAGCAGTCGCCACGGTCCTGCGTCGGGCCGGGCGCCTGGACGCCGTGGTCTGCAACGCGGGCTTCGGCATCTTCGGCTCGGTCGAGGAGGTGTCCATCGAGGACGCCCAACGCCAGCTCGACACCAACTTCTTCGGCGTCCTGCGCACCCTGCGCGCGGCGCTCCCGGTGATGCGCGCAGCGGGTCGGGGGCGGGTGGTGCTCGTGGGGTCCCTGGCCGGTCGCGCGCCCATCCCCTTCCAGGCCCACTACTCGGCCAGCAAGGCCGCCGTCGACAACCTGGCCCTGGCCCTGCGCAACGAGGTGGCGCCCTTCGGAATCACCGTCTCGCTGGTCGAGCCCGGCGACATCAACACCCCGTTCAACGACGCCATGGACTGGGGCGACCCCGGGCGCTCGGCCTACGGCGAGCAGATCGCCGCCTGCGAACGCGTCATCCGCGAATCACTCCCCAGGGCGCCGGGCCCGGAAGTGGTCGCCCGCGCCATCGAAAAGGCGCTCTCGGCCCGGCGTCCGCGGGTGCGCTACGCGGTGGGCGCCGAGTCGACCCTCGTCCCGCTGGGCAAGCGCCTGCTGCCGGACTGGCTCAACCTCCGGCTCATCCGCTCACACTTCGGGCTGTAGGCCGATCCCACCGACCCGACATCCGGCGCCCGGGACCCGCAGGGACAGAGCGAAGCTCCCGGGGTGCATTACACCACATCGCGTCTCGTTCGCCCATTGGACGCGCCACCACCCTACACCATAAGGCGATCGCACCTCAACGAATATCTCGTCATCCCGTGGCGTCGATCGGTTCGGCTGGAACCGAAGAACACTTGACGCGAGTGAAAAGACACATGCATGTTTTGCCTCGAGTTCCGTCGACACGAAAAGGGCAATTCATGCTGAGACATCTACGGGAGCTGATGGTCTTCTTCATTCTTGCCTTCGTCGCCTGCGCGCATCAGCAGCTCGCAGACGAAGCAGAAGAGTTCGCCGCGGCCGGCCATTACAAGCTCGCCTCCGAGCGCGCACTCGAGTCTCTCGAGGCAGACCCCGGCTACACGAGAGCGACACTACTGCTCGCTTCGAGCGCACCCAAGGTCGTCAACGACGAACTGCGTGAGGCAAGAGCAGAGGCAGAGGCGAAGGACTTCCCTGCCGCCCTTGCACGCCTCGCGTGGCTCGAATCGTTTGCCTCCGAAGTCGAGCAGAACGACATTGACCTCGAAACGGGTAAGATCAGCAAGCAGCTGAAGAATACGAGACGGGGTGCAGCAGCTGACGAGTACGCCGCCGCAGAGCGACTCTTCTCGAGCGGAGACCTCGAGGCGGCCATTCCGAGGTATGAAAGCGCGGAGCAATACGTCCCCGGATACCGAGAATGCACCGAACGCAGGGCTGAAGCCAGCTACAGGCTGGCCGAGACGACCGAGTCCCGCGGCGACCTCGAGGGTGCAATTGGCTGGTACAAGGTCGCATTCGAAACGATTCCGGAGTACCGCGAGAGTCGCGAGCAGATCGCCAGTACCTACTACCGCATGGGCAAGCAAGATCTGGCTTCGGGTCGACACCGGAGTGCGGTCATCTCGTTCGAACGTGCAGAGCAGTGGATTCCTGACTACGAGGATGCCGCGGCGCTGTCGGCCCGCGCCGCGGAGGAGGCCACCGTTCGAATCGCGATCGTCCCACTCGACAACCGGACAGACGCCAGCATCTCCGGAATCGCGTTCGAGGACCTTCTCTACGACAGGATCCTCAAGAAGCTGGACCAAGGCGCAACGCGCTTCCTGCAGGTAATCGACCGAGACAGCCTCGATCTCATCCTGACTGAGCATGGCTTCGGCGACTCCGGCCGGTTCGATGCGTCAACCCTGCCCCCGGGAGAGTTATCCGGCGTGAGCTATCTCATCACGGGCAGAGTCACGCAGCTGACGGCCGAGGAAGAGGGACCGACACGTATCGACCGCCAGCTCGCCTACCGGGTGCCTGCGTATCAGCAGGTACCCAAACAGCGCAAGGACGGAAGCGTCTCAATCAACTACGTCAAGGCAGGTTCGGTGAATGCAGTTGCTCACTACACCGACGTTTCTCAGTCGTCGAAGCTCGTCGTGCGCGGATCGGTCAAGCTGCTCGACGTCGCAAGCGGCCGCGTAATCGCGACCAGACCATTCAGCTTCGAGCGGGCGGACTCGGCACACTACGCGGAGAACCTTCGCAGGCAATCCCCGCCCGGATCCAGGGACAAGGACGTGGAGCGGCGATTCCCCTCTGAGGTCATCGAACTGAGCAAGGGCAAGAAGGACGTCCTTCCCGTGGCGAAGCTCGCACAAAGAGCCGCATCGAAGATTGCTACGAAAGTGGCCTCGACCGTCCTCGAAACCCTGGATCAGCCGACTCGATCCGCTCAGCGGTGACAAAGCGGGCCTCCAACCGGGCGCTACCGTCCGGCTCGATCCAAGTCCGCGCAGGGCCGCCGAGAAGCGCGTCGAGATCCCGACGCTGGGCAGTCAAGACGCGAGATCCTTGGGAGACCGCGTTGGCATCGTGACTCAGCCGGCACGCCGGCTTCGTTGTCATGAGATGGGTCCCCCGATCAGCAGTCGTAGAGCTGCCCATGGAAATGAGACCGACGAAGAGGACTCCCTGGGCTTTCGAGCTTCAGGAAGATGTCGAGCGCCGAACCAGGAGGAACATGGCATTGCAACGCTGGAACCTCACTCTGATCTCCATCTTGCTACTCGGGACGGTGACGAGTGGATGCCTCTCTTTCAGCCAACACCGTCTGGGTGATATCGGAATGCTCCCACAGCCGACGACAGGGAAGAAGCCCACGATCGCACTCGATGTCAAAGTGTTTCGCGACCAAGGAAACGGTGTCGAAGATGTCGGATCTGCTGGTGACGCCCAGATGGAACGGCTGATCCGAGCCGACCTCGATCGGTCGGGCCTGTTCTCGACCGTGCTCCCGGCAGGGTACCAATCAGACCTTCGCGCGGACATGGAGATCGTCAATCGCTACAGGAAGAGCACGGCGCGCGGGGTGCTCACACTCGCCACCCTGGCCCTGGTTCCGACCGTACGATCCGATCACTTCGAAGTCACGACCAGGTTCAAGGACGCAGAGGGCAACACAGTCGGAACGATTGTCAAAGCGGAGTCGAGAAGCACGTGGGTGCATCTGTTCCTGCTGGTCCCAGCCCTGTTCTCCTCGGATTGGACTGCAATCGGAGAAGTCATGGGAGAGATCGTGGACTCGACCCTGATCGAAGCAGACGCGCATGGTTTGCTGCAGGGAACCCGGCGATCGTGACTTCTCACACGCGCAACCTACAGAGTGGCCCATTGCCAGTGGTGGCGACGGCACAGAAGCCCCAGGAGGAACGATCCGTGCAGGACGAGCACCCTTTTGAACATGGAACGATCGTGGCAGTGATCTGCGCAGTAGCTCTACTCGCTCTTCCTGCCTGCGGAACCCCCAACGACGGCCAGTCGTACCTGGTGACGAATGGCCCCTTGCTTCGCATTGGAGACGTCGCGGATTCGAAGCGCCAGAGCTTCCCTCTCCGGGTGCGATTCCAGCGGGACTTTGCGGGACGCATGGATCACTTCATGATGGACAGCGGTGAAGAAGAGATCACGCGAATGCTCAGGCAATCTGGGATCTGGACCGCCGTCGAGCGAATCGAGGACGCAAGATCCGACGAGCCCGGAGCCGAGCTCGACATCCTGCTCGACAAATTGTCTGGATGGAGGTCGTTTGGCGCTACGACCGGGAAGTTCTTCAGGTGGGTGTTCACGCTTGGCATCTGGGGATACGATCAACCGACCGAGTACATCGTTCGCTCAACGTACCGGGCACCGGGCGCCGAGCCCATCGAGTTCGAACGGTCGTGGACCATCTACAGCTACGAGGGCTTGTTCATCAAGGAGCCGGAGCAATACGACGGCAGCTCCGATGCGAAGTTCGGCAGCGAGCGTAAGGCCGAGGAGAAGCTGCTACATCACGCAGTGCTTCGAATTCTCTCGGACCTCCAGCGAGAGCATCGATTGTGAGCATCCGACCGAGCACGATTGCATCGTGTGGAATCGGCCTGCTTCTCCTCTTCGCATTGGGATGCTCAGGCGTCACACGCCATCCGGCCTACTCCATGGACCCGCCCTATTCTCCGTGGAGGAACGCTCGGGCTGACCTGGAGAAGGCGATGAACGAGGCATCGAACTCGAGTAAGCGAGTCCTGCTGCATGTCGGCTCGAATGCTTGCGGTTATTGCAAGATGTGGTTGTACATGACGCAGAACGACACTGAGGTGCGCGATCTTCTCCGCGAGAATTTCGTGCACCTTGGAGTGAGCTCCGATGATGACAATCGCAACGAATGGGTCGTCGAGCGATACCTGCCGGATACGCCGGGTCCGTATCGGCTCTCGCTCGTAGTCCTGGAGAGCGACGGAACACCCCTTCGAGCGGCGGATGCCGGATTCCTGCTGAGAGCTGGAGGCGGGTACAACACGGACTACGACCGCGGCCGCGTGCTCGCCTTCTTGAAGAGATGGGCGCCACCCCACGAAAGCCAGCGTGGCGAGTAGTCGGCGTGCAAGAAGATCGCTTGCCCGCTTGGTGGCTGAGACGAGGTCGGGATTCGCGAGTGCCAGGTTCTCGGTCGGGCCCGTCGCAGATCCGCGATTGCGATCGGCCCCATGGGCGAGTGGCTCCACTCGGACCTGAGTTGCGGACCGCCTCTAGTCCGACACCTCGGAGTGGCCGAGCTCGCGCAGGGCGGCGCGGATCTTCTCGGCCGCGGCGTCGAGGTCTTCGGGCCTGGCCTTCGGGTCGGCCTTCGCGAAGTCGAGATCGCGCATGCCCCAGATGGGCGTCACGTGGATGTGCAGGTGCGGCACTTCGAGGCCGGCGATCATCATGCCGACGCGCTCGGGCTGGAAGGCCTTCTCGATGGCCCGGCCCACGCACTGGGAGACGTGACCCAGGTGGGTCATCAGCTCGCCGTCGATGCGTTGCCAGTGGTCGATCTCGTCCCGGGGCACCACCAGGGTGTGGCCGGGCTGGATGGGCGCGATGGTCATGAAGGCCACGACCCGCTCGTCCTTCCAGACGAAGCGACCCGGAAGCTCACCGGCGATGATCTTGCTGAAGACGCTGGCCATGGGCTCTCCTCGGGGCCGGAGGATGGGGAAATTCCTCCGCAAAACCGGGCAGATATGTAACCGCCGCCGGTTGCCCACGCCACCCTGGGGCGGCTGCGCGGCGGCGGGCTGTCGTGCTAAGTTCGTTGACTCGCGAATCAACTCCAACCCCGTCGCACCCAGCGCGGGACCCGCGGCCCGGATCGGGCGAGCCGGGCCGCCCAGGCGGCCGGCAACCCGGACGGAACGGGCCCGCAGCGACCCCCACGAGGTATTCGAGATGAGTCAGAAGGTATTCGTCGTCGGCGTCGGCATGACGAAGTTCGAGAAGCCCGGAGGCCGGGACTGGGACTACCCGGACATGGCCCGGGAATCGGGCACCAAGGCCATCGAGGACGCGGGCATCGCGTTCGAGGACATCGAGCAGGCCGCGGTCGGCTACTGCTACGGCGACAGCACCGCCGGCGAGCGCGCCTTCTACGAGCTCGGCCACTCGGGCATCCCCATCTACAACGTCAACAACAACTGCTCGACCGGATCGACCGCGCTCTTCATGGCCAAGCAGTTCGTCGAGGGCGGGCTCGCCGACTGCGTGATGGCGCTCGGATTCGAGAAGATGGAGAAGGGGTCGCTGGGCATCAAGTACACCGACCGCACCAACGCCCTCGACAAGCACTTCGGCGTGATGAACGAGCAGCGCGGCTTCGCACAGGCGCCGCCGGCCGCGCAGATGTTCGGCAACGCCGGCATCGAGCACATGGAGAAGTACGGCACCAAGCCCGAGCACTTCGCCAAGATCGGCTGGAAGAACCACAAGCACTCGGTCAACAACCCCTACTCGCAGTTCCAGGACGAGTACACCCTGGAAGACATCCTGAACGCGCCCCAGGTGTTCGGCCCGCTGACCAAGCTGCAGTGCTGCCCGACCAGCGACGGCTCGGGCGCCGCGGTCGTCGCCAGCGAGGCCTTCGTCAAGAAGCACGGCCTCGAGGCGAAGGCGGTCGAGATCCTGGGCATGGCCATGACCACCGACTACCCGTCGAGCTACGAGGGGTCGATGATCAAGATGGTCGGCCAGGAGATGACCCAGAAGGCGGCGCAGAAGGTCTACGAGCAGAGCGGCTTCGGCCCCGAGAACCTCGACGTGGTCGAGCTGCACGACTGCTTCTCGTGCAACGAGCTGGTGACCTACGAGGGCCTCGGCCTCTGCCCCGAAGGCAAGGCCGGCGAGTTCGTCGACTCCGACGCCTTCACCTACGGCGGCCAGTGCGTCGTGAACCCGTCGGGCGGCCTCATCTCGAAGGGCCACCCCCTGGGCGCCACCGGCCTGGCCCAGTGCGCCGAGCTCAACTGGCAGCTGCGCGGCGAGGCCGACAAGCGCCAGGTCGACGGCGCCAAGCTCGCCCTCCAGCACAACCTCGGCCTCGGCGGCGCCGCCGTCGTGACGATGTACCGCAAGGCGGACTTCGGAGCCTGAGCGGAGGAGTCCGCCGCGCCGCGGACCGGATCCGAGTCTGTCGGGAATGAGAGAAGGGCCCCGGGCGCCACGCGTCCGGGGCCCTTTCGCGTCCGGGGCGTGGTCGCGTCCGGGGCGTCGTCGCGTCGGAGACCGGGCTGCGTGTGGGCTGCGCCCGGGCTGCACACGGCCCGCCGATCGGCCGGGAATTCTCGGGCGGAAGCGCAACGGCGCTCAAGGTTCCGATCCCACTGGCCGAAGTGTGGGTGATTCACATCACCTCATCCTGCCGGGGTGCGAGCCGGGAGGACGGGACGGAGAAGCCCAATGGGAATCCGAACCGACAGCCATACTCGACGTGCGGCCCCCGGCCGAGCCCGGGGCGGCCCGCTCGCGCTCCTTCTCACCGGAATCGCGGCGGCGCTGCTGGCGCCCGCCTCGGCCGGTGCGCTCTCGTTCCAGGTCGACTTCACGTCGACGACCTACCAGGCCCAGGCGGGCGACACCTGGGCCGACCTGCTGGCGGAGCACCAGTCCGGCGCGCTCATCGCGGGTCACACCCTCGACGGGCTGGCCGGCATCTCTCCCCAGACCCTCGCCGGTGGCACCAACGGGGACTACAGCCTCCTGATGACCACCGTGGTCGAGGTGCAGGTCGCCGGCCAGTACCAGTTCCAGGTGGGCACCGACTGGGGCCGCGGCGGCGCGGCTGTGGTCATCGACAACGACAGCGGACTCGTCATCGACGAAGTGGTCCGGACCGACGACCTGTGGTGGAACAACGACTGGAACAACCCGGACGTCTTCACCACCAGCCTCGCCCTGGACGCGGGCACGTCCTATACGCTGGGATGGGTCGGCTTCGAGGGCTGCTGCGGCGGCTCGGCCACCATCCGCTTCGCCTTCGAGGGCGGCGGCTTCCAGGACTTCACCTCCCCCAACGCCGACGCCTACATGATCGCCAACCCCGAGCCCGGGACCGCCGTGCTGGTGATGCTGGGCCTGGGCGGGCTGTCCGCCTTCGGCCGCAAGCGCCTCCGAGCCTGAGCCTCCCCCCCTAGTCGATCCGGAAGTGGCTGGCCTGGGTGTCTTCGACGCCTCGGTCGGCGTAGTTGTCGTCGATGCGCGCCCGGATGAACTCCCGCCAGGTGAACGGCCGATAGCGGGGCGCGCCCCCGGCGAGCTCGGCGATGGGCTCGATCACGGCGTCGAGGGCGGGGTTGAAGAAGTAGGGGATGCTGTAGCGCGCGGCCCGGGTCATGGGGACGACGCGGTGGACGGCGGCGCGGTAGCGGTCGTTGGTCCACACCTGGAGCGTGTCGGCCAGGTTGACCACCACCGTGCCCGCCCGGGGCGGGACGTCCAGCCAGCCGTCGGCCGGGCTCAGCGCCTGGAGCCCCCCGGTGCCGTCCTGGAGCAGAAGGGTCAGGACCCCGGGGTCGGTGTGGTGGCCCAGGGCCACCTCACCGAGCGCGGGGAGCCCATCGCGCTCGCCTCGGGGGACGGGATCGCCCACCGGATAGTGGTTGAGCCGCACCGTGCTCGTGAGCGGGCTCCCGAGGTGGCGGGCGGAGACGCCCTCCGAGAGCCCCAGGGCCGCCTGCACCAGGCGCAGCGTGCGGGCGGCGAGGCCGCTCGCGGCCTCGAAGAACGAGACGAGCTCGTCGCGAAACCCCGGAAGGTCGGCGGGCCACGGGGTGCGGTCGAGGCCGCCCACCTCGCGGGGCGCCATGAAGTCGAAGACCTCCTTGTGGTCGCGCCGGCGCTTGGTGAGCTCGCGGTCGTAGTAGCCGAGGCCGTTTCTCTCCGTTCGGAGGACCGCGCCCTTCACGGCGCGGGACGCCGCGAAGAAGCGGCGGGTCTGGTCCCAGGTGCGGCCGATCGTGGCCTCGAGGCCGTGGCCCGCCAACAGGAAGAACCCGTGGTCCCGGCACGCCGCGTCGAGCGCGGAGAGCGACGCCGAGTCCGGGCTGGCGATATCGACGGTGGGAACCTCGTGCATGATCGACCTGACGGATCCAGTCCTTCGAGCGCTTGGAGCGAGAGCGCCATGGTACCCTGAATGCAGCGCGCCCCCGGATCTGTCCCGGGCCGCCAATCGAGGAGGACGCCCGTGCTCAGTGGAATCGTCTCCGTCCTGATCCTGATCGCGGATGTGTGGGCCATCATCAATATCTTCCAGAGCAGCGAGTCCACGGGCAGCAAGGCGCTCTGGATCGTGCTGGTCCTGGTCCTGCCCTTGCTGGGGCTCATCATCTGGTGGTTCGCGGGACCCAAGTCCGCCAGCGGCTGACCCACCGCAGGGGGCGCCTTGATTCTCATGAAAGTGTGACTTCGGGCTTTCCGCACGTAGTACGGTCGTCCAAACTCGTGGGATGGGTGGCGGAGCCTCGCAGCACGCCGATCTGTTCGAGGACCTGTTCGAGCGCACGGCGACGGGCCTGTGCGTCGTGAACCGGGACCTGCGCTGCACGGCCGCCAACGGCGCGTTCGCCCAGATCGTCGAGCAGCCCCTCGACACCCTGACCGGGACCCCTCTCCGCGACCTGATGCCCGGCCCGATGGGACGCGCGCTCGGCGAGCAGGCGCGCCAGGTCATCGAGAGCGACGCGCCCATCCTCGACCGCGAGCTGTCATCCAGCGACTTCGAGGGAACCGCCGCCGGCCGTGCGTGGCTGATGGACCTGTATCCGATGCATCGCAAGGGCCGGGCGGTCGGTGCGATCGTGTCGCTCCGGGACATCACCCACGTGCGCCACGCCGAGCAGCTCCAGCAACAGCTGGCCCACGAGCTCGACTCCCTCTATCGCAACGCCCCGGTCGGACTCTCGGCCATCGACCGCGATCTCCGCTACGTGCGGGTGAACCAGATGATCGCCGACCTGAACGCAGTGAGCATCGAAGAGATGGTGGGCCGGACCTACCGGGAGATGTCGCCCGAGACCGCCGACGCCGCCGAGCCCTTCTTCGAGAGGGTGATGGAGCAGGGCCGCTCGCTCCGGAACGTGGAGCTGCGCTCGACGCCCCCCGCCGACCCGGGGGTGGAGCACGTCTTCCTGGTGAGCACGGAGCCGGTCCGGAACGAACACGGCGAGGTGACGGGCCAGATCAGCGCGGTGCTGGACATCACCGAATGGCGCCGGGCCGAGGACCTCTCGGCGCGACGCCTCCAGGAGCTGGAGATCCTGTACGCCAGCACGCCGATCGGCCTGTGTCACGTGGACACCGGCCTGCGGATCGTCCAGGCCAACGCGCCCTTCGCGTGCCTCTGCGGTCGCGCGCGCGAGTCGCTGATCGGGTCGCTGCTGCCCGAGGTCGTGCCCGCCGCGATCGCGACGCCCATCGCCGCGCGCCTCGAGGCCATCGCGCGCAGCGGCGATCCGGAGTCGGACCTGGAGGTGCGCGTCCCCGTCGCGGAGACCGAAGGCTTCGAGGACACCTGGAGCGTGCTCATGCACCCGGTGAAGTCCGAGGATGGCGAGATCAAGGGGATCGTCACCGTCTGGCACGACATCAGCACGATGGCCCGGCGCCAGAGAGAGACCGCCGCCGACCGCGACCGGCTCGCCAAGGCCCAGAGCGTGGCCCACCTCGGCAGCTGGGAGTGGGACCTCATCGAAGGCCGGCTGTGGTGGTCGCCCGAGCTCTACGAGATCTTCGGCGAGGACGTCCACTACGCGCCGTCGTACCTCGACTTCTTCGAGCACGTCCACCACGAAGACCGGCGCAAGGCGAGGCAGCTTCTCGAACGCACCCTGGCCGACGACAAGCCCTACCGGGTGACCTACCGGGTCGTGCGTCCCGACGGCTCCCAGCGTCTGGTCTTCACCACCGCGCGGGTGGAGCGGGCCGCCGACGGGACGCCCGCGCGGCTCGTGGGCACCTGCCAGGACGTGACCGACCGGGCGGCCCGCCCCCGCGTCAGCCATCCGGACAGGAGCTAGCGCGCTTCGCCTGGCCCGCGCGCTTCGCCGCCCGGAGCGACGGCGCGGGCGCGCAGGGGCGCGTAGAACTCTTCCTCCAGCAGCGCGCGGGTCAGCTCCTCGGCCGCGCGATTGCCGAAGCGGCTCCAGTGGTAGTCGCACGGAATGAAGTAGGCGGGCCAGTTGCGGGTGCGGTCGCCCATGGCGGAGAGCAGGTCGACGACCCGGTAGCCGTGCTCCCGGCCGTCCTGCCGGAGCCGCTCGACCAGGGGCGAAGGCCCCGAGCGCGCGTAGCGCTGCAGGTCGCGAAGGGCGGGAATCATCAGCACCGCGAGCGGCCGGCCTTCGACCTCGTCCGCCAGGCGGCGCAGGATCTCCTGCATCAGGCGCACCCGGCGTTGCTCGACGTCGTAGAACCAGGAGTGGTCGGGCCGCCGGGCGGGCGGCGCGCGCAGGCCGTCCAGGCGGCTGCGCAGGGCGTTCCACGCGAAGGAGTGGTGGCGCAGCCAGCGCCGCCACGTGGGCTCCCGGTAGGAGACCTCCCGAAGGTCCGGCGGGTCGCCCACGAGGTAGGGCCGGTAGCGGAACTCGTAGCCGGGGAGGGTCTCGGCGAGCTCGAGCTCGCTGTCGAGGAAATCGTTGATGGGCAGCACGCTGGCGATCACCGCGTCGTGGTCGAACCGGGAGGCGATCTCGCGGTAGGCGAGCAGCTGCTGGTACGGACCGAAGTGCGCCATCGCGAAGTTCAAGTGGGGGATGCCGGTCTCCCGCTCGAGCCGGTCCGAGACCCGGTCCTCGACCTCGACGCCCCAGCCCTCGAGGAAGGAGTCGCCCAGCACCGCGACCCGGGGGCCGTCGGCGCGCCGCGGCCGCTCGCGGTCGCGGGCCCCCACCGAGTTGGTGCGGTAGGTGACCGAGTAGCAGGGCCCGGTGAGCGGCCCCTCCCGATCGGGGTGTCGCCAGACACCCAGGGTCGGGTGCCCGCCCCACCAGAAGCCCGTCTGCCCGCGGTTGGGCGTGGGCGTGTGCAGCCAGCCCTGCCCCACGGCGAGACGAACCAGCCCCTCGAAGCAGATCGCGCCCAGCACCAGGGCGAGCCCGAGTCCGACGAGCGTTCCCGCGCGCCGGCGCCACACGGCCGTGGAGCCCTGCGCGTCCTCTCCGTCGGAGCTCACGATTCCGCGGGCGGATCGACCGCGGCGGCCGCGTCGTCGCCGGGCTGCCCGAGCTCGCGCTCGGCGCGCTCCAGCATCAGTCGGTGCATCGCCTTGCCGGGGTCGAGCTCGGCGGCCCGCGCGAACTCGTCCCGCGCGCGTCCGACGTCGCCCAGTGCGAGGGCGGCCTCCCCGGCGCGGTGGTGGAGGAGCGCGATGTCCGGAGCCAGCTCGATGGCCCGCTCGAAGGCCTCGAGCGCCCGGGCGGACTCGCCCTGCGCCGTGAAGATCATGCCCAGGCCGCCCCAGGTCTGGGCGCTCTCGTGGAGCGCGATGGCCCGGCGCTGCTGCCACTCCGCCTCGTTCATCCGGCCCTTCGACGCGAGCTGCTTCGCGAGCGCGGCTCGGGCGATCGCGCTGTCCCGGCCCATCCAGTTGAGCCGCTCCATGGACCGCTCGGCCTCGACGAAGCGGAGCTCGTTGATCGCGCGCTCGAGGACCAGACGCTGCTCGGCCGTGGAGCCGAACATCACGAGCACGCTGACGGCGCCCAGCGCCCACACGGCGGGGGCCAGCCAACGGCGGTGGGGCGGCTCCGCGGCCGAGGCAGCGGCGTCGCGCGCGCGCAGGAGGATGCGTGCGACCCGCCCGTCTCGCAGCTTCCAGATCGCGCCGTCGAGGACGAAGTGGTGGATGTTCACCGTAGAGGCGACGAGCACGCTGAGGCCCGCATCGAACGGCAGCCGGCCCAGCGCCGAGGGCGCGAAGATCAGCGCGGGGATCGTCCAGATGGCGGCGCCCGCCAGCATGGCCTTCAGGAAGTAGGGGCCGATGCCGCTCCAGTCGCCCTCGGCCCGCGCGTAGTACGAGGTGATCCAGAGATACTGGACGGAGTGGGCGATGGCGATCCAGAAGAAATAGTACTCGTGGCCACCGGGCGCGAAGGGCTCGACGGTGGGGAACCAGCGCCAATGGCGGGCCGCCAGCGGGAACGTGAACCACAGGGACTGACTGGCGACCAACGCCGCCGCGGGCAGCCAGTCGCGCGCCCGCGACCGGCGCATCCAGGTCGCCAGCACGAGCCCGGTGCAGGCGACGTAGCCCACCCCGACCACGGGCAGGGCCCAGTCGGTGAAGGACTCGGGGATGCCGAGGGGCAGGAAGGAGTAGCCGGCCCCGGCGTAGGACAACGGCACGAAGCTGCCCGTGGCGGCGCCTCCGTGCTGGGCCAGGAAGGTGAGCAGGAACGACAGGAAGAACGACCCGTACAGCACGCGCTTCTCCCCGTCGGAGACGGGGACCCCGCGGCGCCGCAGGAACATCACCGCGAGTCCGTAGTTCTGTCCGGTGTAGTGCCAGGGGCTCCAGGTGAGGTAGACGGTGAGGATCAGCGATCCCAGGATCGGCTGGTACACCGCCATCACGAACAGCACGGCGAGCAACGCGGTCGACCAGACCGAGAAGATCGCGTAGCCGCGGCGGTCCTGGCGCCTCTCGTAGACCCGGAGCAGCGTCGCACCGTAGTGTGGGGTTCCGAACAGCAGGACCAGCAGGGGCAGGACGGCCGACGCGGTGGCCATGCGGATCGAGGGCCCGTCGAGGCACAGCAGCGCGAGCGCCCCGACGTACCACAGCCCGCAGCCGAAGATCAGATCCCGGGCGGGGCCGAACAGCCAGCGGGACGTGGGGGCCGCGACATCAGTGGTTGACGACATGTGCGGATTATCACCCAGGAACGAATCTTTGGCGAAGGCTTCTCCGAGGAGAAGGCGCAACGGGACCCTGGAATCCCTGGGATCTCCGGGCGGGGCGGTCTCAGTCGCGGATCGCCTGGGAGAGCGCCTCCTGCATGCGGTCGACGTGGTCGCTGTAGATGCCGTCGAATCCCGTGGCCAACGCCGACCGAAGCTCGGCGCCGGTCTGCAGGTCCCAGGCGAAGGCCCGGCGATCGGCGCGCTGCATGGCCCCGAGCAGCTCGGGGCTCCAATGGGAGTGGTGGAGGTTGAGGGCGTCGATGCCGAGGGCGGCCATGCGACGCGCGCGCTGGGGCCCCGGCGTGCTCATGTGGGTGGTGCTGGTCGAGTCGACGAGCCGCACCCGGCGCGACTGCTCCCGACACGGCAGGAGCCGCCGCCAGTTCCAGTGGCACAGCCACAGGCGGTCCAGGGAGTCCGCAGCGCCGGCGACGCGGAGCACCTCGGGCGCCGCGGCGTCGTCCTTCAGGTCGAGGGAGAGCTCGAAGCCGGACCCGCACTCCCGGTACAGCTCGGCGAGCTCCGGGATGTGACCCGGCAGGTCCCTGCGCTCGAGCTCCGCGACCGGCCTCCCGTCCACGACGCCGTCGTGGTCGAGGACGGCCACTCCGTCGCCGGTCAGCCAGACGTCGGACTCGAGCCCCCGCGCCCCCATCTCGAGGGCCAGGGCGAACGCCGGGATCGTGTTCTCCGGAGCGTGGGCCCGGGCGCCGCGATGGGCAAAGCCGATGGTCGCCAAGGTCGTGGTTCTCCAGACGGCGCGCGGCGCTCCCGGGGAGTCTCCTGCGAGCTCCGCGCGCTCAGTGGATCGCACCCGGTTCGCGCAGGACGAACTCGGCGATGCGCGCGTCGAAGCGCTCCCCGTCGGCCGTGACCATCTGGTAGCTGCCCTCCATCGATCCGAAGGGCGTGGGCAGCGGACAGCCCGACGTGTACTCGAAGGACTCTCCGGGCTCGAGGCGGGGCTGCTCGCCCACCACCCCGGGCCCGCGCACCTCCTCCAGACGCCCTGCCCCGTCGCGGATGAGCCAGTGGCGCGACACCAGCTGGACCGGCTCGGCGCCGAGGTTCGCGATCTCCACCGTGTACAGGAAGAACCACTGCCCCGGCTTCGAGTGGGACGCCGAGTAGCGGGGCTCCACTCGAACTCGGACTCCGCGGGTCGTGGCTTCTGAGCTGGACATGGTCTGGGGACGAACCATACCGCGATGCCTCCGAGCGGCGTCGCGAACGGGACGCCTCCCCTCGGGATATTTTGACCAGTCGCATTTGTGAGATATTTTCCCACTCATGTGATCCGGGTCACCGGACCTCGACTCACGAGCACCGAAGCTGATCACGTCGATCATTCTGGACTGGATCGGTGGACCGAGTGGGTCGGGATTCGACGAGGGGCCATCCTCGGCGCCAGATTTCGTGAGAAATTTTTCGACTCTCGTGCTGGAACCCTGAAGGAGCAGAGCGATGAAGCGGCACGCCACGGCGACCCCCCTCGAGCGCCCGGCCACGGACCTGCCGGCCCGGATCCTCCGGAATCCCGACGCATTCAGGGCCTACACGACCCGTCGGGTTCCGCGAGCGGCCCTCACAGCGACCTGCCGGGACATCGCGACGCCCGCCGCGGGTGATCTGGTCCTGGCTCGCGTGGAGGCGCTCGGTCACCACAAGCGCCTGCACCTGCCCAACGGCCGCCGGCGCCAGCTGTTCGCAGGAGACGAGATCATCGTCGCCTACGCCGATCGCTACGCCCCGCAGCAGTTCGAGGCGCGGGTGCCCCCGGATCTGGGCCCCTGCCACCTGGTCGCCTCGGGTGGCGTCGCCGGTCGGGTCGAGACCCGACATCGGCGCATCCGGAGCGGCCCGACCCGGATCCGTCCCATCGGACTCGTGTGCAGCGAGCCGGGCGAGCCGCCCCTCAACGTGGCCAACTGGGCGCTGCCGCCCGCTCCCCATCCGGAGCCGGGCCGCGTGCCGATCATCGCCGCGCTCGGAACCTCGATGGACAGCGGCAAGACCACCAGCGTCGCCGATCTGGCCCACGGCGCGACCAGCGCCGGCTACCGGGTCGGCTACGCCAAGGTCACGGGCACGGGCGCAGCGGGTGACCCGATGCTGATGGTGGACGCGGGAGCCGACCCGGTGCTCGACTTCACCGACGTAGGACACGTCTCGACGTACCTGCTGTCCGACGATGTCGTCGAGTCGATCCTCCTCGAGCTGATCGGCCACCTCCAACACGCCCGAGTGGACGTCATCCTGCTCGAGGTCGCCGACGGCCTCCTCCAGAGGGAGACCGCTGCCCTGGCGTCGGGACCGCTGTTTCGCCGATTCGTGGACGGCTGCCTGTTCGCCGCGCCGGACGCCATGAGTGCGGTCGCCGGCGTCGCGTGGCTGCGCGACCGGAGGCTCCCGGGCCTCGGCCTGTGCGGATCCATCGAGACCTCGCCGCTCCAGGTTCGCGAGGCCAGCGAGGCGACCGCCCTGCCCCACTTCGGTCGCAGCGATCTGGCCGACCCCGCCACGGCGGCCAAGCTGATCTCGCTGGCCGCGACGCGAGGCTCTTGAGAACCTCGTGCGAGGACAGACCTCTCCCATCGAGTCGACTGCGCGACCGGCGCTTCGCCTCGACCCCGAGCACCCGAGCCTGCCTGGCGGAGAGATTCGCGAACGCCGCGTCCCGGGCTCGCCGGCGCCCGTCTGCGACCTCTACGTCCCCTCGCGAATCCGGCGGGGTGCGCCTCGCCTCGTCCTGGTCCACGGCATCTCGCGCAACGCGCGCGAGCACGTCGAAGCCTTCGCTCCTTTCGCCGAGGAGCGGGGCTGGCTGCTGATCGCACCTCGATTCGATCCGACGACCTACGGCGACTACCAGCGCCTGGGACGCTGCGGACGGGGCGCGCGGGCCGACCGCGCCCTCGACCAGCTGCTGCTGGACGTCGCCTCCGAGTACCCGGAGACGGACGATCGCCTCGCGTTGTTCGGTTTCTCGGGCGGAGGTCAGTTCGCCCACCGCTACCTCATGGCCCAGCCCGATCGCGTGGCGGCCGCGGTCGTCGCGGCAGCGGGTTGGTACACGTTCCCGGACCCCGCACGCCGCTATCCCTACGGCTTGAGGACGGGCCGGAGTCTCCCGGGCGTTCGCTTCGTGCCCACGCGGTTTCGCCGTGTTCCGACGCGGGTCGTCGTGGGCTCGGAGGACACGGCCCGCGACCCCAGCCTGCGCCAATCGGCGTCGCTCGACGCCACACAGGGACGCAACCGCGTCGAGCGCGCCCGGCGTTGGGTGAAGGCGATGAACGGTCTCGCCTCCCCGGGCCCGGACCTCGAACTTCGGCTCCTCGCTGGAGTGGGGCACGACTTCGGGGCGAACCTGGAGGCGGGCCTCGTGGGTCAGGCGGTGTCGTTCCTCGAGCCGTACATGGTGCCCGCCCACCGGACGGTGGCACTCGACGCCCGGCCGGGGCCGAAGTCGTGATCCGCCGACGGTCGATCCTGCTGTGGGTCCTGGTCGGGCTCGCCGTGGCCGGTCCAGCCGCCGCCAGGCAGTTCAACCTCTATCGGGGCGAAGACACGCGGTTCGACGTCTCCACCCGGAGAGGCCTGCGGTTCAGGGTCGACGACCCGCAGCTCGAGCTGCGCGTGGGCGGGCGACTCCACCTGGACGCCGTCCACTTCGACGACGACGCCTCGAGCAACGACGACGAGATCGACCTGCGCCGAGGTCGGCTGTACCTGGCGGGGCGCTTCCTCGAGGACTGGAGCTTCAAGATCGAGCGGGAGCTGACGGCCGATCGCAGCGGCTGGCGCAATCTATGGCTCCAGTATCGCCCCGGCTCCGACGTGCGCATCCGAGGCGGCAACTTCGTGGCGCCCTTCGGTCTCGAGGACTTCTCCAGCTCCAACCACTCGACCTTCATGGAGCGCGCGCTCCCGAGCGCCCTCGCGCCGTCCTTCCAGACCGGCGGGAGCGTGCTGACTCGCGGCGGGTGGGACCACGACTGGGGCCGCAGCAGCTGGACCCTGGGCGGCGCCGCCTACCTCGAGCCCCTGGACGACCACGAACTCGACCGTCACAAGAGCAACCACTGGGGGCTCTCCTCGAGGTTGACCCTTGCACCCCTGGCGGAGGAGCGACGCGTCGTGCATCTGGGCGCGTCGGTCGAACACCTGGACGTGGATGGCGGAAGCCGATTCCGCTACCGGGCAAGGCCCGAGACCGGCCTGGGCTCCTCGCTCCTCAACACCGGGCGCCTGGACGGAGTGGACGACGTGCTGACCGCGGGCGTCGAGGCAGCGCTCCTGTGGGGCCCGGTCTCCGTGCAGGCCGAGTACATCCAGGCGAGGCTCAGACGACCGGATCGTCCGAACCCGACCTTCCGCGGGGGATATGTCCAGGCGAGCTGGATCGTCACGGGCGAAGCGCGGCGCTACAGCCGGACCATGGGGACCTTCCGTGGCGTACGGCCGAAGCGATCCTGGGGCGCCATCGAGCTCGCGCTTCGCTTCAGCACCCTCGATCTGAACGAGGAGACGGTTTCGGGCGGACGAGCGCGCGACGTCACGGCAGGAATCAACTGGTACCTGCTCGAGAACCTGCGCTTCATGGTCAACTACGTCTGCGTGGATGGAAAGAACCAGGATGACGAGAGCGACGATCCCCACATCGTCCAGGGCCGTGTGGCGCTCTACTTCTGAGCTCCCGGGCGGCGGAGGACCTGCGCCGTGAGCCTGCCTCCCATCTACTCCGGCCGTCGCCGGACCTGGCTGCGACGCCTGGTGATGAACGGGGTCGCCCAGGGCGCCGTGGCGTTCGGGCTCGCGCATCTGCTGCGAAGCTCCCTGGGAGGCGTCGGGCTCTCGCCGGAGACGGCGCACACCGTTCCGTGGCTCGAGGTGGTTGGCATCGCTGGGGCGGGCTCGATGCTCCTCGGACTCCGCGCCATCGAGGCCGCCGACGCCGAGCGATTGGGACAGGACTACGTCATGCGCGTTCGGCTCCGGATCTTCGAGGCCGTGACGCGAGGCCAGACCCGCTCCGGGCGGCGCGGACGCTGGGGCGTCACCATGACCCGCCTCATCAGCGACCTGAACTCCCTGCGCAACTGGGTCAGCGCGGGCATCGCGCGATCGGTCGTCGCCTCGATCACGATCGGCGGACTCACCGTCGCCCTGCTCGCGATCCACCCCGCCGCGGCCCTCGCGGCAGCCACCATGATCGGACTCACGACCGCGGCCGCGACCGCCCTGGTGCCGACTCTACGCACCTACGTGCGCGAGGCGCGGCGCCGTCGCGGGAGGCTCGCGAACAACCTCGGCGAGAAGGTGCTCGCGGCGGGCACCGTGCGTCAGTTCGATGCGACCCGGGAGGAGGCGCGAAGGGTCCGGACCCACAGTGTCTGGCTCCGCGACGCCCTGGTGCGACGCACGCGCCTGTCCCGGGTGCTCCGCAGCATTCCCGGCGCGACACTCCCCGTCGCCGTCGGCGTCCTCGTCCTCCTGGCCTCCCGGACTTCCCTCTCTCCCGCCGACCTGACGGTGTGCGTGCTGCTGCTGGGACTCATGGGGACCTCGCTCTCGGATCTCAGTCGCGCCGTGGACCACCGGCTCTCGTTCGAGGAGGGCCGTCGGCGCATCGCCGAGGTCCTGGATTCCCCTCGGATCAAGGAGTCGCGGAAGGCGGTCGATCTGCCGTCCGGCGGACCGGTCGAGGTGGACATCGGTCGCGTGTCGGTTCGCGGGCGGCTCACGGCGGGCCCCTTCCACGCGCGACCCGGACGGACGGTCCAGTTGACCGGCGGACCGGGCACGGGCAAGTCCACGCTGCTGGCCCTGGTGGCCCGCTGGATCGACCCGGACCGCGGCCGCATCGAGCTCGACGGCGTCCCGGTCCGGCGCGTGTCCCTCGCCTCGCTCAGTCGGACCGTCCAGCTCGTGACGCCGGACGTTCCCCTGCTGCGGGGACGCATCGTCGACAATCTCGGCTACGGGTCCGAGGAGGTCGACCCCGCCTGGATCGCCAAGGTGGCTGCGACCTGCGGACTCGACGACGAAGAGCCCTTGCTCCGGGACGGACTGGAGACCCGGGTCGAAGAGCAGGGGCACAACCTCCCCGACGGCCTGCGCGCCCGGATCGCGCTGGCCCGCGCCGCGGTGGTCTCACCGCGGTTGCTGGCCATCGACCACCCGACGCTGCTGCTCGACCCCGCGGCCAGGACCGCGATGCGCGCGGTGATCGAGCTGCTCGGTTGCACTGCCCTCGTCGCGGCCACTCCGGGAATCGACCTCGCAGCCGACGCCGAGTGGGTCCTCCCGGATCCGATCGAGCCCGCCCCCGGACGCGCGACGCCCAGAGCCGGATCCTGAGGCGCGGACTTCCGTCCAGACCGCGCAATCCCTCCCCGATTCCCGCGCAGCGCCCCATGGATTCCCGAGCAGCTCCCCATGGAAGGGAGCGCGCACGGGCCTCTCGAGAACCGGTCTGAGGCCCGGAACGAACGGCACTGCGCCAGCGACCGGAAGGTCGCCCCCCTCGGATCCAAGGGGCTCCAGGGGCGTCGGGCGCGAGGCACCGGGTCCCTTCTGCTCGTCCACCCCGGCCCGGTGCGCGGAAGAGACGCTCGAATTCCGCTGGACTATGCTCCCCCGCTCCACCGACCCGACCCGACCCGACGAGGACCCCGCGATGCAGCCCCGCCGAAGCCTCTCCCTGGACGAGATCCAGCTCTCTTCACCCGATTTCTGGCTGGCTCCCATCGAGGAGCGGGAGGGGGCCTTCGCCACCCTGCGCGAGCAGGACCCCATCCGGTTCTTCGCCGAGCCCGAGATCCCGCCGGAGATCCCGCTGCCCAGGGGACCCGGCTACTGGGCCCTCACCAAGCACCGCCACATCCTCGAGGCCAGCCGCAACCCGGAGATCTACTGCTCGGGCAAGGGGGCGACGTCGGTGGTCGACCTGCCGCCCCAGATGAACGAGTTCTTCGGCGGCATGATCAACATGGACGACCCCCGGCACGGCAAGCAGCGCCGGATCATCTCCCGGGGCTTCACCCCCAACGCCCTCGGCGCCCTGGAGCACAAGGTCGCCGAGCGCGCCCGGGGCGTGATCGACCGGGTGATCGACAAGGGCGAGTGCGACTTCGTCTCCGAGATCGCGGCGCCGCTCCCGCTCGAGATCATCTGTGATCTCATGGGCATCCCCGAGAGCCAGAGCCAGTTCGTCTTCGACCACAGCAACCGCATCCTCGGCCTGGGCGACCCGGACTACAACCCGCCCGGGGAGAACCCGATCACCGCCGCCATGCAGTCGGGCACCGAGCTGGCCGCGCTCATGCGGGAGATGGCCGACGCCCGGCGCAAGGACCCCACGGACGACCTCACCACCCAGCTCATCCGCGCGGTGGGCGACGAGGACGTGCTGACCGACGGCGAGCTGGCCTCGTTCTTCGTGCTGCTGGTGGTCGCCGGCAACGAGACCACGCGCAACGCCATCAGCCACGGCATGAAGGCGCTGTGCGACTACCCCGACGAGCGGCGCAAGTGGGCGGCCGACTTCGAGGGCATCGCGCCCACGGCCATCGAGGAGATCGTCCGCTGGGCCAGCCCGGTCATCTACATGCGCCGGACGGTCACCCGGGACACCGTGCTCGACGGCCAGCCCCTGGCCGAGGGCGACAAGCTGGCGCTGTGGTACGCCTCGGCCAACCGCGACGAGGAGGTCTTCGAGGAGCCGTTCCGGTTCGACGTCACGCGCACCCCCAACGAGCACGTGGGCTTCGGCGGCCCCGGGCCGCACTTCTGCATGGGTGCCAACCTGGCGCGCCGCGAGATCAAGGTGATGTTCCGGCAGATCTTCGAGCGCCTGCCGGATCTCGAGATCACCGGCGAGCCCGACCGGCTGGCGTCGAACTTCGTCCACGGCATCAAGCGCATGCCGTGCCGCTTCACGCCGGGCGGAGCCGCGGCCTGACGGGGCTACTCGAGCCCGACCCACATCTCCGGAATGCGCGCGCCCCCGCCGATCACCGCCGCGGGGAAGCGCCGGCTCAGCCCGGTGACCAGCGGCGCCAGCCGGGTCATCCCCAGAGCGAACAGCCGGTTCGCGCGGCGCCACTGGGCGAGCGACCGGTTCGTGTGCCGGTGGGCATCGGCGCCGGCGATGAGGCACTCGGCCGCCACGTAGCCGGCGAGCCCGGCGCGGGCCATGCCGTCGCCGGTGATGATGGGGACGCCCGCGTCGTAGATGCGCCGGAGCTCGACCACCTCGTCGCGGCGCGCCGGGACGTCGCGCCAGGACTGACAGGCCACCACGGCCTGCCCGAGGGTCTCGGACTCGTCCACCGGGTCGAGCCCCATGGCGTGCCCCACGCCCACCACGTGGTCGCGGAGCTCGGCGAGCTCCGCCTCGTAGCGTCCCAGGAGCACGCGCATTGCGAGGTCGCTGCCCCGAGGTGCCGGGGCTGCGCGGACGATCCGGTAGACGATCCCGTACCACCGCGCGCCGGGCGAGAGCGGGTCGGCGACGGGGTTGAAGACGGCGACGTCCAGACCCGGCGAGCGGCCCCCCGGAAGCACGCCCAGGAACCCGGCGCCGTCCTCGAGCACGCCCTCGGCCTCGCGTCGCGGATCGGAGAAGAGGACCTGGGCGGCGAGCACGAACGAGCGCGGAGGCGGCTCGGCGGGCAGGTCGGACAGCGGCGGGCGGCCGCCGGCCTCGACGATCACCGGGCGATCGCCCCGGGCCGCGCCGCGGCACTCGTCGAGGCTCACCGGCTGCTCGTGGGTCCACACGATGTCGAGGTCGGCCATGGAGCGCCGGAGCGCGGCCACGAGCCCGGAGTTCCGTACGCCGTAGGCGAGCACCCGGCCCGCGTGGTCCGCGCTGCGGAGCCACACGCCCTTGCGCCCCAGCCTGAAGCGGGCGGAGCCGTCGCGATCGCAGACCGCGGTGACCTGCAGACGGGTCTCGGCCTGGCGAGCGCGCCCGCCGTACATCTCCGAGAGCAGCTCGCGGCGCGTGCGCCCCAGCGCAGCGGCGTAGTAGTCGAGCGAGCGCGCCCGGAGCGTGAGTCCGCCGATCAGTCGACGGCTCTCCTCGGTGGGGGGACCGACGACACTGACCCGCCCCCGGAAGGCGTCACTGCGCGCCAGGCGGGCAGCGCAGACCAGGGCGCCCACCCCGCCGCCCCGGACCACCGCGGAATCGAAGCGCGCCGCGTCCGGACGGCTCGAGCGGCCTTCCAGCCAGTCCGGCAGGCGCGCGTCGGCCGCAGCGACGCGGGGGGCCTGGCTCACCCTTCACTCCGAGGTGTCGACGTCCCGCTGCGCCCCATCGCCCCAGTGTGCGGCAAGCGGCGCGGCCCCGCCCCGGGCCGAGGTTTTCGGCGCGAAGGGCCGCGCATTCGATACCCTCGAAGCGGGGTCCGCAGGCTGGAGGTCGACATGGCCCAGGGACGAAACGGTCTTCAACGCTCGACGGAGCACCGGATGATCGCCGGCGTGTGCGGCGGCATCGCGGACTGGCTGGGCTGGAACCCGACCCTCGTGCGGGTGCTCTTCGTGGTCGTCTCCGTCGCCTCGGCCGCCTTCCCCGGCATCCTCGTGTATCTGATCCTCTGGATCCTGATGCCGGAGCGCGAGGCGTGACCCCCGCGGGCGCAGGCCCGGTGGATGTCGGCACCCAACTTGCTTTCCAGTCGGGCATGAAGCGCTCGCAACTCCTCGTCATCGCACTCGGTGCCCTCGTGTCGTGCGGAGAGCCCTCCTCGACCCGGAGAGGGGCCGCGGCCCTCGAGATCGGTGGGGCATATCACGTCACCGGAGTCACGATCAGCGACGAGAGTGGGGACCAGCGTCCCATCCAGGGACGCGTGAACGTGACGATCACCGGCGACACCTACACCACCCACTTCGAGCTCAAGACGCTCTTCCCGGGCGCGGACCGGGTGGCCGCCGAGGTGATCGGCACCGGCGAGGGCACGGTGGACGACCACATGCTCGAGGGGACGGCGCACCTCCAGATCGTCGCCTCCAAGGTGCCCGGTGTGGACGCGGGCTTCTCCATGATTCCCCAGGGCATCGGACCGAAGGTGGCCTCCACCTCCACGGCCGAGTTCTTCGACGACGGCAGTGTGCGCATCCACATCCGCAACGAGGCCGACGAGGGCGAGACCCAGTACGAGTCCACCCACACCCGCCTCGTCGGCTACCGCATCGAGGACCTCTGAGCGGGGAGCCCGACCCTCCCGGTCCCCCGGACCGCTCCGAGCGGGCCCCCGACCCTCCCGCTGCCGACGCCGACGCCGATCCTGATAGGATGGCGCGGTGGACACGGCTCTCGACCGCGACGGCTACCGCGACTTCGGCGAAGGGACGCGCCCCGGCGTTCGGGACTTCTACGCGCAGAACCACCGGGAGCAGACCCTCGACTTCGTGCTCGGGCGAAAGGCGGATTACCTGCCGCTGCGGCGCGGCCGCATGGGCGTCTGGGACGCCGTGGAACGGCTCGAGGAGATCGCCGACGAGAGCGATCCGGACCTCGAGCTGTCCCAGCTGCAGCACGCCCTCCAGACCGCCGAGGCCCTGCGGGCGGACGGTCGGCCCCGGTGGATGATCCTCACGGGCTTCATCCACGACCTGGGCAAGGTGTTGTGTCTGTTCGGCGAGCCGCAGTGGGCCGTGGTGGGCGACACCTTCCCGGTGGGCTGCGCCTTCTCGGACCGGATCGTGTACCCGGAGCTGTTCGCCGCGAATCCCGACTCCCGGGATCCCCGGCTCTCGACGCCGCTGGGCATCTACGAGCCCCACTGCGGCCTGGACCGGCTCCATCTGTCCTGGGGCCACGACGAGTACCTCTACCACGTGGTGCGCGACCACCTGCCGGGCGAGGCCCTCGACATCATCCGCTACCACTCGTTCTACGCGGCCCACCGCGAGGGCGCCTACGCCCACCTGCTGGCGGAGGGCGACGAGGCGAGGCTCGACGGGGTGCGCGACTTCAACGCCTACGATCTGTACTCGAAGGTGGACGAGCCGCTCGACCTCGAGTCCGTGCGCGCCGACTACGAGGAGCTGGTGGCGGAGTTCCTGCCCGCCGAGCTCCAGTGGTAGGCCCGGGCCCCCTGGACCGCCTGCCTAGGGGTCGGAGGGGTCGGCCTCGGGAGCGAACGGGGTCACGCCGAACTCCCGGTGGCACTGGTTGCAGGTCGCGTCGAGGGCCGCGAGGGAGTCGAAGAGCGCGCTCGAGTCCGCACTCCGCGCCCGGAGGGTGATCTCGAGGGCCCGATCCCGCAGCGCCTCCGCGAGGCTCCGGAAGCGCTCGGCCCGAAGCTCCGAGAGCCCTGCGGGCGGCGGGGTCCGGGCCAGCAGGCCGGCGGCCACCGCGAGCTCGTCGGCCGACGCCTGGAGGGCCTCGCGCCGCTCGTCGCGCTCGATGCCCAGGTCGAGCTCCTTGGGCATGCGCGTGCGCGACAGGACCGCGAGCTCGCGCATGCGCCGGCGCAGCGTCGCGCTCTCGCCCAGATGGCCGGCCCGGTCGGCGGGGGCGGCTTCGGGACCGGCCGGAGCCACCGTGGCGCATCCGGGACCCTGCACGCTCGCGACGGCCAGGGCGAGCCCGAAGCCCAGGGCGGCAACCGCCTTGCCCATCGTCTCCCCCCCACGCATCACAGCGTCACCCGGAACCGGCAACCCAGGACCCAGAGGTTGCGGCCGTCTCCGGAGCCGCCGGGATCGTCCACCCACTGTACGTCGGGCGTGAAGGTGAGCCAGGGAAGGACCTGGATGCGGTAGTAGAGCTCGACGCCCGTCTCCTCGCCGAAGCCCGAATCGATCTCGTCGCGATAGCGGTCCGAAGGCAGGGTCTGGTAGACGCCCAGCCCGAGCCGATCGCGGCCGCGGCCCGGGATGGGACCGCGATACTCGAGCCCGGTGGACCAGAAGCCCGCGACCCGGTTGCGGTCTTCGTCCGCGTGGCCGTAGCGGGCGAACCAGCCCAGGCCCTCTTCCCCGTCGGCGCGCTCCCTGTACAGGACCTGGTCGACGCTCACGTAGGTGAGCCAGTGTCCGCGGTCCGGGTCGGGCGCGCCCTGGCCGGGCGCGGGCGCGCGGAAGCGGGTGCGCCGGGTCGCGTCCCGCACCACACCCACGTGGATCGTTCCCGGCAGCCTCGCGCCGGCGATCGGCAGCTCGAAGCGCAGAGTGGCCTCGGCGTAGAACATCATCGACGCCACGCCGTCGAAGGCCGTGTCGTACCCCGCCTTGGGCGGCCGGTTGTCCGCATCCGCGGTGCCGACGACGATCTCGAGCGGATCCCAGGGACGCAGGATGAGCGTCGCGCCGAACCCGATCCTGAGCGGGACGAGCGGATCGTTGTCGAAGAAGGACGAGAAGAACTGCTTGTCCTCGGCGTTCGCGAAGGCGTTGCGGTCGTAGGTGGTCTGGGCGTCGAGGTAGCCGAGCCGCAGGCGGAAGCGCCCGTCGAACAGCGCCTGCTCGAGCCAGAGCTGTGCGATGTAGATCGGCTCGTCGAAGTCGGCGTCGTCGAAGGGATCGTTGAGGGAGCCGGCCTGGCCGTTCACGTTCTCGTCGAAGGCGCTCTTCGCGTGGACGAGCATCGACCCGCCCACCCAGCCCGCGGCGCGCTCGAGGTCGGCGAACCCGAACAGGTCCAGCGTCCCGCTGTGCCCGTCTCCGCTGGCGCCGCGGGCCAGGACGCCGGCGTAGTAGTTCACGTAGCCGTTGGTGGCGATGCCGTGGTCGTCGAGGGTCGACCGCATCCCGCCGGCGTCGCCGAGCAGTCTCGGCGACTCCCACCACTCGGCCCGCGCCGCGCTCGCGAGAAGCAGCGCGGAGACGGGTACGATCGCGAGGGCCCAGCGCGCGTCCATGTCCCGAGCGCCCCTCCCACGGCGCCGGGTCCACCCTAGCGCGTCTGTGGAGGGCGCCGGCCTTCGGCGGGCCGCCGGGGAGGCCGGGAGCCGGGGGCGGTCACGCGCCCCGGAGCAGCTCTTCCATCAGCACCTCCTCGCGCTCCTCGTGGTGGGCGAGGTCGTGGGCGAAGGCGGTGAAGCCGCGCAGGAGTCCGTCGAGCCCGTCCTGCTTGAGCCCGTCGCGGAGATCGGAGAGGTCTTCGCGGAGCTGCTGGTGATCGGCTCGCAGCTCCCGGAAGCGGGCCGCCGTGGCCGCGTCGAGATCGTCGGCGCTGGGGTAGTACGCGCGCTCCTCGAGCTCGAAGTGGGCCTCGAGGGCCCCCTCGAGCTTCACGAAGGCGGACTCCGTGCGGATCTCATCGCGGTCGGTGATGGCCATGCGCACCCCGTCTTCGAGGTCCGAGAGCTCGCGATGCTGGACCGTGATCTTGCTCGAGGCGCGCTCGAGGCGGTGGGCATCGCCGGTTCGGTGGGTCGCCATGGGATCGTCTCCTGCGGATGGCCAGCGCGAACCGCATCGCGCAGGCGTGGGAGACTCTTCGCCCGAACGACCGGGAACCTTTGGGGATGATCGGAGGGCCGTCCCGATGCGGGACCGGATCCCCCCGGCGATCGGCCATGGCGATTGCGTGACACGCCCCGGACCGTGCCCTCCGTCTACGCGTAGGTGAGTATCTTGCAATGCCAGCGGGCGCGACGTCTCGGGCGACCTCTCAGGCGACGTGGACGACCGCCCGTGCTGCAAAAAGACACAATGGCTCGAATCATGCGGCTTTTGGACCCAGTTCGAGCGCCAGGAGACCCCCAGGATGGCCGAGAACGCAGACGCCTACGTGATTCGCTTCCGCGACCTCACCCTCGATTCCATCGATCAGGTGGGCGGCAAGAACGCCTCCCTCGGTGAGATGATCGGCGCGCTCAGCGCGCGCGGGGTGCGGGTGCCCGACGGCTTCGCCGTCACGGCCAGGGCCTATCGCGCACACATGACCGAGGCGGGCATCGAGGACGAGGTGTACGGCGCGCTCGACGGGCTGGACGTGGAGGACGTCTCCGCCCTGGCCGAGACCGGCCATCGCGTGCGCGAGCTGATCCGCAGCGCCCCCCTGCCCCGGGCCGTGGCCCGGGCGATCATCGAGGCGTACCACGACCTGTCCGAGGAGTGCGACGACCCCCAGACCGACGTGGCGGTGCGTTCGAGCGCCACCGCCGAGGACCTGCCCACCGCATCGTTCGCCGGCCAGCAGGACACCTACCTGAACATCCGCGGAACCGACGCGCTGCTCCACGCGGTCCGCGACTGCATGGCGTCGCTGTTCACCGACCGGGCCATCGTCTACCGCGCGGAGCGTGGCTTCGCCCACCGCGACGTCGCCCTCTCGGTCGGCATCCAGAAGATGGTGCGCAGCGACCTCGGCGCCGCCGGCGTCATCTTCACCCTCGACACCGAGTCCGGGTTCCGGGACGCCATCCTCATCACCGGCGCCTGGGGGCTGGGCGAGACCGTGGTGCAGGGCCGGGTGGACCCCGACGAGTTCTGGGTGCACAAGGCCACCGCGCGGGACGGCCACCGATCGGTCCTGCGACGCGAGATCGGCGCCAAGCGCGTCAAGCTGGTCTACGACGAGGGCGGCACCCGCGCCGTCCGCGAGGTGCGGGTGGGACGCTCGGACCGGGAGCGGCCGGTGCTGTCCGACGACGAGGTGCTCCAGCTGGCGCGCTGGTCCATGGAGATCGAGGACCACTACTCGGGCCGCGCCGGCTCCCATCGCCCCATGGACATCGAGTGGGCCAAGGACGGCCGCACCGGCGACCTCTACATCGTCCAGGCCCGCCCCGAGACCGTGCACTCCCAGACCGAAGGCGCGGTGCTCGAGAGCTACCGGCTGCTCGAGAAGGGGGACGTCCTGGTGACGGGCAAGAGCGTCGGCACCAAGGTCGCCACGGGCAGGGTCCGGGTGATCCACGACCTCGACGGGCTCTCGGAGTTCCAGGAGGGCGAGGTGCTGGTGGCCACCATGACCGACCCCGACTGGGAGCCCGTGCTGCGGCGCTCTGCCGCGGTGATCACCGACCACGGCGGTCGCACGTGTCACGCCGCGATCGTCTCCCGGGAGCTGGGGATCCCCTGCGTGGTGGGCGCGGAGCACGCGACCGAGGAGCTTCGGACCGGGCAGGAGGTCACCGTCTCCTGCTGCCACGGCGACGAGGGTCGGGTCTTCGAGGGGATCCTGCGCTTCGAGCGCGAGGAGATCGACCCGGCCTCGCTGCCGGAGACGCCGGTGCCGCTGATGCTGAACGTGGGCGACCCGGAGCAGGCGTTCCGGGTGGCCCAGCTGCCCTCGGCGGGCGTCGGACTCGCGCGCATGGAGTTCATCGTCAACGGCTGGATCGGCGTGCATCCCATGGCGCTCCTGCACCTGGATCGGGTCGAGGAGCGCGAGGTCCGGGCGGAGATCCGCCAGCGGACCCGGGGCTACGAACGGCCGGCGGACTTCTTCGTCGACCGTCTGGCCAGCGGCGTGGGTCTCATCGCCGCGGCCTTCCACCCGCGCCCGGTCATCCTGCGGCTGTCCGACTTCAAGACCAACGAGTACGCCGGGCTGCTGGGCGGCGCCGTCTTCGAGCTCGACGAGTCGAACCCCATGATCGGCTTCCGCGGCGCGTCGCGGTACTACCACGAGCGCTACCGCGAGGGCTTCGCCCTCGAGTGCGCGGCCATCCGGCGCGTGCGCGACGAGATGGGCCTCACCAACCTGAAGGTGATGGTCCCCTTCTGTCGCACCCTCGAGGAGGGGCGCAAGGTGCTCCTCGAGATGGAGAAGAACGGCCTGGCGCGTGGACAGAACGGACTCGAGGTCTACGTGATGTGCGAGATCCCCAACAACGTGATCCTCGCCGAGGAGTTCTCGGACCTGTTCGACGGTTTCTCCATCGGGTCCAACGACCTCACCCAGCTGACCCTGGGCATCGACCGCGACTCCGAGATCCTGGCGTCGCTGTTCGAGGAGCGGGACCCCGGCGTGAAGCGGATGATCCAGATGGTCGTGGAGGCCGCCCACCGCAAGCAGCGCAAGGTGGGCATCTGCGGCCAGGCGCCGAGCGATCACCCGGACTTCGCCGAGTTCCTGGCGGGCATCGGCATCGACTCGATCTCGCTCACACCCGACTCGCTGCCGGTCGTGGCGCGGCGGATCGGCGGGTCCGGAGACGCGTAGGTCGAGGGGTCGGCTCAGGCCTGGCGCGGCGTGACCGCGTAGAAGAGGCAGTCGAGCAGCGCGTTGCGCGTGTCCGTCGTCATCATGATGGGCATCATCGGCACGCGTGTCTCGAGCATGCCTTCGCGGATCGTGAACATCTCACGGGAGCGATCCCGGCCGTCGGCGCCCAGGGCCTGGACCGGCCAGCCGTCGCGGGCGCGCACCCACCCGATGTGGACGCCTTCCGGGATCATCTCGAAGTTGTGCCGGTCGACGTCTCCCACGACGGTGAGATCGGCCTCGGGTCGGGGGCTCTCCGCGAACGCCAGCTCGACTCCGCTGCGCACCCCCACGCGCACCGGGTCCCCGAGCACCTGGACCGCCGGCCACTGGTCGCTGTCGAGCCCCAGCGACTCGTCGCCCAGGAAGCGCAGGAGGCCCTGGTACGCGACCTCGTCGGCGGCCGGGTCGCCGGCGCGCCCACACTCGATGGTGACGCTTGGGCAGAGGGCCCGGGTGCCCTCGACCAGCGACGCCAGGGCGAGGTCGCTGTGCACGAACCGGTCCCCGAACAGGGCGACCAGGCGGAGCTCGGGGATGCCGGCCTGGGGCCCGACGCCGTAGGGCGGGTTGTGGCCGGTGTTGTTGTGGACGTCGAGGAGCGCCTCGGGCGCCGCCTTGCCGAAGAGCTCCAGCACCTCCCGGGCCAGGGCCCCTTCACTGCCTTCGTGGGGCGGCAGCCAGCAGCGGTTGAGATCGCGCTCACCGGGCAGCACGCGGTACGCGAAGCCCGGCGGCTCGAGCGCGGCCGCGACCGCCCCCACGAACACGACCACGTCGGTCGCGGGGACCTCGCCCGCGCGCAGCCAGCGGTGGAGGGCCCGCAGGCCCGACGGCTCGTTGCCGTGGAGCAGGGTCGAGACCGCGCGGCAGCGGCCCGGATCCCGGCCGGCGATGCGGATCCACGCCGGACCGCCCAGGGCCTGCAGCCAGGTGTCGGCCGAATCGGGCACGCGCGGCGCCGGCCAGTCGCGGTCCCGGTCCCAGACCCGGAGCGTGAGTTCCCGATCGCGTCCGCTCATGCCTCACCCAGCCTCCAACTCATGCTTCACCCAGTCCCCAGGTGTGGACGGGCCGGTCCTGGCTCGAGCGCTCGATGTAGGCCTCGAACATCCGCCGCAGGCCTTCCCGGCGACCGCCCCGGGACTCGGTGCGGGCCAGGGTGCGCCGCTGCCACGCCGCGCCGGTCTGGCCCGAGCGCGCCCGTTCGGCGACCGTCGCGATGAGCGGCTCGGACTCGGCCGGGTCCACTCCGAACCGCGACAGTCCGGCGCGCGCGACGCCGGCCAGCTTCTCGACCACCTCGCCGGCGGGCAGCGTCTCCACGGGCCCGCCGGGCTCGATCGGCCAGGCCAGGCGGGCCTCGAGCCCGTGCTGGGCGGCGCGGTAGAAGTCGTGGTGGACCCGCTCGAACGGGAGCACCCCGGTGATGGCGTCCATGTCGGGCGCGAGGCCCAGGGCCGCGCCCAGCAGGAAGGCCGTATTCGCGAGCATGTCCGTGACGCTGGGGCCGGCGGGCAGCGCGCGCATCTCGATGCGCAGGTGTCCACCCCCGGCCGGGTCGTAGACCGGTCGATTCCAGCGCCAGACCGTGCCCGCGTGCAGGCGCATCTCTTCCAGCGCCGGCAGGCCGCCGCTGCGCAGCCGATCGAGCGGATCCTCCTCGGAGAGGATGGGGAGCAGGGGATCGTGGTCCGCGACCGCGTCGGCGAACAGCTCGTGCGCCCCCTCCCGGACCCAGCCCGTCCCGAACGACACCCGCGCCTCGCGCCCTTCCCGGTCCGGCGCGTCCGGGCGGTCGTCCACCGCCTGCTTGAACAGCGCGACCCGGGTCTCCTCCCACAAGCGGTGCCCGAGGAAGGTGGGCGAGTTGCCCGAGGCCGCGAGCACCGGGGCCGTCGCCAGCTGCACCGCGTTGTAGACCCGCGCGAACTGCGAGGCCGCGACCCGGAGGTGGATCTGAAGCGACGTGGCCGCGCCCTCGAAGGTGACGTCGTCGCACTCGATCTGCAGCGGGTCCTGGCCGTGGATGTCGAGGCGGAAGGGAGCGGACCGGCGGCTCTGGAGCGCGGTGGAGAGCGCGCGGAAGCGCGGCGTCTCGGTCATGGCCGACGATTCGAGGTCGTCCCGGCGCAGGGTGGGGAGGATGCCGATCATCACGGCCCGGGCGTCGCGCGCCGCGGCCGCCCGGCGCACGGCGACCAGGGCGCTCTCGATCTCCCGGCGCAGGGCGGCGAAGGGCCGGCCGGCCAGCGGGCCGTGGCACAGGTTGCACTCGAGGTTGAAGCGATCGAGCTCGACGGTCAGCCGGGCGTCGCCGGTGTCCTCGATGATCTCGCGGTTGAGGGCCAGGGGCTGGGCCTCGGAGCCGATCAGCGAGAGCTCCAGCTCGGCGCCCAGGGACGGCTCGCCCGCGCCGAAATCCGCCCGCCCGAGCAGCTCGGCGAAGACCTGCAGACAGTCCTTCAGCCGCTGGTCGAAACGGTGGAAGTCCTCGTCGGTGAAGCGGTCCCGGTCGATCAGCAAACCCACGGCCGGAGCGTATCGCGGCGCCGGCGCGCCCGCCGCGCCCGCGGCGCACACGCAGTAGACTGGGGGCACGGGCCTCGTTGCGCCCACGGAGACCCGGAATGATCCGCCCTCGCCCTCCCGCAGCCGCCGCAGCATGAGCGCACTCGACGCGGAGTCGTTTCGCGCGCGGTACGGCCCCTGGGCGCTGGTGGCCGGCGGCTCCGAGGGCCTGGGCGCCGAGTTCGTGCGCGCCCTGGCGGCGCTCGGCCTGGACGTGCTCGCGGTGGCGGAGCGCCCCGACCCCCTCCACGAGCACTGCGCACGGGTGGCCCGCGAGACCGGAGTCGAGGTCCGCCCCGCCGTGGTCGACCTGTCCCGCCCCGACATGCTCTCGCAGCTGCGGACCCAGAGCGACGGGCTCGAGGTCGGGCTGCTCGTGTGCAACGCGGCGGTCTCGTCGATCGGGCGCTTCCTGGATCAGCCGCTGGAACACCTGGAGGCCACGGTGGCCCTGAACTGCCGGGCCCCGGCGCTGCTCTGCCGGGAGTACGGCGCGGCCATGGTGCGCCGGGGGCGCGGCGGCATCGTGCTCATGTCGAGCATGGCCGGGCGCCAGGGGACCGCGCTCGTGACGGCCTACGCCGCCAGCAAGGCCTTCGACCTGGTGCTGGGCGAAGGCCTCCACGACGAGCTGCGCGACGAGGGCGTCTCGGTCCTGGCGATGTGCCCGGGCGCGACCCGCACCCCGGGATGGGAGCGCAGCGCGGCGAAGATCGATGGCCTCGTGCGCCCGCCGGTGATGGAGCCGGCGGACGTCGTGTCCGAGACGCTGCGGACCCTGGGTCGCCGGCCGAGCGCCGTGGCGGGGCGCGCGAACCGCTGGGCGTCGTGGATCCTGACCCACGTGCTCGGTCGACGGCGCGCCGTTGCGCTCATGGGCCGGCGCATGCGCGCCCAGTACCCGGCCGAAGCCGCCGCCCCGTCTCGCAGCGCGCCTCCGCGCGGCGCATCCTAGGCCGCCGGCGCGCCCAGACGCTCCAGGGCGCATTCGCACCCCGAGGGCGCCGGTGCGCGCGTGGACGCGTGGCCTCCGGGGATCGCGCCCCCGGGACGCCGGGCGCCCTGCAGCCCCTGAATTCCCTCCGATCGCGGCTCGTCGCACGCTCCAGAAGCGGCGCCCCCGAGCCCACGGGCTCTGCGGGGCGCACGCGATGGAGGAACGACATGAACCGTTCGACCCACCCCGACCTCTGGCTGCGGGCGTTCGCCCTGGCGGCCGGCGTCATCCTGCTGACCTCCTCGGCCACCCCGGCCTTCGCCGACGGCTCCCGCCGAGGCGACGCGCACCTGGCCCGCGCCATCGTGCACACCCTCTTGTTCGCGGGCCACACCCTCGCCCACGCAACACCCGGACACGTCCGGGTGGTCCACGTCCACCGGCACGGCTGCGGACATCCCCTCGTGCACCGGGGACACGTGCACACCCATCCCGTCCAGCACGTGCATCACAGCCATCACGTCGAGCACGTCCATCGTTCCCGCCACCCGCATGGGCATCTTCACGCCGGGCGCGAGCGCGGTCACGGACGCCACGCACACGATCTCGGCCCGCGCGAACGCTCCTCCCAGGTTCGCGAGCGCGACCGGCGGAGCCGCCACGGATCGTCGGTGCGGGTGGAGGGTCGCGGCGGGGACCGCTCGGACCGGCACTCCCGGCGCCAGTACCGACACTAGACGGTGACGCGAGCCGCTCCCCGACGAGCTCCGCCCGCTCGGGGGTGCGGCATCGCCGCGCGCTCAGAGTGCTCGGGGCCGGCTCCGCATGCGCGCCGCCACCACGGCGCCGCCGATCGCGAAGGCCAGGAAGGCTCCGGGCTCGGGAATCGGGGCCTGGGCGTCGACGGCCTGCACCTCGGTCCAGCTGCCGCGGGAGAAGGCCTCGCCGTCCACGAGCACGGCGGCGACGTCGCTGTCGGGATCGCAGTGGGGACAGGCGTCCTCGGCGAGCCGATGGATCCCCGACAGGGCCGGGTCGCCCTCGGTCTCGACCCTCCGATTGAAGGTGGAGATGAACAGCTCTCCGTCGGGCAGCGCGGTGATGTCCACGTCGTTCCAGTCGACCGATCCGTAGGGGCCCACGCCGAAGACGTCCTCCACACCGAGGGCGTCGAGCTCGCCGGTCTCCGGATCGTAGGCCCAGAGCCCGCAGTCGAAGTCCCCGTCACAGGCGACGAGCACCCGGCCGTCGGCCGTGACCCCGAGGCCGGTCGGCTCGCTCCAGCTGCCTCCGAGCAGGCCCGTCGGTCCGGCCACCGCGCTCACGTCGAGGGCGCTCACCAGGATCTCTTCGCTGCCGCTCCAGCGATCGAAGGCGACGACCCCACCGCTCGAGGACCCTCCGAAGGCGCGCCCCTGCACCAGCGCGATGGGCGTGCTCTCGTCGAGCAGCTCGAGGTCCAGCACGTCGGCGATGCCGAGCTCCCCCGGATCCGCGAGGGAGGGAAGCGAGCTGGTGAGGATCAGCTGGCGGGTGCCGGCCGCGGGATCCACCCGGTGGAGCCGGGGCGCGGACCCGTACTCGTCCTCGAGGACGAAGACCGTGCCGGTCGGATTGACGGCGACCGACAGCCGACCGCTGAAGCCCGAAGCGACCACGCGGGTGTCCCCGGTGCGGGGGTCGACCTCGACCACCTCGCCGGCGCGGGTCGCGTAGATGCGGTGGGCGCCGCGCAGGGCCACGTCGGAGAAGGAGCCGGATGCGATCAGCTCCTGGGCCCCGCTTCCGGAGTCGACGCGGTAGATCCCCTCGCCGAAGTCGCCGGTGCCCAGGGCGACGAGATCGCCGTGGACCAGATCGAGAGCGAGCGCAGACGAGAAGAGAAAGGGAGTCAGGACGATGGCCAGCACGAGCTGGCGGAGCTGCCGCATTGGACCTCCGCGGGGGGCATCGGGAAGATGCCACAGGTCGACAACCGTGGGTGCCCTTCGAGCGGCAATGGGTGTCTCGAACATCGCGAAGTCCGCAACGAATTGCAGACCGCGGGCGGGTCGCGATCCCATGACTCGCGGTCCGCTCCGTCCGGCAGCCCCCGAAACACGGCCCGATTCGGCTCCAGGGTGATGCGGAACACAGAATCGTCGAGGCAGATCGAATCGAATCTCGACCTCGCGCGTCACAGGCGCGTGCAATCGCCGTGCATTTCGGCGAGCCACCCCCACGGACAGGGCCGAAACACGGCGGCGATCGACCGCTCGCCGGGCCCTGGCGGAAAGGAACGAACGGATGAAGCTCCTCTCGATCAGGACCGGTGCCGTCGCCCTCGGCGCGGCCTTCGCATTCACGTTCGCGAGCCCTGCCCTCGCGGAGACCGAAGCCGGAGCGGTCGGCCTGGGCCAGGCCGCCCAGAACACCGAGGCGGCCGCGCGCGCCCAGGCCGACACCATGAAGGGCCAGGCCGACAGCGCCTCCGAGGCGGCCAGCGACCAGGCCCGGGCGAAGATGTCGGACGCCGAGAAGCAGGCGGCCAAGGAGAAGCGCCGGGCCGAGAAGCAGGCTCGCAAGGCGGAGAAGAAGGCCGCCCGGGAGGCCAAGCGCGCCGAGAAGAAGGCCGGCAAGGCCGCGGCCGACGCGAGTGCGACCGCCTCCGAGGCCGCCGGCACGGCGACGGCCGCGGGCAAGGCGGCCGCGGAGGCCGCGAACCAGCCGGTCTCGGCCAAGGAGTAGCGACCACCTGGCCGGCCCGGGACCCGCGGCCACGCGGAGCTCCCGGGCCGTCTGGGGCATTCTGGCCCGAGCGCCCTCCCATCGGCTTGTTGGCAGTCACGGTCGGAGGCGCAATGCTCTGGTCCGGCCGCAAACCGACGTCCTCGAGGTCTGCCGCCCAACCCAAGAGGTGAGAATCATGGTTCGAGTCCCCCCGACGATGCCCATCCTCGTCTCCTTCCTGGCCCTCGCGGTCTTCGGGCTGTCCGCCTGCGGCGGCGACGACGGCGAGGCCCGCCTGCGAGCGGCGACCGAGACCCTCGAGACGGCGCTGGCCGATGTGGAGCAAGCCACGGCGGTCGCCGACGAACGCCGCGCCGAGGTGGAGGAGGCGCGCAAGGAGCTCGCCGTGGCGGAGCAGGAGCTCGCCGAGGCGCGGCGCCGGCTGAGCGAGGCCAAGGCCGAGGTGGACGCCGACGCGACCGACACCCTGGTCTTCCGGAGCGTCCAGAGGCGACTGCTCGACGACGAGGCGCTCGAGGGCGTCGCCATCGCGGCCCAGGTCCAGGCCGGGGTGGTCACGCTGTCCGGCGAGGTGCCCGACGCCGAGGTCCACGAGCGCGCGCTCGAGATCGCTCGCGAGACCCCGGGTGTCGTGAGGGTCCAGGATCGCATCCGGGTGTTGACCGAGGCGGCGCCTTCCGAAGGCACCTGATCCCCTCGGCTCCCCGGAGCCGGCCCGAGCTCCAGAAACGGCGGTCGCCGCCGGGCCGGGGCCCGACGGCGACCCGAGGTCCCGTCCCTTCGCTGCGCTCGTCGGAGGATCGTCCGACCCCCGTCCGATGGTCGTCCGATCAGTATCGGCTCTCGATCTGATCGCGATCTGCTCGCGATCTGCTCACGGTCCGCTCAGATGGGAGCGCAGACCTCGCCCAGGGCCGCGATCGTCGCGCACGCCTCGGGATGGGCGCCCAGGCGAAGCCGTGCGTCCGCCACCTCCAGCCCCGACGCCGAGACCGAGGCCCGACCCCTGAGGCCCTTGTGCTGGAGTGTGAGGTCGACCTTCACCACCAGCTCGGCCGGCGGCAGATCGGGCAGCGCCCCGATCGTCTGCTTCGCCAGCTCGAGGGCGGCCACCGCGGTCTCGCGGGCCGTGAAGAGCGCCACGATGCGGGGGTCGGCGTCCGTGGGGAGGGCGTCGAGGCCGGTCTGGACCCCGCTGAGCGTGAGCTTGGCCGCGTCGAGCGCGAGCTGGGCGGTGGCCCGGGTCCCGACGAGCGTTCCGATCACGCCCTGGTGGTACTTCACCTTGCCCTCTCGCCACGCGATCGCCGCGGCCTTCTCGCTGGCGCAGAGCGGGTTCCAGCCGCAGCTCTTGCGCTTCCAGCTGGCGATCTCCCGGCGGTAGGCGGCGATCTTCGCGTCGTGCCAGTCGATGTCCTCCTGGACGCCGGCGACCTTGGCCTTGGCTGCGTCGACCGCGTTGCGGGCAGTCTGGAAGGCGCTGCTGCGCTCGCGACGCTCGGCCTTCACCTGCTCGCGAACCCGGGCGATCTCGCCGTCGATGCGGCGCACGTCGGCCTGGGCCCTGGCCAGGTTCTTTTTCGCCCGCTCCAGGTCATGCTGGAGCCTGGCCAGGTCGAGCACCACCTGGGTCGAGCCCGAGAGGACCGGGCCGCGACGGGTGATCTCACCGGCCACCACGATGTTCGAGCGACCGAGGTCGAAGCGTCCGGAGACGTACGCGCCGGTCGCGTCGATCACCAGGGACGCCCCTGCGCCGAGCTGGACCCCGCCGACCCCGAGATCGCCCACGATCTTCACGTAGGCATCCTTCGGGTTCCCCGGGAAGTGGGCCACCACGAACATGCGTCCGCGGAACTCCACGCCGGGGATTCGGGTGCGGGTGGTGCCCTCGAGATGGAATCCGTCGGCGCCCATCTCGAGCAGGCCTTCGACCGAGTACACCTCGCCGAGGTCGACGCCCGCCAGCTTGCCGAGTGCGGAGAGGTCGAGTCCGAACTCGCCTTCGGCGCGGACCCGGTTGTCTGCGATGCGGCTGCTGAGAACGCCCTCGACCTCCAGCGAGCCGGCCTGCTCGATGGGGATCAGGTCCGGCAGGAACTCGGCGTCGGGGGCCAGGACGCCGCGGAAGTCGGCGCGGGCGCCGCGCTCGCCGGCCTCGAAGGCCGCCTCGGTGCGACCCAGCGGGAAGCTGAAGGAGACGATCTCGCCGACGAAGGGAAGGGTCACCTCGGCCTGACCGCCGCCCCAGATCGCGAAGAGCTCCTCGCCGATGTGGGTCACCGTGGGGCCGTTCAGCTGGATGAAGGGTCCGATCGGAGTGGGGTTCTCGATGTAGAGATGGCCGTCCACGTGGATGTCGCCCACGCTGATGCCGTCTTCCAGGCCGGCATCCTGGGGGATGCCTCCACGGGCCGAGAAGGCGAAGGTGCCCTTGGGGAGCCTGCTCTTCTTGTTCTTCTTGCTCTTCTTGTTCTTCCCGGCCTTCTTCTTCGACTTCTCGTCCTTCTGCTCGTCCTTCTTCCTGCTCTTGTTCTTCTTCTTCTTCTTGCGCTTCTTCTCGTTCTGCTTCTTCTTCTCCTCCTCCTCGGCCCGCTTCGCCAGGCGCTTCTCCAGCTTCTTGCGGGCCTTCTCCTCGAGCTTCTCGAGGACGCCGCCGCCGCCTTCGTTGGAGAAGTAGACGTAGGGATCGGTCGGATCGACCACCACGGTCACGACCTGCTGCTTCACCAGCGGGATCTCCGGGGGCGAGCCGCCGCCGGTGATCTCGGCCGGGAGCGGCAGGGGCAGGCCCATGTCGTCGGCGGTCTGCATGTTGAAGAACAGATAGGTGGGCTCGATCAGGCGACCGGGTCGCTCGGGATCGGGGTTCTCGGCGAGCGGCAATCGGGTCGAGGGGTCGTCGGGGTCCTCGAACAGCTCGCGGAGCTGCTCGCGGTCGGCCAGGCCCAGGAAGACGAAGGGCAGCTCTCCGGGGTACTCGATGTCCTGGAGGATCGGCAGCGAGGACCAGGGCGAGCGCACCCGCGCGTACTCGAGCCACAGCCGGTCGCCGCCGTCGCGCACGAAGTAGACGCGGGACTCGGCGAGCTCCATGCGGAAGGGCCCGGCCAACAGGGCCATGTCGCCCTCGACCTCGACCCCGTCGGGATCGCCGATGTCGAGGATGTTCTCGCGCAGGGTCTCGAAGACGAGGCCGCCGGCCACGGGGATCTCACAGACCGCGGTGGGCTGCTCCGAGGCGCAGCGAACGTCGGCCGAAGCGGCGCGGGCGACGAGGCTCAGGGCGCACACCAGCGCCAGACACGCCGCGGCGGCCGGGCGTGGAAGCGCTCGGACGGTCCGGCGACCTCGGCCGGGGGGGCGCTGGCGGGTCGTGGCCGGGGCGGGCCCGGGTTGCTGCTCGGGGCGCTGCGGGGCGCTCGAACGGGGACGGATGCGGGACATGGGAGGTTCTCCTCGGTGGTGCGGCACTGCGCGTTGTGGGACCCGAGGATCGTCCGGGCGGGCTCCGACCATCATTGGCCGACCGACCAGAGCACCTCGTCCGATCGGCCGATCCGCATCATCCGATCGGACGAGGCGGACCGCCGGGACCGGTCGAGCCCGCGCCCATGCAGCCATTTGCGGCGCCACCGCGGCGCCCCCAGGCCGTACCCTGGGCGCCATGGCTGCGGACTCCCCTTCGACCGGCCGAGCGGACGTCGCCGCCCTGATGGTGAGACGGGACGCGCCGGGCCTCGTCCACTTCGGGCTCCAGAGCTCGCTCCTGCTCGCCGCGGGGGCGGTGACCGTGGAGTGGGCCGGCCGCGGCGATCCGCTGTGGATCGTCCCGATGCTCGTCTGCGCCGTGGCGCTCCTCGCCTTCTTCCCTTCGCTCCACGAGGCCGGGCACGGGACCGCCTTCGCCACCCGGCCCCTCAACGAGATCGTGGCCTGGTCGAGCGCCTTCCTGATGCTCCAGGCTCCGAGCTTCTTCCGCTGCTTCCACTGGGAGCACCACCGCGAGACCCAGCACCCCGAGCGCGATCCCGAAATCGCCAACGCCCGGGACCTGCTCGACGACTGGCCGAGCAACCTCGCGGTCTACGCCTTCGTGACCTCCGGGCAGGCGCTCATGGTCGGCAAGGCCGGGTTCACCCTGCTGTGCGCGCTCACGCCCTACGCCTTCTGGAGCCGGTACTTCCCGTTCGTGCGCGACCGCGACGCCGCCCGCGTGGCCTGGGAGAGCCGCGCGGTCGCCGCGGCCTGGGCCGTCGTACTCTGGCTCGGACTCGGCCGGCTGCCGGGCTTCGCGGAGCTGCTGCTGGCCTGGCCGGTGGCCCACCTGCTGCTCGGCTTCTACCTCATGCCCGAGCACACCGGCCTGCCCAACGAGGGCACCCAGCTGGAACGCACGCGCACGGTCCTCAGCAACCCGCTCGTCCGCTGGTGGATGTGGAACATGCCGTACCACGCCGAGCACCACGCCCATCCCGGAGTGCCCTACCACGCGATGCCGGCGCTCCATTCGCAGCTGCGCCCGCAGCTGGTCCACGTGAGCCCGGGCTACGCCGCCTTCCACCGCCAGGCCCTGCGCCACTGCCTCCGGGGAGGCTCCCCGAGCCCATCGATCGAGTGATCGACACCCGGATGTGCGCCGGGTTAGTCTGGTCCCGTGGCGCTCACCCTGGAGGAACCCCATGCTGCCCGCGCGCTCCCCCCGCACCCTTCGCACCGTGACCACACTCCTGGCGGTGGTGGTCCTGGGCCTCTCGGCCCCGTCCGCCGCGACCGCATCGGGCGTGGGTCCGGGCTTCCTGTTCGAGCTCTTCGACCTGCTCGACGACCTGTTCGATCGCCCTCACGGGCGCACGGTGGCCCCGGATGAGCTCGGTCCCTGGGCGGTCGGCCGGATGACCTTCGAGGTCGTCGACCCCGAGCGAAGCGATCGCAGCCTGATGGTGGACGTCTGGTATCCGGTGGACGAGGTCGACGCCGTGGGACCGGCGAGCGTCTACGACCTCCTGTTCACCGGCCTCGAGTCCGCGGTGGCCCTGGACGCACCGCCGGTCTCGTCGGAGGGACCCTTCCCCCTCGTCGCCTTCTCCCACGGCAACAACGGCATCCGCTTCCAGTCGTTCTTCCTGACCGAGCACCTGGCCAGCCACGGCTTCGTGGTGGTGGCGCCGGACCACTCGGGCAACACCGCGCTCGACCTCATCTCGCCCGGGACCCCGTTCGAGGCCCGCGACCGCCCGCTCGACATCCAGCTGGTGATCACGCGGATCCTCGAGCGGAACGCCAGCGCGGGCGACGCCTTCGAGGGCCGCGTCGACCCCGAGCGGATCGGTGTGGCCGGCCACTCCTTCGGCGGCTTCACCACCCTGGCCATCGGCGCGGGCTTCGACGACGTGCCCCCGGACGATCGGGTGGACGCCCTCATGCCCGTGTCTCCGGTCTCGACCTCGTTCTCCGACGACGAGCTCGCGTCCATCGACCTGCCCACCCTGGTGCTGGGCGGCACCGCCGACGTCACCACCCCGCTCGACCCCCAGAGCGTGCTCGCCTTCGAGGGCACCTCGGGGCTGCCGCGCTACCGGGTGGACGTGCACGACGCGGGTCACAACTCGTTCACCGAGATCTGCGCCTTCACCGATGCGCTGATCGACGTGGGCCTGCCGCCGGACCTTCTCGGGTTCCTGCTGGGCAACGCCGACGAAGGCTGCGGCCCGGAGCTCATCGACCTGGCGGAGGCCCACCGCATCACCAACCGGTACGCCACGGCCTTCATGCGCGTCCACGTGGAGGGCGACTTCCGCTACGCGCGCCACCTGACCCGGGCCGCGTCCCGGCGCGAGCCCGTGACGTTCTTCAAGGTGTCGCTGTTCGGGACCCGCTGCGGGCTGGGCGGCGAGCTGGCGGTCGCGGTGCCGGTGCTCTTGACCCTGCGGCGCATGCGGCGGCGCACCGCCGCCTGAGAACGACGCCCGTGTCCGACCCCGGACCGAGCCCCGCCCCGTGGAGCGCCGAGGCGTTCAACCCGGTGCCCGGGTCGGAGAACCGCATCCACGCCGACGACGTGGCGCGCACCTACGGCTTTCGCGGGGGGCTCGTGCCCGGCGTGGTGGTCTCCGCCTACCTGCTGCAGCCGGCCGCCCTCGCCTGGGGCCGGGACTGGCTCGAGCGCGGCCGCGCCGAGGTGGTCGTGCACTCCCCGGTCTACGACGGCGAGACCTTCTCCGTCGACGTCTCGGAGGCCGCCGGGAAGGCGTACGCTGCGAAGCTGGTCGATCCCAGGGGCGCCGTCTGCGCCAGCGCGCAAGTCGAGCTCCCGGAGGCCCCGGCTCCTCCGCCCGCGCGGAGAGGGGACCGGCTGCTGAGACGGGACGACGTCCGGCCCACGGCCAGTCGCGCGGTGATGGAGGCCCTGCGCGAGAAGGGCCTCGGCGCCATGCGCGCGCGCTGGAGCGACGCCGCCGAGATCACCCACTACCTCCGCGATCCGCAGGCCATGCCGGCGCTCTTTCGCGACGAGCGGTTCGCCAACCCCGCGTTCATCCTGGGGCTCACGAACTGGGTGCTCGGGGGCAACGTGAAGATGAGCCCCTGGCTGCATCTCCAGACCGACTCCCAGCACTACCGGGCCATCCCCATCGACAGCGAGCTCGTGGTGGAGGCCGCCATCGTCGACCTCTTCGAGAAGAAGGGGCACGAGTTCGTGGACGTCGACGTCGGGGTCTTCGGCGCTCGGGCGGATGCGGCCTTCGCCCGCGTCCGCCTGCGCGCCATCTACCAGCTGCGCTCACCCTAGGCCATCCGGCTCTCCCGTACGGCGCAGGGCCAGCCGGCGCTGGATCTCCGCGTGGCGGGCGCGCCCGAGCGGGTAGCGCAGCGCGATCGCGCTGGCGATCAGCAGGAACACGATCGGGGCGACCGAGGCCAGGGTGCGGATGGCGGCGAGGGAGGCCTCGCCCTGCTGGTCGCCTCCCCGGACGAAGCCGGCCAGGTCGAGCACCACGCCCGCCGCGGCCACGCCGGCGGCCCCGCCGAGCTTGCGCAGGAACGTGAAGAAGCCGGCGTAGAGACCGTCGCGGCGCTCGCCGCCTTCGAGCTCGTCCTCGTCGATGACGTCGCCCAGCATCGACCAGGGGATGAGGTCGGCCACGCCGTAGCCCACACCGGAGAGGCCCGCGAAGGCGAGCACGACCCAGCGCGGCTGCCCGGGGTCGTAGAGGAAGATCCCGAGGAGCATCAGGCTCCACCAGAGCGCACCGGCGATGAAGACGGTCCGCTTGTCGGTCCGGCGGGCCAGGCGCATCCAGAACGGCAGGGACACGATCACGCCGAAGAGCATCAGGCCCATGGCCAGGGAGAAGTCCTCGGGCCGGCCCACCCAGTAGGTGAAGTAGAAGATCAGCATGGCGCCGGCGACGTCGACCGAGACGCGCGCGGTGACGAAGAGGAGCGCCAGCAACCGGTAGGAGCGGTGGCCGCCCAGGCGCCGGATGCTCGAGAGGAACCCCGCGGTGGCGCCTGCTGCCCGGCGCGGGCGCTCCCAGCTCACCGCGTAGACGACGAACCACGGCACGGCCACCCAGCACCCGAAGGCGATCCCGGCGGCGGCGTAGCCCCGTGCACCGCCTCCGAACTGCTCCACCAGCCAGGGCATGCCCATGGCCGACAGCAGGATGGCCAGCACCACGCCCACGGTCCGGAACGTGTTCATCGAGGTGCGCTCGTGGTAGCCCTGGGCCAGCTCCGGGAGCAGCGCCATGTAGGGCACCGCGAGCACCGTGGAGAACAGGGTGTTGGCCACGTAGAAGAACAGGTAGAAGGCGAAGGCCGCAGCGGTCGCCGAGGGCCCGATGCTGGACCACAGCAGCGCGAACGTGAAGCCGTAGGGCAGCGCCGCGAGCAGGAAGAAGGGGCGCCGCCTCCCCCAGCGCCAGGTCGTGTGGTCGGAGAGCCGGCCCATCAGCGGGTCCGTGAAGGCGTCGACGCCGCGGCCCGCCAGCAGGACCAGCCCGGCGAGCGACGGCGGCAGCCCGACGATCTCGCTCAGGAAGAACAGGTAGAAGAGCGAGACCGTCGCCAGCTGGATGTTGATGGCGTGGTCGCCCAGCGCGTAGCCGGACTTCACCCGGATGGCCAGCGCCTCCTCGGGTGCAGCGCCGGCGGACGATTCGGGGGCGGGTGCGTTCATCCGAGGGTGCGACGCACCATGAGGCGCTCGTAGACGCGAGGCGCCACGCGGGTGAGCCACCAGGCGAGCCGGGCCTCGCGGCCCACCCAGACCACGCGACGGCGCTGCTCCACCCCGCGGAAGATGATCTCGGCCGCGTCCTCGGGCCCGATCGCGTGGGCGACCCCGGTGCGCGCATCCTGTCCGGCGGCCTCGCCGTGGGCGCCCAGGGCGCGGTCGCCGATGCCGGTGTCGACGAACGAGGGACACACGAGGGTCACCCCCAGCCCGTCGGCGGCGTGCTCGGTGCGCAGGGTCTCGAAGAAGCCCTGGAGCGCGTGCTTGCTGGCCACGTAGCCGGCCCGGGTCGCCAGCGGCGCGAAGCCCGCGACGCTGGAGAGCGCGACCACGCTTCCCCGGCACTCGAGCAGCGTGGGCAGGGCGGCGCGGGTGCAATGGACCGCCCCGAAGAAGTTGACCTCGACCACCCGGCGCAGCACCTCGACGTCGGTGTCGCGCACCAGGCCCACGTGGGTGATGCCCGCGTTGTTCACCAGGACGTCGATGCCGCCCCGGACCTCCCGCACCCGGTCGATCGCCTCGCGGCACGCGGCCTCGTCGGTCACGTCGCAGCCGAGGGCGAGCGCTTCTCCGCCCCGGTCTTCGATCCGCGCGGCGCAGGCGGCGGCGGCCTCGGCTTCGCGGTCCAGGACCACCACCGAGTGGCCCGCCCGGGCGAAGCGCCCGGCCAGCGCGGCGCCGATGCCTTGGGCCCCTCCGGTCACGACCACGATTCCCACGGCGGGCTTGCCCTAGGCGTCCGAGGCGCCGAAGCGCAGCTTGCGGTAGTGCTCGAAGCAGCCGGCGCTGTCGAACCGGGGCCGGAAGCCGAAGTCGCTCACAAGGGCGTCATTGGCCAGAACCGGGCGGTAGCGCAGGAAGTCCACCTGCTCGGGCCCGCGGGCCGACACGCCCAGGCGCTGCAGGGCGCCGAGCACCCCGGCCAGCAGCCACGGCGGAAGCGGCAGGTACGGCTTGCCCAGCCGCCGCGCGATCTCGGGCAGGGGCAGCGCGCCGTCGCCGGCGAGGTTGAAGATGCCGGTGCGCCGCTCTCGGATGCCCTTGACGATGCAGGCGGCGACGTCCTCGTCCCAGATCAGCACGAAGGGGGCATCGGAGCCCGTCACGCCGACGATGACCGGGCGCTCGAAGAGCGCGGTGATCGGGCTGGCGACCTTCTCGCCCAGGATCGTGCCGACGCGGAAGATCAGCTGGCCCAGGGCGGGGTGGGCCTCGCGCGCCTCGGCCAGCGCCTGCTCGGCGAGTCGCTTGTGCCAGGCGTAGGCGAAGACCTCGTTGCCGCGCAGCGGGTCGGTCTCGCGCAGGGGCACCGGGTTGTCGGCGTGGTAGCCGTAGGCCGCCCCGCTGCTGGTGTAGATCAGCTGCCGGACCTCGGCGCGGATGCAGGCATCGACGACGTTGCGGGTCCCGACCACGTCGATCTCGTACTCGAGCTCGCGGGTGCTGCCCGGGCCCGGGGTGACCACCGCGGCCAGGTGCACCACGGTGTCGATCCCGTACTCGGTGAGGATCTTCGTCAGTCCGGCGTCGCGGATGTCGCCCTCGAGGTGGACGACCCCCGCGACGCGATCCTCGGGCGCCGGCAGCCGGAGGTCGAGCGCCACCACCTGGGCCTCGTCGGCGAGCCGGGCGACCACCTGGCTGCCGACCAGCCCCGAGGCGCCGGTCACCAGGACCCGGGCGGGCCCGTCCTCCGCATCCGCGGCCGACATCACTCGCCCGGCTCGAGGTGCATCTTCTTGAACACCTCGAGGCCGGGCGCCCACATGTGGGCCACCGGATCGACGTCCACGTGCACCACCGAGGGCAGGCCGCTGGCGACGCAGCGCTCGAGCGCGGGGCGCAGGTCCCGGGCTCGGGAGACGCGCTCGCCGTGGGCGCCCATGCTGCGGGCGAGCTCGTCGAAGCGGATCTCGCCCAGGTCGGTGTTCAGGTTGGCCCCGGGCGGCAGCACGCGCTCCGCCGCCATGGTGTCGGGGTCGAGGGCCATGGACTGGCTGAACTTGACCATCCCCCACTGGCGGTCGCACAGCACGAGGAAGACGACGGGCAGCTCGTTGCGCACCGCGGTCTCGACCTCCTGGAGGTGCATGCCCATGGCCCCGTCGCCGAGGATCGCGTAGACGCGGCGGTCCGGGCAGGCGACCTGGGCGCCGAGGGCCTGGCCGGGTCCGGCGCCCAGCATGCCGAACTTGAAGGTGCTGAGCAGGCAGCCCGGCGTCCGGTGCTCGTGGTAGAGGTTGCTCCACACCGCGGTGTTGCCCCCGTCGATCACGAGGACCGCGTCGTCGTCGAAGAACTCGCGACACACGAGGGGAACGAACGCCGAGTGCAGGGGCTCGGCCTCCTCGTCGCTGGCCGCCCCGCGCAGGAAGGTGCGCAGGTCCGCGACGCGGCCCGCCCACTCGCCGATGCGCGCCTCGCGCTCGGCGAGGTCTCCCAGGTCGAGGTTCTTCAGCTCGGCCAGGAGCGCTTCGCCGAAGGTGCCCACGTCCGCCAGGATGCCGAGATCGATGGGGCGGTTGAGTCCGAGGATCTCCTCGTCGCAGTCCACCTGGATGACGCGCTGGCTCTCGGGGTCGCCCCAGTACGGCGGCTTGCCCCACCAGTCGGTCTCGCCGAAGCGGGTGCCCAGGGCGAGCACCAGGTCGGCCTGGCAGCGCACCTCGTCGATGAGCGGCGGAAGCATGGGGATCTTGTTGGCAAGCCGCTCGTCCACGGCCGCGCGGCCCCCCCAGCTCGTGGTGATGGGCGCGCGCAGCACCCGCGCGATCTCGGCCACGGTCTCCGCGGCCCCGCCGTGGACGGCGCCGCTGCCCACCTGGAGCAGCGGCCGCTGGCAGCCGGCCAGCATCTCCGCGGCCCGCCGCACCGACGCGGTCGACGGCGCCAGGGGCTCGGTGCGGCGGTAGCGCTCGGGCGCGGCCACCGGAAGCTCCTCCTCGAAGGAGCCGTTCAGGACGTCTTCCGGCACCGTGAGGTGGACCACTCCCGGCCGACCCTCGTGGGACACCCGGAAGGCGCGGTGGACCGCCTCGGGAATGCGCTCGTAGCTGCGCGCGGCGCCGCTCCACTTCGTCATGGGTCGCATCACCGCCACCTGGTCGAAGTACTGGTAGGTGCCCCCGCGATCCGGCCCGACGATGGGCGAGCGGCGCCAGCTCGTGACCACCAGCACCCGGTTGCCCTCGCCGTTCTCCACGGCCACCCCGGGCAGCACGTTGGCCGCGCCCGGCCCGTTGCTGGCGATGCACACGCCGAGCTTCCCGGTGAGCCGCGCGTAGGCGCCGGCCATGTGGGCGGCGCTGCTCTCGTGCCGGGGAGAGACGAGCCGGATGCCGGCCTTGCGCAGCCCCTCGGTCAGCCCGAAGTACGAGCCGTCGACGATGCCGAAGACCACCTCCACGCCTTCGGCGCGAAGCATGCGCGCCACTTGATCGCCGCCGGTCCAGGCCATCTCGAGCTCCTTCCAGCTGGGGAACCTCGCCCCAGGAAACGGGTGGTTGCGGGGCGCAGCGGGCCCCGGCGCCGGGCGGCGCCGCACTGGTGCCGCCGTGGATCAGGTGGCCCATTCTGCAGCAAATTCCGGGCCCGCGGATCCGGAGGTCGGCGACACGCCCCGCGGAGTCGGTACCGCGATCGCCCGGACACCCGCGGGGCACGCGATGGAGCGCCGGATCCGCCCCATCTCCGCGGTCGATCTGCGGATCGCTTTACACGAGTTCATCGGATCCCTTTACGATGGGTCGCCCTGGGACGATCGATCGAGCGCACTCGGGCGCGCGGGACGGCGCAGGCCCTCGGCCCGGCGCTCGCGGCCCACGACCGGCGCCGTCGCCCGATCCTCGGGACCCGGACCACCACGACCGCGGCTGCGGCCGCCAGGGAGCACCGATGAACCTCTCCGTCTCGTCCCCGCGGCTGCTCGTCGCCGGGCTCTACGCGCTCCTGGGCCTGGCCGCCCTCGGAGTCAAGTGCGCGCAGCCGCCCCAGATCGAGACCGAGCTGGTCGCGAACGGCGGCTTCGAGACCGGCGACCTCCAGGGCTGGCAGGTGACGGGATCGTGCGAGGTCCACGACGCCGGCTCTCCCTGGGCGGATCCCGCCGCGGGCGACCACTTCCTGTACGGAGGCGACGACCTGGACGCGTCGACCTGCGAGGTCCGCCAGGAGGTCGTGCTCTCGACCCGCGGCTTCCAGAAGACCTACCTGGCCGCCCAGCCCCTCGCGGTCGACGCGAGCGCCCACCTCCGCGACTTCAGCGGACCGCTCGCCTACGACGACCAGGCCTTCCTCAGGGTCCGCTACTTCGACGGCCAGGGACAGGAGCTGTCGAGCATCCGCACCCTCATCGGAGACGACGACGACTGGAGCCAGGAGTTCGCCGCCGGGCTCCTGCCGACGGACACGAGGACCCTCAGCATCGAAGTGGAGGCGCGGTTCCGGGCGGGGCTCGACAACGACGCCATGGCCGACGAGGTCAGCACCATGATCTACGAGGTCACGCCCCAGCAGCCGCTGCTCACCAAGCCGCCCGTCCTCCAGGACTTCCGCCAGGACGCCATGACCGTGCTCTGGGAGACCAACGGGAACCTCGAGCACCCGGCCGTCGAGTGGGGCCCGGCCGGTGGAGCCATCGACCACGAGGTGACCAACGTCGAGACCACCGAGGTCACCCCCGACCACTACCTCCACAAGGCGACCCTCACCGGGCTCAGCGCCGAGACGGAGTACGACTACCGGGTGCGCATGGGCAGCACCGCGTACGCGCTCTACCGCTTCCGCACGGCTCCCCTGCCGACGAGCCCCTACCGGATCACCTGGACCTCCGACAACCAGAACGGCCCCGGGACCTTCGCCACGATCGTGGGCCGCATGGCCGCGCGGGATCCGGACCTCTACATCAACCCCGGCGACATCGTGCAGAACGGGGACGTGCTCTCCGAGTGGGGCGACTACTGGTGGACGCCGCTCTCCACCTCCGACTTCGGCCAGACCACCCCGACCCTGTTCGCCCGGGGCAACCACGACGCCGAGCACGCCTACTCCTACGCCTACAGCGCGCTGCCCGAGAACGAGTCCTTCTACTCGTTCACCTACGGCAACGCCTTCATCGTGGTGCTGGACACCGAAGCGTCGGCCGGCTCGACCAGTCCGGAGCAGGACCAGGAGGCCTACCTCCTGGCGGCCCTGACCTTGCCCGAGGCGCAGGCCGCGGACTTCCGCATCGTCACCTTCCACAAGCCGCCGTACACGAAGCTCTGGGACGCCACCAACCTCTTCTTCTGCATCTTCGGCGGCTCCGGCTACACCGGCGAGACCTGGGTTCGGGACAACTGGGTCTCGCTCTTCGAGACCCACGACGTGGACCTCGTCGTCTCGGGCCACACCCACTCGTACCAGCACGCGTTCCACAACGGCGTCCACTACGTGATGGTTGGCGGCGCGGGCGGCGCCCTCGACACCTACTGCGCGGGGAGCTGGACGTTCTTCGACTTCACCATCGACTCCCACGGCTACAGCGTGATGGACGTGGATGGATCGACGCTCTCGTGGAACGCGTACGACCAGAACGACGCCTTCCTGCACGGATTCGCGATCTCGAACTGAGCCTTGGTCCAGCCCTCCCGACGGCGCGTTAGCCGTCGGGTTCGACGGCCGTCAGTCGGAGTCGAGGATCTTCCGGACCTCGTCCAGGAGCACCCGCGGTGAGAACGGCTTCTGGAGCACCTTCGCCGCGCCCGAGCCGGCGCCGACGAGCGCGCCTTCGTGGGAGTAGCCCGACACGTAGAGCACCCTGAGTCCCGGGCGCAGCGACCCGAGCTCCTCCACGAGCCGGGGCCCGGAGAGCCGGGGCATGACCACGTCGGTGATGAGCAGGTCGATGGGCGAGTCGTACTCGCGCACCACCCGGATCGCTTCCTCGCCGTCGCTGGCGCCCAGCACCTGGTAGCCGCTGCCGGTGAGCACCGTCTCGATGAGCTCGCGGATGGCGCGCTCGTCCTCCACCAGGAGCACCGTCTCCCCGCCCGCCGGCGGGTGCGATTGCCGCCGCTCCCGGGTCCGCTCGAGGGGGGAGGCCCAGCTGCGGGGGAGCAGGACCCGGACCTGGGTGCCGGTGCCGGGGCGGCTCTCGATCAGCGCCCGACCCCGGTTCTGCTCCGCGATGGCCTGGACGGTCGCGAGGCCGAGTCCGGAGCCTTCGCCGCTGGCCTTGGTGGTGTAGAACGGGTCGAAGGCGTGGTCGAGCTGGTCCCCGCTCATGCCCTCCCCCGAATCGAGGACGCAGAGCGCGACGTACTCGCCGTGGGGCAGCGGGTCCAGCGGACTCGACGGACCCACCTGGACGCTCCGGACCGAGATCTCGAGGTGGCCGCCGCCGGGCATGGCGTCCCGGGCGTTGGCCGCGAGGTTCATCACCAGCTGCTCCAGCTGGGTCGGGTCCGCCTCGACGGTGAGCGGCCCCGGCCCGCTCGCGATCACCAGCTCGATGTCCTCGCCGATCAAGGGCTTGAGCAGCTTCGCCAGGCGATCCACCAGCGCGACCAGGTCCGTGGGCCGGGGCTGGATGGGCTGGCCGCGGCTGAAGGCCAGCAGCTGGCGGGTCAGGTCCGTGGCGCGCTCCGCCGCCGCGGTGATCGCCTGCAGATGGTCTCCATCGGGCTGGCCCGAGTCGAGCCCGGCCTGCATCAGCTCGGCGTGGCTGAGGATGAGGACGAGGAGGTTGTTGAAGTCGTGGGCGATGCCGCCGGCCAGTCGCCCCACCGCCTCCAGGCGCTGGGCGCGGCGGACCTCCGCCTCGGCCTCGCGACGATCGGCGATCTCCCGCCAGAGCACGAGCAGGATGGGCTTGTCTCCCCGGCGCACGACCACGAGCTGCACCTCGACCGGAAACACCTCGCCGTCGGCGCGCACGTGGTCCCACTCGAAGCTGTGGCTTCCCCGGGCGAACGCGACCTCCATCATCGCGTCGGCCTTCTCGAAGGAGTCCCGTCCGTCGGGCTGGCGCGGGGGCGAGAACTCGCCCGGATGCGCGCGCAGACCTCCGTGCCGGGTGTCCCCGGTGTAGCGGTCCAGCAGCGCCTGCTTGCTCGGGTAGCGAAGCATCCGGACGGCGGCCTGGTTGCAGTCGATGAAGCGATCGCCCTCGATCACCAGGATCGCGTCGGGCGAACGCTCGAAGAGCTCCCGGTAGGTGTCCCTGATCTCCTCCACTCGGCGTCCCCCCGGACGAGACTATCTCCATCGAACCCATCGATGAAGCGGCATCTCGGTCGTCTCGGGCGATCTTCGTCGCAGTCGCCGCCCCTCTACGGACGGGTCCCGCGGGCCTCGCCGGGCTCGGGGGCCGGAACCCGGGGAAGCCGGCTGGGCGCGCCCCACGGGACGGGGCGCGGTCTCAGCCGGGAATGCGTACGCCGGCCCGCTCCAGACCGTCGCGATAGAGGTCGAAGGTCGGCGCCGGCATGATCAACCGCGCCAGGCCGTGGTGGGCGTCGGGATGGCGCTCCAGGAGCTGCCTGCCCGCTTCGCGGGCCGGCGCGTCGCGACCGAGGTGGGCGAGGCAGCTGGCGAGCAGCGGCCGGTAGGTGAAGGTTGTGCCGGTCTCGGCACGCACCGCCTGTTCGGCGTGGGCGAGGGCCTCCTCGAAGCGCCCCACGGCCATGCGCGCCACCGCCAGGGGCCCGAGGAAGTGGCAGCGCAGCGGGTCGAGGGGCGACAGCCGGACGGCCCGTTCGAGCAGGTCCGCCGAGGCGTCGGCCGAGTCGGGATCGAGCCCCATCCAGGCCCGGGCGGCGCAGCCCAGGGACGAGCTGGGGTTGAGGGCGACGCCCTGGTCGAGGTGGCGGACCGCGCGCTCGACGTCGCCCGTGAACGCCTGCCCGGCGGCCGCGGCCAGCTGGGCCATGTGGTCGAGCGGATCGATCTCCGCGGCGCGTTCCCCGTGGACGCGAACGCCCTGGAAGTCCAGGCCCGCATCGCCCACACCGTAGAGACCACGCATCAGCAGCGTCAGCGCGAGGCCCCAGTGGCCGGGGGCGAACGAGTCGTCGAGCCCCGCACACCGCTCGAAGAGCGCACGGGCCCGGTCGAGGTCCTCGACCTCCTGGCGGAGCAGATGGTGGAGACCGCGCTGGGCGGCCTCCCAGGCGGACAGCGATTCGACGGGACGCACCAGCACCCGCAGTCGCTCGACCCGGTTGAGCGCCGGCTCCAGGGCGCCGACGATGCGATCGACGATCTCGTCCTGGGCTTCGAACACCTCGTCGAGCACCACGTCCCAGCGGTCCGCCCAGACGTGCTCCGCCGACGGGCCGTCCAGCAGCTGGGCCGTCACCCGCGCCCGGGAGCCCTCCACCCGCACGCTGCCTTCGATCACGTAGCGGGCGCCGAGGCGCCGGCTCGCCTCGCGCACGTCGACGGCGTCTCCACGGAAGCCGAAGCTCGAGTTGCGCGCGATCACCGGGAACCAGCGCCAGGTGGCGAGGCGGGTGATGAGGTCCTCGGCGAGCCCCTCGGCGAAGTACGCCCGGGGCTCCGGGCTCCAGTCGTCGAAGGGCAGGACCGCGATGGCGGGCCGGTCTCCGAACCCGGGCACCCGCAGCTCGACGGTCTCTCCGGCCTCCGACTCCGGCGGCGCCCCGCCCGGAGACGCGGCCGCCGCGGCCGCCGGCGGGCCCGTCGCCGCCGCCCAGTCGGCCAGGGCGACCGCCGCCTCGGTGCGATTGGTGACGTCGAGGGCGTCGAGCACCGCCGCCACGTGGTTCTTGGCGGTCCCGGGCGCGATGTCGAGGATGCCGGCGATCTCGCGATTGGTGAGACCCTTCGCGAGCAGCTCGAGGACCTCGAGCTGTCTCGGGGTCAAGAGGTCACCGGGGGTCGGAAGGAGCTCTGTCGTCGCCACGCAGCGCCGATGATATCCGGCCGCGGCGGGCCTGCCGAGACGCCGGAGGCAGCACCCGCGCAGCTTCCCGGCGGGTCGATCGGCGGTCAATCGTCACGGGTTCCCCAGCGATGAATCGCTAGTCTCGGCCCCACGCGGGGGTGCGGCTCGGGGGCGGGCGCCCCCCCACCCACACGAACGCACGGGCGCAGCAGGAGCGAGCGCGGCGGCGAGGTCCGGAAACTGGAGACGCGAAGATGATCCGGCCTCGTGCCCGAAGCCTCCCTCGGACTCCCTCGTGGACCGCGTCGTCGCTGCGGGCGGTGTCCCTGTGGACGCTCTGCCTGGGGACGCTCTGCCTGGGGGCGGTCTGTCTGCCGGTCGCGTCCGCGGCCGCCGACGCCGGCGGGGTGCGCGGCGCCGAGAAGCTGCGCGGACTCGTCTTCGAGCGCAGCGCGGGGACCGCGGGCGAGGGCCCCTCGACCCGGAGCCTCGGCGGCCGGCTGCGCTTCGAGGCGCTGGGGCGGAGCTTCGCCCTGGCCCTGGAATCCAACGACGAGCTGGTGGTCGACCTCGCCGAGTCCGCCCTCGAGGGCATCGAGCTCTACAAGGGGCGGCTCGAGGGGGCCGACGGCTCGTGGGCGCGCCTGTCCCGGGTGGGCGGGCAGTGGGCCGGTCTGTTCTTCGACGGCGAAGCGCTGATGGCCGTGGAGCCCGAGCTGGGGATCGGCCACATCCTCTCCTCGGATCCCGTCCTCTACCGCCTGGAGGACTCCGGGGCGACCGGCACTTGCGCGGCGGCGGGCGGCGACGGCACCCCGGCCGGACTCGGCGCCCTCGGTGCCGTGGGCGCCGAGGGCGCCGAGCGGACCGCGCGCGCCACGAGCCCCTCGGCGGCCAGCCACTTCATCGACGTGGCAGTGATCGGCGACGCGCGGTACTCGAGCAACCAGGACGACCCCATGGGCCTGGCCATCGCGCTGTTCAACGCGGTCGACGGTCTGTACGCCGAGCAGGTCGGGGTGGCCCTCAACGTGGTGGGCGTCGACCTCCTCTCCGACGACGGCGGGCTCTCCTCCTCCGAGGCGGGTCGACTCCTCGACCAGCTCGCGGACCTCGCGGCCACGTCCTCGCTGGACAACCCCGGGCTCGTCCATCTGCTGACCGGGCGCAACCTGGACGGCAGCACGGTGGGCATCGCCTTCATCGCCGCGCTGTGCAACGAGTCCGCCGGGGTCAGCCTCTCGGAGATCCGCAACGGCTCCTTCGGCTCCGACACGATCCTGATCGCCCACGAGATCGGCCACAACTTCGGCGCGCCCCACGATTCGGAGCTGGGGTCGCCCTGCAGCGGCACGCCCACCGGCTTCGTCATGAGCCCCAACCTGGGCGACACCTCGGAGCGGTTCTCGAGCTGCAGCCTCGACCGCATGGAGCCGGAGATCGCCACGGCGAGCTGCCTCGCGGATCTGCCCCCGGACGAGCCGGTGGTGACCGAGCCCTGCCTGTTCGACGCGGACTTCTCCCTCGGTCCCCAGGCGTTCGTGTTCGTCCCCGACAAGCAGACTCCGAAGTTCACGCTGGGCCGCACCAAGGCGTTCGGTCTGCGCACCCGGGTGGGCGGCGTGAACGGCAAGAACAAGAAGAACCTGCTGGGCACCTGGGAGCTGGCCTGCCACCTGGACGAGCCCACCTCCGTCCGCCTCACCCTGGACGCCAACCTGATCCACGCGGCCAGGTACGACCAGGGCGAGAAGAGCAAGCTGCGCCTGCGCGTCAACGGCGAGAAGTCCGTCCTCGCGACCATCAAGGGCGCCGACGACGACGGCGAGGTGGACCTCGCCACGGGCTCGAAGACCTACGAGGTCCTGGCGGAGCTGCCGGCGGGCACTTCCCGGATCAAGCTCGACTGCATGAACAACCGGAAGACCGGCAGGAACGAGATCACCCGCTGCGACTTCGAGCGCCTCTCGGTGGAGGCCCGCTGACCGCGCGGGCGCCCTCCTGCGCCGCCACCGCGTCGGGCGGGTGCCCGGGCCCCTCGTGGGTTATCAATCCTTCATGGACCGGGACCGACACCCGTGCGAGGCCGGGGATCGCGACAGCGACGTCCGGCCCATCTGGCCGCGGTACTTCGCCCACCAGGTCCCCGGCTGGGTCGCCGTGGCGGGCGCCGCCTCGCTGGCGGCCCACTTCGATTGGATCGCCCTCGGCTGGGTGTTCGGTCTGGTGGGAATCGTCGTGGCCAAGGACCTGCTGCTCTACCCGCGGATGCGCGCCGCCTACGCGCCGACCCGACTCCACGGACCCGAGTCCCTGCTCTCACGCCTCGTCCGGGTCGAGCGGCCGCTGGATCCCGAGGGCCGCGTCCGCCTGGGCCCCGAGATCTGGCGCGCGCGCTCCGAGCCCTCGGCCGGACGCATCGAGCGCGGGGAGGTCGTGGTGGTGCGCGAGGTCCGCGGTCTCGAGCTGCTCGTCGATCGACCCGGCCGGGGCGAAGCGGGCGCCGCGCCCGTGCGAGCCGCCCGCGCCCCGGACACCCGTTAGGAGGAGCCATGGAGATCCTGCAGCGCATGGCGGCCTACGCCGCGGACTTCGAGAAGACCTACCTGGACGACGACTGGACGCGTCTCGAGCCCTACTTCCACGAGGATGCGGTCTACGAGGTGAGGGGAGACGTGGCGTGGGCCTGCACGCTGCGGGGGCGCGACGCGATCTTCCGCGGCATCAAGCGGTCGCTCGACGGCTTCGACCGGCGCTTCGCCTCGCGCGAGCTCGAACCGGACGCGCCCCCGGTCGTCGAAGGGAACCGGGTGTCGTTCGGCGGCACCGCGACCTACCTGAAGGACGACCTGCCGCCCCTGCACCTCCGGCTGTCCGAGATCCTCGAGTTCGACGGCGACCGGATCTCGAAGCTCATCGACGTCTACGACGAACGCGCCCTCCCGGCCATCGAGTGGCTCGAGGCCCACGGCGAGGGCTTCGACCCCGCCTACGTCGACCCCGGATCCGATGGCGCGGACTGAGGCGGGGCGCGGCGCCCGGTGGAGGACGGCGTGAGCGCGTTCACCGTGGGCATCCTGCTGTTCCCCGACGCCGAGGAGCTCGACTGGGCCGGGCCGTGGGAAGTGTTCAGCATGGCCGCGGCGGGTCGAGACGACCTGCGCGTGCTGACCGTGGCCCGGTCCACGGAGCCGGTCCGTTGCGCCAAGGGCCTGCGGGTCCTCCCGGACCACGCCTTCGACGACTGCCCGGCCCTCGACCTGGTGCTCGTCCCCGGCGGCCAGGGGACCCGGAAGGAGATCGACAACCCGGTGCTCCTGGAGTGGCTGGCGGCGGTCGGCGCGGAGTGCGAGTGGGTGACCAGCGTCTGCACCGGGTCGCTGCTCCTCCACGGCGCCGGCCTCGCCCGAGGCAAGCGCGTGACGACCCACTGGGGCTTCATCGACGCCCTGCGCGAGCGGGCGGCGGACCTCGAGGTGCTCGATCAGGTCCGCTACGTGCGCGACGGGCGGCTCGTGACCGCCGCGGGCGTCTCCGCGGGGATCGACATGTCGCTCTGGCTGGTGGGACGGATCTTCGACGTGGAGCGCGCCCGAGCCACCCAGCGGGCCATGGAGTACGACCCGGCTCCGCCCTACTCCGCGGAGGTCTAGAAGCCCTCGGCACGGGCGGTCGCCCCGCCCTACAATGCCGCCGTGCCGCAGGGGGACCAGACGGAGACCGGGGAATCGGAGGGGCTCTCCGCGGGCGAGAGCGCGGCCGCCGCTCGCGCGCTCCGCGACGACCCCGATCCGCTCTCCCCCCTGGCCAAGGCGATCTACGCCTCCGGCGACCACGCGGTCAACGTGGGCCTGTCGTCTCTGTCGCTGGTGTACCTGCTCTTTCTCACGGACGTGGCCGGTCTGCGTCCGGCGCTGGCGGGCGCCGTCGTCTGGTGCGCCCGCATCATCGACGGCATCACCGATCCCGCCATGGGGCGGATCAGCGACCGGACCCGCTGGCGACTGGGTCGGCGGCGGCCCTACTTCCTGCTGGGCGCCCTCCCCTACGGCCTGTTCTTCGCGATGCTCTGGCTCACCCCGTTCAGCGGCCAGACGCCCATGTTCGTCTACTACGCGCTCACCTACATGGCGCTCTCCGTGGCCTCCACGGTGCTCTCGGTCCCTTACATGGCGCTGATCCCCGAGATGGCCCGGGGCTATGACGAACGGACCTCGCTCAACACCTTCCGCTCGGCGGGCGCCATCGCCGGCGTGGTCGTGGCGGCGAGCCTCGAGCCGCTGGCGGCGTCGATGGGGGGCGGCCCGCGCGCCTGGGCCTCGGCGGGCGGTGCCCTCGCCGTCTGGGTGATGGTGCCGTGGATCCCGGTCTTCCTGGCCAGCCGGGAGCGGGCGGTGACCCACCGGGAAGAGAGCGGCTCGATGTGGCGGGACCTGCGCGACCTGCTGGGCCACGACCACTACCGCCGCCTCTCGGCGCTGTACATCGCGTCGCGCATCGCGCTCGACGTCGCGGGCGCCGCGCTCGTCTACTTCATGACCTACGTGATCGGCCGTCGCGAGGACTTCGCGCCGGCGATCCTCGTGCTGATGCTCTCCGCGGCGGCGTCGCTCCCGATGTGGATGGCGCTGGCGCGCCGGCGCGAGAAGCACGACATCTTCATCGTCGGCACGCTCTGGTGGGTCGGGTGGCTGGCGGTCATCTTCTTCGCGACGCCCGACTGGCCGCGCTGGACCCTGTTCGCCATCACGGCCGCCGTGGGCGTGGGCTACGCCGCGGCCGACCTCATGCCCTGGGCCATGGTGGGCGAGGTGATCGACGAGGACGAGCTGCACACCGGGCGACGCCGCGAGGGTCTCTACAACGGCGCCTTCACGTTCCTGCGCAAGCTGGGCGGGGCGTCCGCCATCGGCCTGTCCGGGCTGCTGCTGGACGTGTCGGGCTACGTGCCCCAGGGCGAGATCCAGCCCGAGTCGGCGGTGTTCGCGATCCGCTTCCTGATGGGCGTGGTGCCCAGCCTGTTCCTGGCCGCCGCGATCGCCCTGGCGTGGCGCTACCCGCTCGACCGCGCGCGCCACGACGAGATCGCCGACTCGATCCGCTCGCGAGACCTCTAGGCCGACCTCCGCCCCGAAGCAGTGGAAGAGGCCGCCCGGGCCCGGATCCTACGCCGCCTCGACGCAGGCGCCCGAGTTGCGAATCGTCCGCCCGATCAGCTCGCGCACGTTGCGGTGGAGCATGAAGCTCATGTGCGAGCCCTGGTACCAGACGAGCTCGGGCTTGTCCCAGTGGAGCCAGAGGTCGCGCACCTGGTCCGGCGGGACGAGCCGGTCGGCCACTCCCCCGAAGATCGCCCGGTGCTCGTGGGGGACCCGGGTCTCGAGGGTCAGGGGCGAGATCACCTGCATGACCTCGGCCACCTCGTCGTGGATCACGCCCTGGTGCTCCATGTAGCGGATCTGCAGGTCCGGCCCGTGGCGCCAGAACAGACGCGCGAAGTCGGTGGCCGGAATCCCCGGGATGACGCAGTTCAGGTCGTCGGCCACGCAGCTGAAGAGCGCCGCGTTGTAGCCGCCGAGGGAGAGCCCGTGGACGCCCACGTCGACGGCCCCCTCCTGCTCGCGCGCCCAGCGCAGCATCCGCCCGATGTCCCACATGGCCTGGGCCTCGGCGTGGATGCTGTCGAGCGGGTTGGCCGCGAGGAACCCGTCGCCCGAGCGGCGCCCCATCTTGCGCGGACCGTGGAGCGGAAGCACCGGCAGCAGCAGGTTGCAGCCGAGCTTGTGGTGGTAGAAGGCCGGGTCGAAGGCGCCGAGGTCGACCAGCGGCGAGCCCATCTGGTAGCCGTGGATGCAGATCAGCCAGGGGCGGGGCCGACCGTCGGGCAGCGAATCGGCGTGGCGCAGCACCCAGGCGTGGGCGGTGCGGTTGTCGCGATAGCCCAGCCAGCGGTCTCGCCCGGGCTCCTCCGCCCGGGGCTCGTAGCCGCTCTCGAAGCGCAGGTGCTCGAAGGGGGTGCGGCCGTGACGCAGGCGCACGTCCCGGTCGCGCAGGCTCGGCGACTCGAGGGCCGGAGGCTTCTGGTGGTAGGCGCCCGGCTTCTCCAGCCATCCCCGGTCGGAGAAGAGCGCCCGCGCGTCGTCGACCTCGGCGCGGATCGACTGGGCGTCGCGGCTGCGGGGCATGGGAAGCGAGACCGCCATGGTGCCGAGGATGACTTCGTCGGCGGCGACCTGGGCGGCCAGCCACAGCGACGGCTCGGGCGCGGGAACCTGTTCGAAGGCGGGCTCCTGGCGCACCGCCACGTGTCCGGCCGCCACGAAGGATGCGGCCGAGAGCCCCATCAGCCAGAGCGCGGAGCCGAGGCCCACCACGTAGATACCGGGAATGGCGAACACCACTCCGATGGCTCCGCCCAGCGCGGCGAACTCCTGGATCCGGCGATCGCCGGGCCAGAGGAGCTTGGCTCCACCCGAGGCGGTGAGCAGGATGCCCGGGACGAGCGGCACCAGCAGGCCCAGCAAGCCGGCTCCGGCGCCGAGCCAGATCCAGGTGAATCCCGCCAGCAACGGGATGAGGGCTTCGACCTGCCAACGGGGCTGCTCGAGCATGGGGGCCATCCTTCTTTCGATCCGTCCGGCTGTGATCCGGGCAGCGGTGATCCGTCCAGCTGCGATCCGGGCAGCGGCGATCCGGCCAGCGGTGATCCGTCCAGCTGCGATCCGCCTGCGACGGGGGCGACCCGACAGGGTACCCTCGGCGCCGCGCCCTCGAAAGCCGGCCCGGAGGATTCGGGCGCCGGAGAGGTGCGCGGCAGGGAGGTCCCGATGAGGCGATCGCGAGCGGTTTCGCGTCCTCCTTCGCGTCGCGGCTCGGGTCGGGGATCGTGTCGCGGCTGGATCGCGCTGGGGGTGGCGCTCGGCTGTGTCAGCGGGCCCCACCCGGCCGCCGGCGAGCCCGTGGAAGCGCTCCACGCGGCCATCGATCGCCAGGCCGAACGGGCCGAGGCGGCGGTCGTCCAGTGGCGACGCGACTTCCACCGGCACCCCGAGCTCTCCAATCGCGAGACCCGGACCGCGGGCATCGTGGCGGCCTGGCTCGAGCACCTGGGCATGGAGGTGCGCACCGGGGTCGCCCACACGGGCGTGGTCGGCGTGCTGCGCGGCGGGAACGCGGGGGAGGACGGGCCCGTGGTCGCGCTGCGCGCCGACATGGACGCGCTCCCGGTGACCGAGCAGACCGGGCTGGCCTTCGCCTCGAAGGTCCGCAGCACCTATCTCGGGCGCGAGGTGGGCGTCATGCACGCCTGTGGTCACGACGCCCACACCGCCATCCTGATGGGCGTGGCCCAGGTGCTCGCAGAGCTGCGCGAGCGGCTGCCCGGCACGGTCGTCTTCCTGTTCCAGCCCGCCGAGGAAGGCGCCCCTCCCGGCGAGGCCGGCGGCGCGAAGCTGATGATCGCCGAGGGCGCGCTCGAGGACCCGAAGCCCCAGGCGGTCTTCGGCCTCCACGTGGTGCCCCAGAGCGAGGTGGGCACCATCGCCTACCGGGCCCGGGGCGCCATGGCCAGCAGCGACCGGCTGGAGGTCCGGGTCCACGGGCGGCAGACCCACGCCGCCTACCCGTGGCTGGGCGTCGACCCGATCACGGTGGCGTCGCGTATCGTGCTCGCGCTCCAGGCCATCCCGGCCCGCCAGGTCGACACGCGCATCCCCGCGGTGGTCTCCATCGGCGCCATCCACGGCGGCGTCCGGCACAACATCGTGCCCGACCAGGTGGACCTGCTGGGCACGATCCGCTCGCTCGACCCCGAGCAGCGCGAGCAGCTGCACGGCTGGGTGGAGCGCACGGCCCGCGGCACGGCGGAGACCGCCGGCGCCAGCGCGGACGTGAAGATCCACCTGGGCTACCCGGTCACGTTCAACGACCCGGAGCTGACCGCCGCGATGCTTCCGACCCTGAGGCGGGTGACGGCCGATTTCCCGGACGGCCGGGTGGAGGAGGTGCTGCCGCGCACCGGCGCCGAGGACTTCTCGTTCTTCGCGCAGGAGGTGCCCGGGCTCTACTTCTGGCTGGGCATCCGCTCGCGCGGGGTGGCTCTCGAGGACGCCGCGCCGAACCACTCCCCGCGCTTCACCGTGGACGAGGCGGCCCTGCCGCTGGGCGTGCGCGCCATGGCCGGCCTCGCGGCGGACTTCCTGACCGCCCGCGCCGCGGCCGACCGGGGCGGACGCTCCCGTTGAGCGGCGCTGGTCCCCAGGGCGCACCCGCCGGCGCGGCCCCCCCGCCCGTCGGAGACCGCCGGCAGGCGGAGCACGCGCGCCGGAAGGCGGAGCGCTGGGCGCGCAAGGGGCGCAGGCCCAGGGCGGCCCTCGGCTTCTGGATGAGCCTCCGCTATCGCGTGTCGTGGTCCCTGCTGTGGTGCATCTGCCAGCTCTCCCGGCTGTTCCCCGTCCAGACCTGGGTGCGGATGGGAGGGCACATCGGGCGCCTGGCCTACCACTTCGACCGCGAACGGCGCGAGCTGGCCCTGCGCAACCTGCGCAAGAGCCTGAAGGGCGAGGTGGGCAGGCAGAAGCGCCAGGCCATCGCGATCGAGATGTATCGGAACTTCGGCCGGCTCGCCTTCGAGTACGCCCTGCTCCTCTCGGGCCGCCGCCTCGAGCCCTACGACCAGTGGGTGACCGTCGACAATCCCGAGGTCGCGCGACGGGCGCTCGAGTCGAAGGGAGCGGTCATCTTCGTCACCTGCCACGGGGGCAACTTCGAGATCCTGGGCGCCTGGGCCGCCGCGCACCTGGTGAAGCTCGACGCGGTCATGAAGGACCTCCGCAACCCGTACACGAACGCGGCCGTGGTGGCGATGCGCGAGCGCGTGGGCCTGGGGCTGATCCGCAAGTTCCCGGCGCTGCGAACCATCCTGCGGGTCCTGCGCGGCGGCGGCAGCGTGGCGATCCTGTGCGACCAGCGACGGCGCAACCGCGGCCTCATCGTGGACTTCTTCGGGCGCCCGGCCGCCACGGTGGACACCCCGGCGGTGCTCGCGCTGCGCTTCGGTCTGCCGATCCTGCCGGGCTACAGCTACCGGGTCGGCGACGGGCTCGAGTACCGCGCGGTGGCCCACGAGCCGATCCTTCCCGACCTGGAGGCGCCGCGCGACGAGGAGGTGGTGCGCCTGACCCAGGCCATCAACGACTCCATCGAGCGCTTCATCCGCGCCCACCCGGAGCAGTGGAACTGGACCCAGCCCCGCTGGCGGGTCAGCAAGCGCATGCGCCACCGCGCCCGCCGCCGGGCCGGCGACGAGCACGCCTCGGCCGTCGCGCGCGCCGAGGCGGCCCGGGCCGCCGAGCGCGAGGCCGGAGGCGGCCCGAAGCCGTCCTGAGGGCCGGGCCGGCCCGGAATGGGCTGGACACCGGTCGGCCACGAACCGTTAGAATGGTCGGATGGCGGTTTCCCAGCGCCCCACAGAGTCTGGAGCCGATGCCCCGACCGGGCGCCGGCGGGGCCCGGTCGCTCCGGACTGGCCCGACGCGGGCGGTCGCCGGATCATCTTCCTGCTCGACAGCAACAGCCGGCTGGAGAGGCATCTCCTCGAGCGCTGGATCGCCGAGACCCGCCCGCCCGGCGTGGCCGAGGACGACTACGAGCTGTTCGCGATCCCGCCTTCGCGCCGCCGCCGCTGGGGCCCCATCGACCCGGACCTCGACGCGGCGCTGGCCACCCACGACGATCCGCTGCTGCAGCCCCTGCGCATCGCCTGGCGCGCCCCCCAGCGAGGGGGCGATCGCGCGGTGCGTCCGCGCGACCTGCTGACCTTCGGCGATCCGCGCGATCCCGGCGTCCTGCGCCAGCGCTGGGTGCTGTTCCGGGACCCCGACCGCTGCGTGATCGTGGCCGCGACGCCCGCGCCGGTCGGCGAGGTGCGAACGCGTTGGGCCGCGGCGTGCGGCGCCGACAGCGGCGCCACGACGGGTCTGGCCGAGTTCGTGAGCCGCCAGGCGGCCCTGGCGCTGGAGCGCGCCGAACGGCGCCTGCGCGGCGCCCGCTACAAGGTCCCCACGCTGGTGGAGGAGGAGATCCTCGGCCGCCCCGCCTTCCGCGGCGAGCTGGCCCTGCTCGCGCGCTCCCTCGATCTCAAGCCCAGGGCCGCGCTGAGGAGCGCCACGAAGAACCTGCGCGAGATCGCCGCGACCCACAGCGCCTACACCATCGACCTCGTCGCCCACCTGATCCGGCTGATGTACACCCAGGGCTACGGCGAGAACCTGCAGTACGACCGCGAGCAGCTGAACGGCATCTTCCGGCTCGCCCAGAGACACCCGGTGGTGTTCCTCCCCACCCACAAGAGCAACCTCGACCACCTCGTCCTCCAGTACGCGCTCCACGAGAACGGACTGCCGCCCAACCACACAGCCGGCGGCATCAACATGAACTTCTTCCCGGTGGGCCAGCTGGTCCGGAGGAGCGGCGTGTTCTTCATCCGCCGCAGCTTCAAGGACCAGCCCATCTACAAGCACGTGCTGCGCAGCTACATCGACTACCTCGTCGAGAAGCGGTTCAGCCTCGAGTGGTACATCGAGGGCGGACGCTCGCGCAGCGGCAAGCTGCTGCCGCCGCGCTTCGGGCTGCTGGCCTACGTGGTGGACGCCTATCGTCGGGCCAAGAGCGAGGACGTCTTCCTCATCCCCGTGAGCATCGCCTACGACCAGATCCAGGACGTCGGCAGCTATGCCGCCGAGCAGCGCGGGGCCGCCAAGCAGAAGGAGAGCTTCTCCTGGTTCGTCGGCGTCATCCGCAACATGCGCGCGCGCTACGGCGACATCCACATCCGCTTCGGCGAGCCGCTGTCGGTCCGCCAGGCCATCGGGCCTCCGGACCCGGAGGCCGAGCCCGACCCCGACGAGCAGGACATCGAGCTCCAGAAGATCGCCTTCGAGGTGAGCGCGCGGATCAACCGGGTCACGCCGATCACGCCCACGAGCCTCGTCACCCTGGCGCTGCTGGGCACCGGCGACCTGGCGCTCACGGTGGAAGAGACGCGGCTCGCCATGGCCAACATCCTCGACTACGTGCGGCGGCGGAAGCTCCCGAGCACGTTCGCGCTCGACGAGCTCGACAGCGACGAGGGCGTGCGCGCGGCCCTGGACGCGCTGGTCGAGAACCAGGTCATCACCCGCTTCGACATCGGCCCCGAGAACGTCTACGCCATCGGCTCGGACCAGCAGCTGGCCGCCGCGTACTACCGCAACACCGTGGTGCACTTCTTCGTCAACGCGAGCATCGCCGAGCTCGCGCTGCTGGCGGCCAGTCGGCCCACCACGGAGGACCCGGTCGCCACCTTCTGGCAGGAGGCCATGGACCTGCGGGACCTGCTGAAGTTCGAGTTCTTCTTCTCGGAGAAGGAAGAGTTCCGGAACGAGATCCGGGAGGAGCTGGCGTTCCAGGACCCGGACTGGGAGGCAAGGCTCTCCCTGGGCCCCGACGGAGCCCGCGCGCTCATCATGGCCTTCCGCCCCTACAGCGCCCACCGGGTCCTGCGTCCGTTCCTGGAGGCGTACCAGGTGGTGGGCGACTGCCTGCGCCGCTGGCCCGCGGACGAGCCCCTCGACCAGGACCGGTTCATCGAGCACTGCCTCGACCTCGGGCGCCAGTACCACCTGCGCAAGCGCATCCACTCGACCTCGAGCATCTCGAAGGTGCTCTTCCAGACGGGGCTCAGGCTGGCCGGCAACCGCGGCCTCCTGGAAGCCGACGGCGCCCGGCTCGCCGAGTCGCGCGAGGCCTTCCACAAGCAGCTGCGGGCGGCCATCCGCAGGGTGGACGTGGTCGATGCCCTGGCGGCGACCCGCCGGGCGGGCTGGCTGCGCTGAGCCCCCCCTCGCGCGGCGAGGCCAGGATCGAGCCGGTTCTCGAGCCGGATGGTTGGGAGGACGATCTTGTTCGAGCCCCAGGTCCTCTTCACCCTCGCGGAGATCGCCGTCGCGCTCGCGGGCTTCTCCGCGGTCGTCGTGCTCTTCAAACGGCGCGACGGAGGCGAGTGGGCCACCGCGGACGCCGACCGCTTCCACGGAATGGTGCTGCACGCGATGGCGGCCGTGTTCTTCTCGCTGCTGCCGTCGATGATCGACGTGTTCGTCGCGCGGCCGGACCTCGTCTGGCGCATCGCCAGCGGCCTGTTCGCCCTGCAGATCCTCCTCCACGTCTCGGTCGTCCTGCGTCTGGCGTCGACGACGGGTCAGAGCCGGTACTTCATGGTCGTGGGCCTGCTGGCCGCCGGGCTCCTGGCCCTGAACGGCGTGGGAGTGGGGTTCGAGGGCGAGTTCGGCCCCTACCTGATCGGGGTCCTGTGGCACGTGCTCCAATCGGCCACGTTGTTCGTATGGTTGATCTGGATTCCGCAGGGTCAGATCCGCAGCGATCTCGACTGACCTCGCCCTCCCCATCCCTCGGGTGCCGTCCCCCGCGCGCGGCGCTCGCCCCCTGCAGGGCCCGGGTCCCCGCTCGAGGCCGGCTCGGCGCGTCCCGCTTGGCGGAAGGACCGCCCGAAGAGCGACACTCCCACGCCCGGAACCCGACGGGAGTATGCTGGCACCCACGGACGCATCGCAGACCGGGTCCGCCCGCGCGCCCGGCCGCCCTGCAGGAGGTGCGAGGATGAGATTCGCCCTGCCCGTCCGCCTCGCCCAGCGCCCTCGATCGGCGCACGGGCTCCTCGCCTCCCTGGCTCTCGTCCTCGCCGCGAGCGGCTGGCCCGCGGTCGCGCTGGCCGGTCTCCTCGACGACGCCACGGTGAGCACCCAGGGCTCCGAGCTCTACAAGGTCAAGAAGAACGGCAAGCGCCCGGGCTCCTTCGACCTCGAGCTCGACTTCGCCTCCAACGGCGGCTTCACCGCGACCGACGGAGACGCCAACGCCTACGTGGGAAGCTGGGTGAAGGCTGGACGCAAGGTCCGACTCGAGCCCTCGGCGGGCGGGCTCGACGCGCTCCGGGAGGCCCTCGACGCGCGCGCCGCCGAGGTGCTGGGCTTCGCGAGCCCGGTCTCCATCACCGACGTCGAGCTCTCCGCCAGGCTCAACCGCAAGAAGACGAAGCTCAAGGTGCGGGGCGAGATCACGGGCCGCGCCACGGACGGCGGCGGGAAGAACCGCAAGGTCCGCTGGACCTTCGAGACGAAGGGGAGCCTCCCGCCGAAGGCCGGCACCGGCTCGTTCGACGTCGGGGGCCACATCGCGGCGGCCGAATCTTCGTTCACCGACAGCGACCTGAACGACATCGCGACGATCCCCGTGGCCAACGACTCGCTCGCCGCGGCCCAGTCCATCCCCTCCCCTGCGACGGTGGGCGGCTACGTCAACCTCGCCTTCGCGGGCTTCGCGGGAAACAGCTTCGTGCCCGGCGACCCCGTCGACGTCTACCGGGTCGAGCTGACCGAGGGTGCGGTGATCGCGCTCAGCATCGGCGAGGACCCCGCCCTCGTCGACCTCGACCTGGATCTCGTGGATTCGGACGGCTTCCTGATCGACTCCTCGGCGGGGACCGACAACCTGGAGCTCCTCGAGGCGCCCGCCGACGGAACCTACTACGTCGCCGTCTACCCCTTCTTCCTGTGCGACTGCGGCTCGACCTACGTGTTGAGCATCGGGCAGACCGTCCCGGACTCGGCGGGCGCCGCTCGCGCGCTGCGCCTCTCGGACGAGTTCGTCGCCGGCGAGGCGGTGGTGACCCCGCGCCGGGTCGCGCTGCCGGCCGGCGCCTCGTCGCCGCAGGCCTCCGCGGCGTTCGCGGCCACGCTCGGCATGCGCGTCGCGGGCGGCTCCGCCGACCGGGAGATGCGCGTGACCTTCGACGACCCGTCCACGCGCGCGAGCGCGCTCTCCGCCCTCGGCCTGGACGAGAAGGCGCTGGAGCCCCCGGCCGGCATCCGGCCGCCGCGCGACCCGGAGCTGCAGGCGCGGCTCGAGACGCTGCGCACGGTCAAGCACCTGCGCCGGCGCTCGGACGTGGAGACCGCGGACCTGAACTACGTGCGGCACGCCCTGGCCGTGCCCGACGACGAGTTCTTCGACCTCCAGTGGCACTATCCGCTCATCGACCTGCCCCAGGCCTGGGACGTCACCACGGGCTCGTCGGACGTGATCGTCGCGGTGATCGACACCGGCGTCCTGCTGGGCCACCCCGACCTCGAGGGCCAGCTGGTCGCGGGCTTCGACTTCATCTCCGACCCGGACAACGCCGACGACGACGACGGCATCGACGCCGACCCCGACGATCCGGGGGACGGCCAGCGCGGCGAGACCAGCAGCTTCCACGGAACCCACGTCGCCGGCACCGTGGCCGCGGCCACGAACAACGGCGACGGCGTGGCGGGCGTGGCCTGGGACGCGCGGATCATGCCCCTGCGCGTGCTCGGGCTCCGGGGCGGCACCGACTTCGACATCATCCAGGCGGTGCGCTTCGCGGCGCGTCTCTCCAACGACTCGGGCACGCTCCCCGACGAGCGCGCCCAGGTCCTCAACCTGAGCCTCGGGGGCGGCGGCTTCAGCCAGTCGGCCCAGAACGCCTACGCCGCCGCGCGCCAGGAGGGCTCGATCGTGGTGGCCGCCGCGGGCAACGAGTCCACCAGCCAGCCGAGCTTCCCGGCCGCCTACGAAGGCGTCGTCTCGGTGAGCGCGGTGGACATCAACCGCGACCTGACCCGCTACTCCAACTTCGGCCCCACGGTGGACGTGGCGGCGCCGGGCGGCGACGTCCAGGTCGATCGCAACGGCGACGGCTTCGCCGACGGCGTCCTCAGCACCCGCGCCGACGACTCGAGCGGTGCGCCGGAGTTCACCTTCGAGTTCCTGAACGGCACCTCGATGGCGGCGCCCCACATGGCCGGCGTGGTCGCCCTGATGCTCGCGGTGGCACCCGAGATGACGCCCGACCAGCTCGACGGCCTGCTCGACGGCTCGCTCGGCACCATCACCGACGACCTCGGTGCCGCCGGCCGGGACGATCTTTTCGGCCACGGTCTGATCGACGCCCGGGCCGCCGTGCTCGCCGCCCAGGCCCTTGCCGGGGAGCCGCCGCCGGCGCCCGAGCCGACCCTGCGCTCCTCCCCGAGCGCCCTCAACTTCGCCTCCGGTCTCACCCAGCTGAGCTTCGACCTGAGGAACGCGGGCGAAGGCGCCCTCAGCGTCAGCGACGTCTCGGACGACCAGGGCTTCCTCCAGGTGGCGGCCGACGAGGTGGACGGCAGCGGACTCGGCCGCTACACGGCCAGCGTGGATCGCAGCGGCCTCGACGACGGCGTGTACCGGGCGACGATCACGGTGACCTCGACGGCGAACACCCTCGAGATCGCGGTGCTGATGCGGGTGGGCACGGCCGTGGTGTCCGACACCGGGCCCCACTACATCCTGCTGATCGACGCGACGACCTTCCTGCCGGTGGCCCAGTCCAACGTCCTGCCCAGCGACGGATCCTACGACTACGAGTTCGGCGGCGTGGCGGCGGGGACCTACTTCATCCTGGGCGGGACCGACCTCGACAACGACGGATTCCTGTGTCACGGAGGCGAAGCCTGCGGCGGATATCCTACCCTGGACCTGCTTTCGCCGATCAGCGTCTCCGGGGACGACGGGGGACTGGACTTCTCCACGGGCTTCCTGCAGTCGATCGGGGTGCTCGGGCCGGCGGGCGTCCACGACCTGCCGGAGCGGGGCGTCCCACTGCTCGTCCCGAGCGATGGCGTGACCAAGAACACGAGGTAGGAACACGCCATCTCGAGACCGCGCGCGCTGGACGCCTTCCGAGCACCGCACTTCGGCGCCGTCTGGCTCTCGAACGTGCTCCAGTTCTTCGGGACCCAGGTGCAGCTGTTCACGCTGCAGTGGCTGGTGACCGACCTCACCGCCTCGCGCACGATCCTGGGGCTGGTCGTCTCCATCCAGGGAGCCGCCGTGGCCGTGAGCTCGCCGGTCGCCGGCGTGGCCGCCGACCGGCTGCCCCGGCGCAACCTGCTCATCACCAGTCGAATCGCCATCGCCTGCGGCGTGCTGGTCATGACCGCGCTGTCCGGCTCGGGCCTCCTCGAGCTCTGGCACGTCTTCCCGTTCGCCGTCGCCCTGGGGCTGCTCACCGCCCTCGCCCAGCCGACGACCCTCGCCTACGTCGTGGACGTGGTGGGGCGGGACCGCGCCCAGCCCGCGGTCGCCCTCAACTCCGCGGGCATCGGGCTCGGCCAGATGGCCGGCCCGGCCCTCGCCGGAATCCTGGTGGCGTCAGTGGGCATCGTCGGGTCGTGGCTGGGAGCCGCCGGCGGACTCGCCCTGGCCGCGCTGCTGCTGCTGTGGATCCCGATCCCCGGGCGCTCCGACGGAGTGTCGCGCGCACCGCTCCGGGAGCTGCGGGAAGGCTTCGCCTATGTCCTGAGAACGCCGCCGGTCCTGCTGGCGCTCGTGGCCTGCAGCATGGCGTTCTTCAACGGGGCGCTGTACGCCATGCGCCCCGTGTTCGCCCGCCACGTCCTCGAGGTGGGTAGCCAGGGCATGGGCGTGATGGCCGCCAGCGCGGGGCTCGGCAACCTGCTCGGCGCCCTGGGCGCCACGCTCCTGCCGCGGTTCCGGCGCCCGGGCATCGCCATCGCGGTGAGCATGCTGGGCTTCTCCCTCTGCATCCTCCTCTACGCCTTCGCGTTCTCCTACACGTACATCCTGGTGGTCGAGTTCGCCTCCGGTCTGTGTGCCCAGGTGTGGCAGATCAGCGCCTTCTCGGGCCTCCAGCTGTCGGTGCCCGAGCGGATGCGCGGCCGGGTGATGGGCCTGCTCTTCACCGTGGTCCAGCTGGCCCAGGTCGGGGGCGTGTTCGTGGGCGGGCTGGCCGACCGGGTCGGCGACCAGGCGGCCATGGGCGTGTTCGGCGCCATCCCGGTGACCGTGCTGGTCGGACTCCTGCTCTTCGGTCGCGGACCGCTGGGACGGCTGGGACACGACGCGCCGGAGGCCGAGCCGGCGACGGGCCGGTGAGGGCCGGCGCGCGGCGGCGCTATCCTCTCTCCCGCCCGAGGCGAGGGAGTGCGACATGGCGGTCACGGGAACCCTCAGCCACATCGACATCTCGGTCGGCGACCCGCAGCGGTCGATCCGCTTCTACGATGCGTTCTTCCGGGCGCTCGGCTACCGGCGCTGGAGGCTCGACGACGCGCAGTGGGACTGGGACGACCCCCAGCGCGCCACCTGGTCCGTGCGCTGCCCGGACGGCGCCATCTTCGCGGTCGAGGTGCGTCCCGGCCGCCCCGAGAGCCGGGATCGGCGCTACGACCGCTACGCCCCCGGCCCCCATCACATGGCGTTCCACGCCGACTCCGCGGAGACGGTCGACCGGGTCCACCGCGCCATGGTCGCGGCCGGCGCCGAGGTGCTCGACCCCCCGGCCGACTACAGCGGGCAGTCGGGCTATGGCGAAGGCTACTACGCGGCGTTCTACGCGGATCCCGACGGCTTCAAGCTCGAGGTGGTCTCGTTCCCGCCGAGCAATCCGTGAGCGCGGGGCGCCGCGGCGAGCCATGAGGTGGATGCGGATGGTCGGCGTCGCCACGCTGGCGGTGATCCTGACAGGGGCCGGGCTGGCCGCGCTGGCCTGGGCGGCCCAGCGCAGTGTGCTCTTCCCGAGCCGCGGCGCCCCGGGCTTCGACGCGCGACGCGCCGTGCCGGAGCTCGAGGTGCTGCCCCTGGCGTCGTCGGGCGAGGCGATCGACGCCTGGTATCTGCCGCCCCAGGCAAGCGCCCGCGGCGGCGGCCAGGGAGCGGCGGCGCCGGCCCTGATCTTCGCCCACGGAAACGGCGAGCTCATCGACGACTGGCTGCTCGACTTCCAGACGCCCCTCGAGTGGGGGGTCGGCGTGCTGCTGGTGGAGTACCCGGGATACGGACGATCGGCCGGAGCGCCTTCCCAGACCAGCATCACCCGGACCTTCGTCGAGGCCTACGATGCCCTGCTCGCCCGCCCCGAGGTCGACCCGCGAGCCGTGGTCGGGTACGGCCGCTCCCTCGGCGGCGCGGCCATCTGTCAGCTGGCCGCGCGCCGGCCGCTGGCGGCCCTGGTCCTCGAGTCCACCTTCACCGGCGTGCGGCCGCTGGCGCGTCGCATGGGCGTGCCGGGTTGGCTGGTGCGCGACCCCTTCGAGAACCTTCCCGTGGTGGCTTCCTTCCCGGGCCCGATCCAGCTGGTCCACGGGCGGCGGGACGACCTGATCCCCTTCGAGCACGCGCTCGCCCTGAAGCAGGCGGCGAGGGACGCGCGCCTGCTCTCGCTTCCGTGCGGGCACAACGATTGCCCGCGTCCCTGGGACACCCTGCGCACCTTCCTCGAGGAGGTGGGCCTGGTGAAGGACGCGGAACGTCCCCGCCCCGGGCCCTTGGGGCCGCCCTGAGCGTGGCCACTGCGATCCGGGACCTCCGGCCCGCCGAGACGCCGGCGCTGGTCGAATGCGTGCGCCGCTGCTACGGCGAGACCTACCCCGAAGCGGACTTCTACGAGCCGGACCTGCTCGCCGGCGCGATCCGGGACGGACGCCTCGCGTCGAAGGTGGCCGTCACCGACGCGGGTCGGGTGGTCGGACACCTGGCGACGCGCTGGGCCTTCCCCGGCGACGTGGTGGCCGAGGCCGTGGGGGGCATCGTCGACCCCGAGCATCGGGGGCAGGGCTGGCTGCGCCGGCTGGGGGCGGAGATGTTCGCCCAGCACCGCGAGAGGCGCCTCGCCGGCCTCCACCTCTTCGCCACCTCGGCCCACCTGCGAAGCCAGAAGCTGATCCTCGCCGGGAGCGGGACGGCGACGGGTGTCCTGCTCGGACACATCCCGGCCGGCACCCGCTACGAAGCCATCGACCATGACTTCGGCGATCGGCGCATCGCCGCCGTGGTCTTCTATCAACCCCTGGGCGAGATGCCGCCGCTCCGCGTGTTTCCCGGCGACGTCCACGGGCGGCGCCTGGCACCGCTCTACGCGCGCGCCGAGCTCCCCCGCGAGCTCGCCGAACCGGACCCGAGAGCCGGCCTCCTCCCGGGCAGCGCCGACTACGATGCCCGGCAGCGGATCGCCACCCTGAGGCTGGGGAACGGAGTCATCGCGCTCGGGACCCTCTTGAGGACTCCGGCAGTGTCCCGGGCCGAAGTGGTGTACGCCGAGGTGCCGCTGGCCGATCCCCGGGCGGCGGCCACCCTGGAGGCGCTGGGACGCCGGAGGTTCGGCTTCGGCGCACTGCTGCCCGGAAGCGAGCGGTCGGAACGCCTGCGCCTCCAGCGGGTCCGGAGCTCCAGGATCGCGCCGGAGCGCATCCGCACCGGCTCGGACGAGGTGGCCGCGCTGGTCGACGACGCGCTGGCGGAGCAACGGGCCGTGGGTGGGTAGGCGAGACGCGCGGGGTGCCGCTCAGTCGACAGCGAGCCAGCGCCGCGCCTCGTCGATATCGCGGAAGACCCGGATCTCTCCGGCCTCATCTCCTCGCATGACCTGGAACATGCGGGCCATGCCGAAGTCGAACTCGCTCCCGACCACGACGGCGCGGCGCGCGGCGGGCTTGAAGAGCGGCTGGCCCTGTGCGAACGAGCGGACCTCGCTGGTCTCCATCGACACACCGGTGGCGCGGCGAAGGTCGACGAGCTGGTCGACCTCGGCGCTGAAATCGGGATCCCCGCGCAGCTGCTCGGTCCACTCGAGCAGCCCTTCGGCGGTGATCTCACCCTCGATCACCACCTCGACGAGGCCGCGGTCGCGGTCGCGGTCGCGGTCGAACCGGTAGCGCATCGCCATGAGACGGACCCTTTGCGTCGGGCGCACTCCGAGTCTACCCCGACCGGGACGCCCCCTGCACTGAAATGCGACGCCCCGGAGCCGGGCTGCTAGGGTCGCCCCGTGGGCGGAGACTCTCTTCTGCAGGACGCGGATCCCGACCCGACCGAGGACGACCCGGGGGCGTCGCGACCGGCCGTCGGTCTGCGCGACGGCGCAACGGTGCTCGCCGTCCTGGTGGGAAGTCAGATCCTCGGCGGCTTCGGGATCGCCGCGGCCTACGGGTTCTTCTTCGTGGCCACCGGGGGCGACGCGACGGATTCCTCGGGCGTGCGGGCTCTCCAGACGGTCGCCATGCCCGTCGGCATCGCCGGCGGGATGATCGCCTCGGCGCTGGGACTGCTCGCGTACGGCTACTGGAGCCTACGCGGAGCCGAGCGCGCGGCGCGTCGACGAGCCGTGGGTGCGGTTCGCGCTCCCACCCTCCACCTGGTCGTCGCGCTGGCGACGGGCATCACCCTCGCGGTGGCCTACGTGGTGGGCATCCAGCTCTTCTGGACGCCCGAGCCCATCGTGAACCCGGGGCCCATGACCCAGATGGGGACCACCCCGGGCTGGCCCCAGTGGACCTGGGCCCTGCTCGGCCTGGCCTTCAGTCCGTGGATCGAGGAGTTCGTGTTCCGCGGGCAGCTCCTGGCCGCCCTCGACGCGGCGTGGGGTCGGTTCGCGGGAGCCACCCTCACCACGCTCCTGTTCCTCGGACTCCACGCCTCCGAGCTCCTGGGCTTCCCGCCCGGCGCCCTCGGCATCACGGCCATGAGCCTGTGCGCCCTCGCGGCCCGCCGCGTTAGCGGCTCGTTCTGGCCGGCCATGTTCGTCCACTTCGGCTACAACGCGCTCCTCGCGTCCGGGGTGCTGATTGCGGGGGCCGTCGCGCGCTGACGAGGCCGGCCCGTTTCGCGGAGGGCCGGGTCCAGCCGGGCAGCGCGCAGTCGGTGCGCAGGGCGGGATCAGGCGCCGGCGGGCCCCGCCCGTCCCCCCAGCAGCTCCGCGATCACCTCGGTGCGGTAGTCGAAGATGCGCTCGAGCCGGCGGCGCACCCACGGCAGGGCGACGCGGCCCAGGGGATCGAAGGGCAGCGCGTACTCCACGCGGTCGAACATCCGCGTCCCCCCGCTCTCCTCCTCGAACACATGGCTGTGGACCCACTTTCCGTAGGGTCCGCGCACCTGCTCGTCGATGAAGCCCCGCGGCGGATCCCAGGCCGAGATGCGGGTGCGCCAGCGGAAGGGCACCCCGAAGAGCGCCAGCCGATAGTCGATGAGGGCTCCGACCCCCATCTCGATGGGCAGCGGCGTGAGGATGCGAAAGCTGAGCTCCGGCGGGGTGATGCGCGCGAGGTTGCCGGCGTCGGCGAAGAACGGGAAGACCTCGGCCGGCGGCTTGGGGAGCCAGGTGGATCGCGTCAGGACCTGGGACAAGGGGCCTCGACCTCCCGCGGGCGCATCCATTCCCGCCCCGCTTCGAAGAACATAACTGTTGGCTCGGAGAGCGGATTCCGATCCAGTGGAGGAGGAGAGCGGGCAATGGACGAACGACGGCTCGGGCGACGGTCCGGTTCCCCCGGGCGCTGGCTTCGCAGCCTGGGGCTCGCCCTGGTGTGCGCGGGGCTCTTCGGCGCCGCTCCCGGCCGCGCCGCGGAGATCGAGGGCGTTCCCTTCCGGGAGCGGATCGCCCCCGCCGGGACCGAGCTCGAGCTCCACGGGGTGGGCCTCTTCCGCTACCGGACGATCTTCCGCGCCTACGTCGCGGGCCTGTATCTGCCCGCCGATGTCCCGAGCGACGAGGTGCTCTCCGACGTGCCCAAGCGCCTCGAGCTCAGCTACTTCTGGGCGATCGACGGCGAGGACTTCGGCCGGGCCGCCGATCGGCTCCTGGAGCGCCAGCTGACGCCGGAGCAGCTGGCTCCCCTGCGTGCGCGGCTGGACGAGCTGCACCGGGCCTATCGCTCGATCGAGCCGGGACACCGCTATGCGATCACCTACACTCCTGGGATCGGAACCGAGCTGGCCCACAACGGAGAGCCGATCGCCCTGATTCCGGGGGCCGACTTCGCCGAGGCCTACTTCGGGATCTGGCTCGGCGAGACCGCCCCGCTCGACGCCGGCCTGCGCGCGCGCTTGCTCGGCGGCGCCGGAACGGGAAGGTCGGACACGTGAGCCTGGTCGGCGCGCAACGCGCCGAGGCCGCTTTCCTCGACCGGGACCCGTGGCCCGTCGTCTGGCTCCGCCGGACGGTGACCGTGGGGGTCACCTGCCTGCTGCTCGCGACGGCGCTCGCCGCCGCACCGTTCTGGATTCCCATCGCCTGGCTGCTGGACCGGGCGCTGCCGGGTCGCTGCACCCTCCGCTGCGGCCTGTTCCTCACCTACTACCTGGCCTGCGAGGTCCTCGGCATCCTCGCGGCGGTCGGACTCTGGATCCGTGCGGCGCTGCGGGGTCCGTCCGGCCCGGGCGGGCCGCGACACCTCGAAGGCCTGTTCGCGCTCCAGCGCCTCTGGTCCGGGGCCCTGCTGCGCGGAGCCATCCGTATCTTCGGCTTTCGCATCGAAGCCGAGGGCGCCGAGCACACCGACCGCCCCATGCTGCTCATGCTCCGCCACGTGAGCGTCGCCGACACCCTGCTGGCGTCGGAGCTGGTCAGCCGGCCCCACCTGATCCACCTGCGCTACGTGCTGAAGCGCGAGCTGCTCTGGGACCCGTGCCTCGACCTCGTGGGAAACCGGCTCCCCAACTACTTCGTCCGGCGCGACTCGACCGACTCCGAGCGGGAAATCCAGGGGATCCGCGACCTCATGGCGGACCTCGGATCCCACGAAGGCGTCCTCATCTATCCGGAGGGGACCCGCTTCTCGCGCGTCAAGCGCGAGCGGATCATCCGGCGGCTCCGGGACGGGGGCCACCTCGGCCTGGCCGCCCGCGCCGAACGCCTGGAGCACACCCTGCCCCCCCGGCTGGGCGGCACCCTGGCGCTGCTGGACGCCAACCCCGGACTCGACGTCGTCTTCGTCGCCCACTCCGGCTTCGAGAGCGTCGCCTCGTTCTGGGAGCTGTGGAACGGAGCCTTGCGCGACGCCGTGGTGCGCGTGAAGTTCTGGCGGGTTCCCGCCCTGGAGATTCCGCGCGGTCGCGAGGACCGGATCGAATGGCTGTACGAGAGATGGCAGACCATGGACCGCTGGCTCGCCCAGCACTCCGGGCCGTCCCGGCCCGGCGAGCCTCGCGTGGACGCCGCCACGGGATGACGGCCTGATGCCGCTCCCCAGCCTGCTGCTGGAGACCCTGGGCGCCAGCCTGGCCGGCATGTTCGCCCTCTGGCTGGTGAGCCTGTGGCTGCGCGACGCCAGCATCGTCGACATCTTCTGGGGCCCGCTCGCGGGGCTGATCGCGGCGGTGGCCTGGGGGCTCGGCGACGCCCACACGCCGCGCTCCCACCTGGTGGTCGTCCTCACGCTCCTCTGGGGCCTGCGCCTGGGCCTCTACCTCCTGTGGCGCAACGCCGGCCAGGGCGAGGACTTCCGGTACCGGGCCATGCGCGAGCGCCAGGGACCGACCTTCGCCCTGAAGAGCCTGGTCAGCGTGTTCGGGCTCCAGGCGGTCCTGATGTGGCTCGTGTCGTGGCCGGCCCAGGCCGCGATCCACGCGCCGGCGCCCGCGAGCCTGGGCGCCCTGGACCTGCTGGGCGGGGTCGTCTTCAGCTTCGGACTGCTGTTCGAGAGCGTGGGCGACTGGCAGCTGGCGCGCTTCAAGGCCGACCCGGCGAATCGGGGCCGGGTGATGGACCGCGGGCTCTGGTCGTGGACCCGCCATCCCAACTACTTCGGCGACTTCACGGTCTGGTGGGGCCTGTTCTGCTTCGCCGCAGCGACGGGTGCCTGGTGGAGCGCCGTGGGTCCCGCGCTGATGAGCTTCCTGCTGATACGCGTCTCCGGCAAGGCCATGCTCGAGCGACACCTCCGCGGGAGCAAGCCCGGCTGGAAGGAGTACGCAGAGCGGACGTCGGGGTTCTTTCCGCGTCCGCCGCGCCGGGCGGCCTGACCCGCGCGATGGACCTCTCCACCTGGACCCGGGAGCCGTGGACCTTCGCGCTGCTCGTGCCGGCGCTGTGGATCGGCTTCTCCCTGGGGATCTCCACGCTCGGCTGGGCCCAGGCCGCTGCGGGCTACGCGTGCGAGGGCCACTTCCCGGAGCGCCGCTTCCGCTACCAGAGCGCCGGCTTCCGCCGCGGCGCGGGCTACAACCTGGGAGTCACGTTCGGCGTGGACGCCGACGCGCTGTACCTGCGCACGGCGTCCTGGCTGCGCATCGGCCACCCGCCGCTGCGCATCCCCTGGAGCGACGTCACGCCGAGGTCCGTCCGGGCAGGCTGGGTCGAGCGGGTGGACCTCGAGCTCGCCGCCACCCCGAAGGCCACCCTGCGCATCACGCCCGCCCTGGCCCGCCGGCTGGCCGAGGCGGCCGGGGGCCACTGGCCTGCGGGCCGCGGCCTCACCGGTGGTAGACTCGGGCGCCCATGACGCACTTCATCCCGACCCGTGACCCCATGCACCGCCGCACCTTCAACCGCCTGCTCTTCGGGTCCGCCGGAGCCCTGCTCACCGGCTGCGTGGACCGCGACCGCTACACCGAGGAGGACGAGGCCGCGCTCGAGCGCCACTGGCGCGAGGAGGAGGAGCGCTCGGGCAAGGGCCCCGACGGAGTCCAGCGCTACCGCGGCTACCGGGGGCTGGCCGAGCTGCCCTGGTTCGAGCTGGACGACCGCGGGCGGCTCGTCTGCACCGTGCCCGACCTCCCCCCGGCCATCGACTTCCACTGCCACTTCGGGATGTCGTTCGGGCTGGCGCCCGAGGTCGACCTGATGGCCCGCACGCCTCGGGTCCGGCACCTGCTCGACTGCGACGCCACCGACCCCGGCTGCGAGCTCGACCTCGACGTGTACATGAACGCCAACTTCACCGAGGAGGACCTCGCGGCCCTGCGGCGCGGCGCGGTCGCCCAGGCGCTCTGGGGCAGCGAATCCGCCGCCACCCACACCGTTCCCAACCTGCTCGCCGAGATGGACGACACGAAGATCGCCCGCGCGGTCATCCTGCCCATCGCGTTCGGCCTGCCCGTGGGCGACGACCTGGCCTCCCGCTGGCTGGCGGCCATCGACGCCAGCGGCTCGCCCGAGCGGTTCATCCGCGGCGGCACCGTACACCCCAGCGATCCGGACAAGATCGAGAAGCTGCGGCAGCAGGCCGAGGCGGGAGTCCAGGTGGTGAAGCTGCATCCGGCGATGCAGCGCTTCTTCCCCGACTCGGAGGAGGCGGGCGAGGTCTACGCGGAGTGCGCCCGGCTGGGGCTGGTGGTGTTCTTCCACGGAGGGCGCGCGGGCATCGAGCCGCACTACAACCACCAGTTCACGCCCATGAAGAACTACGCCCCCGCCTTCGAGCGCTACCCGGAGGTGAACTTCGTGCTGGGGCACGCCGGCGCCCGGGACGTGGCCGACGCGATTCCCCTGGCGGTCCGTCACCCGAACGTGCAGCTCGGCATCCACGGCCAGGGGGTCACGGTGCTCCGGGAGCTCATCGAACGGGTGGGACCGGACAAGCTGATCTTCGGGACCGACTGGCCCTTCTACCACCTCGCCGCCACCCTGGCGAAGGTGCTGATGGTGACCGAGGGAAGCCCGGGCGCGCGTCGGGCCATCCTCACGACCAACGCCGAGGCGCTGCTGGCCCGGGCCGGCGCCGGCGGCGGGGTCACCGGCGTGTCCCCGCCCGGGGCAGAGAGCGAGCGGCCGGCATGAAGGCGGTCTGGAAGGGCACGGTCCTGGCCGAGAGCGACGACACCGTGGTGGTCGAGGGCAATCACTACTTCCCGGCCGCCTCCTTGAGAGAGGAGCTCTTTCGTCCCAGCGACACCCACACCACCTGCAGCTGGAAGGGCGTGGCGTCCTACTACGACGTGGTGGTGGGTGACGACCGCAACGCCGACGCCGCCTGGTTCTACCCCGAGCCGAAGGAGGCCGCCTCGAACATCGCGGACCGCGTCGCCTTCTGGCGGGGGGTCGAGGTGGTGGAATAGAGGCCGCCTCACAGGCCCCGGATGGTCTCGAGGGTGTTCGCGATCGAGATCCACAGGACGAAGGCCAGCAGCAGCGGCACGACGAATCGCAGGAGCCCGCGCCAGAGCGCGAACCAGCGCACGCCCTCGGCGCCGCGGCTCACTTCCCCGACCGGGTCGCGCATGAACCAGCCGACGAAGACGGCGAGCACGAGACCTCCCAGCACCAGGAAGACCTGGCCCGCCACCTGGTCCATCACCCCGAGGATCCGGGTGTCGAGGGCCGCCGGGATGCCCAGCAGGGCGATGACCGCTCCCATCACCCAGGTCGCCCGCGAACGGGACCAGCCGAGGTTGTCGATGGCGGTGGCGGTCACGACCTCGAGGAGCGAGATGGCGGAGGTCACCGCCCCCACGACCAGGGCGCCGAAGAAGAGGAACCCGATCGCCCGCCCGGGAGTGCCCATGTCGTGGAAGGCCGTGGGCAGCGTGATGAAGAGCGACCCCACCGTGCTCTCGCCCACCGCCGACTCGAGGCCGAAGGCGAAGATCACCGGGAAGACCACCAGGCCCGCCACGAAGGCCACCCCGAAGTCGGCCCCGGCGATCACCAGCGACTCGTTGGGCAGGTGGGCCTCGTCGTCGAGGTAGCTGGCGAAGGTCAGGATGGCGCCCATGCCCAGGGACAGGCTGAAGAACGCCTGGCCGGCCGCCTCGGCCCAGACCGTGGGCTCCCAGATCTCGGAGAAATCGGGGTACAGATAGTTCGTGTAGCCCTCGCCGCCGTTGGGCAGCGTGAACGCGTAGACCGCGAGCCCGGCCACCACGAGAAAGAGCGCCGGCATGAGAACGGTGGCCATCCGCTCGATGCCGCCCTTGACCCCGCGGCCGACCACGCCGATCACCAGCAGCATGAAGGCCAGGTGCCACGCGACGGCGGCGGGGCCCTTGCTGACGCTCCCGAAGTACTCGCCGGCGTCGGCGGCGAAGCCGCTCACGATCCCGTCGAAGGCGTAGCGGAGGGTCCAGCCGGCGATGACGCTGTAGTAGGCGAGGATCAGGAACCCCGCCGCGACGAACAGCCAGCCCAGCGGGCGCCAGGCGGCGCCGCCGAAGTGGGCCAGCGCCTGGGTCGGGCTCTTGCCGGAGCCCCGGCCGATGGTGAGCTCGGCCAGCATCACCGGCAGGCCCACCACCAGGGTCAACACCAGATAGAGCACCACGAAGGCGGCGCCGCCGTTCTCCGAGGCCATGTACGAGAACCGCCACATGTTGCCCAGGCCCACGGCCGATCCGACTGCGGCCAGGACGAAGCCCGTCCGGCTGTTCCAGTGCTCCCGAGCCTGCGCCATGACATCCCCCCAGAGTCGGCTGCGAACATACCGTTCCGCGACCGAAGCGGGCCAATCGGACCCATCGGGCCAGCCGGATCGATCGGGCCAGCCGGGTCGATCGGGCCAGCCGGGTCGATCGGCGGGGGGTGGGGGCCGGAGACGCTCAGCGGGCCGGGGCTTCGCCCTCGAGCGCCGCGGGGCGCTTGCCGGAGGCGGCCCTGCGCAGGGCGCCCATGACGTCCTCCCGGGCGACGATGCCCACCAGCTCGTCTCCGTCGACCACCGGGAAGCTCTTGCGCCGGGACTGCACCATCTTCTCGAGCACGTCGGTGAGCTTCGCCCGGGGCGTGACCGTCTGGGCGTCGGCGCTCATGACGTCGCGCACGGGCCGCTTCATGATGTCGGCGTACGGCGGGAACATGTGGGCGTCGGTGAAGCGGAAGGCGGCGAGCAGATCGAGCTTCGTCAGCATGCCGACGAGCCGGCCGCCCTCGGCGACCACGGGGAGCCCGTTCCACTGGTGGTCCTCGAAGACCGTCTCCGCATCGGCCAGGGTCGCATCCGGACCGATGGTCACGACCCGGGACTGCATGACGTCTTCGACGCAGTACTCGAGAAACTCGTACATGGCACTCTCCGGGCGCTTCCTGGCCTCCGCATGATAGCCCCTCGCCGGGCGGTTTCCGTCTGGCGGGTCGGCCATGGGTCCGAGACGGCTGCGGCTGGTAAGCTTCGAGGCTCCCCGCCCAGGCCGGAGGACGTCGCCCGGTGGCCGCCCGCAGCCCCAGCAAGAAGACCACACGGAAGACCCGCAAGGCCGGCAAGGCCGGCAAGGCCGAGAAGGCCGGCAAGGCCGAGAAGGCCGGGAAGACCCGGCAGACCCGCAAGGCCGTGACCGGCGGAGGGCGGGCGTCCGGGGCCGGAACGTCTCGCGGCCCGCGAACGGCCGGGGCGTCGCGGCGCGTGCGCGGTCGCCTCGACCCCGACGTCCGCCCGGGCGACGTGGACCTGCGCCTCGACCTCGACCCCGCCGCGGGCCCCCGCTACCGCGGCGAGGTGTCCTTCGAGCTCCAGCTCGCGGGACGGCGCCGCTCCATCGAGCTCCACGCCGTCGATCTGCGCGTCTCCCGTCCTCGGCTCGACGTCGGCGGGCGCGTCCTGCGCGGCGAGGTCGTGGTCCGCGCGGAGCGGGAGACCGTGGAGATCCGCTTCGCGGAGCCGCTGCCCGCCGGCACGGCCCGGCTCGAGCTGCGCTTCTCCGGGCGGCTCCGCCGGGACCTCACCGGTCTCTACCAGGCCGTGGTGGGCGAACGCCGCTACGCCTTCAGCCAGCTGGCGCCGACGAGCGCGCGCCGCTTCTTCCCGTGCTTCGACGAGCCGGCCATGAAGGCGCGCTTCCGGCTGCAGGTCACCACCCACGCCCGGCACCAGGTCGTCTCGAACTCGCCGGTGGCCCGGCGCAGCCTCCACGACGACGACCGCCAGACGCTGGAGTTCGAGCGGACGCCGCCGCTGTCCAGCTACCTGGTGGCCCTGGCCGTCGGCGACCTCGAGTGCTCGCCGGGCGCCTACGCGGGCTCGACCGAGATCCGCGTCTGGCACGTTCCGGGCAAGCGGGGCCTCTGCGCCTTCGCGCTCGAGGCCGCCCGCGAGAGCCTGCTGCGCCTCGAGTCGTGGTTCGACCTTCCCTACCCCTACGCGAAGCTCGACCTGGTGGCGGTGCCCGACTTCGAGTTCGGCGCCATGGAGAACCCGGGTGCGGTCTTCTTCCGCGAGACCCTGCTGCTGCTGGACGCCGACCGCGCCACCCTGGGCGAACGCAAGCGGGCCGCCGAGGTCATCTGCCACGAGCTCGCCCACATGTGGTACGGCGACCTGGTGACCATGGCCTGGTGGGACGACCTCTGGCTCAACGAAGCCTTCGCCACCTGGATGGCCTTCGAGATCGTCGACGACTGGCGCCCGGAGTGGCGCATGTGGCAGGGGTTCCTCGGCCACCGCGCCGCCGCCCTCGAGCTGGACGCGCTCGCGAGCACCCATCCCATCTACACGCCGGTGAAGCACGACCGCGAGGCGGGACAGAACTTCGACGTCATCACCTACGAGAAGGGCGCCGCGGTCATCCGCATGGTCGAGCGGTTCCTCGGCCCGCAGATCTTCTGTGCGGGCGTGCGCAAGTACATCCGCGAGCATCGCGAGGCGAACGCCGAGGCGGCGGACCTGTGGCGGGCGCTCTCCCTGGTCTCCGGCGAGAAGGTGGACCGCATGGTGCGTCCGTGGATCGAGCAGCCGGGCTACCCGGTGGTGCGCCTGCGCCGGGTCGAGCGCGACGGCGCGGCGATGCTCGAGCTCTCCCAGGAGGTCTTCCGGGAGCGCTCTCCGCGGAAGGGCGCCTCGTCGAAGGGCCCGCGGCTCCGCTGGCCGGTGCCCTGGGTGGGCCGCGTGGGCTCCGGCGACCGGGGGCGGACCCACGAGCTGCGGCATCTGCTCGAGAAGACCCGCGAGCGGATCCCCGCCGACGGGGCCGATCTCACCTTCGTCTACGGCAACGCCGACGAGTCGGCGTTCATCCGGCCCCAGCACGACGCCCGGGACTTCGAGGACCTGGTGAACGACCTGGGCTCGCTCAGCGACGTCGAGCGCACCGGCTTCGTCGACCACGAGTGGGCGCTGGTGCGCGCCGGACGCTCGCCGGTCTGCGAGCTCATGGACCTGCTGGCGATGCTGGGGAGCGAGAGCGACCCGGACGTGCTGACCACCGCCGCGCGACCGCTGTCGACCCTGGCGCGCCGACTCGCGCCGGATCTGGGCGACGACATCGAGATGCGCCTGCGCGCCTGGATCGAGGTCTACTACGGCGGCCAGATCGACGCGCTGGGCTGGGAGCCCGAGCCCGGCGAGAACGAGCGCCGGCAACAGCAGCGGGCGGCGCTCTTCGACATCGTGGGGCGGGTGGGGCGGGCGAGCGCGCTGCTCTCGGGTGCGCGGGATCGCTGTCTCGCCTACCTGGAGGACCGGCGCGCCCTCGACCCCAACCTGGCCGACGCGGTGACCTCCATCGCCGCCATCGGCGGCGACGCGGCGCTCCACGAGCGCCTCCTGGACGCGCTCCGGCAGGCGCGCACGCCCCAGGACCAGCGGCGCTTCCTGCTGGCCCTGGCCGACTTCGAGGACCCGGCCCTGGTCGATCGCACCCTGCTGCTGCTCACCGACGAGGTCGTCGCGAGCCAGGACGTGGCCTTCCTGCTGGTGCGGCTGCTCGAGAACCGCGCGGCGCGGGACCGCACCTGGGCGACGATCCAGAAGCGCTGGTCGAAGCTGTCGCGACGCATGGGCGCCCTGTCGGTGTCGCGGGTCGTGGCGGCCACGCCGGCGCTCGCCAGCCCGACCGCCCGGCGCGAGGTGGCGGCGTTCTTCCGCAGCCATCCCCTGCCTGCGGGCCGCCGTGCGCTCGCCCACGCCCTGGAGCGCTTCGACTGGTACGCGGAGTACCGGCGGCGGGCGGGTCCCGAGCTGGTCGCCTACCTGCGAGGGCGCTGAGGGCGTGGACGCCGCCTCCATCTCGATCATGCAGATCGGCGCGGCCCTGCTGCTGTTCGGGATGATGAGCATCGTGGGCATGGAGCTCCAGCCCGCCGACTTCCGCCGGGTGGTCCGCTATCCGCGTGCGGTGGTCTGGGGCACCGTCGCACAGCTGGTGCTGCTGCCGCTGGCGACCTTCGCCCTGCTCGACGCGCTGTCGCCGCCACCGCTGGTGGCCGCCGGGGCGATCCTCGTCCTGGCCGCGCCGGGCGGCGGCATCTCGAACGTCTTCGCGCTGTTGGCCGGCGCGAACCCCGCGCTCTCGGTCACGCTCACCGCCACGGCCTCGGTCCTGTCCGCGGTCTCGTTTCCCCTGATCGCGTCCGTGGGACTCGAGCGGGTGATGGGCGAGGCGACCGCCGTCGAGCTCCCGCTCGTGCCCATGATGGGCCAGCTGGTGGCCCTCGTGCTGATCCCCATCGGCCTCGGCATGTGGGTCCGCCTGCGCTGGCCCGAGGTGGTGCGGCACGGACCGCGCCTGCGCCACGCCGCCTTCGCAGGGGCGGTGGTGATGATCGGCCTGGGCATCGCCTCCGACGACAGCGGCCTGGCGGCGGGCATGCTCGACGGCTTCGGCACCGCGCTGGTGTGGACCTGCATGGCGCTCGCCATGGGCTACGGGATCGGCGCGCTCCTGCGGCTCGACACGGCCGATCGGCTCACCCTGGCCATCGAGTTCGGCGTGAAGAACGTCGCCCTGGCGGCGATCGTCGCCATGGCGGCCCTGGGCCGGCCGGACCTGGCGGTCTTCTCCGGCGCGTACGTGGCCACCGCCTACCCCCTGGTGGGCATCGCCTCGGTGCTGCGCAGGCGCTGGGCCGAGTCCGCAGGCGGCGGGTCGGGCCCTTGAGAGGCCCGCGAGAGGGGTGAGAGACGATCGGGCGCCGCCCGTTGATTTTCGTCTTTTGTTCGCCTAGGCTGGCCGGGTCGCGAGAGTGGAGGCTCTCCCATGTCCGCTCCGCTTCGAAAGCCCCCCTCCCCCCGGCGCCCCCCGAGCACGGCGCGCGCGAAGCCCTCGGACGGCCAGGGACCGCGCGGCCGGGGCGCCAGCGCCAACCCGCCCGGCCGCTTCGACCGCCTGCACTACGCCGAGCCCGAGGAGGCGGACGCCCCGCCCGACGCGGGGCCCGGCCCGCGGACGCTCTTCTTCAGCGACCCGGCCCGGCGCCTCATCGCCACCAACGACAGTCCGGACGTGGGCTTCGACGCCAGCATCAACCCGTACCGGGGCTGCGAGCACGGCTGCATCTACTGCTACGCCCGCCCCACCCACGAGTACCTGGGCTTCTCTGCCGGGCTCGACTTCGAGACGCGCATCCTGGTGAAGGAGCGCGCGCCCGAGCTGCTGCGCGCCGAGCTGTCGGCGCGGCGCTGGAAGCCCCAGGTGCTCGGCGTCTCGGGTGTGACCGACGCCTACCAGCCCATCGAGCGGCGGCTCCGGCTGACCCGGCGCTGCCTCGAGGTGTGTGCGGAGTTCGGCAACCCGGTCAGCATCGTCACCAAGAACGCGCTGGTCGCGCGCGACGCCGACGTGCTGTCGCCCATGGCCGAGGCCGGGACGGCGGCGGTCCACGTCTCCATCACCAGCCTCGAAGGCGATCTCCAGCGGGCCCTCGAGCCCCGGGCCTCCCATCCCGCGCAGCGGCTGCGGGCGGTCGAGACCCTGGCCCGGGCGGGGGTCCCCACCGGCGTGATGGTGGCGCCGATCATCCCGGGCCTGAACGACCACGAGATCCCCGCCATTCTCGAAGCCTCGGCCCGCGCCGGTGCGCGCTTCGCCGACTACCTCATCGTGCGGCTGCCCCACGGCGTCTTGCAGCTCTTCGACGGGTGGCTGGCCTCGCGGCTGCCGGAGCGGCGCGACAAGGTGCTGAACCGGCTGCGCTCCCTGCGAGGCGGAAGGCTCAACGACCCGCGCTTCGGACACCGCCACCGGGGCGAGGGGCCCTTCGCCGAGCAGGTCCGCGCGCTCTTTTGCACCAGCGCGCGGCGCCACGGGCTCGATGCGGATCGGCCCGCCCTGTCCACGGCGGGCTTCCGGCGCCCCGAGCCCCGGGAGCAGGGGCCGCAGCTTCCGCTCTTCGGCTGACGAGGAGGCCCGTCCCCCAGACCCGACGGCAGCCGAGCCCCCGGGACGGGTCACCGGCGACTTGACGACCCGCTCCGACCGGGAGAGGCTCCGCCCCGTGCGTCACGCCATCTACCTTCCGAACTTCGGGGCCTGGGGCGAGGCCCGCGCCGTGGCCGAGACCGCCCGCGAGGCCGAGGCGGCCGGCTGGGACGGCGTGTTCATCTGGGACCACATCGACCGGGCCTTCCCCACCGACGTGGTCGACCCCTGGGTGGCCCTCGCGGCCGCCGCCATGACCACCTCGAGCGTGAAGCTGGGGGCGCTCGTCACGCCCATCGCCCGCCGGCGCCCCTGGAAGCTGGCCCGGGAGACGGTCTCGGTGGACCGGCTCAGCGGGGGGCGGCTGGTCTTCGGCGCGGGGCTGGGCAGCGCCGGCGGCGCTGGCGCGGAGTGGGCGGCGTTCTCGGAGGAGATGGACCCGGGTGTGCGCGCCGGCATGCTCGACGAGGGTCTCGCGCTGCTCGACGCCCTGTGGAGCGGCGAGGCCGTCGCGACGGGCGGCGCCCACTACCCGGTCGAGACCGGGGGCTTCCGGCCGCCGGCCCTCCAGCGACCGCGCATCCCGGTGTGGATCGCCGGGGGCTGGCCGGCCCCGCGTCCCATGCGCCGCGCCGCACGCTGGGACGGCGCGTTCCCGCTCTTCGGCTGGGGAGGACCCCCGGGCGACCGGCTCGACGACGCGCGGGCGTGCATCGCGATGCTCCGCGCCGAGCGCGAGCGCAACGGCCTTGCGTGGGAAGGCTTCGACGTGGCGCACCTCTCCGCCCCGACGCCGGGAGAAGACCCGGCCCGGGGCGCCGAGATCGCCGCACCCTTCGCCGAGGCCGGCGTCACCTGGTGGCTCGAACGCCTCACGCCCGACGAGTTCGGCGCGGAGTGGGAAGGCGAGTGGCCGGTCGAGGCCATGCACGAGCGCATCCGCCAGGGACCCCCGCGCGGCTGAGCGCGGCCGACACCGGAGGACGACGACACCCCATGCCCGGCGCCGCGGAACACCCCGACGCGATACGACTCGCCCAGACCCTCCAGCGCATCGACGGCCGCGGCTACGGCGCCTACAAGGACCTGCGCGGCGCCTGGGCGATGTCCGAGCCGGCGTGCGTCGTGTTCATCGACCACGTGCAGGGCGATCCCTTCGCCGCCCCCTCGAAGCTGCGGGTGCGCGTGGAGCGCCGGGTGGCCGGGTGGCCCGACGACCTCGCCACCCCGGGCCCGCGGCGCACGGCGCTGGCCGACTGGCTGGCCCGCCGCTTCCGCGACGCGATCCGCCGCGGCGGGGCGGAGCCGGGCGGCCGGGGTCGCGGGCGGGGCCAGCGGGGCGGCGGCGGGCACGGCAAGTCGGGTCTCGTGGAGATCGACGCCGGCGGCCAGGAGGTGCTCGAGCGCAGCGCCCTCGTGGTCGGCGACGACTGGATCGAGGCGCGCATCCAGGTGGGCCTGCCCGCCGCCGGCCGGCGCATCCTCGGCCGGGCGGCCGAGGAGCTCCTGTGCCAGCGGCTGCCCCGGCTGGTCTCCCGGTCCCTGCTGGCCGCGGACTCCGACGCCGAGGACGCGCGCCGCTTCGTCGAGTGCGTCGAGAACCAGGAGGCCGTGCGCGAGAGGCTGGGCGAGCGGGGGCTCGTGGCCTTCGTGGGCGACGGCGCCCTGCTTCCGCGGGAGAGCGGGGCCAGCGACCGCCCCCTGCGCGGCCCGGAGGGGGTCCCCTTCGAATCGCCCCCCACACTCGCGGTGGAGATCGAGGTCCCGAACCCGCCGGAGGCCGACCCGGCGGACCGGACCTGGCGCGGTCTGGGCATCGCCGAAGGCGTCACCCTGATCGTGGGCGGGGGCTACCACGGCAAGTCGACGCTGCTCCGCGCCCTCGAGCGCGGCGTGCACCCCCACGTGCCGGGCGACGGGCGCGAGCGGGTGGTGGCGCGACCGGACCTGGTGAAGATCCGCGCCGAGGACGGCCGCGCGGTCACCGGCGTGGACATCCACGCCTTCATCGACCGCCTGCCGGCCGGGCGCAGCACCCGGTCGTTCACCAGCGAGGACGCGAGCGGCAGCACCAGCCAGGCGGCCAACATCGTCGAGGCCCTCGAGGCCGGATCGCGCGGCCTGCTGCTCGACGAGGACACCTCGGCCACCAACTTCATGGTGCGCGACGCGCGCATGCAGGCCCTGGTCCACCGCGAGCACGAGCCCATCACGCCCTTCGTCGACCGGGTCGGCGACCTGTGGAAGCAGCAGGGCGTCTCCACGGTGCTGGTGATGGGCGGCTGCGGGGACTACTTCGAGGTGGCCGACCGGGTGATCGCGATGCGCGACTACCGGGCCCACGACGTCACCGACGAGGCCCGGCGCATCGCCGGCGAACTCCCGAGCGCGCGCCGGCAGGAGCCGGCCGAGCCCCTGCGTCCGGTGCGGCCGCGGGTGCCGCGCGCCGAGGGATTCGATGCGAGGCGCGGTCGCCGCGAGGTGAAGATCGACGCCCGCGGCCGCGACCTCGTCCGCTACGGCACCCACGACATCGACCTGCGCGCCGTCGAGCAGATCCTGGACCCCAGCCAGACCCGGGCCATCGGCCTGGCCCTCCACCGCGCGGCCAGCCGCCTGATGGACGGCCGCTCCAGCGTGCCCGAGATCCTCGACGCCCTCGAGGCGCTCCTCGACCACGACGGCCTCGGCGCCCTCGACCCCTTCGGCCGGGAGGGCGAGCACCCCGGCGCGCTCGCGCGCCCGCGCCGCTACGAGATCGCGGCGGCGCTCGGCCGCCTGCGCACCCTGCGGGTGGCGGCGGACCCGGACGCCTCCGGCTAGGGCGACTCGAGCCCCGAGACCAGGGACGACACGTCGACGGCCGCTCCCGTCTCCATCGCACGGTTGGCGGCGATGCCGGTCAGGATCGACCAGGCGCCGGCCCGGTGGTCGGCGCGGCGGCCCAGGGGGTCGTCGCCCTCGCCCGGCGCGAACAGGTCGGCCAGGAGGCCGTCGTCGCCGCCGCCGTGGCTGCCTTCGGCGTGGCGCACCTCGATGGGCTCGGCCTTCCCGAAGTGGGGCTGGAACGTGAGCGACGTGGCGTCGCGGTCGAGGGCGCCCGAGATGGGGCTCTGGCCGCTCACGTAGCTCGACTCGACGCACACGTGGTCGAGGCGGCCGCGCGTGCCGTTGAAGGCGATCGCGTAGCCCTCCCTGGGCATGAAGGCGTTCAGCGAGTAGCTCATGCGCGCCCCGGCCGCGTAGTCCACCAGCACGTTCATCGTGTCTTCGATGTCGATGCCCTCGTCGAACACACAGCGGTCGCGCCAGTAGCCGTCGTGCTCCTCGTGCTTCAGGTACGTCGCGGCCAGCAGGCCCTCGGAGCGCAGGTCGAGGTGGAACGGACAGCGCTCGGAGACGCCGCAGTCGAGACAGCGCGCGGAGCGCCCGGAGAGGCCGAGGGCATCGGCGTTGGCCGGGGTGTAGAAGCGGCGCGCGCCGCTGGCCTGCACCCGGGTCGGCGTGCTCGACAGCCACCAGTTCACGAGGTCGAAGTGGTGGGTGGCCTTGTGGACCATCAGGCCGCCGGAGTTGCGCTTGTTGCGGTGCCAGCGGCGGAAGTAGTCGGCGCCGTGGCGGGTGTCGAGGAGCCAGTGGAAGTCGACCGACAGGACGTCGCCCACCAGGCCTCCGTCGAGGAGCTCCTTCACCTGGATGCGCGGCGGCGAGTAGCGGTAGTTGAAGGTGACGCGGCAGCGCCGTCCGGTGCGCGCCCGGGTGTCGAGGATGCGCTGGAGGCCCGGCGCGTCGATGGTGAGGGGCTTCTCGCAGATGACGTCGCAGCCCAGCTCCATGGCGCGGCACACGTAGTGGGCGTGGTCGCGGTCGGGCGGCGTCACGATCACGCAGTCCGGACGGCGGGCTTCGATCATGCGCTCGAAGTCGGCCGCGGCGAAGCCCCCGGGCGAGAGCCCCTGGCTGGCCGCCCAGTCCAGTCGCTGCCGCAGGCGGCCGGGGTTGGCATCGCACAGGCCCACCAGCTCGGCGTGCTCCGCGTAGCGGCCGGCCAGCGCCAGCGAGAACAGCCAGGAGCGCAGGCCGAGGCCCACCTGGGCGTAGCGGATGCGCTGGGTCATGTCGGTCCGACGCCGGCGCCGAGCCCCTCGCCGGGAGCCGCCGCCCCCGGCGAGGTCTCGATCCGGTCTACCAGCCGGCCAGCCGGGCGGCGCGCTCGCGGTGCACCGCCGGGGTTCCCAGGAACGCCCGGTCGAACATCGCGCGCTTGAACCAGATCTGGACGTCGCACTCCCAGGTGAAGCCGATGCCGCCGTGGGCCTCGACGGCGTCGCGCGCCACGGACAGGAAGCGGTCGGTGATGTGCGCCTTCGCCAGCGCGGCGGAGCGCTCGGCCTCCTCCGGGAGGTGGTCGAAGGCGTGGGCCGCGTACCAGTAGAGCCCGCGGCTGGGCTCGATCTCGATGGCCATGTTGGCCAGCTGGTGCTTGAGCGCCTGGAAGTGGCCGATGGTCACGCCGAACTGCTCGCGGTGCTTGGCGTACTCCACCGACATCTCGACCAGCCGCGACGCTCCGCCGAAGGCGTCGGCGGCCAGGAGCACGAGCGCCGCGTCGCGAAGCCTGCCCGAGACCCCGGCGCCGCCGGGCAGGGTCTCGGCCGCGGCGTCGTCCAGGCCGAGGTGCCAGGTGGGACGGGTGCGGTCGACCGGATCGGCGGACTCGAGCTTCACGCCGTCGGCCGTGCGCTCCACCACCGCGAGTCCGCCGCCCGCGGTGCCCACCACCAGGAGGTCCGCGTGGGCGCCGAACGGTACGTGGTGCTTCTCGCCGCTGAGGCGCTCGCCGGCCGCCAGGGTCCACTGGTCGGGCTGCCAGGCGTGCGACCCCTCGCCGAGGGCGACGCTGCCGAGCAGGTCGCCGGTCGCCAGCGCCGGGAGCCAGCGGGCCTTCTGGTCGTCGCTGCCGGCGAGCGCCACGGCCATGCCGGCCAGGGCGTGGCTGAAGACCGGGGCCGGCACCGCGGCGTGGCCCAGGCTCTCCACCACCACGGCGAGGTCGAGCAGTCCGAGCCCCGCGCCGCCGTGCTCCTCGGGCAGGTTGATGCCGCCCACGCCCAGCTCCACCAGCCCCTTCCAGACCACGGGGTCGAAGCCGTCCTCGGCGTCGAACAGCTCCCGCACCCGGGTGGGCGGGCATTCGTTGAGAGCGAACTGGCGGACGGTGTCCTGGAGCAGCTGCTGCTCTTCCGAGAGATCGAAGTCCATCAGGCCTTGCTCCTGTCGGCGGCGGCGTCCCGGGGCAGGCCCAGGCCTCGCTCGGCGATGATGTTGCGCTGGATGTTGGCGGTGCCGCCGGCCACGGCGATGCCCAGGCTCCACATGTACTGGTCGACCCAGCCGGCGTTGCCCTTGGGCAGGCCGGTCCTCGAGCGCGTCCCCGCCGCGAGCATGCCGTCGTCGCCCAGCAGGTCCATGGCGATGCGCGCCACCTCGTGACCGATGTTCGTCGACACGATCTTGTTCATCATGCCGCCGATCCCGGCGCTCTCGCCCTTGGCGTCCCGGGTCAGCTGGATGTAGCCGTTGTACTGGTGTGACCGGACGTAGCCCTCGAGCGCCGCCAGCCGCTGGCGGATCTCGGGCTTCTCGATCGCCGGCGCCCCGTCGATCTCCGTCTTCTTCGCCAGGCCCACGAGCCCCTGGAAGACCGCCATCGACTGGGCCGCGCCGCCGATCGAGTTGCGCTCGTGCTTGAGCGTGGTCCGCGAGACCAGCCAGCCCTCGCCGCGCTGGCCCACGATCCAGTCCCTGGGCGTGCGCACGTCGTTCAGGAAGACCTCGTTGAAGTCGGCCGAGCCGTTCATCTGCTTCAGCGGCCGGACGTCGATGCCCGGCTGGTCCATGTCGATCAGCAGGTAGGAGATGCCCGCGTGCTTGGGCGCATCGGGCTCGGTGCGGCAGAGGCAGAACATGTAGTGGGCGGCGTGGGCGCCGCTGGTCCAGATCTTCTGACCGTTGATCACCCACTCGTCGCCGACCAGCTCGGCCCGGGTCTTGAGGGACGCCAGGTCCGAGCCCGATCCGGGCTCGCTGTAGCCCTGGCACCAGCGGACCTCGCCGGTGATCGTGGGTCGGACCCACTTCTCCTTCTGCCACTCCTCGCCGCGGTCGAGCAGCGTGGGCACCAGCATCATGGTGCCGATGCCGCGCGCCTCCATCGGGGCCTTCGCCTTCGTGAACTCCTCGCGCAGGATCTGCGCCTTCAGCACGTCCGGGGGCTGCTCCGACCCGCCGTACTTCCGGGGGATGTTGCGGTTGAGATAGCCCTTCAGGGTGGCGCGCTCGCGAAACAGCGTGGCCTGCTTCTCCCAGTCGAGCTTCGCCTCCTCACCGGTGAACGGCCAGCTCTCCGCGAGCCAGGACTTCACCTCCTCGCGAAACGCTTCGTACTCCGGTCCATAGCTGAGATCCATTGGGACGCTCCTCGCATCTTCGCCGTGGCTTCGACGTGGTGATGGGCGGGAGGGGCTAGATCGATCGATCCCGCCCCTCCCAGAAGGAATCGCGGACGAGTCGGCGCAGCAGCTTGCCGGCGTCGCTGCGCGGCAGGCTGTCGCGGAACTCGACGCGCTTGGGGCACTTGAAGTGCGCCAGCTGCTCCTTGCAGTGGACCACCAGGCGCTCGGCCAGCTGGTCCGTCGCCGTGTAGCCGTCGCGCAGCTCGACCACGGACACGACCTGCTCGCCCCACTCGTCGTCGGGCGCACCGATCGTGGCCGAGTCTCGCACGGCCGGGTGGGTGAGCAGCACGGCGTCCACCTCGGCCGGATAGATGTTGACCCCGCCGCTGATGATCACGTCCGAGGTGCGGGCGTCGAGGAAGAGGTAGCCGTCGGCGTCGAGATAGCCGATGTCGCCCAGGGTGAAGTAGTCGCCCGCGTAGGTGCGGCCGGTCTTCTCCTCGTCCTTGAAGTACTCGAAGCGGCCCTCGGCGGGGCTGCGCATGAAGATCGCACCGGAGGTCCCGGGAGGCAGCACCTTGCCTTCCTCGTCGCGGACCTCGACGGCCCCGGGCGCCGGCCGCCCGACGGTTCCCGGGTGCTCGAGCCACTCCTCGGGACCCACCAGCGAGCCCCAGCCCTCGGTGGCGGCGTAGTACTCCCAGAGCACCGGCCCGAGCCAGTCCATCATCGCCCGCTTGAGCGGCACCGGACACGGCGCCGCGCCGTGGAGCACGATGCGCAGGGAGGACAGGTTGCGCAGGGCCCGCTCGTCCTCGGCAATGGCCAGGAGCCTGTGGAACATGATGGGAACCATGTGGGTGTGGGTGACCCGGTAGCCCTCGATGAGGTCGAGGCAGCGGTCGGGGTCGAAGCCCTCCATCATCACCACGCCGCAGCCGACGCCCAGGGGCATCATGAGCGAGAAGGCCAGGGGCGCGGCGTGGTAGAGGGGGCCCGTGACCAGGTGGAGGTCGCGCCCCGGCCGATAGCCCACCCGGGCGAGGATCTCGCGGTTGCCGGGCCGGGAGACCGCGGCCTGGGGGTCGCGGTGGACGCCCTTCGGTCGACCGGTGGTGCCCGAGGTGTAGAGCATGTTGTAGCCGACGCAGGGGTCGTCGATGTCGTGGGGCTCCTGCTCGGAGAGCAGGCTCTCGAAGTCCTCGAAGCCGTGGATGGGATCGCCGATGGCCACGCCCATGGGCGGCGACGGGATCTGCCGGAAGGCGCCCTCGATCTGGGCGCGGAACGACGAGTCGGCCAGCACCGCCACCGCCTCGCAGTCCCGGATGATGTAGGCCAGCTCGGGCGCGGCGAGGTGCCAGTTGACGGGGGTGAGCCGCCAGCCGGCGCGCAGCGCCGCATAGACCGCCACCGCGAACTCCGGGCGGTTGCGACACACGAGCGCGACCGCCGAACCCTCCACCACGCCGCGCGCGCGCAGCGCCCGCACGAGCTGATTCACCCGGGCGTTGAGGAAGTCGAAGCTGCGGTCCCCATTGGGGGACGCGATCGCGAGCCGGTCCGGGGCCTCGCGGGCGGTGATCGCGATGCCCATGCCGCGACGGCGGGCCTCTTTCGGCTCGAGGCTCGTGTGGCGGCCGGTATGGGTGGCCGGAGCGGAGAGGGACATCAGAAGGATCCTCGCCGGGCGGGTGCCCGTTGATTCTGCTCTGCGGCCGTCCGCCGGTCAATCTCCGCGTGCCCGCGCGCGCCGAGAGCGGGCGACAGACCCGGGAAGACGGCTTCAGGAGCCTCCGGCGGGGTGCTGAAGCGGAATCCGGACCTGCAGGGAGCCCACGTGGGCGAGCGTGTCGTCCCCGTACTGGACGTCGTAGAAGAGCCCGATCGTGGCGCCGTGGCGGGGCTGGGCCGTCAGACCGACGCCGCCGGTCACGAGGCCCTCGGCGTCCTCGGCGTCCACGTCGAAGTCCCCGGCGGAGGAGGGCACGCCTTCCAGCTCGGCGCTGATGTCCCGATCCGCACCGATGACCACCCGGCGGTAGCCGGCGCGCAGCTCCGGCACGAAGAGCGTCTGCGAGAAGTCGTAGAGATCGCCGAGCGGCTCGGCACGGTAGAAGAAGCCGCGCAGCCGGATCCCGGTGTCCACGGCCAGCAGCGAGTTGGTGCGCTCGTCGACGTCGAGGTTCAGGGCGCCCGCTCCGCTCTCGTCCACGTCCTCCTCGTTCAGCCAGGTGTAGTCGAGGCCGGCGTGGGGCTCGATGCGCAGCGCGCCGAAGTCGAAGTGGGGCGCGACCTCGATGGAGGTGCCCACGCGCTGGTGGTCGAAATCGCCGGAGGCCGCCTGGGAGACCTGGGGCCAGTCGACGTCGCGCCGGGCGTCGTGCCACCCGTATCCGAAGCTCGCGGCCGCGCGCACCACCACCGGACCCCAGTGGCCCGCCGCGTTCACGCCCACGTCGGCGGTGGTGAGGCTGCCGCGGCCGTCGTGGTGCACGTCGATGTGACGGCGAGCGGCGCCCACCCCGCCGCCGACCTCGAGCCAGGAGGTCAGCCGCTTCTGGGCGCCGGCCGCGAGCCCGCCACCGTACTGCTCGTAGCGGATGTGGTCGCCACCCGGGTCGCGATCGCGATAGGACCCCCAGCCCAGGAACCACGGCTCGAGGTCGCGGCCGCCGCAGGGTCGCCAGAGCCCGCCTTCGGGCGGTCCGTCGCCGGCGCGGCACACCACCGGCGGACGCCGCAGCACCGCGTCGAACTCGCGCCCCATGTCGAAGGCGGTGCTCGAGTGGGCGTCGTAGTACTCGGGGCTCAGGGCGTCGTAGCCCTGGAGCACCCCGGCCCGGTCCTGGAAGTCGAGGATGCCCAGCAGGACATCGAGCTCGGGTTCGAGGTCGTCGACCACGCCGGGGGCGGTGATGGCGTCGAGGAACTGGGCCACCTCCCGCTGGTTGTCGGTGTCGGCCACGGACTCGTAGGAGTTCCGGGTGATGTCCACCGACAGCTCATTGGGAGTTCGGATGAAGCGTTCCGTCAGCAGCGCAGAATCGATTATCTCGCCTTGGAAGCTGGCGTCGAGACCACCCGTCGCCTCGATCAATTCGTATACGTCATCCGTCACGAATCCCTGGGGATCGATCACGAGCTCACCCCGCGCACGGAGCTCCCCGTTCACGGTGAGCTTTCCCTCCTGGAGGCCGACGACCAGACGGTTGCCTTCACGCTGGGCGGCATCTCCGGTGAGGGTGACGGGTTCGAGAACCCGGACAGTTCCTCGCCGCAAGAGGGTCATGTCGGGGAAGTCGCCCGTCCCCTGAAGATCGACAGTGCCTGAAGCTTCCAGCTCGAGGCTCTCGAAGCCAACGATCGAATCGAGGTTCAGCGTCAGGCCACCGTCTCCCTTGACGACCACCTCGTCGGAATCCGCACCTCCGTCGAGGACACCCTCCAGGAGACTCCCAGTCCAGTAGATGAAGGAATCGTCGCCAGCGCCCAGGCTCACGTCGCCGTAGATGGCCCCGCGGTTGGCGATCTGCTCGACGCCGTCGCCGCCCAGGATCGCAGTCCCGAACACCCGATCCGAGAATTCGAATCCAGTGGGAAGAGCGAGGATCGCTCCGCCCTGTCCGTTGGAGACCTTGTTGTCCGATCCGCCATCGGCGAACTGGATCGCAACCGCGTTCTCTCGCCCCTGGATCAAGCCAGAGTTGTCGATCTTGTTGTCGGTGCCGTGCACGGAGACGCCCGAAGCCAGCGTCCCGCTCGCGTCGATCACGTCCCGATTGACGATCTCCGACCGCCCCCGGACCTGGATGGCTGCGGACAGGGTTCCGCTCGCGCTGATCAGCCCATCGTTCTCGACATCGCTGATCCCGCTGGTCGCACCACCGGGATCGAGCACGATGGCCCGTGAGGCGTAGCCCGAGGCACGAATCCCCCCGCTGTTCCTGATTCGGGTCTGGATCATTCCCGAGATCGCTCGGGAGTTGACCCCGACGCCTTCGACGATGGCGGTCTCCTCCACGTTGACGGCCGTGTCGGTTCCGACCCGGATGGCCGTGGAGTTGTCTCCGACGCGGACCAACGCCCCTTCTCGGACATCGACGGTCTGGGAATCCCCGCCGGAGAGGTCGAGACCGTTGGTGTCGAGCCCCGTGCACTCGTATCGATCGCCCGCTTCAACCTCCATGCAGGCGGCCCGGGCTGAGCCGGACGGTACGCCGCTGGCACCGAGCAAGCAGGCTCCCAAGACCAGCATCGCCCTCCAGCGGGGAAGTAGAGGATCCACGGGTGAAACACTGGGTGAGCGCAGCATGTCGGGTAGCCTACCGGTCACGGGGGCTCGAGAAAACGGGTCGAGCCTCCGGTCGGACACCGCGCCGGATCACGCGGTTGCGTACGCTGCCTCGATCTTCACGGAGCGCCCGCTTCAGGGGAGCGGACGGGCCAGCAGGGCATCGGCCCGGGACCGGGCCTGGACCCCGCGCGCGCTCTTCGGCCCGTAGAGGTGGGAGGCCAGGTCGAAGTAGCGGACCGCCTCGGCGCGAAGGCCCTGGCGCAGCACCAGCTGGGCCATGAGCGACGAGACGTCGCCCAGGTGCTCGTCGAGGGCGCCGGCGCGACGGGCCTGTCTCGCCGCCAGGTACCGCGACTCGCCCATGGAGGTTTCGGCCTCGAGCATCCCCGCCTGGCGCGCCTGCAGGTTGAGCGCGAGCGCCGCGCGGAACGCCTTGGCCAGGGCCTCCTCGTCGACCCGGGCGAGCACGTCCCTCTCGACCCCGCGCCCATCGAAGCGGCGATCGCGGGTGAGGTGCGCGATCCGCGTATTGGGCTGGTCGAGCTGCATCTCGCCGCCCCGGGGATTCATGATCGAAGGATACTCGGGGCTCACGTGGACGCCCCCGTAGAGGTGGAGCACCTCGTGGACCAGGGTCGTCGTGGCCGTGGTCGGGCTGGGGTCGAGTCGCACGGTCAGGTGGCGCCCGAGGAAGGTGGCCTCGCCCATCCGCCAGGTGCCCCTGCGATCGGGCGGTGGGCGCTCGGTGAAGATGGCGACGATGCCGGGCGGCCCGGAGAGCGAGGCGCCCCACCCCACCGACCGGCGGATCGACGCGATCCGGGAATCCCGTCCGGCCGACGAGAAGGGCTGGATCGCGACCGGCACGAAGACGGTGTCGAGGAGCGGCGCCAGCGCCTCGGTGAGGTCGGCCCAGACGAAGCGCATGCGCATCCGCCAGAACGAGTCGGCGCGGATGTCGTCGTCGGCGAACGTGTAGACCGGGACCACGCGCCGGGAGCTCCAGTCTTCGTCGACCTCGGCGAGCAGGGCGACGGATTCGAGCCCGGCCGACGGCTCGAGGTCGGCCATCCACCAGCTCCCGCGCAGCCAGCGCGCCGCCTCGTCGGGACGGCCCGCCTCGATGAGCGCCCGCGCCGCGGCCAGCGTGGCCGTCGGGTCGTAGGGATGCTCGCCGGCGCGCTCGACCGCCGCCGCGACGCGCTCCTCCACGCTCGACCCGGGCGCGGGGCTCGGCAGCGGCGGCGCACGGCCGGTGAGGTCGGAGAGCAGCGCGTGGGCCTCGGGCCTTCCGAACGCGACCGCGCGGGCCCGGGTCCCCGCCGCGAGCGCGGCCTCTCGCTCTCCCCCCTCCGCCAGCAGGGCGCACAGCTCGACCAGCGCGTCGTAGTGCTCTGGGTCGGCGACGACCACCTCGCCCAGCCAGGCGCGGGCCCGCTCGGCGTCGCCGCTCCGACGGGCGACCCGGGCCATGCCGTACAGCGCGTCGAGCGACGAGGGATGCATCTCGAGCGCGCGCTCGAAGCGGCCCCGGGCGGTCTCGAGGTCACCCTGGGCCAGGGCCTTCTCGCCCAGGGCGTTCAGCGACACGACCGCGTCGGGCTCCGGGCCGGGCCGGGCGGCGCGCGCCTCGGCGCGCGCGGCAGGCGACCCGGGCTCGGGCTGCACGCCGGGCAGGAAGCACCCGGCGCCGGCGAAGAGCACCCAGACGGCGAAGAAACCCCAGATGCCGAAGATCCCCCAGACGCCGAGGCGCACCCAGGCACCGAGGAGCGTCGCCCCGGGGCCTCGGGCCAGGCGACCTCTCGTCGCCGGGCGCCTGCGTGTCATGGGACGGCCGTCGCGGAGTCCGTATGCCTTGGGGGGAGCGATCAGTCGAGCCCGTCGAACGCGGCTTCGAGCAGACCCGCCTGCTCCTGCTTGTGGATGCGCATGGAGCCGGTGGCCGGGCTCGCAGCGGGGATCCGCCCCGCGTAGGCCAGCTTCTCGCCCGGCAGCAGCAGGTCCTGGATGCGCTCCCGCACGAAGGTCCAGGCGCCCATGTTGGCCGGCTCCTCCTGGACCCAGACCGCTCGATCCGCGCTGGCGTACTGGCGCAGGACCTCGCCCAGCCGGTCGCCGGGCCAGGGGTAGAGCTCCTCGAGCCGCACCAGCGCGACCTCGCCCGCTGCGTCGCCGAGCCGGGCCTCGCGTTCGCTCAGCAGGTCGTAGTAGACCTTCCCGCTGCACATCAGCACCCGGCGCACGTCGCCCGGGCTCCGGCTCGCGAGCTCGTCGTCGAGCACCGGATGGAAGCGCCCGGTCGCGAGCTCCTCCGGCCGGGAGGTGGCCGCGGGCAGGCGCAGCAGGCTCTTCGGCGTGAAGACCACCAGCGGCGCGCGATAGGTCCGCCGCATCTGGCGGCGCAGCAGGTGGAAGTACTGAGCCGGCGTGGTGCAGTTGCAGACCTGCAGGCAGTCCTCGGCGCAGATCTGGAGGAAGCGCTCGATGCGCGCGCTCGAGTGCTCGGGACCCTGCCCCTCGAAGCCGTGGGGCAGGAGCATCACGAGCCCGCTCATGCGCTGCCACTTCACGTGAGCCGAGGTGATGAACTGGTCGATGATCACCTGGGCCCCGTTCACGAAGTCGCCGAACTGCGCCTCCCAGAGGGTGAGCGTCGAGGGGTCGGCCAGGCTGTAGCCGTACTCGAAGCCCAGCACGCCCGCCTCGGAGAGGTGGCTGTCGTAGACCTCGAAGCGCGCCTGGGTCTCGGAGAGGTGATCGAGCGGCGTGTACTCCTCGCCCGTCTCCTGGTCCACGAGCACCGCGTGGCGGTGGCTGAAGGTGCCGCGCGACGAGTCCTGGCCCGAGAGCCGCACGGGCGTGCCTTCCATGACCAGGGAGCCGAAGGCCAGCGCCTCGCCCATGGCCCAGTCGAGCGGGGCGTTGTCCGCGACCGACTTGCGGCGGCGGTCGAGCAGCGTGTTGAGCTTGCGGTGGACCTGGAAGCCCGCGGGCACCGTGGCCAGCCCCTCGGCGATCTGGGCCAGGCGTTCGATGGGCACGGCGGTGTCGAGGTCTTCGCCCAGACGGACCCGGGAGAACCCGGTCCAGGGGCCGCGGGGCTCGTAGGGCTCGTCGGGCCCGGGCGGACGCGTCTGGATCACCTGCAGGGCCTGCTGGAGCTGCCGGCTCTGGTCCTCCTCGATGTGCTCCGCCTCTTCCGAGGAGATGGTCCCCTCTTTCACCAGGTGATCGGCGTACAGCCGGCGCACCGAGGGGCGCTTGCGGATCTTCGAGTAGAGCAGCGGCTGGGTGAACGCGGGCTCGTCGCCCTCGTTGTGGCCGTGGCGGCGGTAGCAGACCATGTCGATCACCACGTCGTCGCCGTAGCGCTGCCGGTAGGTCATCGACAGCTGCACCGCGTGGAGCACCGCCTCCGGGTCGTCGCCGTTCACGTGGAAGACCGGCACCTGGATCATCTTGGCGACGTCGCTGCAGTAGAGCGTGGAGCGCGCCTCGGCGGGCGTCGTGGTGAAGCCGATCTGGTTGTTGATGATGACGTGGATGGTGCCGCCGGTGGAGTAGCCGCGGAGCCTCGAGAGGTTGAGGGTCTCGGCCACGATGCCCTGGCCGGCGAAGGCCGCGTCGCCGTGGAGGATCACCGGGAGGATGGTCTTGCCCTCGTCGTCCCCGGCCCGGACCTGCTTCGCCTTGGCGCGCCCCTCCACCACCGGGTTCACCACCTCGAGGTGCGACGGGTTCGACGTGAGGGTCAGGTGGACGCGCTCGCCCGAGCTCACGCGCACGTCGTTGGAGAAGCCCTTGTGGTACTTCACGTCGCCCGACCCGAAGGGCGAGTCGAGCAGCGGGCTGTCCTCGAACTCCGAGAAGATCGACTCGTACGACTTGCCGAGGGTGTTGCAGAGGACGTTCAGACGACCCCGATGGGCCATGCCGAAGACGATCTCGCGAATGCCGTAGGACGGGGCGTCCTCGACCACGGTGTCGAGCAGGGGGATCACGCCCTCGGCGCCCTCCAGGGAGAAGCGCTTCTGGCCCAGGAACTTCGTGTGGATGAAGCGTTCGAAGAGCTCCGCCGCCGAGAGCTTCTCGAGGATGCGGCGCTTGGTGTCCGCTTCGAACCTCGGGATGTTCTGGGACTCTTCCATCACCCCCTGGAGCCAGGCCTTGCGACCCGGATCCTGGACGTGGGTGTACTCGACGCCGAAGGTGCCGCAGTAGGTGGCCTTCAGGCGCTCGAGGATCTCGCGCAGGGTCTGTACGGAGCCGCCCGGGAGATCGCCCGCCACGTAGGAACGATCGAGGTCCGCCTGGGTGAACCCGTAGTGGGCCGGGTCGAGCTCCGGAAAGTACGTCGACTGTCCCCCGAGCGGATCGCTCTTGGCGATGCGGTGTCCCCGCGCGCGGTAGGAGTGGATGAGGCGCAGCACCCGGGCATGCTTGTCCGCCTGCTGCAGGCTGACGGTCTCGCCGGTGTCCGCGGGCGAGGCGGTCTCGGGGGCCGCCTCCGCGGGCCGGGGCGCCTGGGCGGGCGGCGGCGCGGGCGCGCGGACGGGGGCGGCGGCCTCGCGATCGTGGCCGTTGAACACCTCCCGCCAGCGCGGGTCGACGGAGTCCGGGTCGACCTCGAACTGCCGCCGAAGCTCCTCCACGAGTCCGGCGTTCAGGCCGTACAACTCGAAGCGCGAGGAATCCCCGCCCTTGCCGTTACCATGGGGCTGCATGTTCGGATCCTCAGATCACGCCGGACGAGCCGGCTGGACCGACGTCGGAGAGCCGGGGGAGACTCCCCTGAACATCGGCGACGGCCGGGAATTCTCAAGGCCTCACCCGGTATTGTGGTACGTGACCCGGCGGCCGCAAGAGTGCCCCATCCGACTCACGGGTCCAGCCCTGCCCCCTTTGCGGCGGCGCCCGCCCCGCCCCCTGCCCGGAAGCGACCCTTGCCCCGCCTGACCCGCGCCTTCTTCGACCGCCCGTGCCTGGAAGTGGCCCCCGAGCTGGTGGGCTGCGAGCTGGTCCGCCGCTGGCCGGACGGCGAGACCTCGGTGGGGCGGATCGTCGAGGTCGAGGCCTACCTGGGCGACGGAAGCGACCCGGGGTCACACTCCCACCGTGGAGAGACCCCGCGCAACCGCAGCATGTTCGGCCCTCCGGGCCATCTCTACGCCTACCGCAGCTACGGCATCCACGTCTGCGTGAACCTGGTCTGCGAGCCTCCGGGCCGGGCCGCGGGCATCCTGCTCCGCGCCCTCGAGCCCCTCGGCGGGGTCGAGCGCATGCGCCGCCTGCGCGGCCTGGGCGCCAGCGGACGCGAGCGCGAGATCGCCCGCGGCCCGGGCCGGCTCGCCCAGTCCCTGGGGCTCGGCCTCGAGCACGACGGCGCCAGCGCGCTGGGCGGGGGACCGCTGTGGCTGCGCTCGGCCCGGGCACCGGCGGCGGTGGTCCAGGGCCCCCGGGTCGGGCTGGGTGCCGGCCAGGAGCTGCCCTACCGGTTTCACCTGAAGGATTCACCCTGGGTGAGTCCGTGGCGCCCCGGCGGCCGCAAGCGCCGCGCGGGATCCGCCGGGACCTCGCCCTAGCCGGGGCGCGCCACCGGCCTCGCGCGGCGCCGCGCCGAGCGTTCGCGAGAGGCGCGCCGCGAGCGGCGCCGCCACGGAATCCGCGGCGTCCGGCCCGCCGTCCACCACGGTGGACACGCGGATGGGCCATGTCCTCCCGGATGGACGCGAGTCCTCGCCTTCGAATCCGCAAGCTGCCGGAAGACGGTCGGTTTCCACGCGGCGCCGCGCGACCTCTCCAGCGGTACGTCGATTGCACCCGCGGTAGGACCGTAGGGCCGACCCGGTGGTTCCGGGCGGCCCGACGGCCCCCCCACCCGAACCGAATCGAGGAGCCCCCATCATGGCGAACGACGAGCGTGGAGCACAGCGCACGACCCAGTTCGAGGTCGTGGTCAAGCCTTCCGAGGGCCGGCGGTCGGTCTTCGAGCCCGACTCCTTCCCCACGGTCGACAACCTGGAGGCGTACCGGCCCGACCGCGGCCGCGCGGTGGAGGCGGCCCGCAAGCTGCAGAACCTCGGGATCACCGTTCACGACATCGGCGCGTTCAGCATCTCGGCCAGCTGCAGCGAGGCGCGCTTCGAGGAGTTCTTCTCCACGAACATCCGCAGCCTGCCGATCCCCAAGGAGGTCGAGACGCCCGAGGGCTACGAGATGCGGGCCCCCTCGAGCCAGGACCCGTTCGACGTGCCCAGCGTCGACGGGCTCGACCAGCTGATCGACCGGGCCTACATCCAGCATGCGCCCATCCTGTTCGCCGGCGAGCGCTCGCTGCCGCCCTTCTGGAGCGACAAGTTCCGCCTGCGCGTGCCCGGCGACGTGGCGCAGATCATGAACGCGAGCCCCGTGCACCGCCGGGGCATCACGGGCAAGGGCGTGCGGGTGGCGATGACCGACACCGGCTTCTACCGCCACCCCTACTTCGTGGAGCAGGGCTTCAACTTCCTGGCGGTGACGGCGCCGGATGCCGTCGACCACACCTCGGACTCCCACGGCCACGGCACCGGCGAGTGCGCCAACCTGTTCGCCACGGCGCCCGGCATCAACTTCGTCGGCGTCAAGATGGGCAACCCCACGTTGGCCATCAAGACGGCCGTCGAGCTGCGCCCGCAGATCATCACCAACAGCTGGGGCTACAACGTCGACTTCCCGAACACCGGCATGCCGAACTGGCTGAAGCCGCTGCACCTCGCCGTCCTCGACGCCGTGAGCCGCGGCATCGTGATGTGCTTCTCGGCCGGCAACGGCCATCGCGGCTTCCCCGGCGACATGCCCGAGGTGATCAGCGTGGGGGGCGTGCACGTGGACTCGAGCCTCGAGTACGAGGCGTCCAACTACGCCAGCGGCTACGACTCGACCTGGTTCCCGGGGCGCCGCATCCCCGACGTCTGCGGGCTGGTGGGCATGCGGCCGACGGCCGACTACATCGTGCTGCCCGTGCAGTCGAACGCCGCCCTCGAGCGGCCCGGTGGCAACGGCTGGGGGGCGTTCAGCGGAACCTCGGCGGCCTCGCCCATGGTGGCGGGGGTGTGCGCCCTGCTCAAGCAGGCCGACCCGACGCTCGACCCGCAGCAGGTCAAGGACCTGCTGTGCTACACGGCCCGCGACATCGTGAAGGGCACCAACATCCACGGTGCGCCGGCCGCGCCCGGTCCCGACGGGGCCACGGGCTATGGTCTGGTCGACGCCGAACGCGCCCTGGAGGTGGTGCTGTAGCCGCGTCCGAGAGCTCGCAGGCACCGAGGCGCCCCGCACGGCGCCGGAGGGCGCACCCGGGGCGGCGCGGTGCGACGGGGCGCGGTGCGACGGGGCGTGGCGCGATCGGGGCGGCGTGATGAGGGCGACGCGATGAGAGACGACGAGCCGTCGAGCCCGGATCGCGTGAGATTCGACGTGCTGCTTCGCGCGCCCGGCTCCGGTCGCGAGGCCTCGGTCGGCACGATCGCGGACCATCGCGTCGATCCGGACGCGATCGAGCGCTGTCGAAGAGTCCTCGCAGACCGTGGGGTGACCTGTCACCCCACGGACTTCGGGCTGGTCTGCGACGCGTCCAAGGTGGTGTTCGAGGGCACGTTCGGCGTGGAGCTCGCCCGCTCCGCGGAAGGCCACACCGGCCGACCCGCGTGGGCGATGCTGGGCGTGCCCGCCCCGCCCGAGTCCATCGCCGACCTGGTCGACCAGATCACGATCGCCGCCGAGCCCGAGCTCTTCGGCTGAGCCGCGCGGCGGCCCGGCTCGGGTCAGCCGCCCGTCTCTCCTGCGAATCGTCTAGCGGCCGGGTCCCGGCGCCAGGATCGCCAGCACCACCAGGCGCTCGGCGCCTGTGTTGCGGATGCCGTGGGGAACGCCTTCGGGCGCCACCAGCATGTCGCCCGGCGCCATGGGCAGCTCGCGCTCCTCGAGCAGGAACAGACCCGTCCCCTCGAGCACCTGATAGACCTTGTCCATGCCCTCGTGGGCGTGCAGGGCGTGCTCCTGACCCGGCTCGAAGCCGTTCAGCCCGACCAGGATGCGCGGCGACTCGAAGATCGTCGCCTTGCCCATCTTGTCCTCGCGGAAGGCCGCGTGGGCCTCGGGTCGCAGGACCTCGGGATGGTTCATGTCTCGGCTCCCTCCTCGGCGTCCGAACCGGGCACGGGCGCGCCTGCGAATCGGAGTGCCTGCTCGACCACGATGTCCGGCTCTTCCATGACGACCAGGTGCCCGGCGTCCATCTCGACGACCTCGGCGTCGGACATGGTCTCGACCATCGACTCGTAGAGCGCGCGCGGGAAGTTGCCCTGCCTGGCCCACAGGATCCGGACCGGCACCCGCGCCTCGGCCGCCAGCTCGAGGATGTCCATGCCCTGGTCGCCGGCGAAGATGGCCCCCTCCACGGCGCCCGGACACTTGAGATGGACGCGCCCGTCCTCGCCGTCCCGCAGGCCCTCGGCGACGTAGAGATCGAGGGCCCGGGGCTCCCAGCGCGCGAACAGCTCCCGGGAGGCCAGGTACTCCCGGGCCTCGGCGCGGCTGTCCCAGCCGTCGCGCCGGCGGCGGGCGCGCTCGCTCATCTGGCTCGCGTGGGCCACCCGCTCGGGCAGGCTCGCCCGCTCGGGCGGGATGATGACCGGGTCGACCATCATCACCCGCTCGAACAGGCCCGGGTGGCGGGACGCGGCCGCGAGGCTGAGCGTCCCCCCGAACGAGTGGCCGAGCCCGAGCGCGAAGCGCGCCGCGCCGAGCTCGCCCAGCAGGGCGGCGCCCACCGCGGCCAGGTCCTCGGCCATCTCCGCCCAGCGATAGGCGCCGGGTCGGTCGGGATCGGGGCGCGAGGAGTCCCCGTGGCCCCGGGCGTCCACGGCCAGCAGCCGGAAGCGGTCCGAGAGCTTCTCGGCCACGGGCGCCCAGAGCGCGCCGCAGAATCCGTTGGCGTGGTGGAGGAGCGCCGGAGGTCCGCTCCCTCCCCAGTCGAGGACGGCGATCTCGACGCCCCTCCCGGGGAGGTCCACGCGGCGACGCTCGACGGATTTCAGCGAGTCGGGCATGGCGTGGGGGTGTAGCGGTCCTCCGCGGCCGCTGCCAAGCGCTCCAGTGGGCCGCTGGTATGCTGCGCCGATGCCCCGCCCGCCCGCCCGCCACCGCCTGGACGCCCCCCTGCGGCGGCGCATCGACGATCACCTCCGGGGCTTCGACCGACGCAGCGAGGAGCAGCCCGACCTGCGCGGCGCCGCGGTCGTCGCGGCCCTGACCGACGACCTGCACGGGCGGGCCTGCTTCGTGCTGACGCGCCGGGCCAGCGGCCTGCGGCGCCACGCCGGGCAGTGGGCGCTGCCGGGTGGACGCATCGACCCCGGCGAGACCGCCGTCGAGGCCGCGCTGCGGGAGCTCCACGAGGAGGTCGGGCTCGAGCTCGGCGGCGACCGCGTCCTCGGCTGCCTCGACGACTATCCGACCCGCTCGGGCTTCGCGATCACGCCCGTGGTGGTGTGGGCGGGTTCGAGCGCCTCGCTGGTGCCGGACCCCAGCGAGGTCGCCGCCGTGTACCGCGTGCCCCTCGACGAGCTCGAGCATCCCGACGTGCCGCACCTGAAGACGATTCCCGAGAGCGACCGACCGGTGCTGTCGATCACCCTGATGGGCCGCGAGATCAACGCGCCCACGGCGGCCATCCTCTACCAGCTGCGCGAGGTCGCCCTCCACGGTCGCCCCACCCGCGTCGCCCACTACGAGCAGCCGGTCTTCGCCTGGAAGTGAAGCGGCTATGCTGCGGGGCGCGCCCCCGGCGGGACCCGGGGCGCCGGGAGTGCCCTTGCCCGAGTACCCGGACCTCACGATCTACGTCGAGGCGCTCGAACGCTTCGCCGTGGACCGCGTCCTCCTGCGGGTCGATCTGGCGAGCGTCTCGCTGCTCCGCTCGGTGGAGCCGCCGCTGTCCGCGACCCATGGGCGCCGGGTGGTGGGCGCGCGTCGGCTGGCCAAGCGCCTGGTGCTCGAGCTCGAGGGCGGGCTCTTCCTGGTGCTCCACCTGATGGTCGCGGGTCGGCTGCGCTGGAAGAAGCCGGGGACGCGGCCGCCGAAGCGGGGCGGCCACGCCTGCTTCCAGTTCGAGCACGGGGCCCTGCTGTTGACCGAGGCCAGCACGAAGAAGCGCGCCACCCTGCACGTGGTGGAGGGCGAGTCCGGGCTGGCCCCGCACGACCCGGGCGGCGTCGAGGTCATGGACCTCGACCTCGAGGGCTTCCGCGCCGTGCTGGCCCGGGAGAACCACACCTTGAAGCGCGCCCTCACCGACCCGCACCTGTTCGCGGCCATCGGCAACGCCTACTCCGACGAGATCCTCCACCGCGCGCGGCTCTCGCCGGTGAAGTGGACCTCGCGCCTGGACGACGACGAGAGCGCGCGGCTCCACGCCGCGGTGCGGGAGACCCTCGGCGAGTGGACGGAGCGCCTGCGCGCGGAGGTCGGGGAAGGCTTCCCCGACCGGGTCACGGCGTTCCACGACGCCATGGCCGTCCACGGCCGCCACCGCGAGCCCTGCCCCGTCTGCGGTGCGCCGGTGCAGCGCATCGTCTACGCCGAGAACGAGACCCACTACTGCGCCCCCTGCCAGACCGGCGGCAAGGTCCTGGCCGACCGCGCCCTCTCCCGCCTCTTGAAGGGGGACTGGCCGCGCTCGGTCGAGGAGCTCGAGCGACGGCGGACCACCGGATCGGCGCGGGGATGACGCCCGCCGACTCCGACCCCCGGCGCCGCCTCTCGGGCTGGCTCCACCGGGATCACACGCGCGGCAACCTGGTCACCTCCATGTGGGTGCTGGCCCTGCCGCTGCTGGCCTCCAACGTCCTGGGCGGCCTGGTGTTCCAGGTGGTGGACCTCGGCTTCCTGAGTCGCCTGGGCGAAGAGGCCGTGACCGCGGTCATCGTCACCAACCAGTCGCTGCGCCAGGTGCTCTTCATGCTGGTGATGGGAGCCAGCTTCGGCGCCCAGGCCCTGATCGCGCGCTCGGTGGGCTCCGGACGGCCGGGCGAGGCGGACCACATCGCCGGTCAGGTGGTGGTGCTGGGGTTCGCGGCCTCCGCGGTGTTCGCGGTCCTGGGGACGGTCTTCGCGCCGGAGATGCTGGCCACCATGCGGGTCGCGCCCGAGGTTCTCGAGATCGGCGTGCCCTACGTGCGCCTCAGCTTCGCCCTCAACTTCGGCTTCGTCTTCCTGTTCCTCTTCAACGCCATCCTGAACGGCGCCGGCGACGCGACCACTCCCCTGCTGGTCGCCGTCGTCCAGACCGCGGTCGGCCTGCTGGGGGAATGGGTCTTCATCTTCGGGAACTGGGGCGCGCCCGCCCTCGGCATCCAGGGGGTGGCCTGGGGAGTCGCCTGCGGACACGTCGTGGCCGGTGCGATCGCGGTGTCCATGCTGTTCCGGGGAACCAGTCGGGTCCACCTCCGGCTGCGGCACTTCGCGCCCGACGCCGCGGTGCTGCGCCGCCTGGTGGCGCTCTCCTGGCCGCCCGCGATCCAGCTCCTCTCCGCCTTCGTCGTGAACGTGATCTTCATCCGGCTGATGGGAGAGCTGTCGTCCAACGCCCAGGCGGCCTACTCCATCGGCCTGCGCATCAGCATGATGGGCCCGATGCTGGCCTTCCCCCTCGCCGGCGCGGCGGCGACGCTGGTGGGCCAGAACCTGGGCGCGGGACGGATCCGACGGGCGTGGCAGTCCATCGGCCTGGGGCTCGCGGTGAACCTGGGGCTCTTGTGGTCGATCGGCGCCGGGATGGCGCTCTTCCGCCGGGAGATCATGGCGCTGCTCGCGAGCGATCCGGAGGTGATCGCCATCGGCAGCGAGATGCTGCTGTTCCAGGCGGCGGCGTTCGCCCTCTGGGCCTTCTACTTCGTGTGCTTCCGGTCGCTCCAGGGGGCGGGCCAGGTGGCGGTGCCCATGGTCGCGAGCATCCTCACCGCGGTCTTCGTCTCGCTGCCCACGGGCCTCCTGCTCTCGGGTCCCCTGGGCTGGGGACACACCGGCATCTTCGCGGCGACGGTGGTGGGCAGCGCGGTCAACACCCTCGTGACCGGCGGCTGGATCGTCAGCGGACGCTGGGCCCGACGCACGGCGCCCTCGGCGGCTCCCGGCCCCGAGCCTACTTGACCCCGTCACCCATGTGCATGAGCGGCAGCGGCTGGGTGGCGTTGGAGTCCATGAAGTAGAGCTTGGCCGCCGGATCCTTCGACATCTCGCGCAGGGCTTCGAGGGCCTGGAGCTGGACGTAGGCCGGGTTGCGCGCGACGGCCTTGTTGATCTGCTCGATCTCGTAGGCCCGGGCGTCCGCCTGGATGCGCCGCCGCTTGGCCTCCTCTTCGGCGGCCTTCCGCTCGGCCTCGGCGGCAGCGATCTTCTGCTGCTGCTCGGTGCGGAAGCGCTCGAGCTCGGCCTTCTGCCGCTCCACCGCCTGCTCCCGCTCCTTCTTCTGCTCGATCGCCTTGGTGATGAAGGGCGGCAGCGTGATGTCGCGAATCAGCACCGCCTGGACCTGGACACCCAGGGGGTCGAGATACTCCCTCAGCTCGCTCTCCAGCAGGATCTGGAGCCGGTCCTGGGTGGCCTCCATGAAGAAGTCCTCGGCCTTGGGAATGGACTTGCCGGCCTCGCGCACCAGCGAGCGGAGCTTGGGCGTGAGGTGGACCGTGATGACGTCCGCCATGCTCCCGGTGTTCTGGAGGATGTCGGAGACGTTGTCGCGCAGCAGGCGGTACTGGACGCTCACCTCCACCTTGGTCTGGAGCTGGTCCTGGGTGGGGACGAGCGCCGTCTCCTTGTGGGTCTTCTGGCGGACGTCGTAGTCGTACCAGTTGTACAGCGGGTTCACGATGTGGAGGCCCTCCTCGAAGGGCCGATCGACCACGCCGCCGAAGAGGGTCGCCACGTGGACGTGTCCGGGCTCCACGATGTGGAAGATCCTCCCGCCGAACATGATGAGGACGAGCACGACGACGCCGGCGGTGATGAGCTTCGGATTCATGGATTTCCCTCCTGGGTTGGGTCCTCACCAATACTCGCCGTCTCCCCCAGCAATGCAAGGAGGCGAATTGCCCCGCCCGGGCGGAGCGCCCGCGAGAACGTGTCGGGGTCGGGTGCGGGTGCCTAGGCGAGCAGGCCGCGGTCCGCGAGCACCCGGCGCGCGCCGCCGACGCCCACCGCCCGGTGGGCGTCGATTCCGGCGGCCCGGGCGCCCTCGACGTTGATCAGGTTGTCGTCGAGGAAGAGGACCGCGGCGGGATCGACGTCCAGCTCCCGGACCACGTGCGCGAAGGCGGCGAAGTCGGGCTTCACCAGCCCCATGCGGTACGACAGGAAGCTCCGCTCGAACATCTCGTCGAGTCCGAAGGCGTGGAAGACGTGGTCCCAGTGGCACGCGTTCGTGTTGCTGAAGCAGGCGCGCACCAGCCCGGGCGCCAGCGCGCCCACCAGCTCGGCGGCGCCTTCGTTCAGGCCCTTCACCCAGTCGCGGAAGCGCACGAGGAACTCGTCGGGACCGATGGGCAGGGCCCAGCTCTCCACCATGCCCCGGGCGAACTCGTCGGTCGAGCACTCGCCGCGCTCGTAGCGCCGGACCCAGGGGCAGCCCAGCCAGCGGCGCCAGACCTCGGCCTCGTCGCTCTCGCCGATCCAGCCGCCGAACATCTCCACACCGCCCAGCTCGACCAGGACGCCTCCCAGGTCGAACAGGACCACCCGCGTCGGCCCCGCCTGCGTCACCCGACCGCCCTCCTATTCCTCGACGAAGGGGCTCTCGGCGTCGGCCTCGAGCAGGTGCTTCATGACCTTGCCGGTGGCGTTGCGGGGCATGGGCCGGGACCGCTGCTGCCAGTGGGCCGGAACCTTGAAGTAGGCCAGCGCGTCGGCGACCCAGCGCGCCAGCACCTCGGGGTCGAGCGTCGCGCCCGGCTCCATCACGACGATGGCCTTCACCTCCTGACCGAGCTCGGGGTGGTCGATCCCGACGACGGCGGCCTCGCGCACGTCGGGATGGGCCTCCAGTCGCTGCTCGATCTCGACGGGGTGGATGTTCTCGGCCCCGCGCAGGATCAGGTCGCGCTTGCGCGAATGCAGGTAGAGGCGTCCGCCCTCGACGTGCCCCCAGTCGCCGGTGCGCAGCCAGCGTCCGGGCCCGATCGACTCGGCGGTGGCCTCGGGCCGGCGCCAGTAGCCCCGCATCACGAGCGGACTGCGCACGTGGATCTCGCCTTCGGCTCCGTCCGCCAGCGCCTTGCCGTCCGCGTCCCGGATCTCGACGTCGACGGTGGGAAGCGGCGCCCCCACCGTGTGCGGATGGGCCTCGAGCTCGTCGCCGAAGGTGATGGTGGCGAGCCCGGTGCACTCGGTGAGTCCGTAGCCGAGGCCCAGGCTGCGACGGGCGTTGGGGAAGGCCTCGCGCATCTGCTCCTGCAGCTCCGCCGACAGGGGAGCCCCACCGGAGCCGAGGGTCCGCAGGCTCGAGAGGTCGTAGCGCGAGACGTCGGGGTGGTTGACCACCCGGTGGGCCATGGTGCCCATGGGACCCCAGCTGGTGATGCCCTCGCGCTCGATCGTCTCCATCACCCTCACCGGATCGAAGCGGCCGGGCATCCAGACGGTGGTGCCGCCGGCCACGAGCGAGGTGACCGCCCCGGTGTAGAGCCCGGAGACGTGGAAGAGCGGCGTCGTCACCAGCGCCTTGTTGATGGGCGGCGGGGGCGCGGCGTCCGGATGGCCGGCCCCGGCCATGGCGACCCGGGCGCCGTGGAAGAACTGGAGGGCGGTGATGGCGACGATGTTGCGGTGGGTGTTGATGGCGCCCTTGGGCCGGCCGGTCGTCCCGCTGGTGTAGAGGATGGTCGCGGGGTCGTCCTCGGCGATGGGCGCGTCGGGAAGCTCGGCGACGGGGTCGTGCTTCCAGAGCGCGTCGTAGGCGGACTCGATCTCGACGACGGGCACCGGGATCGGACACCCGTCGAGGCGGGCCAGGCGCTTGCGGTCGCCCACCAGCAGCCTGGGCTCGGCGTCCTCCAGGCCGAACAGGATCTCGTCCCGGGCCCACCAGCCGTTGAGCCCCACGGCGATCGCCCCCATGGCGACCGTGGCCCAGAAGGTCGCGATCCACTCGGGGCAGTTGGCGGCGAGGATCGCCACCCGATCGCCCGGGCCGACACCGTACTCGTCGCGCAGCGCCCGCGCCACCGAGGCCACCCCGCGCAGGTGCTCGCCGTAGCGGATGCGGCGGTCGCCGTAGACCATGTACTCGCGCTCGGCGTGGGCCGCCGACCCCTCGAGCAGCGCGCGCAGGGACGGGCGGCGGCGGGCGAAGACCGACACGGGTGCGCCCAGCACCTCTTCCCGGGTCACCTCGAAGGGGCTCCCGGGCTGGAGCAGCTGGGACTCGATCTCCTGCAGGCTCGGCAATTCACTCTCCATGGGCTGGGCGGCGGGGCCCGGCATTGTGCCATAGCGTCGGGCGGGCCGGACGCGGCGCCCGGCGAAGCCCTCGCAGCGCCTGCCCCACCCCGGCGGTGCCCCCTAACCCACCGAACCATCGAGCGAATTCGCGCTTGCCATGGGAGCGAGGGCGGCGCACCCTTGCGGGTCCGAACGGTCCGGAGCCCGGCCCACATGCGCTGGAGGCCAGTTGCCGGGGAACCTTTCGGGCACCGGCCGTGCCCCATCGGACCGACGGCCCGGCCCGGCCCAGCGAACGGCCATCGGGGGCCGAGAAGGTGGCGGATTCGGTGACGAAGCAGAGGCAGGCGATCTCACGCCGAACGCTTCCCGCACGGGGAGAGCGACGGGCCTCGGTCCGGGCGGCGGTCCCGTGGGTGGCGCTGGTCGCGTGCCTGGCCGCTCCCGCCTCCGCGCAGCCCGAGAGCGAGCTCCCGGCCGACGGCGCGATCCCGGTCGCCGCCCTGACCACTCCCGGGCCGGCGGACGCGGCGCCGTTCGAGGAAGCGCCGGATCCGTGTCGAGCCTGGCCCGACGAGCCGAGCCCGCTGCCGGTGGTCTGGGACGGCGACCCCATCACGGCGCGCTGGGCGCGCGCCCGGGCCAACGAGCTGGCCGATCAGGCCGCCTCCGCCGAGGGCCGCTCGCTGGAGATCGCGATCGGGCTGTGGGAGCGGGTGCTGTGCCTGGACCCCGAGAGCGTCGCGGCCGTGGACGCCGTGGAGCGCGCCGCCAACCTCCCCGGTCCCGCCACGCTCGGGGGGGGAGGGCCGGACGAGCGGCCGCCGCTTCCGGCCGTGTCCGCGGCTCCGCCCGTCGCGGGCGGCACGACGGTCGCGGGCGGAGCGACGGTCGCGACCGTCGAGCCGGTCTCCGGCGGGCTGACCTCGGGCTGGCCCTTCATGCTGGAGGTTCTCCCGCCCTATGTCGCGCCGCCGGCGGCCGCAGAGGTCGCGGTCGGCATCGATCTCAGCGACGTGGACCAGGAGCTCTCCGAGATCCGCCTGCTCACCGAGGAGGCGCACTTCCGGACGGCGCTCGCGGTGGCCGGCGCCACCCGCGACCTCCTCGACCGCGCCGGGGACGCGCCGGCGGTGGAGATCCGCCGGGCGCGGCTCGAGGTGCTGTCGGCCACGGCGGCGGTCGCCCTCGGTCGCGACACGGAGGCGCGCGCCCACATGGCCGCCGCCCTGGGCCACGATCCGGAGCTGCGCCTGGATGCGCGATCGACCTCGCCCAAGGTGCTGGCCCTGCTCCGCGAGGCCCGCGGCGAAGGCGTCCGCCGGATCTCGGAGACGATGCCGTGAGCAGCGACCCGAGTGCGGTCGATCCGTTCGCGCCGTCGAGCGACGCCGGGGGCTACATCCCCAGGCCCGCGGCCGAGGAATGCCTGAACCAGGTCGCATCGTATCTGCGGGTCGGGGCCACCCAGATCGCCCTGGTGGGACCCGACGGCATCGGCAAGACGCTGCTCCTCCGGGTGATCGCCACGCGTCTCGAGGGCGCGATGCAGGTGGTGGATGTGCCCTACCCGTCGCTGCCCGCCGACGAGATCGCCAGCTGGATCCTGAACCTCATGGGGATCGCGTCGTCCGCCGACCCGGAGCGGACCCTGGTCCAGCGCGCCCGCCAGCTTCGCGAGGAGGGGTCGGGACTGGTCATCCTGCTGGACGACGCCGCGTCCACACCGCTTCCCACGCTGCGGCGCCTGTCGCGCATCACCCGCGAGGCGCGCCCGTCGCTGCACCTGGTGCTGGTGGTTCCCGACGACGGTCGCGCGGACGAGATCCTCGCCGCCGTCGGCCCGGACGTCGAAGTGGTGCGCTTCGCCGATCCCATGACCGAGGACGAGACCCGGAGCTACATCGAGGGCCGTCTGGCCCGGGCCGGGGTGGCGCCCGCCCTGCGACGCCGACTCGACGACGCCGCCCTGGACGAGATCCTTCGCGAGTCGGGAGGCGTGACCGCCGAGGTGAATCACGCGGCCCGGCGCTGGTGGACCCAGGTGAGCGGCCTCGCGGTCGAAGAGGGCGTCGCGGGCGAGCCCGCCGTCCTGGGCGAGCCGGCCGCCGCGGGCGGGATGACGCTCAGCGCCGCGCTGCTGGCCAACAGCCAGGCGATCGACCTCGAGGACCCATTCGGAGGCCGCCCCGGCCCGGGGCGCCCGGCTTCCTCCGAAGCAGCCCGCGAGGGGGAGGCTCCGGAGCCGCCCCGACCCCGGCCCGCAGCTCCCATCGACGACGATCCGACCTGGGTTCCGGGCACGGCGGGACCGCCCGCGGCGGCGACCGCCCCCCAGGCGGTCCTACCCCAAGCGGCCGCACCCCAGACGACCACACCCCAGACGACCACACCCCGGGCGGCCACACCCCGGGCGACCACACCTCGGGCGGCCGCCGAGAGCGCGCCTGCGGCCGACGCCGCCGCCCCGGAGGCTCTGCCGCCGGGCGTCGAGCCCACGCCCGCCGCGCCGCCCCCGACCCTGCCCACGCCAACGCCGGCCCCCACGCCCAGGAGCGCGCGACTCGAGGCGGTGGTCGCGCCGCCGCCCCCGCGGCGGGCCCGACGCGCCGGCGTCCTGCTCGCCGCTGCGGCCGCCGTGGTGGTCGCCTTCCTGGCGGGCCGCCTGACCTCCGACCTCGGGCCGGCCTTCCCGGGACCCCTGGGCGACGTGTCCGAGCGACGGAGCGCGGAGAGCAGACCCGAGCCGGCGGAGTCCCTCGAGCTGGGAGAGGTCGCCGTCGGGCCGGCCGCCGGCGAAGAGCAGGTCGCCGCGCCCGGCACGCCCCCGTCCGACGAGGGTCCGCCCGTCGCGGAGGCAGAGCCCGAGGTCCTGGCGGAGACCGGGACGGGGACCCCGCCCCGAGCGATGGCGGCGGAGACTGCCGCGGCCGAGCCCGAGCCCGGGGAGATCGTCGCGGCTCGCGCCGAGCCCTCCGAGCCCCTTGGAGCCGAGCCCTCCGCGCCCCTGGAAGCCCAGGCCACCGGCGAGGCAGCGCAAGTCGTAGCCGCGCCCACGCCCGTGGCGGCCGAGTCCGTTCCGGTGCCCGACGTCGCGGCCGCGCCGCCCGTGGAGACGCTGGAGGCTGCCCCGACCCGCGCGCCGACGGCAGCCCCGACTCCGACACCGGCACCGACACCGACACAAGCCGGGACGCCGACCGCGGTTCCGACCGGGAGCGCGACGCCGAGCGCCGCGACCGTGACCCTCGAAGAGGGCTCGGAGGCCGAAGCCGAGCCGCTGTCCGGTGAGATCCCGCCGGTGCTGGTCAGCGTCAACGCGGTGCCCTGGGCGCGCATCGAGATCGACGGCGTCGGGGTGGGCGTCACTCCCCTGGCCGACGTGCCCCTCGATCCGGGCGAGCACGAGTTCCGGGCGATCTTCGGAGACGGCCGCGAGGTCGTCCGATCCGAGAAGATCGACCCGCTCAATCGCCGCATCCTCTTCCGCTAGGAGCGCTTGATGGCCGCATCCGGGTGGTGCAACCTGCGCGGGTGAGCGAGCCCCTGCCGAGCCGTCGGGAAGGCGAAGCGGCGGTCCGGGCGCGGCGGCGCGCCGGGATGCTGCGCGGGCTCGCCTTCGGTTGCCTGGCCGCGGCCGCCTGCGCACTCCCCTCGGTGTCTCCCACACGCCCGGACGACACGACGCGCAGCATTCCGGTGGTGGTCTGGTTCGACGCCTACCGGGAGGTCCTCGTGGGCGCGGCGCGGGCCCGGGGCGCGCTCCAGGGCGGCTTCCTGGACGTGACCAGCCGGACCGGCCACCGGCGCTGCGTGGGCCCGGTGCGGCCGCGCATCGTTCCGCCGGAGGTGGACGTTCCCGGGCGTTGCGACGGCCTGCTGGGCAGCGGCCTGCTCTCCTGCAGCGACGGCCGGGAGATCGCGATCGAGTGGCGATCCGAAGAGGTCTGCGGGACCGGCTACGGACAGGGCCAGGACGACGAGGGGCGCGTCGTCCACATGGCCTACGGCGGGTCCCCGAAGCGCGCCGAGGCCATCGCCGCCGAGGCCGTCGCGGAGCTGGCCGGGCGGCCGCCGCTGCCGGTCCGGCCGCGGGTCGAGGCCGGGGGGACCGGCGGCGTCCACACCGGCACCGCCTTCTTCGTGACCTGGGACGGTGTCCTGCTGACCAACGACCACGTGATCGACGGCGCCACCCGCGTCCGCGTGCGCATGGAGGGCGGCGAGATGATGGATGCCGAGGTGGTGACCCGCGACTCCGAGAACGACCTGGCGGTGCTGCGGATCGACGCGATCACGCGGCCCCTGCCCCTGCGCCGGGAGAGCGAGCTCACCCGCGGACAGGCGGTCTTCGCCCTGGGCTATCCGCTGATCCAGCTCCAGGGCCAGGAGCAGAAGGCGACCTTCGGCCGGGTGAACGCGCTGTCGGGCCTGAAGGACGACGACCGCTTCGCGCAGATCGACGTGCCCATCCAGCCCGGGAACTCCGGGGGCCCGTTGCTCAACGAGCGCGGCGAGGTGGTGGGCGTCGTGACCGCCATGCTCGATCCGATGACGACGGTGCAGATGGCGGGCGTGGTGCCCCAGAACGTGAACTACGCGTTGAAGTCCGACCTCGCCCACCGCCTGCTGCGCTGGAACCTCGGCCGGGACTGGGACGCGAAGGTGGCCGCGGGCTCCCCCTCCGACCTGGTCGCCCTGGTGGAGCGGACCGGGTCGTCGGTGGCCCTGGTGGTGGCCGAGTAGGAGCGCTACTCCGCGACGGCGGCGAGGCCCTCGCGTCGCCGGCGCTCGGAGACCCGCCAGAAGCCCGCGCTCTCGACGATCGCCTGGCCGGGCTCGGAGAGCGCCAGGCGCACCAGCTGCGACCAGCGCGGGTCGCGCTCCGCGGGTCGCGTGTAGAGCCAGAGTCGGCGCGTGAGCGGGTAGCCCCCCTCGCGGACGCTCTGCTCGCCGAGCTCCACGTAGGGCTCGCCGGTCCCCACCGAGACGGAAAGCGTGCGCACTCCCGGCACCGCGTCGGAGGCGCTGCCGTACGCGATCGAGTACGGCGACTCGGCCACCGACAGCGCGATCGACCGGGGCCCGGGCCGCTGGCGGACCCGGGGATCGCTGTGCGCGCCGCAGAGCGCGATGCGCTCGAAGACGGCGCGCGTGCCGGAGCCGGCCGAGCGCCCGAAGCGGCTGATCGCCCGGTCGGCGCGGGCTCCGCCGAGACCGAGCCCGCCCCAGGTGCGGATGGCCGGCTCGTCGCTGCAGCCGGGGCTGCGGGCGAACACGCGATCGAGCTCGGGGATCGTGACGCCGCGAACGGGGTTCGATTCGTGGACGAAGACCGCGATGGCGTCGGTCGCCACGGCGACGGCCAGGGGCTCGCCGCCCAGGTGCTGGCGGAACGCGGACGCTTCGACGTCCGTCATGCGCCTGGACATCGACGCCACGTCGGCCTTGCCCGTGAGCAGGGCGTGGGGAGCCGAGGACGAGCCGCCGGACTCGACCCGGATGGCCAGCGGCGGCGTCTCCGCGGCCAGCTCTCGCGCCCAGCCCTCGAGGATCGGCACGAGGGTGGCCGAGCCGACCACGCGCAGGGGCTCGGCCTCGGCGGGACTCGCGGCGGCTCCGGCACACAGCGTGGCGAGCGCCAGGGCGATCCCTGCTCGCAGGCGACGGACCGCCGGTGTCAGGCGATCGCCTTCGACGCGCGCAGGCGGGCGATGTCTTCGCCGGACAGACCCCACTCGCCCAGGGCCTCGTCGGTGTGCTGGCCGGGGAAGGAGGGCGGCCGGACGATCTCGGGCTCGGTGCGGCTGAAGCGGGGTGCCGGCGCCGGCTGGGTCACTCCGGCCAGGTCGACGAAGGTCTTCCGGTGCGCGATGTGGGGATGGCTCGGCGCCTCGCCCATCGAGAGCACGGGCGCGAAGCAGACGTCGCTGCCCTCCATGATCTCGCACCACTCGTCGCGGGTCCGGGTCTTGAAGAGTGCGGTGAGCCGCTCGGCCATCTCGGGCCAGCGCGACCGATCCATCTGGCTCGGCAGGTCGTCCTGGCCGGACAGCCCCGTGCGCTCCAGCAGCTCGGCGTAGAACTGGGGCTCGATGGAGCCGATCGCCACGTACTTGCCGTCGGCGGTCTCGTAGGTGTCGTAGAAGTGGGCGCCGGTGTCGAGGAGGTTGGTCCCGCGTTCGTCGTTCCAGAAGTTCATCGCGCGCATGCCGTGCATCATGGCCATCAGCGCCGCGGCCCCGTCGACCATGGCGGCGTCGACCACCTGGCCCTTGCCGCTGCAACCGCGCTCCACCAGGGCGCACACCACGCCGAACGCCAGCAGCATGCCGCCCCCGCCGAAGTCGCCCACGAGGTTGAGCGGAGGCAGCGGCTTCTCGCCGGCGCGTCCGATCGCGTCGAGGGTCCCGGCGAGGGCGATGTAGTTGATGTCGTGGCCCGCGGCCTGGGCCATGGGCCCCTCCTGGCCCCAGCCGGTCATGCGTCCGTAGACCAGCCGGCCGTTGCGCTCCAGACAGACGTCGGGGCCGAGACCGAGGCGCTCCATCACGCCGGGCCGGAAGCCCTCGATGAGCGCGTCGGCCCCCTCGACCAGCCGCAGCACCGTCTCCACGCCGTCGGGGTTCTTCAGGTCGACGCCGATGCTCTTGCGTCCGCGGTTGATCACGTCCTTGGGCGGTTGCGCAGGGTCGCCGCCGCGGACCGCGCCCGCGCGGTCCACGCGCAGCACGTCGGCTCCCATGTCCGAGAGCATCATGGCTGCGAACGGACCCGGCCCGATGCCGGCGATCTCCAGGATTCTCACACCTTCGAGGGGACCCATTGCCCGCTCCTCCAACTCGTCTGTCCGCGTCTGCTCGCGTCGGTTCGCGTCTCTACGGCTATTTCGGGCTCTGCCGGGCTCTGCCGGGCCCCGCTCGCCGCCCGGGCTCCGGCCCCTCGACGGGTCGGCTCCCGACGGCGGTTCCGTCCCGAATCCACCGCTTTGCCTTGCGCGGCGGTTCGACTCGCGGATCATACCCCCCATCCCTGGTGGCCGCCTTTCCGCCGGGCCGCCCGGCCGGGATCGGAGGCAGCGCCACGGCAGCGGAGAGGTTCATGGCCCCAGCCGAGGAGTACGGAATCATCGGTGCAGGCGCCGTCGGTCTGGCGGTGGCGAGCCACCTGCACCGGGCCGGAGTGGGCGTCCGCCTGGTTGCCCGCCCCGCGGCGGCGGAGGCCCTGCGGCGCGACGGGATCCACCGCAGCGGCGCCTTCGGCGCCCACCACGTCCCCCCCGACGAGATCTCCATCGACGAACACCCGACGGCCTGGTGGGGCCGGCCCCTGACCGCGATCCTGGTCTGCGCCAAGACCTTCGCGTCGCAGGAGATCGCCGAAGACCTGGCTCCCACCTGGGAGAGCCTCTCCGCGCTCGCGCCGGTGGTGCTGTTCCAGAACGGCTGGGGCACGGCGGAGATCTTCGCGCGATCGCTGCCGGCCCGACGCGTCTTCAACGCCCGCATCATCACCGGCTTCCGCAAGCGGGGCGACACGGGCAGCGAGGTCACCGTCCACGCCGACGCGCTGAAGATCGGGAGCCTCCACGGAGCCGACCCGGAGGAGCTGGCGCCGCTGGCGGCGGCGCTCACCCGCGGAGGGTTCCCGACGGAGACCACCGCCGAGATCGGGCGCGACCTCTGGGCGAAGCTCCTCTACAACTGCGCGCTCAATCCCCTGGGCGCGCTGCGCGGCGCCACCTACGGCGAGCTCGCCGAGTGCGAGGACGCGCGGGCGATCATGCGCGGGGTGGTGTTCGAGGTGTTCGCCGCCATGCGCGCCGAGGGCTGGCAGACCTGGTGGCGACGGCCGGGCGACTTCCTGGCCGACTTCTACGACCGGATCATTCCCCCGACGGCGTCCCACGAGTCGTCCATGCTCCAGGACCTGCGCGCCGGAAGGCGGACCGAGATCGAGTTCCTGTCCGGCGCCATCGTGCGCATCGGCGTCCGGCGCGGCGTCGAGACGCCGGTGAACACCGCCCTGCGCGACCTGGTGCTGGCCATCGAGGAACGGCGCCTGGGCCGCTCCGGGGACGGACTCTAGCTCTCGCCGGGAACCGGCCGCTCGGCCCCACCCGAAGCCCTCGGACCGTGTGGGCAGGCGGACGTCTAGACCACGCCGCGCTCGCGCAGAAGGGCGATCTCGTCGGCGCCGAGGCCGCACTCGCCCAGCACCTCGTCGGTGTGCTCCCCGTGGAGGGGCGGGCGCCGATCGATGCGCCCCGGGCTCCGGGACAGCTTGATGGGCAGCCCCGTCGACTTGACGACGCCCCCGTCGGCCGCCGGCAGCTCCACCAGCATCTCCCGCGCGAGGACCTGGGGGTCGCTGAACACCTGGGCCACATCGAGGACCGGTCCGCAGGGAACCCCCTCCCGATTGAGGAGCTCCACCCAGTGGTCCACGTCGGCCTCCTCGAGCACGGACTCGATCTCCCGGGTGAGCGCGTCGCGGTGGCGGAGGCGCCCCACCCACTCCGAGAAGCGTTCGTCCTCGAGCCACTCGGGGTGTTCGAGCGCCCGGGCGAGCTTGCGCCACATGCCCTCGTTGCCGGCCGCGATGTTCAGGTAGCCGTCCCGCGCCCGGAAGCGACCGTAGGGCGCGGACAGGGGGTGGTGCTGTCCGGCCGGCCCCGGGGCCGTGCCCGACTCGAAGAACATGCCCGCTCCCCAGGACATCACGCCCACCAGGGACTCCAGCAGGGAGGTGTCGACGACCTGCCCCCGGCCCGACTTCTGTCTCGCGAGCAGCGCCAGCCCGACGCCCTGGGCGGCGAAGATGCCCGCCAGCAGATCGCCGATGGCGATGCCGGCCCGGGTCGGCCCGCTCTCGGGCGTCCCGGTGAGGCTCATGAACCCGCTCATGCCCTGGGCGATCTGGTCGAAGCCCGGCCGGTCCCGGTACGGGCCGTCGGCGCCGAAGCCGGAGATGCGCGCATACACGATCTGCGGGAAGCGCTCGGCCACGGCCTCGGGGCCCAGGCCGAGGCGCTCCATCACGCCCGGGCGGTAGTTCTCGATCACCACGTCGAAGCGCGGAAGCAGCCGCCACACCAGCGCCCTGCCCTCGTCGCTCTTCAGGTCCAGTGTGATGGAGCGCTTGCCGCGGTTGCTGGTGAGGAAGAAGTAGTTGTCGCGGCCGGAGCTCCCGGTCCGGAACTCGCGACCGGCGCGGGACTCCACCTTGACGACGTCGGCGCCGTAGTCGGCCAGCAGCATCGACGCGAACGGACCCGCGAGGTAGCGCGTGAAGTCGAGGACGCGAATGCCCGCCAGCGGCGGCGGCGCTTCCCCGGTCACGCTCAGCGCCCCTTGAACTCGGGCCGGCGCTTCTCGAGGAAGGCGCGAACGCCCTCGGCGTAGTCCTCGCTCCGGTAGCAGGCTCCGATGGCCTCGTTGACCGCGGCGTAGTCGCGCTCGGCGGCGGGCCGCGCCATCTCGCTGAAGGCCCGCTTGGCCGCGCGGAGGGTGAGCGGAGCATTGTCGGCCATGTCCAGGGCGAGCTGTCGCACCTCGCTCTCGAGCTCGGCCTTGGGGAGTACGCGGCTCACCAGCCCCATGCGCAGGGCCTCCTGGGCCGGATAGCGGCGGGCGGTGAAGAAGATCTCCTTGGCGGCGGGAAGACCGACGACGTTCACCAGCGACTCGAGGCCGTGGGCGCTGTATCCCAGGCCCAGGCGCGCCGCGGGGATGGCGAATTTCGCGTCGTCGGCGCACCAGCGCACGTCCGCGGTGAGCGAGAGGGCGGCGCCGCCTCCCACGCAGAAGCCGTGGATCATGGCGATGGTCGGCATGCGGAGTCGCGCCAGGGCGACGAAGGCCAGGGCGTTGGACTCGTCGTAGGACTGGGCGCCGGCGCCCGCCCGCGACTGCTTGAACTCGGAGATGTCCGCCCCCGAGACGAACGCGACCTCGCCGGCGCCGCGCATCACCACGACGCGCACCTCGGGGTCGGCGTCGAGCTCGGCGGTGAGCTTCGGGATCGCCCGCCACATGTCGGCGGTGATGGCGTTGCGGCGGGCGGTGTGGTCGAAGACGAGCCACGCCAGTCCGCCTTCCTTCTCGACGCGTACTTCTCCGGACATGGCGGTCGAGCTTACCCCAGGACGGGGTCCCGGGGGTCGGGCGGAAGCAGCTCCCGCACCTCGGACCAGTCGCGGCAGCGCACGATGCGCCGCGACGCGGCCCGGGAGAGGCCCGCGAGGTCGCGGTTCCAGGGTCGGTCCAGGAGCGCCACCGTGATCTCCAGGTGCTCGGCCAGGTAGGCCGCGGTCGAGGGCGAGTCCTCGACCGCCGCGGCGTAGGTCCTTTCGACGAGCTTCCCGAGCGGGGTCGCTCGCCGGCGCCCCCCCCTCCAGTCCGGCCGCCCGTACTTGTCCACGCACTCCACGTGGTGGTGGGTCAGCGCGTGGCGCTCGAGCCAGCGGCGCGACAGCGACTCCGTGGACGGGGGTCGGCCGGTGATGATCTCGATCCGCCAGCCGGCGGCGGCCCAGCCTCGCAGGGACTCCGCGGCGCCCTCGCGCGGCTCCATGGAGTCCAGCACCGGGTCCTGGTGGGCGGCCACCATGAACTCGCGCCACTCGTGGTGCTCGAGGCCGAAGGCGTTCTCGAGATCGAAGCTGCCCACCTCCTCGAAGGCGAGACGCCGGCCGGTCCGCTCCTCGAGGAGGTCGAGCAGCCGGCAGGTCGTCTCGGCGAGGACGTCGTCGAGATCGACGAAGACGCTTCGCGGTCGCTCCATGGCTTTGCAGGGTAGCGACGGGCCCGGGCCGAGCGTCGCAGGGTTTATGAACGATCGATCGTTCTCTTTCGATCCGCCCGGCGGCGCCGGCTCAGTCGCGGAGCACGCGCCCCGCCCCGGCGCTCGCGTCGTAGACGTCTCCGTCGAGGACGTGGCGACCGTTGATGAAGACGTGGTCGATGCCGGTGGGGAACCGGTCGGGATGCTCGAAGGTGGCCGTGTCGCACAGCCTCCCGGTGTCGAAGACGACCAGGTCGGCCGCCGCCCCCTCGCGGATCGTGCCGCGATCGGTCCAGCCGAGGCGCTCGGCCGCCGCCCCGGTCATCTTGCGCACCGCCTCCTCGAGGGAGAAGAGCCCCTCGCGAACGTAGGTGTGGAGCACGCGGGGGAACGTCCCGAAGCTGGCGGGATTCTGGTGACCGTTCTCCGTGAGGATCGTGTCGGTCTCGATGCTGCAGAGCGGATGGGCCAGCACCCGCCGCAGCGCATCCTCCTCGCCCTCGTGTCCGCTGTAGGTGTGGTTGAGGACCCGGGCGTTGCGCTGGCTCTCCACCACCATGCGGGCGTAGAACTCCCAGACGTCCATGCCCGCGCGCCGGGCGGCCTCTCCCACGAACAGGCCGTTGTACTCGTCGAAGCGTTCGGCGTTGGCGTTCATGATCTGGATGTCTTCGAGGAAGAAGCCGATCTCGGAGAACACCTTGTGACCCAGCGCCTTGACACCCTCCATGGCCTGGGGGTCCTGAAGGATCGATTCGAGGTGGGGCAGCATCTCGGGTGGGAAGAGGACGCTGGCCGTGGTGTTGCCCGCGGTGTAGGGGAAGGCGTCGAACGCCACGTCCAGCCCGCTCTCCCGCTCGGCCTCCACCGCCGCGATCGTCCGGTCGCAGGTCTTCCAGGTCTCGCGCCCGACGAAGATGAGATGGGACAGCTGGAGCCGCGCGCCCCCGTCGCGCGCCGCGCGCATCACCTCCTGCAGGGCCGCCAGGTTGTGGGGGAGCTCCGAGGGATCGGTCTGGAAGACGGGGCTCACCCAGCTGTACGCCTTCACGTGGGAGGTGAACAGCCCGTCGGACGCGGCCGCGAACCCGGCGACCGCCGCCAGCTCGCGCGCACCGGCGAAGATGCCCGGGGGATAGCCGAGCCCGGTGCTGACGCCCACGCAGCCCGCGTCGAGGGACTCGCGGATCAGGCGCTCCATCTCCCGCAGCGCGTCGTCGTCGGGCTCGGACGGCTCCAACGGACCGGTCACCGCGCTGCGCACCGCCCCGTGACCGACGAGCTCGGCCACGTTCAGCGGTACGCCGGTCTCCTCGAGCCCGTCGAGGAACTGCGCCATGGTGTCCCAGCGCGGCTCGACCGGCTCGTCGACCATGAGCAGACTGCTCTGGCGAGCGGCCTTGCGGCTCAGGTCGCTGACCGGCGCCGGGCTGAACCCGCAGTTGCCCCCGACGAGGCTCGTCATGCCCTGCCGGACGAAGGGCTCGACCAGGGATCCGCAGTCGCGACCGGGCACCAGCCAGTCCGAGTGGGAGTGGATGTCGATGAAGCCCGGCGCCACCATCGCGCCGCGGCAGTCGACCTCGCGCTCCGCCTGCAGGTCGGCGAGATCTCCGACGGCGCGGATGCGGCCGTCCGCGACGGCCAGGTCCGCGCGCCGGGCCGGGGCGCCGGTGCCATCGATCACGTGGCCTCCACTGAGCTTCACGTCGCAGTCCATGGCCCTCACCTCCGCCTTCGCCTTCGCCTTCGCCAACCGGGCGTGTCAGCGTAGCGAAGCGCGAGCGCTAGACTCGAGCGGCCAGCCACGAAGGGAGCCCGTATGAGCGATCTCGCCGACCAGACGTGTACGCCGTGCCGCGGCGGTGTCCCGCCCCTCGAAGGGACCGAGCTCGAGCGCCTGGGAGCGGAGCTGGGCGGAGGCTGGCAGATCGTCGACGGACACCACCTCGCCAAGGAGTTCCGCTTCGCGAACTTCGCGGACGCCCTCGCCTTCACCAACCGCGTGGGGGAGCTGGCCGAGGAGGTGAACCACCACCCGGACATCGAGCTGTCCTGGGGCCGCGTGAAGCTCAGCATCTGGACCCACAAGATCGACGGCCTGAACCCGGCCGACTTCGTGTGGGCCGCCAAGGTGGACCGGCTCGTCTAGCCGGCTAGGCGCCGGCTGCGCGGGCCAGGGCCGCCAGCATCGGCCGCGCCTTGTCGAGCGTCTCGCGCCACTCGAGGTCCGGATCCGAGTCGGCGACGATGCCGCCGCCCACGTGCACGTGGGCCCGTCCGCCGGCGACCGTCAGGGTGCGGATGGCGACCGAGAGATCCAGGCCGCCGCGCGCGTCCAGGTAGCCGATGGCCCCGGAGTAGATGCCCCGGCGCACCGGCTCCAGCCGGTCGATGATGCGCATGGCCGCGATCTTGGGCGCACCGGTCATCGAGCCGGGCGGGAAGGTCGCCCGCACCAGGTCGACCGCGTCCCGGTCGCCGCGCAGCCGGCCGCGCACCGTCGACACCATCTGGAACACGCTGGCATAGGACTCGATCGCCATCAGCTCGGGCACCTCGACGCTGCCGGGATCGCACACGCGGCCGAGGTCGTTGCGCACGAGATCGACGATCATGAGGTTCTCGGCCCGGTCCTTCGCCGACCCGGCCAGGGCGGCGCGCAGCCGCTCGTCCTCCTCGGCGGTGGCTCCCCGCGCACGGGTTCCCTTGATGGGGCGGCACTCGGCCCGGCCGCGGCGGTCGAGCTCGAGGAAGCGCTCGGGCGAGCTGCTGAGAACGCTCACCTCCGGCAGGCCCAGGAAGGCGGCGAAGGGCGCGGGCGAGAGCGAGCGTAGATCGTCGTACAGCGCGCGCACATCGCCCCGGAAGGGCGCCTCGAAGCAGTGCGTGAGGTTTGCCTGGTAGACGTTGCCCGCCGCGACCGCTTCGAGGATCTCCTGCACCGCCTTGGCGTGGGCGGCGCGGTCGAGCTGCGCCTGGAGCTGCGCCGGCCACTGGTCGTCGACCAGGCGGGCGCGGCGCTGCGGCAGGTCCTTTCCGGCCGCGGCGGCGGGCAGGTCCCGGAACCGGGTCGCGGTGCGGTCGGCGGCCGCCCCGGCGCGGCGCCGCGCCTCCTCTGCATCCGCGCCGAAGCCCAGACCCAGCGCGCAGCTGCGACCGGTGGCGTGATCGAAGGCCAGCAGGTAATCGCCGAAGAGCCAGGCGCAGTCCGGGAGACCCCGGTCGTCGCGGGCGTGCAGGCGCACGGGCTGGGTCCACTCGCCGAGCTCGTAGCCCAGGTAGCCGACGGCGCCGCCGACGAAGGGCCAGTCCTCGGCGTCCCCGTCGCTGCCCTCGGCGAGCCGCGGAAGCAGGCTGCGCAGGACGTCGAGGGGATCGTGCTCGAGGGCGCTGTGCCCGGGCTCGAGGCCCGGGTGGACCGGACGCCGGCACTCGAGGTCGACCCGGCCGCCCCGGGAGCGCATCACCAGGTACGGGTCGGACCCCATGAAGGAGTAGCGCGCGAGTCGGCGATCGCCGCCCGCGCTGTCGAGCCACCACGGGCAGGGGTCGTCCGCCAGACGACGCCAGCAGGCCGGCGCGTCGCGATCCGTCTCGAGATCGCGTCGAGCCAGGGCGGTGACGATCGGCGGATGGGTCATGGCCTCGCTGGGGAGAGCCCGCCCGGTCGCGGACCCGATGGGTGGAGCGCAGGGTAACCCAGGGTCGGGACACACGCTGGATGGGCGGCGCCCTTCGCGGCTCCGCCAGCTGCTAGATTCGGACCCCATGAGACCCGCTGTCGAACGCTCGATCTCCACGGTCGTGGCCGCAGTGCTGGCGGTCGCGGGTCTCGCCAGCCTGCTCGCCGCCTTCGGACAGCTGTCGCTCTGGCAGGGCGAATCGGCCGACCCCCAGCGCGAGGCGGTGCTGCGCACCGCTCTCCGGGGCGCGTTCTTCGTGATCGCCATCAAGTGTCTGATCCCCCAGCTGATCCTCGGCTCGAGCCTGGCGGCTCTCTTCGAATGGCTGCGCCGCCCCTGGCGCGCGCGCGGTGTCGCCCGGGCGGTCCTGCTCTGGCTCGCCTGCGCGCTGGCGTACGCCGCGGTGGGGCCCCTCCTGCTGTCGCGGCCCGTCGCCGGGCTCCCGGCCATGGAGCACGCGAACGCTCTCCAGCACCTGGGCACCCTGGCCGCCACCAGCACCGGAGCCGCCGCGGCCCTGTGGCTGGCGAGCCGGCTCGTGGATCGACTGCGACCGGCGGCTCGCGAGCCGGGCGAGCCGGACGTCGGACCCGACGCCGGCGACACGGCTCGGAGGCAGATCGGTTAAGCTCGCCCCGTGAATCGGGTGTGCTTCTATCACGCCGGCTGTCCCGACGGATTCGGCGCGGCCTGGGCGGTCTGGAACGCCTGGGGCGACGCCGGACGCTTCGTCGCCCGCGGGCACGACGATCCGCTCGACGCCACCCGCCTGGAGGGCGACCAGGTCGTCTTCGTCGACATCGCCCCGAACAACGAGATCCTGGCCCGGCTGATGGAGAGCGCGGTCCAGGTGATCGTCCTGGACCACCACCTCTCCTCGCTCCAGCGCTATCGCCTCGATCCGTCGCTCGAACGCGACGCCGAGCGCGGGGGGCACCGGATCCACTTCGACCTCACCCACTCCGGCGCGGTCCTGGCGTGGAACGCCTTCCTCGGAGACACGGAGGTGCCGGACCTGCTTCGCTACGTGGAGGACCAGGACCTCTGGAACTGGAAGCTCCCGCGCTCGGAGGAGGTCAACGCCGCCATCGCGAGCTTCCCCCGCAGCTTCGAGACCTGGACCGAGCTCGCCAGTCGCCCGGTGGTGGAGCTGGCGGACGAGGGCGCACCCATCGTGCGGGCGAACCGGATGGAGGTGGAGCGCATCCTCTCGACCGCCCATCCGATCTCCCTGGACGGCGAGCGGATCGAGGCGGTGAACACCACCCAGAACCGCAGCGTGGTGGGCCACGAGCTGGCCAAGCGATCCGCCTTCCAGCGGCCCTGGGGCTGCGTCTATCGCGTCGTGGGGCGCAGAGTGGACGCCTCGCTCTACTCCATCGGCGACCTCGACGTCTCCCGGGTGGCCCAGCGCCTGGGCGGCGGCGGACACCGCAACGCCGCGGGGTTCAGCGTGACCCTCGAGCGCTGGCTCGCCGACTTCGCCTGAGCCCGGTCCCGAGACCACCCCCGATTGCGAGCCGGACCGGATCGCGAGATGGGCCCGAATATCCCCTCGGGCATACTCCTGAGATCGTTCTGTGGAAAAATTCATCGGATGACTTGATCACTCGATGAGTCTCTGCCAGAGTGCGCCCCATGGTCCACTCCGACGAATCCTCCGATGGCGGGCTCCGCGGCGCGCGGCTGCGGCCGGTGGAGCGACGTTCGTTCGGCGACGCCGTGGTGGCGGAGCTCTCCGAGGCGATCCTGCACGGCCGCTACCAGCCCGGAGAATCCCTCCCGCCCGAGCACGCGCTCTGCGAGCAGCTCGGCGTGCGGCGTGGCGCGCTGCGCGAGGGACTGAAGCGCCTCGAGCAGGCGGGCCTCGTCGAGATCCGCCACGGCGGCGGCACCCGCGTCCGCGACTACCGCCGCAACGCCGGGCTCGAGGTGCTGCCGACCCTCCTCCGCCGCCCGGACGGCCGCATCGACGCCGACGTCGTCCGGTCGGTGATGGAGATGCGCTCCGCCCTCGCCCCGGACGTCGCCCGCCAGGCGGCCCGGCGTCGCAGCGACGCGCAGCTGTCGCGCCTGTCGGGGCTGGTGGAGGCGCTCACCGAGGCCGGCGACGAGCCCGAGCGTCGCGGGGAGCTCTCCGGCGAGATCTGGGACGCCATCGTCGATGCCAGCCAGAACGTGGCCTATCGACTGGCGTACAACGCGCTGCTGGCCGTGTCGCGCCTGGGGCGCCGCTGGCTGCCGAGCGTGCTCTCCAGCGAAGTCGAGTACGTGGGCGACTACGGCGAGCTGGTGCTCGCCATCCGCGACCACGACACCGAGGCCGCCGGACGGATCGCCCACACCATCACCACCCGAGGACAGGACGCCCTGGACGCCGCCCTCCGGGCCGGCACGGTCGACGCCGCGCTCGCCCGGACCGACGAGGACCGAAGATCATGAGCCCCACGCTGACCTCCCTCTCGATCGGCCTGCTGGCGGCCGCCGCCGGTCTGCTGGCCTGGCCGGCCCTCGAGTACCTCATCCACGGCGTGCTGTGTCATCGCTACCGGACGCTGGTGGGGCCCTTCCACTGGGGCCACCACCGCAACCCCCACGGAGTCTTCACCTCGCCGGTGGCATGGGTTCCGCTGGCCGCGATCATCTGGGTCCTCGCCGCCCTGACCGCCGGCGCCGTGCTGGGGAGCCTCTTCGTCCTGGGGCTCCTCGCGGGCTTCGCCCGCTACGAGTGGGTCCACTACCGGTTCCACTTCCGCGAGCCGCGCAGCGAGCGGGAGCGCATGCTGCGCGCGCACCACCTGGCGCACCACTTCCGGAATCCGCGCATGTACCAGGGGGTGACGACCCGCGTCTTCGACCGCGCGTTCGGCACCCTGCCCGCGGAGTGGCGCGAGGACTACGCCCGGGTGGCGGACCGGCCCCCGCTCGCCGGCCCTTCCAACCTCCGGGCCACCTACGGAGCCACGGGCCTGCGATCCATGTGGGCCCAGGTGGCCGATTGGCTGCCCGGCCTCCGCTCCTGAGCGGCGCTCAGCCGCCCGACTCGGCCGCCCAGGCCTCCGGGGTGAACGTGCGCATGGCCAGGGCGTGGATGTCGCGCTCCATCTCCTCGGCCAGCACCTGGAAGACCAGCCGCTGGGCGGCCACCCGCGACAGCCCCTGGAACCTCTCGGAGACGATGGTGGCGCGGAAGTGACCGCGGCCGTCGCGGGCGCCCGCGTGTCCGGCGTGGAGATGGCTCTCGTCCTCCACCTCGACGTGGGTGGCCTCGAGGGCCTCGCGAAGCCTCGCCTCGATGCGCGCTCGCCGGTCGCCTGCTTCGGCCATCAGTCCTTGGGGAGGCCGAGGATGCGCTCGGCGATGATGTTCTTCTGGATGTTCGGCGTCCCGCCGCCGATCACCACCTCGGGCCAGCCCAGGGCCAGGCCCTGCCAGCGGCCGCCGTCGGCCACGGGCTCGGCGTCCCGCGCCAGGGGGCCGGCGCTTCCCTGGATCTCGAGCGCGAGGTCGCCGAGCTCGATCTCGAGCGCCGCCCGGTGGAGCTTGTTGACCGAGGTCTCGGCGCCCAGCTTCTCGCCCTTCAGCTGCCGGGTGAGGAAGCGCATGCCGTTGTGCCGCATGGCCTGGATGCGGGTCTCGGCCATGGCGATGCGGCGGCGGATGGAGGGGTGCTCGGAGGCCGGCCGGCCGCCCTTCCGGGTGCGCCGGGCCAGATCGCGGATCTGCTCGAGGTGGCGCATGAGCCCGTGGAACTCGGCGATGCCCGACCGCTCGTGGGCCAGGGCGGTGATCGTCACCTGCCAGCCCTGCCCCTCCTCGCCCAGGCGGTTGGCCACGGGCACGCGCACGTCGTTGAAGAAGACCTCGGCGAAGATCGCTCCCCCGGACATGTTCCGGATGGGCCGGACGTCGATGCCGGGCGTGTCCATGGGGACCAGCAGGCAGGTGATGCCGTCGTGCTTGTCCGTCACGTCGAAGTCGGTGCGAACCAGCAGGATGATCCACTTCGACCACATGGCGATGGAGGTCCAGATCTTCTGGCCGTTGACGACGTACTCGTCCCCCTCGCGCACGCCCTTGCACTTCAGGCTGGCGAGGTCGCTGCCGGAGTCGGGCTCGCTGTAGCCCGTGCACCAGTGGTAGGCGCCGTCGAGGATGTCGGGGATGAAGCGCTTCTTCTGCTCCTCGGTCCCGTACTCGATGATGGAGGGGCCCACCCAGGCGAGCCCCATGAAGCAGGTGCCGAGGGGCGGCGCCTTGCGCTGGGCCATCTCGTCCTTGAGGATGACCTGCTGCATGATGCTGCCGCCGCCGCCGCCGACCTCCTCCGGCCAGGAGAAGCCGACCCAGCGCTTCTCGCGCACCTTCCGGTTCCAGCGCTGGCCGAAATCGGGACCGCGCTCCGATTCGGGCGGCAGGTTCTCGTCCAGGAACTCGCGGACCTCCTGACGGAAGGCCTCTTCTTCGGGAGTGAGCTCGAAATCCATCGTCGACCTCGGTGGCGTGGGTGTCGGGTCAGAGACCGGAGAGGCGCGCCAGGCGCTCGTAGTGGTGGTCGGAGTCTCCGAAGTGGGGCCGCGCCCACTTGGATCGTTTCAGGTACATCTGGATGTCGTACTCCCAGGTGTACCCGACGCCGCCGTGGAGCTGCACGCCGTCGACGCCGATCCGCGCCAGCGCCTCGCTGGCGTAGGCCTTGGCGCGGGACACCGCCGCCGCGGCGTCGTCGGCGCCCTGGTCCATCGCCCAGGCCGCGTAGTAGAGCAGGGACTTGTACGACTCGATGTCGACGTACATCTCGGCCAGCGGGTGCTTCACGCCCTGGAAGCGGCCAATGGGCTCGCCGAACTGGATGCGCTCCTTCGCGAACGAGGTCGTGAGGGCGAGGGCGCCCTCGCCGGCGCCGATCATCTCGGCGGTGACCAGCATGGCGCCGACGTCCACCAGCCACTCGACCGTGGGCCAGGCGCCGTCCACGTCACCCAGCACGCGGTCCCGGTCCAGGCGCACGTCCGCCAGGTCGAGGCGGCCGACCCGCTTGGTGAGGTCCATGGAAGGGTGGTCCGCCGCGCTCGCCCCCGGGTCGCTCTTCTCGACCACCACCAGGGAGACGCCGGACCGGGGATCCCCCGAGCCCGTGCGAACCGCCACCACGAACAGGTCCGCGGCCCCGGCGTCGGGCACGAAGAGCTTGGACCCGGAGAGCACGACCGCGTCGGACTCCACGCGCCCGGCGAGCTCGATGCCCTCGGCGTCGAGCCGGTCGCCGGCCTCCACCAGGGCGAACGTGCCGATGCACGTGCCCTCGGCCAGCCCGGGCAGCCAGCGCCGCTTCTGCTCGTCGCTGCCCAGGGCCTCGATGGCCTTGGCCGCGAGCACGCTGGAGACGAGGGGCGACGGAAACAGCGTGCGGCCGGTCTCCTCGAGGACCGCCACCAGCGTGACGAAGTCGAGCCCCACACCGCCGTGGGCCTCGGGCACGGTGAGGCCGACCCAGCCGAGCTCGGCCATGCGCGCCCAGAGGGCCCGGTCGAAGCCCAAGTCGGACTCGACCATCTTGCGCACCTCGGAGATCGGCGCGTTCTGGTCCAGGAACTTGCGCACCTCTGCGCGAAGCAGCTCCTGCTCTTCGGTGAAGCCGAAATTCATCGGGGGGACCTCTGTGGGTTCGTCCGCTCGCTCCCGCGAATCGGGGCCGGCCGGCCGGGACGCCCGCCGCTGGCGCAGGCGGCGCGGATGGTAGTGCGAGCGGAATGGGGTGTCAGCATCCTCGCAGGGCCCCCTGCGCCGGCGCCGGGCTCGATCGCTCGCCTTGACGGCGCTTCGACACTCCCGCAGCCTTCGGCCCCCGGGAGACCCGATGCGCATCACGTTCCTGCTCTCGACAGTCGGTCACCCGAGGCATCGCAAGCGCATGCGTTCGCTGCGCCGCCTCGGTGCGGACACCTCGGCCCTGGCCTTCGCCCGCGAGGGTCACCTCCGCGACGACGAGACGCCGAACCTCCGGATCCTGGGAGAGATCGGGCACGAGGAGGTGTTGAAGAGGGTCACCACGCTGGCGCGCGCGCTCCGGGTGGTGCGGGAGTCCGCCCGGCACAGCGACGTGCTCTACACCTTCGGCCCGGACCAGCTCGCGCTCGCGCGCCTGGCGGTCGCCGGTCTCCGCCCCCGACCCAGGCTCGTCGTCGAGATCGGCGACCTGCACCCGCTGCTGGTCAGCGGGCGTCCGGTCGCCAGGGCGGGACGCGCCGTCGAGCGCATGATGATGCGCGGCGACGTGCTCCTGGTGTCCACCTCGCCCGCCTTCGTCGAGAAGTACTACCGGGAGATGCTGGGGATGAAGTCCCTGCGGAGCCTGGTGATCGAGAACAAGGTGGACCCCGACGTCACGCCCGAGCCGCTCCCCCGCGACCGGGACGAGAGCGGACCGATCCGCATCGGCTGGTTCGGGCTGCTGCGCTGCGAGCGATCGTGGGAGGTGCTGTCCCGGGTCGCGCGCGAAGGGGAAGGACGCGTCCGTGTGATCCTGCGCGGCATGCCCATGGCGCGCCTCGCCGATCTGGCCGAGCGGGTCGAGCGCGTGCCGAACATGGAGTTCGGCGGGCGCTACAGCGTGCCCGACGACCTGCCCGGGATGTACGGCGGCGTCGACCTCTGCTGGATGGTGCACCACGACACCGAGCGTCCCTACGAGAGCTGGGGCTGGGCGCGCAGCAACCGCCTCTACCAGGCGGGCTGGTTCCGGACGCCCATCGTGGGCCAGTCCGACAAGGACGACTCGACGGTCCTGCGCGAGCACGACCTGGGCATGACCATCGACGTCACCGACGCCGACGCCTCGGTCGCGGCCCTGCTCGCCGTGACCCGCCAGGACGTGGCGCGCTGGCGCGACCGCTTCGAGGCCGTTCCGCGGAGCGTGTTCGCCCTGGGCGACGAGCACGAGAGGCTCATGGAGCTCCTTCGCAGCTGACGTCCTCTCGCGGGTCCGGCGCCGGTGTGATCAACCGGTGCGTCACCTCCCGGAACACCTCGGGTCGGAACAGCAGCTCCACGTGGCCCAGGTCGTCGAAGCGACGGGTCTGCCCGAACGGGCAGGCCGCGGCGTCGACGGGCTGGACCAGCAGGTCGCGTCCCGCCACGAGGGAAGTCACCGCCACGCCCTCGGGCTCGGGCAGCGAGTTCAGGTGGCGGATGAACGGCCCGTCCGGCAGGAGCTGGCGCACCAGCGCCGAGGGCAGGAAGTTCGCGGCGTGGGTGCCGCGATGGGGCGTGCCCAGGGTGATGAGCCGGTCCACGCGACGCGCCCCGCCCAGCTGCTGCAGGTAGAAGCGCGCCACCAGTCCGCCCATGGAGTGGGTGACGAGGTCGATGCGCCCGCCCCGCACGGCGCTCCGGAGCTCGCGCTTGAGCCGGATCGCCAGGGCCTCGAGCGACCCCGAGCTGCGGTAGTTCACCGCGTACTGGCAGCCAAAGCCCGCGGCGCGCAGCCAGGCCTGGAGCGGCAGGAAGCCCGCCCGGTTCGCGCCCAGCCCGTGCACGAACACGATGGTGCGCAGCTCCCGGTCCCGACGCTCCGGCGGCTTCGGCGTGCGCGCGCCCAGCGGGAGCAGCAGACCGTGCGCGAGGTACGAGAGTCCCTCGCGGGCGATGGCGCGCCGCACCGACCGGCGGTCGAAGTCGCTCAGCACCGGGGCGGCGGGGTCGACTCTCCGGAGGCGGCGGCGCTCCGCGCCGGCCCGGGCCGGCGCTCGGAATCCAGCAGCTCGCCCGCCAGGCGGGACACCTCGTGGTTCACCTTGCGGATGACGTCGTAGATGGCGCCGATGGACGTCCCCTGGATGCGCCGCACGTCCCGGGCGCTGGCCTCGAACAGGCCGAGGCGCTCGAGCACGCCGATGGGCAGGTCCGCGATCGCCCGGTGGATCTCCTCCACGCTGGTCGCGCCCTTGTCCACGGACTCCTCGATCCACTCCCTCAGCACCGACTCCTTCAGGTCCTGCGTGTCGCTCATCGGCTGTCTCCCGTGTGCGCCGTCCGGAGGAGCGGGCGCGGTGGCGGTTCGAGTTTGTAATACAATTTAATACAACTGGCGGCAACCCCGATTGCAAACAACAATGAAATGTCATTGATTTCGGATACTTGGTCGCCTTCGAGGGCGGTCGGCAGGAATGTATTACAATACTGCTCATGGCCGAATCGGAATCGGGCAACGGCGAGCGAAGGCGCCGGGAGCGCAAGGACCGGTTGATCCAGACCCGGGTGCCCCGGGACCTGGAGTCCACCCTGAAGGAGGAGGCGCGCCGGCAGCGGCTGACCGTCTCGCACCTCATCCGGAACATCCTGGAGGACACCTTCCACCTGGTGGACGGGGTCGTGACCGGTGTGGATCAGATCGTGAGCGACTCGGTCGAGCTCGCGCGCAGCGTGGGGAGGGAGGCCCGGCGGCGGAGCGAACCCCAGGCGCCCGGGAGCCCGGCCCCGGACGCTCCGGGAGCCGACGACGAGCTGGCCCACGTGGTGGCCTGGAGCGAGGTCGTGGTGCACCGCGCGGTGACGTGCTCGCAGTGCGGCACGCCCATCGCCCGGGGAGAGCGGGGCTTCACCGGGGTCAGCGACGCGCCCGGGGCGCGTCGCGCCTGGCTCTGCGCCCGGTGCATCGAATCGCTGGATGCAAGCTGAAATGACGAGGGCGATGGACGCGGCGTCGCCGCGCGTCCACCGCCCTCGCGTCCCGAACCCGCCTCGGAACGCTGGAACCGGTCAGGCGGACTGCACCGGAATCGTGCGCGACTCGGGCTGCAGCTCCTCGGGCCTGGCGACCGTCACTTCGAGGACACCGTTCTTGTAGCTGGCCTTCACGGCGTCGGCGTCGACCGGACCGTCGAAGCGGATCCTGCGCTCGAAGCGACCCGCCCGGGTCTCGGAGCGGCGGCAGCGATCGTCCTCGCTGCGGGCGCGCGTCTTCTTCTCGCCCTGGATCGTGAGGACGTCCTCTTCGAGCGTGACCTGGAAATCCTCGCGCTCGAGCCCGGGAAGCTCGGCCCGGACCAGATACCCCTCCTCGCTCTCGACCACGTCGAGATGAGGGACGAAATGCTTCGCCGACTCGCCGACGAACGCCGCGGGCGTCCGCTGGACGTCGCGCCAGAACTCATCGAAGAGCCGGTCCATCGCCTTCGCGTTCCCGACCAGACCCCAGCGCGGACTGCGCCGTCCACGGGCACCGTTGTTCGCAATCATCAGCGACATGCGTTCGACCTCCTTGCTCTCGGCCCCTTCTCCGGGGCCGGGGCAATAGCTAAGGCCGAGGGCGTGAGCGTCAACCCGCGCCGATCGCTGGGGAGCCCCGTCGGGGCCCCTAGATGATCCCCTCCCGGGAAAGCCGTTCCAGATCGGCCGCCTGGAGCCCGATCTCCCCGTAGATGTCGGCGTTGTCCTCCCCGAGGGAGGGCGCCAGGGCGCGCTCTCGAGGCAGGGCGCCGGAGAGCTTCAGCGGGTTCCCGTGGAAGACGACCTCTCCGAGCGTCGGATGGGGATGCCGCTCGATCATGGCTCGCTCCAGCAGCTGGGGATCGTCGACGAGGTCTTCGGGCGCGGAGACGCGCGCGCACGGAACGTCCGCGCCCTCGGGTCCGAGCCGCCGCAGCACCTCGTCCCGGGAGTGCTCGCCGACCCAACGGGCGATGTGTCCGTGGAGGTCGTCGCGGTTGCGCGCGCGCACGCGGTGGTCCCGGAAGCGTTCGTCGTTCGCCAGCTCGGGCGCCCCCATGGCCCCGCAGAGCCGGCGGAACAGGCGGTTGCTGGCGGTGGCGATCACCAGCCAGCCGTCCTTCGCCTCGAAGGCGCCGTAGGGACAGGCGAACGGGTGGGCGTTGCCCAGCCGCGAGGTCGGGGCTCCGATCGCCTGGTGGATGGTGGCCGCCGAGTCGGTGACGGCGAAGACCGCATCCTGGTTCGACAGGTCCAGCACCCGCGCCGCGCCCGTGCGGTCGCGCTCGAGCAGCGCCGACACCAGGCCGACCGACAGGAAGAGCCCGCCGATGTAGTCGCCCAGCGCCCCGCCTCCGCGAACCGGCGGACCGTCCGCGAACCCCGTCATCGCCATCAGCCCGCCGGTGGCCTGGGCGACGATGTCGTAGGAGGCCTGCCCGGCCCGCGGCCCGGTGGCGCCGAAGCCCGAGAGCGACGCGACCACGCAGCGCGGATTGCGCTCCTGGAGGGTCGCCGGCGAGAGGCCGCGCCTGGCCATCCAGCCGGCGCGGAAGTTCTCCACCACCGCGTCGGCGCGTTCGACCAGCCGCAGGAACAGCTCGCGGCCCTCGGGCTCGCGCACGTCGAGGGTGACGGAGCGCTTGCCGCGGTTCGTGTTCTGGAAGGAGAGTGAGGTCTCGCCGGGAGGCGATGGACCGAACCGGTAGTCGTCGCCGGTCCCCGGCCGCTCGACCTTGACGACCTCCGCGCCCAGGTCGGCGAGGACCGCGGTGGCGAAGGGGCCGGCCACGACGCGGGTCAGGTCCAGGATCCGGATGCCTTCGAGGACGCGCCCCGGCGTCGCCATGGCGGAGTTCTAGAGCCGCACCACCGCGAGGATCGCCGCCACCGTGCCGGCCAGGGCGATGGCGTACAGGACGCCGCCGACCAGTCCGTCCCGCGCCTCGCCGCCGAAGTCGAGCGCCAGGGAGCGGACGTGGTGTGCGCCCTTCCAGAGCGGCAGGGCCACCAGGGCGGCCAGCAGCAGGCGGCCGATGATGTTCGAGCCGAGGGCGTGGGCCCGCTGGAACTCGAGGGCGTCGGCCGGGACGATCCCGAGCGGGATGGCGAGGCCCACGACCGCGATCCAGCCGGTCAGCAGGATGGTTCCGATCAGGATGCCCTGGCCGAACATGAACCAGATGATGGGCTCGAGCTTGAGCAGGAGAGCTCGCATCAGAAGAGTCCTCCGGCGAGGATGAGCGCGAACAGCGCCGTGACGCCCAGCCAGGCCGCGTACAGCCCCACGTGGATCAGCGCCGCGGGCGGCGGCTTGAGCGGCCCGATGAAGGCGGGCTGCGCCTTGGGGAAGAGCCGGAAGAAGCGCACCGCCACGAAGATCACCGAGACCAGCGCCAGCGCGTGGAACGCGATGTACAGGGGATTGCCCAGCTGGCCGAGCACCGCCTGCCACCTCTCCGGCCCCTCGCCGAGGGCCCAGACCAGGCGCAGGGCGACGAACCCAACCGCCAGGTAGACGATGCCCGTGGCGTCGAACAGCAGATAGGTGCGCATGCGGGGCGTGGAGTACCAGCCCTGCGGCGTCATCGGCGGCGCGGTCCGGGTCTTGCCCGGCTTCTTCGGCGTCATGGCCTGGGGGTGAGCGCGACTGCTCATCTCACTTCCCTCCCGAGGAGCGCGGCAGCACGAGGCTCGTCGCCCAGTCGATCACCGCGTTGAACTTCGCCTGGTTCACGGCGGCGGCCGGATCGACGTTCTTGGGACACACTTCGCTGCACTCGTTGGCGTAGCTGCACGAGAACACGGTGCCCTCGCCGCGGAAGATCTCGTTGCGTTCGGCCTGACCCTCGTCGCGCGAGTCCATGTTGTAGCGGTGGCCGAGGGCCAGCGCGGCCGGGCCGATGAACTCGGGCTCGTTGGCCACCACCGGGCAGGCGGCGTAGCAGAGCATGCAGTTGATGCACATGCTGAACTGCTTGAAGGCCTGCAGCTCCTGGGGGCTCTGGCGGTGGGTGCCTTCCTCGACCGCCTTCTCCTTGGCCTTCACGACCCAGGGCTTCACGGACTTGAACTTCTCCATGAAGCCGTCGAGCTCGACGACGAGGTCGCGGACGATCGGGAAGTTGGCCAGCGGCGCGATCTCGACCACGTCGCCGTAGCCCGACAGCGCGGTCTTGCAGGTGAGCTTGGGCTCGCCGTTGACCTGCATGCCGCAGCTCCCGCACACGGCCATGCGGCAGGACCAGCGGTGCGCGACCGACGGGTCGACCTCGTCCTTGATGTAGTTGATGGCGTCGAGAACCTTCCAGTCCGGCTGGACGGGGATCTCGTACTCCTGGGTCTTCGGCACTTCGTCCTTGTCGGGATCGAAGCGCGTGATGACGAACTTCTTCTTCTGGATCGCGTCGGACATCAGTACTTCCGCTCCTCGGGCACCCACGTTCCGAGTGTCACGTCCTTCTTGCCGAGCCGGAACCCCGACTCCTCGCGATAGCAGAGCGTGTGGTAGAGGTAGTTCTGGTCGTCGCGAGTGGGGAAGTCCTTGCAGGTGTGGGCCCCGCGTGACTCCTTGCGGTGGGCCGCCGACGCGGCCACCGCCTCGGCCACCTCGACCATGTTCTGGAGCTCGAGGCCGGCGATGAGCTCGGTGTTGAACACCGTGCTGGTGTCCTCGAGCTGCAGGTCCGCGGCGCGCTGGCGGATCTGCCCGACCTGCTCGACGCAGGCCTGCATGGAGCCCTGCTCGCGGTAGACGCCGCAGCCCTCCTCCATGGCGTGGCGCAGCTCGCGCTTGAGCCCCGAGAGGCGCTCGCCGCCCCGGCGGCCGCGCAGGGCCTCGACCCGACCGCGGGCCTCGTCGGCCTGCTGGCGCAGCGCGTCCTCGCTGCCCGCCGAGGCGTCCCGCGCGAACGCCAGCGCCTCGTTGCCCGCCCGCGCCCCGAACACCAGGCACTCGGTCAGCGAGTTCGAGCCCAGGCGGTTGGCGCCGTTGAGCGAGGCGGAGGCCACCTCGCCCGCGGCGTAGAGCCCGGGCAGCTCGGTGCCGGCGGTGATGTCGGTGTCGACTCCTCCCATCATGTAGTGGACGACGGGACGGATCGGGATGGGGCTCGTCACCGGGTCGACGCCCACGTAGGTGCGCGCCAGCTCGAGCACGAAGGGCAGCCGCTCCTGCAGCTTGGCCTGTCCCAGGTGGGTCAGGTCGAGGTGGACGTACTCGCCGTAGGCGCCCTTGAGCCCGCGGCCGGCCTGGATCTCCTGGACGATCGCCCGCGAGATCATGTCCCGCGGCCCCAGCTCGGCCTTGTTGCCGACGCCGTAGTCGTACTCGACCAGGAAGCGCTCGCCCTCGCTGTTCTTGAGATAGCCGCCCTCACCCCGGGTGGCCTCGGTGATCAGGATGCCGGTGCCGGGGAGCCCGGTGGGGTGGTACTGGACGAACTCCATGTCCTTGAGCGGGACGCCGGCGCGGTAGGCCAGGGCCATGCCGTCGCCGGTCTTGATCATGCCGTTGGTCGTGAAGGGGAACACCTGACCCGCGCCGCCGGCGCCCAGCACGACCGCCCGGCCCAGGATGGCGCTCATCTCGCCGGTGCGGATCTCCAGGGCGGCCACGCCCTTGCACGCTCCGTCCTCCACCAGCAGGTCCGTCACGAAGTACTCGTCGTAGCGGACGATCTGGTCGAACTTCATGGAGGTCTGGAAGAGCGAGTGGAGCATGTGGAAGCCGACCTTGTCGGCGGCGAACCACGTGCGCTTGGTGGTCATGCCGCCGAAGGCGCGGGTGGAGACGGTTCCATCCTCGTTCCGGCTCCAGGGACAGCCCCAGTGCTCGAGGCGGGTGAGCTCCTTGGGCGCCTCCTCCACGAAGTACTGGATGACGTCCTGGTCGCCGAGGAAGTCCGAGCCCTTCACGGTGTCGTAGCCGTGCATCTCGAGGCTGTCGTCCTCGCGGGCCACGGCGGCGGCCCCGCCCTCGGCGGAGACGGTGTGGCTCCGCATCGGATAGACCTTGGAGACCAGGGCGATCGAGGCGCTGGGGTCGGCCTCGGCGGCCGCAATGGCGGCGCGGAGTCCGGCGGCCCCTCCACCAACGATGACGATGTCGTGACGGGTGACGTCCACCACGGGCACTCGAGGCCTCCGAATTGAAGAGGAGAAGAACGGCGGAACCGTCCGGTTTTAACCGATTTCCCGATCGACCGGTAGTTGAACGCGCTCTCAACCCCACGTCCCGGGGCGCGTCCTGGCGGGATCCTGGGTCTGGATGCCCCAGGCGCGCGGCGTGCCGGATCGGGTTCCCGGCCGTCAGGCGGGCTCCTGCTGGGTCAGACAGTGCAGCGCCCCCAGCCCGACCACGAGGTCCCGGCAGTCGATGGGCCGGATCTCCCGTTCCGGAAAGCACTCGGCGAGGATCGCGCGGGCCCGGGCATCCGCGGGGTCGTCGAAGGCGGGCACGAGCACCGCGCGGTTGCCCACGTAGAAGTTGGCGTAGCTCGCCGGGCAGCGGCCTCCCTCCGCCCTCACCGGACGGGGCATGGGCAGCTCGACCACCTCCAGGCGCCGCCCCCTCGAGTCGACCATGGAGGCCAGGCGGCGGCGGTTCGCATCGAGCGGAGCGTGGTTGGCGTCGGCGGGGTCGGCCTCGATCGCGGTCACGACCCGCCCGGGCCCGACGAAGCGGGTGATGTCGTCCACGTGGCCGTCGGTGTCGTCGCCCTCGATGCCGTCTGCGAGCCACAGGACGCGCCGGGCTCCGACGCTGCGCCGCAGCAGCGCCTCCGCGGCGTCCCGCCTGCGAGCGCCGCGATTGGGATGGAGCAGGCACGACTCGGTGGTCAGCACCGTGCCCTCGCCGTCGCCGTCGATGGAGCCCGCCTCGAGCACCTCGGGAACCGCGAACCTCCGCACGCCCAGGCTCCGCGCGATGCGCGCGGGCACCGCGTCGTCGCGGTCCCACGGCGGGTACTTGCCGCCCCAGGCGTCGAACCGGAAATCGAGGAGCGCGCGCTCGCGCGCCTCGGCTTCGCCGCGCACCAGGAAGACCGGCCCGTGGTCGCGCACCCAGGCATCGTCGGTGGGGTTGCGGTGGTACTCGACCGCGGACTCGCCGCCGGGGCCCAGCGCGCGCAGCTGCCGGCGGACGCGCTCCTCCATGGGCTCGTCGCAGACGTTGATCGCGACCCGCTCGCCGTCGGCGAGGCTCTCGACGATCCGCACGAAGGCCTCTTCCACCCGGGCCATGCGGGCGGCGCCGGGCCAGGTGTCGGGATTGTGGGGCCAGGAGAGCCAGGTTGCGCGGTGGGGCTCCCACTCCGCGGGCCAGCGAAAGCCCTCCTCCGCGGGCCAGCCCCCGGCTTCGGCGTCGGTGGGGAGCGCGTCAGTCACGGAGCCGGCGCGTGAGATCGCCGTAGGCGTCGATGCGGCGATCGCGCAGGAAGGGCCAGTCGCGCCGCACGCGTTCCACCTGGGACAGGTCGCACTCGACGAGGAGGACCTCCTCTTCCTCGGCCGAGGCGCGGGCGAGGACGCGCCCGAAGGGATCGGCCACGAAGGACTGCCCCCAGAAGCGGATGTCGCCCTCTTGCCCCACGCGGTTGACGGCCACCACGAACACTCCGTTCGCGATGGCGTGGGCCCGCTGCGCCGTCTCCCAGGCGTCGTGCTGGGCCCGATCGATGTCCTCGGGCTCGTCGAACTGCCAGCCGATGGCGGTCGGGTAGACCAGGCACCGGGCGCCGGCCAGGGCCGTCAAGCGCGCGGCCTCGGGGAACCACTGGTCCCAGCAGACGAGGGTGCCCACGCGGCCGACCCGGGTGTCGGGGGCGGTGAAGCCCAGGTCGCCCGGGGTGAAGTAGAACTTCTCGTAGTAGAGCGGGTCGTCGGGGATGTGCATCTTGCGATAGGTCCCGGCGATCCGACCGTCGGCGTCGAGGGTGACGGCCGTGTTGTGATAGACGCCGGGCGCGCGGCGCTCGAACAGCGAGGCCACGACCACCACCTCCCGGGCCGCCGCGAGCTTCGCGATGGCCTCGGTCGAGGGCCCGGGGATGGGCTCGGCCCAGTCGAAGCGCGCGGGGTCCTCGCTCTGGCACGGATAGGGAGAGCGGAAGAGCTCCTGCAGGCAGACCAGGCGCGCCCCGGCCGCGGCCGCCTCCTCGATGCGAGCGAGCGCCTTGCGGAGGTTCGCGTCGCGGTCCTCCGAGCAGCTCATCTGGACGAGGGCGATGGGCAGCGTCTCGGCCATGGCGGGCCGAGTATGGCGAAGCGGGCGTCCCGCCGCCGGATCCGGGCGTGTGACCCAGGCTGTCACGACCCGGCCCCACCCTGACCTTCGCGGGAGGGGAGGATGCGACGTGCAGACGACGGGGACATCCGGGACGACCGGAACATCCGGGACGACCAGAACATCCGGGACGACCGGGACATCCGGGACGACCGGAACATCTGGGACGACCGGGACATCTGGGACGACCGGGGCGCCGGGGACGACCGGGGCGCCGGAGACGGCGGAGTGGGCCGAGAGGGCCGCCGGGACCGACGGGGCCGAGAGGGCCGAATGGGCGGAGAGCGCCGAGGGGGCCCGGAGGACCGAGCGGGCCGAACCGGCGAGCCGGCTCGAGGCGGTGGGCATCGCCCTCGCCTTCTGCGGCTTCGCCGTCGCCTGGGCGGCCTCGCTGCCCGCGACGGCCGGGGGCCCCTACTCTTCCTGGGCGATGCACGAACCCGACCCCGCCCGCGAGGCGCCCGATCTGCCCGAGGCCCGGGTCTGGCTGGTGGACGGCTACAACGTCCTCCACGCCGGTCTCCTCAACCGCGAAGACCGCGATCACTTCTGGAGCCGCCCCCACCGCGAGCGCCTGCGGGCCCGGGTCGAGTGCTTCGACGGCCGGGCCGACGAGGTGTGGATCGTCTTCGACGGGGGCGACGCGGGCGACGAGAGCGAAGGCCGGACGGCCGGCGGCGCCCGGCTGCGCACGGTGTTCGCACCGTCCGCCGACGACTGGCTGGTGAAGGCGGTGCGCGCCGCCGAGCGTCCGGACGAGCTGGCGGTCGTGACCGCCGATCGCCAGGTGGCCGGGCGCGCCCGGCACCGGGGCGCCCAGGTGATCTCACCCCGGCGCTTCCTGGCCGAGTGTCCCGGGCCCTGAGCGGGCGAGCGCGCCGGCGTTGGCGCAGTGGGCCAGCGGCCGTCCCTCGAGACCCGCCAGCAGGTTGTCCACGGCCAGGTCCGCCATGCGCGACCGGGTCGCGATGGAGGCGGACCCGATGTGCGGGGCCAGCACGACGTTGGGCAGGCCCAGGAGCGGGCTGTCGGGCGAGAGGGGCTCCCGCTCGAAGACGTCGAGCGCCGCCCCGGCCAGGTGCCCGTCGGCCAGGGCCGAGGCCAGCGCCGCCTCGTCGACGATCTCGCCGCGGGCGGTGTTGACGAGGATGGCGCCGCGCGTCATACGAGCCAGCGCCGCCGCGTCGATGAGATGACGCGTCTCGGCGGTGGCGGCCACGTGGAGGCTCACGAAGTCCGACTCCGAGAGCACCCGGTCGAGCGGCGCGGCCTCCACGCCCTCCACCGGGCGACCCGAGCGCGTCCAGCCGAGCACACGCATCCCGAATCCCCGGGCCCGGCGCGCGACCGCCTGGCCGATCGAACCCAGTCCGACGAGACCCAGGGTGGCGCCGTGCAGGTCGCGGCCCAGGAGCATGTCCGGCTCCCAGCTGCGCTCCGGGGTCCACTGCCCCTCGCGAACGAAGCGGTCGGCCTCGACCACGCGCCGGGCGGCGGCCAGGAGCAGGGCGAAGGCCAGGTCGGCGGTGGTCTCGACCAGGACCCCGGGGGTGTAGCCGACCGGAAGGCGCCTTCGGGTCGCTGCGTCGAGATCGATGTGGTTCACACCCACCGAGCAGCTCGAGATCACGCGGAGCGCCGGCGCCGCGGCGATGAGCTCGGCGTCGACGCGGTCCGTGAGCAGACACAGGAGCCCCTCGCAGTCCGCCACGCGTTCTCGAAGCACGTCGGGCGGGGGTGCTCCGGGTCCGGGCCACACGCTCGAATCCACGCTTCGGGCCAGACGCTCGAGCGCCCGACCGGGAAGACCGCGCGTCACGAAGACCTTCTTGCGATCGCTGCTCACCCGACGCCCCCTCTGGCTCCTGGGAAAAAAGGTCCCGAAGATCGAAGGGAAGGTTGACCCCGGGGCCCCAGGCAAAATAACGTCAGGCGTCCTGGGAATCTGGAAACACTCTGGGGCTCCGCTCCAACTGCGCCCTCCTCCGAAGCGACTCCCCGAAACGTCCATCGTCGCGACGCGCTGAATCGAGGGTCGGTGAGCCGGTGTCTCCTCTGCGCGCCCGTCTGCGCTGGCCCGTCGCGGCGAGCCGGGCCTCCGTCTGATGCGAGGAACTCATGTCTGAAGCGCCCGTCCACTCGGTCTCCGACTCCTGGGTCCAGAAGGTCGCGCGGTGGATCACCGACCACCGCTACTTCGTGGCCTCGATGCTCATCCTGTCCACGCTGTTCTTCTTCTACCCCATCCTGAACGCGATGCTGACCGGGGCGGGCCTCCCGCTGCCGGGACCCACGGTCCGGGTGGACACCGAGGCCCGCGCCCAGTGGCCCGACCATCCCTTCATCCACGCCCAGGACAAGTTCGCCGGCGTCTTCGGAACCTCCTCGCTGGTCGCGATCGCCGTGGTGGTGGAGGAAGGCACGATCTTCACCCCCGAGGTGATCGCCAAGATCGACCGCATCACGAAGCGCTTGGACGGCCTCGGCTTCGACAGCAAGACCGACGAGCGGGACGATCTGCGCTGGGAGCTCGAGGAGCAGGGCCTCGAGGGTCCGGAGATCCAGAAGATCCTCGATCGGCGCTACCCGCCCTATCCGGTCAACCACTACCAGGTGAGCTCGGTCACCCACTCCGGAACCCGGGTGATCCAGATCGAAGCCTCGGGCGACATCACGAGCAGCACGCTCATGGGCGAGGTGCCGGAGACCCAGGAGGAGGCGGACGCCTTCGGAGCGCTGGTGCGCCAGAACCCGCCCATCATCTACGGGCGCTACGTCTCCCGCGACCAGAAGGGCGCGCTCATCACCGCGGGCTTCGTGACCGACCGCCTGAGCGGCCTGGAGACCTTCCAGGCGGTCTTCGATCACGTGGACCAGATCAAGCAGGACGAAGAGACCGACAACGTCCGGATCTACGTCTCGGGCGCGCCCATCCTGGTGGGCTGGATCCTGCGCCACGCCTACCAGATCGGCTTCTTCCTGCTGCTCTCGACCTCCACCATCTTCGGCCTGCTGTGGCTGTACTTCCGCCGCTGGCACGGCGTGCTCATCCCGCTCATCGCCGCCATCGCCACGGTGATCTGGGGCTTCGGCTTCACCGGCTGGGTCGGGATCACCTTCGACCCACTCATCCTCGTGATTCCGAGCATCATCACCGCGCGCGCCATCTCACACACGGTGCAGATGGCGGAACGCTTCTTCGAAGACTACGAGACGATGCTCCCGCAGATCGGGGACCCGGAGCAGGCCAAGATCGAGGTGGCCACGGTGGCCATGGGCGAGCTGATCGTGCCGGGCACCCTGGGCATCGTCACCGACACGGTCGGACTGCTGGTGATCCTGGTGACGTCGATCCCGCAGATGCGCGACCTGGGCATCTTCGGCGCGTTCTGGGTGGCGAGCATCATCGTCACCGTGGAGATCCTGCACCCGATCCTCATCTGCTTCATGCCCGCCCCCACGGAGCACGAGCACTTCCTGCCGAACTTCATGATCCGGTTCACGCGGGCGGTGGGCAACGTCACGACCCACCCGCGCTGGAAGTACGCGATCGCGGGCGTCACCGTGCTGCTCTTCGTCAGCTCGACCTACATCACGCTCTTCCACTCCCAGGTGGGCGAAGCGCGGCCGGGCACCCCGCTGCTCTTCCCGGACCACCCGTGGAACGAGGCGACGGCCCAGATCGCCGAGCGGTTCGGGGGCATCGACTCGTTCGTCGTGTACGCCGACGGCGACAAGAAGGACGCCGCCGGCGACGCCGCGCCGATCCTGCGGATGGAGGAGTTCGAGCGCTGGATGTCGGCGTACACGAACCTGGGCACCACGGTCTCGGTGGTGCCCATCCTCCGTACGACATGGAGGATGAACCACTACGGGGACCCGAAGTGGCTGTTCGTGCCGAACGACCAGGCCACGGTGCGCCAGCAGCTCTTCCAGCTGCGCACCAACGGTCCCCCGGGATTCCTGCGCCCGTTCATGACCGACGACGGGCGCCACGCCAACATCTCGTTCTTCTATCCGGACCACAAGGGAGAGACGATCCTGCAGGTGGTCGCGGCGAGCCGGGAGTTCATCAAGCGCAACCCGATCGGCGAGGTGATCGTGCGCCTGGAGAAGGACCACGCCGCGCCCGACGCGCCGTTCTTCAGCTACGACTCCCTGGCGGACAAGTGGTACTACATGCTCGGGCCGCTGCTTCCGCCCCGGAACCACACCCTCAAGGTGAGCGTGCGCACCGACGACGGGACCTACGAGACCCGCACGGTCAACATGGTGAACGGAGGGGGCGAGGCCGACCTGCCCGAGTGGATCGAGGAGTTCCGCGAGAACGCCATCTACGACTACGAGGACAAGTTCGACTCGGTCGAGGAGGGTGAGATCTTCACCTGGCCCGAGACCCTGGCGGACTGGGACACCTCCGACGTGGACGCGTGGTGGGAGGACGGGGAGCTCGGCATCCGCGCGGTGGCCGTCAACACCAAGGACCTCATCGTGGAGGACCTGAAGGCCATCGACGCCGTCCCCAGCTATCAGTCGACGAACTCCTGGACGCGCGGCGTGCAGTTCGTGATGGCCGGCGGCCTGATGGGCATCATCGCCGCCATCGACGACGAGGTCGAACGCAGCCACGTCGCCAACATCGCGCTGATCTTCCTGGTGATCTTCGTCCTCCACTCGGTCACGTACCAGTCGGTTCCCAGCGGCGCGATCATCCTGCTGCAGATCGCGACGGCGACGATGCTCTCCCTGGCCTACATGGCCCTGGCGGGCCTGGGCCTCAACATCAACACCCTGCCGGTGCAGTCCGTCGGCGTCGGCATCGGAGTCGACTACGCGATCTACATCGTGGATCGCATCCGTCACGAGGTGGCGGACACCGAAGACATCGACGAAGCGGTCAGACGGGCGGTGCGTACGACGGGCATGGCCGTCTCGTTCACGGCGACCACCATCGTCGGGGGCATCATCACCTGGACGGCCTCCGACCTGCGCTTCCAGGCCGAGATGGCGCGCCTGCTCTCGATCCTGATGGTCATCAACATGTTCGGAGCCATCACGGTCGTGCCGGCCTTCTACTCGATCCTGCGGCCCAAGGTGGCCACGGCCCTGCTCACCGACGAGCAGCGCGAAGCCCTCCGCCTCCAGCGGGAGGCCGAGCGCCGCAAGGGCCTGCTCGACGACTGAGCGCGGGCGGGCCGCCGCAGTCGAGTACCCGGTCTTCGCGTACGGGACGCTCGAAGCCCCCGAGGTGGTCGAGCTCGTGCTGGGGCGCAGGCTGCCCGGCGTGGCCGCTCGGCTCGATGACTACGCGCGTCATCGGGTTCGCGGCGAGCTGTTCCCGGCCATCGTGCCGAGGAGCGGGGCCTCGACGCCGGGGACCCTGCTGCGCACGCTCGCCCCGGACGATCTCGCGCGCCTGGACTCCTTCGAGGGCGCTCTGTATCGGCGCTCGACGGTCGAGGTGTGCCTCGATGGAGGCCACGCCCATGGGTCTCCGGGGACCGAGAGGGCATTCACCTACGTGCTTCGGGCGCGCTACGCCGACCGCCTGAGCGATGACGCGTGGAGTCGTGCGCGGCTCCATCGGGAGTGGCTCCCGATCCTCCTCGAGCGTTGGCGAAGTTGAATCACCACGACACTAATGAGTGTCGATTCGAACACATTTTCCCGCGCAATGCTCGATGGACATTGGAGAATTTCGTTGTCCTCGATCAATGACTCGGCGTATAACAAGTTTCAGTTGTTGTCGTAGGGGGGGCAGCCCGCGGTCGTTCACTGGGGAGAACGGCCACGGCGATCCGCAGGGTCGGCCGCCTCGAGATGCGGGGTGATCGGTGAAGACGATGCGCGAGTTCGAGTGGCGGAGGCAGCGATCCGGGCGCCCGCTCTCCTCCAGCCACGAGGGACCGAATCGCTCCGGTGTCCACCGCCCGCGTGCTCGACGCTCTGGGTGGCCGTCGGTCGCATGGCTCGCGCTGCTGGGAATCGCAGCCCTGTCGGCCGCCGCTCCGGCCCGCGCCTTCGAGGCCTTCGACGGTCGTTTCCAGGCTCACGGCTTCTTCGAGTCCCAGATGCGCGCGATCAGCGCGGACTACGCCGAGCAGTGGGACATCGTCCAGTGGTACCAGATCTTCAACCTGGAGGTGGAGCTCGACATCCTGCCCGACGGGATCGGCTTCATCGACTCCATCTCCGGGTTCGTGCGGGCCGAGGTCCGCTACGACTGCGTCTACTCCCGCGGCTGCGGGACGATGCGCAACGTGAACACCGTGGGAGACCGCGCGAAGCGGCTTCCGCGGCGACTCGCGAACGGCCGTGAGAACGTTGCCGCCGGCGCCTTCCTGGTGGAGCCCGAAGGCGAGCGCCTGTCCAAGAACCGCGACCCGGTGCCGTTGAGCGAGGTGGCGGGATTCAAGACCGCAGCCGAGCAGGAAGGAGCGGACAACCGGCTCGGCGGCGTGAAGACCTCGTGGACCAAGAGCGTGTTCGTCCAGGGCGAGGGCTTCCAGGAGACCACGATCCAGAGCCGCTTCGACGATCCGTTCCCCTACCTCTTCGAGCGCTTCGACGACTTCCGCTTCACCCACGTCCAGCAGATCGGTGGCGGGATGAACGGCCTGCCCGTGGCGATCATGGGCCCCTGGCTGCCCAAGAACTTCATCGTGGCCAACGCCGGCCTGGCCGATCGCATCAATCCCTTCGACGACTCGCGCCAGAGCCCCGTCGTGAAGGCCGCCGCCTACAACTCCGCCTTCAAGAGCAAGTACGTGGACGAGGGCCGGACGCTGGGACGACCGGAGCGGGCGGCCTCCTTCGCGCGCACGGTGACCGGCTCGGGCGCCCTGCCCTTCCGGCCGATCCCGCCCCAGGACGAGGGCAACTACGGCGTCAAGAACGGACGGGCCCGGGGCATCTACATCCCCAGCCGGCCGGCGCGTGAGCTGATCCAGGCCGGCAAGATCGACGACTTCACCAACGCGCTGAACTTCCGCGAGTCCGAGCGCGCCTGGAACCGGGGCGCCAGCCAGCAGGACGAGAAGGAGCTGAAGGAGGCCTACCTCGACATCGACATGTTCGACAGCCGCCTCTGGCTGCGGATCGGCAAGCAGCAGATCGTCTGGGGCAAGACCGAGCTCTTCCGCACCACGGACCAGTTCAACCCCCAGGACGTCGCGCTCGCCTCGCTTCCCAGCCTGGAGGAGTCGCGGATCGCCCTCTGGTCGGCGCGCGCGGTCTACTCGTTCTACGAGGTGGGCCCCCTGGAGGACGTGCGCCTCGAGCTCGCGGTCAACTACGACGACTACGAGTCGGCGGACTTCGGCGCCTGCGGCGAGGCGTTCACCGTCAACCTGGTCTGCCAGGGCGCCTTCGGCGCCTTCGCCCACGGACTCACGGGCATCGGCCTGCTCGGCGCGCGCACGCCCGAGGACCCCTGGAACGACCGGCGCGGGATCGAGTTCGGCGGGCGACTGGAGTGGCGCTGGGACCGGTTCTCCTTCGCCATCAGCGACTTCTACGGCTACGACGACTTCCCCTACGTCGAGCGGGTGTCGACCTTCGAGCGCAACGTCGACCCGAAGTCGGGGCGGCCGCGGATCATGGGGTCCCGCAACCCCTGCCCGCAGGGCTACGAGGACGAGTGCCTCATGCCGGGCCCGAGCAAGAGCCGCACCAAGAGCACGGTGGTCGGCCACTACAACGACCCCGACAACCAGAAGCGGCACCGCAAGGCCTACCGCTCGAAGCCGGACTCCTACCAGAACGTGCCCAAGGTGGCCTTCAACGACCCGAACAACGCACTGCTCAACCATTCGGCGAACCAGCAGGTCTTCGCCATGATCTGCGCCACCACGATCGGCGTGGTGGACCTCGACGGCTCCGCCTGCGCACAGAACGTGTTCGGATCGGTCGCGCCCGCACTCGATCTTCCCGGGGTCAACTTCACCGTCGGCCAGGCCGCCTCCGCCATCCTGGCCGGATCGGAGCAGGCCGCCCGCCTGATCTTCCTGCGCACCGGCTTCAACCTCGCGGACTTCCTCGTCGAGCTCAACGCGGACATCAACGACGTCGGCGCCGGTAGCAACCCCAACACCACCCGTCTGGTCCGCCAGAACAACATCGACGCGGGTGGCAACATCTCGAACAAGGACCCCGGCGGGTCGAACAAGGCCCTGCGCCTCAGCACCGAGTGCCTGGACTACAACTTCAACCCGGCCGGGATGCCCTGCGGCGGCGTGCCGGTGGGCGACCCCAGGGCAGCGGGCTCCGGCGACTTCATGCGCGAGGGCCTGGCGCTGACCCAGAAGCTGTCTCCGTACCAGGAGGCCCTCATCGGCTGCGGTCCGTTCTTCGGAACCAACTGCGACGACTCGGGCATCGACTGGCTGAACGCCGAGTACACGTCCATGATGCAGTCGTTCGTGGGCTTCGAGGGCACGCGGGCGGGCTGGCGCACCGACAACTCGCTGCTGGGCCCCCAGCCGGGCACCATCGGATTCGTCGGGGGCCCGGTCTGCCTGTCCAACTACCTCTGGCCCGAGGGCCACAAGAATCGCAGTCGTGGGGACATCCGGCTGCCCGGGTGCCGGAGCGCCTACAAGGCCGACGGCAGCGTGAAGGACCGGCGGGCCGGGAACCCCCTGCTGCTCGTCGAGTACAACGCCGCGAAGGACGGCTGCGTGCGCTACGACCCCAACGTGCCGGGCTGCAACGATCCTTCGCTGCGGACGCTCGAGCAGCCGATCCTCAAGATGACCCAGGGCGTGTCCCAGGTGTTCGAGAACGAGATGGCGGCGCTCTCCTGGAACTTCATGATGCTCACCGCGTCCCAGGACGACGAGTTCAAGAAGTTCCAGAAGCAGGCCAAGAAGAAGAAGATCGCCAAGCTCGCCGATCAGGGCATCAACGTCGGCGAGTCCGACCCCAGGGTCCAGAAGGCGAGCCGGAACGAGGCGCTGAAGGCAGGGCAGTGCAGCATGGTCACGCCGCAGTACTGCGAGAACATCCAGGGCCTGCTGCGGCTGGGCGGCATCTCGCGCCCGGACGTCAAGGCCTCGGGCAACGGCACCTTCGGGCGACGGTCCTTCACCTGGCACAACGGCGGCGAGCTGGTGATCCGCGCGAACAAGCGCAACGTGCTGGGCTTCTCCTCGGACTTCGCCATCGACAGCCTCAAGTCGAACTTCAGCATGGAGTTCACCTGGATCCCGGACAATCCGCGCTCGAACACCGAGTCGTACGACGGCCTCATCGAGGTCGACCAGTACAACCTCACGGTCTCGGCGGACCGCCCCACCTTCATCAACTTCCTGAACGCCAACCGCACGTTCTTCTTCAACACCCAGTGGTTCTTCCAGTACCTGGACGGCTACCGGAAGGGCAGCGGAGCCGGCCCCTGGAACGTGCTCATGACCTTCGCGGTCACCACGGGCTACTACCAGGACCGGCTGCTCCCCACGGTGGCGGCGGTGTACGACTTCCGCTCCGTCTCCGGCGCGGTCCTGCCCCAGGTGACCTACCGGTACAACGAGGCGTTCTCGGTCACCGTGGGCGCCAACATCTTCATGGGCAAGGCCGATCAGGTCGACATGTCGGTGAACCCGGTGGCGCTCAGCAACCGTGTCCAGGGACGGCGCACCTACAAGAACCAGGCGGAGAACGGCCTGGCCGTGTTCAGGGACCGCGACGAGGTCTTCGTCCGGCTCCGCTACACGTTCTAGCCGAGGCCGTCGGAGGCCGGGGGGCAGGCGGCGTGAAGGACATCCTCGACTACGCTGGACGAACGGTCGTGGTCTCGGGGTGTGCCACCGGCATGGGGGCTGCGGCGGCCCGCACCCTCGTGGACCTCGGCGCCGAGGTCCACGCGCTCGACGTGAAGCCCGTCGAGATCGCCGTGAAGCAGAGCCTCGCGGTCGACCTTCGCGACCGCGACTCCATCGACCAGGCGGTCTCCCGGCTGCCCGCCGCCGTCGACGTGCACTTCAACTGCGCCGGTCTCCCTGGACCTCCGTTCTCCACGCTCGACACCATGCTGGTCAACTTCGTCGGACTCCGTCACCTGACCGAGGCGGTGCTGCCGCGAGTGCCCCGGGGCGGCGCCGTCGCGAGCATCACCTCGGTGGCCGGCATGGGCTATCGCAAGAACATCGACGCCGTGAACGAGCTGCTCGCTACCCCCGACTTCGAGTCGGGCCGGGCCTGGTGCGCCGACAACCCGGAGAAGGCCAACGGCTACCTCTTCTCCAAGCAGTGCATCATCGCGTACACCCTGCGTCGCGCCGCCGAGCTGGCCCCCGACGGCATCCGCGTGAACTGCCTGAGCCCGGCGCCGACCGATACGCCGATGATGGACGACTTCGAGAGCCAGATCGGCAAGGACTTCATGGTCGAGCACTTCCAGGCCCCCGTGGGCCGCAACGCGACCCCCGAGGAGATGGCCGAGCCCCTGGTCTTCCTGGGCAGCCGCGCGGCCCGCTTCGTGAGCGGCGTGAACCTCTTCGTCGACTTCGGCTACACGGCCGCGGTCGACGCGGGGCTGCGACCGGCGCTGCTCTGAGTCAGCCGTCGAGCCGTCGCAGCCGCAGGACGTTCCCCGGGCGGACCAGCGCTTCGAGCCACGCGGTCAGCACCCGAAGGCCTCGCTGAGGCCGTCCTGCCTCGAGGATCACCCGCTCGCCCGCCTCGAGGTCGACCTCCACCTCGGGCGACCGGCCCCAGTCGATCCGGACCTGCACGCGGTGGCGCCCGGGCGGAACGCAGAGCTGCGTGGTCCGGCCGAAGGCCACCGCACCGGCCTCGTGGCCGTCGACGCGGATCGAGAGGCGCCGGAGGGCTGCGATCCAGTGGCGCGTACGCCGGACCTCGATGCAGGCGAGCGGCGCGGGCTCCGGATGCCGGGCGCCGGGTGCTTCGTTCGCGGGCTTCATGAACTCCTCCTTCGGGACCGGCTCGTCCGACGCGTGCGGGCGAGCGCGAGAACGGCGACCCACGGCGCGACCTCGAACCCCAGTCCGCAGGCGGGGCCGCCCACCTGGAGGGAATCGACTGTGCCGTCGATCACCATGTAGGCCCGGCTCGGGGCGTGCCACCGGGCCGGTCCGGGACGCCTGTAGCCTTCCACCTCTCCGGGACGGATGTCCATTCCGGCGTCGGCCGAAGGCGAAGATCCGTCGGGCCCGCCGTCCCTCGGCACGATGAGCGGGCTGAACTCTTCGATGAACTGGCCGAAGCCGACCCCCTGGCGCCCCGTCGACATCTGGTAGATGTGGTTGGCCACCGAGAAGCCCAGCAGAGAGCCAGCGGCGCTGCCCAGCGGGCCTCCGGCTTCGAAGCCGACCGCTCCGCCGAGGAGGGTCATGCCGCCGATGAAGAGGCCCCACGCGTACTGGGAGCTCGGCGTCGATGGCGCCGTGGGGCGGGCCTGACGACCGTCCGGGTCCCAGAACGAGACCGGATTGCCCTGCGTGTACGCGTACTGGTTGACCAGCTGGTGGATCGGGTCGGGCGCCAGGAAGGCCGCCGCATCCGGATCGAGGACGCGGTGGCCGAGCACCAGCAGACGCCCGGCGCGCAGCCCGCGGGCGAAGTCGAACGGGTCTTCCTCGGAGCCCAGCTCGGCCCGCGCGCCGTAGGCGCCGTAGAGCAGGTAGCGGACCACCTTCCCGTCATCGTCCGAGACCAGGTGCACGTTGCCGCGGAAGTCGTAGTGGCGGAAGAGCCGCTCCCCGGTGCGGAGATCGGACCGAACCTCGGCGTGCTGGATGGCGCTCGGCTCGCCGTCGGCATCGGCCTCCACCCGTCCCCCGAAGCGATAGCGCACGACTTCGGCGCCGATCCGGCGCCAGAGCGGCCGCCCCGAGGTGTCCCACGCGAACTCCGTGTGCCCGCCGATCCCGCGGATGCGGCCGGCGCCGTCCCAGTCGATGGACTCGCCGTCGCGCTCCACCACGAAGCCGCCGTCGTCGTAGTTGTACGTGTGGGTCCGCTCCGCGCAGGGGGCCGGTGCATCGATCCCGAGCAGCCGATTGCGTTCGGCGTTGAAGAGCGCCGTCACCGACTCGTCCTCCTCCTCGCACGTGAAGCTGCTGCGATTGGAGAGCTGATCGTAACGGTGGAAAGTGTACTCCGCGGAGTCGGGCTCCCGGCTGAAGAGCAGCCTCCTTCCCACCGGCTCCGCGGAGGGGCCGATCTGGCCGGTCTCGAAGAGCTCCTCTGCGGGAACCGGCTGATCGCTCGCGATCAGGGCCCACGACAGGCTGCGAAGGCAGGTCCGGGCGGCGCAGATGGTTCCATCCGCGCGCTCGTAGAAGCGCTCGGCCAGCGGCCCGCCGCCCCCCACGGGTCGCAGCGACGTCTCGGTGATCTCGCCCGTGGTGGGGTCGTAGTCGGCCGTGTACTTGAGCCCGTTGGCGTAGCGGGTCCTCGTGAGCAGGCCGTCCACGTAGGTCCGATCGAGCAGGGTCTCGCCATCCTCGAGGAGCTCGACCTCACGGTCGGCGAGATCGTAGCGGCGCTCCAACGCCGTCAGCACGGAGAGCTCCGGTCGCAGGTACCGCTCGGCGACGATCCGCGAGCGCGCGTCGTAGTCGAGCCACAGCTGCTCGCCCTCCGGAAACACGATGATCGCGAGGCGCCCGGCGGCGTCGTACACACGGTGCTCGGTTCCAGGCCGAAGCGAGTCGGACAGCGCGACCAGGCGTCCGCCCTGGTAGCTCCGCACCTCGTCGGACTCCAGGACGCCGTCGCGCAGGACGGCGTGGCGCACGACGCGGCCGAGCGGATCGTACTCCCACTCTTCACGCATCCCGTTGGGGCGCTCGATGGCCGTGGTCCGACCGGCCGTGTCCAGCTCGATGTGCGTGGTCTTCCAGGCTCCGTCGACGCGGTCGCGCCGGGCCACGACCCGCCCCAGCGCATCGTAGTCCCACTCGCAGTCGCCCCCGAACGGACGCCGCATGCGCAGGGGGCGGCCGTCGCTGCGATAGTCGATCTCGAGCCAGAGCGGATCGTCGGGGGAGAACGCGAACTCCTGCGCGACGAGCTCGTAGCCGATCGGGTTGCGGTCGCCGTCGTAGCGCACGCTGCGGATGCCGCCGCCGCCGTCGCGCGCCGCACCCCAGGGATCGGCTCCGGTGGTCCGGTTGCCCACCCCGTCGAACTCCAGGTCGCGCGGATCTCCGACCAGGTCGACGGCTCGGGCGTGCCCCCGAGCGGTGTAGTCCTGGTACAGGAGGGATCCGCCGGCGACGCGGTTCACGCGGCGGAGCATCTCGTCTCCGCCGTACTCGAGGGTCGCTGACTCGCCCTCTCCGTTGCCGAGCTCGACGAGCCGGCCTACGGCGTCGTAGCGGCGGGTCTCGATGGCGCCGAGGTCGTCGTGGATGTTCGCGATGGGCGTCGACTCCGGCGCCTCGCGGTCGACCGCGTCCCGGGCGTACTCGAAGCGCACCACGTTGCCCGACGGCTGGATCTCGCTCGTCACGTCGTCGTTCTCGAGGGTCCAGCGAGTGACGAGGCCGTCGGCGTCCGTCCGCGAGACCGGACGCACGCCGACCCAGGTCGTGGTCTGGCGGTTGCCGAGGGGATCGACCGTCTCGCGCAGACGACCCCGGTCGTCGGAGGTGTACGACCACGCGCCCCCCAGGACATCGACGAGGTCGACCCGGTGGAGCCCGTCCACCACGTCGCCCCAGACGATCCCCACCGTCGGATCCGTCTCCCCGACCTGGCGTGCGATCACTGGACGACCGTTCCGGTATTCGAACTCGAAGCGCTCCTCTTCGGAGGTCCGGATCGAAGCCAGCTGGCTGCCCGCGTAGGTGTAGCGGAAGCCCGGCCAGCCCTGCTCCATGTCCAGGGGATCCCGGGCCGCCTCGAGGCGTCCCTCTGCGTCGTAGCTGAAGCGCGCCCGACGACCCGCCCCGTCCAGCAGCCAGAGAATGCGGCCGGCTGGATCGCGATGGACCGTGACCAGGGGGTCGAGGGCGCCCCCGACGCGCTCCTGGACGATGCGTCGAAGCCGCAGCCCGGCCTCGGTGTCGCCGTACTCGAACAGCAGCCGAGGCAGCGCCGAGCTCGTCCACCGGACCTCGGCGAGCTGACCGCTCGCGACGTCGAAGCGGTGCAGCAGACCGCCCTTGGTCTTCAATGCATTCCCGGAGACGACCACCCAGTGGGTCCCGGGGAGGGCGCCCCCGGGCGGCACCGCCGCCGCGTCGTGGCGCGCTCCCGTCGCGTCGGTGAAGACGGTCCCGTCGAAGTGCAGCTCGAAGCTCCAGCGCCAGGCCCGGTCCGCGGAGTTCCAGACGGCGCCCACGCGTTGGCGGCCGAGCTGGGAGTCGACCACGAGATCGGTGCGCTCGACGGTCAGGTTGGCCGTGGCCAGGTTGATCTCCGCCCCGGGCACCTCGACGACGGCGGCCCGCTGGTAGTCCGGAGTGCCCGCCACGGGTGTGATCGCTCCGTCTCCACATCGACTTCCCAGCAAGGTCACGGCCAACAGGGCCAGCCCGCCGGCTCGCAGCACGCCGGCTCGCAGCACGCCGAGTTCGGCGGCAGAAGTGGGTCGGTCTCCCAACATCGTCCAGCTCCACCGGGACTCAGGGGCGAGCGGGATGTCGGAGACAGACTAGGCCGCGAGGCGGGCGGAGAACCTCAAATTCTGCTCGGATCGAGGGGGAGGGCGGGCGGAGATCAGGCCTTCTCGCTGCGCAGCTTGCGGAAATCGGGCTCCCGCTTCTGGAGGAAGGCCATGACGGCCTCGATGTTCTCGGGAGACCCCGCCTGCTGCACCATGCCGGCGTTCTCGGCCTCGCGCGCCGCCTGGATGCCGGCGCGATGGGCGGCCATCAGGCAGCGCTTCGTGGCCTGCAGGGAGCTCACGGGCCAGCGCGCCATCTCCCGGGCCTTCGCCAGGACCGCCTCCAGGAGCTCGTCGTCCGGGTAGGCGCGCGCGGCGATCCCCACCTCCACGGCGCGCTCGGCCCCGACCCACTCGGCGGTGAAGAAGAGCTCGGCCGCGCGCTGCTGTCCGATCGTGGCCTGGAGCAGGTAGCTGCTGGCGGCTTCGGGGACCAGGCCGAGGCTCACGAACGGCATGCGCAGGCGAAGCCCCTGACCGACGTAGACGAGGTCGCAGTGGTACAGGAAGGTGGCGCCGATCCCCACGGCCACGCCCGTGGCGGCCGCGAGAAGCGGCTTGTCGAAGGCGCAGAGGGAGTCCATGCACTGCTGGAAGGGATGGGCCTGGATCCCCTCCCGGGCCGTCGCCCCGTCGCCGGCGCCCTCGCCGGCCGGGTCGCCGGCCGGCATGAACGAGGAGAGATCCTGGCCGGCCGAGAACTCGCCCCCGGCTCCGGTGACGACCACCACCCCGACGTCGGGATCCTCGCGCGCCTCGTCCAGGGCGTCGCGGAGCTGGATCCACTGCGCATCGTCGAAGGCGTTCTTGCGTCGCGGCCGGTCGAGGGTGAGCAGCAGCACGCCGTCGGCGAGCTCTCGGCGGACACGGCGCTCCTCGTCGCTCGGTCGTTCGCTCACGCCTGGGCGCCGGCCTGGGCCCGCGCCGCGGAGAGCTCGCTCGCGAGCTTCTTCGAGCCCTTGTAGTCCGCCTTGCCGTTGGGCCCGCGGAACACCTCGTCCACGACGTACACTTCCTTCGGGACCTTGTAGCCGGCGACCAGGGTGCGTGCGTGCTCCTGGACGGCCTTCTCACCCGGGTCCGAGGCCGAGTCCTCGATCGAGACCAGCGCGACCACGCGCTGCCCCCACTTCTCGTCGTCGACGCCCACGACCACGGCGTCCTTCACCGCCGGGTGGGAGACGAGGGCGTTCTCCACCTCCTCGATGAAGATCTTCTCGCCCCCCGAGTTGATGCAGACCGAGCCGCGGCCGTAGAGCTTGACGGTTCCGTCCTCCATCACCTCGGCGATGTCCCCGGTGATCGAGTAGCGCTCGCCGCCGAGAGTCACGAAGGTCTCGGCGGTCTTCTTGGGGTCGTTGTAGTAGCCCATGGGGACGTGCCCCTTGAGGGCCACGCGACCGCGCACCCCCGAGCCGGGCTTCACGATCTGGTGGTCGTCGTCCAGGACCACGGTGCGTTCGTTCATCTGGAAGGAGAGCCCCTGTCCGAAGCTCTTCGTCTCGGCCCCCGAGCCCTGCCCCTGGTACCCGGTCTCGGTGGAGCCGTAGCTGTCCAGCAGCATCGTGTTCGGGAGCTGGGCCTTGAGGCGCGCCTTCACCGGCTCGGAGAAGATGGCGCCCGCCGAGCCGATCGCGAACAGCATCTTGATCTCGTGGCGGCCGGTCCCGGCGTTGCGCTCCAGGGCCTCGGCGATGGGCCTCGCCATGGCGTCGCCCACGATGGAGAGCGAGTTCACGTTCTCCTCCGCGAGCAGCCGCACGACGTCCTCGGCGTCGAAGCGCGGCTGCATCACCAGCTTGTTGCCGGCGTTGAAGGCGATGAAGGTCGCGAGCTGCGCGGCGCCGTGGATGAGCGGTGGAGCCGCCATCATGGTGAGCTGCATGGGCGCGTTCTTCGCCCGCTCGACGAGCTCCTCGACGCTCTTCACCGGGTTCCCGCCCTGGGGATCTCCGCCGGCCATGCCGGCGAAGAAGATGTCCTCGTGGCGCCACATCACACCCTTGGGCATGCCCGTGGTGCCGCCGGTGTAGATGATGAAGAGGTCGTCGCCGCTGCGCGGCTCGAACACCCGCTCGGGACTGCCCTCGGCGAGGGCGGCGCCGAACTCCACCGACCCGATCGCCTCCACGTCGGCCCCGCTGCCGTCCTCGACGTGGACGAGGGTCTCCAGGGCCGGACACTCGTGCTTCACGGCGGCGATGCGCGGGGCGAACTCGCGGTGGTGGACCACCGCCTTCAGGTCGGCGTTGTCGAACAGGTAGCGGAGCTCCTCCTCGACGTACCGGTAGTTGATGTTGATGGGAACCGCGCCGAGCTTGAAGCACGCGATCATGGTCGTCACGTACTCGGCCGAGTTGTACATGTAGGTGCCGACGTGGTCCCCGCGCCCGACCCCGCGCGCCTCGAGCGCGTGGGCGAGCTGGTTGGCCCGGCGTTCGAACTCCGCGTACGAGTAGCGCTGGTCCCCGCACACGAAGCACTCGCGATCGGGGATCGCGTCGGCCATCGCCTCGAAGATGTCGGCCATCTGGAAACTCATCGTATCTCTCCCGGAAGAAATGGGTTCTAGTAGACGCCGCCCAGCTTCCCGTGGTCCCAGCTCACGAACCTGTCGGGCTCGATCACGATGGCGGTCTTCTTCGGAGCCATGGCCCTCGAGGCCTTCTCGATCACTTCTTCGCCCAGCTCGGGCGTGTTGCGCCTGAGGACCTCCATGTGGAGGCGATGGACGTCCTCGACGTCCCGGATCAGCCGGGCTCGCCCCCGGATCTGCACGGCCTTGAGCTGCTCGTAGACGTCGCCGTCCTCGAACAGCAGGGTCACCCGCGGATCGCGCTCCAGGTTCTTCACCTTCTGGGACTTGGTGAAGGTCTCGAGCACGATCTTCCCGTCGACCAGCCCGAACCAGAGGGGCACGAGGTGCGGCGCGCCGTCGGGTCCGATGCTCGCGAACTGCACGGTCTTCTGGCTCTCGATGAAACGCCAGATCTCGTCCTCGCTCATCACGATCTGATCGCGACGTTTGGGCATGGCTCACTCCGTGGCCGACCGCCCCACGCGCGGCGCGGGCGTCGGCGTCATGGGTGGGTCGTGTGGCTGACTTCCCCCAGCCTGCGGCGTACGGCGGCCTGAACTCGATTCAAACGCCGTTCGGCCGGACCGGATGCATCCGCACCAGATTAGAACACGTTTCATCCCGGCCGTCACCTTTGTGAAACCCCGTCGAGGCGATTCCGGTTATGGTGTCCCCTCGAAGCCACGACGCCGTGCTCGATGGAGGGGGAACCATGACACCGGCTCGAATCCGCCGACTCTCGCTCACGCTGCTCACCGCGCTCTCGATGCTGGCGGCGGTGACGGTCCACGCCCAGCTCGCGGCGTGGGACCAGGAGCGCGTGACCGCGGCGGCCCACGATTTCTCGCAGTCCGCGGGGAAGGTCTACAGCGAGCTCTACCGGAACCAGGTCACCTACACCATCGGCTCCGGGCAGTCCAAGGACTACCAGCGGCTGCGGGACAAGGTGCGGGTGATCCGCTCCGAAGCGCGCCGGCTCACCCGGCAGCTCGAGAAGGGCAAGGGCCGCGATGCGACCCTTCCCATCTACGAGCGCATGATGGTCGACGTGCGCGACGCCCGGGAGATCGCACGGCGGCTCAATCTCGGTGAAGCGCTGCTGAACAAGATCGGGGCCGCGGGCGATGCCCTGCGTCGGCTGGGCCCCTACTACGACCCGAAGGCCAACCAGAACCCGGAGGCCCCGGCCTCCGAGTAGCGGCCGCAGCCGCCGGCGTACGGGCGCGGCTCAGCCCTCGGAGGGCGAGACGCGCATGGCGCGCAGACGGATCCCCAGCGGCCCCCGGGGCACGTCGAAGGTCAGCATCCGGCCGTCCCGCTCGACCTGCACCCGCACCCGCTCGCCCGGCTCGCCGGCGGCGATCTCGTCGATGAGCTCGGTCCGCCGGAAGACCGGCGTTCCGGCGTAGCCCGTGATCCGATCGCCCGACTGGAGGCCCGCCGCACCGGCCGCCGACCCGTCGATGACGTCGAGCACGACCACCCGGTTGGGCTGGCCCGTGGCGAAGAGCATGAGGTCGTAGCGGTCGACGCCGAGCTCGGCCACGAGGGCCGCATCGAGCGCGCGGCTCTCCTTGCGGAAGCGGAGCTTCTGGCGCCATCCCTCCCGGGAGGCCCGATCGCTGAGGCTCATCTTCTCGAGCTGGTGCTCGGACCAGCGCTTGCGCAGCGCCTCGATCTCGGAGTCGCCGAGCCCGAGCGCGGCGAGGGCCTCCTCGTCGAACCAGGGACGCAGCTCGGGGGCGCCGGCAGGCGCGCCGGAGCTCCCCGGGCGGCCCGTCGCGGCCGCGGCGGATCCTCCGGCCGGAGCTCCTGGCCGCGCCTCCGCCACCGCGGAGGCTCCTCCACCCTCGGGCAGCGCCTCCTCCAGGCGCGCGAGCAGGCCGAGCTCGAACACCTCCTGGCGAAGCTGCTCGACTTCGCCGGCGAGCTGCTGACGCGCCCTCCGCTCGGCGTCGAGCTCGGCGGTCAGCGCCTCGATCGCGGGCACCGGCTCGCCGGCGGGCGCGGCGGGCTCCCCGGCGGACGTCCCCAGCCAGGACGTCGCCACGGCCCCCGCGGCCCCCGCTCCCACCAGGGCGGCGAGGACGACGGCGGCGCGCCGGAGGTCGATCCGGTCGGAGCGATGGGGGAAGGGCTCGTTCACGAAGTCTCCCGGTTCCCTACGAGGGCCGAAGGCGCCCGGCGGTTCCGAGAGAGTAGGGGACCCGGGGAGCGCGGCGCGGCGGGCGGGATCGCTTTACAAGCGGCACGCCACGGGTCAGACTGAACCAGGTAGAACACGTTCCAGTGGGCCTGGACCCGCCTCGGGCCCGGGCGCACCGCCCCACCACCTCGAGGTTCTCGATGCACATCGACTTCACCCCGGAGCAGCGGAAGTTCCGGGACGAGCTTCGCGACTACTTCGGCAAGATGATGACCGAGGAGCTGGTCCGGGAGATCAGCGGCACCGAGGGGGGCGGCCCGCTCTACCGCAAGGCCCTGAAGCAGATGGGGTCGGACGGGCTGCTGGGCATCGGCTGGCCCGAGGAGTACGGCGGCGGCGCGCGCAGCAAGGTGGACCAGTTCATCTTCTCCGACGAGGTCCAGCGCGCCGGCTACCCCCTGCCGTTCCTCACCCTCAACACCGTCGGCCCCACGCTGATGCGCTACGGCAACGACGATCAGCGCGCCGAGTTCCTGCCCCGCATCCTGAAGGGCGAGCTCCACTTCTGCATCGGCTACTCGGAGCCCGGGGCGGGCACCGACCTGGCTTCACTCAAGACCCGGGCCGAGAAGGACGGTGACGAGTGGGTGATCAACGGGCAGAAGATGTGGACCAGCCTCGCCGACTTCGCCGACTACGTCTGGCTGGCGGCGCGCACGGATCCCGACGCCAGGAAGCACGCGGGCATCAGCATGTTCATGGTGCCCACGAGCGCCAAGGGCTTCGGCATCTCGCCGATCATGACCGTGGGCGGCGTGCGCACCAACGCCACCTTCTACGACGACGTCCGCGTTCCCGACGAGCACCTGATCGGAGGGCTCAACCAGGGCTGGTCGCTGATCGTCGGGCAGCTGAACCACGAGCGCGTGTCGCTCATGAACGTGGGTCCGCTGCGCAGGCTGCTCGAGGAGACGACCGAGTGGGCGCGCCAGACCGAGCTGCGGGGCGGCCGGCGCGTGATCGACGAGCCGTGGGTGCAGAGCAACCTGGCCCGGGTCTACGCCCACGTCGAAGCCCTGCGCGTCATGAACTGGAAGCAGGCGGCGGCCATGGACCACGGCCAGCTCCACCCGGCGGACGCCTCGGCGCTGAAGGTCTTCGGCAGCGAGTTCTACATCACCGGCTACCGCGCGCTGATGGAGGTCGTCGGCCACGGCGCGATCCTCGGGCCGGACTCGCCGGGCGCCGTGCTCCAGGGACGCCTCGAGAGCCGCTACCGGAGCTCGCTCATCCTGACCTTCGGCGGCGGCACCAACGAGGTGCAGCGCGACATCATCGCCATGGCCGGTCTCGGCCTGCCCCACTACAAGAGCTGAGGAGGGGGTCGTGGACTTCACGCTGAACGAAGAGCAGGTCGAGATCCGGGATCTCGCGCGCAAGATCCTCGAGGACCGGGTGACCAACGAGCACCTGAAGAACGTCGAGAAGCAGGACCCGCCGTGGGACGCGGAGCTGTGGCAGTCCCTGGCGAAGGCGAACCTGCTGGGCGTCGCCCTGCCCGAGGAGCACGGCGGCGCGGACCTGGGATTCTTCGCCCTCACGGTGCTGCTCCAGGAGATCGGGCGCACGGTGGCGCCGGTCCCGGCCTACGCCTGCCTGGCCCTGGGCGCCCTGCCCCTCGCACGCTTCGGCTCCGACGCCCAGAAGCAGGCCTGGCTGCCCGGCGTGGCCGAGGGCCGTACGCTCGTGACCGGCGCCCTCTCCGAGGACGACACCGACGACCCGAACGACCCGGGGGCGCGGGCGGAGGAGCAGGGCGACGGCTGGCGCGTCAGCGGACGCAAGCTGGCCGTTCCCTTCGCGGAGCAGGCCGCGCGCGTGGTGCTGGCCGCGCGGGCCGGCGACCGCATCGGCCTGTTCCTGGTGGACCCGAAGGCCGGCGGGGTCGCTCTCGCGCCCCAGCAGCTGTCGAACCGCCATCCCCACGCGCAGCTCGAGCTCGACGGGGCTCCCGCCGAGCTCCTGGGCGAGCTGGACGACGGCGCCTCGCTGCGCTGGTGGAGCGACCGGGCGATCGCGGCGCTCTGCTGCCAGCAGCTGGGCGTCAGCGAGCGGGCGCTCGAGCTCACCGCCGAGTACGGCCGCGAGCGCGAGCAGTTCGACGTGGCCATCGGCAGCTTCCAGGCGTTCCACCAGCGGGCCGCCGACGCCTACATCCAGGTCGAGGCCATGCGCATGACCGCCTGGGAGGCCGCCTGGCGCCTGGACGGGGACCTCGACTGCGGCGACGGGGTGGCCATCGCCAAGTTCTGGGCCTCCGAGGGCGCACAGTTCGTGGCCTACGGAACCGTGCACCTGCACGGCGGAGTCGGCATCGACGTCGACGTTCCCCTCCACCGCTACTTCCTGTGGGCCACCCAGAGCGAGCACCTGCTGGGCAACGCGCGCAGCCAGCTGCGGGGCCTGGGCGAGCGGATCGCGACCGAGGGAATCCCGCCGGCCGCCTAGCGATCGGTCCCGCGCGCTGCCCGGAGCCGATAGCCGAACTCGAAGCGGCCGGCCGGGATCGTGTAGCGGGGGTGCGTGTCCGGCCCGCAGGAGCCGGTGCCCAGCCCCCGCTGTCGGTGGTCGATGTACAGCACCACCTCGCGACGGGGCTCGAGCTCGCACGTGTGGCGGGCCGCGAAGAGATCCTCCGCGGTGTAGTGGCTGGCGCCGAAGCGCAGCAGGCCGTCGCTGCGATCGAAGGCGTCGACGCCGAGACCGACCCCCTTGCGGTCGACCAGCTCGAGCCAGCGCACGGCGCCGTGGCTCCCGTGCTCCTGGGGCAGGATGTACGGCACGTACTGGTCGCGCACCCGGCTCTGCCAGCGCCCGATCCGGACACCGCGGATGCGATCGTCGTAGTCTTCGTGGGGTCCGCGCCCGAGCCACGACAGGTGGTCGAGGCCGGGCCGCAGGATCAGGCGCACGCCCAGCCGCGGCAGGTCCGCCCAGGCGTCGGGTACGACGACCCGGTGGCGGAAGGTCACGGCGCCGTCGGGCTCGACCCGCACCTGGGCCCGGTGGACGAGGTCGCCGGCGCGCTGGTCGACGGCGATGCGCACGCCGCCCTGGGCGCGGCGCACGGAGAGGGACCGGGTCTCGAGCTCGAGGGCGTCGAGGCCCTGCTCGAGCCAGCGGGCGAGCGGCCGGCCTCCCCCCTTCCACGCCCGCACTCCGTCGTTGTCCACGGCGGCCCGCCACAGCGACAGGCGCGGCCCTTCCACGAGCAGCTCCCGCTCCCCGAACTCGAGGGACGACGCGTGGCCCGAGCGCGCGTCGATCTCGATCGACGTCCCCGCGCCCGCGACCCGCACCCGCTCCGAAGAGTGGTCGAGCTCCCAGCGCTGGGAGACGACCCGCGGCGCCGGCGCCCTCCGGCCCTTCCACGGCAGGGCCAGCTGGGTGCGCGCGACCTCGTGTCCCTTCGGCGCCCACGGCGTCTCGCGCGCGGTCTCGAACCAGACGTCGAGGTGGACCTCGGCCGCCGGCGGGAGATCGGGCCTCGCGAAGCCGATCTCGACCTCCTCGCTCGAGCCGGGCGCCGTCTTCAGCCGCGGGAGGCTGCCCTTCTGGACGGACTCGCCGTCGACCCGCAGGCGCCAGTGGCCGCGCAGGTCGGACAGGTCGGTGAACTCCCGCTTGTTGGTCACCCGGACGCGGCCGCGGCGCGCGCTGCGGAGCGCGACCGAGACGGGCTGCTGCAGCGCCTTGGCCTCCCACATGGCGGGATGGGGGGTGCGGTCGGGCCAGACCAGCCCGTTGATGCAGAAGTTGTGGTCGGTCGGGGCGTCCCCGAAATCGCCCCCGTAGGCCCAGTACTCGCGGCCCCGGTCGTCCACGGACAGCAGGCCCTGGTCGACCCAGTCCCAGATGAAGCCGCCCTGGAGGCCGTGGTGGGATTCGATGGCGTCCCAGTAGTCCGACAGCCCCCCGTTGCTGTTGCCCATGGCGTGGGAGTACTCGCACATGATCAGCGGGCGCTCGCCGCGGGTGGTCTCGGCCCACTTCACGATGTCCTCGACCGGCGGGTACATCGGGCAGACCACGTCGGTGGTGGGCGGGTCCGAGTGGAGGTTCCACTCGAGCGCGCCCTCGTAGTGGAGCGGACGCGAGGGGTCGTACTGACGGATCCAGCCGGCCATGGCGCCGTGGTTCGCCCCGTGGCCGGACTCGTTGCCCAGCGACCACAGGATGATCGACGGGTGGTTCTTGTCCCGCTGCACCATGCGCATGCCGCGGTCCAGGAAGGCGGCGGTGTAGCGGGGGTCCCGGCACAGGTGGGCGAGCTCGCCGTGGGCCTCGATGTCGGCCTCGTCCACGACGTACAGGCCGTACTCGTCGCAGAGCGCGTACCACTCGGGGTCGTTCGGGTAGTGGGCCGTGCGCACGGCGTTGAAGTTGAACTGCTTCATCAGCCGGATGTCCGCGATCATCGAATCGCGGGTCACCGCCTTGCCGCGGCGGTCGTCGTGCTCGTGGCGGTTCACCCCGCGGATCAGCACCGGCACCCCGTTGATCCGGAGCTCGCGGTCGCGCACCTCGACGCGGCGGAAGCCGATCCGCTGGCACACCGCCTCGCGGACGGCTCCGTCGCCGCCGACCAGCTCCACGACCAGGCTGTAGAGATGGGGGGTCTCGGCGTTCCAGGTCCGGGGCCGCCGGACGGTCTCGATGTACTCCGCCCACGGCCCTCGGTAGAGATAGGGGTTGCCGGAGCGGGCGATCTCCCGCTCGATGGGCTTCTTCCACACCCGCTTGCCGCGCGGGTCGTGGAGCTGGATCCGGGTCTTCCAGCCCGCGGGCGGCTCGGGATCGCCGTCCACCTCCACGCGGACCGCGAGCACGCCGTCGCGGCAGGCGTCGTCGAGGCTCGCGTCGACGGCGACGTCGCGCAGGGCGACCGGCCCGGGCGACAGCAGGAAGACGCTCCGCTGCAGCCCGGCCATGAACCAGTGGTCCTGGTCCTCGAGGAAGGTCCCGTCGGACCAGCGCACCACCGCCACCGCCACGACGTTCCGGCCCGGCACGACGTGAGCGGTCACGTCGAACTCCGCCGGGAGCCGCGAGCCCTTGCTGAGCCCGACCGCCCGGCCGTTCACCCAGACGTAGAGGACGCTCTCCGCGGCGCCGAAGTGGAGCCAGACCCGGCGCTCGGACCAGTCCGCGGGCAGCTCGAAGGTCTGGCGGTACAGACCGGTCGGGTTCGCCTCGGGAACCCGGGGCGGGCGCTCGCGGAAGGGCATCTGGACGTTGGTGTAGTGGGGTCGGTCGTGTCCCTGGGTCGTCCAGTGCCCGGGCACCTCGATCTCGCCGAAGCGGCGGTCGTCGAAGTCGGGGTCGCCGAAGTCCTCCGGAACGTCCTCGGGACGCGCGACCAGCGCGAACCGCCAGCTCCCGTCGAGGGACAGGCGCCAGGGCGACTTCTGCGGGTCGCCTTCGAGGGCCGTGGGGGCGTCGGGGAAGGGCACGAGCCCGCTGCGGGCCGGCAGACGGTTCATGCCCACACACTCCGGCGTCTCCCAGGTGCGCGCGCCGGCCCATTCGAATCCCCGCATCCCTCACCTCCTCCGCATCGATTCAGGCAGCCCCGACGGTGAGGCGGGAAGTCTGGCGCAGATCCCGACACGACGCCCCCGCGACCAGCTCGACCGGACCCTCCTCGTGGACCCAGTGTCCGGCGTCGGGGTCCCAGTGGGCGAGCGCCCGCGCGGGCACCCGGAGACGGAGGCGGTGGGTCGCGCCCGGCGCGAGCTCGACCTTGCCGAAGGCGCCCAGCGCCAGCGCCGGCCGAGCCACCCTGGACTCCGGGAACCGCAGGTAGACCTGCACGACCTCCGCGGCGAGGCGATCGCCGACGTTGGTCACGGGGATCTCGAGGTCCACGGGCTGGCCGGCTTCGACCTGGGGGCGGTCGAGCGCGATCGGGCCCAGCTCGAAGCGCGAGTACGACAGCCCGTGACCGAACGCGAAGCGCGGCGCCCGGTCGACCGTCTCGGTGTAGCGGTAGCCGATGAAGATCCCCTCGCCGTAGCGGACCCGGCCGAACTCCCCGGGATACGAGAGGTGGGCCGGCGTGTCCTCCAGCCGGCGGGGAAAGGTCGTGGGGAGGCGACCGGAGGGACAGACGTCCCCGAACAGGACCTCGGCCAGGGCGCGTCCCCCCTCCTGGCCGGGATACCACAGCTGGAGGATCGCCCCGACCTCGTCCACGAAGCGCTCGACCCGCAGCGGGGAGCCCGCGTTGAGCACCACCACGGTCCTCGGGTTGGCGGTGGCGACGGCGCGGACGAGCTCCGCCTGGCGCCCGGGCAGCTCGAGGTCCGGGCGGTCGAAGCCCTCGGACTCCCAGTCCCCGTCGAGCCCCACCACCACGACCGCGGCGTCGGCCCGGCGGGCGGCCTCGGCGGCCCGTTCGATGGCGTCGTGGGGAACCGGCCGGCGCAGGCCGACGCGGATGCCGGCGCCCATGGGCGCCTTCTCCTTCGAGAACTCCACCTCGACGAGCGCCTTCGCACCCTCTCGCAGCGTCACCTCGCCCCGGCGTTCGACGCTCCCCATCCCGTAGAACGTGTCGCCCCGCTCCCAGTCGGTCCAGTTGTCGACGACGAGCCGACCGTCGACCAGCAGGCGCGCCAGGCCCGCGCTGGCCAGGCCGAACGTATAGGTGCCGCTCTCCGGCGCCACGAAGACGGCGCTCGCCCGGACCGAGAAGCGGCTGGGGTCGAGCTCCGGAGAGGGCGCGCCGAACCAGCTCCACTCCCCCCGGCGGCCCGCCTTCGTGAGCACCGGGTCGCCGCCGGGCTCGAGCCCGTCGAAGAACTCGAGCCGCCAGCCGCGGCCGTCCTCGCCGGGCAGGGGCTCCAGCGTGCTCGAGTCGAGCACCCGGAGGCGCTTGTCCCGGGTGCAGCCGATCTCGTGGACGACGCTCCCCGAGGCGCCGAGCCGATCGCGGATGCCTTCCAGGGGCGAGATGGCGTAGTGGGGCGTGACGCGGGAGCTCCCGCCACCCATGGACACAGCGGGGTCGGCGTTGGGTCCGACGACGGCGACGCTCTTCACGTCGTCTCCGAAGGGAAGCGTCGCGGCGCGGTTGGTCAGCAGCACGATCGATTCGCGCGCCACCTGCAGCGCCACCTCGCGGTGCTCCGGACGGTCGATGGACCGCTCGCCCTCGGGCGGAGGCGCGTCGAGGAGGCCCGCGCGCGCGGTCGCGCGCAGCAGACGGCGCACCTTGTCGTCGAGCACCGACTCCGAGACCTCCCCCGCGTCGAGGGCCTCTCGGAGCTTCGCACCGAAGTGTCGGGCGGGTCCGGGCATCTCCAGGTCGAGTCCGCCGTTGGCCACCGCCACGGTCTCGTTGGTGCCGAACCAGTCGGACACGACGAAGCCGTCGAAGCCCCAGCTTCCCTTCAGCAGGTCGTTCAGGAGCGCGCCGTTCTCGCTGGCCCAGGTGCCGTTGATCTTGTTGTAGGAGGACATGACCGACCACGGCCGGGCCTCGGCCACCGCCGCCTCGAACGGGTAGAGATAGAGCTCGCGCAGCGGCCGCTCGTCCACCTCGGAGCTGATGGTGTGGCGTTCGAACTCCGAGTCGTTGCAGACGAAGTGCTTGAGCGAGGCGCCCACCCCCGCCTCCTGCAGGCCCCGGATGTAGGCGATGGCGAGCACCGCGGTCAGCTCGGGATCCTCGGAGTAGCACTCGAAGTTCCGGCCGGCGACGGGGGTGCGGTGCAGGTTCACCGTGGGCGCCAGGAGCACCTGGGCTCCCTTGGAGCGGGTCTCCTCGGCCAGCACGCCGCCCACCTTCCCGACCAGGTCGGCGTTCCAGGTGGCGCCCATCGCCGTCGCGCAGGGGAAGGCCACGGCCGTCTGGGCTCCGGTGAAGCTCTCGCCGCGGGCGCCGTGGGGGCCGTCGGTGACCTTCAGCCCCGGCACGCCCAGGCGGGGGACGCCGGGGGTCCGCCACATGTCGACGCCGGCCACCATGGCCACCTTCTCGTCGAGGGTCATCTCGGCGAGCAGCCCGTCGATGCGGCCCTCCGCCGCGCCGTCGGATCCGTCCTGGTCCACCTGCGCTTCCTCTCTGCGATGCGATCGGCCGGATGCTAGCGACCGGACTCCTCGGTCCGGGACCGCCCGGTCTCGACCAGCTCGATGATCCGCGCTGCGTTCTCCTCGACCGCGCGCCCCGAGACGTTGACGATGCGCCAGCCGCGCTGGCGGAACATGCGCCTCGCCCGGTCGAGCTCCAGCAGGATCTGCTCGGCGTCGGCGTAGGCCGAGTGCGGCAGCCGGCCCAGGGCGCGCACCCGGGCCTGGCGCACCTCGAGCAGGGTCGAGCTGTCGATGTCGAGGGCGAAGACCTTGCGCGGCTCCAGCTCGAAGAGCGCGGGCGGCGGCTGGAGGCCGGGCACCAGGGGCACGTTCCCGGTCTTGTAGCCGCGCTGGGCCAGGTACATCGAGAGCGGCGTCTTCGAGGTTCGCGACACGCCGGTGAGCACGATGTCGGCCTGGTAGAGCGTGCGGGTGTTGGCGCCGTCGTCGTGGCGCACGGCGAACTCCACGGCCTCGACCCGCCGGAAGTAGTCGCCGGAGAACCCGTGGAGCAGCCCCGGCTCCTTGCGCGGATCGGCCTTCAGGTGCCGGGCGGCGGCCTCGATCAGCGGGCCGAGCAGATCGACGGTCACCACGCCGCGCTTGGCCGCCTCGTCCACCACCGCATCGGCCGAGGGCCCGTCCACCAGGCTGAACACCACCAGGGCGCCGGCGTGCTCCGCCTCCTGGACCACGCTCCGCGCCTCCTTTGCGGTGCGCACCCCCGCGAACAGGCGCAGGCGCCAGGGGTTCCGGAACTGGAGCATGGCGGCGCGCACGGCCGCGCCGCCGGTCTCGCCGGTTCCGTCGGAGACCACGAAGACCTCGGATCGGGCGGGGTCCATAACCCTAGGATAGCGGCGCTTTCGCCTGCTATTTTCCCGGCCCCATGGCCTACGACCCGAAATCCATCGAGCCCCGCTGGCAGCAGTACTGGCTCACCCACGAGACGTTTCGCGCCGAGCTCGACCCGGAGCGACCGAAGTTCTACGTGCTCGACATGTTCCCCTATCCGTCGGGCGACGGCCTGCACGTGGGCCATCCCGAGGGCTACACGGCCACGGACATCGTCGCCCGCTACAAGCGCATGCGCGGCTTCAACGTCCTCCACCCCATGGGATGGGACGCCTTCGGCCTGCCCGCCGAGCAGTTCGCCATCAAGACCGGCACCCACCCCCGCGACACCACGCGCCGCAACGTCGCCAACTTCAAGCGCCAGATCCAATCGCTGGGATTCAGCTACGACTGGTCCCGGGAGATCGACACGACCGACCCCGGCTACGTGCGCTGGACCCAGTGGATCTTTCGGAAGCTCTACGAGAAGGGCCTCGCCTATCGCGCCGAGGTGCCGGTGAACTGGTGCCCCGCCCTCGGGACGGTCCTGGCCAACGAAGAGGTCATCGACGGCAAGAGCGAGGTGGGGGGCCACCCCGTCGAGCGCATCCCCATGACCCAGTGGATGCTGCGCATCACCGAGTACGCCGAGAGGCTGCTCGACGACCTCGACGGCCTCGACTGGCCCGAGCCCATCAAGAAGATGCAGCGCGACTGGATCGGGCGGTCGGAGGGCGCGCGCGTTCGCTTCGAGCTGGAGGGCCACGCGGACACGGGAATCGAGGTGTTCACGACCCGCCCCGACACCCTGTTCGGATCGACCTACATGGTGCTGGCCCCGGAGCATCCGCTGGTGGAGGCCATCACCAGCGAAGGGCAGCGGGAGGCCGTCGCCGCCTACGTCGCCGACGCCGCCCGCAAGAGCGACCGCGCGCGCCTGGCCGACGTCCAGGAGAAGACCGGCGTTGCCACCGGCGCCTACGCGATCAATCCGGTCAACGGAGAGCGCATCCCGGTGTGGATCGCGGACTATGTGCTCGCCAGCTACGGAACCGGGGCCATCATGGCGGTGCCCGGCCACGACGAGCGCGACTACGCCTTCGCGAAGGCCTTCGACCTGCCGATCGTCGAGGTGGTCGCGGGAGGCGACCTGTCCGCGGAGGCCTTCACCGGCGACGGTACGGCCGTCAACTCGGGCATGCTCGACGGGCTCTCCACCGCCGACGCCAAGCGGCGCATGATCGAGTGGCTCGAGGAGAAGGGCCTGGGCGAGGGCACCGTCACCTACAAGCTCCGGGACTGGCTGTTCAGTCGCCAGCGCTACTGGGGCGAGCCCTTCCCGGTGATCCACCTGGAGGACGGCACCACGCGCCTGGTGCCCGAGGAGGACCTGCCCCTCACCCTCCCGGAGATGGAGGACTTCAAGCCGAGCGGCGACTTCGAGCCGCCGCTCGCGCGGGTCGCCGACTGGATCGAGACCCGCGATCCCGAGACGGGCGCCCCGGCCCGGCGCGACGCGAACACCATGCCTCAGTGGGCGGGCAGCTGCTGGTACTTCCTGCGCTTCGTCGATCCGCGCAACGACCGCGAGCCCTGGAGCAGCGAGGCCGAGCGCTACTGGATGCCGGTCGACCTGTACGTGGGCGGCGCCGAGCACGCCGTGCTCCATCTCCTGTACGCGCGTTTCTGGCACAAGGTCTTCTACGACCTCGGCCTGGTCCACACGACCGAGCCGTTCCAGCAGCTGGTGAACCAGGGCATGATCCTCGGCTACAGCTATCGCTACTGGGACGACAACGTCGACGACGACCCCGAGCGATCGCCGCGCTGCTACGGACTGCCCGACGTGCGGATCGAGGGCGAGTCCGCCTTCGCGCGCGAGGGCGGCGCACCCCTCAAGGAGCGCTGGGTGCCCCTCTCCGAGGTGCGCGTCGACGCCGAGGGCCGGGCCGGCCATCCGGCCCTGGAGGGGATCGTCCTCGAGGAAGTCGTCGAGAAGATGTCGAAGAGCCGCGGCAACGTGATCAACCCCGACGAGGTGGTGGACGAGTTCGGGGCGGACGCCATGCGGCTCTACGAGATGTTCATCGGACCGCTCGAGAAGGACGCGCCGTGGTCGACCGAGGGCATCCACGGCATCCACCGCTTCCTCCAGCGCGTGCATCGCCTGGTGTGCGACGAGGACGATGGCGACGCGCTCCGCCCGCTGGTCGACGGCGCGGGCAGCGAGGATCAGGCCCGGCTCACGGCCCGCACCATCGCCGGGGTGACCGAGGACCTCGAGGCCATGCGCTTCAACACCGCCATCTCGAAGCTGATGGTCTTCGCCCGGGACATCGCCAAGGACGCGCCGCTGCCCCGGCAGGCGGCCGAGGCGGCCGTGCTGTTGCTCTCCCCCATGGCGCCCCATCTCGGGGAGGAGCTGTGGCGGAAGCTCGGCCACACCGACACCCTGGCCTACGAGCCTTGGCCCGAGGCGGACGCGTCCCTGCTGGTGGAGGACACGGTGACCCTCGCGGTCCAGGTGAACGGCAAGCGGCGCGACGAGATCAGCGTGCCCGCCGATGCGACGAAGCAGGCCGTCGAAGAGGCCGCGCTGGCCTCGGAGAAGGTCCGCAAGCACCTCGACGGTCGGGACCCCAAGAAGGTGATCGTGGTGCCCGGCCGTCTGGTGAACGTGGTCGGCTGAGCCGCCCCGCTCCCTACAGCCCCAGCAGGACCTCGACGTTCATCGCCAGGAACAGCACGAAGAGGTAGGCGAGCGACACATGGAACATGTGCCGCGCCGCGGCGTCGGTGCGTTCGCGCAGGACGCGGATGGCGAGCCAGATGAACCAGACGCCCATGACGAGGGCGACCGCGGCGTAGACGGCCCCGAGCAGGCCGAAGAACACCGGCGCCAGGCTCACCGGCACCAGACCCACCGTGTAGGCCAGCATGCGCCGACGGGTCGGCTGATCCCCGATCACGCTGGGCAGCATGGGAATGCCCGCGGTCTCGTACTCCCGCTTGCGGTAGAGCGCGATGGCCCAGACGTGGGGCGGCTGCCAGAAGAACACGATGGCGAACAGACAGAGCCCGGGCGCACCCACGTGGCCGTTGACGGCGACGTCGGCCATGAGCGGGGCGGCGGCCCCGGCGGCGCCGCCGATCACCGCGTTCCAGGAGGAGCGCGGCTTGAGCCAGATCGTGTAGACGAAGACGTAGAAGAGGATGCTGCCCACCCCGAGCCCGGCGGCCGGAAGGCCCCCGATCGCCCAGAGCAGGGAGACCGAGCCGGCGGCCAGGAGCAGCCCGAAGCCCAGCGCCGCGGCGGGCGACAGCCGGCCCGCCGGCAGGGGGCGCTCCCGGGTCCGCTCCATCTTCGCGTCGACGTCCCGCTCGATGTAGGCGTTGAGGGTGTTCGCCGACGCGGCGGCCAATGTGATGCCCAGGAGCGTCACGACCGAGACGCCCAGACTCGGCCAACCGCCCGCCGCCATGCCGAGCACCGGCAGTCCGGTGAACAGCACCATGGGCAGGAGGCGCGGCTTGGTCAGGTCCGCGAAGACGCGGAGCCGGTCGAGAGTGGCGGTCATGGCCATCGTCTACAGAGGTACGCGCGGGGGGCGCGGGGGTTTGGGGCACCTGGAAGTGCCCGGGACGGTTTAGGATTAACACAACGCCCCAGGCCGGTCGACCGTACGCGGGGGCCTGCAACGGTCCGCTGCAGTCAAGCCGGGACGCCTGCGATACCGTGATCCGCCGTGTCGGCGATGCGAAACGGCCCCCCGGCCTCGACCCCTGCGGCCGGAGAAGACGCGCGCGGCCCCGATGGGACCGGCCGCAGTCCGGGCCGGGACGCGGCGCAGCGGCCGATCCGGCCCCTGGCGCGCTGGCTCGGCTGGCTCGGCGCCTGGCTGCTGCGCGGCCTGGCCCGGACCTGGCGCTGGCAGGTCCGCGGCGAGGATCCCGTCGGACGCACCGGCCGGCCGGCCGAGCTGGGAGCCGTCTGGCACCGGGACATCCTGCTGGCCGCGGTCTTCTTTCGGGACCGGGGCTACGCCGTTCCGGTCAGCCGCAGCCGCGACGGTGACTTCATCGCTTCGGCCCTCGTCGCCCTGGGCTTCGCTCCCCCGCCGCGCGGATCGAGCTCCCGGGGCGGCAGCGCCGCGCTGCGGACCATGACCCGCAGCCTGCGCAGCGGGACCAGCGTGGCGGCCCTGGTCGACGGCCCGCGCGGACCGGCGGGCGTACCGAAGCCGGGCCTCCTCTGGCTCTCCCAGCTCTCGGGGACGCCGATCACCCCGGTCGCGTTCGCCGCCCGGCCGGTCTGGCGCTTCGGGAGCTGGGATCGCACCCGCCTGCCGCCGCCGTTCGCGCGGGTGGCCTGCGGCTTCGGCGACGCGCTGACGGTGCCCCGGGGCGGTGGAGCCGAGCAGATCGAGCGCTCGACCCGCGAGCTGACCCGGGCCCTCGAGGCGCTCGCATCCCAGGTGGAGCGCGATCTCGAGCGACCCCGGAGCGCATCGGGGTCCGGTCGCTGAGCGGCCGGCGCGCGCCGCTCAGCCGAGCCCGGCCAGCCAGGGCGCGGTGAGACCGCGCAGCCACTGCCCCACGTCGGGATGCTCGAGCAGCCCGGCCTCGGCGAGTCGCTTCGCCCCGAGGCCGTGGACCTCCTCGGCGGTGCGCGCGGACAGCGCCGCCCGGGCGTCGCGCTCGGCGTCGCGGGAGTCGAGGGCGCGGATGATCTCCTTCACCAGGGGCACCGCCGACGGCGCTCCCGAGAGCTCGCCGATCCCGAGTCCCACCAGGGTGGGGACGGCCAGGGGATTGGTCGCCATCTCTCCGCACAGCGAGACCGGAATGCCCGCTGCAGCGCCGGCCCGCACGGTCTGATCGATGAGCATGAGCACGCTCGGGTGCAGCGGGTTGTAGAGGTGGGCCACCCGCTCGTTGCCGCGATCCACGGCCAGGGTGTACTGGGTGAGGTCGTTGGTGCCGATGCTGAAGAAGTCGCACTCCTCCGCGAGGATCGGCGCGATCAGGGCCGCCGAGGGCACCTCGACCATCATGCCTACCGGGAGATCTCGATCGAACGGAATCGCGGCGTGCTCGAGCTCGCGCTTGGCCTGCTCGATCACCTCCTTGGCCTCGCGAAGCTCGCCCACGCCGGAGATCATCGGCAGCATCAGGCGCACGTTGCCGTGGGCGCTGGCGCGCAGGATCGCCCGCAGCTGGGCGCGAAAGACCCTGCGGTTCTCGAGGGTGAGGCGGATCGACCGGCAGCCGAGCTGGGGGTTGTCCTCGGCGTCCAGGCCGAGGTTGGGGATCTCCTTGTCCCCGCCGAGGTCGAGGGTCCGGATGGTGACCGGCCGCGGCGCCATGGAGCTGCACACCTTCTCGTAGAGCTGCTCCTGCTCTTCCTCGTTGGGGAAGCCGCGGTGGGCGAGGGCGAGCAGCTCGGTCCGGAACAGGCCGACGCCCTCGGCCCCGTGCTTGTCCGTGAGCCGCAGGTCGTTCAGCAGACCGACGTTGGCCGAGAGCGTGATGCGACGACCGTCCCGGGTCTCGGCGGGCCGCTCGCGCATGGCGTCGAGGTGCTCGATGGCGACGCTGTACTGGTGCTGCGCGCGCTCGTACTCGACCCGCAGGCTGTCGTCCGGCGACAGGTAGAGCCGCCCGCTGCCTCCGTCCACGATGGCCGGCTCGCCGTCCCGCGCCTCCTTCAGCAGCCCGGACACGCCGGTCACCGCCGGGATCTCCAGGGTCCGCGCGAAGATCGCACCGTGAGAGGTCGGACCGCCGTGCTCGCTCACGATCGCGGCGACCATGTCCATGTCGAGCTGGGCGAACAGCGCGGGCAGGATCTGGTCCACCACCACCACCGATCCGGGCTCGAGCGACGGGACGTGGAAACGCACGCCTAGGAGCTTCTCCATGACCCGCCCGCCCACGTCCTGGACGTCGGCCCCGCGCTCGCGGAAGTAGGGGTCCTCGATCCGCTCGAAGGTCTCCCGGTAGGCATCCAGCACCCGGCGCAGGGAGACCAGCGCGTTCGGCTCGTGCTCGATCTCGACCTCGAGCTTCTGGAGGAAGCCGTGATCCTCGAGGATCTGCGTCTGCGTGTGGAACACCGCGGCGAACTCGGGGCCGAACCGCTCGCCCACCACGCTGCGCATGGCGTCGATCTCCCGGCGGGCCTCGGCCAGGGCGTTCATCAGGTCGGCCTTCTCGCGCTTCGCGTCCCGGCTGGGCGTGTACTCCATGCGCTCGAGGTCGACGGGCGGCGGCAGGCGGAACACCGGACCGATCGCGACCCCGCGCGAGGTGGCGATGCCGCGGAGCTCGATGTTGCGCTGGTCCGGCGCGCGCTGGGCGCGGGGCTGGATGATGCCGGCGGCCGCGAGGTCGGAGACGATGCGCGCCCGATCCTGCTCGGTGCTGGCCACCGAATCGAGCAGCCGGGCGTTGATCACCACCGGCGCCAGCAGCTGGGCGCAGGTCTGGAGCAGCTCCACGTCGTGGCGGTCGAAGGCCCGGCGCTCCGCGGTCTGGACGACGAGCACGCCGATGGTCACGCCCTGCACGATGAGCGGCGCCGCGAGGAGCGACTCGAAGCGCTCCTCGCGCGTCTCCGGGAAGTAGCGGTACTGTGGATGCTCCCGAGCGCGCTCGATGGCCACGGGCTCGCCGCGCTCGGCGGCCAGTCCGACCAGTCCCTCGCCGAAGGCGAGCCGCACCACCCGGACCGAGGCGGGGTCCAGTCCGTTGGTGGCGGTCAGGGTGAGATGGTGGAGATCGGTGTCGGTCAGGTAGATGGAGCAGGCGTCGGCGTCCAGCCGTTTGGCGACGAGATCGATGACGTTGGCGAGGGTCTCTCGCAGATCGTGGGACCGGGAGACGATCTCAGCGACATCGGCCAGTAGTGAGACGCGATCGGGAACGACGAGCCACCCCTCTGTTCTGGCACCCTGGGGCTGCCGAGCCGGAGCCCCGGGGCCGCCCGCGAGGTGGAGCGCTGGCGGGGCAGGGCCGTCGCCACGCGAGGGCTGCGGACGATACACGGCCCCCCGTCACCTGCCCCGCAGGGCCGGCACGGGGTTCCGTGAGTCTACCGGATGGAGAAAGCGAGCGCGTGGCTAGTGGGTGATCTGGGAGTCCGGATCGCCCGTCGCGAGGGGAGCCTGAGCCTGGGGCTGAGGCTGGGGCTGGGGCTGGGACGTGGGAGCGGGCGCCGTCATCGCCGTCGGCATGGGCAGCCGATGGGTGGGCGGGAACACCAGGTCCTTGTCTTCGAAGCGCATGCCCAGCGCGAGCAGGATCTTGCGCTTGGTATCCATGCGGCAATTCATGCCCTTCTCGACGCTGTGGATCGTGCGGAGGGCAACCTTCGCCTTGCGAGCCAGCTGGGCCTGCGTCATGAGCTTGTTCTCACGGAACTCCCGCACCCTGTTGGTGCGAAGCGACTGTCCGTCCATGTCACCCATCGCTCGTCTCCCGTGCTGTCCCGGACCGCTTCGGGGTGCGGCCCGAGGTTCCTGTCGAGGTGCACAAGAATTCGGCTGTGCAGTGAATTTCTTTAGAGAAAAGGGGTGCTTGGAGGGTTTTTCGGTGCACGGGACGCGCTCGGGATGCGCAGTTTCACAAGTCGAGATGCAACGCGGGGATGCGCGCTACAACCGCGCGCGAACGATCCCTCAAAGAACCCAACCTTCGGTTCAAAGACCGGCAGCTGCGCCGGCGCCTCCTCCCTCTTGCCGAGGGGCCTTTGCTAGCCTCCGTGGCCTCTGGAGGGACCCTTGCGGCGCGCCCTGACCCGCACGCTCATCGCGATGTCCCTCTTCCTGGCCGCCGCAGCGGTCGGCTACTTCCTCTCTTCCAGCCTGGGCCAGGAGATCGTCCGCGAGGAGATCGAGAGCCAGCTGTCCCGGCTGATGCAGGGCACGGTCACGGTCGAGAACGCGCGCGTGGTCGCCCGACTCGGACTCCGGCTGGAGGGCGAGAACGTGGAGGTGTACCCGGGCCCCTCGGGGCCGGGTCTCTCCGCGCGAAGGGTCGACGCGGTGATCGACGTCTTCTCGCTCCTGCTGGGACGCTTCCGGCTGGATTCCCTGCGCGTCGACGATCTGGTGATGCGGGCCGAACGCAACGCCGAGGGCCGCTGGAGCCCCCATCCCCTGGCCATCCTCCAGGACCGCGACCATCCGGAGGACGACCTCGAGCGACACCTGGCCCTGCTCCACTCGTTCGAGGCGGTCGCCCGGGCGCTGCTCGAGGAGTCGCGGGTCGCCGACCTCGTGGTGCTCCGCAACGCGCGCGTCGAGCTGGTGGACTGGCTGCCCCGGGGCCCTCGCCAGCCACCCTTGAAGCTGTCGCTCGAGTCGGTCCGGGCCACCTGGGACCACCGCTGGTACTCGACGGACAGCGAGATCGCCGTGCGCGGCGTGCTGGTCGACGACGAGAAGCGGCGCACCTCGGTCGAGGCCGAGGGAAGGCAGCTGGGGGGTGGACGGCTGCACTGGACGGTGGCCGCCACCGATCTGCCCCTGGACATCTTCCGCCCCTACGCGCGGCTGGTCCGGGCGAAGAAGCTGATCGGCCGCCTGTCGGGCGTGGTGGCGTTCGAGACGACGGGGCCGGACAGCGACTCCCTCGAGCTCGACTGGGTGCTGTGGAACGGCGGGGTGGCGGTTCCCTGGCGCGACGCGTCCGCCCGCATCGAAGGCGATCGCGTGGGCGTGAACGCCCGGATCGAGCTGCGGCCGGGGCGCGTGCGCCTGGCCGAGGCCACCATCGCGGCCAGTCCGGAGGTGCTCCAGGTCACCGGCGCCATCGAGCGCCCCATCCGGGAGTCGTCGCGCACCCGGCTCTCCATCGAGATCGACGGCATGGAGCTCGGCGACCTGCGCGACGTCGGCGAGTCCCTCCCGCCCGTGGACCGGGGCACCTTCAGCCGCATCCTCGAGCCCTTCGCCTCGGGGAGCCTCCGCCGGGTCTACGCCACTGCCCGGGGAAGGCTCTCCACCTGGACCGAGCTCCAGAAGCAGCGCCGGCTGACCCTGCCGCCGGGCTTCCTGATCGGGGCGGAGGTGGAGAAGGCGGAGCTCGTCCTGGGCGCCGAGCCCGAAGACGTGCTGACCGAGGTCGGCGGCGTCATCGAATGGTCCGGAGACCGCCTGCAGACCCGGAACCTCACGGCGCTCTGGCGCGAGGAGCCCCTCCCCCGGGCTTCGATGTCCATCGAGGGCATCTCGAACATCTTCGTCCTGCCCGAGACGGAGCGCCGGGTGCGAGCCGGCGCGGCCCCGGTGCCGGGCATCGCGGTGCTCGGCGACTGGCTCCGCGGGCTCGGCGACGAGGGCGGCGCGCCGGTCGCCTGGCCGCCCATGCACTTCCGGCTGCACGCGCTCCACCACCCCGCGGTCTTCTGGCCGCTTCGGGACGTGGACCTGGTGCTCCGGCTCCAGCCGGACGGGCTCGATCTGGCTCTGCAGTCCGGGTACTGGGCCGGCGCACCCGTGAGGGGCGAGGCCGTGCTGACGAACGAGCCGGACCGGTCGTTCTCGGTCTCCATCATCGCGTCGCCTCCGCCCGAAGGCTCGCCGCCCCGGGCCCCCGCCGAGCCCGCTGGGTCGACCCCGGCGCCCTGGCTGAGCGCCCGGTTCGACCTGGGGCGCATGACCGAGGGGCCCCTGGCCTTCGAGTCGCTCCGGGGCGACGTGGTCGCGACGGAGGGGGTCGCATCGCTCACGGACGTGCGCGTCGAGCTCGCGGGCGGGGGCCACGTCGAGGGCCGCGCGGACCTCGACCTCACCCGCGACGATCGGGTTCCGGCGGACGTCTCGGCCCAGCTCCTCGACGGCGACGTCGCCCGACTGTCCCGTCTGTTCGGGCTGGAGGAAGGCACCGCGACCGGCCGGGTGAAGCTGGTGGCTTCGCTGCACGGACCACTCGTCCCCGGGGAGAAGCCCTGGGCCACGGGATCCGGCCACCTGTCCCTCGACGCGCGGGACGGGGAGATCCGGCGCCGCATGCCCGTGGTGGTGGCCATGGCCCAGGCCACCGAGGGCTTCAACCCCTTCTCCGCCCGGGAAGCGGTCACCTACGAGTCGATCCGGACGGACTTCGTCCTCGACGAGGGCGTGCTGAAGAGCGACGAGTTCCGACTCGAAGGTCCGATGCGCGTGTTCGCGTCGGGATCCCTGGACCTGCGCCCGGACCCGCCGGACATCGACGCGGTGATCGGCGTCTTCCTGCTGCGCCAGGCCGACCAGCTCCTGGGAAAGGTCCCGATCGTGAACTGGCTCATCTCGGACAAGGGGATGGTGGGCGCCTACTTCGCGCTCACCGGCCCGATCTCGGACCCTGCGGTCGACACCCTCCAGGTGAAGACGCTCACCGAGCAGACGCCGGACATCATCAAGGCGCCGTTCCGGGTGCTCAAGTTCCTGCTCCTGGGACGCGGCAACGGGAAGCGCTGAGCCAGCCCGCGGCAGAGACACCTCCGGTCGGGTGTATCCTGGGGTGGGAGCCGGCCCCCGCGCCCAGACGGCTGCATCGGCGCCGGCTCGGGGGACGTCCAAGGGACTGCCGACCATGGGACGGCCCAACCATGGGACGGCCCAACCAAGGGACGGACAAGGGACGGACAAGGGACGGACGGACGGGGACTCCGGTGAGGCCGGCAGGGGAGCGCTCGATGGAGCCAACGGAACGGATGGACGACCGGGCGGAGGTCTGGCTCAAGCGGCTGGTGGACGAGGTGAGCCGGGTGGTCGTGGGTCAGCGGGAGCTGATCGAGGGCCTGCTCGTGGGGCTCCTCGCCGGCGGACACGTCCTGGTCGAGGGCGTGCCGGGCCTGGCCAAGACCACCGCCGTCCGCACCCTGGCGACCGCGCTCGGCCTGGGCTTCCGGCGCATCCAGTTCACTCCGGATCTCCTGCCCGGCGACCTCACCGGGAACCCCGTCTTCCTGCCGGACCGCGGCGAGTTCAGCGTGCGCAGGGGCCCCATCTTCTCACCGGTCCTGCTGGCCGACGAGATCAACCGGGCGCCGGCCAAGGTGCAGTCGGCGCTGCTCGAGGCCATGGAAGAGCGCCAGGTAACGATCGGCGACGAATCGCTCGCCCTGCCCGACCCGTTCTTCGTCATGGCCACCCAGAATCCGGTCGAGCTGGAGGGGACCTATCCGTTGCCCGAGGCCCAGATCGATCGCTTCATGCTGAAGCTGATCGTGGGCTACCCCGATCTCGAGGACGAGCGGTCCATCGTCGCCAGGGACGCGGCCTCCACAGCGCCGGTGGAGGCGGTCGTGGGCCCGGAGCGCATCGTGGCCCTGCGTTCGGCCCTCGACGAGATCCACATGGCCGACGAGGTCGCCGACTATGCGGTGCGCATCGTGCGCGCCACCCGTGAGCCGGACGGGCCGGGACCGGGCCATCGGCTGCCGGGCCAGGGGCCGATCTCCCTGGGCGGATCGCCGCGCGCCTCCATCTTCCTGGTCCGGGCGGCCCGGGCCCGCGCCCTGCTTTTCGGCCGGCGCTTTGCCACGCCCCACGACGTGAAGCGCATGGCGCCCGACGTGCTGCGCCATCGCATCCTGTTGACCTACGAGGCCGAGGCCGACGGCGTCACCGTGGACTCGGTGATCCAGGCGCTGCTGGACTCGGTCGAGACCCCCTGAGCCGTGGCCGGTCGGCTCGCGCGCTGGCTCGGCCTCGGGGAGCAGGCCGGCCCCGGAGCGCCGGACTCCGCCATCGCCCTCGACGACGCCGACCTCGCCCGGGCCGCGCGGCTGCTCGAGGTGCGGACCCGCCGCGAGGCCACCGGGCTGTTCGCGGGCGCCTACACCACGGCGTTTCGCGGCGGCGGCATGGAGTTCCACGAGTCCCAGCCCTACGTGCCGGGCGACGACGTGCGCGCCCTCGACTGGAACGCCATGGCGCGGACCGGAGAGCCCTTCGTCAAGCGGTTCCGGGAGGAGCGCGACCAGACGCTGCTCCTGGGCCTGGACACCTCGGCCTCGATGGCGCTGGCCGCCCGGGGCGAGGCCCGCCACCGCGTCGCCGCCCACGCCGCCGCCCTGCTCGCTGCGGCGGCCGGACAGGCGGGCGACCGCGTGGGGCTCGTGACCTTCGGCGACGCCGTGCGCGAAGGGACGCCGCCGGGACGGGGAGCGAGCCATACCTGGCGCCTGATCCGCGACGCCGCCCGGGCGAGCGAGGCCCCCCGCGGCTCCACCCGCCTGGCGGCGGGCCTCGAGGCGCTCCTCGAGCGCAGCGACGCCCGCGCCGTGTGCGTGGTGCTCTCGGACTTCCGGGACTCGGCCGACCCGGACGGAGCCCGTCGAGGCGAGGGCTGGCGCGCGGCGCTCGCCGCGCTCGCGGGCCGACACGAGGTCGTGTCGATCGTGCTGTACGACCCGGGCGAAGCCGCGCTCCCGGGCGTGGGGCTCGTCCGCATGGAGGACCCGGAGAGGCCGGGCCGCGTCTGCGTGCTCGACAGCGGACGCCCGGCCGTGCGCGCCCGCTACCGGAGGGCCTGGGCCGCGCGCAGCCAGGCGCTGGAGTCGACCCTGCGCAGCCAGGGCAGCGACGTCTTGTGGATGCGAACCGACCGCGACCCGCTGCACACGCTGATGCACTACTTCCACCGCCGCGCCGCGCGCTCGGGGAGGTCGCGATGAGCCGGCCCTCCCTGCCGGCGTCCATGGCGATCGCGCTGCTGTGCGGGGCGACGGTCGCGAGCTGTCACGAGCCCACCGCTCCGCCGGTGGTGGCGACCCGGCCCGAAGCGGCGTTGTCCATCGAGCCGCCGCGGCTTCGCATCGGCGACGCCGTGGAGGTCCGGATCGCCCTGCGCACGCCCCCCGACCATCACCTGGCCCCCTGGCAGCCCCCGGAGATCGAGGGGGCGTGGCTCCTGGACGTCGACGTGGGAGACGTCCGGCGCGAACCCGGCCAGTGGCTGCACGACCTCCGGGTCCGCCTGCGGCCGCGGGAGCTGGGAGAGCTCCGCTGGCCCGACACCCGGCTGGTCGTGGTGGACGCGGAGGATCGGGAGATCGCGGTTCCGATCGACGGGCGCGCCTTCGAGGTGGTGGCGCCGCCTCCGGTCTTCGCCGAGCGGGACGGTCCGTTCGGCATGTTGGAGGCCGCTCCGGAGCCGGGCGGCGTGGGCTGGAGCGCGGTCGCGGCCGCAGCGGCGGCCGGCGCCCTGGCCGCCCTGGCCGGGCCGTGGGCCTGGCGGCGCTGGGCCGCGAGCCACGGCGAGCCGCCGCGACCGGACGCCGTGCGCGCCGACGACGGGCCCGACCTCTACACCTGGGCCGAGCACGAGCTCGACGCCGCGCGCGAGGCGCTCGACCGCGAGCCCCTCGTCGCAGCCCGCCGGGCGGCGCGCACCCTGCGCGCCTTCGTGGACCGGCGCTTCCAGGCGGCGGTGCGAGCCCGCACCACGCCGGAGCTGGCGGCCGGGGACCCGCCCTTCTCCGCGCGCTCGCGCTGGCCCTGGTTCCTGCGCGTGCTGGGCGACCTCGACGACCTGCGCTTCCGGGAGCCGACCGGAGCCCGGGCCGCCAGCGATTGCGTTCGGCGCGCGGCCGCGGCCCTGGAGGAGACCCGGCGCTTCGTCGAGCAGACCCGGCCGGGCGGTCGCCGCTCGTGACCCGCCTGGCGACCCTCACGACCCCGGCCCTGGACGAGGGCGTCTCCGAGCTCGGTGCGCTCCTGGCGCGCCCCCTCGCGGCCCTGGGCATCGACGGCTTCCTGCAGCCGGGCTGGCTGGCCGTGGGGATGATCGCGTTGGCGCTGGCCCTGTGGCTGGAGATCCGGCGCGCACCGGCCGCGGTGCCGTGGCCCGGCCTGGCCGAGGCGCGCGCCGCCGGCGCCCGCTCGTGGGAGCCCGTACGCATCGCCGCCCTGCTGCTGCGCGCGGTCGCCCTCGGCTGTCTCGCCGGGGTGCTGGCCGGCCCGGTCTCCCTGCGGCGGCCCCCGCCGGAGCCGGGCCTGGGGCTGGACCTCGTGCTCGTGCTCGACACCTCGGGGAGCATGGCCTCCCTCGACACGCGATCCGCCGGGCGCACCCGGACCCGCCTGGACCTGGCCCGGGAGGTGGTCGGCCGCTTCGCCCGGGAGCGGGCCGCCGAGGGCGACCGCGTGGGGCTCGTGGTCTTCGGCGAGGCCGCGTTCACCCAGTGCCCGATCACCCACGACGGCGCCCTCCTGAGCTCGGCCCTCGAACGCACCCGGGTCGGCATGGCCGGCGAGTCCACGGCCCTGGGCGACGCCCTGGCCCTGGCGGTGAAGCGCGTCCGCGGCAGCGCCGGCAAGGGGGGTCCCGGCCGCGTCGTGGTCCTCCTGACCGACGGCCGGAACAACGCCGGCGCGATCCCCGTCGACCTCGCGGCCGAGCTGGCGGTGCGGGGAGGCGTCCGGGTGCACACCGTCGGCATCGGCGTGGGCGGCGACGAGGTCCCCGTGGCCACGCGCTCGAGCGCGCCGGGGGCCGGCCTGCGCTTCGAGCGGCACGACCCGGACCTGGAGTCCCTCGAGCGCCTGGCCCGGGCGACGGGAGGACGCTTCCACCACGCGCGCCGGGCCGCGGACCTGTCGGCGGTCTACGAGGAGATCGACGCCCTCGAGCGCGTCCCCCGACCGCTCCCGCCCAGGCTGCGGAGCGCACCCCGTGCGGAGCCGCTGCTCGCGGCCGCGGGGGGCTGCCTGCTCGCCGAGCTCCTGCTCGCGCGGGTGTGGCGGAGGCGCGTTCCGTGAGCGCCGCGGACTTCGTGCATCCGGAGTGGCTGGTCTGGGGGGCGATCGGGGTGGCCCTCGCCTGGGGCGCGGTCGGCTGGGCGGCGCTCGTGGGGCGAAGGCGCCTGGTCCGGCTCCTGGGGACGTCGGTCGCTCGTCACCCCCGCGGTCCGGTCCTCGAGGCGGGGCTCTGCCTGGCGCTGGCGGCGATCGCCTTCGCCCTGGCGGGCCCCCTGTGGTCGCGACGCGAGGTGAGGGTCACCTCGTCGGGCACCGACGTCGTGCTGCTGTTCGACGTATCCCGCAGCATGGACGCCGGGGACAACCCCCCGAGCCGACTGGAGCGCGCACGCCGGACCGCCCTCGAGGTGCTCGACCGGGTGTCGCCGGGTGATCGTGTGGCGCTCGCCGCCTTCGCCGACCGGGGCGTACTCCTCACGCCGCTCACGCCCGACACCCGGGCGCTGTCCGCGCTGGTCGCGGCGATCGACAGCGACCTCATCCGGCCCGCGGGCTCGGACCTGGCCGACGGGCTGCGCGCCGCGCTCACCGCGTACGAGCAAGGCAGCGACCGCCCCCGCGTGCTGCTGGTCTTCTCCGACGGCGAGGTCCGCCCCGCGCTCGAAGCCCGGGACGTGGGGCCCCTGGAGCTCGCCGGCGTGCGGGCCCTCGCGGTCGGGCTCGGGAGCCCCCACGGCACCACGGTCCCCGACGGCGGAGTGCCGCTCCGGGACTCCCGGGGCGAGATCGTGGTGAGCCGGAGGATCGTGGGCTCCCTCGACTCGCTGGCCGCGGGCAGCGGGGGCCGGCTCTGGCTGACCGACGCCTGGGGCGAGCTGGACCTCGACGCCCTCCTGGCGGAGGTCGGTCGCGACCGGGGACGCGTGACCGACGCCGCGGACTTGCCCGTGGTGCGGAGCGTCCGCGCGCCGGCGGTGTTGCCGCTGGCCGCCCTCGCGTTCGCGCTGCTGGTGTTGGAGCTGGCCCTGCCGGCGGCGGGGCTCGTGGACACGGGCGAGCGTCGGGCGCGGGCCCGCCCCGGCGCGCCGGCCGGCTCGCGCTGGGCTCGCCCCGCGGTCGCTTCGGCGCTCGTGGCCGGCGCCGCGCTCCTCGGGCTGGGCGCCGGCGAGCGGATGGATCCGGTGGCGCGCATCGACGCCCTCGAAGCGGCGGCCCTGCGCCGGCCCCTGGGCGCAGCGGAGCTGATCCAGCTCGGTGTCGCGCGCTACGAGGCGGGGCGCAGCAGGGAAGCCCGCCACGCGCTGCGCGCAGCGGCGCTGACCGCCCTCGACGAGGGCCGCGCCGACCGGGCCGCCATCGCCTACCACGACCTCGGCGTGCTGGCGCTCGACGGCGACGACCTCGAGACGGCGCGGGACCACTTCCTCGAGGCCGTGGCTCTCGCGCCGGGCCTGACCCGGGCCCGCTTCAACCTCGAGTGGACGCTGCGCGCCATGGACGACGAGGACGAACCGCCTCCCAGCGCCCCCGCGTCGCCCGACGACACTCCGGCCTCGAAGCGGGAGGATCGGACCGACGACCCCGATGACCCGAGAGCCGACGAGCCGTCGGAGGGCGTCGCCTCCCGGCGCCCGCCCCCGCCGGCCGCTTCCGACCTGTCCGACCCCAGGCGCGAGCCCTCCCCGGCCTCGGCGGGCGCCGCGGCCGGCCGGGGCGACGGCCGCGCGGACAGCCCCCCGCTCGACGCCGAAGGCGCCGAACGCTGGCTCTCCCGGGTGGGGGACGACACCGCTCGGGCCCTGCGCTCCGCCGCCGAGCTGCCGCCCGGAGAGCGCCGGGGCCGGGGCGGAGGTCCGGCCTGGTGAGGCAGCGAGCCGCCGGGACCCGGCCCCCCACCGCCCTCGCCTTCGCCGCCTCGCTGGCGGCCGTCGCGGCCCTCGGCCTGGCGACGAGCGCGCTCGCAGAGGGCGTCCCGTCCGGACAGGAAGCGTGCCGGGTGAGCGCGGAGGTGCATCCGGCGCGCGCCGTGCCCGGCCAGCAGATCCTCTACGTCGCGCGCATCGTGCGCCGGGAAGACGTGACCCGCATCGACTGGGAACGCCCGCTCTCGTTCCCGGGCTTCCGCGCCGAGTGGCTGCCGGGTCGGGCGGAGGACACGACGATGCACTACCGGGGTGTGAGCTACCTGGCGCGCGAGGAGCACCGCGCGCTGTTCGCCGCGCGACCGGGCGACTTCACCCTCCCGGTCGCCAGCGTCCGCTGCGTGATCGGCGCGCGCGGACCCCGACCCGAGTCGGTCGCGGTCGTCGAGCTGCCCCCGATCGAGGTGCGGATCGACCCGATCCCCGTGCAGGGGAGACCGCCTGGCTTCGCCGGGCTCGTGGGCCCCGTGCACGCCCAGGCCATCGCCGAGCCGAGCTCGCTGGCGCTCGGTGGAACCGTCGGGCTCTCCATCCAGGTCCGCGGCGCGAACAACCTCTGGGCCATCGGGTCTCCCCTGGGCGAGGGTTCCCTCGAAGGAGCCGACCTGTTCGCGCACCCTCCGGAGCTGGCCCTCGACGAGGGCCAGCGACTCGGGGTGCGTCGCTTCTTCCGCTACCGGATCGTGCCCCGCCGCACGGGTCGGCTGCGCATCCCCGCGCTCCGCTTCGCCTACTACGACCCCGCGTTGCGCCGCTTCGGCCGGGCGACGACCCGGGCCCTCGAGATCGAGGTGACGCCCCGACCGGCCGCGGACCCCCGGCGGTGGCCTCCGGACGCCGCGACGCCGGGCGAGGCCGGCGCCGGGTCGGGCGAGGCCGCCGCGTCCGGGCCGACCCCCTGGCTCGTCGTCGGCGTGGCCGGCCTCGTGCTGCTCGCGGGGGGCGCCGTGCTCGCCGTGCGCCGGGGGCGCGCCCACCCGTGGAAGGACGTGGAGCGCGCGCTGCAGGCCGCCGGTGCGGCCGCCGAACGGGGCGATCCCCTGGCCGAGGCCCGGGAGCTCTCCCGGGCGCTGCGCGCAGCACTCGCGCGCGTCGCCCCCGCGAAGGCGAAGCTCGACCCCGAGGCGCTGCGGCGCTCCGCGTCCTCGGCCCCGGAAGCCGTGCCACCGGAGCAGATCGTCGAGGTGGCCGCCCAGCTCGAGGCCCTGGACTGGATCCGCTTCTCGAGCGAGCTGGGTCATCCCGACGCGCCGGCGGCGCGGCGCTCGATCGAGGCCCTGCGCAAGAGCCTCTAGGGTCCCGCGAGAGCGCGCCACTGCTCGGGCGTGTTCACGTTGGTGAGCTGGCGGCCGCCGGGGTCGATGGCCTCGAGGTCCGCACCCTCGAGATAGGCCGTGTCGAGCTCGTCGAGGAGGCCGCCGAGGACCCGGTCTCCGGACGCCAAACGGCGCCGCGCCGCCGCGAGCGCCGGAGCCCGGGCGTACAGGGCGCACAGGGGATGGGCGCGACCGTCGCGCCGCGGAACCACCGCCTGGGCCGGCGGGTGGGCGAAGAGCGCGAGCAGCAGCTCCGGCTCCAGCAGGGGCAGATCGACGGCGACCACCCAGACCTGCTCGCGCTGGCTCGCCTCGAGCGCAGCGACCAGCCCGCGCAGCGCGCACTCGGGACCGGGCGGGTCGGCGGTCCAGCGCATCGACGCGCCCTCGACCTGGCGGACCTCCCCCCCGACCACCCAGACCTCGCCCGCCAGCGGCTCGAGCATGCGCACCGCACGCTCGAGGAGCGTCGTCCCGTGGCGCTCGAGGGAGGCCTTGTCGCGACCCATCCGCGAGGACCGGCCGCCCGCGAGCACCGCGGCGGACAGCGCCGCGAGCCTTCCCTCGCTCCCGCGAGCCCGATCGGGGGACGACCTCGGCACCGGCTCAGCCGTCGAAGCCGCGCTCTTCGGAGCGGAGCACGTGTTCGTCGAGCACCAGCACGTCCACCCGGCTTCCGGCGGCGAGCTCGCTCGCCTCGGCCGGAAACACGGCCAGACCGTCGGCCAGGCCCAGGGAGGTGAGCACGCCCGAGCTCTGGTTGCCGGTGGTCCGGGCCACGTAGTCGGGCCCGTCGCGCGTGAGACGCACCCGCACGAAGTGGGCGCGCCCGGGATTCTTGGCCAGCGGCGACTCGAGCCTCGCCGACACCACCGGGCGGTGGATGCGCCGGTGTCCGGCCATGCGCAGCAGCGCGGGGCGCACGAAGAGCTCGAAGGTCACGCTGGCCGAGACCGGATTGCCCGGCAGTCCGAACACCAGGGGCCCCGCGCCGTCCTCGAAACGGCCGAAGGCCAGCGGAAAGCCGGGCTTCATGTTCACGCCCCAGAAGACCAGCCGGCAGCCGAGCTTCTCGAGAACCGGCCGTACGTAGTCGTGGTCGCCCACCGAGACCCCCGCCGAGCTCACGATGCAATGGGCTCGCAGGCCGGCTCGCAGGCGCCGCTCCAGGTCCTCCGGGCGATCGCGCGCGATGCCCAGGTAGACCGGCGAGGCGCCGACCTCCCGGCACTGGGCCGCCAGGGTGTAGGAGTTGGACGAGACGATCCGACCGCCGGCCACGTCGCCGTCGGGCTCGACGAGCTCGTCGCCGCCGGACAGGATGGCCACGGTCGGTCGCTGGTGGACCTCGACCACGGCGCGACCGAGCGACGCGAGCAGCCCGAGCTGCGGGGGCCGCAGCAGCGTGCCGGCCTCGAGCACGCGCTCGCCGGCGGCGATGTCCTCGCCGGCTTCCCGCACATGCTCCCCGGCCGCGGGCTCCACCTCGAACGCCACGACCCCGTCGCCGTCCAGGGCGCGGGCGTCCTCCTGACGCACCACGGCGTCGGCGCCGCGCGGCACCGGCGCCCCGGTGACGATCCGCGCCGCGCTGCCGGCCGGCAGCGCGGTCTCGGCCCCGTGGCCCGCCGCCACCTCGAAGGCCACGGGCAGGCGCACGGGCTGGGCGGGCGACGCACCCTGCAGGTCCTGGCGGCGCACCGCGTAGCCGTCCATGGCCGAGCAGTCGGCCGGGGGCAGCGTGCGCGCGGACACGACTTCCTCGACGAGCACCCCGCCCTGGGCGTCTGCGGCCGCCCGGGTCTCGCCGGGAAGCGGCCGCACGTGTTCGAGAATCGCCTCCGAGGCCTCGGCCACGCTCAGTCCGGTGCGCATGAGGCCAGGGTAGCCCGCCGCCGGGGTGGCAGTAAGTCTCCGATCCTCAAAGCGATTTCGTGCCTTGCGGCGGTTCGGGTGCACGCTAGAGTGCCCAAAAAATAGGCATCCATTCGCCGGCTCGAAGGGCCGGCCGGGCGAGCCCATGCACCGCGACCCCCGCCACATCCTCGAGGCCCTTCCCGACGGGCTCGTCGTGCTCGACCCCGAAGGACGGGTCGAGTGGGCGAACGGCGAGGCCTGTCGTCTGCTGGAGCACTCGTCGGACGTGTTGACCGGGACCCCGCTGGACCGGGTCCTGGGGGCGGAGCATCCGATCGCGGTCGTCGCGCGCACCGCTCTCGGCAGCGGCCGACCGGCGGCCCAGGACGAGGCCCTGCTGGAGCGCCGCCACGGCGACGACGTCGTCCTCGACGTCACGGCCTCCCCGCTCGACGATGCCGAGCGCCACGCCCGCGGCGTCCTGGTGGTGCTGCGGGACCGCACCCTCCGCAGCTCGCTCCGCGAGATGGTGAGCCAGCGCGAACGGCTCGACTCCTACGGCCAGATCGCGGCCGGCATCGCCCACGAGGTGAAGAACCCGCTGGGCGGCATCCGGGGCGCGGCCGAGCTGCTGGCGCTGTGGGCCAAGGACGAGCGGGCCAAGGACACCGCCGGGATGATCGTCCGCGAGGTCGACCGCATCTCGAGCCTCGTGGAGGAGCTCATGGTCTTCGCCCGGGGCGAGGAGCTCCACGAGAGCGACGTGAACCTCCACTTCATCCTCGACGGCGTGCTGGACCTCCTGGCACACGACCGCGTGTCGGCGCAGATCGACGTCGAGCGCTTCTACGATCCCTCGATCCCCGAGTTCACCGCCGACCCGGACCGCCTGACCCAGGTCTTCCTGAACCTGTGCCGGAACGCGGCCCAGGCCATGGAGGACGAAGGCGGTCACCTCACCATCACCACGCGGATGAGCCTCGATCGCCGGATCGCCACCCCGGACGGGCGCCGGGTCCCGGCCGTGGTGATCGCGGTGTCCGACACCGGTCCCGGCATTCCCGGAGACGTGCTGGAGCGCCTCGACACCCCGTTCTTCACCACCAAGTCGCGCGGCACGGGGCTGGGCCTGGCGGTGTCCCGACACTGGGTGACCCAGCACGGCGGCACCCTGCGCATCGCGAGCCAGCCCGGCGAGGGCACGACCGTGCGGGTGGCGCTGCCCCTGCGGCGCGCCGCGGACGCAGCGGCGAGACACTCCAGCGAAGGCTTCGGCCTCGGAGAGAACATATGACGACCGACAGAGCCCATGCGCGCGTGCTGGTGGCCGACGACGAGGACTCGATCCGCTTCGTCCTGCGCGAGACCCTCGAGGCCGCCGGGCACGAGGTCGTCGACGTCTCCAACGGCGACGCGGCCTTCGAGAAGCTCGCGGCCTCCGGCTTCGACCTGGCCTTTCTCGACATCCGGATGCCGGGCCCCAGCGGCCTCGAGCTGCTCGACCGCCTGGCCGAGATCGGGTGCGACACGGCGGTGGTCATCATCACCGCCCAGAACACCTTCGAGAACGCCGTGGAGGCCATGAAGCGCGGCGCGCTCGAGTACCTGGTGAAGCCCTTCTCCATCGCCGAGGCCTCGGCCCTGGCCGACAAGGCCCTGCGCACCCGTGCCCTCGAGCAGGAGGTGAAGGAGCTGCGGCGGGAGGTGGGCGGCGCGAGCGGGGGCACCGAGCGCCTGGTCGGCACCAGCGCCGCCATGCTCGAGATCTTCAAGAACGTCGGCCGGGTGGCGCGCAGCAACGTCTCGGTGCTCATCACCGGAGAGAGCGGCACCGGCAAGGAGCTGGTGGCGCGCGCCATCCACGGCGCGAGCCCCCGCGCCGCGGAGCCCTTCGTCGCGGTCAACGCGGCGGCGATTCCGCGGGAGCTGCTCGAGAGCGAGCTCTTCGGTCACGAGCGGGGCGCGTTCACCGGCGCCACCGAGAGCCGCATGGGCCGCTTCCGCGAGGCCTCGGGCGGCACGCTGTTCCTGGACGAGATCGGGGACATGCCCCTCGACCTCCAGGCCAAGCTGCTCCGGGTGCTCCAGAGCTCGGAGGTGACGTCGGTGGGCGGACGCAGGCCGGAGAAGGTCGACGTCCGCATCATCGCGGCCACCCACCGCGACCTCGACCAGGAGGTGCGTGAAGGGCGCTTCCGCGAAGACCTGCTCTACCGCCTGCGGGTCGTCCCCATCGAGATCCCGCCCCTGCGCGAGCGCCCGGACGACGTGCGCGCCCTGGTCTCCCACTTCGTCACGCTCTACGCGGAGGAGCTGGGCACCGGCAACCAGCAGCTGGCGGAGACCACCGTGAAGCGGCTGGAGGAGCACGACTGGCCGGGCAACGTGCGGGAGCTCGAGAACGCCATCAAGCGCGCCCTGGTCCTGGCCTCGGGCGACGTGCTCACGCCCGAGGACTTCGCGTTCCTGGCGCGGGCGCCCGAGCCGTCGTCCCAGGGCGCCGACCTCGACGAGCTCGTTCGCGACGAGGCGCGGGCCGCGCTCGAATCGGGCGACACCGGCGAGCTGTATCGCGGCCTGCTCGAGCGCGTGGAGCGACCGCTGCTGGAGGCCGTGCTCGAGCACACCGAGGGCAACCAGATCCGGGCGGCCGCCATGCTCGGCATCAACCGCAACACCCTGCGCAAGAAGATCGTCGATCTCGAGATCGACCTGCCCTCGCGCGGTCTGGCGTGAGCCGCCGGCGCCCCGGGACGGCCCCGCCCGGCCTGCGGGGGCTCCACGTGCTGGCCGACGACGACCCGCGCTGGCCCCTCGACCCGGTCGACCAGGCGCGCGCGGCCTGCCTGGGCGGCGCCGCCGCGGTGCAGCTCCGGGTGAAGCACGCCGCAGACGCAGCCACCCTGGCCCTTGCGCGGGAGATCCGGAGCATCACCCGCGAGCACGGCGTGGCGTTCGTCGTCAACGATCGCTTCGACCTCGCCCTGGCGGCCGAGGCCGACGCCGTCCACCTCGGCCAGGACGACCTGCCTCCCGGGGCCATCCCCGCGGAGCTGCGGCGCGCGCTGCAGGTGGGCCGCTCGACCCACGACCTCGAGCAGGCGCGGGCGGCGACGCTCGAGCCGGTGGACTACGTCGCGTTCGGCCCGGTCTTCGGCACCGCCTCGAAGGAGAGCCCCTACTCGGCGCGCGGGCTGGCCCTGGTGTCGGAGGTCGCCGCCCTGGTCGCCCCGCGACCGCTCGTCGCGATCGGCGGCATCACCCTGGCGAACCTGCCGGACGTGCTGGCCGCCGGGGCCGGCGGCGCAGCCGTCATCTCCGCCGTGGCCGGAGCCGACGACCCCGTGGCCGCCACCCGCGCCCTCGCCGCGGCCTTCGGGCCCGCCGCGAGCGAGGCCTCGCCGTGAGCGAGGCGGGGCTGCGCGCGATCTCGGCCCTGGGCTTCTTCTCGATGATCGGCATCGCGTGGCTGTGCTCCAGCGACCGGCGGCGCGTCGCGTGGCGCACCGTGGCCTGGGGCGTGGCGATCCAGGGGCTCCTCGGTCTCCTGCTGCTGCGCACGGGGGCGGGGCGGGCCTTCTTCGCCGGGGTGAACGAGGCGGTGTCGCGGCTGCTCACCTACAGCGACGCGGGCGCGCGCTTCGTCTTCGGCGCCCTGGCCGACACGGGCTTCTCGTTCGTCGTGAACGTCCTGCCCATCATCGTCTTCATGGGCTCGTTCTTCGCGGTCCTGTACCACCTGGGCGTGATGCAGCGCGTGGTGGACGCGCTCGCCGTCCTGCTCTCCCGCAGCATGCGACTGTCCGGAGCCGAGAGCCTGGCCGCCGTCGCGAACGTGTTCATGGGCATGGTCGAGAGCGCCCTGGTCGTCCGTCCCTATCTGGAGAGGATGACCCGCTCGGAGCTCTTCGCCCTCATGACCCTCGGCATGTCCACGGTCGCCGGGTCGGTGCTGCTGGCCTACGTGGGCATGTTGGGCGGGGCCGACTACGCCGGCCACCTGGTGACGGCGAGCCTGCTCTCGGCTCCGGCGGGCCTGCTGGTCGCCAAGGTGATGGTCCCCGAGACGGCGACGCCCGAGACCGCCGAGGGCGGTCACGCCGGGGTCGAGCGGCGCGAGGTCAACGTGATCGACGCGGCCGCGGCGGGCGCCCTCTCCGGGCTGCGCCTGGCCGCCTACGTCGGCGCGCTGCTCGTGGCCTTCGTCGCCCTCATCGCCCTGGTGAACGACGCCCTGGGCCTCGTGGGCGGCCTCTTCGGACTGCCGGAGCTGAGCTTCCAGCAGATCCTCGGCTTCGTTCTCGCGCCCGTCGCCCTGCTGATGGGCGTTCCCTGGGCCGACGCCGTGGAGGTGGGTGCGATGCTCGGGGTGAAGACGGTGTTGAACGAGTTCCTCGCCTACCAGGAGCTGGGCACGGCCATCGCCTCGGAGCGGATCAGCCCGCGCTCGGCGGTCATCGCCAGCTACGCCCTGTGTGGCTTCGCGAACTTCGGGTCGCTGGCCATCCTGCTCGGCGGCATCGGCGGCATGGCCCCGGACCGGCGGCCGGAGGTGGCGCGCATGGGGCTCCGCTCCATCCTCGCCGGCTCCCTCGCGACGTTCATGACCGCCTGCATCGCCGGCGTGCTGCTCTAGCGCCCCGGGCGCGGCCGCCCGCCGCGCTATGCTCGCCCGCCATGGACGCGCCGCTGTGGACCCCTTCCGACGATCGTGTGCGTCGCTCCCGGATGTGGGAGTGGATGAGCGAACGCGGCGAGACCGACTTCCGGTCCTTCCACCGCTGGTCCGTGGACGATCCCGAGGCGTTCTGGTCCGAGCTGTGGGACCGCTGCGGCGTGCGCGGCGAGAGGCGCAGCGACCGGGTCCTGGTGGACGGCGAGCGCATGCCCGGCGCCCGCTGGTTCCCGGATTCGCGACTCGAGTTCACGGACAACCTGCTCTGGAAGCGCGACGACGACCCGGCCATCGTCGCCTGCGACGAGCTCGGGCGGCGCCGGGAGCTGACCTACGCCGAGCTGTACGCGTCCGTGGGCCGGTTCGCCGCGGCGCTGCGCCGGGAGGGCGTGGGGGTCGGCGATCGCGTGGCGGGCATGCTCCCCAACGGTCCGGAGGCGGTGATCGCCGCCCTGGCGGCCGCCCGGGTGGGCGCGCTGTGGTCGTCCTGCTCCCCCGACTTCGGGGCCCGGGGCGTGCTCGACCGCTTCGGCCAGATCGAGCCCCGCGTGCTCTTCGCCTGCGACGGCTACCACTACGGCGGTCGCTCCTTCGACGTGGGCGAGCGGGTCGATGCCGTGGCCGCCGAGCTCCCGAGCCTGCGACGGGTCGTGGTCGTGCCGTTCCTCGACGAATCGACGGCCGGTCCCGCACACACCCCGACCGATCCCCGCTGCAGCCGGCTCGACGACTGGGTCCGGACGGGGGGCGGCGACGAGGTGCCCGGCACCCCGCTGCCCTTCGACCATCCGGTCTACGTCCTCTACTCCTCGGGCACGACCGGCCGGCCGAAGTGCATCGTCCACGGCGCCGGCGGCACGCTGCTCCAGCACCTGAAGGAGCACCGGCTCCACCTGGACCTGCGCGAGGGAGAGCGGTTCTTCTACTTCACCACCTGCGGTTGGATGATGTGGAACTGGCTGGTCTCGGGCCTGGCGAGCGGGGCCACCCTGGTGCTCTACGACGGCTCGCCCTTCCATCCCGGCCCCGACGCGGTCTTCGCCCTGGCGGAGCGGGAGCGCCTCGACGTCCTCGGCGTGTCCGCGAAGTTCCTCGACGCGGCGGCCAAGGCGGGCGTGGAGCCCGCCGCCGATCGCGACCTCTCGACGGTGCGCACCATCCTGTCGACCGGCTCGCCGCTGTCCCCGGAAGGCTTCGACTACGTGTACGAACACGTGAAGAGCGACGTCCAGCTCGCGTCGATCTCCGGCGGCACCGACATCCTCTCCTGCTTCGTGCTCGGCGAGCCCACGAGCCCGGTCTGGCGGGGCGAGATCCAGGCCCCGGGCCTGGGCATGCGCGTCCGGGTCTTCGACGGCCGCGGCCGGGGGGTGATCGACGAGCGGGGCGAGCTGGTGTGCCGGCAGCCGTTTCCGTCCATGCCCGTCGGGTTCTGGCGCGATCCGGAGCAGAAGCGCTACCGGGCCGCGTACTTCGAGCGCTTCCCGGGCGTGTGGTGCCACGGCGACTGGTGCCGCGAGACCCTGCACGGGGGCTTCGTCATCGAGGGCCGATCGGACGCGGTCCTCAACCCCGGTGGGGTGCGCATCGGGACCGCGGAGATCTACGCCCAGGTCGAGCGCATCGACGAAATCGTCGAAGCCATCGCCGTGGGGCAGCAGTGGCAGGACGACGTGCGCGTCGTGCTGTTCGTACGGCTGCGCGACGGCCTGACCCTGGATGATGCCCTGCGGGACCGCGTCCGGCGCGCGCTCCGGGAGAACGCGAGCCCGCGCCACGTCCCTGCGGTCATCGCCCAGGTCGACGACATCCCGCGAACCCGCAGCGGCAAGATCACCGAGCTGGCCGTGCGGGACGTGATCCACGGCCGCCCGGTGGGCAACGTGGAGGCCCTGGCCAACCCCGAGGCGCTGGACGGATTTCGCGAGCGCGCGGAGCTCGCCGGCTGAGTCCCGCCCGGCCCGGGGGCGGCGGAACCCCTCCGATTCCGGCCACTTGACGCGCACCGACCGACCGTTCAAGATCTCGGGTGGCGGTTCGCTTTCCACATCCGAGGAGCATCCATGCCCCCTTCGACGGCCCTCACCGTGGGGGCGCGCTGCGCGCGCGCTCCGCGAGCCGCGGCTCTGCTGCTGACGCTCTGGCTGGCCGGTCCGGCCTGGGCCCACGACGCGACCTTCCCGATCCAGGGCGACAAGCTCAGCGTCGACGCCGACGGCTCGAAGTCCTCCCGCAAGTTCACCTTCAAGGCCACGGGCGACGAGGTGATCCGGATCGCCAACCACGACCCGACGACCGACGGCGCCGCGCTGGTGATCAACGGCATGGGCAAGAAGCCCAGCTCGTCGGGCCTCATCACCCTGAAGCCCGAGAAGTGGGAGCGCATCGAGGACGACAGCGACGAGCTCATCGGCTGGAGGTACGTCGACAAGAAGGGCAAGCGCGGCGGCATCACCAAGGTGATCCTCAAGAACGGGAAGCTCCAGGTGAAGGGCAAGGGCGAGAACTTCGCCTTCAGGCCGAAGGACAAGAGCAAGGAGGTCTGGGTCACCTTCTACTTCGAGGAGGAGCAGTACTGCGCGGTGTTCGCGAAGAAGCGCGGCGCGAACGTCTCGAAGGACAAGAAGGGCGAGTTCAAGGCCTCGGCGGCCCTGCAGCCGGGCGCCTGCCAGGAGCAGGTGTGCGGCAACGGCCGCGTCGAGCTGGGCGAGGAGTGCGACGACGGCAACCTGGCCCAGAAGGACGGCTGCCGGAACGACTGCACCATCGGCGTCTGCAAGGGCGAGGCCTTCGCCTCCACCTACGACGCCATCCAGGACGTCATCTTCGACAGCCCGGTCTACAAGTGCACCAACGACATCTGCCACGACTCCGTGGACCCGGCGGGTGAGCTCGATCTCAGCGCGGGCGTCTCCTTCGACAACCTCATCGACGTCGCCTCGGACGCCGACCCCGATCAGGTGCGGATCTTCCCCGGCGACATCGAGAAGAGCCTGCTGTACCAGAAGCTGCTCGCGAAGCTCGACGACGAGGTCGAGATCCCGGGCTCCCCGATGCCCGTCGGTGGAAGCAAGATCTCCGAGGCGCACCTCGAGGGCCTGGCCGACTGGGTGCGCTCGGGCGCTCCCGAGTCCGCGTCGGTCCAGGGCACCCAGGACAACTTCGGCACCTGCCTGCCGCCGGCCGAGCCGCTCAAGATCGATCCGCCGCCGGTTCCCGAGAACGGCGTCCAGCTCATCAGCACCGCCTGGGACCTGCCGCAGCAGTCCGAGGACGAGATCTGCATGGCCACGTACTACGACTTCACGGGGACGGACCTGATCCCCGAGTCGGCGAAGGTGCCCTGCCCGGAGCAGTTCACCTCCGATCCGGACGACCGGATCTGCGCCCAGAAGCCCATGATCGCCTGCACGACGTCCGACGACTGCAATCCGGGGGTCGAGTGCGTCCCCAGGCGCAACGCCGTCAACGACGACAGCGGCTGCTTCGCCTGGAACTACCAGGAGCTGGTGCAGGACGCCCAGTCCCACCACAGCATCATCTTCATCTACACGGGCGCCTTCGATCAGGATCAGCCGAGCTGGGGGCCGTGGACCTACAAGCCCAACGACGCTTCCGATCCCGATTCGGGCCAGCCCTGCGACCCCAACGACATCGACCCGACCACCGGGGTGAACAACGACTGCAGCGGCCACGCCGAGACGTCGATCGCGTGCATCGGCCTCGAGACGCCGGACACCACGAACTTCACGTTCGGCGGAGACGGCGGCACCCTGCCCCAGTTCAGCGGCTCCCAGGAGACCTACTACGAGCTGGACTTCTCCGAGGGCGTCTACTCGGTGCTGCCGATGAAGGGCATCGTGGTCTGGAACTCCCACGCGTTCAACCTGACCGACTCCGACAGCACCATGAACCAGTACCTGAACCTGGAGTTCGCCAACGGGGCCTCGGAGCAGCAGTACGCGTCGCGCCAGCTCTTCGACGCGGGGGACATCTTCACCCATATCGTGCCGCCCTTCGAGAAGCGCGAGTACTGCTCGACCTCGACCATGCCCCGGGGTACCCGGCAGTTCCGGCTCACCTCGCACATGCACGAGCGCGGCGTGCTGTGGCGGACCTGGGCTCCTCCGAACACTCCGTGCCGGGCCGAGTGCCCCGAAGGCGTGACCCCGTTCGGCTGCAAGAACCCGGGGCTGCCGGTGTGCGACGGTCCGCCCGATCCGGAGGCCGACGGATACGTCGACCCCATCTACACCAGCTCGGTCTACAACGACCCGCTCCAGCTCGACTTCGATCCGCCGCTGGCCTTCGACAGCGCCGACGACGAGGACCGGACCTGGCTCTACTGCGCGGAGTACGACAACGGCTCGACCCCGGACGGTCCTCCGGTGAAGACCTTCTCGGGCTCTCCGGATCCGCCGCCCGAGCTCGGCGGGATCGTGGCCAAGATCGGCGGCCCGTGCCTGGAGGAGGAGCGCGCCTGCATGGACGGCCCCAACAAGGGCGTGCTGTGCGACCCGAGCGAGACCGGGGGCCAGGTCGAAGCGACCTTCTGCGAGACCTCTCCCGGGGCCGGCGACGGCGTGTGCGACGCGTGTCCGCTGCGAGGCGGCGTCACCACCGCGGACGAGATGTTCATCAACCTGGGCAACTACTACGTGGTGTCGCCCGAGGAGTGATCGGGCGCCCAGGCGGGGACCGGGCGGGGCCGCCGATCTTCGGGTCGGCGGCCCCGTGCGCATCCCGGGTTGACCGGGACCCGCTCTCAGCCTGTATCCTGCCCGCCAGCCGCGGTGGGCTCGTTCGGAGGGGTGTTGGGCGGTCGGGGGGAACAGAGCCGGATGCAACCGTCGCGTGGCCGACAGCGCCGCGCGGGGGGCGGCGGCCGGGCCCGCGCCGGGGCCCGCGCCGGCGCCAGCGGGGTCAGCGGGGCGGCCGCGAAGGCGCTGCTGTGGGCGCTCGTCGCCGCCACGGCGGCGGCCTGCGCGCTCCTCCAGTGGGAGCCCATCGGATCCCGCCGCACGGCGCCCATCGCCGGGGCCGAGACCGTGGGGGCCGAGGAGTGCGGGGTCTGCCACGAGGACATCAAGGGGCACGCCCGGATCGCGGGCTACCACGCGGACTGCGAGAGCTGTCACGGGGGCGGCAGCCTGCACGCCGAGAGCGAGGCCGTCCTCGACATCCGCCACCCATCGAACAGCGACTGTCTCGCGTGCCACGGGCCGGGTCGGGACACCCACTTCGGCTGGTCCACCGGCGAGCACGCGCGGGCCGGGCTCCTCTGCTCCGACTGCCACGACCCGCACCTGCGCACCCGCCAGCACCTGCGCACCGAGGAGCTGCGCGGCCTGCCCAAGGCCGCCTTCCCCCACCTCGACGACGCGTCGGGGCTGTGCATCGGCTGCCATCGGGACGTGGGGAACCGGCTGCGATTCCCGTCGCACCATCCCGTGGGTGAAGGGGCCATGGCGTGCACTTCCTGCCATGACCCCCACGAAGACCGCTCGACGGCTCTGGGCGGTCGCAACCGCCTGTGCGGGGAGTGCCACCAGGACTACATGGGGCCGTGGATCTTCGAGCACCCGCCGGTGGCCGAGGACTGCTCGACCTGCCACGATCCCCACGGCGCGATCACCGACGATCTCCTCGAGACCGTGCAGCCGGCCATCTGCCTGTCGTGCCACACCCTGAACGACACCTGGCACCACGACCCCACGGGCTCGGGCATCCTGGACAACCGGACCATCAGCCAGGACCGGCCCCTGCCTCCCCCCGAGCGCATCGTCCAGCAGGAAGCCAACGTGTTCCTGGACCGCTGCACCGACTGCCACGGCGCGATCCACGGCTCGCTCACCGACGAGCACCTGAGGCACTGATGCGAGGTGGCCACCTCCCATGGGCTCTGGCCACGACCGTCGGCGCGGCGGGCATCGGGACGCCCGCCGCCGCGGACGACGAGAACGGGCTCACGCTCCGGGGCGAGGCGACCGCCGGCACCCACCTGTACTTCCTCGACGGACGCTTCGACGACGACGACCTCACCGGGTACTTCGACCAGTACCGCACCATCGCGACGAAGAACGACGACCCGGCGTGGTTTGCGGACCTCTTCCACCTCGATCTGGGCTGGTACCGCGACGACGGCACCTCGCTGCTCCGGCTCGAACGGACCAGCCCGGGCTGGGACAACGACCACGCGCTGCTCGAGGTCGACTGGCGCGGGCTCGACTTCGAGTTCGACTATCGGCGCTATCGCCAGAACGAGCTGCGGCTCTTTCCCGACGACACGACGGGGTTCTACCCGACGGCCGACGACGCGCTGGCGGTGAAGTTCAACCCCGACACGGCGGACGACAACCCGCTGGGCCGGGACCGCACGCTGTGGACGCGCCGGACCGGCTTCGAGTCCGCCCTGGCCCTGCGACCCGGCGACTTCGGCGCGCCCGACAAGGGCTTCGACGAGGTCCGGGTGCGCACCCGCTACCAGTACCGGGACGGCCGGAGCCAGGACCGCTACCTGCTGGACGAACGCGAGCTGGGGCAGAACGGCAGCTTCCAGCGCTCGCGCTTCCGCGCCCAGCGCCGTCGCCTCGACCAGGAGGTGCACGGTGTGGGCGGCGGTGTGGTGCTGACGCCCGAGAAGCTCTTCACCGCGACCCTCGACGTCGACTTCGAGAGCTTCCGCGAGAACGCCCCCGATCGCACCGTCGGGGGGCTGGTGGGCACGGACCCCGAGCTGGGGACGGGCTTCGACGCCGACACCCGCGCGCGCGGGCTCTTCGCGGTTCCCAACACCGACCGCCTCACGGGATCGATCCGGATCGCCCGGCAGATCGGCCGGTTCTCCATCCACGGGAGCGCCTTCCTCACCCACGTTCGCCAGCAGGGAGGCAAGTCGCAGCTGCAGCAGCAGCTCGACGTCGACCCCACCGAGGCCACCACCTGGTCCACCCACGGCGCCCTGGATCTCCCGATCTCGGACTCGATCAGCTTGAACGGCTTCGTGAAGGTCGTGTCCCGCACCAACGACTTCGATCGGGACGACCTCGACACGATCGCGCCGCCCGACGGACAGGTGGACCCCTTCGTGCGCCGGCGCCGGGAGACGACGACCCGGGTGGAGGCGCTCTGGCGACCGCGGCCCGGCTTCCTGGCCGCCGCGGGCATGCGCTCGCGCTGGCTGAAGCGCACGCTCCTGACCGGCGATCCGCCGTCCACGAGCCTGGACGCCGACCTCCAGGACGACGAGAGCGAGACCCACACGTTCTACCTGCGGACCAACGCGCGCTTCCGCCGCTTCCTCCGGCTGGAGGGCGAGATGGGCGCCCAGCGCTCGCCGCACATCAGCTACGCGCGCGACCTGAGCAAGGCGCTCTACATCGACGGCCGGCTCTGGGCGACCTTCCCGGGCCCGATCCCGATCTCGCTGTCCGCCCACGGGCGCGCCCTCGACGGCCGCAACGACGACTTCGAGATCCAGGGCGAGACCCAGAGCCGCACGAAGCGCTTCGAGCGCCTCGAGTGGGGCTACGACCTGACCCTCGACGCCCAGCCCCACGAGCGCGTGTCGGTCTTCGCCAGCTGGAGCGAGACCCGCGACGTGCAGCAGTTCCCGCACCTGCGCTCGACCCTCCCGCGCTACCTGGGGCCCGTGGACCTCGAGTTCTACCGGGACTCGGACCTCGAGTTCGACAGTCGCGTCCGCCACCTGAGCGTCGGAACCCGGGCGCGCCTCACCGATTGGATGGACGCGCGGGCCTCGACCAGCGTGCTGTGGTTCGACGCCGAGTACGACAGCGACCTCGACGGACGCACCGGACGGCGGATCGACCGGGCCACGGAGATCGACTCCATGGTCGCCTCCCTCGACACCGGTGTGGGGTTCGAGCTGCCCGCGGGCTGGCGGCTCGACCTGGGATACCGGTTCGACGACTTCGACGACCAGTCCGACCTCGACCCGTTGAAGCTCGACGAGACCGTCCACACCGCCACCTTCGCCATCACCTGGCGGTTCGGCGAGGACGACTCCTGAGACTCAGCGCCCCTCGGCCCGGCGCCGGCGCGCCTCGGCCTTCTGCTTCTTCTCCAGCTCCACGTAGTTGCCCTTCACCTCGGGCGGGATCTCGTGGAGGATGCGCTGCTTGGCCAGGTCGAACTCGAAGCCGAGGGTGCTGCCGTCGGGCAGGACGTAGCGTTCGGGGTCGAAGGTGGGGCTCCGGTCGTTGTGGCAGCGGGTGCAGAGGCCCGAGTCCTTGCCCGCCTCCCACAGCCCCTTGGTGAGCGCCTCGCCCCGGTTCGACATGATGGACTTCTTGCGGTAGTCGCGGCCGGGTCCGTGGCAGGACTCGCACTGGACCCCGTCGGTGATCTCGAGGGGATAGGCGCGCCGCTCTTCGGGGACCGCCTGGGACGTGGCGTGGCACTCCAGGCACTCGGCGGCCTCGTGGGCGGGAACGGCGAGCCCGCGCTCCGCGGCCAGGGAGGCCGAGCGCTCGCTCGTGAGGGTCTCGTAGGCACGGGCGTGGGGACCGGCCCGCCAGACCGCGAGCTGATTGCCGATCAGCTCCTTCTTGTGGCAGGTGCCGCACTTGCCCGCGCCGACGTACTGGTGCTCGGCGTCCGCCGGCGCGGAGAGCCCCGCCGCGAGTCCGACGATCACCGACAGCCGGAGCAGCGACAGCCGGAGAAGCGACGAGGCGGGGAGGCTCGGCGAGGCCAACGGGATCTCTCCATCCTTCGCCCTGGGGGCACCGGCGGCATTGACGCTCTCCACGCCAGCCGCCACGATACGCGCGCGTTCGCGCGGTGGTTAGCACGGATCGAAGTCGGGAACCGCCGTCCGGGACCTGCCGTCCCAAGGACGGCGTCGGAGCGCGCGCCCCGGCCGGGACCGACGGAGCCGAGAGCATTCGATCCCGAGGGAAGCGAATCCGAGGGAAGCGGACCCGAGGATGACCGGAGGCGGACGCAGGCGCGGGTGGACGGGAAGGCGAGCAGCGAGATGACCCCCCTCGAGTGGAAGAGCCCGTCCCGGGAGCAGCCCCGCCCGGCGCCGTGGAGAGCCGTCGCGGCGCTGTGTCTGGCCCTGCTCTGGGTCTCCCCGGCCCTCGCCGCCGACCGGACCATCGAAGCCTCCTCCATCAAGGTCCGGACCGACCGGGGCAAGAGCGATCGCGTCTTCGTCTTCGAGACCCGCGACCCGCGCATCCGCATCGACGGGTTCGACCCCCGAAGCCAGGAGGTCGCCCTCGTGGCGGCCGGCTTCGGCGACGTCGAGAATTCGAGCGGGCGCATCGAGCTCGATCCGGCGCGCTGGACCGAGAAGCGCCGGGACGGCGATCTCGTGGGCTACCGCTACCTCGACCGCACGGCGTCGCGCGGCGGCGTCCGCAAGGTCCGCTGGGAGAAGGGCCGACTGGTCGTCAAGGCCCGGGGCGCGGACTGGCCCTTCAAGCCGGCGGCGGGCGCGTCACCGGTCTGGGTCGTGGTGCTCGGCGACGACGACCGCTTCTGCGCGGCCTTCGACCCCGATGCCGGGACCCTGGTCCGCCGGAACGAGAAGGGCCTCTACAAGGCGCGGGACGCCTCCCGCCCGGCGGCCTGCCCGGCCCGGATCTGCGGCAACGGCGTCGAGGAGGCCGGCGAGCAGTGCGACGACGGAAACCGGGTCGACGACGACGGCTGCACCAACGTCTGCACCATCGGGACCTGCGGCTCGCCGGACTATGCCAGCACCTACGACGCCATCCAGGACGTGATCTTCGACGAAGCCGCCTACCAGTGCAGCAGCAACGCCTGTCACGGGACGGCGCGCTCCGGAGACCTCGACCTGCGGGCGGGTACCTCGTTCGCGGAGCTGGCCACGCGTCTGGTCCCCGGCGACTCCGGGGCCAGCCTCCTCTGGCAGAAGATCGCGGAGCGCACCCTCGGCGCGCCGGACGCCCCGGACTCCGCGATGCCCATCGGCAACAGCGCCGTCGTCGAGGACGAGCTGGCCGCGCTCGCGCTGTGGATCGACGACGGCGCCGAGCGCGACGCGGTGGTTCCGGACACGGACGTGCTGCTGGGAGTCTGCCTGCCGACGGTTCCGCCTGCGGCGCCGTAGCGGGCCGGGCCCGGCGGTCAGGCCGGGTTCGCGTCCTCGGACTCGACGGGCTCTCGTGGCCCCTCTCCCCCGGGCTGCTCCGCGAAGAACGTCTCCACCATCAGCAGGATGACGCCGACCACGATGAAGGAGTCGGCCAGGTTGAAGGTGGGCCAGGTGTATCCGGACCACAGGTGGACGTCGAGGAAGTCGATCACCTCGGTGTACACGAGGCGGTCGATCAGGTTGCCGAGCGCGCCGCCCAGGATCATCCCCAGGGAGAAGGCGGAGAGCTTCGCCTGGGGCTCGAGCTTCCGGTAGAAGAACGCCAGCAGCACGACGGCGACGGCCGTGGTTCCGATGAAGAAGGCCATCCGCTGCTCGAAGGGCCCGCTCGCGAAGAAGCTGAACGCGCCGCCCGGATTGCGGACGTAGGTGAGGTCGAAGATCCCGGGAATCACCTCCTGGACCTCGCCGTAGTGGAAGTTCCGGATGATCCACTGCTTCGTGAGCTGATCCAGCGGAAGCGAGATCAGGAGCATCAGCCAGAAGAGCTTGGCCTTGGGCGTCATCGCCCGCGAACGTATCACGACCGCCATCCCGGGGCCTCCTGGGGCTTCCCCCCTGGGAAGAGGCGCCGTCCGGTTGTGGCCGACTCCGAGAGGTCTGCTATCGATCGGGCCCGTGAATCCCGCTCTCTCACGGCCCCTGGGTCTCGCAGCCCTGCTCGTCGCGTTCGTGCTGGCGGCGCCGGCCTCGCTGGGGCACGCCCACGGCCCGATCACGGGCCCCGACACGCCCCGGTTGGAGAGCGCCGCCGACTCCCCCGCGCCTTGCGCGGGCGCGTCCCGGGACTCCGGGTCCTGCGCGTTCTGCCGGGTCGGCGCCAAGGTCTTCACCCAGCCCTTTGCGCCCGCGGGCGGCGGCCCGACGGCCGGCGGCCGGCGCCTCGCGGTCCGCTCCCGTTCCGAGCTTCGCTCGGCGCCCGTCCCGGGGCTGTGCCCGGCCCGCGCTCCCCCCACCTCTCGCGATTTCCTCTGAGCTCCTGCTTCGCTCCCCGGCCCCGTCGGTCGAGGTGCGAAGCGCTCCGAACGCGAATCGAATCGAGCCTGCGGACGTCTGCGTTGGACCTCCCGCGGCCTTGTGAGGAATCCGTCATGCGAAGAACCGCACGAACGTGCGCCGGCGCCCTCTGCGCTGCGCTCGGCCTCGCCTGCCTCCCTGCCCACGCCTGGGCCGCGGACGACGAGCACGCCCACGAGCACGCCCACGACGAGCACGAAGACACCGAGACCATCATCGTCACCTACTCACCCCTCGAGCACGCCCACGACGAGGTCGCCCTGCCGGTGGACCGACTCGACCGGGACGACATCCTCGAGAACCTCGGCCACACCCTGGGCGAAACGCTCTCGAATCGACCGGGAATCGCCACGACGGGCTTCGCCAGCGGCGCGAGCCGTCCCGTCATCCGCGGCCAGGACGCCTTCCGCACGGGAGTGCTCGAGGACGGGCTCGCCACCGGAGACGTGTCGCGGGAGAGCCCGGACCACGGCGTGCCGATCAACCCGCTCACCGCACAGGGCATCGAGGTGGTCCGCGGCCCCGCCACGCTTCGCTACGGCGGCGGAGCGTCGGCCGGCGTCGTGAACACCATCACGAACCGCGTGCCCTGGCGGACCCAGGACTGGGTCTCGGGGGAGATCTTCGGAGCCATCGACACGGTGTCCAACCAGCGCGCCGCAGCCTTCGTGCTCGACGGGGGACTCGGCCCGCTGCCGAACGAGCTCGGCGACTTCGCCTGGCACGTCGACGGACTGCTCCGGCGCTCCGACGACTACGACATCCCCAACAACGGCTCCCCGGACACCCAGAACGGCAGCTTCGCCGACCCCACGGCCATCTCCGCGGGTGGAGCCTACCTGCACGACGGCGGCCGCCTGGGCTTCGCGTACTCGCGCTTCGAGAACGACTACGGCATTCCGGAGGAGGGCGAGGACGTCAAGATCGAGATGAAGACGGACCGCTACCGCTTCGACGGCGACCTGAACGCGCCGCTTCCCGGCATCCGCAGCGTGCGCATCCGGGGAGCGTACACCGACTACACCCACGACGAGGTGGCGGAGGACGAGGTCGGCCAGACCTTCGACAACGACGAGTTCGACGGACGGCTCGAGGTGCTCCACGAGCCCTTGTGGGGCTTCGTGGGCGCCGTCGGACTCCAGGGCCGCTCGCGCGACTTCAAGGCCGGCGGCGAGGCGGCCGAGTTCATCTCGGACACCGAGACCCGCACCGTGGCCGCCTACTTCTTCGAGGAACGGCCCATCGTCGATCGGCTCAACGGCGAGTTCGGCCTGCGCGTGGAGAGCACCCGGGTGGAGGGCACCCCCTTTGGAAAGACCCGCGATCGCGACCGGAACTTCGTTCCCGTGAGCGGCTCGGCCGGACTGATCCTCGAGCCCTGTGAGAGCTGGACCCTGGGCCTCACCGGCAGCGCCAGCCAGCGCGCGCCGGCCGAGGTCGAGCTGTTCGCGCGCGGCCCCCACGAAGCCACCGGGACCTTCGAGGTCGGCGACCCCGACTTCGACGAGGAGACCTCGTACTCCGTCGATCTGCGCGTCGACGCGGACTACGGTCGCGTCCGCTTCCACGGCGCTGCGTTCTACACGTACTACGACGACTTCATCTACGGGATGATGACCGGCCGCTTCCTCGACGAGGAGGGGAACGTGGTCGCGGCCGGCGACGACGAGGCCCTCGACGAGCTCTTCTACGACTCCCGCGACGCCGTCTTCTACGGAACGGAGATCTCTGCGGAGGCCGACCTCTTCGATGCGCTCTGGGGCACCTTCGGCGTCGATGGACGCTTCGACTTCGTGCGCGCCCGCTTCGACGACTCCAAGCCGAACAAGAACGTGCCGCGCATCACGCCCATCCGCTGGGGCGGCGGAGCCTTCTACCGGGGGGAGTGGGTGCGCGCCCGGGTCGGCTTCACCCGCACCGAGAAGCAGGACGACACCGCCGCCTTCGAGGACAAGACCCAGGACTTCACGATGATCGAGGCCTCGGCGGCGGTCCGCCTCAGCCTGCTCGACGATCGCGTCCCGGTGGAGCTCTTCGTAGCAGGCCAGAACCTGAACGACGTCCGCGGCCGCAACCACGTGGCCTTCAACAAGGACGAGGTGCTGCTGCCCGGGCGGAACGTCCGCGTCGGCATGCGCGCGAGCTTCTAGGACGGGCACTGCGCTGCGGGGGGCGCCCGGGCGCCCCCCGCAGCGCGTCCCGAGAGCCCC
>JBNLVL010000035.1:0-281355 GCA_050618075.1 Myxococcota bacterium
TGCCCTCGAGGCCGCCAGTGAGATCCAGACGGCAGCTCCCGAGACAGGACCCCACCGTGCACCTCGAGTGCGAATGGAAGCCTGGCGGAACGATCCCGCGGGTCCCGCTTGACACGACTGGCTCCCTCATGGAAGGCATGGAACGAAGGCCCCGCCCAGGCCCGGCGCGCGACGGAGCCACGCAGGCGAAGCGGAGCGGGGCGTCGCCGGTCGTGGGTGGGGGGGGTCAGCCGAGGGCGCCGTCGTCGCGGAGCTTTCGGATCCTTGCGGCGTCGTAGCCCAGGACCTGCTCGAGGACCGCGTCGTTGTGCTCGCCGACGGTGGGTGCCTTGCTCGGTGCGGGCAGGGTCTCGTCGACGAACTTCATCGGGAAGGGAAGCATGTCCGCCCCGTGCTGCTCGTGGGGAAGCAGCGGGAAGCGCGCCTTGAACTGCGGATCGTCGGCCAGCGTCTTCGGCGTGTTCACCGGCGCGACCGGGAAGTTCTTCTCGTTGCCGAGCGAGAGCCACTCCTCGGAGGACTTCGTGGTGAAGATCGCTCGCAGCTCCCGCTGGAGCTCGCGGTTGCCCCGGGCGTGGTCGGCGTACTTCGAGCCGGGCCAGCGTTCGAACAGGTCCATCCGCCCCACGCACTCGCAGAAGTTCTTCCAGAACGCCTGCTCCGAACACATCAGCATCACGTGGCCGTCGGAGGACTCGTAGATCTGGTAGCGGACGCCTTCCTTCATGCCCGCCGTGCCCACGGCCCGCCGCTCGTAGTCGTCCGCCTTGTTGCCGGTGACCACGTCCTCGGGGCGGTCGTAGGCCATCCAGGACTCCGAGCGGTACCAGTCCATGTAGGCCGCGGCGTCGGACTGCCCGATCTCGCAGAACGAGCCCTCGCCGGTGGCCCGGGCACGGATGACGGCGGCCAGGATGCCCAGGGCGCCCATCACCGGCCCCGCGTGGATGCCGATGGAGGCGTGCTCGGGGATGTAGCAGAAGCCCTCTTCGTCGTAGGCGGGATTGATGATGCCGGCCCAGGTGTCGAAGGCGATGCCGTGGGCGGGGAGGTTCTGGTAGGGGCCGGTCATGCCGTAGCCCGAGATGTTGCAGAAGACGATCTTCGGGTTGATCGCCTTCAGGTCGTCGTAGCCGAGCCCCCGGCGCGCCAGCGACCCAGGGCGCATGGCCTCGACCACCACGTCGGCGTCCTTCACGAGGTCCTTGTAGATCTCCACCGCCTCGGGCTTCTTGAGGTCGAGGGTCAGGCTCTGCTTGCCGCGGTTGACGTGGTAGTGCAGGAGCGAGACGCCCTCGATGATCGGCCAGGTCATCTCCCGGACGTAGTCCCCGGCCGGCGACTCGACCTTGATGACCTCGGCGCCGAGATCGGCGAGGTGGGTGGTGATGGCGGCCGGACCGAGCAGCGAGCTCTCGATGACGCGAACACCGGCCAGGGGGGCGGGACGGGCACTCATGGGGACACCTCTCTTCCGGGCCTTGCGGGGGCCGCAGCGTACAGCGCGCCTCCCCGGCTCTCAACCCGGGCTCGAGAGTGCGCTGCGACTCGAAGGTGTCGATACCTCTCGGCCGGCAGAGAAGAGGGCCACGGCCATCCGGGATGGCCGCTTCGCTCCTCCTGACCTTCTCGTGGCGTGTCGGGGTCGCCAACGACCCTGGTTCGCACTCCTCGGAATTCCGGACGAGGCCGTTGGCTGCCCAGTACGAGACCGGGGGAAGGGTTGGCAGCGGAGCGACCGCCGTCACGAGAAAGGTGCTCTCCCACCCGAATCGCTGCTGCAACGCGAGGCGGCCAGCGTGTGGACGAGCTGAGCGTCTTGTTCCCCGTGGCCGCCAGCCTCGGCAACGATGAAGCGGAGGGAGACGGAGTCGCAACCCTTCCCCCGGTCGGGGCAACGGAGGGCCGCCGGCGAAGCGAAGCGGCCATCCCGGATGGCCGTGACCCTCTTTTCTGCCGACTGCGAGGTGTCTCCATCTTTGCGACACAGCTCGATCTAGACGCCGTAGCGCTCCTTCAGGCGACGCATGCCGTCGAGCCAGCGGTCGACGTCGCTGGCCTTGCGCTGCACGTACTCGTGCACGCTCGGGTGGGGCAGGATCCAGAAGCGCTCGGCGGCCAGCCCCTCGACCACCGCGTCGGCCACGGCCTCGGGCTCCATCATGCCGTCCACCCCGGCCACGCCGCCCTCCTCGGTGCCGGCGGTCATGCCGGTGCGCACGGCCTGGGGGCAGAGCACCGAGACGCCGATGCCGCGGCCTCCGTACTCGATGGCCAGGTACTCCGCGTAGCCCACGGCGGCGTGCTTGGTGACCGAGTACGGCGCCGAGCCGATCTGGCTGAGGAGCCCGGCGGCGGAGGCGGTGTTGAGCAGGTAGCCCGAGCCACGCTCGAGCATCGACGGCAGCACCGCGCGCGCGGCATACACGTGGGCCATCACGTTGATCTCCCAGATGCGCTGCCAGTCGCGGTTCGGCACCTCCTCGCCGCCGACCACGAGGATGCCGGCGTTGGAGCAGAACAGGTCGATCGGGCCGTGGGCGTCCCGGGCGTCGGCGACGAGGGCGCGCACGGCGGCCTCGTCGGACACGTCGGTGGGGACCGCGAGCCCCCCCACCTCCCGGGCGACCGCCTGGGTCGCCTCGGCGTCGACGTCGGCCACGACCAGGGCCCGCGCTCCGGCGGCCGCGAAGCGCCGGCACAGGGCCCGCCCGATGCCCCCGCCCCCTCCGGTCACCACCACGTGCTTGTCGGCGATCTCCATGGCACTGTCCTCCGAGCGCCAGCATAACCCTGGCGGGAGGACCTGCGCGTGAACCCCGGACTCGAGGCCTACGACCTCGGCGGCCGCACCGCCGTCATCACCGGCGCCGCCAGCGGAATGGGCCAGGCCAGCGCACGCCTGCTGTCGGCCGCCGGGGCCGCCGTCATCCTGGGAGACCTCAAGGAAGGGGTGCTCGAGAGCCTGGCCGCCGAGCTCCTCGAGGCCGGCGCCGAGGTCGAGTGGGCGCGCTGCGACGTCACCGAGCCCGGCGAGGTCGACGCCCTGGTGGCGCGCGCCGAAGCCCGGGGCGGAGTCGACGTCATGGCGAACCTCGCCGGCGTGATCCACGACTCGCTGGTCGTCGACACCACCGAAGCCGACCTCGACTGGGTGCTCTCGGTCAACGTGAAGGGGGTCTACTTCGGGTGTCAGGCGGCCGCCCGGGCCATGAGCGCGCGCGGTCGCGGCAGCATCGTCAACATGGCCTCGAGCGGAGCCTTCACGCCGGTCTCCGAGCTCTCGACCTACTCCATCTCCAAGGCCGGGGTGGTGGCGCTCACCCGGGTCCTGGCGGCCGAGGTCGGGCGCTCCGGGGTGCGGGTCAACGCCATCGCGCCGGGCTACATCGAGGGCGGCATGACCTACCGGCGGGTCCGCCACGCCGACGGCAGCATCGACGAAGAGGCGATGGAGAAGACCCGGGAACGCGTACGGCGGGGCAACGCCCTGCCCCGCCTGGGCACCCCCGAGGACGTCGCCCACGCGGTGCTCTACCTGGCCTCGGACGCGAGCCGCTACCTCACCGGGCAGGTGCTCCACGCCAACGGCGGGGCGTACATGCCCTGACCGCGCTCCCGGAGCCCGAGCCGGACCGCCTAGCCGAGGGCGTCCTGCACGCGGTCGATCTCGTCGGGGTCGAGGGTCGTGGGCACCAGGGAGACCTCGTCGGCGCCGCAGTCCTCGATCCGCCGGACCGCGTCGCGCAGCTTCGCCGGAGAGTCCAGGGTGACCTGGGGAGCGAGCCGGCTCGCCACCTCCTCCCCCATGAAGTTCAGGTAGCGCGCGAGGTATGTGTCGAGCTGGGCGCGGGCGTCCTCTCCCAGGGCGAACCAGCAGCTCGTCACCAGCCGCGGCGGCCGCTCGCGTCCGGCCTCCCGCCAGGCCACCCGGGCGGACTCGAAGCTCGCCGCCACCTCGTCGACCGACGGGCCGAAGCTGAAGCCGCAGAGGCCGTCGGCCCAGGGGGCCACCTTGCGGATGGCGCGGGGCGAGAGCGAGCCCGCCAGCACCGGCGGCCCCCCGCTCTGCACCGGCAGGGGCTCCACGGGCCGCAGCGCCCCCTCGACCACCTTCTCCCCCGCCCAGGCCCGCCGCATGAGCGCCACCTGCTCGCCCATCCGGGCCAGCCGCCGGGTCCCGAACGGCGCGTCGGCCGCCCGGTAGTCCTCCTCCCGGGCTCCGGCCCCGACCCCCAGGACCACCCGGCCGCCCGAGAGGACGTCCAGGGTGGCCACCCGCTTGGCCGCCAGGGCGGCCCCGTGCATGGGCAGGACGAGCACGTTCAGGAAGATGCGCGCGCGCTCGCTGACGGCGGCCGCCGCCGACAGCGCCACCAGGATCTCGGGGTTGGGAAACGTGATGCGCTCGCCCGAGGCGATGTGGGAGAAGGGGCCGCGGTCGATGCGCCGGCTCCACTCGAGGATCCGGTCCCGGTCGAGGCCCGGCACCATCACCGGGAGGTTCATGCCGATGTCCATGACCCATCGGTATCACACCCGCGGGCGGCCGGCCGGCCGCCCCGCTGCCCGGCGAACGGGCAGCCCGGTGCTCACGGACTGCGCAGACGCCAGCCCACACGGTCCCGATCCGGCCCCGATCCGGCCCTGGCTCGGCCCCGATTGGCCGAGAGGCCGGCACCGATCTTGCTCCTCCATCCGGGTTCGGTTCAGGCGGCCGGGGGCCGCGGGCGGGGATCTCCCATGACGAGCCTCTTCGCAGACTACGGATTCGACGCCGCCGGCTTCGACGGCTACGTCGACACGGCCGGAGGCATCCGCAGCCAGCACGGGGCGATCGTCGACTCCCTGGAGAAGGTCGGGGCGGCGGGGCTGGAGGACCTCCAGCGCAGCGCCGAGATCTCCCTGCTGAACCAGGGCATCACCTTCACGGTCTACTCCGACGACCGGGGCACCGAGAAGATCTTCCCGCTGGACCTGCTCCCCAGGCTGATCCAGGCGGCGGAGTGGCGCGCCCTCGAGCGCGGCGTCGAGCAGCGGCTGCGGGCACTCAACCTCTTCCTCGCCGACCTGTACCGCGAGCAGCGGATCCTGGTCGACGGCGTGGTCCCCACGGACCTGGTGGTGACCTCCCGCTACTTCTGCCGCGAGATGACCTCCATCGCGCCGCCGGGCGGCGTCTTCGTCCACGTCGCCGGCATCGACCTCATCCAGGACGAGAAGGGCACCTTCCGGGTTCTGGAGGACAACCTGCGGGTCCCGTCCGGGGTGTCCTACGTCCTCGAGAACCGCAGCATCTCGAGCCGGGTGCTGCCGGACCTGCTGGAAGGCTACTCGGTGCGCGAGGTCGACCACTACCCGCGCATGCTGCTCGAGGCGCTGTCCTCGCTGTCCGCCGCTCCGGATCCCTGCGTGGCCGTACTCACGCCCGGCGTCCACAACTCCGCCTACTTCGAGCACAGCTTCCTGGCGACCCAGATGGGCGTCGAGCTGGTGGAGGGCCAGGACCTGCTGGTCGACCAGGACGTGCTCTACATGCGGACGACCTCGGGTCTCCAGAAGGTGGACGTCCTGTACCGGCGGGTGGACGACGACTTCGTCGATCCCCTGGCCTTCCGCCCCGACTCGCTCCTGGGCGTCGGCGGCCTGATGCACGCCTACCGCGCGGGGAACGTCGCGCTCGCCAACGCGCCCGGGACCGGCGTCGCCGACGACAAGGCGATGTACGCCTACATCCCCGACGTGATCCGCTTCTACCTGGGCGAGGAGCCGCTGCTCCCCCAGGTCCCGACCTACCTGTGCCGGCGGGAGGAAGACCTCGAGCTCGTGCTCGACCGGCTCCCGGAGCTGGTCGTGAAGCCCACCGACGGATCCGGCGGCTACGGCCTGCTGATCGGACCCGCGGCCTCGGCCGAAGAGATCGAGCGCCATCGCCGGGCGCTGCGCGAGCATCCGGAGCACTACATCGCCCAGCCCGTGCAGAAGCTGTCGACCCTGCCCACCTGGGTGGAGGAGGACGGGGCGCCGCGGCTGGCTCCCCGACACGTCGACCTGCGCCCCTTCGCCACCATGAGCGCGGACGGGCGCATCGAGGTGCTCCCGGGCGGCCTCACCCGGGTCGCCCTGCCCAGGGGAAGCCTCGTGGTCAACTCCTCCCAGGGAGGCGGCAGCAAGGACACCTGGGTCCTGCGTCCGGAGGCGCCCCGTGCTTAGCCGCATCGCCCAGGGCCTGTTCGCCATGGGTCGCGACATCGAGCGCGCGGCGAACGTCGCGCGCATCCTCGAGGTCCACCACAAGATGAACCTCCAGAACCGGGGCGTCGCGCGGGAGGACAGCTGGCTCCCGATCACCGACGCCTTCGATCTCGATCTGCGGGGCGGCGGGGAAGCGGCGGTGTACGCGGCGCTGGTCTTCTCCCCGGACGACGAGTCGTCGGTCCTCGCGTGCATCCGGCGGGCGCGGGAGCAGGGCCGGACCAAGCGGGACCATCTCAGCGAGGAGATGTGGCTGCACCTGAACGGGTTCTACCTGTGGCTGCGGGATCTCGACTTCGCCGCCGTGCGCCGGCGCGGCCGCTCGGAGTTCAACCGGCAGGTCGAGAGCTTCTGCGACGGGTTCCACGGCATCGCGGACAGCACGCTGCTGCGCGGACCGGAGTGGAGCTTCCTGTGCCTCGGGAAGTACCTCGAGCGCGCCCGCATGATGTGTCGCATCACCGAGATCAAGGCGAAGGTGCTCTCGCTGACGCCGCTCGAGGCCGGCACCCCCGTCGACTACCAGCAGTGGCAGGCGCTGCTGCGCTCGGTCTCGGGCTACGAGGCCTACCGCCGCTTCCACGACGCCCGCATCCTCCCCCATCGCGTGCTGGAGTTCCTGCTCCAGAACCCGGCGTTTCCGCGCTCCCTCCACCACTGCCTGCTGCGCGTGCGGGAGTCGATGAACGCCATCGCCGAAGGCGACCTCCAGCGCCGACCCAGCCACGCTCTCGTCGACGAGCTGCTGGCCGGGATCCGCCACATCGACCCGCGCGCCATGGTGGAGCGGGACCAGCTCGCGCTCGAGCTCGCGCAGCTCGGGGCGCGCTGCGACCAGCTGGCCGAATCCGTCGACACCGCCTTCTTCCGGCGCATGATCCCCGTGCGCGAGGGTCACTCCATGCAGGGACGGGTGCAGCAGTGAGCGACCAGTGGAGCGGCCGCAGGACCTGGCTGGTGGTGCGCCACGAGACCCGGATCGACTATGGACGCCCGGTGGTCGAGGCGCACACGGAGCTGCGCAAGACCCCGGTCGACACCGCGCTCCAGCGGGTGATCACCACCAAGACCGTGGTCGCGCCCGAGGTGCGGGTGGTCGAGCACCTCGACTACTTCGGCAACCGCGTCCAGCACTTCGACATCCTGGAGCCCCACGAGAGACTCTCCGTGGCGGTGGAGTCGGTGGTCGAGACCCGCGACGCCGTGGCCTGCGGCGACGAGCTGGTGCCGGATCGCCGTTCGACGTTGGATCGCTTCGCCGAGTTCTCGGCGTGGTCTCCCGGTGTCCCCGAGCTCGACGAGTACGGGAGCATCCCGGCCCGGGTCTCCCTGGACGCCGGGTCGGACGCCTTCCTGGACGGCCTGCTGGCTCTGGGGAGCGAGTTCCGCCGGCGCTTCCGCTACGACCCCGACGTGACCCACGTCCACTCGAGCCCGGCCGAGGTCTTCGCCGAGTCGGGAGGCGTGTGCCAGGACTTCGCCCACGCGGCCATCGGTGTCCTGCGCCGGGCCGGCGTCCCGGCGCGCTACGCCAGCGGCTACCTCTACGACCCGTCCCATGACGACCCGTCGGCGGAGCACCTGCGCGGCTCCGCGGCGAGCCACGCGTGGATCCAGGCGTGGCATCCGGAGCTTGGCTGGGTCGGCATGGACCCCACCAACGACCGACTCGTCGACTGGCAGTACGTGCGCACGGCGGTGGGTCGCGACTACTTCGACGTCCAGCCTCTCCGCGGCATCTTCGTCGGAGAGGCGGACCAGCAGCTCTCCGTGTCCGTCCACGTCCGGCGGCTCGACGGCGACCAGACCGCGGCCGCCTGACCGCGCCGCACCCGCCCGCGAAGCCTCCCCTCCCGCCCGATCCTTGGGCCCCGCGCCCAGGCGATGGGCAGCCAGAGCCCGCGGCCGCGCTCCCGGGCGCGCACGCATGGGTTCGGGTTGGCACGGATGTTGATACGTCGAACCCATGAAGACGCAGCGGGCAAGGGGGAGCAACGGTGACGGCGGCGACGAACGACACGCGGACGCAGACCGGGCCCTGGGGCGGGGGCGCGCGTTTGCTGGACTTCGGGCTCCGTGGGCGCGAGACGGCCGGCCCGTGCGACGGCGCGCACATCCTGGAAGCGGCCGACGCGCTGCTCGAGAGAGCCGACGGACCGGGCATGCTGGCGAGCCTCGAGGACGTGCTGGCCAGCGGGCGCGACCGCTGGCCGCTCGAGGCCCAGCTCGCCGTCAAGCTGGCTCGCTCGCGCCAGATCCTTCTTCGCGAGACCCGGCCCGGTCACGTGTCGATCGTGGTGCCCTTGTACGGCGAGCACCGGCGCATGCTCCACCCCGAGGAGGACCCCGTCGGCGAGGACTTCATCGGCCGCAAGCTGGCGCAGCTCGACTGGCTGTTTCGCGACGCACCGGGGCTCGGCTACGACCTGCTCCTGGTCGACGACGGCTGCCCCCACGCGAGCGGACGGCTGGCCGAGGAGCGCCTGGCCAGGCTCCATCCCGGAGCCCCGGCGCGCGTCCTCTTCCTGAGGGACGCCATCGCGGAGCACCTGCCGGTGGCGGCCGGCCTTCGCGACGTGGACGACAGCCGCAAGGGCGGCGCGGTGGAGTACGGCATGTGGACGGCCGCCCAGGAGCCGCGCCCGCGCCACGTCATCGCCTACACCGACGCCGACCTCTCCACCCACCTCGGGCAGCTGGGACTGCTGCTCGAGCCCGTCTGGCGGCGCGGCCTGGACGTCGCGGTGGGGTCGCGGCGCGAGCGTTGCTCGTTCTCGGTGAAGTCCGGAGCGCGCAGCGACCGCGGCCTGATGTTCATCTATCTCTGGAAGCGCCTGCTGCCCGACCTGCGCTACCTGCTGGACACCCAGTGCGGGTTCAAGGCGTTTCGGGCCGATCGCGTGCCGACCCTGGTCTCGGGGTCGCTGGAGAAGGGGTTCGCCTTCGACATCGAGCTGCTCCTGCGCGCCGAACGCACGCGCACCCACTCGATCGAGCCCGTTCCCATCGCCTGGATCGACAGCGAGTCGGCCTCGACCACGACCCAGCTCCGGCCCTACCTCGGCATGCTGAAGTCGGTGGTGCGTCTCTACCGCGCGTACCTCTCCGCGGACCCGGACGCCGAACGCTTCGCCCGGGCGATCGAGTCCCTGGACGAGGCGCGCTGGGACCGGCTCGTGGGCAACGTCCCCGCCGAGCTGTCCGGGGCCGACCCGGCGCGCTTCCCCGGCCTCTTCCCCCAGTGCGACGGCAAGATCCTCTCGGCGCTCCACTGAGCTCGCAGGGCCCCGCCCTGTGATAGCCTCCGGCGCCCGATGGCTGGCGCATTCCGCGTGATCGCCCACCGGGGCGCTTCGGGCTACGCACCGGAGAACACCCTCCCCGCCTTCGAGAAGGCGGCGGAGCTGGGCGCAACGGAGGTCGAGCTCGACGTCCGGTTCTCCAGCGATCTCGAGATCGTCGTCTTCCACGACGACCGGCTCGAGCGCAAGACGAACCTGCACGGGCGCGTCCGCGACCACACCGCCGGCAGCCTGCGACGCGCGGACATCGGCAGCTGGTTCGACCGCCGGCACCCGGAGGCCGACCGGCGCTACGCGGGAACCGGCATCGCCACCCTCGGCGAGCTGCTCGACCGCTTCGAAGCCGCCTTCCACTACCACGTCGAGATCAAGAGCTGGGACGACCTGCTGCCGGTGCGGCTGCTCCAGGAGCTCGAGGGCCGCGCGCTGCTGGACTCGGTGACGATCAGCTCGTTCTCCATGAAGCCCCTGGAGCAGGTGCGCGACATGGAGCCCGACCTCCCCATCTGCTTCCTGCTGCGCGACGCCGAAGACGCCCTGCGCAGCGCCGAGTTCCGCCTCGAGCTCGTGGATCGCCCGCTCGCCGAGGTGCAGCACTACTGGATCGAGTCGGCCCGGGCCGCGGGCTTCGACCAGGTGGGCGTGCGGGCGGCGGACCTGTCCGTCGAGCTCGTCCGCTTCGCGCGCAGTCGAGGGCTGGAGACCCGCGCCTGGGGCGTCGGCGACGACGACGCCATGGAGCAGGTCTTCCGTTGCGGCGCGGTCGGCATGACCATCGACTGGCCCGACCGCGGCCTGGCGAGGGCGGCCCGGGAGCCCTGATCGGGCCCGCCGGGGCCCGGCAGACCCTGTGATAGAGTCGCCGCCATGTCCTGGAAGCCCGAGACCGACGGCATCGAACGGCGCCGGGCGAGCGCCCGCCGACACGGCGGCGAAGAGGCCGTGCGGCGTCAGCACGAACGCGGGCGCGGGACGGTCCGCGAGCGCATCGACGCCCTGGTCGACCGCGACAGCTTCCACGAGCACGGCCCCATCGCCGGCGAGTCCGAGCTGGACGAGGACGGCGCCCTCCGGAGCTTCACGCCCGCCAACACGGTGGTGGGCACCGCGCGGGTCGACGGTCGCCGCATCGTGGTGGCCGGCGACGACTTCACCCTGCGCGGCGCCGCCTACTCGCCGGTCGGTCTCAAGAAGGGGCTCTACGCCGACGAGCTGGCCGTGCGCCGCCGCCTGCCCCTGGTGCGTCTGCTCGAAGCGGGCGGGGCCTCGATCACCGGGGCCGGCTCGACCCGGGGCCGCTCGGGCTACGACATGACGGCGCCACCTTCGCTGAACCTGTTGTGCCTGGAGGCCCTGCGCAGCGTGCCGGTGGTGTGCGCCGCGCTGGGGCCGGTCGCGGGCTTTCCGGCCGGTCGCCTGGTGGCCGCCCACTTCTCGGTGATGACGAAGCACACCTCCCAGGTGTTGACCGGCGGCCCGGTGCTCGTCCAGCGCGCGCTGGGTCTCGACCTCTCCAAGGACGAGCTGGGAGGCGCCGCGGTCCACGCCCGCAGCGGAGTGGTGGACAACGTCGCCGACGACGAGACCGACGTCATGCGGCAGATCCGCCGCTTCCTCTCCTACCTCCCCTCCCACGCCTGGGAGGCGCCGCCGGAGTTCGACGTCGACGACCCGGCGAGCCGGGCCGAAGAAGAGCTGCTCGAGGTGGTGCCCCGCAACCCGCGACGGGCCTACAAGGTCCGGCGGGTGATCGAGTGCGTGGTCGACCGCGCTTCGTTCTTCGAGATGGGCGCGCTCCACGGACGGAGCCAGGTGACGGGGCTGGCGAGGCTCGCCGGTCGCCCGGTAGGCGTGGTCGCCAACGATCCGATCCACCACGGGGGCAGCATGACCGCGGACGGCGCGCGCAAGATCCGCCGCTTCGTCGAGCTGTGCGACCTCTTCCACCTGCCGGTGCTGAGCTTCGTCGACGAGCCGGGCTTCGCCATCGGCCCGGACGCCGAGAAGGCCGCCACCATCCGCCACGGCATGGAGGCCATGTTCGCGGTGCTCCAGACCCGGGTGCCCTGGTTCGCGGTGCTGCTCCGGCGCTCCTTCGGAGTGGCCCAGGGCATCCACCTCGGTCGCGACAGCACGGTGGTGGCCTGGCCCTCGGCCCAGAGCGGCGCCCTGCCCGTCGAGAGCGGCGTCGCCCTGGCCTTCCGCAAGGAGATCGAGGCGGCCGCCGACCCGGAGGCCCGCCGGCGCGAGCTGGAGGACGAGATGGCGTCCGCCCAGTCCGCCTTCCCCCGCGCCGAGGAGTTCGGAGTCCACGACCTGATCGACCCGCGCGAGACCCGACCGGCGGCGTGCGCCTGGCTGGACGAAGTGACCCCGCAGCTGGCGCTGCAGGCGAGCGAGGGTCCGCCGGCCTACAGCCTGCGACCCTGAGGCCCCTCGAGCATGCCCCGATCGACCTCTCGCTGCGCGGCGACCCCGCTGTGGGTCGCGGCGATGCTGCTGTGTGTGCTGCCGACCGGCGGATGCGGCGGCGAGCGGAGCGCCGGCGCTGCGCGTCCCCTGGTCCTGGTCTCGGTGGCGCCCCAGCGCTCCTTCGTCCGGCGCCTGGCCGGCGACCGGGTCGACGTCGAGGTGATGGTGCCGCCCGGGGCGAACCCCGTGCTCTTCGAGCCCACCCTGGGACAGCTGCGCGCCCTCCAGGAGGCCGCGCTCTACGTGAAGGTGGGCCACCCGGACTTCCCGTTCGAGCAGGCGCACCTCGCGCAGCTGCTGGACGAGCACCCGGAGCTGCCGGTGGCCGACGGCGCGGCGGGAACGGCCCTGCGCGCGGGCGATCCGCACTACTGGCTCGCTCCCGGTCCCGCGCGCGCCATGGCCCGCTCGATCGCCCGGGCGCTGGTCGAGCGCTTCCCCGAGCACCGGGACGAGTTCCAGGCGAACCTCGCCGCCCTGCTCGCGGACATCGACACACTCGACCGGGAGCTGCGGCGAACCCTGGCGGGCAGCCGCGGCGCGCGGTTCTTCGTCTTCCACCCCGGATGGGGCTACTTTGCCGAGGCCTACGGCCTCCTCCAGGTGGCCGTGGAGCAAGACCACAAGACGCCCACGGCCCACCGCACCGCGGAGCTGGCGTCGGCGGCGCGGGAGGCGGGTGTGCGCGCGATCTTCGTCCAACCCCAGTTCGACCCACGGGCGGCCCGGCTCCTGGCCGAGGAGATCGGGGCCCGACCGATCGTCCTCGACCCGCTGGCCGAGGACTGGTTCGCCAACATGGCCCGGGCGGGCCGCCTGCTGGCGGAGCACTCGGTTCCGTGAGCGCGCCCGCCGTGCGGCTCGAGAACGTGACGCTCTCCCGGGCCGGGGAATGCCTGCTGGACGGCGCGGACCTGGTGGTCGAGGAGCACGACTACCTGGCGCTGCTGGGTCCGAACGGCTGCGGCAAGACCACGCTGTTGAAGGCGATCCTGGGCCTGCTGCCGGTCGACGGGGGGAGCATCGAGATCTTCGGCCGACCGCCCCGGGAGGCGCGCCCCTGGATCGGCTACGTGCCCCAGCAGGCGCTGTTCGACCGGGACTTCCCGATCCGGGTGCTCGACGTCGTGTTGATGGGACGCGCGCCCCTGGTGAAGGGCTTCGGCGGAGGGGGCGAGGTCGAGCGCCGGCGGGCCACCGACCTGCTCGAGCGCCTGGACATCGCCCACCTGGCGCGCCGGCCCATCGGTGCGCTGTCGGGCGGTCAGCTGCAGCGGGTGCTGATCGCCCGGGCCCTGGCCCGAGAGCCCATGCTGCTGCTGCTCGACGAGCCCACGGCGAGCCTCGACGAACGCGCGGGGCGGAACCTCTGGGACCTCTTCGCCGAGCTCTCGGAGCGCATGGCGGTGGTCCTGGTGACCCACGACATCGGCGCGGTCTCCACCCGGGTGCGCCACGTCGCGTGCCTGGCCCGGACGATCCACCGCCACCGGGCCGACGAGCTGACCCCCGAGCTGCTGGAGTCCATCTACGGAACTCCGGTGCAGGCGCTCTTCCACGGCCACCACGACCACGGCCCGTCCAGGGGAGGACCCTCCTCGTGATCGAGGCCCTGGCTCTTCCGTTCTTCCAGCGGGTGGTCCTGGCGGGACTCCTGGCGAGCGTGGCGTGCGGGGTCGTCGGCACCTACGTGGTGGCGCGGCGCATGTCGTCGATGTCGGGCGGCCTGGCCCACGCGGCCTTCGGCGGAGTCGGCCTGGGCTACTTCCTCGGCTTCGACCCCATGCTGGGCGCGGTGGGCTTCGGACTCGCCGCGGGAGCCGTGTGCGCCCTGGCCTACCGGCGCATCGGCTCCGGGCTCGACACCCTGGTCTCGATGGTGTGGGCCGTGGGCATGGCCCTGGGCATCGTCTTCATCGCGCTCACCCCGGGCTACGCGCCCGACCTCACCACCTACCTGTTCGGCAACCTGCTCTGGGTGTCCTGGGACTACGTCGCGGTGGTGGCCGGCCTCGACCTGCTCATCCTCGTGGTCGTCTGGCGCTACCACCGCGCCTTCCAGGCCCTGTGCTTCGACGAGGAGTTCGCCGAGGTGAGCGGCCTGCCGGTGGAGAGGCTCTTCCTGCTGCTGGTGGCGCTGGTGGCGCTCTCGATCGTGACCCTCATCCGGGTGGTCGGGGTCATCCTGGCCATCGCGCTGCTGACCATCCCGGCGGTGGTGGCGCGACAATGGCGCGGGACGCTCCCGGGCATGATGGCGGTGGCCAGCCTGCTGTGCGGCGGCTGCGTGCTGGGCGGGCTGTTCGGCTCGTACTGGCTGTCGGCGAGCCGGGGCCTCGAGATCCCGCCCGGCCCGCTCGTCATCCTGATCGCCGCGGCGCTGTACGGCCTGTCGAGCGCGCTGCGGCGCCGCGCGCTCCCGGGCTAACGCCCGCGGAAGACCGGCGGCCGCTTTGCCTGGAACGCGCGGACGGCCTCCTGGTAGTCCTCGGTCATGGCCCCGCGCACCATGCGGTCGGCCTCGAAGTCGAGACAGGTCCGGAGGTCGGCCTCGAGCGCGCGGTTGAGGTTGGCCTTCATGAAGCGGAAGGCCACGGGCGGCCCGGCGGCGATGCGCTTCGCGAGGTCCAGGGCCTCGCGGTCGAGGTCGGCGTCGGCCACCACACGGTTCACCAGACCCAGGCGGCACGCCTCCTCGGCGCCCACGCGATCGGAGGTGAAGTAGAGCTCGCGCGCCTTGGCGGTGCCGACCAGGTGCGTCAGGAACCAGGTGCCGCCGTAGTCGCCCGAGAGCCCCAGCTTCCCGAAGCTCGTCAGGAAGAACGCGGTGTCCGACGCGATGCGGATGTCCGCGCAGAGCGACAGGGAGAAGCCGGCCCCGGCGGCGGCGCCCCGGACGGACGCGACCACCGGCTTCGGCCACTCGTGGAGCATGAGCGGGATGCGGTGCTCCCAGCGCAGCTGGCGCTGGCGGTCCTCCATGGAGGGCGGCTTGCCGTCCCGCGCCATCTTCTTGGTGTCGCCCCCGGCGCAGAACGCCTCGCCGGCCCCGGTGAGCAGCAGGCAGCCGACCCCGTCGTCGACCTCGAGGCGGCGCACGAGACCGTAGAGCGCCTCCTTCATCTCGAGGGTGATCGCGTTGCGCGACTCGGGGCGGTTCAGCGTGACGACGGCCACCCGGTCCTCGACCCGGCACAGCAGCTCCTCCATGCCCGTGTCGACATCGCCCATCTCAGCGCCCCCGGTACACGGGCTCGCGGCCCTCGGCGCGGGCCGCCTTGCGCTCCGCGTAGTCCTCGGACGCGAACACCATCGACTGCGCGACCGATTCCTCCTGCATGGAGGCGCGCACCATCGGGTTGACCATCCGGTCGAAGGTGCGGCGGAACATCCGCACCGTGAACGGCGGACTGGCGGCGATCGCCCGCGCCACCTCCAGGCACTCCTCGTCGAGGCGCTCGTCGGGCACCACCCGCGAGACCACGCCGTGACGCAGGGCCTCCTCGGCGTCCATGGGGCGTCCGGTGAGCACCAGGTCGGCGGCCAGCCCGTGGCCGGCCATCTGGAACAGCCTCGCGGTGCCTCCGGAGTCGGGCACCACGCCGTGGCGCACCTCGGGCAGCATCATGCGCGCGCTCTCCCCGGCGATGCGCATGTCGCAGAGCAGCGCCCGCTCGAAGGACCCGCCGATCACCCAGCCCTTCAGCGCGGCCACGATGGGGCAGTGCAGCGTGAAGAACGCCTGGGTGCCGGCGTGGCCCCGCTCGATGAAGTCGAAGTCGCTGATGTCCTCGGTCCGGACGCCCAGCTCGCTGGTGTCGCGGCCCGAGGAGAAGCTCTTGCCGTTGCCCCGCCAGACCACGCAGCGCACGTCGGGCCGCTCGTGCAGCGCGCGCAGGTGCTCGAAGAGCTGGCGGTCCATCGCGTCGTTGGCCGCGTTGTGCTTGTCGGGGCGGTCGTTGCTGAGTATGGCGACCGCACCGTCGAGCTCGAGGGTGACCAGCGCTGCGCTCGTCGCGTCGTCCATCGGGCCTCCTCGGGGTGATGGCGGTTCACCCCCGTCGAGATCGCCACAGGCTATCATGGCCGCCGCTCGTCCTGGGCCGAGGAGATCGACATGGGACTGCCCGAACCTCCGGCGCTCGGCGCCAAGGCGCTCCCCGACGGCACGTTCGACGGGAGCACGGTGGTCGTGACCGGCGGCGGCACCGGCCTGGGCAAGGCCATCGCGGTGGAGTTCGCACGGCTGGGGGCGCGGGTCGCCATCGCGAGCCGCAGGGAGGAGCACCGCCTTCGCGGCGTCGAGGCCATCGAAGCCACCGGCGCCCGGGCCCTGGCCGTGGAGTGCGACATCCGCCAGCCGGAGTCCGTGGCCGCCCTGTTCGACACGCTCGAGTCGGAGTGGGACCTGCCCGACGTGCTCGTGAACAACGCGGCCGGCAACTTCCCGGTCCCCGCCGAGGACATGAGCCCCAACGCCTGGCGCACGGTGGTCGACATCGTGCTCAACGGAACCTTCTACTGCTCCCGGGAGTTCGGCCGCCGCCACATGGCCGCCGGGCGTCCGGGCTCCATGGTCGACATCGGCGCGGCCTACGCCTGGACCGGCGGACCGGGCTTCGCCCACAGCGCGGCCGCCAAGGCCGGCGTCAAGAACATGGTCGAGACCCTGGCCGTCGAGTGGGCCCCCTACGGCATCCGCGTGAACGGCCTGGTGCCCGGCCTGTTCCCCCACGACGACGAGACCCACGCCATCCGCTCGGTGCCCGAGCGTCGCCAGAGCGACGGGGCCCGCTGCCCGGGACAGCGCGTGGGCCACCCCCGCGAGCTCGGCTGGGCCGCCACCTTCCTGGCATCGCCCTACGCGTCCTTCATCAGCGGCTGCCACCTCGTGGTGGACGGCGCCAACTGGCAGCGTCGCGCCATGCTGATGCCGGAGTTCGTGCCCATCCGCGAGCAGATGGGCAAGGGCCCCTTCGAGCCGTGACCAGGGAGGACGCTGCATGAGCGAACGCGAGAGCCTGATCGAGCTCGAGATCGACGCACCGATCGCGACCCTCGTGCTGAACCGGCCGGAGAAGCTGAACGCCTGGAGCTGGGAGTCCGCCCGCCAGATCGCCGCCCACGCCGACGCCCTGCGCTTCGACGACCGCGTGCGGGTCGTGGTGGTCCGGGCCGAGGGCCGCGCGTTCTGCGCCGGCGTCGACCTGGGCATGCCCGAGGACCGCATCACCGGACGCTCCGCCGCCGAGAAGGTCCGCAACTACTACGAGAAGTTCCGCTGGGTCCACGAGCGCTTCAAGGTGCTCTCGAGCCTGCCCCAGCCGGTCGTCATGGCCATCCACGGCTTCTGCCTGGGCGCCGGACTGGAGGTCGCGATGATGGGCGACATCCGGATCGCGGCCGACGACGCCCGCTTCGCGCTGCCCGAGCCGCGGGTCGGGGTCTCCATCGACGCCGGCGGAGACATGCGGCTGGTGACCGAGATCGGCGCCGGCTGGACGAAGCTGCTGGCCTTCACCGGCCGGCGCATCGACGCACAGACCGCGCTGCGCATCGGCCTGGTCCAGGAAGTGGTGCCCCGGGCAGAGCTCGAGGAGCACGCGCGGTCGCTCGCCCTGGAGATCGCGGCCAACGCACCCCTGGCCGTCCAGGGCATCAAGCGCACGGTGAACTTCTTCGCCGAGCGCGGCCTGGCGGAGGCCATGCAGTTCGAGGCGGCCAGCGCGTCGGTGTTGTTCGCGTCGGACGACATGGCCCTGGGCTACGAGGCCATGGCCGCCAGGCGGAAGGCCGAGTTCGAGGGCAAATGATGCGGAGAGGAGAAGGGCCATGGCCCTCGACCTGAGCCGGCTGGCGCACCCCGAGCACACCGCCCTGGTGACCCAGGAGTGCCAGCGCGCGGTGATCGGCGACCTCTCGGCGCTGCCCGAGCTGGCTGCGGCCGCCCAGGGCGGAATGGTCCAGAACGTCGCGCGGCTGGTGACGGCCGCGCGGGCCGCGGGCGTCCCGGTGATCCACTGCCTGGCCGAGCGGCGTCCCGACGGGCGCGGCGCCAACACCAACGCCCGGCTCTTCGGCTACATGGCGAAGTCGGCGAACCCCCTGCACCCGGGCTCCGAGGCGGCGGCCCTGGTGCCCGAGATCCCCACCGCCCCCTCGGACATCGTGCTCACCCGGCTCCACGGGCTCTCGCCCTTCCACGGCACCGAGCTCGACTTCCTGCTCCGCAACCTGGGCGTCACCACCATCGTGGGGGTCGGCGTGTCGGTGAACGTCGCCATCACGAACCTCGCCTTCGACGCGGTGAACTCCTCCTATCAGATGGTGCTGCCCCGGGACGCCGTGGCGGGGTTCCCGGCCGACTACGTCGAAGCCGTCTTCGCGAACACCCTGGGTGCGATCGCCACCGTCGTCGGCACCGAGCAGGTGCTCGGGGCCTGGAAGCCCTCCGGGCCGTGACCCGCCCTCCCCTGCCCTCGTCCACGGTCGTCGTGCTGCGCGACGGCCCCTCGGCGCTCGAGGTGCTGCTCCTCGAGCGCGCCCCCCGCCGCGACGGGAGCCCGGGCCCCTGGGTGTTTCCGGGCGGGAAGGTGGAGCCGGGCGACGCGCGCCACGCCGGGGACGAGGCCCCGGGCGCGCGCCACGCGGCGGTGCGCGAGACCCGCGAAGAGGCCGGCCTCGCCCTCGCGCCCGACGACCTGGTCCCCATCTCGCGCTGGATCACGCCCGAGGTCTCGCCGCGACGCTTCGACACCTGGTTCTATGCGGCGGTCCCCGAGCCGGAGGTCGAGGTCCGGGTGGACGGCCGGGAGATCGTGGGCCATCGCTGGCTCGACCCCCGCGCCGCGCTCGAGGCCCACGCCGCGGGCGAGGTCCGGCTGGCGCCCCCCACCTTCGTCACGGTGCACTGGCTGCGGGGTCACGATCGCGCGGAGCGAGCCCTCCACGCCCTGGGACGCGCCCCGTTTCTCACGTTCCGACCCCGCCTCTGCCCCGGCGAGGACGGGGTCTTCATGCTGTATCCCGGGGACGCGGGCTACGAGGTGGGCGACCCGGGCCGGCCCGGAGCGCGCCACCGCATCGTGAGCGGCCCCGGAGGCTTCGAGTACCTGCGCGAAGGGGTCTGATCAGGCCCCCGCGCCGGTGCCCGCGCGCAGGCGGAAGGCCGCCAGCAGGTCCTGCTCCTTCGCCTGCGCCTCCTCGATGGAGCGCTCCTTCACGGTGTCGAAGCCGCGGATGTGCTCGGGCAGGCTGGCGATCTCCACCGCGAGGTCGCGGTTCTCGGCGCTCAGCCCGGCCAGCAGCTCGTCGAGGGTCGCCTCGTAGCGGCGGATGAGCTCGCGCTCGAGCCGGCGATGGGGAACCCAGCCGAAGGGGTCGAGCGGCGTGCCGCGCAGGAACCTGAGCCGCGCGAGCCATCGGAAGGCCGTCATCACCCAGGCGCCTGCCGACACCTTCCTCACCCGGCCGGTGTCGGGGTCGCGCGGGAAGATCATCTGCGGGGCGAGGTTGAAGCGGATCCGGTAGTCGCCCTCGAACTCGGTCTCGAGCTGGCGCTGGAAGGCGCCGTCGGTGTAGAGCCGCGCCACCTCGTACTCGTCCTTGTAGGCGAGGAGCTTGAAGTAGGATCGCGCCACCGCGCGGGCCAGCGCCTCGCCCTCCAGCCCGAGGCCCGCCTCGACGCCGCGGACCTTCTCGACCCGCTCCCGGTAGCGGCGGGCGTAGGCGGCGTTCTGGTAGTCGGTGAGGAAGGGGACGCGCACGGCGACCAGCTCGTCGACGCTCTCGGCGCGCATGGGCCGGTCGGCTCCGCGCAGGGCCGGCGCCGCCGCCTGGCGCACGGCGGACGCGTCCACGGCCGCGAGGCGTCCCCAGGCCAGCGCCCGGCGGTTCATCTGGACGGCCCGCCCGTTCAGCTCGATGGCGCGGTGGAGGGCCGGCAGCCCGACCGGGATCCACCCCTTCTGGAGCGCGAAGCCCACCAGGAAGAGGTTGGCGCCGATGCTGTCCCCCAGCAGGGCGCGCGCCAGCTCGGTGGCCTCGGTGAAGTGGTTGTCCTCGGACCCGGCCGCCTCGACGATGGCCGCCTCCATGCGGTCGGTGGACAGATCGAGGTCGGGTTGACTCGCGAAGTCGGAGGTCGGGGCCAGGTGGCGGTTGACCACGGCCCGCGTCCGCCCCGGCGCCATCTTCGCCAGCCCGTCCGCGCCCGCGGTCACCACGATGTCGCAGCCCAGCACCAGGTCGGCGCCGCCGGCCGGGATCCGCGTGGCGTGGAGGTCCTCGGGGCGCGCGGCGATGCGGACGTGGCTGGAGACCGGTCCGTTCTTCTGGGCCAGGCCGGTGACGTCCAGCAGCGTGCAGCCCTTGCCCTCGAGGTGGGCGGCCATGCCCAGGAGCGCCCCGATCGTGATGACGCCGGTGCCGCCGATGCCCGCGACGAAGACGTTGTAGGGGCGGTCGACCGGGGCGACCACGGGATCGGGCAGCTGGGCGAAGCGGTCGTCGCCGCCGTCGTCGACGCCGGCGCTGGCCTTGCGCGGTCGGCCGCCGACGACGGTGACGAAGCTCGGGCAGTAGCCCTGGAGGCAGGAGTAGTCCTTGTTGCAGCTCGACTGGTTGATGGTGCGCTTGCGGCCGAACTCCGTCTCGATCGGCTCGACCGAGATGCAGTTCGACTGGACGTTGCAGTCGCCGCAGCCCTCGCACACGAGCTCGTTGATGACGACCCGCCGATCGGGGTCGGGCAGCTCGCCCCGCTTGCGCAGGCGCCGCGCCTCGGCGGCGCAGGTCTGGTCGTAGACGAGGGCCGACACCCCCTCCACCTGGCGGAGCTCGCGCTGCACGCGGTCGATCTCTTCCCGGGGATGCACGCTGACGCCGGCGGGGAAGGCCCCGGACGCGTACTTCTCGATGTCGTCCGAGAGCACCGCGACGCGGCCCACTCCCTCGGCCACCAGCTGGCGCACGACCTCGGGCGTGGTGACCTCGCCCTCCATGGCCTCGCCCTCGATGGGCTGCCCGCCGGTCATGGCGACCGCGCCGTTGACGAGGATCTTGTAGGTGATGTTCACGCCGGCCGCGACGGCGGCGCGGATGGCCAGCAGCCCGCTGTGGAAGTAGGTGCCGTCGCCCATGTTCTGGAAGATGTGGGGCACCCGGGTGAAGGGCGCCTGGCCGATCCAGTTGGCGCCCTCGGCGCCCATCTGGGTCACGGCCAGGGTGCGCCGGTCGGGCAGCCAGACCGCCATCCCGTGACAGCCGATGCCGCCCTGGGCGATGCTGCCCTCGGGCACCACGGTCGACGTGTTGTGGGGACAGCCGGAGCAGAAGGCCGGCAGCCTCATCAGCCCGCCCTGGACCGTCACCCCGGCCCCGGTGACCGGGGGCTCGGGGAGGCGGACCTCGGGCAGCGCCCGGGGCAGCACCTTGCGCAGCACGTCCTCGACGACCCCGGGTGACAGCTCGCCGACGCCCGGCACCAGGGGTGCACCGGACGCGTCGCGCTTGCCCAGCAGCCGCGGGCGCGCGGACAGGTTGTAGAGCGCGCTGGCCAGCTGCTCTTCGACGAAGGGCCGCTTCTCCTCCACCACCAGCAGGGTCTCGAGCCCGTCGGCGAAGCGGCGCAGCCCCTCGGTCTCCAGGGGCCAGGAGAGCCCGACCTTGTAGACGGCGATGCCCAGCAGGGCGGCCCGGGCGTCGTCCAGGCCCAGCTCCTCGAGGGCCTGACGCACGTCGAGGTACGCCTTGCCCGTGGTGACGATGCCGAGCCGCGGCCGCTCGCCGCCCAGCGCGACCCGGTCGAGCCCGTTGGCCCGGGCGAAGGCCGCGACCGCCTGCAGCCGCTGCTCGAAGAGCCTGTGCTCCACCTGGAGAGGCAGGTTCGTCCAGCCGATGCCGAGCCCGCCCGGCGGCATCTCGTAGTCGTCGGGGGTGACGATCCGCACGCGGTCGGGCCCCACCGCCACCGAACTCGCGCTCTCCACCGTGTCGGTCAGGCACTTGAAGCCCACCCAGCAGCCCGAGTAGCGCGAGAGCGCCCAGCCGAGCAGGCCGAAGTCCAGGTAGTCCTGGACGCTCGACGGGTTGAGGATGGGGATCCCGCAGTGGGCCAGGGCCTGCTCGCTCTGGTGCGCGATCGACGAGGACTTGGCGCCCGGGTCGTCCCCGGCGAGCACGAGCACTCCGCCGGTGGGCGAGGCCCCGGCGTAGTTGCCGTGCTTGAGCGCGTCGCACGAGCGGTCGACGCCCGGGCCCTTGCCGTACCACATGGCGAACACGCCGTCGTGTCGGGGTCCCTCGAGCAGGTTCGCCTGCTGGGAGCCCCAGACCGCGGTCGCGGCCAGGTCTTCGTTGAGGCCGGGCTCGAAGCGGACCCGATGGGCCTCGAGGGGCTCCTTCGCCTGCCACAGGGCCATGTCGAGGGTGCCGAGGGGCGAGCCGCGATAGCCGGAGATGAAGCCCGCGGTGTCGAGCCCCGCGGCCCGGTCCCGGCGCTGCTGCATCATGGGCAGGCGCACCAGGGCCTGCACCCCGGTGAGGAACACCCGTCCCGATTCGAGGCGGTAGCGGTCCTCGAGCGCGTAGTCCCCGTCGAAGGGCGGGAATGCGGGGGGCGGCGATCCGTCGGCTGCCATCGAGCGGGCGTCTCCTCGGCGCGGGCCTTCTCGTGGACCCCTCGCGGTCGGGCCTCGCCAGTGTGGCGGATTTCCGCTGGCGCGGGACCGGAAGGAGGAGTAGAACGTGTTCCAGTGAGGATAGCCCCGGCCGCCGGGGGGCGCCCCTCCGGCGGGCCCGGCCTGGGGAGGTCCGCCTCGCGAGGACCTCCCGGTTGGAAGCCCTTTCCTCGCCGGAGGCCCCACGAGGGACGAAGCCATGAAGCTCGGCGTCACCATCCACGCCACCGACAAGGCCATGCCGACCGCGGACGTCGCCCGCGAGGCCGAGGCCCGGGGCTTCCACTCCCTCTACATCCCGGAGCACACCCACATTCCGACCAGCCGACAGACCCCGCCGCCCGCCGGCGGAGACGTGCTGTCGGAGGAGTACCTGCGCAGCCCCGATCCCTACGTGGCGCTGGCCGCCGCGGCGGCGGGGACGCAGACGATCCGCCTGGGCACCGGCATCGGGCTGCCCGCCCAGCACCACCCCATCACCCTCGCGAAGACGGTGGCCACCCTCGACCAGGTGTCCGGGGGGCGCTTCGTGTTCGGCATCGGCTACGGCTGGAACCGGGAGGAGATGGCCCACCACGGCGTCGACTACCGCACCCGCCGCGCAAGGGTCCGCGAGACCCTGCTGGCCATGCAGGCCCTGTGGAGCCAGGACGAGGCCGAGTTCCACGGCGAGTTCGTGGACTTCTCTCCGAGCTGGCAGTGGCCCAAGCCGCGCCAGCAGCCGCGCCCCGTCGTCCTCATCGGGGGCGGCGCCGGGCCGAAGCTCTTCGCGCACATCGCCGAGTACGCCGACGGCTGGATGCCCATCGGCGGCGCCGGCATGAAGCAGGCCCTCGAGCTTCTGGGCCGCGCCATGGAGGAGCGGGACCGCGACCCCAAGGCGCTGCACATCGTTCCCATGGGCGTCTTCCCCGACGCGGGCAAGCTCGACTACTACCGGGAGCTGGGGGTGACCGAGGCGGTGCTGCGCCTGCCCTCGGCCCCGCGCGAGGATGTGATGCCCGTGCTCGACGAGTACGCGCGGTTCCTTCGAGACCACCCGACACAGGAGTGAAGCCATGAAGCACAGCGAGCCCCAGTACGCCGAGATCACGCCGGAGTTGCGCGCCCGCCTCGAGAAGTTCCGCGACGAGCACGAGGGCGACCCGGTGGGCAACGTGGGCACCCAGCTGCTGTTCGAGGACGACAAGGTGCGGATCTGGGAGATGCGCCTCGAGCCCGGCGAGGCCTCGGACCTCCACCACCACGCCCACGACTACTACCTGGCCATCTGGGAGGGCGACCTGGTGGCGGGCATCCCGCCCAAGGACAGCGGGATGGACTTCTTCGTGGGCGTCGTTCCCGAAGACGGCAACACCGTGCCCGTGCCCAAGGGCGGCACCGAGTGGGCCCTCAACGTGGGCGAGAAGCGCTACCGCGAGGTGCTGTTCGAGCTCAAGGACACCTGAGCCGACGGCCCCCGGTCCGGCCCGCCGGACCGCGTTCCCCCCTCCGCCGCGCGCGGTCGCGCGCGCGAGGTCCGTGCGCGCCCGCGCGCGGACGGCGCCTCGGCGGCCACCCAGGGGTGGAGAGCCGGCCGGCGGACCGCTGGGCGGCCGGCCCGCAGCTTTGACGCCCCCGGGCATTTTCGATACGGTACGGATCGTAATTCCGAGGGGCGCGACCGCCCCCAAGGAGCCCCCCGGTGGACCTTCGCTACTCGGATTCGGACGAGAAGTTCCGCGCGGAGCTGCGCGCCTGGCTGGCCGAGGCGGTCCCGGCCCACGGCGAGCAGCCGGCCATGAACGACTGGGACGCGCGGCGGGTCTACGACACCGGCTGGCAGCGCAAGCTCTTCGATGCGGGCTACGCCGGCATCAACTGGCCCCGGGCCTACGGCGGCCTCGAGGCCTCGCTCACCGAGCAGCTCGTCTACTACGAGGAGATCGCCCGGGCGAACGCGCCCTACGTGGGCGTGAACTTCGTGGGCCTGCTCCACGGCGGGCCCACGGTCATCGCCGAGGGCAGCCCGGAGCAGAAGGAGGCCCACATCCCGCGCATCCTGCGCGGCGAAGAGGTGTGGTGCCAGGGCTTCTCCGAGCCCGTGGCCGGGTCCGACCTGGCCAATCTCCAGACCCGGGCCGAGCTCGACGGCGACCACTACGTGGTCAACGGCCACAAGATCTGGACCTCGTTCGCCCAGGTGGCCGACTACTGCGAGCTGCTGGTGCGGACCGACCCCGACGCGCCCAAGCACAAGGGCATCAGCTGGCTGATCATGCCCATGGACCTGCCGGGCATCGAGATCCGCCCGCTCAAGACCATTGCCGGCGAGAGCGACTTCAGCGAGGTCTTCCTGGAGGACGTGCGCATCCCGGTGGCGAGCCGCGTGGGCGCCGAGAACGACGGCTGGCGGGTCACCAACGTCACCCTGCGCTTCGAGCGCGGGACCGCGTTCGCCAGCGACATGATCCACATGCAGAGCTTCGTGCGCACGCTCGTCGACGTGGCGAAGCGGACCACCCGGGGCGACGCCACGGCCTGGGACGACCGGCTGCTGCGCAACGAGGTCGGGCACCTCTCGGCCGAGCTCGACGCGCTCTGGGCCATGGTGAAGCTGTCGGTCTGCCAGTCGAGCCGGACCGGCGTGCCGGGACTCGGCGGCTCGGCCGTGAAGCTCTTCTACAGCGAGCTGGCCCAGCGGGCCTCCGAGCTGGCCCAGCGGGTGATCGGGCGCGCCGGCCTCTCCCGGGACGACGTGGGCGACCTGCCGGTGGGCCGCTTCCTCCAGAAGTCGCTGCAGTCGCTGTCGCTCACCATCGCGGCGGGCACTTCCCAGATCCAGCGCAACATCATCAGCGAGCGGGTGCTGGGCCTCCCCAAGGAGCGGCGCTAGTGGATTTCCAGCTGACCGAAGACCAGGAGGCCCTGCAGCAGGGCATCCGCGCGTTCTGCGACGGGCGCGTCCCCGTCGAGAAGCTCGTGGATCTCGAGTCCAAGCAGGCCTTCGACCGCGGGCTCTGGCAGGAGCTGGCCGAGATGGGCGTGTTCGGGCTGCGCCTGCCCGAGGACGCCGGAGGCGTGGGCCTGGGCCACGCCGACACGGTGCTCGTCTTCCAGGAGCTGGGGCGCCGCGTCGTCCCCGGCCCCCTGGCCTGGAGCCACCTGGCCGCCGGCCACATCGAGGGGGCCGCCTCGGGAGACACCGTGGTGGGGGGACTGGACCTGCTGGGTCCCGACGACGGCCCCATCCTGGTGGAACACCTGGAGAGCCTCGACGCGCTCGTGGTGCTGCGCGAGTCCGGGGTCTTCCGCCTGGATCCGCGCAGCCTGCCGGGCGAGCCCGTGGCGACGCCCCTCGACCCGCTCACGCCCGTCCACCTCGTGGCCGAGCTGCCCGAGGGCGAGCAGATCGCCGACGCCCGGGCGGCCGCGCGCTGGCGCCTCGAGGGCGCGGCCTTCGTGGCCGGCCAGCTGCTGGGCATCGCCGAGGCGACGCTCGAGCTGGCGGTGCCCTACTCCCTCGAGCGGGAGCAGTTCGGGCGGCCGGTGGGCGGCTTCCAGGCGCTCAAGCACATCATGGCCGACATGTTCGTGAAGCAGGAGGTGGCGAGGGCCGCCGCCTACGCGGCCGGCGCCACGCTGGACGACCCCGAGGTGGGCGACGTCGTGCGGGCGGTCTCCATTGCGAAGCTGATCGCCGGCGAGGCCGCGCTGCGCAACGCCCGGGCGTGCATCCAGGTCCACGGCGGCATGGGGTACACCTGGGAGGTCCCGGCCCACTACTACCTGAAGCGCACCTGGGTCCTCGAGAACGTGTTCGGCACGGTCGAGGAGCACGCCGAACGGGTGGCCGAGCGGGTCGCAGAGGGCGCCTGAGCGGCGCTGAAGCGCTTCACGAGCGTTTTTGACGCTCCGTCAAGTTTCTCGTAGCCTGCCCCGACGGCCCGCCCAGCGCGGCGACTCCCGGCCGGGGCCCAGTCGAAGGAGTGATTCCATGGGCATTCTCGACGGCAAGGCGGCCGTGGTGACCGGCGGCGGACGCGGCATCGGGCGCGGCCACTGCCTGCACCTGGCCGAGCAGGGCGCCGCCGTGGTCGTGAACGACATCGACATCGACGAGGCGAAGAAGGTCGTCGACGAGATCACCGGCCAGGGCGGCAAGGCCGCGGCCAACGACAGCAACATCGCCAGCCGCGAAGGGGCCCAGGCCCTCGTGGGACAGTGCGTCGACGAGTTCGGCGCCATCCACGCGGCGGTCAACAACGCCGGCAATGTGAAGGACCGCTCCTTCCTCAAGATGAGCGACGAGGAGTTCGACGCCGTCGTCCAGGTGCACATGTACGGCACCTTCCGCGTCACCCAGGAGGCGGCGCTGCGCATGAAGGACCAGGGCACGGGCGGCGCCATCGTGAATACCGTGTCGGCCGCCCACTACGGCAACTTCGGACAGACCAACTACGCGGGATCGAAGGGCGCCATCGCCTCCATGACCTACACCTGGGCCCTGGAGCTCGCCCGCTACGGGATCCGCGTGAACGCCATCAGCCCGTCGGGCACCACGCGCATGTCGGCCACGGCGAAGATCGGCGGCAAGACCGTGGAGCTGCCCTTCATCGACCCCAACCAGAACGGCGCCTTCGTCGCCTTCCTGTGCAGCGACGAGGCGAACTGGGTGACCGGCCAGCTCTTCGGCTCGGGCGCCGACCGCGTGCAGATCGTCGAGCAGCCGAAGTACGGGACGGCGATGTACCTGCCCGGCGGGCTCACCGTGGACGGCATCGTCTCGAACTTCAAGAAGGTGTTCGACAAGCGGCTCGAGAACGTGGGGCTGATGAAGACCCCGTACGCCTTCTACGACGGCGTGGAGCCCCAGGCCCGATAGGCCGGCGGAACCGGGAGACGGAACCATGATCGGGATCACCTCCTACGGCGCCTACGTGCCGCCCACCCGGCTGCCCCTGGCGCTCGTCCAGGGCAGGCCGGCGAAGGAAGGCGGGCCCGAGAAGGCCGTGGCCTGGAACGACGAAGACAGCGTCACCATGGGCGTGAGCGCGGCGGTGAACTGCCTGCGCGGCTTCGACCGGGCCGCGGTGGACGGCGTGCTCTTCGCGTCCACCACCCTCCCCTTCCGCGAGAAGCAGGCCGCGGCGCTCGTGGCCCGAGCCCTCGACCTGCGACGGGACGTCCGCACCGCCGATCACGCGGGCTCCCTGCGCGCGGGGCTGGTCGCGCTGCGCGGGGCGTTCGACGCCGTGGCCGCGGGCTCGGCGAGGAGCGTGCTGGTGGTGGTGAGCGACTGCCGCATGGCGACGCCGGGCTCGCCCCTGGAGGCGAACCTGGGCGACGGCGCGGCGGCCTTCCTGGTCTCCGACGGCGACGCCCTGGTGGGCCTCGACGCGGCCTTCGCCGTGGCCGACGAGATCGTCGACCTGTGGCGCAACGAGGGCGACCCCTTCGTGCACACCTGGGAGGACCGCTTCGTGGTGCAGCAGGGCTACACCCCGCGCATCACCGAGGCGGTGCAGGGCCTGCTGGAGCGGACCGGGGCCGCCATCGACGACTACGCCCACGTGGCGCTCTACGCTCCCGACGCCCGCAGCCACGGCGGCGTCGCGCGCGGGCTGCGGGTGCCCGCCGCTGCGCTCCGGGACCCGCTGTTCGGACGCCTGGGCAACGCGGGCGCGGCCTTCGCCCCGCTGCTGCTGGTGGGCGCCCTGGAAGCGGCCCGAGCCGGCGAGCGCATCCTGGTCGCCGGCTACGGCGACGGCGCCGAGGCCCTCGCCTTCACCGCCACCCCCCACGTCGAGAAGCTCGAGCCGCGCCGGGGACTGGCGTGGCACCTGGGCCGCCGGCGCCCGGTGGCCCGCTACGAGCAGTACACCAGGGCGCGGAACCTGGGCACCACCGAGTGGGAGCGCGGGGGCGACCCGGGCCTGTCGGCCACCATCCACTTCCGGGAACGCGACGACGACCTGGGCCTCCTGGGCCAGAAGTGCCGGAAGTGCAGCGCCGTCCAGTTCCCGGCCCAGCGGGTGTGCGAGACCTGCTTCGCCAAGGACGACTTCGACAAGATCCGGCTCTCGGACCGCCAGGGCGAGGTCGTCACCTACACGTTCGACTTCTTCTTCCCCACGCCGAGCCCGCCCACGGTGGTCTCGATCACCCAGGTGGAGGGCGCGCGCCTCCACCTGCAGCTCGTCGAGGTGGCGCCCGAGGACGTGAAGATCGGCCTGCCGGTCGAGTTCGTGTTCCGCCGCATCCACGAGGCCGGCGGCCGACCCAACTACTACTGGAAGGGCACCCCGGTGCCCGCCCAGGCCTGAGCGGAGAACGTCATGAGCGATCGCCAGGGAATCCGCGACAAGGTCGCCATCGTGGGCGCGGGCTGTTGCCAGTTCGGCGAGAACTGGGACCAGTCCCCGTCGGACATGATCGTCGACGCGGCCTACGAGGCCTACGCCGACGCCGGCATCGACGATCCCCAGGAGAGGATCGAGGCGGTCTTCACCGGCTCGCTCTACTCGAACCGGGGCCCCCACGAGTGCAGCGACGCGCTGAAGCTCTTCAACAAGCCGGTCTCGGAGGTGTCGAACTACTGCGCCACGGGCACCGACGCCTTCCGCTACGGCGTGATGTCCATCGCCGCGGGCATGTACGACACGGTCCTGGTGGTGGGCTACGACAAGCCCAAGGACCGCGGCGTGTCGGGCCCCTCGGTCATGATGGACGGGGTGCGCGACCTGCCCAAGACGCCGGCGGGCTGGTTCTCCCTGTGCGCGGCCACCTACTTCGAGAAGTACGGGGCCAGCCGGGACGACCTCGCGAAGATCGCCATCAAGAACCACCACAACGGCTGCCTGGCGCCCAAGTCGTTCCTCAAGCGCGAGATCACCGTCGAGGACTACTTCAAGGCGCGGATCATCTCGTGGCCCTTCGGCCTGTACGACAGCGCGGCCCAGACCGACGGCGCCGCCGCGGTGGTGCTGACCCGCGCCGACCTGGCGCGCTCCTTCCGGGACGACCCGGTGCTGGTGAAGGGGGTCACCGTCCGGGCGGGCCCCAACCCCCAGAAGGATCCCGACAACGACTTCCTCTCCTGGAAGCCCACGGGCTGGGCCGCGGAGGACGTCTACGCCCAGGCCGGCATCGACGACCCGCGCGGGCAGATCGGCGTGGCCCAGCTCCACGACTGCTTCTCGCTCACGGAGCTCCTGTCCTACGAGGACCTGGGATTCTGCGAGAAGGGCGAGGCCCGGGACCTCATCGCCGACGGCGTGTTCGAGCTGGGAGGCGAGCTTCCGGTCAACACCGACGGCGGCCTCAAGACCTTCGGCCACCCGACGGGCGCCACCGGGGTGCGCATGATCTACGAGAACGTGCTGCAGCTCCAGGGCCGGGCCGAGCAGCGCCAGGTGCCGAACCTCGAGGGCAAGCTCGCGCTCTCCCACAACATCGGCGGCCACCCCACGGCGTGCGGGATCGCGATCCTGGGGCGGGAGTAGGCCATGAACTTCGAGACCCTGCTCTACGGCGTCCAGGAAGGCGTGGCGACGATCAAGCTGAACCGTCCGGACCGCCACAACGCCTTCAACGAGGTCATGGCCAACGAGCTGGCCGCGGTCTGGGGGCTCGTCGAGCGCGACCCCGAGGTCGTGTGCGTCATCGTCACCGGCGTGGGAGACAAGGCGTTCTGCACCGGCATGGACGTGGCCGACGTGGCCTCGGGCGAGGCCCGGAGCAGCGGCCGGCGCGCGCGCGAGGACGCGCCCTGGTTCAAGCTGACCGCCATCCAGAACAAGTGCTGGAAGCCCGTCATCACCGCGGTGAACGGCATGGTGGTGGGCGGGGGCTTCCACTTCGTGGCCGACAGCGACCTGGTGATCGCCGCCGAGCACGCCACATTCTTCGACACCCACGTGAAGGTGGGCCTGGTCGCCGGCATCGAGCCCGTGGGCCTCACCCGGCGGATTCCCTTCGAGGCGGTGATGCGCCTGGCGCTGCTGGGCGGCTCCGAGCGCATGAGCGCCGCCGAAGCCAGGGACGTGGGCCTGGTGGGCGAGGTGGTGCCGGCCGATCGCCTGATGGCGCGGGCGGAGGAGCTGGCGAAGAAGATCGCCCAGCACTCCCCCACGGCCCTGGCGCTGACCAAGCGGGTCATCTGGGAAGGCCTCGAGACCGGGCTCGACGACGCCATCGAGAACGCCTGGAAGGTCATCAACGACCACGTGGCCCACCCCGACCTGAACGAGGGCGCCGTCGCCTTCGTCGAGAAGCGCAAGCCGCGCTGGGATCCGTACACCGGGTAGCCCATGGCCGACGACGTCCTCCTCGAAGTCTCCGACGGTCTCGCCACCGTCACCCTCAACCGGCCGGACAAGCTCAACGCCTACGTACCGGAGATGGGCGACGCGCTGCTGCGCACGTTCCGCCGGCTCCGGGACGACGACGCGGTTCGTGTGGTCATCCTCACCGGCGCCGGCAGGGCGTTCTGCGCGGGAGTGGACCTCGAGGCGCTGAAGACCAGTCAGGCCGGCGGCCAGACCCGACTGGGTGCGGAGGAGTTCCTGACGGCGTTCCCGGTGGAGGTGCACCGCTTCCCCAAGCCCGTCATCGCGGCGCTCAACGGGCACGCCATCGGCGTGGGCATCACCATGGCCCTGCCCTGCGACCTGCGGGTCGCGGCCGAGGACGCGAAGATCGGCCTCACCTTCGCGAAGCTGGGCATCCTGCCCGGGCTCGGGAGCAGCTCGCTCCTGCCGGGCCTCGTGGGGCTGGCCCGGGCGCAGGAGCTGGTGCTGACCGCCGAGCCCGTGCGCGGCCGCGAGGCCGCCCGGATCGGACTGGTGAACCGCGCGGTGCCCGCCGACCAGGTGCTCCCCGAGGCCCGGGCCCTGGCGGAGAAGATGCTCGCCTGCGACCCGCTGGTACTGTCCGCCGCCAAGCGCGTGGTGCTCCGCGGGGCCGGACTCGGTCTCGAGGAGGCGCTCGAGAACGAGCGCACCGAGAGCGCCCTGCTGCGCAAGCAGCGCGCGGCGCGGAGCTGAGCCCGGAGCGCCTCCCCTAGAGGTCGTCGCGCCAGGGCATGGGCGGGATGGGCCGCCCGATGCGCTCCATCAAGAGCTCGAGGAAGCGATAGCTGAGCCCCCAGAGCACGGGCCCCTCTGCGTCCAGCACGCGCAGGGCCGGCAGGTCCAGCCAGCCGTCCAGGTACTCGAACCTGCGCTCGAGGTGACGCGCCGGATCCTGCAGCGTGCCCAGCTCGAGCCAGAAGGCCGAGTGCACCTCGTGGTTCGGCCGCAGGGGCGGCGGCGACTCGAGGCCGTACACGAACGCGGAGACCCGGACCGACTCGCTGCTCCCGCCCAGGTCGTCCAGCCGACCCAGCCGGCGCGCTCCCGACAGCGCCAGCCCCAGCTCCTCCCGCGCCTCGCGCTCGGCGGCCGCGCGCTCGCCGGGGTCGGTGTCGTCGAGGCGCCCGCCGGGAAACGCGATGTGCCCCGACCAGCGATCGTCGGCGTGCTCGGCGCGCCGGATCATCAGGAGCTGCAGATCCTCGGCCGCCTCACAGAGCACGAGGGACACGGCCGCGCGCAGCCGGACGTCGCCGTCGAGAATCCGCGGCGGCCGGGCCGACAGGCGCGCGGCCACCGCATCCAGGGTCCGCTCCTCGGGCATCTCTCCTCCGCCGCAGAGTCTAGTCTGTACCCCGCCTCCCTCCTCCAGAGCGGTGCCGCTTCGCTCCGCCCCATGAACGCCGCTTCGCTTCGCCTGCGGCCCTCGGGGCGTGTCGGGGAAGCCAACGACGTCGAATCGTTCCGCCTCGGCGGGTTCGACCCTGCCGTTGGCTGCCCGGCGCGAGACCGGGGGAAGGGTTGACAGCGGAGCGACCGCCGAGGCGAGAAGAGCGTGCTCGCACCCGAAGTGCTGCTTCGACCGATGGCGGCCAGCGCGTGGACGAGCGCAGGCGTCGTGTTCCCGGCGGCCGCCAGCGTCGGCAGAAAAGGAGCGGAGGGAGACGGAGTCGCAACCCTTCCCCCGGTCGGGGCAACGGAGCACCTCAGGCGAAGCGAAGCGGCGTCGAATCGAAGCGGCGCAGCCCCTGGGACGGCATGGGCTTTCTACATCCATGGCACAGCGGCCGACCCGGGCGCCGGTGGGGGCTGCGATTGTTGGGCCCGGGCGGGGCGGCTAACGTCGCCGGCGACCGCTGGGAAACATGGAGGACCGCCGTGCCCGCACCCCAGGGAAGAGACTTCGAACAGACCCGTCGGGTCCTCGCCCGCTGGCTGGCAGAACGGATTCCCGACGCGCAGAACCTCGAGGTGGGCGCCCTCTCCGGCCCGTCGGCCACCGGCTTCTCCAGCGACACCCTGATCTTCGACCTCGCCTACGACCAGGGCGGCCGCCGGGTGGAACGCGGCCTGGTGGTGCGCCTGGAGCCCACGGGCGTCAACGTCTTCCCCCACTACGACGTCGCGGCCCAGTACCGGGTGATGGATGCCCTGGCCCGCGACGGCCGGGTCCCGGTCCCTCCCACCCTGTGGCTCGAGGAGGAGACCTCCTGGCTCGGCGTTCCCTTCTACGCCATGGAGCGCGTCGACGGTCGGGTGCCCACGGACAACCCGCCCTACCACGCGGGCGGCTGGGTCGCGGACGAAGCGACCCCCGCCGACCGGGAGGCGCTCTGGTGGAGCGCCCTGGACGTGCTCGCCCGGATCCACGCCACCGACTGGCGCGCGCTGGGGCTCGAGTTCCTGGCGCCCTCGTCGACCGAATCGACCCACACCCTGCGGCAGCTCTCGGACTACGACCGCTACTACCAGTGGGCCCTCGGCGACCTCCGCCATCCCACGGTCGAGAGCGCGCTCGCCTGGTTGCGCGCCGAGGCGCCCGCCGACGGAGACAGCGTGGGCCTCTGCTGGGGCGACGCCCGCATCGGCAACATGATCTTCGGCGGCAACGAATGCATCGCCGTCCTCGACTGGGAGATGGCCACGCTCGGCAACCCCGAGCAGGACCTGGCCTGGTTCCTGTTCCTGGATCGCCACCACAGCGAGGGCGTGGAGACCCCCCGGCTTCCGGGTTTTCCCGGGCGCGAGGAGAGCATCGCGCGCTACGAGGCGTCGACCGGCCGTCCCGTGAAGCACCTCCACTACTACGAGGTGTTCGCCGCCATGCGCTTCTCGGTCATCATGATGCGCGTGGCCCAGCAGCTGAAGCACGCAGAGATCCTGCCCAGCGAGTCCGGCTTCGAGGTGGACAACACCTGCTCGCGGCTGTTGGCGAAGCTGCTCGAGCTGCCGCCGCCGGCCGAGAGCCTCGCCTGATCCCGGTGTTGCTGCTCCCGCGGAGTCCGTGTTGAGCCTCGATTTCCTGCCCGACGAGAACTACCTCTTCGACCTGGGCATCCGCAGCCAGGGCGAAGGCGACGAGGCGGAGTCGTGGATGCGGATCCGCGACGAGATGCGCAACCCCTGGGGCTCGGTCCACGCCGGCCTGGGCGTCGTGCTGGTGGACGCCGTGACCGGCCGCCTGGCGGTGCGCGCCGCGCTCCCGGACCTGGTGGCGACGAGCCACATCTCCATCCAGATGGGCTGCACCGCGCGGGAGGGCGTGCTGCACGCCCGCGCGCGGGTCCTGCGGCGCGGGCGCTCGACGGTGGCCCTCGAGACCCGCCTCGAGGAGGACGCGACCGGCGGCGGCGAGCGGCGGGAGGTCGGCTTCGGCTGCGCCACCTTCTCCATCGTCCCCAACACCGGACCGCCGGAGCTGTCCGAGCGGATCGCGGCCCTGGGCACCGGGGTCATCGAGATGGGCGGCCCGGACGCGCGCCTGGGCGCCCCGTTCCTCTCGCGCATCGGCCTCCGGGTGGTGGACGCCGTTTGCGGCGTCATCGAGGTCGACCACTCTCCCTACCTGCAGAACCACCTGAAGGCCCTTCAGGGCGGCATCGTCGGCACCCTCGTCCAGGCCGCGGCCGAGGAGTCGGCCACGGCGGCGAGCGGCGAGCCCCGGGTCGCCATGGACATCTCGGTCCAGTACCTGGCCCTGGGCCGGGTGGGCCCCTTCCGCACCCGGACGCGGGTCCTGCGCCACGGCGCCCACGGCGCGGCGGTCCGCGTCGAGCTCGTCGACGCCGGCGCCGGGGACAAGGTGCTCGCCCTGGCCGGCGTCCACTGCGAGCCGCCGCCCGGCGCCTGAGCGACGGGCCTTGCCTGCCGAAGGACGGCCGCGATTCGCGTAGAATGCCCCGCGGTGGACGGCGGGTCGCAGGCACCAGGCAGCACATACCTGGAAGGGAGTTCGCGATGAGCACGTTCTGCGAGGATCGGGTCTGTATCGTCACCGGCGCCGGCCGGGGTATCGGCGCCGAGCACGCCAAGATGCTGGCGGCCCACGGCGCCAAGGTGGTGGTGAACGACCTGGGGGGCGCCCGCGACGGAGAGGGCGCGTCGACCGGCCCCGCCGAAGAGGTGGTGGCGGAGATCCGCCAGGCCGGCGGTGAGGCCGTGGCCAACGCCGACGACGTGTCGGACTGGGACGGCGCCGCCAACATGGTGCGCCAGGCCATCGACACCTACGGCCGCCTCGACGTGCTCGTGAACAACGCCGGCATCCTGCGCGACCGCATGCTCGTCAACATGAGCGAGGCCGAGTGGGACGCGGTGATCAAGGTGCACCTGAAGGGCACCTTCGCCCCGGCCCGCCACGCCGCCGCCTACTGGCGGGAGCAATCCAAGGCCGGGCAGCCGGTGGACGCGCGGCTCATCAACACGACCTCGGTGTCGGGCATCTACGGCAACCCGGGCCAGACCAACTACGGCGCGGCCAAGATGGGCATCGCCGCCTTCACCATCATCTCGGCGCGCGAGCTCGGCCGCTACGGCGTCACGGTGAACGGCATCGCCCCGGGCGCGCTCACCCGGCTCACCGAGGACCTCGGGATGGGCCAGCGCAGCGAAGAGGACAAGGCGCGCATGCACCCGCGCTGGATCGCCCCCATCTGCACCTGGCTGGCGAGCACGGAGTCGAAGCACGTCACCGGACGCATCTTCGAGGCGTCGGGCCGGATGCTGGCCGTCGCCGAGGGCTGGCACCGCGGGCCCAGCGTCGACGCCATCGAGGACCCGAGCACCCTGGGCCCGGTCGTGAGCGACATGGTGGCGCGAGCCCGCAAGAACGCCGGCATGGACGGTCAGGATCTGGACTGACCCGTCGCGCCGGCCGCACGGCGAACCGCGGGGCAGGACTCTCGGCCGCCCGTGGTCCCGACGATCGACGCCATGGCGATCGCTGCCCAGCCACGCTGGAGGAGCCTCGTTCCGTTCGATCCTGATCGCCTGCCTGATGGTCGTCGCCTCCACCTCCACGGCCGGCGCAGAGACCGGGTTCCAGCTCGGCCGCACCCGGGAGTGACCGAGGCTCCCGCCCACCCGATCGACCTCCCGGCCGACCTCCCGATCGACCTCCCGGCCGACCACCCGATCGACCTCCCGGCCGACCTCCCGGCCGACCACGCCCGGGAGCGAACCCGGCGAAGTCCGTCTCCGCTGGAGAAGCGCTCGCGGGCGCCGTGAAGTGGCGACGGGAGCTTCGCGCACCCGACGGAGGCCGCCCCTCGGGGCCATCCCCAGTATTGGCGATTGGAGCCCGCCTGGCGGCGCTTCATGATCGATCGACCCCGTCGACTCCGGAGGGTCTAGCCATGACGCGAGCCACGACCCCGATCCTGTCTGCGGTGATCGTGTGGGCTGCGGTGGCGCAGACGATGCCCGCCCACGCGCGCGAGGTCTGTGATCCGGTCGGAGACCCCGCCTTCACGGGCAGCGCCGCCGTCTCGCTGGGCGCACCCGCGCGGCCGGCGAACGCCCTGACGGGCGCACCGCTGGCCGTCGGGGACCTCGCCTACGAATTCACCGCCGATGGCGTGACGTTCCGCTTCGAGAGTCTGTCCGGCGAGGCACTGGACACGACCGGGGGCGACGGGATCTTCTCCTGGGGATTCGGGCTCGGTGAAGGCGTCTCCCTGACCGTCAATCCGCCGGTCTCCGCGATCGGCCTCCGGGGCTACGAGCTCGACGGCTGCCCGGGCGCCACCTACGCGGGCGCGGGCGGCAACCAGGAGGCGACGGCCATCAGCTGCAACGGCGGGTTCCCCTGCCCGGCGACCCCGGCCAACCCATCCTTCTTCGGCGCCGCGGACATCGGCAACGTCGGATCGGTCGAGATCCTCCAGCCGGCGGCGCTCTTCGTGCTGACCGAGCTGGTCTTCGTTCCGGCGGGCCCGCCGCCCTCCGACGAGGCGGACGTCTCGATCGGGAAGACCGAGGCCAACGACCTCCTCGTCGTCCTCAACGACGACCCCATCCGGTACCGCGTCGACGTCGCCAACGACGGTCCCGACCCGGCCGCCGACGTCCTGGTCTCGGACTTCATGCCCTCGGGCATCTTCGCCGACGCATCCCACGACGGAGCGGGTGTCGGCGCCTTCGACGGCCCGAGCGACGTGTACAGCCTGCTCGAGCCCGATCTGGCCTCCGGCGACGCGATCTCCATCGACATCGATGCGACCTCCCCGGCCGATCGCGGGGCGTTCAGCTGCGAGGACAAGCTGGTCAACGTCGCGCTCGCCTCCTCGGCCGCGGCGGATCCGGACCTCTCCGACAATCTGTCGGTGCATTCGCTCGGCTTCGACAAGGACGCCGTCAGCGGCGTCGCCGAGGACTGCAACGACCTGATCGACAACGACTGCAACGGTCGGATCGACTGCCAGGACTCGCCGTGCTCGTGCCGGCCCACGCTGCTGCCGCTGCCCGGAGGCGACACGAACCCGCTGTGTTCGGGCGTCCTGGGGAGCGGACTGGTCCGCGACGAGCGGGGAGACCTTCGCTACTGCGGACCTGCGCCCGACCACGGCTGCACGGTCCCCCGCGGCGAGTGCGGCGGCGTGACGGTCCCGGCGGCCTGCTGCGATGCCAGCCTCTTCTCCAACCCCAACGCCGTCCTCTCCCTGTCCGCCTGCGACGTGGGCGTCCCCGGCTGCGTGCCCCGGGACCCGAACTACAAGGACTCGATTCCCGGCGTCACGATCGAGGGCTACGGCTACACCGAGGCCGGACTCGGCATGACCTACATCCTGCACTACGAGAACGTGGGCGACGCGGACGCGATCGACGTGAAGGTGATCGACGTCCTCGACGAGGACCTGGACGACTCGACCCTCGTCGTCCACGACGGCGGGGTCTACGATCCGGCGACGCGCACCCTGGTCTGGACCGACCCGCTGGTTCCACCCGCGACCCCCCGGCAGGTGGGCTTCGAGATCGCCGTGAGGGCGGACGCCCTGCCCGGCACGCGCGTGCGCAACGTCGGGACCATCCTCTTCCCCAACGCGGAGCCACCCACGCGGATCGACACCAACTTCGTCGAACACGTGGTGCCCGAGCCGGAGCTGGTGATCGCCGCGGAGCTCTCCGTGCTCGCCTGCAGCGAGACCGCGCCCGGGAGCGGCCTGTGGCGGGTGGATCTGGGGAACGAGGGACACGGCTTCGCCTACAACGTCCGCGCCACCATCCTGGACCCGCCCCCGTCGGTGGCCGTGAGCGATGGAGTCGCGTTCTTCGGCCACCCGGACGACCCCTCCGACGGCTCGTTCACCTCGGTGGTTCCGGCGGCGATCACCACCAGCTCGGACACGGTGGCCTTCGCGACGGAGACGCCCGGCGATCCCTGCGCCGCGCTCGGCTGGCGTCTCGAGTGGGAGGATCTCGCGGGTGGCTCCTTCAGCGCGGACGTCCGGGAGGCGCCGGACTCGGACCGGGACGCCGTCGCAGACGACTCGGACAACTGCCCGGACGACTACAACCCGGACCAGGCCGACTCGAACGACGACGGCGTGGGAGACGCCTGCGAGCCGCCCCCTCCGGTGAGGCTCTGCGACGTCGACGGCGACGCCGACGTCGACCGGAACGACGTGGACGCCATCTTCGCCGCACGCGGCGAGCCGGCCAGCGGCCCGGACGACCCGCGCGACTCCAACGGCGACGGCCTGATCACCGTCAACGACGGACGCATCTGCGTGCTCGAGTGCAGCCGGCCGGACTGCGAGCCCCCGGAGCCGACCTGCGGCCTGATCGGCGTGGAGCTGCTCTGGGGAGTCTGGGCGGCTCGCCGACGCCGGGCTCGGTGGGCCCCGAAGGCGCGCCTCCGATAACCGATCCGTCGGGCGCGGCGGCCTTCGCCGTGGGGTCGATGGTCGTCGGCTGGGTGATGCGGCGGCGGAGAGCCTGCGCGGCGGGTCGATCAGGGCGTCGGAGCCCCGGCCGTGGTCGGGGCCTCCATGGGCAGCCACAGTCGTACACGGGTTCCGCGCGCCCCGGGCCCGATCTCGATGTGGCCCCCGAGATCCGCGGCCCGGGATCTCATGTTGGGCAGGCCCCGGCCCGGGTACGACTCCGCGCCATCGGAGAGGCCACACCCGTCGTCCTCGATCTCGAGGCGCACGCCGGGACGACCGTCCGGTCCCGGCGCGACCTCGGTCTCGATGCGAATGACCTCGGCCCCGGCGTGCTCGATCACGTTGCTGATCGCCTCCTGGACGATGCGCATCACGTGGCGCATGCCACCGGGTCCGAGTCCGCGCAGCTCGGGCAGCTCGCAGACCCTCCAGTCGAAGCGGAGGCCGTGGCGTGAGAGCCGGCGCTCCAGACGCGAACGCATCGACCCGAGCAGGGAAGGAAGGTCGTCGGTGTTGGACACCGAGTCGAGCATCTGACGCATGTCGCCGAGCGCCTCGCGCAGGGTCTCCCCGGCGGCGCCGGAGTCGGACGGCTTGCGCTCGAGCAGCGCCAGGGCCGAGATCAGCTGGCCGCCGATGCCATCGTGCATCTCGCGCAGCATGCGATCGCGCTCCCGCGCGATCAGCTGTCCGCGCTCCATCTCCCGCAGGCGGTCGTAGTTCCTCTGCAGCTCCAGACGCGCCTCCGCGACCCGCTCGTTGAGAGACTCGGCGAGCTGCTCCGAGGAAGACAGCGCCCGGAGCACGTACCCCATCAGCATCCAGGTGGTGAAGAAGACCATCACCAGGGGGACGAAGGTCGTGAGTGGCGCGTAGGGCAGCGCGAGACCGGTGAACCCCGATTGGACGTCGTGGAGCGTGAGTCCGATCAGCACCAGGCCGAGGCTCAGCAGCACCCGGCCGTGGCGAAGCGATCCACGCCGGAGCGCCGTGAAGATCCGATAGACCGCGTGGCCGAGCGTCGCGACGCCCAGCGAGAGGATGCCGATGTTGATGGTGACGAAGTAGTAGGGATGGACGGGCACCAGGGCCCCGACGACGACGAGGAGCCCCCACGCGAGCCTCTCCGTCCAGGGCGCCTCCACTTCGAGCGCCCGGTTCGTCCCGGCCACCACGCAGACGAACCCCAGCAGGTACGAGACCACGTTGAGCCACTGCCAGACGAGGGTCGGCATGGGTGGATCGCGGATGAGTCCGTCGCTCCACGCGAAGGCCATGCACACCATCGTTCCGATGAAGTAGACCGCGCCCTTGATCTCGGGACGCCGGATCGCCACCACCGCGATCAGCAGGGCCGTCGCCAGCGTCAGCGACACCATCAGGTACCGCAGGTCCACCTGGCGGATCACGCGAGCGTCGTAGCGTGGGCGGAGGACGCGATCGGGGCCGACCTCCACGGCCACCAGGCGGATGTCCGACGCCCGGCTCGTCCCCAGGTGGAGATCGATGCGATTCCGGCCGGCGCGCAAGGCGGCGCCCGGGACCGTGAAGTAGAGCGGCCGGTTCCAGTTTCGCGTGACCCGGTCGCCGAACCGCCCCCCGCTGCCGATGGACTGACCGTTCACCCGGGCCGCCGCGTTCATCCTGAGCCGGGGCAGGTAGAGGGCCCAGAGCTCGTCGGGGGGCGCCTCCAGATGGAACTCCGCGCGGTACCAGACGTCGTCGCGCTCTCCCAGGACCCGCCGCGACCAGAAGTCGGGGAGCGCGCGCGTCTCCCAGCCGGCCTCGTCGTCCGCAGGCGGGCGCTCGGCCGGACCGACGTGGGCCTCGAGGCTGCGCAGCGAGATCACCCCGCCCTGCATCTCCGCGTGCGACGTGCGATCGCGCTGGAGACCGGGGTCGGGGTCGCTCGCCTCGCGCACGACCGGCCGACACGACGTCAGCCACAAGAGCGCGAGCAGCAGCGAGCACGCGAGGGGGAAGGCCAGGGAGCAGGCGTGGGACGCAGGGCGGCGTGGCCCCGGGTCTCCCGCGACCGCGACGGACTCGCGACGGGACGAGGCGCGGCGGCCGCGACCGCCCTCAATCATCGCTGTCGACCAGCCCCAGCTGAAGCGCTTCGTAGACCGCTTCGCCGCGCGAGTGGACCGCGAGCTTGCGATAGATCTTCCGGATGTGCGTCGAGATCGTGTGGGTGGAGCGCTCCGTCAGCTCCGCGATCTCGGCGTAGGTGAACCCCTTGACGATGTAGCCGAGCACCTCGTGCTCCCGAGGCGACAGGTTCGGAAGCGGCTCGGAGGCCGCGCTCGAAGGATCCGGGCGCACCTGCCGCAGGAGATACCGCGCGATCGCCGGACTGATGGGGGAGCCGCCGGCCACCATCTCGGAGATCGCCCGCTCCACGTCGGTTGCCGCTTCGTCCTTGAGCAGATAGCCCATGGCCCCTGCTCGGATGGCCTCCACCACGTGTCGCTCGTCGCCGAACACCGTGATCACGAGCGAGAGCACCGAATCCTGCTGCGCGGCCCGCTGGATGAGGTCCACGCCACTTCCGTCGGGCAGCCCCAGGTCGGTGAGGAGGATGTCGACGTCGTGGGCGCGCAGGCACGCGCACCCCTCCTCCACCGTGCCCACGGCGGCCGCCAGGGACAGGATGGGGCTCGACTCGATGATGGCCTCGAGCTGCGACCGCGTGGCCGCATCATCCTCGACGAGGAGCACGGACTGGGTCATCGCCGTTCGATTCTATCCCGGATCCCGGCCCCACAGGAATCCCCAGTTCTGGCGATGCCGGGCCGCACGGGCCGCACGGGCCGACGGGGCGCCGGGGCGCCGGCGTCCGCACGGGCGAGCCGGTCCCGCGGCCTGCGCCCCGTGCTGCGATCGGCAGGCCCGGAGGTCGGGCTCTGCCGGGGTCTGCAGGCGATCGCCGCCCTGTGGCCCCTCATCGCGGACTCGTGCCTGGCATGGCCATTGCTCCAGTGAGCCTTCACAGAACGGCCGACCCGGCGAGCCCGACCCCCTCGTGCCCGTGGAGTCGCCACAGCGATGGAGAACGACATGAGAAGGACACGGACGGCCGGATTCGCATTCCCGGCCCGACCCGACCGGATGGAGCTGCGAGCTCCGTGGGGCCCGACGATCACCTCGATGCTCGTGCTCGCGGCGCTCGGTCTGGCGACCTCGGCGACCGCCGGAGGCTGGCACCGGGGCTGGGACCGCTACTGCACCCGGACCGCGCGTCTGCAGCTCGCCGGCTGTCTGGCCGAGATCACCGACGACAAGTTCGTGGCTCGCGCGATCTGTCTCAACATCGGTGACCCCGACGAGGCCGACGAGTGCCGGGACGAGCTCCGCAGCGAGCACAGCGAGGGTCACGAGACGTGCTACGAGCAGTTCGAGGCGCGCAGGGATCTCTGCAAGGACCTCGGAGAGGATCGCTACGACCCGAGCTTCGAGCCCGAGGACTTCGAGACCCGGTTCACGAACCTGAACCCCTACCTGCCCCTCGCGGCCGGCAACCTCTGGCGCTACTCCGACGGGGAGGAGACGGTCACCGTGCGGGTCCTCGACGAGACGAAGCTCATCGAAGGCGTGACCTGCATCGTCGTGAACGACGTCGTCGAGGAAGAGGGCCGGCTCGTGGAGGACACCGACGACTGGTTCGCCCAGCGAAGCGACGGCACCATCGACTACTGCGGCGAGGAGGCGAAGGACTTCGAGTACTTCGAGGGCGACGAGCCCATGGAGCCGGAGCTGGTGGAGATCGAGGGATCCTTCAAGGCCGGCCGGGATGGCGACAAGTCGGGAACCCTCTTCCCCGGCAGCCCGCGGGTGGGCATGAAGTATCGCCAGGAGTGGTCGCCCAGCAACGCGGAAGACGTCGCCGAGGTCCTGTCCACCCGCTACGGATACGGAAACGACGATCGCTTCGACGACCTGGTGCCGTCCTTGCTCGTCGAGCACCTGTGCGACGACGACTGTGTCGTGACCGCCGACACCACACCGCTCGAGCCCGACGCCCTGGAGTACAAGTTCTACGCCCGGGGCGTGGGATTCTTCCTGGAGGTGAAGCCCGACTCCGAGGAGGCGGTCGGAATCGTCGAGTGCAACGTCGATCCGAAGTGCGACGACCTGCCGGAGATGGAGGAGGACGACGACGAGGATGACTAGGTTCGCGCGCTGAACCCGGGACCGGCCGGGTCCGGCGCGGCGCCCTCGCGGCAGCCGCGGCGGGCCCGGCTAGATCCTCCGCTCCCGGCCCTCCCAGTAGCGTTCGCGCAGGCGCCGGGTGTAGAGCTTGCCGCTCGGGTGGCGCGGCAGCTCCGACTCGAAGTCGATCGACCGCGGCACCTTGTAGCCGGCCAGGTGCTCCCGGGCGAACTCGAGGATGGTGCTCGCGAGCTCCTGCGAGCCCTCGTGGCCGGGCGTCAGCTCGACGGCCGCCTTCACGCTCTCGCCCCATTCGTCGTCGGGGATGCCGAAGACCGCTACATCCGCCACCGCCGGGTGTTCGAGCAGGACCTGCTCGACCTCGGCGGGGTAGATGTTGACGCCTCCGGAGATGATCATCGCCGACTTGCGGTCGAGGAGGTAGACGTGCCCCTCGTCGTCCACCCGACCGACGTCGCCCAGGGTGAACACGTTGGGCGCCGGGTGCGCCGCGGCCGTCTTCTCCGGGTCGTCGTGGTACTCGAACACGCGCTCCAGGGTCGCGTGTCGGCAGTGGAGCTCGCCCGGCTCGCCGGGCGGCAGGCGCAGCCCTGCGTCGTCCACGGCGTACACCTCGAATGCCGGGAGCGCGCGCCCCACGCTGCCCGGATGCTCCAGCCACTCGGCGGAGTCGATGAGCGTGGTCACGCCTCCCTCGGTCCCGCCCCAGTACTCGACCAGGATGGGGCCCCACCAGTCGATCATCCGGCGCTTGACCGCCACGGAGACCGGCGCCGCCCCGTGCAGCACCAGGTCCAGGGCGGGAGCGCGGAACGCGGCGCGCTCCTCCTCCGGCAGCCGCAGGAGCCGCACGAACATGGTCGGCACCAGATGGGTGTGGGCGACGGCCCGCTCGGTGAGGATGCGCAGGGCGTCCCGCTCGTCCCAGCGCGGCATGATGAGGATGGGGGCGCCGTTCGCGTTGTCGTAGATCGCGAACATGAGCGGCGCGGCGTGGTACATGGGCCCGGTGATGAGGTGGGGGCCGCTCCCGTCGAGCCCCACGTTGCGGCCCAGGCGCTCGAAGTTCCCGAGCGCCGGCCCGAGGGCGGGCGGGCGGGCGCGCTTGACGCCCTTGGGCCGTCCCGTGGTGCCGCTGGTGTAGATCATGTTGCCGCCGGCCGGACCGTCGGCGGGCATCGGCTCGTCGGAGACGCACGCCAGCGCCGACTCGAGCTCCGGCCCCAGCGGGACGACCCGTCCCCCGTGGCCCGCCTGCTCCATCGACTCGTCGGACCCCGCGCGGTTCGCCGCGTCGCAGAAGAGGACCCGGGCGCCGGAGTCCGCGACCACGTAGGCGATCTCCTCGGGCGCCAGGTGCCAGTTGATGGGGGTGAGCCAGACGCCGGCCATCACCGAGCCCAGCAGCAGCTCGACGCACTCCACACGGTTGTGCATGAGCACCGCCACGTTCTCGCCGGGGGCGACCCCGGCCTCCTCGCGCAGGAAGCGCGCCACGCGAACGCTGCGGTCGGCCAGCTCCCCGAAGCTGCGCGTGCGGGTGCCGTCGTCCACCGCCAGTTCGTCGGGGCGGCGGGCGGCCAGGTCGAAGATCACGGCTCGCCTACTCGGGAACCTGGAGCGCCGCCGGGAAGGTGCCCTCCATCAGCTCCTGCTTCTCGATGCGCTCGGCGATGCGCCAGCCATCGGCCGTGCGCACGAGCTCGTCCTCGTACCAGGCCCACACCGTGAAGATGTGCATGCTTCCGTCGGGGTTCTCGAAGCCCATGGGGTTGTTGACCATGGTGCGAGCCGTCGCCCGGTCGCCGTCGAGCACGACCTCGCTGTTGCTGATGGAGTGGAGCGTCACCGGGAAGACCGCCAGCGCCTTGCCGAGCCACTCCCGGGCCTCGGGATAGGAGCCGGCGATGCCGCCCGAGCTCACGTAGTCGACGTGGGCGTCGGGCGTGAAGCAGGTGTCGAGCAGCTCCCAGTCCTTCTGGTCGATGGCCTTGCAGTAGCGGGTGAGCAGATCCTGGATCTCGATGCGATCCGAGATCGCCTGGTTGGACAGCGCCATGGGGTCTCCTGTTCCGGTTGCGTGCGGTGCCGGCCTCAAGCCGGCGCCGCATTCGTGATTCGCTGCTCCCGAAGGGCCGAGCGCCGGACCTTGCCTGCATCGTCGCGCAGGGGCTCGTCGACGAACTCGAAGCTCCGCGGGATCTTGTAGCCGACGAGCCGCTCCGCCAGATGCCTTCGCAGGGCGTCCCCGTCCGGGCGGTCGGGCGCATCGACGATGGCGTGCACCCTCTGGCCGAGGTCTTCGTCGGGAAGCCCGATGACCGCGCTCGAGCGGACCGCGGGATGGTCGTCGATCGCCGCCTCGACCTCCGCGGGGTAGACGTTCGCCCCGCCGGTCACGATCATGTCGGTCTTGCGGTCGACGAGGTAGAGATAGCCCTCCTCGTCGACGTAGCCCATGTCGCCCAGGGTCTCCCAGCCCTCGTCGGTGGCATCGGCCTCGGCGCCGAGATAGCGGTAGGTCGAGCCCTGGCCGCCGGGCGGCATCATGTAGACCAGCCCGATCTCCCGGGGCGGAAGGTCGCGGCCCTCGTCGTCGAGGATGCGGATCCTGCGATTCGCCGTCGGCCGCCCGACCGAGCCGGGGTGCCCGAGCCACTCGGCGCCGCTGATCATCGTGCCCCCGATGCGCTCGGATCCGCCGTAGGCCTCCCAGATGCGCTCCGGACCCAGCCATCCGATCCAGGCGCGCTTGAGCCACGCGGGACTGGGGGCGCCGCTGCTCATCACCGTGGCCAGCGAGCCCAGATCGAAGCGGCTGCGCTCCGCCTCGGGCAGCCTCCAGATGCGCTGCATCATGGTGGGGACGAACAGCACCCAGTCGACCCGCTCGCGCTCGATCAGCTCGAGGGCGCGCAGGGCGTCGAAGCGCGACATCAGGACCACGCGCCCACCGCAGCAGAGCTGCTGCCAGGCGGTGATGAACGGACCCGCGTGATACAGCGGCCCGGGCACCAGGGTGGTGCCTCCGGCCGTCATGCGGTTCTCCGGCACCTCGGGATCGCACTCTCCGGGCGTCGCGTCGATGATGACCTTGGGCCGGCCGGTGCTTCCGCCCGAGGTCATGGCCCGCGCATGGGTGGGGACGGGCGCCGGCAACGGCGAGTCGTCGACGGCGGGGTCGGGCTCGAAGCCCCGCGGCAGGGTCGGACGCGCGCCGTAGTCGCCGGGCTCCGCGCCCACCAGCAGCGCCGGGTCGGCGGTGTCCACGATGGCGCGGCGCTCGACCTCGGGCAGACGCGCGGAGATGGGGTTGGGCGTGGCGCCCAGCTTCCAGACGGCGAGACAGGCCTCGAAGAACTCGAGGCCGTTGGGGAGCGCCAGGGTCACCAGGTCGCCCCGGCCCACACCCAGCGCGGCGTAGGCCCGGGCGAGCCGGTTCGAGCGCCGGGCCAGCTCGCCCCGGGAGAGGCGCGCGGCGCCCGCCTGACCGTCGCCGCCGTCGCCGTCGCTGTCGCTGTCGCTGTCGCTGTCGCTGTCGAAGAGGACGGCATCGGCCTCGGGCTCGCGCTCGGCGAGCCGGTCCATCGCCCGCCCGTACGACATCCGCGCCATCGGCGCCTCCCCGAGACCAGTCGATACGATACGGAGCGTATAGGAAAGGGTCGAAGGCGGCCAGGGAGGCCGGGCGCATCCCCCCGGGCGACCCACGAGAAAAGGCCCCGGAGAGACCGTTCGGTACTCCCCGGGGCCTGGCCCCAGCATGGATTCCGGTGCGCGGTCCGTCGACCTGCCGCGCTGACACCAGGATGTTTCGGATCGGGCGGGCGAAACTTGAGGGGAACATGGCGCGTTCCGGTGTCGCCCCCGTGGAATCCCTGAAATGCAGGGAGATTCTGCGAGCTCGAAGATCCCCACGGGGCCCGAGGCAGCCGCCCGTTTACAGAAACGATACGTATCGTTATTGTATTCGGCCTCCCGTCCAGGGGCCGATCGCCCTGCCGCGACACCCGGACGAGGCCGAACCCCCCGCTCTGCCCGGGGCTGCCCCAAGGGGATCCAGTGGACAAGCGCACCAGCGAGCGCGAGGCCGTCGCCGAGCTCCAGAACGGCATGACGATCGGAATCGGAGGCTGGGGCTCCCGCCGCAAGCCGATGTCGGTCGTGCGCGAGATCCTCCGCACCGACCTCCGGGACCTCACCATCGTGAGCTACGGCGGCCCGGACGTGGGCCTGCTCTGCGCCGCGGGCAAGGTGGCGAAGGTCGTGTACGGCTTCGTGTCCCTCGACTCGATCCCGCTCGAGCCCCACTTCCGGAAGGCCCGCCAGCAGGGGAGCGTCCAGGTGATGGAGCTCGACGAGGGCATGTTCCAGTGGGGCCTGTACGCCGCCGCCTGCAAGCTGCCCTTCCTCCCCACCCGGGCGGGCCTCGGCTCGGACGTCCTCACGTACAACCCGGAGCTGCGCCGGGTGCGGTCGCCGTACGAGGATGGAGAGGAGCTCGTCGCCATGCCGGCCATCGAGCTCGACGTGGCCTTCGTCCACATGAACCGCGCCGACTCCGCGGGCAACGGCCAGTACCTGGGCCCCGACCCCTACTTCGACGACCTGTTCTGCGCCGCGGCCCGGCGCGCCTTCGTGACCTGCGAGAAGCTCGTCGCCTCCAAGGACTTCGCCTCCGAAGGGCCGCTCCAGAGCCTGCTGATCAACCGCATGCAGGTCGACGGCGTGATCGAGGCGCCCGAGGGCGCCCATTTCACCGAGTGTCCGCCGGACTACGGCCGGGACGAGGCGTTCCAGAAGGAGTACGCCGCCGCCGCCAAGGACGAGGCGGCCTGGGGCGAGTTCCAGAGGACCTACCTCTCCCTGGAGAGCGAGGAGGCCTACCGCGAGGCGGTGAAGGCCCGGGCCGGGGGGGCGGCATGAGCGATTTCACCCGAGCCGAGGTCTGCGAGGTGGCGGTGGCCGAGGCCTTCCGCGGCGACGGCGAGGTCATGGCCTCTCCGTTCGGGACCATCCCCACCGTGGGCATCCGCCTGGCCAAGGCGACCTTCGAGCCCGACCTGGTGCTGACCGACGGGCTCGCCTCGGTGGTCGCGAGCCCCCAGCCCGTGGGCGGCGCCGGGGGGCCGGAGCCGGTGGTGGAGGGCTGGATGCCGTTCCGCCGGGTCTTCGACACGCTGTGGTCGGGCAAGCGCCACGTGATGATGGGCGCCACCCAGATCGACCGCTTCGGCAACCAGAACTTCGCGTGCGTGGGAGACTACGCGAAGCCCAAGGCGCAGCTCCTGGGCATGCGCGGCGCTCCGGGCAACACCATCAGCCACAAGACGAGCTACTGGGTGCCGAATCACAGCACGCGCGTCTTCGTCGACCAGGTCGACGTGGTCTCGGGCGTGGGCAACGACCGCGCGACGGCCCTGGGTGAGCGCAGCGCGCGCTTCCACCACCTGCACCGGGTGGTCACCAACCTCGCCGTGCTCGACTTCGGCGGCCCCGACCGCACCCTGCGGCTGGTGTCGGTGCACCCCGGGACGTCCGTCGACGAGGTCGTGGAGGCCACCGGCTTCGAGCTGGCCGTGGACGGCGACGTCCCGGAGACCCGGGCGCCCTCCGACGAGGAGCTCCGCCTGATCCGCGAGCTGCTCGACCCGAACGGCTTCGGCGCGCGCGAGGTCCCCGGATGACCACTCCCTCGACCCGCGGCGCGCCAGCCGGTCCCGCCTTGTCCCCCGCCCTCCACACCGCGATCTGCGACCGCCTCGGCTGCCGCTACCCGATCATCCAGACCGGGATGGGCTGGGTGGCGACCCCCGAGCTGGTGGCGGCGGTGTGCAACGCCGGCGCCTTCGGCTTCCTGGCGGCGGCCACCCTCCCGCCCGACGAGGTGGAGGGGGCGATCGCGCGGGTGGCCGCGCTGACCGACCGACCCTTCGGCGTGAACTACCTGATGGATGCGCCGGGCGCCGACGTCATCACCGACGCCATCGTCCGCAGCGGCGTCCGCGCCGCGGGCTACAACCGCGCGCCCAGCGGCGAGCTGATCGGGCGCCTCAAGGAGGCCGGCGTCGTGTGCGTGCCGACCTGCGGCGCCATGAAGCACGCGGTCAAGGCCGAGAAGCTGGGCGCGGACATCATCATCGTCCAGGGCGGCGAAGGCGGCGGACACACCGGCTCCGTGCCCTCCTCGCTGCTGGTCTCCCAGTGCGCCGACGCGGTCGACGTTCCGGTGGTGGCGGCGGGCGGCTTCCGGGACGGCCGCGGCCTGGTCGCCGCCCTGGCCCTGGGCGCCGCCGGCGTCGCCATGGGGACCCGCTTCCTGATGACCGCCGAGAGTCCGGTTCCGGCGGCGACCACCGATCGCTACCTGAAGGCGTCGGTCGACGACGTGATGGTGACCACGCGCATCGACGGACTGCCCCAGCGGGTCGTGGTGAACGAGCTGGTCCGCGGCCTCGAGGGCGCGAGCGGTCTGCGGCTGCTGTGGCGCGCGCTGCGGAGCGCCTTCCAGCTGCGGGCGGCCACCGGCGCGACGCTTCCCGAGCTGCTGCGCGCGGGCCTGGCCATGCGGCGCCACGAGAGGCTCTCGCGCGCCCAGGTGCTGATGGCGGCGAACGCGCCCATGCTCGCCCGGCGCGCCATGACCGAAGGCGATCCGGTGGGCGGCTACCTGCCGAGCGGAAGCGTCGCCGGAGTGATCGACGACCGACCCACCTGCGCCGAGCTGGTGGAGCGCATCATGGACGAAGCCGAGCGGACCCTGAAGGCGCTCGGAAGCTGAGGGAACGCCATGGCCATCGAAACCCGGATCCAGGACGGCGTCGCGGAGGTGGTGATCGACAGCCCCCCGGTGAACGCCCTCGACAGCGCCGGCTGGCGGGCCTTCGCCGACGCGGTGACCGGCCTGGGCGGACGCGACGACGTCCACTGCCTGATCGTCCGCGCCGAGGGGCGCGGCTTCCAGGCCGGCGTCGACGTCAAGGAGCTGGCCGCCGACGGAACGAAGATCGTGGACGTGAACCGCGGCTGCTACGACAGCTTCGCGGCCATCTACGACTGTCCCGTCCCCGTGATCTCCGCGGTCCACGGATACTGCATCGGCGGCGGCATCGGCATCACCGGGTCCTCGGACATCGTGGTGGCCAGCGACGACGCCACCTTCAGCCTGCCCGAGATCGACCGCGGCGCCCTGGGCGCCGCCACCCACCTGATGCGGATGGTGGGCATGCAGAAGACCCGGCGCATGCTCTACACCGGCGAGGCCATCGACGCGCAGGAGGCGCTGCGCCTGGGCGCGGTGGAGTCGGTGGTGCCGCGGGAGCGGCTGGAGGAGGAGGTCCGCGAGCTCGCCGCGAAGATCGCCGGCAAGAGCCCCAGGGCCCTGCGCCTGGCCAAGTGGTCGCTCAACGGCATCGAGCTCCTCGACGTGAAGAAGAGCTACCGGTTCGAGCAGGGCTTCACCCTCGAGCTCTACACCTCTCCCGACTCCCAGGAGGCCCGCGACGCCTTCGTCGAGAAGCGCGACGCCCGATTCGGAGACGAAGACTGACCATGGACCTGACCTACACGGCCGAGCAGCAGGCGTTCCGCAAGGAGGCCCGGGCCTGGCTCGAGGCCAACGTGCCCTCGGCGCCCCTCCCCTCCTTCGACACCCGGGAGGGCTTCGAGGCCCACCGAGAGTGGGAGAAGAAGCTCCACGCCGGAGGCTGGGCCATGGTGCCCTGGCCGGTGGAGTACGGCGGGCGCGGCGCCGACCTGCTCGAGTGGCTCATCTTCGAAGAGGAGTACTACCGCAGCGGCGCACCCGGGCGGGTCAACCAGAACGGCATCTTCCTGCTGGGGCCGACCATCATGGAGTTCGGGACCGACGAGCAGAAGGCGCGCTTCCTGCCGAAGATGGCCTCGAGCGAGGAGGTCTGGGCCCAGGGCTGGTCCGAGCCCAACGCCGGCAGCGACATGGCCAACATCCAGGCCACCGCGGTGATCGACGGCGACGACTTCGTCCTCAACGGCCAGAAGACCTGGGCCTCGCGCGGCGCCTACGCCCACTGGCTGTTCGGCATGTTCCGCACGGACCCCGAATCCCAGCGCCACCGCGGGCTGTCGTTCATCCTGGTCCCCCTCGACACCCCCGGCGTGACCGTCCGCCCCATCGAGAAGCTGAACGGCAAGGCCGCCTTCGCCGAGGTGTTCTTCGACGACGCGCGCGTGCCGGCGCGCCACCTGCTGGGCGAGCTGGGCCAGGGCTGGAACGTGGCCATGGCGACGGCCGGGTTCGAGCGGGGCCTCATGCTGCGCAGCCCCGCGCGCTTCCAGAACACCGCGCGCAAGCTGGTCTCCCTGTACCGCAAGGTGGCCGGGCGCGGCGATCCGATCTCGCCGGGCCTGCGGGAGAGCGTGGCCCGCTGCTGGGCGGACGCCGAAGCCTACGCCCTCAACACCTATCAGACCGTCTCGCGCCTGCTGGCGGGCGGCCGGATCGGCGCCGAGGCCAGCCTCAACAAGATCTTCTGGTCCGAGCTCGACGTGCGGATGCACGAGACGGCGCTCGAGCTGCTCGGCCACCGCGCCGAGCTGCTGCCCTCCGCGCCCGACGGCGGTGCGGCGGTGGGCGACTGGCTGGACGGCTACATCTTCGCCCTCTCGGGCCCCATCTACGCGGGCACCAACGAGGTGCAGCGCAACATCATCGCCGAGCGCATCCTCGGCCTGCCCCGCAAATAGGACGTTCCATGCAGTTCGAGTTCAGCGAAGACCAGGCCCTGCTCCAGCAGACCGTCCGCGACTTCCTCGAGGGCGAGTGCACGCCCGAATGGATCCGCGAGATCTGGCAGAGCGAGAGCGGACACTCGCCCGAGTTCTGGTCGAAGCTCGCCGAGGTGGGGGTCCCGGGCCTGCGCATCTCCGAGGCCCACGACGGCCTCGGGCTCGACGAGATCGACTTCGTGCTGCTCCACGAGGAGGTGGGCCGCGCCGCCCTGCCCGCCCCGGTCATCGCGACCGCCGCGGTGGCCGCTCCCCTGCTCGCCGAGTCCGGACGCACCGACCTGGCCGAGAGGTGGCTGCCCGCCATCGCCGGAGGCGAGGCCACCGTCGCCGTCGCCCACCCCGCGAGCCCGCTGGTGGCCGACGCGGCCGTGGCCCGGCTGCTGCTGGTGCTGGGCGACGAGGTGCACGCGGTCCCCGCCGAGGACGTGCGCGCCACGGCCCAGCCGGCGAACGACCCGGGCCGCCGGCTCTTCAGCGTCGACTGGACGCCCTCGGACGAGACCCTCGTGGCGGCGGGCGCCGAGGCCCGGGCGCTGACCGCCCGGGCCTTCGACCGCGGCGCCCTGGCCTGCGCCGCCCAGCAGCTGGGCGTGTGCGACCGGCTCATCACCCTGGCCGTCGACTACGCCACCCAGCGCCAGCAGTTCGGCGTGCCCATCGGCTCGTTCCAGGCCGTGAAGCACATGCTCGCCAACGTGAAGGTCGAGCTCGAGTACGCGCGATCGCTGGTCTATCGCGCGGCCCACACCGTGGCGAGGGAGGGCGCTCCCCGCGCGGCCGACGTCTCGGCGGCCAAGCTCGCCGCCTCGGACGCGGCGCTCGGCGGGGCGAAGACCGCGCTCCAGGTCCACGGCGCCATCGGCTACACCTGGGAGCAGGACCTCCACATCTGGATGCGCCGCGCCTGGTCGCTGGACCTGGCGTGGGGCGACAACGCCTTTCACCGGGCCCGCCTGGCCGACGCCGTCATCGACGGCGTCCACCCGGCCGAGCCCTTCGGATATGCTGCGCCCGAGACGGCGCACTGAACCCCCGAACCTGCACGGAGATCCCCATGGCCGAGGCCTACATCGTCGACGCGATCCGAACCCCGGTGGGCAAGAAGAAGGGCAGCCTGGCGGAGGTCCACCCCGCAGACCTGGGCGCCCACGCGCTGTCGGCCCTGATGGAGCGCAACGACGTCGATCCGCGGGCGGTGGAGGACGTGGTGTTCGGCTGCGTCGACACCATCGGCCCCCAGGCCGGGGACATCGCCCGCACCTGCTGGCTCGCCGCCGGCCTGCCCGACGAGGTGCCGGGCACCACGGTGGACCGCCAGTGCGGCTCCTCCCAGCAGGCGGTGCACTTCGCCGCCCAGGCCGTGATGAGCGGCACCAGCGACGTGGTGGTGGCGGGCGGCGTCCAGCAGATGAACGCCATCCCGATCTCCGCGGCCATGCTCGCCGGCCAGCCCTACGGCTTCGAGACGCCCTTCAACGGCTCCAGGGGCTGGCTGGACCGCTACGGCGACCAGGAGGTCTCGCAGTTCCGGTCCGCCGAGATGATCGCCGAGAAGTGGGACATCTCCCGGGAGGACATGGAGCGCTTCGCGCTCGAGAGCAACGACCGCGCCATCCGCGCCATCGACGAGGGGCGCTTCACCCGGGAGATCGTGCCCTTCGGCGACTTCGCCGTCGACGAGACGCCGCGCCGCGGGACCACCCTCGAGAAGATGGCCACCCTCAAGACCCTCGTGCCCGACGGCCGCCTGACCGCCGCCGTCTCGAGCCAGATCGCCGACGCGGCGGCGGCCCTGCTCGTGGTCTCCGAGGACGCGCTGAAGCAGCACGGCCTCACGCCCCGGGCGCGCATCCACCACCTCTCGGTCCGCGGCGCGGACCCGGTGTGGATGCTGACGGCGCCCATCCCGGCCACGGCCTGGGCCTTCGAGAAGACGGGCATGACCATGGACGACATCGACGCCGTGGAGATCAACGAGGCGTTCGCCTCGGTGGTGCTCGCCTGGCAGAAGGAGACCGGCGCCGACCTCGCCCGGGTCAACCCCAACGGCGGCGCCATCGCCCTGGGGCACCCTCTCGGCGCCACGGGCGCCCGGCTGATGACGACGCTCCTCCACGAGCTCGAGCGCACCGGCGGCCGCTACGGCCTCCAGACCATGTGCGAGGGCGGCGGGCAGGCGAACGTCACGATCATCGAGCGGCTCTAGGCACACATCGAGACCCGCGCGCCCCGGCGCGCGGGCGACACGGGAGAGACGATGAGCGGAATCTGCGAAGGACGGGTCGTGATCATCACCGGCGCGGGCCGCGGCATCGGCCGCTGCCACGCCCTCGAGTTCGCGCGCCAGGGCGCCAAGGTGGTGGTCAACGACCTGGGCGTGGCGGCCGACGGCGCGGGCGGCTCCGGCGGTCCGGCCCAGGAGGTGGTCGACGAGATCGCCGCCCTGGGCGGCGAGGCCGTGGCCAACGGCGACGACGTGGCCGACTTCGCGGGCGGCAAGCGCATGGTGGAGCAGGCCCTCGACTCCTTCGGGCGACTGGACGTCGTGGTGAACAACGCCGGCTTCCTGCGCGACCGCATGTTCATGTCGTGCTCCGAGGAGGAGTGGGACGCGGTGGTCCGCGTCCACCTGAAGGGCCACTTCTGCGTCTCGCGCCACGCGGCCGAGTACTGGCGCGGCCGTTCGAAGGCCGGCGAGACCGTGGACGCCCGCATCGTCAACACCAGCTCGGGCGCGGGCCTCCAGGGCAGCGTGGGGCAGAGCACCTACTCGGCGGCGAAGGGCGGCATCGCCTCGCTCACCCTGGTCCAGGCCGCGGAGCTCGGCCGCTACGGGGTCACCGCCAACGCCATCGCGCCGGCGGCGCGCACCCGCATGACCGAGCCCGTCTTCAAGGACATGGCGGTGCCCGCCGACGGCCGCTTCGACGAGAACGACCCCGCCAACATCTCGCCCCTGGTGGTCTGGCTCGGCAGCGCCGAGTCCCGGGACGTCAGCGGCCGGGTGTTCGAGGTGAAGGGGGGCATGATCGGCGTCAGCGACGGCTGGCGCGACGGCCCCACCGTCGACAAGGGCGCGCGCTGGGCGCCCGACGAGGTCGGCGCGGCGGTCCACGAGATCATCGCCAAGGCGCCGGCGCCCCAGAAGGTGTACGGCACCTGAGGTCACCCGATGGACTTCCAGTTCGACGAGGAGCAGACCGAGCTTCGCGAGACCGCGCGCGCGTTCCTGCAGGAGCATCAGGGCTCGGAGGCCGTGCGGCGCGCCATGGGGAGCGAGCTCGGCTACGAGTCCGAGGTGTGGAAGCGCATCGGCTCCGAGCTGGGCTGGACCTCGGTGCACATCCCCGAGGAGTACGGCGGACTCGGCCTGGGCCACGTGGAGCTGGTCGCCCTGATGGAGGTGATGGGCGAGTCCCTGCTCTGCGCGCCCTTCTTCTCCTCGGTGGTCCTCGGCGCGAACGCCCTGCTCGAGGCCGGAAGCGACCTGCAGAAGCGGGAGTGGCTCCCGGCCATCGCCGAGGGCGAGCGCACCGCCACCCTCGCCTTCGCCGAGCCCGGCAGCGCTCCGGGCGACCCGGTCGCCACCCTCGCGCGGCGCGAGGGCGACTCGTTCGTGCTGACGGGCGCCAAGCGGTCGGTGGTCGACGGCCACAGCGCCGACCTCCTCGTGGTCTCGGCCCGCGACGCGGACCGGGTCGGACCCGACGCGATCGCGCTCTACCTCGTGCCCGGCGACAGCGACGGCCTCGACCGCGAGCTGCTCCCCACCATGGACTCGACCCGCCGGCTCGCCGCGGTCTCGCTGGACGGCGTGCGTCTTGCCGCCAGCGCCCGCCTGGGCGAGGGCCGCGGCGGGGCCGCGGCCCTCGAGCGGACCCTCCAGCTGGCCTCGGTGGCGCTGGCCGCCGAGCAGGTGGGCGGCGCCCAGCGCTGCCTCGACCTGGCCGTCGACTACGCCAAGGAGCGGGTCCAGTTCGGCCGCCCCATCGGCTCCTTCCAGGCGATCAAGCACAAGCTCGCCGACGTCATGGTGCGGGTGGAGTCCGCGCGCTCGGCGGCCTACTACGCCGGCTGCGTCGCCGCCGAGGGGAGCGACGAGCTGCCGGTGGTGTCGTCCCTGGCCAGGGCCTACTGCTCCGAGACCTACTTCCAGGCCGCGTCGGACTGTCTCCAGGTCCACGGCGGGGTGGGCTTCACCTGGGAGTACGACGTCCACCTCCACTTCAAACGGGCCCGGGCCAGCGAGGCGCTGCTGGGGAGCCCGTCGCACCACCGGGAGATCGTGGCCCGGCACATCGGGCTGTAGGCGGACCCATGGCGCAGGATCTCGATTTCAGCGGACGCAGCGTCGTCGTCACCGGCGGCAGCCGGGGCGTGGGGCGCGGCATCGCCCAGCGATTCCTGGCCGCCGGCGCCGACGTGGTGGTCTGCGGCCGCAACCAGCCCGACGCGCTCCCCGAGGCGTCGGGGCGCGCGGCCGCCTTCGTGGCCGCGGACGTGCGGGAGGTCGAGCAGATCGAGCGGGTCGTGAAGACGGCCCTCGACCGCTCCGGACGCCTCGACGTGCTGGTGAACAACGCGGGCGGTGCGCCCGCGGCCGAGGCCGCCACCGCCTCGCCCCGCTTCCACGAGTCGATCATCCGGCTCAACCTGATCGCTCCCTTCCACTTCGCCCAGGCGGCGAACCGGGTGATGCAGGACCAGGACGAGGGCGGCTGCATCATCAACATCGCCAGCGTGAGCGGCGTGCGGCCGTCGCCGGGAACGGCCGCCTACGGAGCCGCCAAGGCCGGGCTGCTGAACCTGACGACCAGCCTGGCGGTGGAGTGGGCGCCCCGGGTCCGGGTCAACGCCGTCACCGCCGGCATGATCGAGACCGAGCTCGCCCACCTCCACTACGGCGAGGGCGAAGCCCGCCGGCGCGTGGCGGCCACGGTGCCCCTCGGTCGGCTGGGCACGCCGGGCGACGTGGGCGACACCTGTCTCTATCTCGCGTCTCCGCTCGCGAGCTACGTGAGCGGGGCGAACATCCTGATGCACGGAGGCGGAGAACGTCCGGCGTTCCTCGCCGCGGCCGACGACGAGTCGGAATCCTGAGAGGAGCGCCGCCATGGGTACCGTCTTCGAGACTCCTGCGGAGCTGGCGAACGCCGTCGGCCAGAACCTCGGCACCTCGGACTGGCTCGAGATCACCCAGGAGCGCGTCGACCAGTTCGCCGAGGCCACCGGCGACCACCAGTGGATCCACGTGGACCCCGAGCGCGCCAAGGACGGCCCCTTCGGCGGCACCATCGCCCACGGCTACCTCACCCAGTCGCTCGTGCACTTCTTCCTGCCCCAGATCGTGGAGGTGCGGGGCATCTCCATGGGCGTCAACTACGGCGCCAACCGCCTGCGCTTCCCGGCCCCGGTCCCGGTGGGCGCGAGGGTCCGGGGCAGCGCCGAGCTCCTCCAGGTGGAGAACACCAAGGACGGCGGCGTGCAGGCGACGATCCGGGTCACCGTGGAGATCGAAGGCGGCAGCCGCCCGGGCTGCGTCATCGACACCATCAGCCGCTACTACCCCGAAGCCCCGGCCTGACACCCGGCCTCGGCAAGGCTCTCCCTGGCCGCACGGGCTAGACTCCCGGGGCAAGGGCGGCTCCGCCGCCGGAGGTCCCATGAGCGCTCCGTCCCCCGCCGCGCCCGGCGCGTCCGAGCCTGGCCCGTCCGAGCCCGGTCCGTACGGGCCCGAGACGGCCGCGGCCATCGCCGCGGGCCTCGACCCGGCGCGCCACCCCGTCTTCTTCTACGACGGCGAGTGCGGGCTCTGCGACCGCACGGTGCGCTTCCTGCTGGACCGCGACCGGGAGGCGCGCCTGCGCTTCGCCCCGCTCCAGGGCGAGACCGCCGCGGCGGTACTGCCGCCCGAGCGGATCCGCGACCTCGATTCGGTGGTCCTGGTGGACGACCGGGGCATGCACCTGCAGTCGACCGCGAGCCTGCGCGGGCTCGTCCACCTGGGCGGCCGCTGGCGGCTCGCGCGCGCGGCGCTGTGGATTCCCGCGCCCCTGCGCAACGCGGCCTACGCGTTCATCGCCCGCCGTCGCATCGGCTGGTTCGGCGGGGTCGAGGCGTGTCGGCTGCCCGACCGGAGGGAGCGGTCCCAGCTCCTCCCCTGACCGCCCCGCTCAGCCCTGGCCCCTCCCCCGGCGCGCCCTCCACCAGTGCAGCGGCACCGACACGTCGAAGAAGAGCAGGAACAGCACCGGCAGCAGCAGGAACTTGACCTCGATCAGCACGAAGTTCGCCACGTGGAAGAACGTGACCCCCGCGAAGAAGATCCAGCGCAGGGCCGGCCTGTGGATCAGCAGGATGATCGGGAAGCCGAACTCGAACACGTAGGTCGACCCCGCGAGGATCGCGCACAGGGTCTCGTTCTGGGAGAGCTGGTAGGCGAACGTGCTCCCGGCGGGCACGCCGTCGGCGAAGCCGAAGCGGACGGCGCGTCCCAGCAGCAGGGTCTGGATGCGCTCGGGCTCGGCCCACACCCAGCCGGTCATCCTCATCTTCGCGATGGCGCTCCAGAAGTAGAACGAGCAGACGTAGAGCTGGGCCGCCTTGATGGGCCAGCTCGCCTCCCACTCCTCGAGGGCCGGCGGCGGGCCGCCGAGTCGGCGTTCCCGCCGCTCGTCGAGAGACAGGACCTCTCCGCAGCGCGAGAGCCAGAGGAAGCACAGGGTGGTGAACGGCATGAGGTAGCGGTGGTGGACGTCGCCGGCCACGCTGTCGCGCATGCCCTTCAGGACGACGATCGAGACCAGCATGACGCCGATCGACGCCCGGGTGCGCCAGCCCGCCGCGAAGGCGAGGGTGGCCGCCATCAGGACCCCGTAGGTCAGCTGGGCGACCCACGGATGCATGGCCTCCACCCCGAGCAGCCGGAAGTACCAGATGGGCTCGATGAAGTGCCAGGCCGGGCCGAAGGGGGCGAGCTCGAAGAAGGTGCTGAACTGCGAGGCGTGGAAGGCGACGAGCCCGATGCCGAGCAGGATGCGCAGCATGCCCAGGCGGTCCGCGCTGCAGCCGGTGAAGAAGAAGCGGTCCCAGACCCGCTCCAGGGCGGTCACCGGAAGTCCCCCGCCCACTCGTCCTTCCACTTCGCGACGGCCTTGCGCGGCCGCTTGCCCTGGAACTCGTAGGTCTGGCCGTCGAACACGAACCACTCGGCCCGGGCGACCAGCCGCACGATGAACTTCGGGTCGCCCGGCGCGTGGCCGAGGGTCTTGTTGACGCTGGTGAGCAGGCGACGGGACCAGTTCGGCGACTCGAACTCGTCTCCGGGCCCGAGCCCCCAGAGCCAGCGGTCGAGGGTCCCCGCGTCGTGGTTCAGCTGTTTGATCTTGGGCGGCCCCTTCCCGAAGGTCCGCTGGTAGTACAGGCGCCACATGCTCCGTTTCTGGACGTTGATCGCCGCACGCGGGACCCGGGAGGTGGTCCCGTCGGCGTGGGTCGCCTTCCAGCCGCGCTTCTCGACCGCCTTGCGGTCCTTGTGCATGGTCTTGTACTCGTCCCTCGCCTCCCTCGAGGAGTAGACCGAGTACATGGGCGCCCAGGTCAGCGGGAAGCGGTCGATGCGCAGGACGACGGCGGTCCAGCAAAGGACGAGGTGGGCCGCGAGGACCCAGGTGATGGTGCGCCGGGTCGGCCTCACTCCGCGCTACTTCGCGCCGTCCATGTGCCCTTCGAACCCGTAGCGATCGAACGGGCCGAACACGATCTGCTCGAGCACGCCCACGCCCTGGCGGTCGCCCCAGCGCGCCTTCACCACCTGCTGCACGTGGCGATGACGCAGGTCCAGCGGGTCGAGCTCGTCGGAGCGCCAGCGCTCGCCGCCCACGACCAGGTCCCCCCTCCAGACGCCGTGCCCCCAGTCGGGGTTCACGTAGCCCAGGCCGAGCATGTTGAAGCGCAGGAGAGGCTCGAGCTCGATGGCGTGGTTCTCCCCGTCCGGGTCGGCCAGCTCGAGGCGGGCCCGGGACATCCAGCGCGTTCCGGGGTGGAACTCGAGGTCGTGGCGCATGCCCACCAGGCGCCGGGCGCCCGGGTCCTCGACGCCCGGGATCTCCGAGTCCTTCGCGTAGGCGGGCACCCACCACGAGAAGTTGTCCCACGGCTGCCCGTCGGCGGTCTCGAAGGTGCCCGCGTGGGTGCAGACGTCGTCGAACTGCAGCGGCGCCCACAGGAAGAAGAACTGCCCGTCCCCGGCCGGCTTCCCGCCCATGGGCTCGCCCACCGGCCGGATGCCCCAGGAGCGGTCGCGGGTGGCCCGGGTCGTCTCCGCCGAGACCTCGGTGCGGTCGCCCCCGGCCACGACGAAGCCTTCCCAGGTGCCGAACTGGGTGAAGCGCGTGGTGTCCATGACGATGCGGCGGTCCCGGCGCATGGGCGTCCGCAGCTCCTCGACGCAGGCCGTGCGCGGACGGAACAGCAGCTGGGCCTCGATCCCGGTCTCGTTGGGGCCGAGCGAGACGCGCAGCACGCGCATGGGCTCGACCACCTCGATCCGGAACGGACCCACCTCGGTGTCCGAGGGGTCGTCGGGGGCGAGCCTCGAGGCGTGGAACGAGTGCTGGACGCCGTCTCTCACGATGCTGAACGAGCAGTCCATGACGCGCCGGTTGGGATACAGCCCGAGCGCGATCCCGAAGTAGAAGGCGCCGTCCTGGTCGTAGCCGTTGAACCAGTAGCGGTCGTAGAAGTTGGGATGGGGCTCGCCGGGCTGGCAGAGCGGATCGGGCGTCTGGTGGACGGGGTAGTCGTCGAGTCGACAGAGCACGGAGGACTCCTGGAAGGGGTTGGCAGAGGCCCGGATGGTACACCGGTTGCCGCCGATCCGGACCTCGGGGCTCAGGCGCGCTGGCTGCTCACCGAGATGCACTCGCCGGTCAGGTACGAGGCGTAGTCGCTGGCGAGGAATACGATGACGTTGCCCACCTCCCAGGGCGCCGCCCCGCGGCCGAACGCCTCCCGGCCCTCGAGCTCGTCGAGCACCTCCTGGGGGGTCACCTTGTTGAGGAAGGCGTGGGTGGCGAGGCTGGGCGCCACGGCGTTGACGCGCACGCCGCGCTCCGCCGCCTCGAGCGCGGCACAGCGGGTGAAGGCCATCACGCCCGCCTTGGCTGCGGCGTAGTGGGCCTGGCCCACCTGGGCACGCCAGCCCAGCACCGAGGCGTTGTTGACGATCGCCCCCGAGCCGCGCTCCAGCATGTGGGGCAGCATCGCCCGGGTCATGCGGAAGGTCCCGTTGAGCGTGATGTCGAGGACCGCGTCCCACTGCTCGTCGGTCATCTCGACCACGTTGGCGGTGCCGCCCAGGCCCGCGTTGTTGACCAGCACGTCCACCCGGCCCAGCTCCGAGACGGCGGCGGCCACCAGCGCGCGCACGTCCTCGTCGCTGCGCACGTTGCAGAGCGCGGTGGGGGGGCGCTCGCCCGCGACCTCGGCCAGGCGGTCCGCGGCCTCGCCGAGGCGGCGCTCGTGGATGTCGCTCACCATCACCCGCGCCCCCTCCTCCAGACAGCGCTTCGCGGTGGCGAAGCCGATGCCGGTCCCGGCGGCCGCGGTCAGGAGCACCGTCTTGCCGGCGAGGAGCGAGTGGCCCTCGGGATAGGGAGGCAGGGTCTTGCTCATGGGGACGTCTCGCTCCGGGCTCAGGCCGGTCGGGGCTCGCGCGGCAGGCCCAGCGCGCGCTCGCTGATGATGTTGCGCTGGATCTGGTTGGACCCGGCGTAGATGGTGTCCGAGCGGGTGAACAGGAACATGCGCTGGAGCCCGGAGAGCTGGTAGGGCCAGCCCTCGGCCACCTCGGCCTCGTCGCCGAGCACGTCCATGGCGAGCTTCCCCAGGTCCCGGTGCCAGGTCGCCCAGAAGATCTTGGTGATCATCGACGCCCGGGGCGGCTCGCCGCCGTCGGCCTGGGAGAGGATGCGCAGGGCGTTGTAGCGCTGGAGCCGCAGCCCGATCCAGGCGTCGGCCAGGCGCTGCCGGATCACCGGGTCGTCGGCCCGGCCGTTGCTGCGGGCGATCTCGATGATCTGGTCCAGCTCGTTCTGGAACAGCATCTGCTGGCCGAGGGTCGAGGCGCCGCGCTCGAAGGCCAGGGTGCCCATGGCGACCTTCCAGCCGCCGTTCACGTCGCCCACCAGGTCGTCGCGCGCGGCCCTGGCGTCGTTGAAGAAGACCTCGCAGAACTCCGAATCGCCGGTCATCTGCACGATGGGCCGGACCTCCACGCCCTCCTGGTCCATGGGCACCAGGATGTAGGAGATGCCCCGGTGGAGGGGCCGCGCATCGGGATCGGTCCGGCACACCACGAAGCACCACTGGGACCACTCGGCGCCGGAGGTCCAGACCTTCTGTCCGTCGATCCGCCACTGGTCACCTTCGAGCTCGGCGCGGGTCTGGACGTTGGCCAGGTCGGAGCCCGCGTTGGGCTCGGAGTAGCCCTGACACCAGATCACGTCACCCGAGAGGATGCCCGGGAGGAACCGCTGCTTCTGCTCGGGCGTGCCGAAGTGGACGAGGGTGGGCCCGAGCAGGGTCTCGCCGATGTGCCCCACCCGGCCCGGGCCGCCGGCGCGCGCGTACTCCTCGTGGAAGATCACCTGCTGGCTGAGCGGCAGCCCGCGCCCCCCGGCCTCCGCGGGCCAGCCCACGCCGATCCATCCGGCCTCGCCGAGAGCCCGCTCCCAGGCCCAGCGCTCCTCGAACAGCGCGTGCTCGTCGCCGGGCCCGCCGCGGCCCTTCACCGAGCGGAACTCGCCCTCGAGCCGCTCGCGCAGCCACTGGGCGATCTCCTCCCGGAAGGCTTCGTCCTGCTCGCTGAAATGGGCGTCCATGCTGGGCTTCCTCGCGTCGGCGTCGGCGTCGGGCCGGGCCGGGCGGGTCGATCGCCGGAGGCGGGGCTCGGCGCGTCGGACGCTCGCGCGCTTGGAGTGTAGTGGGACATTACGATACGATACGGTCCGTATGCAAGGCGCCCGGTCGCGCCCTCCGGCGCCCCCCCGTCGCCACAGGAGCCTCGATGGAAGAGACGATCCCGCGGCTGGTGCTCGGCGCGGCCGAGCGCTTTGGCGACCGGTCGGCCGTGGAGGAAGGCGACCTCCGCTGGAGCTTCGCCGCGCTGGCGGAGCGCGGCCTCGAGGCGGCCCGGGCCTTCATGGCCGCGGGCCTCGAGCCCGGCGACCGCGTGGGCCTCTGGGCTCCCAACCTCGCGGAGTGGATCAGCGCCGCCCTCGGCGTGCAGATGGCCGGGGGCGTGGTGGTCACCCTCAACACCCGGCTCAAGGGCGGCGAGGCCGCCTACATCCTGCGCAAGAGCGGGGCGCGCTGGCTGTGCACCCTGGGCGAGTTCCTGGGCGTCGACTACACGGCGTCGCTGGAGGGCCACGACCTGCCCGACCTCGAGGGCGTCGTCAGCCTGCGGAAGGAGGCGCCGGGGGCGACTCCCTGGACGGAGTTCCTGGCCGCTGGGAGCGGCGTGCCCGAGGACGCGGCGCGGGCGCGCGCCCTCGCCGTGGCGCCGGACGACGTCTCCGACCTGATCTTCACCTCGGGCACCACCGGGCAGCCCAAGGGCGTGATGACCGGTCACGGCCAGAACATCCGCGCCTTCGCGGTCTGGAGCGAGCTGGTCGGTCTGCGCCCCGGCGACCGCTACCTGATCGTGAACCCCTTCTTCCACTCGTTCGGCTACAAGGCGGGCTGGCTCGCCTGCCTGATGCGCGGCGCGACCATCCTGCCCCACGCGGTCTTCGACGTGCCGGCCATCCTCGAGCGGGTGTCCGCCGAGCGGGTCAGCGTGCTCCCGGGCCCGCCGACCATCTACCAGTCGATCCTCGCCCACCCCGAGCGGTCGCGGTTCGACCTGTCGAGCCTGCGGCTCGCGGTCACCGGCGCCGCGGCCATCCCCGTCTCCCTGGTCCACCGCATGCGCGACGAGCTGGGCTTCGACACCGTGGTCACCGCCTACGGCCTCACCGAGGCGTGCGGCATGGTCAGCATCTGCCGGCCCGACGACGACGCCGAGACCGTGGCCACCACCTCGGGACGGGCGATCCCGGACACCGAGGTCCGCTGCGTGGACGAGAAGGGCCGGGAGGTGCCGCGGGGCGAGCCCGGCGAGGTCGTCGTGCGCGGCTACAACGTGATGCAGGGCTACTTCGACGACCCGGAGGAGACCGCCAGGACCATCGACGCCGACGGCTGGCTCCACACCGGGGACATCGCCGTGATGGACGAGCGCGGCAACCTGCGGATCACCGACCGCATCAAGGACATGTTCATCGTCGGCGGCTTCAACTGCTATCCGGCCGAGATCGAGAATGCGCTCTTCGGGACCGGCTGGTTCGAGAGCGTGGCGGTGATCGGCATCCCCGACGAGCGCATGGGCGAGGTGGGCATGGCCTTCGTGGTGCCGACCGCGGACCGGCGCGGCCAGCTCACGGCCCAGGCGGTGATCGACTGGTCGCGGGAGAACATGGCCAACTACAAGGTTCCCAGGCGGGTGGAGATCGTGGACGCGCTGCCGACCAACGCGTCGGGCAAGGTCACGAAGTTCTCGCTGCGCGAGCGCGCCGCGAAAGGGGCGGCCGGGGCATGATCGAGGTCCCCGACCTGTGGGCCCTCGTCGAGGCGCGGGCCGAGGCCACGCCCGACGCGCTGGCGGCCGTGGACGAGGACGACCGCCGGCTCAGCTTCGCCGGCTACCGCGACGCGGCGCTGCGCTGCGCCGCGGGCCTCGCCCTTCGCGGCGTGGAGGCCGGCACGCCGGTCTCCTGGATCCTGCCCACGTGGCTCGAGACCCTGGTGCTCACGGCGGCCCTGTCGCGACTGGGGGCGCGCCAGAACCCCATCCTGCCCATCTACCGCGAGCGCGAGGTGGGCTTCGTGCTGCGCCAGACCCGGGCGCGACTGGTGATCACCCCGGGCGTGTTCCGGGGCTTCGACTACCCCGCCATGGCCCGCGGCCTGGCCGAGGAGATCCCCGGGCTGGACGTGCTGGAGGTGGACCGCGCGCTGCCCGAGGGCGATCCGGGAGGCCTCCCCCCGGCGGCCGCCGCCGGCGGGGGCGTGCGCTGGGTCTTCTACACCTCCGGGACCACCGCCGACCCCAAGGGCGCGCTGCACACCGACGAGACCCTCGCGGCCTTCTCCTTCGGCATGGCGCGCGCCCTGGCCCTGGCGCCCGACGACCGGGTGGCCATGGTGTTTCCCATCACCCACATCGGAGGCATGGGCTGGGTCTTCGCCGGACTCGCCGCGGGCTGCGCCCACGTGCTGGTGTCCGCCTTCGACCCGGCCACCAGCATCGACGTGCTGGCCCGTCACGGCGTCACCCAGGCGACGGCCGGGACCGCCTTCCACCAGGCCTACCTGGCCGCCCAGCGGGCGCGTCCGGACGCTCCGGTGTTTCCCGACGTGCGCGCCTTCCCCGGCGGCGGTGCGCCGAAGCCCCCCGCCCTGCACTTCGAGATCAAGCAGGCCATGGGTGGAGCCGGCATCGTCTCGGGCTACGGCATGACCGAGTGCCCCATCCTCGCCATGAACGCCGTGGGCGACGATGACGCGAAGCTCGCCCACACCGAGGGCCGCGCGTGTCCCCCGGAAGTGGAGATCCGCGTGGTGACGCCCGACGGCCGCGAGGTCGGGCCCGGCGAGGAGGGCGAGTTCCGCGTGCGCGGCCCCCAGCTGTGCCTGGGCTACCTGGACTCCGCCCTCGACGCCGCCTCCCGGGACGAGCGCGGCTTCTTCCGCACCGGCGACCTGGGCTACCTCGACGACGACGGCTACCTGGTGGTGACCGGGCGGCTGAAGGACGTGATCATCCGCAAGGGCGAGAACATCAGCGCCAAGGAGGTGGAGGACCTCCTGTTCGAGCACCCGAAGCTGGCCGACGTGGCCGTGGTGGGCCTGCCCGACCCGGAGACCGGAGAGCGCGCCTGCGCCGTCGCGGTGTGCAGCGACGCGGGCGATCCCCTGGAGTTCGACGAGATGGTCGCCTACCTGAGGGATCGCAAGCTGATGGTCCAGAAGATCCCCGAGCGCCTGGAGCTGGTCGCGAGCCTGCCGCGCAATCCGACGGGCAAGGTGCTGAAGCACGAGCTGCGCGCGCGCTACGCCCCGGCCTGAGGGCCGCGCCGCGCTCCCCGCTCAGCCCGCCGCGGGTTCCTCGCCGGAGCGCGGCCGGATTCCGCGCAGGGCCATGTCCACCATCGGGCCGACGATCCGGGTGGGGATCTTGCCGCCCTTGAAGAAGAGCGCGACGGCGATGGGGCCCACCACCAGATCGGCCGCCAGCTCGACGTCGAGATCGGCGGCCACGTCTCCGCGCTCGACCGCCCGCTCGAACGCCGCCACCAGGGGCCGGCGACGCCCCACGCTCACCGGATCGAAGAGCTGGGACAGCTCGGGATCGTGGGCGCGCTCGCCCGCCAGGCTGGGCAGGACCGCCGAGAGCGGCGTCGAATTGAAGACCTGGATGTAGCTGCGGATCATCTTCTTCAGGTCCTCGGCCAGGTCGCCGGTATCGACGTCTTCGAAGCCGGGCAGCTGGCCGAAGGCCTCCACCACCAGGGGCAGCTTGGACGGCCAGCGGCGGTAGATGGTGGCCTTGCCGACGCCGGCGCGGCTGGCGACGCCCTCCACGGTGAGCGCCGAGAAGCCCACCTCGACCAGCAGGTCCAGCGTGGCGTCGAGGATGGCCTTGTGGGCCTCCTCGCTGCGCGGTCGACCGGTGCTGGCTCCGTTCTGGGACTTGCCGCTCGCCACCCTGGTCGTCTCTCCTGCGGCGCGCTCGCGGTCCGGGCGACCGTCGCGCAGCGCCGTGCGCCCCGTACTCTCCAGCCTCCGGCCGGCGCCGGGATTTTGCCTTCCACCCCGTGGGCTTGTGCGACATCTTGCGGACGGGCGGCGGCCCCGGTCGAGGCTCCGGAAGCCCGGTGACCCGACGGGCTATTACGATACTATACGTTTCGTTCTCAATCATCCCGCGGCCCGCAGGAGCGGGCGCGGCTGGGTTTCCGGACGGAGGTGGAGCAATGGCAGCGGTTCCCGCGAGCTGGGATGCCGAGTTCGACGTCGTGGCAGTGGGCTCCGGCCTGGGGGCCGTCACCGCGGCCATCGTGGCCCACGACGGCGGCAAGCGGGTGGCGCTGCTGGAGAAGGCGCCGAAGCTGGGCGGCCTCTCGGGCTACGGCGGAGGCGAGGTCTTCTGCCCCAACGGACCCCACATGGCGGAGATCGGCGAGAGCGACAGCGACGACGCCGCGCGCCAGTACTTCGAGTTCCTGGCCGCCGGCTACAACGACCCCGCGCTGACCGAGAAGCTCCTCGCCCACTACAAGGACGCCATCGACTACGTGGAGAAGGAGGCCGGGGTGAAGTGGGTCGCCGTGAAGGGACTCCACGACTACTACTACCCCGACGCCCCCGGCTCCGGCACCGGCCGCTACCTCTCGGTGGCGCTCTTCGAGGGGAGCGAGCTCGGCGAGTGGCAGACGAAGACCTGGGCCGCGTCCCCCCACATGCCGCCGGGCCTCACCCACGAGGAGATGTACGCCTGGGGCGGTCTGGCCAAGGTGACCGAGTGGGACTACGAGCTGCTGGGCCAGCGGGTGATGAACGACCAGCGCAGCTTCGGCCCCGGCATGATGGGCTACTTCGTGAAGGCCGCCGTCGTGGACCGCGGCATCGAAGCCCACGTCGAGTGTCCGGTCCGCGAGCTGGTGGTCGACGGCGGCCGGGTGGTGGGCGTGCGGGCCGAGAAGGACGGCCGCGACTTCTTCGTCAAGGCGAACGACGGAGTGCTGCTCGCCGTGGGCGGCTACGACCACAACGAAGACATGGCGAAGATGTACGAGAACACCCACGAGTGGCACTCGGGCACCCAGCCGTACCTCCACGGTGACAACATCGTGATGGGCGGCGAGATCGGAGCGGCCATCGCCGCGGTGCCGCCCACCAACCTCGCGATGTTCTACGGCTACAACATCCCCGGCGAAGAGCACGAGGGCGTGCCGCTCTACCGCTCGTCCTGGGAGTGCGGCTGCCCCCACGCCATCTGGGTCAACCGGGCGGGCGAGCGCTTCTGCGACGAGACCTTCTACAAGGACTACCAGCCCCGCATCCGCGAGTGGAACGGCAAGACCCAGAGCCAGGACAACCTCGACGTCTTCCTGATCTTCGACCAGAACTACCGCGACCGGTTCCCGCTGGGCTCCTACGCTCCGGGCATGGAGATCCCGCCGGAGCTGGCGACCCAGGCCGACACGCCGCGACAGCTCGCCGTGGCCCTGGGCATCGATGCGGACGCCTTCGAGGCGACGCTGACGCGCTTCAACTCCAACGCCGCCAAGGGCGAGGACCCGGACTTCGACGCGGGGCACTTCCCCTGGAGCCAGCGGCTGGCGGGCGACCCCACCTATCCCAATCCCAACGTCGCACCGCTGGACCGCGGGCCGTACTTCGGCGTGAAGCTCGTTCCCGTGGGCGTCGGCATCAACTCCCACGGCCTGCGGACCGACGTCCACGCCCGGGTGATGCACGTGCGCGGCGAGCCCATCGACGGCTTCTACGCCGTGGGCAACTCGGCCGCGCTCCTGGATCTGGGCTGCGGCTACCAGAGCGGCACCTCCAACATGCGGGCGATCACCTGGGGCTACGTGGCGGCGCGCCACATCCTCGGGCAGGACTGACGGAGAGGACCCGGTGCCGGAGGTCGAGTACACGACGACGGCGAAGCTCCCGGTGGACGCGATCTGGGACTTCGTGAAGGACATGGAGAACTGGGCGCCCTTCGTCGCCGGCTACCAGGAGCACGAGAAGCAGAGCGACGACGACTCGGTCTGGGTCTTGAAGGGCGACGTCGGCACCCTCACGCGCACGCTGAAGTTCCAGGTCCACGTCACGGAGTGGGCCGGCCCCAACCGGGTCAGCTTCGAGCTGAAGGGCCTGAACGAGCCCATGAACGGGCGCGGGCTGTTCCTGATGGACCGCTACGAGGACGAGTCGGCCGGGGCCGTCGCGACCGAGAAGCCCGACAAGGGCCTGTTCGCCCGGCTCTTCGAACGCCTCGCGCGCTTCTTCTTCCGCCGCCGCTTCGGCCGGGCGACGCGCGGCGAGGGGGCCGGCGCGGGGCCGGGCGCGGGCATGTCGCGCATGTCCTTCACCCTGGTGCTGGAGCCCGGCGGACCCATGGCGCCCATGATCAACGCCATGATGAAGCCGGCGATGGTGGTGGCCGCCGAAGACCTCGCCAACAAGATCGTGGGTGAGCTGGAGGCGAGGCGGGACGCCGCGCCCTCTTGAGGCCACCGACCAGGGGACGAGACCGCGCAGCCGCGCATTCGCAGCCAGGGAGGATTGATGCCATGGTCCAGTACGACCCCTTCTCCGCGGAGGTCATGAACGACCCCCACCCGGTCTACGCCAGACTGCGCGAGGAGGCCCCCGTCTACCACCTCGAGAAGTTCGACGCCTGGGCGCTCTCGCGCTTCGAGGACGTCTGGAACTGCTCGATGGACCGCCGCTTCTCGGCGGCCCGCGGCACGACCTCGGCCCACCTGCTGACCAAGGTGCAGCCGGTGACCCCGATGCTGAACGTGATGGACCCGCCCCAGCACACCCAGCTGCGCGGGCGCATGCGCGAGTTCTTCGTCCCCAGCAAGGTGCGGGCCCTCGAGCCCACCATCCGCGAGCTGGCGGCGGGCTGCCTGGACGCCGCGCGGGAGCGGGGCCGCATGGACGTGGTGCACGACTTCGCCGCCCAGGTGGCGACCAAGATCGCCTGCACGGTGAACGGCATCCCGCTCGAGGACGGGGACCTGCTGAACGACCTGGTGCAGCGTTTCTTCAAGCGCGAGCCGGGCGTCGAGGGCATGACCCCCGACGGGCTGGCCGCCATGGAGGAGATGTTCGGCTACTTCGTGGGCATCCTGCGCAAGCGCCGCGCCGACCCCCAGGACGACCTGGTCAGCATGCTCACCCAGGTCGAGATCGACGGCGAGAAGATCGACGACATGGCCGGCGCGTCCCACCTCTCCATGCTGATCATCGGGGGCTCCGAGACCTTCCCCAAGGTCTTCGCCAACCTCGTGCGGAGGCTGGGCGAGCACCCGGACCAGCGCGCGGAGATCGCGGCCGACCCCTCCCTGGCCCCCGACGCCTTCCAGGAGGGCGTCCGCTACGACATGCCCACCCAGTTCCTCTGCCGGTCGCTGCTGGAGCCCGTGGAGCTCCACGGCCGGACCATGCAGGCGGGCGACCCCGTGCTGTTCCTCTACACCTCGGCCAATCGCGACCCGCGCGAGTTCGAGAGCCCGGACACCTTCGACATCCACCGCAAGGCCCCGCGCATCCTCTCCTTCGGTCACGGCACCCATCTCTGCCTGGGCATCCACGTGGCCAAGGCCGAGGGGCGGGTGTGTCTCGAGGAGATGCTGAAGCGCATGCCCGAGTACGCGCTCGACCTGGAGAACGCCGAGCGACTGGTCACGGACTTCGTCCAGGGATACTCTTCGTTCCCCGTCACCTTCAATCCCTGGTGAGACCACGGAAGCTCCGCAACCGTCACTGACGCTGGCCGGCGCCGTCGCGCGCCTCGCCGAAGAGCGCCCCCGCGACGCGGCCTACTGGACCGACTCGCTACGCCTGTCCTGGGCCGGCTACCACGCCGGAGCCCGGGCGCTGGCGCGCCTCTGGGTCGAGCTGGGCCTGGCGCCGGGCGAGCGCGTGGCGGTCCTGCTGCCCGACGGTCCGGGGGTCCACGTGGCGTTCACCGCGTCGGAGTGGGCGGGCCTGGTGGCCGTCGGCATCGGCGCGCGTTCGGGCTGGCGCGAGGTCGAGCACCTGCTGCGCCGCTCCGGGGCGACCGCCCTGCTCTCCCTGGCCGAGCACCAGGACCGCGGCACGCGTCAGGGCGTGGCCGAGATGCGCGCCGCCGGCCTCCCCCTCCGGCACCACGTGATCGCCCTGGGAGAGCCGGGGCTCGCCTGCCGCTACCGGGTGAACGGCGAAGAGCGCGAGGCGCCGCTGCCGGGCACCGCCCACGACGACGCCCTGGACGCAAGGGCCCTGGGCGCCGGCGACCTCTGGCTCCTGAACGCCACCTCCGGCACCACCGGCCTGCCCAAGTGCGTGCAGCACGACCAGGCGCGCTGGCTGGCCTTCCACGAGCTCGCGATCGAGGCGGGCGAGCTCTCGTCGGACGACGTCTTCCTCTCCGCGGTGCCCGCCCCGTTCGGCTTCGGCCTGTGGACCGCCCACGTGACGCCGACCCTGCTGGGCGCGCCCACCGTGGTCCTGCCGCACTTCAGCCCGGAGAAGGCCATCGCCGCCGTCGAGGCCCACGGCGTCAGCGTCATGGCGGCCGTCTCGACCCAGTTCATCCAGATGCTCGAATCGCCGGCCCTCGACGGGACCGACCTCTCGTCCCTGCGCGTCCTGTTCACCGGGGGCGAGGCGGTGCCCTTCGAGCGGGCCGCCCAGTTCGAGCTGCGCACCGGGGCGAAGGTCCTCCAGTTCTACGGCTCCAACGAGACCGGAGCCGTCAGCCGCACCACCCTTCGCGACACCCGCGAGCAGCGCCTGCGCACCTCGGGGCGCCCGGTGCCCGCCATGCAGGTGCGGCTCTTCGACACCGAGGGGCACGACGTCACCGACGGCGGCCGCGGCCAGCCGGGCTGCAAGGGGCCCACGCTCTCCCGGGGCTACTGGGACGACGCTGCGGCCAACGCCACCCTCTGGCGCAACGACGGCTGGATGATGCTCGGAGACATCGTCGAGATCGACGACGAGGGCTTCCTCTCGGTCATCGGCCGGACCGACGACTTCATCATCCGCGGCGGCAAGAACGTGAGCGCCCTGGCCGTCGAGGAGGCGGTCGCCTCCCACCCGGCCGTGGCGCTGGCGGCGGCCGTGGCCATGCCCGACCCCGTCTTCGGCGAGAAGGTCTGCGCCTTCGTCGAGCTCCGCGCCGGCGGCTGGCTCGACCTCCAGCACCTGCGCGCCCACCTGGTGGCCCAGCAGGTCTCGAAGGAGGTGTGGCCGGAGCGGCTCGAGATCATGGAGGCCCTGCCCCGCGGATCCGGCGGCAAGGTGGCCAAGCGCCAGCTGCGGGACGAGATCGCGCGCAAGCTGGAAGCGGAGCAGCTCCGGGCGTGACCCGGCGGCTGGCCGTCTCGCTCACGGTCTCCGCCGTGGGCCGGATCTTCGCGGACGACCTGCGCGGGCTGGTGGACCTGGCCCGCCAGTGCGAGGCGGCCGGGCTCGACCAGATCGTGATGACCGATCACCTGGCCATCGGCGCCCGCACCGACCGCTACCCGTACGGCGCCTTCCCCTTCCCGAACGAGGAGCCCTGGCCCGAGCCGCTCACCACCCTTGCGGCCATGGCCGGCGCCACCCGACGCATCCGCCTGGGCACCGGCGTGCTGATCGCCCCCCTGCGTCCTCCCCTGCTGCTGGCCAAGACTCTCGCCACCCTCGACGTCCTGTCGGGCGGGCGGGTCGACCTGGGCGTCGGCACCGGCTGGCAGCGCGAGGAGTTCGAGGCCGCGGGCGTCCCCTTCGAGGGCCGGGCGGCGCGCATGGACGACACCCTGCGCGCCTGTCGGGCGCTCTGGACGGAGGAGCCGCCGGTGCGCTTCCAGTCGCCCAGCGTCGGCTTCGAGGGCCTGTGGTGCGAGCCCCGGCCCCTGCAAAGAGGCGGCATCCCCATCTGGTTCGGGCTGAAGGCGAGCGAGCGCAACCTCGCGCGCATGGTCGAGCTGGGCTCGGGCTGGATGCCCCTGGTCGCGGACCTGGGCGAGCTGCGCGAAGGCGTCGACCGCCTGGGCGACGCCTTCAGCCGAGCGGGCCGCGACCCCGCCGAGCTGAAGGTCCGCTGCGAGGCTCCGGCCGTGCTGGACGAGCGCGGTCGCCCGGACCTCGAACGCACCGTCGAATCCCTGCCGGCCCTGGCCGAAGCGGGAGCGACCCACGCGTCGTTCGCCCTCGCCCGTTACGCGCGCTCCCGCGAGCAGGCCCGGGACTTCGTCGCGAGCCTGGGCGCGCTCGCGGGTCTTCCGGTGGCTGGATCAGCGGGCTGATCCGTCGGCGGGCCGGCCGCCCGGACCACGCGGACCGCCCGGCCTCGCCTCCCCCGCCGCGCCGGACAGCAGCTCGCGCAGGGCCGCCGCGTTCTGCACCCGGGGATCGATGAGAAGCGCGCGCTCGATCGCGGTCCGTCCGCCGTCGACGTCGCCCGTGGCCAGGCGCGCCACGCCCAGGCCCGCCCAGGCCTCGGCGGAGAGCTCGTGGATGCGGACCACCGCCTCGTAGTGCGAAACCGCCTCCGCGGCGGCGTCCGCCTCGAGCAGCAGATGGGCCAGGGTGAGGCGCGACGGCCAGTCGCGGGGATCGGCGGCCACCAGCTCGCGCAGCCCCCGCAGCGCGCGCGCGCGATCGCCCATCTCGTTGGCCGCCACCGCGCGGTTGAAGGCGATCCTCGGGTCGCCGGGGTCGAGCGCCTCGGCGCGCTCCAGCCAGACCAGCCCGGTCCGCGGATCGCCGCCGTTGATGGCCAGGGCGGACAGGTTGAGGGCCGCCCGGGCGGAGCGCGGATTCGCACGCCAGGCCGCGCTCCACAGCACCTCGTCCGAGGCGAAGACCCGGGTGTGCCCGTGGGCCACGAGCGCCAGGACCGCCGCGGCCGCGGTCGCGGCAACGAGGGCCGGTCGCCGCCGGCGCGCCGGAAGCCCGACGAGTGCGCGCGCCGCGACCCAGGCCAGACACAGGGCCGGCCCCATGAGGTAGCGATCCGCCAGCTCGCCGATGCGTCCCGCGCCCACGGCCGCGACGGCCAGCTGCGCCCCCCCGAGCAGCACCGGCAGCAGCAGGCTCGAGCGCCGGCGGAACGCCCAGACCAGCGCGGCCGATCCCAGCGCCAGCGCGCAGAGCCCGAGCGCGGTGTCGAGCGTTCCGGGGGACGGCGGCGAGATCGTGAGTCCCCGGGGCCAGACGAGTCGCAGCGCCCCCTGACCGACCGCGCCCAGGGCGACACGCCAGTCCGTGGCGCCGGCCAGTCCACCGGAGAGCCCTCCCAGGGCGTTCGCCCGCAGCACCAGGTAGACGCCCGCCGCCGCGACGAAAGGGCCCGCGCGCCGGGCCAACGCCCGGGGAGCGAGCGGGGCCCCGGCGATGCGATCCAGGGCGACGCCGCCGGCCAGGAAGGCGGCGGCGCTCTCCTTGCTGGTGAGCGCCAGCGCGAAGAGCAGCGCCGAGCCTCCGAGCCACCCCGAGCGCGGCTTCGCGCCATCGGCCAGCGCCAGGCGGTAGAGCCAGAGGGCGCCGAGGCCCGCGGCCATGGCCAGCAGGTCACAGCGCGCGGAGACCCAGGCGGCCGCCTCCACGTTCACCGGATGCACGGCGAAGAGCGCCGACGCCAGGACGGCCGTGGCGAGCCCGCGCGGCCCGGGTCCCTCGACCGCGCGCACGAGCCCGCCGGCCAGCGCCACCACGCCGGCGAACCACGCGAGCTGGACCGCGTGGAAGGCCAGCGGCGGGAAGCCGCCGAACAGCGCGTGGTCCAGGGCGAAGGACGACATCATGAGCGGGCGGTAGAAGCTCGAGCCCGATCCGGCGCCGGCCCACACGCCGGTGGTCCAGAGCTGGAGGAAGCCCTCGGGATGGCGCACCAGCGGGTTGCCGAGGATCTGCGGCCAGTCGTCGTGGACGAAGCCGCCCAGCAGCACGGGCCACAGCACGGCGACCGCGACCAGCGCGGGCGCGAGGACGAGCATCGCGCGGGAGGCCTTTGCGGGAGCCCCCGGGCTCGGGTCGGGCGGCATGGGAACGGTTCCTCGGCAGGGCCCTGATAGACTACCCCAGCGATGCCGGGCCATGTGGATCTGTCGCTCGTGATCCCCGCCTACGAGGAGAGCCGCGGCCTGGCGCGGACGCTCGCCGCCGTGCGAGACCATCTCGAGAGTCGGGTCCCCCACCACGAGATCATCGTCGTCGACGACGGCAGCCGGGACGACACCCGCCTCGTCGCGCGCGCGGCGCTGCGCGACGCGCCCGGTCGCGTCCTGCGACTGCCCCGGAACTCCGGCAAGGGCGCGGCCGTGCGCGCGGGCATCCTCGAGAGCCGGGGGCGTCGGGTCCTGTACAGCGACGCCGATCTCTCCACCTCGATCGAGCACGAGCGCCTCCTCTCCCGGGCGCTGGACGCCGGAGCCCAGGTGGCCATCGCCACCCGCGCCCACCGCGAGTCCGTGATCGCCCGGCGGCAGGGACTCTTCCGCCAGTCGCTGGGCAAGACCTTCAACCTCATGGTGCGAGCGGCGGGCCTGTCTTCGTTCCGGGACACCCAGTGCGGCTTCAAGATGTTCGAGGGCGACGCGGGGCGGAGGCTGTTTCGCGCGGCGCGCATCGACGGCTTCGCCTTCGACGTGGAGATCCTGCTGCTGGCCCAGGAGGCGGGCCTGCGGGTGGTGGAGGTTCCGGTGGAGTGGCGGGACGACCCGGAGACCCGGCTCCACGTGGTCCGGGACTCGGCGCGGATGGCCGCCGACCTGCTCCGCATCGGCTGGCGGCACCGCGTCCGCCCGCGACGTCGGCTAGACTGAGAGGCGCGCCCGAGTACACCGAGGGGGTCTCCATGGCCGACGAGCCCGCAGACCAGCGACCCAGTGAACGCCCCAGTGAAGAAAAGCTGATGCTGGTGCTCTCCTACCTGGGCCCGCTCGCTCTGGTCCCGTACCTCGCCGACCCCGACGCCGAAGAGGTGCGCTGGCACGCCAAGCAGGGCCTCACGTTCACCGGGGCCTGGATCGCCGTCTCGGTCTCCATCGCGATCCTGGGTGCGGTCCCCGGCATCGGGCTCATCGTGGGGATCCTGGCGCCCTTCCTCTGGCTCGCCGGGGTGGCCATCGTCGTGGTGGCCATCATCAACGCCCTGCGCGGAGAGCGCTGGCGCATCCCGGTGGTGGCCGACCTCGCCGACCAGTGGTGAGGGGCGCAGCCCCTAGCCCAGCTTCGCGATCACGTTCTCGGCGAACTGCTCGAGGTAGGCGCGCTTGGCGTCCAGGGTCGACGTCGGGCCCAGGGTGTAGAGGAACGGATAGCTGACGGTTCCGGTCACGCCGGCGTCCTCGAGACGCTTCAGGGTGTCGGGGTCCGGCGCGACCGTGAGGGGCGCGATGACCTCGAAGGGCTGATCGCGGCGCCCGGCCTCGGCGCGCAGCTCGGTCAGGCGTCCGACGATGTCGAGCACCTCGTCGGGCGTCTGCCCCGAGCCGAGCCAGCCGTCGCCCAGGCGCGCCGCGCGCCGCAGGGCCGGCCCGGACACCCCGCCGATGAGGATGGGGACGGGCTCGGCCGGCGCCGGGCTCATCTGGATCGGCGGAAAGCCGACGTGCTCCCCGTGGTGCTCCACCAGGCCCCCGGCCCAGAGCTTGCGCAGCACCTCGATGCACTCGTCGAAACGCCGGCCGCGCCTCTCGAACGGCACGCCGAGCACGTCGAACTCCTCGCGAATCCAGCCGGCGCCCGCGCCCAGACAGACCCGGCCTTTCGACAGCACCGCCACCGTGCCCGTCACCCGGGCCACCTCGATGGGGTTCCGCAGCGGCAGGATGTGGACCATGGTGGAGAAGCGCAGGCTCCGGGTCACCGCCGCCATGGCCGCGATGGTCGACCAGCACTCGGGGAACGGCGTCTCGCCGTCGAAGCCGGGGACGCCGTCCTCGGAGTAGGGGTACTTCGACTCGAGGCGCCCCGGGAAGAAGAGGTGGTCCGAGACGAGCGCGCCCTCGAACCCCGCCTGCTCGACGAGCGGCGCGAGCTCGAGCAGCTGATCGGGCTCGCTGAACGAAAGGGCCTGCCAGAACTTCATCGGCGTCTCCCGGGTAGAGTGTGGATCGGACGGACCGGATGGATCGGACGGACCGGACGGACGAGACCCGAAGTAGAACACGTTCTATATTCCCGGGCAAGCCGTTCCCCGCCCCTCGCCTCGGGCGCCCGGGCGACCGCAAGGAGGATCCGATGCCGCTCTTCGTGTACACGGGCACCGACGGACCGCGAGGCCTCGAGCTGCGGCCGTCGGTCCGGCCGCGCCACCTCGCCCACCTGGAAGCCCTGGCCGCGGCGGGCCGCATCCGCTTCGCCGGCCCGCTGATCGGCGAGGACGAGGAGCCGTGCGGCAGCGTCATCGTCTTCGAGGCCGACGACTGGGCCGCCGCCCGGGCGCTCGCCGAGGGCGATCCCTACCTGCTCGAGGGTGTGTTCGAGCGCGTCGAAGTGCGCGAGACGAAGCAGGTCCTGCCGGCGGAAGGCTGAGCCCGGGCTCAGCCGGGCCAGCGAAAGCGCGGCTCGACCGCCACCTCCGGGTGGAGGCTCTTGTGGACCGGGCAGGTGTGGGCCGCCCGCTCGAGCAGAACCCGCGCCTCCTCGGGGATGCCCGCGGGCATCTCGAAGGCGACCACCAGCCGCGCCACGCGCCGGTGCGGCTGGGCCTCCATGTGCTTCTCCACCACGGCCTGGGCGCCGTCCATGTTCCAGCCCTTGCGCCGGGCGAGGATGCCCATGGTGGTGAGCATGCAGCTGCCGAGCGCGGTGGCCAGCAGGTCGGTGGGCGAGAACGCCTCGCCGAGGCCCTGGTTGTCGGTGGGTGCGTCGGTGGCGAGCTCGCTGGAGGACGGCCCGTGGATGCAGCGGGTGCGGAGCTGCCCGGTATAGTCGACGTCGATGCGAACCACGATCCCCTCCTGGATGCGAATTCCGGCCCGGCCCGAAGGTAGCTCTCCCGGCGCGGGTCGCGGCTCCTGGAACCGGATCGCCATGCTGCCCCTGGCGCTGGCTCTCGCCCTCGCGACGGCCGCGGCCTGCGGCGGCGAGGCCCGCACCCCCGAAGAGCGGGTGCGCCGGGCCCTGGCGGCGGCCGAGCGCGCCGCCGAGGAGCGCGACGCCGCGGCCGCCAAGCGCTTCGTCTCCGCCGCCTACGCCGACCGCCACGGCCGCACCAAGCGCGACATCGACGGCATCATCGCGCTCCACGTGCTGCGCCATCGCAGCGCGCACCTGCTCACCCGCATCGCCCGCATCGACTTCGCGGCCGAGGGCGCGGCCCGGGTGATCGCCTGGGTGGCCATGACCGGACGCCCGGTCGGCGGAGTGGAGGAGCTGGCGGGCCTGCGCGCCGACCTGGTCCGCTTCGAGCTCGAGCTGCGCGACGAGGACGGCGAGTGGAAGGTGGTGGACGCCGACTGGCGCCGCGCCAGCCTCGGCGAGTTCGGCGACGCGGCGACACCCTGACGACGCCGGCTTCGCTTCTTCTGAGACATGCCGCTTCGCTTCGTCTGCGGCACTCGGGGCGGGTCGGGGGAGCAGGGGGCCCCGTGCTCGGGCAGTCCTCGGCGAACGGACGGGGTTGCTTCCCGGGGTAGCGGGGCTGCTTCGCGCTGGCCTCGGCAGAGAAGGAGCGGAGGGAGACGGAGTCGCAACCCTTCCCCCGCTCGGGGCAACGGAGGACAAGAGGTGAAGCGAAGCGGTGTGGCGTGGCTAGGGGCGGTAGCGGAGCCAGGCGCCGTTGCGGTCGGTCGCCACCTTCTCGCCCGTGGAGTCGAAGCCCTGGACCCGCAGCTTGACCCGGTTCGAGCGGGGCCAGTCCCGGGGCACGCTCCAGTAGATCTTCTTGTCCGTGGCCGACAGGCCCGCGGCGATGGGCCGCCAGCTGAGGCCGCCGTCCAGGGTCACCGACACGTCGAAGCTCGCCACGCCCGGGGTCGCCCGCCAGCGGATGGGCAGGGACTGGCCCGGCCGCAGCGTCCGGCGCTTGCGCAGGTTGCGCACCTGGACGTCGTGCAGGGCATCGACGGCCGTGACCGCGGTGGCGCCGTCCAGCTGGATCAGGCGCCGGGTGATGCCCGCCGGCGGATCGTCGATCTGGGTCCCGGTCTTGCGCAGCCGGTTGGTCACCGCCTCGACGCTCGCCAGGGGATCGGCCTGCTTCATGATCGCCCAGGCGCCGCTCACGTGGGGCGTGGCCATGGAGGTGCCGCTCATGGTGGCGAAGCCGCCCCCGGGCACCGAGGACAGGATCGAGCCTCCCGGCGCGAGCATGCTCAGGAAGGCCGAGGTGTTGGAGAAGAAGGAGACGTCGCCGGACTTGTTGATCGAGCCCACGCTGACCGCCGACGAGATGCAGGCCGGCGAGCCCAGCCCGTCCAGGAAGCCGTCGTTGCCCGAGGCCACGACCGTGGCGATGCCCACCGAGTGCAGGGTGTCGATGGCCGCCTTCACGCCGGCGTTGAAGGCGTCGCAGGTCGGCTGGTCGCGGTAGTAGCCCCCGCCGAGGCTCATGTTGACGGCGGCGATCGCGTGGGACTCGCGCAGGCCGTAGACGTGCTCGAGTCCCGCGATGAGATCGGAGGTGTAGGCGAGCGGACAGCTCTCGCCGTCGCGGCAGTAGGGCCCGTCGTCGAAGCGCGAGAACACCTGGACCGCCACGAGCGTGGCGCCGGGCGCCACGCCGGACAGCGTCTCGCTGTGACCGGCCGCGATGCCTGCCACGTGGGTCCCGTGGGCGCAGGCGCTCGCGTAGTCGCAGGGCGCGCCGGCCCCCGGCCCGAGCATGGCCGGGCTCGCGTCGGGACACGATCCGTTGGCCGAGAAGCAGGCCTCGGCGACGACCTTGTCCGCGAGGTGGGGATGCGTGGCGTCGACGCCGGTGTCGAGGACGGCCACCGTCCAGCCGCTGCCGTCGAGACCGCCGGGCCAGACCCTGGGCGCCTCGACGAGCCCCGTGCTCTCGTGGAGCGTGGGCCGGAGCGGATCGTCGCCGGAGATGCCGCGGACCCACGGGCTGCGGGCCAGGGTCTCGATCTCCCCCACCGACATCTCGGCGGCCACGAAGGGAAGCGAGCGGTAGCGGCGCATTACGTGGAAGTCGCGGCCGGTCATGTCGGCGTCGAGCAGCAGCTGGCCGAACTCGATCTCCAGGCGCTGGCCGGACACCTCGGCCGGATGGTCGAGCCAGCCCTCGGGCAGGGTGGCCAGGTCGAGCTCGACCACCACGCGCAGCCGCGGCAGTCGGGCGGAGCCTTCCGGGTCGCCGGCGTCGGCGGGCGCCGGCAGCAACAGCACCGCGCTCCACAGGGATGCGATGGCGGCGACACGGCGCAGGACCTCCGCCCACTGCATCAGTCGCATCCATCGCCCCTTTTCGGCAGCCGTTCGACCCGCCCGACCGCGTCGGGTGAGGGCACTGGCTTTGCGTCGCCGCCTTTCGACGGGTTTGCCCTTGTCGTGGAGCGAAGCGAGCCCACCGGCCGGAGGGCGGCATCCGCTCGCGAGACCGCGAAGGCCGTTCGAGCGTCTCAATCGACGCTTCGAGAGGGGAAGTTGAGGGGAGAAGCCGGCGGCTTCCGGTCGCCGCCGCAGGCAGCGCGCAGCTCCGGCGCAGTGTCGCGCGGAACGCCGGACGCGACGGGCGGATCAGCGAACGGTGACGCGGATCACTCGAGAATGTCGAGCGGCACCCTGGCGCCCCGGAGATCGAGCTTGTAGACGACCACCCAGCTCTCGCCGCGGGACTCCGAGCTCGCCCGCAGCTTCACCTTGCCTTCGAGCTGCAGCTTCTTGAACTTCCGGTCGAGGCGCGCGACCCACTTCGACGAGATCCATTCGTCGATCGCGACGTCGCCCTCCACGTCCTCGCCGAAGACCTCCTCGTCGATGAAGTCGCGGAGCTGCTCCTCCTGGACCGCGCTCGACGCGCCGAACGCGAAGCGGACCCTGCGCTTCTTCTTGTCGAGGACGTAGCTGCCCTCGAGGGTGGGCGGCGGATCGTCGTCGGGCTCCTCGCCCTCGTCGGGGATCTCGAACTCCTGGAGCAGGAAGCTCCCGGGGTCGCCGGGGGGAAACGCCACGACCATCTGGAAGCCGGGGTCCACGGTCTTGCCCAGTTCGCCGGTCTTGAACTTGAGCTTCTCGTCGCCGGTGAGGAGGTAGGCCCGGCCCTCGACCTTCTTGCCTCCCGCGGCCGCGGGCGAGGACGCGCCCAGCAGCGCGACCGAGACCAGGACGCCGAGCAGGGCGAAGGCGGATGGGCTGGGCGGTCGAAGCAATGTGGTGGGAGATCGAGGCAGGATGGCGGTTCTCCGGTCCGGACACCGAAGGGCCATTCTACACGACGGCCGACTCCTCGGATTCGTCCGCCAGCGCGTCGAGCTCGGCCTCCAGCGCCTCCACGCGCTCCTCGAGGTCGCGGAGGCGCGAGCCCCGGGAGGCCCAGCGGCGCCAGACGTAGGCGAAGAGCAGCGCGCCCGTGGCCCCCAGCCAGGTGCTCGTGCGCATCCAGCCCACCACCCAGGCCTCGAGGGCCGGCAGCGCCCGCTCCTGGAGCGTCCGCCCCCCGCGCAGCGGAATCGGGCCCATGGGCGACTCGCCCTCGAAGGGCCAGCCCACGCGCTCGCGCAGCTCGTTCCAGAGGTCCGGCGGGATGGCCTCGACGGACGCGAGACGCGCGTCGGCCTCGACCAGCACGGCCGGCACGCCGCTCGACGCGAGGGCCGCCCGGGCCAGCGGGCGGAACGACCCGGGCGACACCACCGCGATCCAGCCGGCGGCGAACGCGACGGCGAACAGCACGTCGGCCCGGGGCACGCGCACCCGGGCGCGCCGCACCCGCGACGCGTAGCCCAGGGCGAGCCCCAGCTGCACGAGCAGCAGGAGCGTCGCGGAGGTCCCGAGGCCGCCGGGCCAGAGATCGTCCATGGCAACAACCCTTAGCAGGCTCGGGGGTTTTCGACGGGTCCGCCCGCGGGATCTGACACTCCCGGGCCTCGGCGACCACACAACTGCGAGGAGTCGATGTCGTTGGTTGTTCCTGCGGTCCCGCGCCACCCCGTTGCGACGCTCGTGCCCCCCACGGGAGCCCGAGCTCTCGGCCGCCTGCGCTCGGGCCTCCGCAGCCTGCCCTCGGGCGGCTGGGCGATCGCGTGCCTGATGGCCTGGACGCTCGCGGGCGCCGCGCCGGCGGACGCCGACTTCGTGGCCGGCCTGCAGTCGCGCTCGGTCCTGGCCGAGGCCGAGGCCTTCGACGCCGCGGAGACCGCCTCGGACGACGAGGAGTCCGCGACGCCCGACGCCGGCCCGTGGCTGGAGGCCGCGAGCGCGGGCGTCCTGATCCCGAGCCTGGGCGCCTCCAGCGGCGCGGCCCAGGACACCGCCCTGTCGAGCGACGAGATCGCCGGCGCGCTGTCGGCGGACACCCAGGCCCAGGCGAGCGCGGCGGAGCCGCCCACCTTCGGCACCGCCGCGTCGGAGTCGTTCGCCCGCTGGGTCTTCGAGGTCGATACGAGCGGACTCCACATCCTCCACGGACGCCTGGAGACCAGCACCTTCGGCGAGGGCGACGCGTTCGCCAGCCTGATGCTCGAACAGCTCGTGATCGGCGGTGCGTCGATCCCCCTGGTCGACCTCGAGGCGGACGTCGACCAGGTCGTGGACTTCGCGCTCGAGCTGGACCTCGAGGCCGGCTCGCTCTACCAGCTCACGCTGATCGCGCTCTCGGTGGTGCAGATGGACGCCTTCACACCGGCCTCCCTCGGCCGGGCGACCATCGGGTTCGCCATGGCCGAGATCCCCGAGCCCGCGATGCCGGCGCTGGGTGTGGCCGCGCTGCTCGGCCTCTTCGCGGTGCGGCGAGGCCGGCGCCTGGACGCGCGCGCGGGAACGCGCACACTCCGGGTGAACGCGGAGCCCTGCGCGGGCGCCGCGCTCGAGAGCGAGGGAGGCGAGCCTTGAAGCGACGCGAGTTCCTGCGCGTGGGCGGCATGCTGGCGGCCGGCACCTGGCTGGCCGGCGGCCCCTGGGAGAGCGCACGGGCCGGCAGCGCGGGCGCGGTCAGCGGCGAGGGCCCGTACGGCCCGCTGCTCGACCCCGACGACAACGGCATCCGGCTGCCGGCGGGCTTCCGCTCCCGGGTCCTCGCCGTGTCGGGCGAGGAGGTCGGAGCCACGGGCCACACCTGGCACGGCTTCCCCGACGGCGGCGCCAGCTTCCGGGTGCGCGGGGGCTGGGTCTACACCTCCAACTCCGAGATCCCGCTGACCGGCGGCGTCGGCGCCCTGCGCTTCGACCACGAGGGAGGGATCGTCGCCGCCTACTCCATCCTCCAGGGCACCTGGCTCAACTGCGCCGGCGGCGCCACGCCGTGGGGCACCTGGCTCTCGTGCGAGGAGGTCGAGATCGGCAACCGCACCGGACACGTCTACGAGTGCGATCCCGAGGGCGTGCGGCCGGCGGTGCTGCACCCGGCCATGGGCGGCTTCAGCCACGAGGCGGTCGCCGCCGACCCGGTGGACCGCCGGCTCTACCTCACCGAGGACCAGCCCGACGGCTGTCTCTACCGCTTCACCCCGGACGGCTGGGGCGACCTCTCGAGCGGCCTGCTCGAGGTCGCCCGGGTGACCGACGACGGCAGCGGCGGCCCCGGAGGCGACGTCGACTGGCTGCCGGTGCCCATCCCCGACCCGGACCTCGCCGGCGGCGACCTGCCGACCCGGCGGCAGGTGCCGGAAGCCACGCCGTTCGACGGGGGCGAGGGCATCGTCCACCACGACGGCCACATCTTCGTCTCGACCAAGGGCGACGGGCGCGTCTGGGACTACCACCCGGAGACCGGCAGCCTGTGCACGGTCTACGAGCCGGCGCTCGACCCGGGCGGGCACCTCTCGGGCGTCGACAACCTGGCGGTGTCGCGCTTCGGCGACCTCTACGTGGCCGAGGACGGGGACAACATGGAGCTGGTCATGCTGACCCCCGGCGGCGTCGCGGCGCCGATCCTCCGGGTGGAAGGACAGGACGACTCGGAGATCACGGGTCCGGCCTTCGATCCCTGGGAGCGGCGGCTCTACTTCAGCAGCCAGCGCGGCGGCCCCGCCGGCGCCGGCATCACCTACGAGATCACGGGCCCCTTCCGGCAGCGCGCCCACTGCTGAGGCGCGGGCGGCTCGCGCCGTCTCGCCTGCGGCTCCAGCACAGCACCGCTTCGCTTCGCCTGAGGTGCTCCGTTGCCCCGACCGGGGGAAGGGTTGCGACTCCGTCTCCCTCCGCTTCGTCGGTGCCGAGGCTGGCGGCCGCCCGGAACACGACGCCTGCGCTCGTCCACGCGCTGGCCGCCATCGGTTGAAGCCGCGCTTCGAGTGCGCGTGCAGCGTGATTGCTTCGGCGGTCGCTCCGCTGTCAACCCTTCCCCCGGTCTCGCGTTGGGCAGCCCACGGCAGGGTCGACTTGCCCAGGCAGAACGATCTGGCGTCGTTGGCTGCCACGACGCGGGTCGGGGGGGGGCAGGGGGGTCCTGCGCGCAGTTCCGCAGGCAGGTCAGGCCAGCGCAGGGCAGCCCCGTTGTCCCCGTGAAGCCACCAACGGGTTCGCCGATGACGGTCCGAGCACGGGCGCCCCCCTGTGCCCCCCGGACACGCCCCGAGGAAGTGAGACGAAGCAACGCGGCGGCGCTCGGGTGGAGCGGAGCGGTGCGCCTCGGCGGTTCGGCGGCTGGTCGGGGCGCCAACGACCGGGGAGATCGATGGCCGTGGATCTCCCCGCTTCCGGCCGGGAGTGGTCTCCCGCCTCGAGATGAAGCTCGCCCTACACCCGGGCGGCGTCGAGATCGATGTCGCCGGTGTCGGAGTCCTCCATGGACTCGAGCACGCTCGTGTCGTCCCAGACGGGGATGCCCTCGGCGGCGTACAGCTCGCGGGTGCGGTCGGTGACCGCGCCCACCCGGCACAGGGCCGGCATCATCAGGTGCCGGAACGAGTGGATCTGGCCCGGCGGCAGCTCGGCGTTCACGCCCGCGAGCTTCGCCTCGGCCATGCCCTTCAGGAAGTCCTGGAGCTCGATGCCCGTGGCCTCGAGCACCTTCAGGAACCCCGGGTCCGGGCGCGGCGGCCGGTCGCCGCGGGGTCCGCCCGTGGAGTCGGCCATCATCTTCACCACGTCGAAGGCGAACTGGGCGATGTCCTCGCGCTCGTCTTCGTGCATGTCCCCGATGGTCTCGCCCACGTAGAGGTTGCCGAAGGCCACGTGGCGCGACTCGTCGCGCAGCACCAGCTCGGTGAGGCGGCGCAGCAGGTCACAGGTGGTGGCCCGGCGCATGTTGTGGAAGGCGGCGAGCGCCAGTCCTTCGACCACCATGTTCATGCCGATGGCGATCTTCACCCAGTGGTCGGCCGCCAGCGTGCGGTCGATGGTCTCCTTCAGCCAGGGCGAGATCGGATACACCAGCGCCAGCTTGCGGATGAACTTCTCGTAGGCCTCGACGTGGCGCGCCTCGTCCATGGTCTGGCTGGCGGCGTAGAGCTTGCCCTCGTAGTCGGGCACGGCGTGGGTGAGCGCGGCGGCCGTCATCAGCGCGCCCTGCTCGCCGTGGAGGAACTGCGACAGCAGGTGCGCCGTGGTGTGGGCGGTCCAGGTCTCGCGCTGGCTCTTCGAGAGGGTCTGGAAGAACGGGATGCGGTCGTAGGCGAAGCGGCTCTCGTCCACCAGCGGGCGCGACGGGTCGATCTCCTGGCTCCAGTCGAGGTCGACCTCGGCGTCCCACTGCAGGCGCTTCGACTTCGAGTAGAGGTTGCGCAGCTTCTCGATGTCGATGGCGTAGTCGAACTGCCAGGCGATCTCCATCGGGGTCCGGAGGACGTCGGCGTTGGTCCAGTCGCTGCGCGCGCTGTCCGCGGTGGCACTCATGGGCTCGCTCCTCGTGGCTCGGGGGTCGGGGGTCGAGGCGGGTGGACCCGGCCAGCATAAACCCGAACTCGAATTCGGGAAAGCGGAATCGGCCCACCGGTGTACCCTGCGCGGCGGCCGCCCCCGCGGTCCGGGAGCTTCATGAACCGCCCCACCGAGAGCCCGCCCAGCCACCCCGCGAGTCCGTTTCCCCATCGCGGAGTGGTCGAAGGCTTCTACGGTCCGCCGTGGAGCCACGCCGACCGGCTGTGGCTGCTCGAGCACATGGGGCGCTGGGGCCTCAACCGCTACCTCCACGCGCCCAAGGACGACCCGCGCCCCCGGGCCCAGTGGCGCGACGCCTATCCAGCCGAGGCCATGGGCGAGTTCCGCCAGCTGGTGGAGCGCGGAGGGAGCGCCGGCGTGGACGCCGGGTTCGCCGTCTCGCCGGGCCTGTCCATCCAGTACTCGAGCGCCGACGACGTGGCCGCGCTGTGCGCGAAGCTCGCGTCGTTCCGCGCGCTGGGCGCGCGCTTTCTCGGGCTCTGCCTCGACGACGTCCCCACCCGGCTCGTCCACGCGGCCGACCGCGCGACCTTCTCCACCCTGGGCGCGGCCCACGCCGCCCTGGCCCGGGCGGTGGCCGAGTCGCTGGGGCCCGAGGTGCTCCTCTGGGTGGTGCCCACCGACTACCTGGGCACCGAAGGCACCGACTATCTGGCCGAGCTGGCCGAAGGCGTGCCGCCGGAGATCGAGATCGGCTGGACCGGTCGCACGGTGGTGAGCCCGACCATCCGCAGCGACGAGGCGCGAGCACGCGCCGCCACCCTCGGTCGCCGGCTGCTCGTCTGGGACAACTTCCCCGTGGCCGACGGCCCCATGCGCAACATGCTCCACCTGGGCCCGCTGGTGGGCCGCGACGCCGATCTCCCCGACCACGTGAGCGGCTTCCTGCTGAACCCCATGCAGCATCTCCGCGCCTCGGCGATCTCCCTGCACACGGCGGCGGCCTACCTGCGGGATCCGGGCGGGTACGACCCCGAGGCGGCCTGGCGCGCCGCGCTGGAAGAGCTGGGCGCGGGCGCGCCCGAGGCCTTCGCGCTGTTCGCGGCCGCGCACCGCAGCTCGGCCCTCGACCCCGAGGACCGCGACCGCGAGCTCGAAGCCGCCTGGCGGCCGCTGGCGGAAGAGCTCTCGGCCGGCGCGCCCTCGCCTGCGACCTGCGAGGCCGTGTCGGCGCTGCTGGAGGCGCGAGCCGGCGCTGCCGAGAGCCTGCGAAGGGACCTCGAGGACACCTCCCTGGGCGACGAGATCGCGCCCTGGCTCGCCGCCCACGAGACCGAGACGCGGCGCATGCGGGCGGCGGTGCGCGCGGTCTCCGGCATGTTGCAGGCGCCCGATCGCCTGGCCCGGGCCCTCGCCTTCTTCGCCTTCGAGGGGCAGCTCACACGCCTGCCCCCGCCCGGCCCCACCAGCTACGGTCCGCGTCGGGTGCTCTACCCGCAGCTCGTGAGCATGCGCGAGGACGGCGCGGGCTTCGGAGCGGACCCGGCCCTGGTGCGCGACCGCAACCTCGCCGACGAGGTGGTCGAGGCCGTCGAGGCCTGGGGGCTGCGCCAGGTGAGCGTGGCGTGAGTCGCACCGGTGGGGCGGGCCCGGCTCATCCGGTGGGTATACTGCGGGCCATGCCGCGTCCCGCGCCCGTCCTCCTCGCCGCGCTCCTCGCGGCCGCGTTCGCCTGCGCGGGCCCCGGGGTCGCACCCGAGGCGAGCGAAGCGCCGCAAGAGGCGGCCGCGCCGAGCGACGCCGACGTGCTGCTCGACCACTTCCTGGGCGTGCGCGACCCGCGCCACCGCTACACCTCGTCCGACGGGATCGGAAAGTGGGACGAGCTGGCCGCCTACCAGGAGTGGTCGGCCGTGTACGCGAGGCTCCTCGACGACCCGGCCGCCCTCGACGAGCGCGGCCTGCGCCGGGTGCTGTGGCTGGCGCGGGTAGCCCGCGATCGCCGGGACGCGGCGCTCTCCGAGGCGCTCTCGCGCAGCCTCGTGCCGCTCACCCGGGCGCGCACGGCCGAGGTGCTGGACGCCCTGGCCGAGCTGCCCTTCCTGGTGGAGCCCGTCTGCCACTTCTGGGGCCGGCACTTCGGCTTCGAGGGCGAGAACGAAGCCGGCGCCGAGGCGTTCGAAGCCTCTTTGGCGCCCGACCTCGAGAAGCGCCTGGGAGCCAGCCAGGCGGCGGCCTGCGCCGACGCCCGCGCCGCCGCGCGCCGCAACAGGCGCTGATTCGGGGCTAGCGGTCGCGCACGTCCACGATGACGTTGTGGCCGTTCTTGGGCTCGATCGTGTTCCAGATCTTCATGAACACCTCTTCGGGCGCCACGATGCAGCCGTCGGACCAGCTCGGGCCCGTGCCCTTGTGGAGGAAGATGCCCGAGTAGCCCTTCACGTCGGGGATGAAGATGCCCTCGCGCTGTTTGGTGTGCATCATGGTCGCCGAGCAGTCGTGGTACTTCTCGGCGGGAATCACGTGGTCGGGATCCCACCAGCAGACGGTCTCGTAGCGCTCTTCGTCGATCATCCACAACTTCCCGGTGTCCCGGCCCGTGCGCTCGACGATGATTTCGTACATTGCGTGGGTGCATCCTCGGTTGGAGTCGGGTGGGATCGGATCGGGTCGGGTCGGGACGGGTCGGGTCGGGCGAAAGCGGGCGCCCCTGCGTTTCGCCGGCGTCCGGCCCCCCGGCCGCAGATCCAGCCTGCACGACCAGCCTACACGAGGTCGGTCAGCGCGCGCAGCGAAAGCCCACGTCCTCGTTGCGGGCGTGGGGGTCGGCCCAGATTCGGGCCGAGGCGCGGGCGTAGCGCGGGGTGTCCACCCAGGAGCCGCCGCGCAGCACCCGCCGGTTGGGGTCGTTCTCGAAGGGGGTGGCGGTCCACTCCCAGACGTTGCCGATCATGTCGAGGGCGCCGTAGGGCGACGCGCCGGCGGCGAACGAGCCCACGGGCGCGGTGGTGTAGTGGCCGTCGTCGTAGTCCTCGGCGACGTTCCAGTCCCTGCGGATGCGCCCGGCCGACGCGTCGGCCAGGTTGGCCACCAGGCCGGCGTCGTCGAGGGCCTCGCTTCCCCAGGCGTAGCGGCGGCCGTCGGTGCCGCGCGCGGCCTTCTCCCACTCCCACTCGCCGGGCAGGCGGGCGCCGCGCCAGGTGCAGAAGTCCCGGGCCTGGTACCAGTCGACGCAGTTGACGGGGTGGCGTTCGCGGCCCGGGACGCCCCAGTTGCACGCGAACGCCCACTCCTTCTGGGCGCGGCCGGACCAGAAGGGCATGTCGAGCCCTTCGGCGGAGCAGCGGCCGGCGGCGACGCAGCGGGCGAAGTCCTCGACGGTCACCTCCGTGCGGTCGATCTGGAAGGCGGCCAGGGGGCGACGGCGCCCGGGCTTCTCCACGGCCTCGCACTCGGCGTCCACCGACGGGTTGCAGCCCGAGTAGAACCCGCCTTCCGGCACCTCGGCCATGTCCGCCACCGGGCGGGCCACCTCGGGCGCCGCGGGCTGGGGGGGCGGCTCGGGCTCGAGCCGCTCCAGCCTTGCGAACACGGTGCGCGTCTCGCCGCCGGCCAGCTCGAGCGTCTCCTCCCACGTCGCGTGGCCGGCCTTCTCGACGCGCACCCGGTAGCGGCCCGGCTCCAGCTCGTGGGCCGTGGCGCCGGTGGCCCCCATCTCCCGGCCGTCGATGAGGAGCCGATCCCCGGAGACGTTCGAGCGCACGGTCAGCCGGCCGGGTCCGGGTGCCTGCGCGGCTTCGGCCGCGCTCGCGCCGGGCGCGACCTCCGCGACGGGCCCGGCGCCCTCGTCCCACTCGGAGGCGCCGGTCGGGTCGGAGGCGCCGGTCGGGTCGGTCGCGCCAGTCGGGCCGCTCGCATCGGTCGGGCCGGTCGATTCGCTGAACTCGCTCGCCTCGGGCCGGGACGGCGCGGCGTCGAGGGCGCGGTCGTCGCCCCCGCGGCCGGGGTCCAGGCGATCCAGCCAACGTCCGGCCTCGGGTCCCACGAACAGGATGGCGAAGGCGACCAGCAGCGAGGCGGCGGCCACGAGGAGGGCGCGGCCCCAGGGCCGCTGCGGTCGGGGTCCCGGCGCTCGCTCCGCGGGACGGCCGGCCGGGCCGGCGACACTCGGCGTCGTGGGCGCCGACTCCGCGACGGTCTGGGACTCGGGGGCCGGGGTCGGCCTCACCTCGGTGCGGCCCCCCCCGAGATCCATCTCCACCGCGGTCTCCGGCGCCGGCGGCGCCGGGACGAGCGGGCGAGGCGCAGCGGCGCCCAGGTCGTCCCGGGTCTCCCATTCGGTCGCGGCGCCGACCGGTGCGGGGCCCGGGGCCCGGGCCGGAGACCCGCGCTCCGGGAACAGGGCTTCGGCGAAGGCCCGGCACGACGCGTGGCGGCCCCGGCGGTCGCGGTCGATGGCGCGCATCACCGCATCGGCCACGCCGGGTGCGAGCCGCACGCCCGAGGAGTCGAGGGGCCGCGGCGCGTCCTCGAGCTTCGCCCACATGAGCTCCGGGCCCGAGGCGCCCTCGAACGGGAAGCTGCCGGACAGCGCCTCGTAGACCATGAGCCCCAGGCTGTACTGGTCGTACTGGGGGGAGAGCTCGCGCATGGCCGCTTCGGGAGGCGCGTAGCGGGGCGAGCCCATGAAGAGCCCGGTGCCCGTCATGTGCGCGGACCCCGCGCCCTCGTCGCCGCCGGCCATCACCGTGGCGATGCCGAAGTCCGAGAGATAGGCGTGGCCCTCGACGTCGAACAGGATGTTGCCGGGCTTGACGTCGCGGTGGACGCGGCCCGTGCGGTGGATGTAGTCGAGGGCGCGGGCGATGGGATCGAGCCACTCGCGCACCTCCTCCATCGACTGGCGCGTGCCCTTGGGCATGCGCTCGCGCAGATCGCCGCCGCCCACGAAGCGCACCACCAGGAAGGGCAGTCCGTCGTGCTCGCCCGCGTCGAAGATGGGAATGATGCCGGGGTGCTCGAGGTCGATCAGCTGGGCGATCTCGCCGTCGAAGCGGCGCCGGAAGGCGTCGTCCAGCAGGTCGGCGTGGGGCACCTTGAGCACCACCGCCCGGCCCTTGAGCTGGATGTCCCGGGCCAGGTAGACCCGCCCCATGCCGCCGCCGCCGATGTCGGCCTCGACCTGGTAGCGACCGCCGACCGTCTGCCCGGTCAGGTCCACCCGGGTTCCCGGATCGATGCCCTCACCTCCGAGCGGAGAGCTCCCCGCGCGGCGATTCTAGCCCGGCGGGAAGCGCTGGGGAGAAGTCACTGGACCGGGTCGGCTCAGAGCGCGACGATGGCGGTTCCCACCACCCGGGTCTCACCGGCCTCGTTCACGATGGTGAGGTCGACCTCGACGGTCCTCGCCTCTTCGTCGAGGTCGGTGACGGCGCCCCGGCAGACGGGGCTCGAGCCCACGGGGATGGGGGCGCGGAAGATCGTGTCGAGCTTGCGGACGTTCGAGCCCGGCGCCCAGGCGTGGATCATGGCGGCCAGCAGCCCCTGGCTCATGATGCCGGGCACGATGGCCCCGGGCAGGCCCTCGCTTCTCGCGGCCTCGTCGTCGAGGAAGCGCCCGAAGGTCATGCCCGTGGTGTGGCAGAAGCGGCGCACCTTCTCGAGGCTCACGTCCGGACGGGTGTCGGGCAGGTCGTCGCCGAGCTCGACATCCTCGAAGCGGCGGGTGCTGGAATCGCTCACGCCGACCTCCCCGGCGCCTGGATGAGCCGCCAGTCCACGCTGGCCACGACCCGGCCCTCCTGGTTGGTGAAGGTCATGCGATGGACGATGAAGACCATGGCCCCCGAGCGGCCGGTCTTCTCGTAGATGTCCGCGATCGAGCTGCGGGCGGTCAGCCGGTCACCCGGGCGGATGGGCGCCTGGACGGTCACGCACTTGCCCCCGTCGATGCCCATGCCCTTGCCCACGTGGGGGAAGTCCTTGGGGAAGACCTTCCCGCCGTGGTACTGGGTGGTGTAGCCCGGATGGGCCTGGAAGTCGGGATGGGACGGGTCGGTGAAGCGCGGGTCGGTCTCGCCGCAGGCCTCCGCCCACTCCAGGAGCTTCGCCTCCTCGACGCCGAACTCGGCCACGTCGAACTCGCGTCCGACCCAGTCGTCCCTCATCTTCTCGATGTTCACTGTCGCCAAGTGCGTGCCTCGAAGCGGTCGCCCGCGAGGGCGGCGACGAGATCGTCCATGGAGGCGATCTCGTCCTGGAACTCGGTGGCGCAGCGGCCGATGTGGCTCACGATGTGGGCGTCGCTGCCGCCGTAGCCGCGGTAGCCGTGGCGCTCCGCTCCGGCGAGGCTCTCGGCGTCCTCGGACCCGCGGCTCCCGCCGTTGTAGACCTCGACGAGCTTCACCCCGTCCACGGGCCCCCGCTCGGCGTAGTGGGCGAAGAGCCCGACGTTCACCCGCCCGGGGTGGCAGGGCGCGGCGACCGCTCCGCAGCGCTCGCTCTCCCGAAGCACGTCCGCGAGCGGCAGGTCGATGCGGGTGAAGTCGAGGGCGGCCCGCAGGTCCTCGTTGACCCCGAAGACCAGCACGTGGCCGTAGTCGGTCTCCACCTCGCTGGCCTTCAGGATCAGCAGCCCGAACTCGTCCTCGAGCTTCCGGTAGTCGGACTCGTCGTCGAACTGGCGGTGCTCGGTGAGCACGAAGCCGTCCAGGGGAAGCGCCTTCTTGCGGATCCACTGGCAGTAGTTCTCGACCTTCGCCCGGCCGTCGTCGGACTTGATCGAGTGGGTGTGGAGGTCGAGGATCATGCCGGCCGGAACCTCGGCACCGCGAAGGCCTCGCCGTCGTCGCGCTCGGGGGTCGCGAAGGTGGCGACCACCGGCAGGTCGATGCGCACGTCGCCGGGGTCGCAGCCCACGATGTTGGTGAGCAGCCGCGGCCCCTCCTCGAGCTGCACGTAGGCCAGCACGTAGGGACAGGCCTCCCGGAACCCCGGCACCTGGTTCTGGTGGGTCACCGTGAAGGTGTGGACGAAGCCCCGACCGCTGGCCACGAAGTGCTCGATCTCTCCGGAAAGACAGTGGGCGCACACGGCCCGGGGCCGGTGCTGCACCGTGCCGCACTCGGTGCAGCGCTGGAGCACGATCTCTCCGCGGCCGCAGCCCTCCCAGTAGCCGCGGGTCTCCCACGAGGCGTACGGCTTCGGGTGCTCGATCTCCTTGGCCATGTCCGCTCCTCAGCCTCGTCCCAGGACCAGGGTGGCGCCGCTGTGGGCCACCCCGAGCGTGCCGCCGGTGCCGTGGGCCAGCGCCACCTCCGCCCCCTTCACCTGCCGCTCGCCACACTCGCCCCGCAGCTGCCGGGTGGCCTCGATGACCAGGAAGATGCCGCGCATGCCCGGGTGGTTGGAGGACAGGCCGCCTCCGTCGGGGTTGACCGGCAGCGCGCCGCCCAGCTCGATGCGGCCGCCCTCCACGAACGGTCCGCCCTCCCCGGGCTTGCAGAACCCCAGGTTCTCGAGGGTGACGAGCGCCGTGATCGTGAAGGAGTCGTAGAGGGTGCAGAGGTCGACGTCGGCGTGGCCCACGCCCGCCATGCCCAGGGCGTGCTCGCCCGACTGCCGGGCGGCGATGGTCAGCATGTCCGGCGCGCCGATCTCCTGGTGGCACACCGCCTCGCCGCAGCCCAGCACCAGCACCGGGGGCCTCGCGAGGTCGCGGGCGCGCTCGGCGCTGGTGACCACCAGCGCGCCGCCGCCGTCGCTGATGATGCAGCAGTCGAGCAGGTGCAGGGGCTCGGAGATGACGCGGCTCGCGAGCACGTCCTCGACGCTGATGGGCCGGCGCATCCTGGCATCCGGGTTGAGCCCCGCGTGCTTGCGCATGGCCACGGCGATCGCCGCCAGCTGCTCGGAGGTGGTGCCGTACTGGTGCATGTGCCGCTTCGCCACCAGCGCATAGCTTCCGACGGTGGTGAGGCCGTAGGGCGAGACGAAGCTGGCGTTCGGGTCGCGGCTGGCCCCACCCATGCCGGTGCCGATGGCCACGGCGTTGGAGGCGGCGGTGCTGCCGTAGCACACGAGCGCCACCTCGCAGAGCCCGGCGTGGATGGCCGCCGCGGCGTGGGACACGTGGGCCACGAACGAAGAGCCGCCGATGTTGGTGCCGTCGAGGTACCGGGGCTTCAGGTTCAGGTACTCGGCCAGGTTGACCGGCCCCATGATCCCCATGGTCATGCTGGCCGCGAACAGACCGTCCACGTCGGAGAGCCGGAGCCCCGCGTCCTCGAGCGCGCCGCGGGCCGACTCGGCCATGATCTGGAACTCGGTCTTGTCCGGCGCCCAGCGGGTGGGATGCTCGAACGCGCCGGCGATGGCGGCCCGGCCGCTGAGGCTCACGACGACGCCTCCCCGAACGTCCGAGCCAGGAAGTCGTCGACGGCGGACGCCAGCTCCTGCGGAGCCTCGAGGGCGAGATGGCGTCCGACGCCCGGAAGCGAGACCGCCTCGGCGCCCCGGACCCGCGCGGCCACGGCCTCCGCGCCCGACCCCGCGTCGGCTTCGCCGCGGACGACGAGGCACGGCCCATCGAGGGCGGAGAGGGCGTCGTCGCCGTTCCAGGCGGCGAGCGCCCGCAGGTCGCCCACGCTCACGCGGGGATCGGTCTTCAGCCACTCGCCGAAGGCCCGACCGAAGACCGCCCGGGACGTGCCCTCGGCGAATCCGCTGGTGTCGAACTGACGCCGGTCGCGCCCCGCCACCACGCGGTCGAGGGCGGCGATGGCCTCCGCGGTCACGGCGCCGGCTGCGGGCGGCGAGCACAGCACGACCGCCCGGGTCGATTCGGGCCCCAGGCGCGCGGCCTCGAGCGCCACCGCCGCGCCCAGCCCTTCCCCCAGCCACACCACCGGTCGCAGCCCCAGCTTGCGAACGAGGTTCAGGGCGAAGTCCGCCATGGCCACCACGTCGCCGAGGCTGTCCAGACCTCCGGAGCGCCCATGGCCCGGCTGGTCGAAGGCCATGGGGCTGTGCCGGCCGCAGAGGGCGTCGAGCAGCTCGTCGAAGTGGGCGCCGTTGGCGCCGACATCGTGGAGCGCGACCACGACCTCTCCGCGCGCGGCCTCCGGCGCCGCCTCCGGCAGCGTCGTCGGTCCCCGATGGTGGAGATAGGTGGCGACGCCCTCGATCTGGACGTACTTGTGCGGCACGGGCGCAGAGTAGTAACCCGTTGACTCCCGTGTCAACGCGGAACCGACGGCGCGCCCGGGGATCAGCCCGCCCGGGGATCAGTAGGTAAGCCAGCCCTCCGAGAGCGCCGAGTCGCCCGCCTCGTTGTAGCTGCTGAGTCGGTACGCGCCCGGCGCCAGCCCGGCCAGCAGCGGCCGGATCACCGCCGCGTCGGAGAGCCCCTGGATCCGCTCCACGGGCACTGCCATGCTGGTGACGATCACGCGGCCGTTCTTCCACAGCTCGTAGACCAGGGTCTCCCCGCCTCCCTGCTCCACCACTTCGATGAACTCGAGGTCGAGTGCCTCTTCATAGGTGCCCTTGGCGTAGTCGAGCTTCCAGAAGTGCAGCCCGGCCACGGCGCCGGAATCGAAGTCCGTGACCAGCAGACGGATCGTGGAGAAATTGCAGGCGGTGAGTGGGATCACCGAGAGGATCGCCAGGCTGACCAGGGCGACCCGAAAGAGACGGCGCGCGCGCGCGCGAATCGACGGCATCGTGTTTCTCTCCTCAGCGCTCGCGGCCCGGCGGACCTTGCGGGCCGGCTGCCGGTCGGAGCACGGGGGTACTGTCGATCCGGGCCGTCGAAGCGAGGTGAGGTGCGTCACCGATTCACGGATTCCACGCACAATGGCCGGATTTCCGTCGCGCCCCGCCCACCCGTGCGCAGAGCTGCACAGCCACCCGGGTCAATGCCCGCCGGGCAAACCCCGATCGCTCTCGACCTTTCCTCTACCTCGGCCCGCGTGGGCCTCCCGGGAACCACTGCGTTGCCTCGTGGCGATCCGCACTGTTCCCGAACACGCGGGCGTGCAGGCCGACTCACCGAGGCAGGAGGATTCGAGGTCGTTGGCTACCCCGTGCCGGGTCGGAGGGAGCAGCGGAAGGAGCGAAGCGGCGTTGCGCGAGAGGAGCGCAGCAGCGGCGCACGTGGGGGGGGGGGAGAGGGGAGTCAGGCTTCGATGAGCCCTTCGCGAATCGCCAGGCGCACCAGGTTCTGCACCTTGTGGATGCCCAGCTTCTTCATGAGCCGCACCCGGTGCGAGTCGATGGTGCGCGGCGAGACCGACAGCCGCTCGCCGATCTCGCGGCTCGAGAGCCCCTCCGCTAGCCAGGTCAGCACCTCCCGCTCGCGAGCAGAGAGCCTGGCGAGGGGCACGACCGGCTCGGACGGCTCGTTCATGGCGTGGGTGAGGCGGCGTGCCACGCGGGGAGACAGATAGGAGCCGCCCTGGCGCAGGGCCTCCACGGCCGCGTGCAGATCCTGACGGGTCGCGTTCTTCGAGAGGTAGCCCGCCGCTCCCGCGTGCAGCGCCTCCTGGACCCGGGCCGGTGACTCGGTCGCGCTGACGATCAGGACCCGCACCTTCTCCCCCGACTCGGAGATGCGTCGCGTGGCGTCGATCCCCGAGAGCTGGGGCATGGCCACGTCCATCAGGACGAGGGTCGCCTCGCACTCGCGGGTGAGGTCGACGGCCTCGCAGCCATCGCGCGCCTCCCCGACCACGCGCAGGTCCGGCAGCTCCTCGAGCAGGCGTCGCAGCCCGGCCCGGAACAGTCCCTGATCGTCGGCGATGAGCGTTCGGGTCTCCACGATTCTGGATGCTCCTGGGCGCGCACCGGTGGCGTCGCGGACCGGACGCCCACCGGTTCGAGATGGCTCTCGCTCTCTCTGGTGTATGGGCCCGGCCTGCAGCCGGGGGGAGGCAGACCGCGGGGCCCGCTCTCGATTCGCAGGCAGAGATGCCTTGGGGATCCGAACGGTTCCCGGACCCCATGCGACCGCGGGTCGCCGAGAGTTCCCTTCAGGGGGTCGCATTCCTCTACCCTGGGGCCTGGGGGTCGCCATGGTCCGTGGGTTCGTTCTCCAGCCGACCTACCGGGTGCGCGAAGGCCGCTGCGTGGTCCAGCTGTACGGTCGCCTGGAGGACGGGCGCCCCTTCCTGGTGGAGGACGATCGCGAGCTCCCCTACGCGTTCGTCACCCGCGAAGACGCCCACACGGTGGGGCGCGAGCCGGGCATCCGCCTCGAAGCCAGCGCGCTACACGACCTCGAAGGCCGCCCGGTCGTGCGCGTGGTGGCCGACACACCCGAGCGTCTCATGGGCCTGCGCCGGCGCCTGGAGGCCGACGGGCTGTGGCTCCTCGAGGGCGACGTGCGCTTCGCCTATCGCTTCCTGATGGACCGCGGCCTGCGCGGTGCGGTGGCCATCACCGGCGAGCCCGGGGAGATCGCGCGACCCGACGCCCCCGCGCTCGTCCACTTCACCAACCCGGCGCTCGAGCCGACCGATCACCGCCCCGCGCTGCGCACGTTGTCCATCGACATCGAGACCAGCCCCGACGCGTCGCGCGTCTTCTCGTTCGCGCTGGTGGGACACGACGTCGCCGAGGTGCACCGGGTCGGCCCAGAGCCTCTGCCGGGGGCGCTGGCGCACCCCGACGAGCGGAGCCTGCTGCGAGCCTGCGTGGAGCGGATCCGCGCGCTGGATCCGGACGTGCTGGTGGGCTGGAACGTGGTCGACTTCGACCTGCGCGTCCTGGATCGGCGCTCCCGCGAGCTGGGCGTGGCGTTCACGCCCGGCCGCTCGGAGGAGCGCGTCCGTTTCCAGAGCGACTCCACGTTCACGCGCCAGGGTCGCGCCTCGATGCCGGGCCGGATGGTGCTCGACGGCATCGCGCTGGTGCGCGACGCCATGCGCCTCGAGGACTATCGCCTCGAGACCGTGGCCCGGGCCGTGCTGGGCCGCGGCAAGAAGATCGACCACGACGTGGCGGACCCGGCGGCGGAGATCGAGCGGCTCCACCGGGAGGATCCGGCGGCCCTGGTGGCGTACAACCTGGAAGACGCCCGCCTGGTGCTCGACATCCTCGAGCACGAGGACCTGCTGGCGCTGACCGTGGAGCGGAGCCTCCTCTCGGGCATGCAGCTCGATCGGGTGGGCGCCAGCATCGCCTCCTTCGACCTGGCCTACCTCCCCGAGCTCCACGAGGCGGGCTTCGCGGCCCCCAGCGTGCAGAGCGAACGCAAGCACGGTCCCCTGCGCGGGGGCGCCGTGCTCGACTCGAAGCCCGGGCTGTTCCGCTCCGTCGCGGTCTACGACTTCAAGAGCCTGTACCCGAGCCTCATCCGCACCTTCGATCTCGACCCGCTCGCCCACGCGCGCGCCGACCGGACGCCGGAGCCGATCCGGGCCCCCAACGGCGCCGCCTTCGCCCGGGAGGGCGGGATCCTGCCGCGCATCATCGAGCGCTTCATGGAGCGCCGGGAGGCGGCGCGCGAGCGCGGAGACCGCCACGCCGACCAGGCGATCAAGATCATGATGAACTCCCTCTACGGAGTCCTCGGGTCGGGCGCGTGCCGCTTCTTCGAGCCCGACGTCGCCAACGCCATCACCGGCTTCGGCCAGCAGATCCTGGGCTGGACCCGGGAGGCGTTCCTGGAGTCCGGGGTCGACGTGGTCTACGGCGACACCGACTCGGTGTTCGTGATGCTGGCGCGCGACGACGAGGACCTCGAAGACGAGGAGGCGCGCCGGCGCGCGCTGCGTCTGCGCGAACGGGTCGAGTCGGCCATCGCGGAGCGGATCGCCGCCGAGCACGGGGTCCGCAGCCGCCTCGACCTGAAGCTCGAGCGCATCTACACGCGCTTCTTCATGCCCCGGCTGCGCGGCGGCCGAGGGGGCAGCAAGAAGCGATACGCCGGCTGGACCGAGGGCGCCCTCGACGTGGTGGGGCTCGAATCCGTGCGGCGCGACTGGCCGGCCGCGGCGCGAAGGCTCCAGGAGGGCATGCTCACGCGGCTGTTCACCGACGCACCGGTCGTCCCCTTCGTGGGCGAGATGGTCGAGGACCTGCGGGCCGGCCGCATCGACCCCGAGCTCGTGTACGTCAAGCGGGTGCGCAAGGGCGCCCTCGACCGCTACACGGCGAGCACTCCGCCCCACGTCCAGGCGGCGCGCAAGGCGGGCGGCACCGACCGCGGCGTCATCCGCTACCTGATCGCGGAGACCGGACCCGAGCCGGTCCTGCCCGGACGACCGCTGCCGGGCCCCATCGACCGCAAGCACTACCTCGAGAAGTTGCTGCGGCCCATCGCGGAGGCCATTCTCCAGGAGATCGGGGAGAGCTTCGACGACGTCCTCGGCATTCCCAGGCAGCTCGATCTGCTCTCGCCGCCCTCCCCGCCTGGGAGCCGAAGCCCGGAGGACCCACGATGACCCGAGCCCTGGCTGCCGGCCTCGCCCTGGCCTGGATCGCGTGGGCGGTCCCCGATGCCGCGCGCGCCCAGCAAGCCTCGCCGGCGGCCGAGCCCTCGGCCACCTCAGGGCCCGACGGTGCAGCCGCGGAGACCGGGGCCGTGGAGGAAGCCGAGGACGAGATCAAGGGAACCTATCTCGGCGCGGGCTTCGTCTACGGAATGGAGCAGTTCGGCGACGTCGGGACCCACGACGTGGACGACAGCCCGGGCTTCAGCGCCTGGATCGGCCACTCCTTCCTGCCCCAGGTCGGCGTCGAGGTGCAGTGGGAGTGGATCGACGAGTTCGAGATCGACGACTACTTCGAGGACATCCAGCGAGGCCGCGGCAACGGCGACCTGGAGACCCACGCGCTCACGCTCAACGCGCGCTTGCTCCCGCTCGCGGAGGTGGACGGCCTGGTGGCGCGCTACGTCCAGCCCTTCGTGCGCGTGGGCGCCGGCTTCGTCGCCGCCGAGATCGAGGACCGCTTCGGCAACGACACCAACGACGCGGCCTTCGTGCTGCGCGGAGGCGCCGGCATCCAGTGGATGTTCACGCGCCGCTTCTCGTTCAACACGTCGGCGGAGTACGTCTACCCCACCGACGACATCGACGGCGTCGAGTACAACTACATCTCCGTCACCGGCGCCTTCCAGTTCGTCTACTAGCCCGACGAAGCTGCTTCGCTTCGGCTGAGGTCCTCGAAGCCCTCATCCCTGCCGTTGGCTGCCCGGTCGGGGCATCGGAGGACCTCATCGGGAGCGAAGCGGCGCCACGAGCGGCGAAGCGGCGGCGTGCGGCGAAAGGGGCGCCGGTCCTCAGCCGGCCTGGGCGACGGCCTTGTCGAGGGCGACCTCGAGGGCGGCGCCGATCCGGTCGATCTCCGCGTCGCCGATCGTGAAGGGCGGCCCGATCATGATCGCGTCGCGCACGGGGCCCGAGCCGGCGGGGTAGAAGAAGACCCCCTCCCCCAGCGCGTAGCCCACCACGCGTCTGCCGACCCCGGCCTCCGCCGGGAACGGCTCGAGGCTGGCCCGGTCCTTCACGAACTCGATCCCCCACATGAGGCCGCGCCCGCGGATCTCGCCCACGTGGGGATGATCTTCCAGCGCCTCGAGCCGCTTGCGGAGCTTCTCGCCCTGCTGCGCCGCGCGCCGCACCAGGTCCTCGCGCTCGATGATCTCGAGCACCGTGTCCGCCGCGGCACACGCAGAGGGATGGGCGCCGTAGGTGTAGAACATGACGTCCTCGCCGGCCGCGGCCAGCGGCGCCATGACCCGCTCCGAGGCGAAGACGCCGCAGATGGGCGCGTAGCCCCCCGCGAGCCCCTTGCCGGCGACCAGCACGTCCGGCTCCACGCCCCAGTGCTCCACCGCGAATCGCACCCCGGTGCGCCCGAAGCCGGTCATCACCTCGTCGACCACAAGCAGCACGCCGTGGCGCCGGCACACCTTCGCCAGGCGCGGCCAGTACTCGTCGGGCGGGACCAGCGCGCCGGCCGTCGAGCCCACGATGGGCTCGGCCACGACGGCCGCCACGGTCTCGGGCCCCTCGCGCTGGATCAGCGCGTCGACGGCGTCGACGCAGGCCACGCCGCAGCTCGGGTAGCTGCGCTCGAGCGGGCAGCGCAGGCAGTAGCACGCGGGCGCCTTGGGCCAGTCGTAGAGCATCGGTCCGAACGGCGTGCGGCGCCCGGCGTGCCCCCCTGCAGCGAGGGTGGCCACCGTGGTGCCGTGGTAGGAGAGATCGCGGCCGATGATCTTCCAGCGCCGGGTCTCGCCCTGGGTGGTGAAGTGCTGGCGACTCAGACGGATCGCGGCGTCCATCGCCTCGGAGCCGCCGCTCGCGAAGTAGGCCCGGGTGAGGGACGGCGGGAGCCAGCGCTCGCGCAGGCGATCGACCAGGGCCACCCGGCCCTCGGTCGCGAACACCGGCACCACGTAGGAGGTTTCGCGGAGGGCGCGGGCCACGGCGTCGGCCACCTCCGGGCGCCCGTGGCCGACGTTGACCGCGATGGCGCCGCCGGCCGCGTCCAGGATGGCCGTGCCGTCGGCCGTGTACAGGTACGCCCCTTCGGCGCGGGCGATGGCGGCGGGCACCGCCCCGGGTCGGGGGACGAAGGCGTAGCGTTCGAGGTCGCCGGGCTCCATCACCGCAGATTGGAGCTCGCCGGGCCGCCCTGTCAAGCCGAGGCGCTCCGGGACGAATGGCGTTCTCGCGCCGGGGTCGACGCCAGCGCTACGCTCGGCCGCCCAGCTTGCGAGGAGCTCGACGTGCCCACCGAAGGTCCCGCCCCGAACCCGGAACCCGCGACTCCGCGTCGCAGCTCGAACGCCCTCGCGAGGCTTCTCGCCGGCGCGCTCGGGCTCGGAGCCGTCGCCTGGGGCGTCGCCTGCGGCGGCGCGGGCGAGGTCGAGATCGACCACACCGGCCCCCTGGCCCAGTGGCCGGACTACGCCGGAGACAAGTCCGGCATCAGCTACTCCCCGCTCACCCAGATCCACCGGGGCAACCTCGACGCGCTCGAGGTGGCCTGGGTCCACCACTCGGGCGACGTCTCCGACGGCACCGGCGAGACCACGCGCACCTCGTTCCAGGCCCGGCCGATCGTGGTCGACGACACGCTCTACTACTGCACCGGGTTCAACCGCGTCTTCGCGCTCGACCCCGAGACCGGCGCGGAGCGCTGGGTGTTCGATCCGGACCTCCGGGCCCGGCGGCTCCAGGGACCCTACCCGCTCACCTGTCGCGGGGTCAGCTACTGGCGCGGCCACGGCCCCCAGGACGTGGGCGCCTGCCGGGCGCGCATCTTCACGGGGACCATCGACTCCGAGCTCATCGCCCTCGACGCGGAGACCGGGCTCCCCTGTCGCGACTTCGGGGACGGAGGGCGCGTGGCCCTGCGCGAGGGCCTGGGCGACGCACCGGCCTGGGAGTACTACGTGACCTCGCCGCCGGTGGTGGTCCACGACGTCGTGGTCGTCGGAGCCCTGGTCGCCGACAACCTCCGCGTCGACGCGCCCGGGGGCGTGGTCCGCGCCTTCGACGCGCGCACCGGCGCCCTGCGCTGGGCCTGGGACCCGGTGCCGCCCGGCTGGCGCGAGCGGCGCTCGGAGGTCCGGCGCGAGGGCGAGCCGATGTACACGGCGGGCACGCCCAACGTCTGGTCGATCATGTCGGCCGACCCCGAGCACGGACTGGTCTACGTGCCGACGGGCAACGCCTCGCCCGACGTCTACGGGGCCCTCCGCCAGGGCCTCGACCACTACGGCAGCTCCGTGGTGGCGCTCGATGCGGCCAGCGGCGAGGTGCGCTGGCACTTCCAGACCGTGCACCACGACGTCTGGGACTACGACGTGGCCAGCCAGCCGGCGCTGTTCCAGATCGAAGGCGTGGGCGGCGGCGCCCCCGCCCTGGCCCAGGCCACCAAGATGGGCCACGTCTTCCTGCTGGACCGGCGCACCGGAGAGCCGCTCTACCCGGTCGAGGAGCGGCCGGTCCCCCAGGACCCCGTCGAGGGCGAGACCCTCTCCCCGACCCAGCCCTTCCCCACCCATCCGCCGCCGCTCCACCCCGACCGGCTCGACCCGGACGACGCCTGGGGATTCACGTTCATCGACCGGGGCGACTGCCGCGACCAGATCGCGAGCCTGCGCTCGGAGGGGATCTTCACTCCGCCCAGCCGAGGCGGCTCCATCCAGTACCCGAGCGGCGCCGGTGGAATGAACTGGGGGGGCGTGGCGATCGATCCGGTGAACGGCATTCTGTTCGCCAACCAGATGCGCGCCGCCCAGGTCGTCCAGCTCATCCCCCGGGACGAGTTCGATGCCCTCGACCCGGACTCGGTCCGCTACCCCGACGAACTCTATCCCCAGAAGGGAACGCCCTACGGCGTGAAGCGCCGCGCCCTGCTCTCCAACTTCGGCGCTCCGTGCAATCCACCTCCGTGGGGCACGCTCACCGCCGTCGACCTGCGCAGCGGGCGGGTGCTCTGGGAGAGCCGCCTGGGCACCACCCGGGATCAGGCCCCCTGGCCGATGTGGCTCGACCTGGGCGCGCCCAATCTGGGTGGCTCCATCGTCACGGCCGGCGGCGTGGTCTTCATCGCGGCCACCACCGACAAGTTCATCCGCGGCTTCGACACCCGGTCCGGGGAGGAGATCTGGACCCATCGGCTGCCCTTCACGGGAAACGCGTCCCCCATCACCTACCGGCTGCGCCGCGACGGCAAGCAGTTCCTGGTGATCGCGGCGGGCGGTCACGGCTGGTCCGAGCCGGGTGACGCGCTCACCGCCTTCGCGCTCGGAGGCGATTGAGGCGCCTGCGCACGCCATTTGCGCGCCGAGGCCGCTCCGGGGCGGGTTTGGCTGGTATCATGTTCCGCAATGGCGAGTGATCGGCGCGACTCCCGACCCGACCCCCAGAGCGCGGGCCGTGGCGGGGAATCCGAGCCCACCGAGATCGACGGCGGGTCCGCCGACTCCGCCGCGGCGCCGTCCGGTCGCGCGGCGGCGCCGAGGCCGCCGCTGCCCGTGGATCCGAACGCGCCGACGGTGATGCAGGGCGCCACCGAGATCCAGGCGGAGGCCCACCCGGCGGAGCCCCAGGCCGAGGCCCCGCCTCCGCCCGCCCCCGCCGAAGAGACGGGACCGACCCTGGCCCGGGGCACGGTGCTCTTCGGGGAGTACGAGATCGAGGGGCTCCTGGGCGCGGGCGGCATGGGCGCGGTCTACCGCGCCCGCCACCGGCGTCTGGGCGAGTCGCGCGCCATCAAGGTGTTGCAGCCCTCCTTCGGCACCAACCAGGAGACCGCCTCCCGGCTCTTCGACCGCGAGGCCAAGGCGCTCCTCAAGCTCCGGGACCCGGCGGTGGTGCGCTGTCACGATCTGCTGAGTGACGACGAGGGCAGGGTCTACCTCGTGATGGAGCTGGTCGAAGGTGTCCCGCTCATCGATCTGGTGCAGCAGGGGCCCCTTCCCCGGGGTCAGGTCATCGAGCTGGGCAAGCGCCTGGCTGCGGGGCTCTCGGCCGCCCACCGCCAGGGCATCGTCCACCGCGACCTCGCCCCGGACAACGTCGTGCTCCCCGACGGGCGCCCCGAGTCGGCGAAGCTCATCGACTTCGGGATCGCCAAGGAGTTCGAGAGCAGCCACACCACCGTCCTCGAGGGCTTCAAGGGCAAGCTCCGCTACGCCTCCCCGGAGCAGATGGGCTTCTTCGACGGGAAGATCGACGGCCGTTCGGACTACTACAGCCTCGGGCTCACGCTCTACACGGCGGCCACCGGTCGCCCCCTCGACATGGGGCGCACGTTCGCCCAGGCCGTGGATGCACGGCGAAGCTTCCACGGCCTGCCCAAGGGGCTGCCGTCCTCGCTCCGCGAGCTGATCGAGCCGCTCCTGGCATTCGACCCGAACGACCGCCCGTCCAACCTGGAGGAACACTTCGGTGTCACCCCGGGCCAACCGACCCGCCCCCTGGAGAAGCCGGCGGCGAGCCGCACGGGCGTGTGGATCGGCGGCGGCCTCGTCGGCGCCGCGGCGCTGGGCGCCGCCGCCTGGCTCCTGATCGCCGGCGGGCTCGTGGATCGCTCGGGCGCACCCGGGGAGACCGCAGCGGCCGCGGCCGGCGCCGCGCTCGAGCCGGTCATCGAAGAGACGCCGGCGGAGGCAGAAGCCACGCCGCCGTCCTCGCCCGAGACCGTGGTCGCGCGCACCGAGCCGAAGCCCGCGCCGCGCCAGCCCACCGCCCTCGAGCGCGCCGCGCTGATCAAGCGCCAGCTCCAGATCGACAGCCTGCTCCGCAGCGGGGACGCCGCGGTCCGCGAGAACCGGCTGACCCGGCCCTTGGGCGAGAGCGCCCTCGACAAATACCGGCGGGTGCTCGAGCTCGACCCGGACAACCAGGCGGCCCAGGAGGGCCTGGCCACGGTCTCCGGTCGCCTGCTGGAGATGTCGAGCCGCGCGCTGGAGCGGGGCGACGTCGAGCGCGCGCGCGAGCTCTTCGAGAAGGCCGAAGCCACCACCCCGGATCACCCGGGCCTGGCCGCCCTGCGCCCCCGCTTCGGCGGCTAGCTCCGCAATCCCCACCGCGACCCGACCAGGAATCGGCGCGGCGCTCCTCCCGGTCGGGGCCACCGAGGACCCCAGGAGAAGCGAAGCGGCCACGCGCGTGCACGGCGCAGGCGCCGCTCGAAGCCTCTGGACGCTCGGGAAGGAGCGGCTGACGGGCGCCTGGCCTCTAGAGCGCCGGGCTGGCCGCCACCGCGTACTCGCGCAGACTCTTGCGCAGATCGGCGGCGTCCTTGTCCTTGCGCTCGAGCAGCACCACCGCATAGGCCGCCTGCTCGCTGGCGCCGGCGAAGTTGCCCTCGCTGGCGAAGCGCTGGGCCGTGGCGCGGTACTTCTCCTCGGGGTCCCTCAGCACCTCGGCGATGCGCTTGCCGATCTCCAGGGACACCTCGTCGGCCAGCTGGGTCAGGATCTCGGTGTCCGAGGGCAGCTCGGCCAGCTTGAACGGCATGCTGAACTCGCCGAGCTCGATGCCTTCGTTGCTCTCGTCCTGGTGCTCCACCTTGCGGCGCACGGAATCGGCGAAGATCACCTTGGCCGACTGGGCGTCGATGAGCCGGTACGAGGAGGAGAAGATCCCCACCTTGCGGTGGATGGTGACGTCGAACTTGACGTCCTCCTTGATCTCGCGGATCACGGTCGGCGGCGGCTCGGGCGTCTTGGCGCGCATGTCCTCGGCCATCGCCAGCCAGGAAGCGTGGCGGGGATTGGTCTCCTCGCGGTGCTCGGTGATCACGCGCAGGGTCTTGCGACCGAGCTTGTCGACCGTATCGACCTTGGCCTCGAGGATGCTGCCCTGGACCAGGTAGTCCGCCGAGGCGAGCTGGGCGGCCTCGGCCTGGCTGGTGCCGGCCATCTCGCGCTCCCGGAGGATGTCCGAGAGCTGCTCGCGCTCGATGATGCGCACGTCCTGGGGAATGGCCTCGAACAGGTACTGGATGACCTTGGCCCCCACGGCCTCGCCGAAGTCGCCCGCCTGACCGTTGTCCTCGCTGAAGGGGAAGGCGGTCAGCCGACGCACGGCGGCGGTCTCCACCTGCTCCCGGGTCTCGCGGATCTGCCGGCGGAGCGACGGCGTCATCGGGCTCAGGTCCTCGATGACGCTGAGGTAGGCCCAGGCGAGGCCCGGGCGGTCGGCCTTTCGGGCCTTCATGTACGAGGCCTGCATGGCCTCCACGAAGGTGCGCTCCTCGGGTCCCATCGAGTCGACCTTCTGACCCAGGGACGTCTTGATCTCGCGCGCCTGCAGGAACCAGCGATAGGCGTCGTCGAAGTTCCCCTCCTGGGTCGCGCCGGCGGCGAGCGCGCCGAAGTAGCTGGACATCTTGTCGGCCGACCCCTCGAGCGCGGGCTTGACCGCGGCGAACGAGCTGGAGGAGGCCAGGGTGCTGAAGGCGCCGTAGGCGCCGTCGGGATCGCCCTGCTCGAGGGCGGTCCAGAAGTCGCGCTCGAACACCGCCTCGTCGACCTCGACGAGCTGCTCTTCCACCGAGACGTTCTGGGGCTCCGCCTCCTTGAGGATCATCAGCACGCGCTGCGCCTCCTCGAGGTTCTCCTCTTCGAGGGCGTCGGTCGCCCGGACGCGCATCTGCTCGATGATGGCGAGACGCTGGTCGACGTACTTCGACTGCTCCTCGGAGCCCGTCCCGGCCAGCTCGCCGAGCGTCTCGAGGATCCTCAGTCGCTCCACCGCCTGGTCGTCGGTGAGCCCGCCGAGGGCCGCGCGGTTCTTCGCGATGGCGTTCTCGGTCTGGGCGAGCTCCATCGCGAAGAACTCGTCGAGGGCCGTGAAGCGCTCGGGGTCCCAGCGCTGCAGCTTGGCGATCCGGGCGCGCTCCCGGGTCAGGGCGTCCCGGGGAATCAGCCCGCTCTCGAGCCGCGCGGCCTCGAGGTTCGCCCTCACCTCGCGCTCCACCCCCTCGGACAGGCGCGAGCCCACGGCCTGCATGGTGGCCCGGGTCTCGGCCGCGGCCTTGCTGTCGGGCTTCATGTCCTGGAGCGACGCGGCGGCGGCCTCGAACAGCGCCTCGAGGTTGTCCCCCTGCTCGGCGGCGGCGATCTCCTCGGGCGTGTAGACGGTCCCCTTGGAGCCCGCGCAGGCGGGCGCGAGGCCGAGTGCGAGCATGGCAGCCACCGCGATCCAGCGGACGGGGTCCGGGGACGGAGAGCCGTGGGGAGGTCTGATCTTCATGGGTCGTTCCGATCCTTCGAGATTCTCTGCGGGCCCATCGGGGGCGGCCCGTGTTGAACGGTGAGCTCATTCCACACGAATTGGAGAGGGGAATCGATGAGGTGATCTCCCCCCGGCCTGGCAGTTCCGCGACGGGTACGCCGCAGGCTCGTCGATGTGGTGCCCCGAGACTAACGAAAGTTCCGCCGCGAAACGCCGCCCGGATCCGACCCGCGCGGGCCTGGGACGGCTCGGTTCCCGGCCAACCGCCGCCCGCCGTTTCCGGCTACTCGTCGCCCGCCGTGGTGAACAGGGGAGTGAGGTCGATGCTGCCGTGCCCCTCCTGGGGATAGCCCTCGGTCTCGGGGTCGGCGCGGTCGAGGTTCGAGGACGTATCGTCCGGTGGGTACAGCACCAGGCTCCCCAGGGCGTCGAGGATCCGGCGCTGCTTCACGTCCGACAGGGCCTGGAACGCCTTGCGCGACTTCCTGGCCTCGCCCCCGTGGCGCAGGATGACCTGCCGCAGGCTCACGCTGCGGCCATCGTGCCCGTAGGGCGCCGTCGAGCCCACCCCCCACAGCGGCTCGGTCAGGAACTCGGTCTCCAGGCTCCCGTCGAACTGCCGCTCGTGGAAGGCGGGTCCGAGGTCGTGCCGCTTGAAGTCGCTGAAGATGTTGCGCACCCGCACCGGCTCGCGGCGGGGCTGGCGCAGCGGCGGCGACGTGCCGTCCTTCACCTTCTCGGTCAGCTCCGAGATCCGCGCGAACAGCTGGTTGAACGACGCCTTCGCCGGCAGGTGGAACACCTCGGCGGCGAACGCCCGGCGGTCGCGCTCGAGCACCAGGTTCCGCACGTGGCAGTCCGTGCAGCCGATCTTCTTCATGAGCCGGAAGCCCGACTCCGTGCGCTCGTCCTGGCGAGCCAGCGCCGGAGGGAACGAGTTGAGCAGGTAGAACTCCAGGTGATCGACGAGGGTCACGTCGATCTCGTCGAACACGCCGTCGCCGTCGGGGTCGAGGAACGAGGCGCAGGCCCGCGGCCTCTCGATCACGTCCAGCGCGGGGTCGAGCACCATGCCGGAGGGGGTCACCACCTCGACCGGATCGAACGGATGGGTCGCGTCGCAGAGGTCGTCGTCCACGGCCTCCAGGCCCAGCTCGTTGGAGAGCGCCGCCACGATGAACTCCCGCAGCGAGATCGTGGCCCCTTCGGCGAAGAAGGGCCGGACCCGCAGGTCGGGGTCCACACCCCGGACCCGGTCCAGGTCCACCGACCCGTCCGGCCCGGCGATCACGGCCCCGAAGTCGATGCCCTTGCTCACCAGGCGCGCCTTCACGTCGACCAGGGCGAAGCGCGCCTCGGCCACCGCCTCGTCGCGGACGGCGCGCAGGTCCCGGGTGATCTCGTCGGCGAGCATCTCCTGGAGCCCGACGCCGAACAGGTGGGGGGCATCCCGGCCGTCGGGCCGCGTGAAGACGCTGCCCCCGAAGCCCGCCGAGCCGCGCGGACGGCTGTGGCAGCTGGCGCAGCTGTCCGCCAGACCCGCGCCGATGTCCGGGTGGATCCTCAGGTCGCCTTCGCCGCGCTCGCTGCGCGGGCCGAGGCCCTGCTCCAGGGTGAACTTGCGCTGGAAGATCTGGCGGCCGCGGCGCACCGAGCGCGCGGGGTCGCGCTTGATCAGGTAGATCGAGGAGCCCGGGGTGTCGACGTCTCCCCGGCCCTCTCCGACCTGCTCCTCCAGGGAGAGGGCGATGCCCTCTCCCTGGGTCTCCGGAGTCTGGGTCTCGTCGGTCAGCTGGGCCGCAGCGGGCGTGGGCGTACCCAGGAGGAGCGCCGAGGCGACGCCCCAGACCGCGGATCCGGCGACGCCGCGTGAGGCGCCGCGTCGGTGGAAGAATCGAAGCGCGCGCCGGGGCGCGCGTCCGGCTGCTCGCGGGGCCGTACGCGCAACGGTTCGTGCGCCGGTACGCCCGCCTGTCCGCCCAGGACCGGTGGTCGGAGCGTCCATCCTCTCTTTCCCCCGATCCGGAGCGTACCGGATCCGGGAGCAGAACGCGTCGCCGGCGGGGGCGCGTGGCGCAGGGGGCGCTTACACTGGAGCGGCCCCCGTCCCACCCAGGAACCGTGATGAACGTCGAGATCCGCATGCCGCAGCTGTCCGACTCGATGACCGAGGCGGACCTCATCGCATGGCTGGTGAAGCCCGGCGACACCGTCGCTCGCGGCGACGTCATCGCGGAGATCGAGACCGACAAGTCGACGGTCGAGCTCGAGGCCGAGGCGTCGGGCACCGTGGTGGAGCTGAAGGTGGACGAAGGGACCACCGGCGTGGAGGTGGGCGCCGTCCTGGCCGTCCTCCGGGCCGACGCCGAGGAGGAGGCTCCGGCCGCCGAGCCCGAGGACGCAGCGCCCTCGCCGGCGGTGGCCGCGCCCGCGCCGGCCGCTCCGCCTGCGGAGGCCGCCGCGCCCGCCCAGCGCGCTGAGACTCCTCCCGCGCCCGCGCAGCCGGCCGAGACCCCGCCGGCCACCCCGCCGGCCACCGCGCTGGCCCGCCGCATCGCCGAGCGCGAGGGCATCGATCTCGAGGGGCTCGAGGGCAGCGGAGCGGCGGGGCGCATCGTGCGGGCCGACGTCGAGCGCGCGCTCGGCGGGTCGCCCGCGCAGGCCCCGAAGACCTCGCCCCGGGAGGTCGAGGAGCCGCCCAGCGGGTCCGAGGCGCCCTTCGAGCTGCTCCCGCTCACGCGCATGCGGCGCACCATCGCGCGCCGGCTCAGCGAGGCGAAGCAGACGGTTCCGCACTTCTATCTGGCCGCCGACTGCGACGTGGAGAAGCTGCTCTCGGTGCGGGCGCGGCTCAACGCGCGGGAAGACGGCACCCGCCTCTCGGTCAACGATTTCGTGGTGCGCGCCCTGGCCCTGGCCCTGGTCGAGGTGCCCGAGGCCCACGTGGCGTGGAGCGAGGAGGGCATCCGCCGCTTCCAGCGGGCGGACGTGTCGGTGGCCGTGGCCACCGAGAACGGTCTGGTGACCCCGGTCGTGCGAGGGGCCGACCGCAAGGGCCTGTCGGTCATCTCCGAGGAGGTCCGGGCGCTGGCCGAGCGGGCCCGGAGCGGCAAGCTCGCCCCCGGCGACTACCAGGGCGGCACCTTCAGCGTCTCGAATCTGGGGATGTACGGCATCGGCAGCGTCCACCCCATCCTGAATCCGCCCCAGGCGGGCATCCTCGGGGTGGGGGCGGCCGAGGAGAAGGCGGTGGTGCGCGACGGTCGGGTGGTGCCCGGCCGGCTGATGACGTGCACGCTCGCGGCCGATCACCGGGCGATGGACGGCGCCGCGGGAGCGCGCCTGCTGGCCGCGGTGAAGCGGCGGATCGAGGATCCGCTCTCGATGCTCTTCTAGCCTCCGGCCCGCAGCCCCCTCCCCCATCCACTCCACCCGCCCCGCGCCGCGCCGCTCTGCTTCGGATGAGGTCCTCCCTTCCCCTGGTCTCGTGCTGGGCAGCCAACGGCAGGCGCGATCCTTCGAGGCAGAACGAGTCGAGGTCGTTGGCTGCCCGATCCCGGGTCGGGGGGTCCAGGGGGGTCCCGCGCGCAGTTCCGCAGGCAGGTCAGGCCAGCGCAGGGCAGCCCGGTTTTCCCCGTGAAGCAACCCCCAGGTTCGCCGAGGACTGTTTGAGCACGGGCGCCCCCCTGTACCCCTCGACACGCCCCGAGGAGCGCAGAAGGAGCGAAGCGGAGTCGCAACCCTTCCCCCGGTCGGGGCAACGGAGGAGCTCGAACGGAGCGAAGCGGAATCACACGGACGCAGCGGATGAGGCGGCGTGAGCCGTCTACACCGAATCGGATCGGGGCGCGCTAGAAGACGTTGGCGATCTCCTCGAGCATCTCGTGCTCCTCGGAGGAGACGTGGGGGCCGAGGTTGAGGACGCCGCCGGCCGCCTCGGCGATGTCGCGGGCCCGGTCGACGAAATCCTTGCGGAGGGCGGCGCGCTGGCCCTCGTCGAGCTGGTCGCGCAGGGCGCGGGCGAACTCGATCCAGGTCTTGTAGAGCAGCGGAGCCGGGCGCGTCTCGAGCCACTCCTCGAGCAGCGCGTAGCCGGGGCGGCCCCGATCGACACCCGCGTGATGGGCGGCGTCGAGGACCGCCTGGCGCTCGCTGACGCCGAGGCGGCCGTCGGCCCAGGCCATGGCCACGAGCGGGACCAGCGCCAGGGCGGCCACCGCCTCGGCCTCGATCCCGAGGTCGACGAGCGCGTTCAGCACCTCGGCATCCTCGAGACCGCAGGCCTCGCCGAGCGCCCTCGCGCGCGCCTCCCGCTCCTTCGCCGCGCGTCGCCGCTCGGCCAGCTCCGCTTCCCGCTTCTGGAACCAGGCGTTCTCGAGGGCCCGCTCGCGTTCCTTCAGGACGTCCGTGCTCATCCTCGGCTTTCTCCAGACCCTTGGCTGTGGGCGACATCCTGCTGCCGGACAGACCCCTCGCCTGGCCGGCTCCCCGGGTCGCCCCGGCAGTGTGCAATCCCGGTGCCGCTGGGCTCCGGGGGAGAGGGGCCAGAACCGCCTCGGGACCCGCGAGCTCGCGATCGCTTCATCCAGTCGGCCCCGCGACTGCGGCAATCCGACCCATTCCGGAGGGCGCTCAGCGCCCCTCGAACTTCGGCTCCCTCTTCTCGATGAAGGATCGGATCCCCTCCTGGAAATCTTTCGAGCGGAAGAGGGTCATGAGCTGCATCAGTACGTGGTGGCTGTGGCTCTCGAAGTCCTGGGTGAGACCGTGGCGGTAGAGGCGCTTCATGGCCTGGAGCGCCAGCGGCGCGTTGTCGGCGATGCGCTCGACCCAGCGAGCGGTCTCGGCGGCCAGCTCGTCGTGGGCCACCACCCGGTTGACCAGGCCCCACTCGACCGCCTTCTCCGGGCCGATGTCCTCGGCCAGGAACCCGATCTCACAGGCCTTCGCCCAGCCCACGAGCCGCGGCAGGAACCAGGTGCCGCCGCTCTCGGGGACGATGCCGCGGCGGGCGAAGCCGGGCACCAGCTTGGCGCGGTCGCTCATGAGCCGCAGGTCGCAGCCCAGGGCGAGGTCCAGGCCGTAGCCCGCCGCCGCCCCGTTGAGCACGCACAGCACCGGCTTGTCGATGCGTTGGAGGGTCACCGTGGGCAGGTCCCGGGTGCTGACGTGGACCGCGCCGCCGCCGCTTCCCAGGGCGCCCGAGCCGCCGATGCCCGTGCCCGCGGCCGCATCCTTGAGATCGAGACCGCTGCAGAAGCCCCGGCCGGCGCCGGTGAGGACCAGGACCCGCACGTCGGGGTCGGAGTCCGCCTCGTGCAGCACCTCCTCGAGCCGCGTGAGCATGGCCACGCTGATGGCGTTCATGCGATCCGGCCGGTTGAGGGTGATGGTGCCGGCGTAGTCCTTCTTCTCGTACAGCAGGTCGCTCATGGAGTGGTTCTCCTCGCCGACATCCTCGCCCAGGCCGGCCGCCGGCGCGAGCGCGGGGCTCAGTCTTCGACGATTCGCAGGCGCGCCGCCGCGGGGCCGTCGGTCGCGGCGGGCTCGACCTCGCCGACGACGGCCGCCGAGGCGTCGCCGGCGTCGTGCAGCTGCGCCACGGCCTCGAGCGCGCGGGCGCGGGGCACCCCGAACAGCAGCCCCCCGGAAGTCTGCGGGTCGAAGAGCAGCTCGACCTCGGGGCGACCGCGCAGGGCGCCCCCGAGAGCGATCTCGTCGGGCGTGGGTGTGTTCTGGGCGTGGAAGCTGCTGCGCAGCCCCTGAGCCAGCAGCTCCCGCGCGCCCGGAAGCGCCGGGAGCTTCGCCAGATCGAGGCGCGCCGCGACCCCGCTCTCCCGCAGCAGCTCGAGCAGGTGGTGCGCCAGCCCGAAGCCGCTGACGTCGGTCGCGCCGCGGGCCCCGACCGCGCGGGCCACCCGGGCGGCCTCGGCGTTGGGACGCAGGAGGCTCGCGTGCAGGGGCGGGAGCCAGCGACCCGGCAGCCGGCCCTGCATGTCGGCGGCGAGCAGCACCCCGGTTCCCAGGGCCTTCGTGAGCACCAGCGCCTGACCGGCCGCGAGCCCGCCCAGGGTGAGCGGGGCCGCGTCGTCGGCCAGAGCGCCGTGCACCGAGAGCCCCACCTGGAGCTCCGGTCCGCGGGTGGTGTGCCCGCCGACCAGCGACACGCCCAGCGGATCCAGCGCGGCGCGCACCCCGGACAGCACCTGGAAGAGCATCTCCTCGGCCCGGGCGCCCTCCTCCTCCGGGATCGAGACGAACGCCATGGCGTGACCCGGCCGCGCCCCCACCGCGTAGACGTCGGAGACGGCGTTCACCGCCGCCGCGCGGCCGACGAGCCAGGGGTCGTCGGTGAACGCCGGAAACGCGTCCACGGTGCCCACGGCGACCCCGCCCGCCTGACGCCAGGCCGCGGCGTCGTCCGGCTGCGCGAGCCCGAGCAGCACCGAGTCGTCGGGCGGGCCGGTGCCGATCCGGCCGAGCGCCGCCCCGAGGCGGGGCGCGGCGAGCTTGGCGGCGCACCCGCCGCACTCCATGGGCTCGCCGGCCGGCCCGCCCATCTTGCCCATCCCGCCCATCGATGAGAATTCCTTCGTGATTCCGGACACTTCGTCTAGAACCTGGAACTTCTCCATGAAGCCGCGATCGATGCGATCCTTCCAGCGCCCGACCCAGCGCCCCACCGCGCAGAGGCCCCACTTGCTGGCCAGGGCCTCGCCCCCGCCCAGGTTGAGGAGCGCCAGGAAGTCGCGCTGGGGCCGGTAGGCGCGCAGCGCGCGGCCCTCGCTGCGCGCCCGCAGGTTGGCGTCGAGCACGGGCCCCTGGCGCACCGCGTAGACGCCGGCCTTGGGGACCCAGGCGTGGTCGTCGAGCGCCGCGCAGTCGCCCACGGCGAACAGGTCGTCCTCGCCCACCACCTGAAGGGTCGGGCCCACCCGGACGAAGCCGCGCTCGTCGAGAGCGAGCCCCGACGCGGCGCCCAGGGGCTGGGGACTCGCTCCGGTCGCCCAGACCGCGAGGTCGCAGGCCAGGCGTGCGTCGGCCAGCACGAGCGCGTCCTTCTCGACCGCCTCGACCCGGGCGCGGCCGCGCCAGCGGATGCCGCGGCGGTCGAGCTCCCGGCGCACCCGGGCGGCCACCCGGGGAGCGCTCCCGGACAGGGGCTCGGCGCCCTCTCCGAGGAGCGTCATCTCGAACGCGCCCCCCTCGGCCTCGAGCCGCGAGCGCAGGGTGAACGCCAGCTCGACTCCGGCGGCACCCGCTCCCACCACCCCCAGGCGCAGCGCGCGACCGGGGCACTGCGTCCGGGCGCGGGCGAGTCGCTCGCCCAGGCGGTCGATGAAGTCGCGAATGGGCCGGGTGGCGAGGGCGTGCTCGCGGACGCCCGGCAGCTCGAGCCCCCGGACACCGGAGCCCACGTCGAGGCTGGCCAGGTCGTAGGCGATGGGCGGGCGGCCCTCGAGATGCACGCGCCGGCGGGCCGGATCGACCTTCAGCGCCGAGGCCAGCACGACCCGGGCGCCGGCCCTCCTGGCCAGCGGCACGCAGTCGATCTCGAGCTCGCAGGGCCGGTAGTCGCCGGCCACCAGGCCGGGAACCATGCCGGAGTAGACCGCCTCGGCGCGGTCCACGACCAGGCTGAGGCGCACGCCCTCGAGCGGGCGCATCGCGAAGCGTCGCAGGACCTGGACGTGGGCATGGCCCCCGCCCACCAGCACCCAGTCCGACCGGATCGGCCCCTGCCGCATCGTCTCTCCCGCTGCGCCCGACGCCGGGCCCGGGCAGCCTACCGACCGGGCCGGGGAACCGAAACGGCCCGGGCGCGAGGGGCCCATCCCGGGCGAGCCGCCGCCCGCGGCTCGACGGCGCCGCGGCGCCGCGCAATCAGGTCCCCAGCGGCGCCGCGGCCCTCTAGAATGCGGCCATCCGACCCGCACCCAGGAGACCTCGTGCACGCCCTCGAACTCGACGATCCCGCCGAGCGCCTGCTCGGCCGCTGCCTGCGCCGCCAGTCCGAGGCGAACCCGGACGGCCTGTTCCTCGTCTCGGACGCCGTCCGCTGGACCTACGCCCAGGCCAACGCCCGGGCCAACGCCGCCGCGGCCGGCCTGGCCGAGCGCGGCGTGGGCCGCGGCGACACCGTCGCGATCCTGATGGAGTCGTGCGCCGAGTACGTGGTGACGGCCCTCGGCGCCAACAAGCTGGGCGCCGTCTGGGTCCCGCTCAACGTCGACTACAAGGGCGACTGGCTGCGCGAGACGCTCGAGGACAGCTGCGCCCGGGTGCTGGTGGTCGACGCCGGCCTGTGGCCGCGGGTGGCCGAGCTGGGAGGCGACCTGCCCTTCGACCACGTGCTGGTGCGCGGCGAGCCGGTCGCCGGAGCCTTCGCCGCGGCCCACGGGTCCCTGGACGCGCTCCTCGGACGCGAGGCCCCCGAGCCCGACCCCGGCGAGCTCCACTACGGCGACACGGCGGCCGTGCTCTGGACCTCGGGTACCACCGGGCGGTCGAAGGGCGTGATGCAGAGCCACAACGTCTGGATCAAGGCGGCCGTGAGCGGCACGCGGAACATGGGGGGCGTGCAGCCGGGCGACGTCATCTACAGCTGCCTGCCGATGTACCAGTCCGCCGCCTGGGTGGCCAACGTCTTCCGCGCCCTGGTGAACGGCATCCCCTGCGCCATCGACCCGGTGTTCTCCGCCAGCGCCTTCTGGGACCGCACGCGCCACTTCGGCGCCACCATCACCTTCACCCTGGGCGCCATGCACATCTTCCTCTGGCAGGCGCCCGAACGCGAGGACGACGCCGACAACCCGGTGCGGGTGGCCAGCATGATCCCCCTGCCCGACGAGCTCGAGGAGCCCATGAAGAAGCGCTTCGGGATCGACGCCATCCACCAGGGCTACGGGCAGAGCGAGATGATGACGCTCCTGGCGCGGACCCCGGGCAAGGCGTTCAAGCCCAACAGCCTGGGCGAGCCGCAGCCGGGTCTCGAGGTGGCGATCCTCGACGACGAGGACCGGCCCGTGGCGCCCGGCCAGCCGGGCGAGCTGTGCGCGCGCCCGAGCGAGCCCTTCGCGCTGTTCAACGGCTACTTCAACGCGCCCGAGGCCACCCTGCGCGCCTTCCGCAACCTCTGGTACCACACCGGCGACCTGGTCCGGCGGGACGAGGACGGCGAGTACTTCTTCGTCGACCGCAAGGCCGACTTCATCCGCTACAAGGGGCGCAACATCTCGTCGTTCGCGGTGGAGGCCGCCTTCTCCCAGCACCCGAGCGTGGCCCAGGCGGCGGCCCACGGCGTGACCTCGGCCGAGCTCGAGGCCGAGGCGGAGCTGAAGGTCGTGGTGGTGCTCGCGCCCGGCGCCGAGGTCACGGCCGAGGAGCTGGCGCGCTTCGTCAACGAGCACGCGCCCTACTTCTTCGTGCCCCGCTACATCGAGTTCCTGGACGCCCTGCCCCAGACGCCCACCGGCCGGGTCCAGAAGTTCAAGCTGCGCGAGCGCGGCGTGACCGCCGGGACCTGGGACGCCCGCGCGGCGGGCTTCCGGGTGGAGCGCTGACCGGACGATCGTCTTTACCGATCGAGATCAGACAAACAATCGATTTTACAGATCGCCTTCCATTGTCCACACTTCGAAGGTCGAACAAGACTGAAACCCCGAAGGAGTGAGACACCATGGCCAACGAGAACCTCGTCGAATCGCTGTCCCGGCTGCTGGCCGACAGCTACACGCTCTATCTCAAGACCCACAACTTCCACTGGAACGTGAAGGGTCCCATGTTCACGACCCTCCACACCCTATTCGAGACCGAGTACACGGAGCTCGCCCTCGCCGTGGACGAGATCGCCGAGCGCATCCGCGCGGTGGGCGCGCCGGCCCCCGGGAGCTACGCGGCCTTCGCGCGCCTCACCTCCATCAAGGAGGCGGAGGAGGTGCCGATCGCCACGGAGATGGTCGAGCAGCTCGCCTCGGACCAGGACACCGTGGGGAAGGCGGCGGCGGAGGTCCTGAAGGCCGCCCAGGCCGCCGGCGACGAGGTGAGCGCCGACCTGGCGATCCAGCGCATGCAGGTCCACGAGAAGAACGCCTGGATGCTGCGCAGCCACCTGGAGTAGCGCCCGGGGCGGGAGGCGCGCGCTCAGTCCACCCAGCCGAGCACGTTGCGCACCACGCTCCAGCGCTTCTCGCCGGCCTCGGCGTCCTCGCCGAGGATCCAGTGGCGGTAGAGCGCCTCGGCCGTGCCGTCGTCGGCCGTGAGCGCGATCCAGGTGTCGACGATGTCGGCGAGCTCGGCCTCGCCCCGGGGCATGGCGTAGGCGGCGGGCACGAGGATCCTGCCGGGCTTGGGCACCACCACGTTGAACTGGGGGTAGACGAGCGTCCAGGCCGAGCCGGTCTCGGCGCCCTGGACGAGGGCGTCGAGGTCCGGCCGCTTGCCCGCGAAGAACTCCCGGGCCGTCTCGACCTGCACCAGCTTCGCGTGGGGCAGCCGGCGCTGGATGCGCCGCTCGTAGTGGGGCACGTCCCCGATCCCGATGGTGAGATCGCGCCGCTCGCGCAGGCCCTCCCAGGTGGCGAACTCGTCGCGCCGGTGGTCGGACACCACGAAGGCCACCGCCACCTGCAGGTAGGGCGACGAGAGCGTCACGTCCCGGGCGCGCCGCGTCGTGAGCACTACGCCCGAGGCGATGATGTCGCAGGTGCCGTTGTCCAGCAGCGTCGCCGCCGAGCCGCGCTCGATCCGATGGAACAGGATCGACACGTCCAGGTCCCGGGCCAGGCCGTACATCATCTCGATGTCGTAGCCCACCAGGTGGCCCTCCTCGTTCTGGAAGGCCAGCGGCAGGGCGTCCCGGAAGTAGCAGGCGCGCAGCTCGCCGCGCTCGAGGATCTCCGCGAGGCGGCGGCCGGGCGCGGGCTCCACGGGCTCGGGCGACTCGTCCCGCAGCACCCGGTGCTCGACCGGCGGGTAGTGGAGCTCGAGAGCGATGAAGCGCTGATAGCCCTGGTAGTCGATGTCGATGAGGGCGAAGACCAGCCGCAGCACTGCGACCAGCCCGACCATCAGGCCGACGGACACGGCGCCGAAGCGCAGCAGTCGCGGCAGGCGCGACCGCAGCCCGCCCGGGACGCCGATGGCGCCGATCAACGAGACCACCACCGTGAACATCGCGGCCAGCATCACCTGGAAGCGCCCCGCGAAGACGTCCACCGCGAGGAACAGCTGGAAGAGGTCGCTGGGGAGCCGCAGCAGGTCCAGCATGAAGGGCACCGCGATCACGTTCTGCCCGAAGAAGCTGGTGGTCCCGGCGAAGGCCACCGTGGCCCACTGGGACAGACCGAAGCCCCCGCCCCCGAACCAGGCGGCGAACGGCAGGAACAGCAGGGACAGGATCTTCCCGGTGCTCGGGAAGTTGAAGGACGTCGGCACCATCACCTCGACGCCGGAGGGCGCGTCCCCCTCCTCGGGCACCGCCTCCGCGACGATGCGCCGGCAGGCCTCGGTGAGCATGGGGATCACGATCAGCAGGTTCCCGGTGGCGAACGCGGTGATGAGGCCGCTCCGCGTCGCGCCGAGGAGCGTCCGGTAGGAGATGGGCGTGAGCGTGGTGACGAGCCCCGGCATCACCCAGAACGCGAGCAGCAGCGCCGCCGCCGCATAGCTCGCCACGTAGACCTGGATGCGCTGGAGCTCCGAGAGACTGAGGGTGCCGGTCGCGCTGGCGGCGATGGCGAACACGCCGTAGGGCGCCGTCCTGGCCACCACGCCGGTGATGACCACCAGCGCCTCGATGAGCGGCTCCAGCCCCGCCACCACCTTCTCCTTGCCGGGCACCCCGATGAGCGCCACGCCCAGCGCCAGGCTGAACAGCACGATCGCGGGGACCAGCGAGTTCACCAGGGAGAAGAAGGGATTCGAGGGGATGTAGAGCCCCAGCATGTCGAAGGCCGGGGGCTCCTCGACCAGCGAGGTGCTGAAGAACGACGCGCTCTCGATCTCGGGCCAGGCCCAAGGCAGCAGGTAGACGAACAGGAGCGCGACCCCGATCGACGCGAGCAGCACACCGCCGCCGCGCTTGGCCATGCCCAGGGCCTGGGAGAGCTCCAGCCGGCCGAGCCCCGCGACGAGGGAGAGCACCACGAAGGGCAGCACCGTCATCTGCAGCAGGCGCACGAAGATGTCGCCGATGATCTGGAGATGGGCCGCCAGCTCGCCCAGGAAGATCCCGGCCCCCACACCCAGCGCCAGACCGATCATCACCTGGGAGGAGAGGTCGAGCTTGAAGCGCCGGCGCCCGCCGGCGGCTGCGCCCGCGCCGTCGTCGGCGCCGCCGTGTTCGGGGTCTTCGGTTCGCTCGCTCAAGCCGTGGCCTCCGATCGGGTGCGCTTCACCGTTCGAGGTGAACGCCCCAATCATCGCGCCGATGTCGGATTTCTGCGAGGAGGAAGCGCGCGGTCGCCGACCTGTGTGGTGGGCCCGGTGGGGCTCGAACCCACGACCTAGGGATTAAAAGTCCCCAGCTCTGCCAGCTGAGCTACGGGCCCGCATGTTGGGTAACACCGGCGGCGGGCAGTGTCGAGCGAAGGCGCCTCAGGCGCGAGGCTTGCGTTCCCGGAGCAGCGCTTCCTGGGCGATGGTCGCCAGGTGGACGCCGGAGGCCGAGAAGACCGGGCCGGTCGCGAGCCCGCGGCTGCCGATCACGCCGTGGCCCGTCATGTCGATCAGCAGCCAGTCGGACGCATCGATGGGACGGTGGAACCAGACGGCGTGGTCGAGGCTGGCGCCCATGAAGTTCGCGTCCCACTCGCCCTCGGGCACCTTCATCGGATGGGACGCGCCGACCGCGCCCATGGGGTTCACGTCGGACATGTAGGCCAGCGCGCAGGCGTGGACCCGCGGGTCGGCGGGCAGCTTCTCGGGGAAGCGCACCCAGGCGCGCGAGCGCGGCGGGCCCTCGCGCACGGCCACGTCGCAGCGCTCGCAGCCCGCGTCGAACTCGCGGCGCAGGCGGTCGGGCGTCGGCAGGTCGTCGGGGAACTCGGCCGACTGCGAGCCCGCTCCGCCCTCGTCCACCTGGAACGAGCAGGCGAGGGTCAGGATGGCGCCGGCGCTCTGGCGCGCCACCACCCGCCGCGTGCTGAAGGAGCGGCCGTTGCGCACGCGGTCCACCTCGTAGCGCACGGGCTCGCCGATCTCGCCGCCCAGGATGAAGTAGGCGTGGAGCGAGTGGATGGCGTGCTCCGGGCGCACGGTCTGGGTGGCCGCCCACAGGGCCTGGGCCACCACCAGGCCGCCGTAGATGCGCCCCCAGGAATAGTGGGGGCTCTCGCCGACGAAGGTGTCGGGGCCGTGGGGCTCGAGCTCGAAGACACGGGACAGGTCGAGGGGGGTCTGGCTCACGCCGGGACGGTAGCGCTTCCCTCGGGCCGACCGGAGAGCGGATCGAGAAGCGGGATATCGCGCGCGAGGTCGCGACGCGCGGCGGGTCCGAGGTAGCCCTCGTCGGTCCAGCCGCGGGCGCGGTTGTAGGCCCGCACCATGCGCGCCAGCTGCTCGCGGCTGATCCGGCCGCCCCGGACCGGACCGTCGCGAAGGGGCTCGAAAAGCAGTCGCGCGGGCAGGGTGTCGTCGGCCGGGCGCCAGCCCTCGCGCACGTTGAACGCCTTCTTCGCGTCGACGATGCGGTCCGCGGTGCGCCGCAGCTCCTCGGCCGTGGCGTCCCACCCCACCAGCTCCCGCAGCATGGCGGCCGCCTCCTCGAACACGCCGTCCAGGGCGCCGCGCACGAACTTGCACAGGATGAGCGAGTCGAGGAGCGCGGCCCGGGCCTCGGGTTCGGTGGCGAGGCGCGCCGCGCGTTCGTCGCCGCGCAGGCGGTCGACCTCGCTGGAGAAGTCGAGCTCGTAGGCGCCGCTGCGGTTGTGACAGGCGCCCCGGGTGCCGACGGCCAGCCCGAGGGCCAGGGTCTGGAGGGCGCGGGGCTCGTAGCCGGGGAGCTCGAGCCCCTTCACCTGGGGCGCGAAGTCGAGGCTGTCGTGTCCGATGCGCAGGGCGGCCCGGCGCGACCCCAGGGCCAGCAGCTCGCCCAGGCCGCGCCGCCGGGCGATGTCGTCGAGCAGGCCCACCAGGGACGCGCCGTCGCCGAAGGCCGGCGCCCCGTCGAGAAGGCCGCGCTCGCCGCACTCCATGGCGAAGGCGATGGTTCCGCCCGCGGAGATCGTGTCGAGCCCCAGGGCGTCGCAGCGGCGCGCGGCCTCCAGCACGGCCCCGCCGTCGGACACCCCGCACAGGGGGCCCAGGGCGAAGAGCGTCTCGTACTCGAGCCGCACCGCGGACTCCGCCTTGCCACTGGTGTAGCCGTGCTCGCAGCCGACGTTGCAGGCCGCGCAGGAGCGCCGCCTGCGCGCCGTTCCCTCGGACCCGTCCAGCCCCGACAGCAGGGCGTCGGCCGCCGCGAACTTCCCTCCGCCGAAGTTCCGGGCGGGCAGCGCGCCCACCTTCGCGAAGGCCTGCAGGTTCCCCACCGTGCCCTCTTCGCGGTACTTGGCCGTGGCGGGACCGAGCGCCCGGCGCGCCAGGTCCCGCGCCCGCCGCACCACGGCGACGGGATCGGCCACCGCAGGACGCGCGTCGCCGCGGACGACCACGGCCTTCAGGCGCTTCGAGCCCATGACGGCGCCGAGCCCGCCGCGCCCGGCGTGGCGCCCCTCGTTGGAGACGGTCGCGAACAGCACCCCGTTCTCTCCGGCCACGCCGATGCTGGCGACCCGGCCCTCCGCGGACAGCGCCCGCTCGGTCTCGGCGGGGGTCGCTCCCCAGAGATCCGTCGGCCGCAGCTCTCCCGACGACCAGACCGAGGGCTGCGCACAGCGGCCCACGAAGACCAGCGCGTCCACGCCCAGCTGCTTGCCGGCCAGCGCGAAGTGGGAGCTCGAGAGCGCGTCGCACAGCAGACCCGTGAGCGGCGACTTGGCCACCACGGCGAACTTGGCCGAGGTGGTGAGCGCCGTGCCCACCAGGGGCGAGAAGGCGAACACGAGCGGCGCCTCCGGGGCCAGGGGGTCGACCCCGGCCGGACACTCGCGGTGGAGGATCCAGGTGCCCAGGCCCACGCCGCCCAGGTAGCGGCGCAGCACCGGCTCGGGCAGGGGAACCGTCCGCCAGCGCCCGCTCCCGAGGTCGACGCGCCCGTAGCGACCGTGGTAGCCGTACACGGCCTCAGCCCCCCACCGCCGAGTCCATCACGAAGACCCGGTCGCCGGGACCGACGGGGAGAGCGGGGTCCCGCACGAAGTCCCGGCCGTTCAGCGACACCAGGAAGGGCTTTGCGACCGCGCCGTCCGCGCAGACCCGCAGCGCCGGCTCGGCGTGGCCCAGGACCTCGCCCAGCCGGCCCACCGGCACGTCCATGCACTCGCGCCCCATGGCGCGCCGGGCGCGGCCGAGGAACTCCAGGGTCGAGCGCGCGCCGGGCTGACGGTCGCGGACGGCGGCCAGGTACTCCTCCGGCCGGTTGAAGCCGCGAATCGAGTCGGCGTCCTCGACCTCGGCGGGCGCCACACGCCGGTAGCCCGACGCCTCGAGCAGCGCCAGCGGCCGGCGCGCTCCGCTCTCCAGCAGGGCGTCCGCGGCGGAGGCGCGGCCGGCGTCGTAGACCGCGCACAGCGTCTGGACGAAGCCGTCCTGCTCGAGGGCCGCGGCGCCCCCGAAGCCCAGCATCGACCCCACGAACCCGGGCGAGAGGAAGGGCGCATCGGTGCTGGCGACGAAGGCGAGCCCACCGGGGAGCGCGTGGAGCCCCTCGCGGATGCCCGCCAGGGGGCCCAGGCCCGGCTCGCGATCCAGGACCACGGGGACCGGGAGTCGGGGAAGCTCGAAGGCGCCGGAGTGGACGACCACGACCCGGTCGACGGCCTCGAGGAGGCTGCGGACCACCGCCTCGACGAGCGTTGCGCCGCCCCAGGGAAGCAGCGCCTTGGGTCGGCCCATGCGGGTCGACCGGCCGCCGCAGAGAACGATGCCCGAGGTGTCCACGAGGCACGAGTCTATCCCACCGGCCGCTCTGCAGTGGGTCGGTCCACAGCGGGCCGGTCCACAGCGGGCCGGTGCACGGCGGGCCGGTGCGCAGCGGGCCGCCGCGCAGCGGGCTGCGGGTCGGTTAGCATGGAAGGGACCCGCCGCCGTCGGGTCCGCAGCCAGGAGGAGCCGCCATGAGCCCGACCGACCGGGAGTTCGACGTCATCCTGTGGGGCGCCACCGGGTTCACGGGACGCCTCGTCGGCGAGTACCTGCTCGGGCGCTACGGCACCGGCGGCGACCTGCGCTGGGCCATCGCCGGTCGCAACCCGGCGAAGCTCGAGACCGTCCGCGCGAGCATCGGAAGCGCGGCCCACCGCTCGGCCGAGGAGCTCCCGATCCTCGTGGGCGACGGCGACGACGAGTCCTCCCTGCGCGCCCTGGCCGAGAGGACCCGGGTGGTGTGCACCACCGTCGGCCCCTACGCGAAGTACGGATCCAAGCTGGTGCACGCCTGCGCCGGGCTGGGCACCCACTACTGCGACCTCACCGGCGAGGTGCAGTGGATGCGCCGCATGATCGACGCCCATCAGAAGGAGGCCGAGGCCAGCGGCGCGCGCATCGTCCACAACTGCGGCTTCGACAGCATCCCGTCCGACCTCGGGGTCTACTTCCTGCAGCAGGCCATGCGCCAGCGCCACGGTATCTCCTGCTCGCGCATCGCCTACCGGGTGAAGGGATTCTCGGGCGGCTTCAGCGGGGGCACCGCGGCCAGCCTGCTGAACGTCATGGAGGAGGCCACCGCCGACCCCGACGTCCGGCAGATCATGGCCGACCCCTACTCGCTGAACCCGCCGGATCGCCGCAGCGGCCCCGACGGTCGGGAGGCCATGGGCCCCTTCTACGACGCCGACTTCGGCGAGTGGACCGCGCCCTTCGTGATGGCCGCCATCAACACCCGGGTGGTGCGCCGCACCAACGCGCTGCTGGGCCTCTCCTACGGGGCCGACTTCCGCTACGACGAGGCGACGCTCATGGGCCCCGGGGTGCTCGGGCTGGCGAAGGCCACGGCCTTCAGCGCGGCCCTCGGCGCCACCATGGCGGCCGGCGCCCTGGGGCCGCTGCGATCGGTGCTGGGGTCGCTGCTGCCCTCGCCGGGCGAGGGACCGTCGGCGGCCCAGCGCGAGGCCGGCTACTTCGACATCCGCCTGTTCGGCGCGCACCCCGACGACGCGAACCAGAGCCTGCGCGGCCGGGTCACCGGCGACCGCGACCCCGGCTACGGCTCGACCGCCAGGATGCTGGGCGAGAGCGCCGTGTGCCTCGCCAAGGACGATCTCCGGGTGGCGGGCGGCTTCTGGACCCCGGCCTCGGCCATGGGGGCGCCGCTGCTCGAGCGCCTGCAGGCGAACGCGGGCCTGACGTTCACGCTCCAGGACAACTGAGCCTGATCCAGCTCGGAGAGGGAACGCCCGTGCTCGACCTCGCCCTGCTGGGGATCGGACTCGCGGCGGTGGCCCTGGGCGCGCGGCTCACCATCGACTCCTCGGTCGTGCTGGCCCGGCGCTACGGCCTGTCCGACTTCGTGATCGGCGTGGTCATCCTGGCCGTCGGCAGCGACCTGCCGGAGCTGGTGGTCTCCATCTCGGCGAGCCTCCACAACCTCTCGCCCGACCAGGACACCTCGGGCCTGATCGTCGGCAACGCCATCGGCAGCTGCTTCGGTCAGTTCGGCATGGTGCTCGGCATCGCGGGGCTGATCGGCCACCTGAGCCTGGCCCGCCAGGACGCGGTGACCCACGGACCGGTCCTGCTGGGCACCATCCTCATGCTGCTGCTCGCGGGGCTCGACGGGCAGGTCTCGCGCCTCGAGGGGGCGATCCTGGCGGCGACGTACGTACTGTACGTGGTGTCGTTGCTGAACGACCCGGTCGGCGAGGAGGAGCCGGCCGCCGACCTGCCGACCGGGCGCGCCTGGCGGCAGCTGGGCGTCGGGCTCGTCGTCGTGGCCGTCAGTGCGGAGGTCATCGTCCGGGCGGCCGTGGCGCTGGCCGACGCCTGGGGGGTGAGCCAGGCGTTCATCGGCATCGCCATCATCGGCGTGGGCACGAGCATTCCCGAGCTCAGCATCTCGCTGGTGGCCCTCAGCCGTTCCCGGGGCCACATGTCCGTGGGCAACCTGGTGGGCAGCAACGTCCTCGACGTCCTGCTCCCGGTGGGGCTCGGCGCGCTGATCGCTCCGATCCGCGTCGACCCGTCGCTGCTCTGGTTCGACCTGCCGGCGCTCTTCGGGCTGACCGCGGCCGCGCTGCTCTTCTTCGTGCGAGACCCGGGCATGCACAAGCGCAGGGCGCTCGCGCTGCTGGGGCTCTACGCCGCGTACCTCGGGGTCAAGATCGTCGAGGCGGGCTGAGGCGCGCCGCCAACCTACAGGCCCTCGTCGAAGCGGGAGAGCTTCTGGAAGCGGTCCACGTGGTAGTCGGCGTCGCCGAACAGACCCTGGAGCACGCGCAGCCGCTTGAAGAAGAGCCCCTCGTCCTGCTCGTCGGTGACGCCGATGCCGCCGAAGAGCTGGATGGCGTTCTCCTGCACGAACCAGCCGCCGTCGGTCAGCTGCACCTTCGCCGCCGACACCTCGGCCTTGCGCTCCTCCTCGTCCTCGCTGTCGGCCTGGATGGCCGCGAGGATCATGGTGGAGTGGCAGAGCTCGGTCTCGGCGAACATGTCGGCCGCCTTGTGCTGGAGCGCCTGGAAGGTGCCGATGGGCACGCCGAACTGCTCGCGCTGCTTGAGATAGGCGACCGTCCGATCGAGGAGCTCGCGGAGCGCGCCCTGCCCTTCGGCGCAGGCCGCGGCGGCGCCGCGGTCGAGGGCCCACTCGACGTGGGCGGCGGCCTCGCCCTCGCCGCCCAGCAGCCGGTCGGCGCCCACGCGCACGCCGTCCAGGGTGAGCAGGCCCGTGCTCTGGCCGTCCATGCCGTGGACCCGCAGGCGCTGCAGCCCCTCGGCCTGGCCGTCGACGATGAAGAGCGAGAGCCCCGCGGCGTCGAGCTGGTCGCCGGCGGTGCGCGCCACCACCACGACGTGGTCTGCGGCGTGGCCGTTCAGCACCCACACCTTCTCGCCCGACAGCACCCAGCCGTCGCCCTGGCGAGTGGCCGTGGTGAGGCAGTCGCAGGGGTCGTAGCGGCCCTGCTTCTCTGCGTAGGCCAGCGCCAGGGACGTCTGGCCCTCGATCATCGGCGTGAGGAAGGCTTCGCGCTGCGCCTCGCTGCCGAGCCTGGAGACGAGCCCCCCGGCCAGCACCACCGAGGCGATGTAGGGCTCGGGGACGAGCCCGTGGCCCAGCTTCTCGAGGATCAGCGCCATGTCGACGAACTGACCGCCGAAGCCGCCCTGCTCTTCCGGGAAGGCGACGCCGAGCCAGCCGTACTCGCCCATGGCGGCCCACATCTCCGGCTCCCAGCCGCGCTCGGTGTCGCGCAGCTTGCGGAAGCGCTCCACGGGCGAGTCGTTCTGCACGAACTTCTCGACCTGGTCGACGATCATCTGCTGCTCTTCGGTGAGATCGAAGTTCATTGGGGGTCTCCTAGCTCGGCAGCCGCAGGATGTGCTTCGAGATGATGTTCTTCTGGATCTCGTTGGACCCGCCGTAGATGGTGGCCGCACGCAGGTAGTTGAACTGCGAGGCCACGGCCTGCTGCAGCTCGGGCAGCGCCTCCCGGGGCGAGTCGAGCCAGCCCATGGCGTTGTGACCCATGGCGTCCATGCACATCTCCGTGGTCTCCTGCTGCACCTCGGTGCCCACGATCTTGAGGATCGAGCTCTCGGGCCCCGGCGCGCGGCCCACCTGGGCGGCCGCCAGGGTGCGGAGGTTCAGCATGGCCACGGCCCGGTGGCGCATCTGCAGGCGCGCCACCCGGCGCCGGAAGGCCTCGTCGTCCAGCAGGCGCCCCTTGCCGAGCGGCGTCTGGGCCGCGATCTGCTTGGCCATGTGGAGGTAGCGGCCCGACTCGGCCACGCCGCCGATGCCCGTGCGCTCGTGGGCCAGCAGCGCCTTGGCCATGGTCCAGCCGCCGTTCTCGGGGCCGACGCGGTTGGCCTGGGGCACCCGCGCATCCTTGAACCACGTCTCCGAGAAGGCCAGGGTGCCGCCGGTGGTGAGGAAGGGCTTCACGGTGATGCCCGGCGTGTTGCGGACGTCGGCCAGCAGGAACGAGATGCCCTCCTGCTTCTTGCCTTCGCTGCTGGTTCGCGCCAGCACGAAGATCCAGTCGGCGTACTGGGCGTAGGTGGTCCAGGTCTTCTGGCCGTTGAGGATGTAGTCGTCGCCGTCCTTGTCGGCGCGCAGCTGCAGCCCCGCCAGGTCCGAGCCGGCGTTGGGCTCGGAGTAGCCCTGGCACCAGACCTCCTCGCCCGAGAGGATCTTCGGCAGGAAGCGCTGCTTCTGCTCGTCGGAGCCGAACTCGATGAGCAGCGGGCCCACCATCGAGAGACCGAACGGCGAGAGCTGCGGCGCGTTGGCGCGCACGCACTCCTCCTGGAAGATGAACTTCTGCGTGATGTCCCAGCCGGTCCCGCCGTACTCGGCGGGCCAGTTCGGCGCGACCCAGCCCTTGGCGTACAGGATCTTCTGCCACTCCATGGACTCTTCCTGCTCGAAGCTGGCGCCGTTCTGGGCCTTGTGGCGCATCTCGGGAGGCATCGCCTCCTGGATCCACTCGCGCACCTCCTGGCGGAACGCGATCTGCTCGGGCGTGAAGGACATGTCCATGGGGGGCACCTCCGGCGGTTGGAGGGCCGAATATAACCGGGTCTTCGCGCGGGGCGAATGTGGCAGAGAAGGACGGGTTCGCGACTCGCAGTCAGGCGCGAGGGGGCCCTGCGACCCGGGCGGGACGCGGGCGCGCGATCGCCTCAGCGAAGCCGCGGGGTGTCTTCGCTCGCGGTGAAGCAGGTGGTGGCCGACGCGCCCGCCCGGGCGTCGGCGCCCAGCCCGATGGCGGCCTGGAGCCAGCGCCAGGCGTGCTCGAAGGACAGCGTGAGTCGCCACTGGAGGGCGCGCACCCGGCGCAGGTCGCGCCCGACGACGCGTCCCTCCAGGCCGTTCAGCAGCTCGCAGGCCGCCTGCACCCGATCGCTGCGCGCGTACAGACGGGCCAGGTCGATGCAGACCTGGGGGTCCCAGGGCTCGATCCCGCGCGCCCGGACCAGCAGGGCGATGGCCTGGGCGCCGGTGCGGACGCTCGAGAACACGCTGCGGGCCTCGAGCAGGGTCTCGAAGGCCGCGCGCTCCCGGCCCAGCTTCAGCTCGAGATCCGCGCGCAGACGCCACGCGTCGAACTCTCCCGGCACGAAGCGGCAGGCCTCCCGCGCCACGGCCAGACACTGCTCGTAGCGCTGCTCCGCGAGCAGCCTGCGCGCGACGTCCCGGAACAGGAGCCACGCCTCGAAGTGCTCTCCGCGCGAGGCGACCAGCGGCGCCAGCCGCACAGCGACCTCGGCGTTGCCGGGCTCCTCGACCAGGATGCGGCGATACAGGGCGATCGCCTTGCGGATGCGTCCCCGGTGACGCGCGTGACTCGCCTCGGCGATCAGCCGATCGCGCTCGTTTCGCTGCCAGCCCGACGACATCGTGCAGGATCCTCCGTGGTCGACATCGCCCCCCCGAAGACCCTGCATCGACCGTCACGCCCGTCGGTCTTGTGACTCGAAGCACACGGCGGCCGGCGGGCCGGCCCCAGCCGCAGGCCCCGTGGGGCGAGAACACCCGATCGGCCTTTGCACTCGGACACGCCGCCCCCGACACTGGGCCCATGCCCGACGCACCCACGCTCTTTCTCAGCGTCAGCCTGATCGGCGTGGCGTTCACCTGGAACGCCTACTCCCCGCGACGTCCGCAGACCTGGCTGGCGATTCCGAGCTTCTTCGCCGGATGGCTCACCTCCGAGATGCCCGTCCACCACATCGCCTGGCAGCTGGTCGCGACCGTGGGCTTCGCGGCGGCCGGGGCGCTCTCGGCCTGGCCGGGCTGGCTGGGGCTCGGGCTGTCGGTGGTGTCCTGGGCAGCGCTGATGCGCCAGGTGAGCGAGTCCGATCGCTGCGAGCAGGTGGTGGACGCGGCACTGCGGGAGGCCCTGGGCGACGCGGCGGGTCCGCTGCAGGCGCCCCTCGAGCGGGTGCCGGCGCGCCCCCAGGTGAACCCGTTCCGCTTCGCGCGTCACGACGTCGAGGTGCGCCGCGACGTGCGCTACGCGGAAGGTGCCGGGCGTCGCCGGCTGCTCGACGTCTACGCACCGGCCGACGCCCCCCGCGACGCGCCGGTGCTCTTCCAGGTCCACGGCGGCGCCTGGGTCATCGGGGACAAGCGCGAGCAGGCCCTGCCGCTCATGCACCACATGGCCTCCCGGGGCTGGATCTGCGTGGCCGCGAACTACCGGCTCAGCCCGCGCGCCACCTTCCCCGACCACCTCGTCGACCTGAAGCTCGCCGTGCGCTGGATCCGCGAGAACATCGCCGACTTCGGCGGCGATCCGGACTTCGTCGCCGCCACCGGCGGCTCGGCGGGCGGTCACCTCTCGGCGCTGCTCGCGCTCACGGCGAACGACCCGGAGTACCAGCCCGACTTCGAGCACGTCGACACCACCGTCCGGGCCTGCGTGCCCTTCTACGGCATCTACGACTTCGCCAACCGCTTCGAGCGCGACAGCTACGAGGGCTTCGAGAGGTTCCTGGCGCGCACGGTGTTCAAGAAGCGCCTGGCGGAGGACCGCGTCGCCTACGAGAAGGCTTCGCCGGTGGCCCGCGTGCACGCGGACGCCCCGCCCTTCTTCGTGATCCACGGGTCCCACGACAGCCTGGCGCCGGTCGACGAAGCCCGGGACTTCGTGTCCCTGCTGCGCGAGGTCTCGAAGTCGCCGGTGGCCTACGCCGAGATCCCCGGGGCCCAGCACGCCTTCGAGATCTTCCACTCGGTGCGGACCACCCACGTGGTGCGCGGCGTCGATCGCTTCCTCACCGCGGTCCACCGAGGAGCGGTCCACCGCCCCGCCCAGCCCATCGGTCTGGGCGGGGCCGACGACCGCGCGGGCGCCGTGGCCGCCGGAGCGGCGGCGACCTCTTGATCGCAGGTCTCGTCCAGGCCGCCGGGGGGCTCGGCCTCTTCCTGCTCGGCATGGTCGTGATGACCGACGGCCTGCGCGGGCTGGCCGGAGACACCCTGCAGAGGGTGCTGCGCCGCTTCACGCGCTCGCCGGCGTCCGGCGCGGCGACCGGGGCCGTGGTCACCGCCCTGGTGCAGTCGTCGAGCGCCACGACGGTCACGGCGGTGGGCTTCGCCGGCGCGGGGCTCATGACCTTTCCGGCGGCCCTGGGCATCGTGTTCGGGGCGAACCTCGGCACCACGATCACGGGCTGGATGGTCGCGCTGCTGGGCTTCAAGGTGCAGCTCGGCCTCCTCGCCCCGCTGGCCGTGCTCTTCGGCGTGCTGCTGCGCCTGTTCGGACGCGGGCGCTGGTCGAACGCCGGGACCACCCTCGCCGGCTTCGGCCTCGTGTTCCTGGGCATCGCGTTCCTGCGCGACGGACTGGGCGGGCTCGAAGGCCTGGTGACGCCCGAGCAGCTGCCGGGCGACGGGCTCGGAGGGCGCCTCGCGCTCGTGGGAATCGGCGTGGCGATCACGCTGGTGACCCAGTCCTCGAGCGCGGGCGTCGCCACCGCCCTCGCGGCGCTGTCGGTGGACGCCATCCGCTTCGACCAGGCCGCCGCGCTGGTCATCGGCATGGACGTCGGCACCACGGCGACGGCCGCCATGGCCACCGTCGGCGCATCGCTCCCCGCGCGGCGCACCGGCTGGGCCCACGTCCTCTACAACCTGCTGACCGCCAGCGGCGCCTTCCTGCTGCTGCCGGTCTACCTCGGCCTCCTGGAGACCTCGGGGTCGTCGAGGCTCGCGGTCGATCCGGCGTTCGGCCTCGTGGCCTTCCACTCGCTCTACAACGCACTGGGGGTGGCGGCCATCCTCCCGTTCGCCGCGCCGTTCGCCCGCATGGTGGAGCGGATCGTGCCCGAGAGGCCCTCCGCCTACTCGGACCGCCTGGATCGCTCGCTGCTGTCCGAGCCCGAGGTCGCGATCCAGGCGGTGGTCCCCACCCTGGCCGACCTGGCGGTCCAGGCCTTCGCGGTGATCCAGACGCGCCTGGAGGGCCGGCAGACCGGAGCGATCCAACGGGATCGCGCGGCCCCCATCGCCCACGGGCTGGACGAGCTGCAGCACTACCTGGCCCTGCTGGGGCCGGCGAGCGGCGAAGCCGGGGCCGCGCGGCGGGCGGTGGCGCTCCACTGCCTGGATCAGCTGGCGCGACTCGTGGGGCGGCTCGGCCGGGGACCGCGGCCCGAGACCCTGGCCGCGACCCCCGAGCTGCTGGAGTGGACGGTCCAAGTGGACGAGGCCCTCCCCGAGAGCCTCGACCTGGAGCACGCGGAGAGCCTGGAGGGGCGCCTCGAGGGCGTGCGAGCGGCCATGCGGGACCGGCGCCCGGCCTTCCGGGACGAGGTGGCCGATCGCGCCAGCCGCGGAGAGATGACGGCGGCCAAGGCCCTGGAAGTGATGGACGCCTTCCGCTGGCTCGAGCGGGTGGCGCACCACTCCTGGCGCGTGGTGCACCACTGGGCCGAGCTGGGAAGCGTGCAGCCCTCCGGTCGCGTCCCCGAGCCGCCGGATCCGGAGTAGTCGCTCCCGGCGCCCCCGCCGTCTCCAGCTCCTCCTTCTGGACTCTTCGCACTGAAGAACCCCTGCGAGCTTGATTTTCGTCTTTTCTTCGCCTACGGTCGGATTCGTCACCCCCCGAGTGACAACCCCTGGTTCCGGGGGCCTCCGAGCCCCCGCCGCCCGAGCCCAGGCTCACGCCCAGGTCCAGGTGGCGGGGCTCGGCGGAGCCTCGAAGGACAGCCCCCGGAGCCGGCGGGCGGGTGAGCGACCAACTCCCGCGACACCGCTCACCCGCCCGCTCTCGCGGGGGATCGCGCCGGCCGTGGGCCGAGGGAGCCGACCGGAAACCCAGCGTGGGCCCAGCGTGAGGTGAGTGTGAGCCGAGTGCGAGCCGAGTGTGAGCCGAGTGTGAGCCGAGTGCGAGCCGAACGTGACAGACGGACGAGAGCCATCGGACGACGACGAGCAGACGGAAGGGAGACAGCCGTGGATCAGCTCAGCCTGGGACTCGAAGCGATCGACCGAGCCGACGAGGCGGTGGACTCAGGAGCCCGGCACCACGTCCATCACGACCGCCGAATGGTCGGAGCCCGGAACCTCGACGACCCGGAACTCCTCCACATCGAGTCCCCGGACGAAGCCGTGATCGATGCGCAGCAGGCGCGGCGAGCCCGACCACGGACCCCACGTCGGGCGGACCGGCCGACCGCGGCGCTGGGCCACGACGACCGCGCCGTCGGTCATCAGTCGGGAGAGCCTGCGATAGACCGGCCAGACCGGCGTCGAGTTGAAATCCCCGACGAGCACCTGGGCCCGCGGCGCAGCCTGGTCCGGGCTCGCGGTCTCACCTTCGGTCGGGCCGCGGTCGCGGGCATCGCGCTGCTGGTGGCCGTCGATCAGGTATCGCTCGAGCTGGCGAAGCTGCTGGCGCCGCTTGGGGAAGCCGCTGCCCAGCGGGCCCACGTGGGGCGCAGCCACGTGGACGTTCAGGACCTCGACGTCCCGGCCGAGGTCGGGCCAGTCGCCGGCGCCCAGGCGGGCGCGGCGGGCGCTGCGGAACGGCATCTCGATATGGTCGACCCGGGCCGGATGCCGCAGGGCGATGCCCATCCCGTGGTACTTCGGGTGGGGCTCCAGCAATCCGAAGGGCAGGACCTCCCCGATGGCGTCGGCCTGGTCCGCGGTCAGCTCCTGGGTGGCGAGAACGTCGATCTCCAGGGACGCCACCAGACCGGCGAGGGCCTCGGGATGGGCGGCGCCTGACCACAGGTTGGCCGACATGATGCGAAGCGATCGGCCCACGCCATCTCCCTGCATCGCCGGCCCAACCGTTCGCTCGGACCGCTCGGAGTCGGAGCGCCCGCCCACGGGACGAGACGATTCGCGGATCTGGAATCGGCTGGGAAGCCCCCCTCCCCGGCCGACGTGACTCTCATCGGGTTCGCGCCCGCCGGGCTTGAACCCCGGTCTCCGCTCGCGCTCCTGGCCGGAGCCCTCGTGGCGGATTCGCGCGGCCACGGGCCTCAGGACGCGAACGGATCGCGGCGGCAGATGGTCTCGTCGCGGCCCGGCCCCACGGAGATGAACGCCACCGGAACCTCGACCAGGGCCTCGACCTTCTCCACGTAGCGGCGCGCGTTGTCCGGGAGGTCGTCGAAGCTCCGCGCTCCCGTCACATCCTCGGTCCAGCCCGGCACGGTCTCGTAGACCGGCTCGGCCCGGGCCACCTCGTCGAGGGTCATCGGGAAGTCGCGGGTGCGCTTGCCGTCGATGCGGTACTCGACGGCGATCGGGACCTCGTCGAAGCCCGAGAGGATGTCGAGCTTGTTGAGGGCGAGGTCCGTCAGGCCGTTGACGACCACCGACTCGCGCAGCATCACCGCGTCGAGCCAGCCGCAGCGCCGGGGCCGACCGGTGGTGGCGCCGAACTCGGCGCCCGCCTCGCGGAGCCGCTGGCCGACCTCGTCCTCGAGCTCGGTCGGGAAGGGTCCACCGCCCACCCGGGTGGTGTACGCCTTGGTGATGCCCAGGACACGGTCGATCCGCGTGGGCCCGATGCCCGAGCCCGCGCACACACCGCCCGCCACGCAGTTGGAAGAGGTGACGTACGGGTAGGTGCCGTGGTCGATGTCCAGGAACGTGCCCTGGGCTCCCTCGAACAGCACGCTCTTGCCTTCGCGCAGGGCGTTGTCGAGGATGCGACCGGTGTGGTCGACGTAGGGCTCGAGCTTGCGGCCCCACTCGATGCACTGCTCGACCAGCGCGTCGATGTCGATCTCCCGCCAGTCGTAGAACTTCGTGAGCTCGAAGTTCTTCTTGGGCGCGAGCAGCCGGACCTTCTCGGCGAGGCTCTCGGCGTGGAGCAGGTCGGCCACGCGGATCCCCCGCCGCGCCACCTTGTCCTCGTAGGCCGGCCCGATGCCGCGGCCCGTGGTGCCGATGGCGCGGTCGCGCGCCGACTCCTCGCGCGCCTTGTCGAGGGCCACGTGCCACGGGAGGATGACGTGGGCGCGGCCCGAGACCCGGAGGCGCGAGGGGTCGCCCAGGATGCCCCGGGCCGACAGCTTCTCGATCTCCTGGAGCAGCACCCCGGGGTCCACGACGACGCCGGGCCCGATGAGGTTCACGCTGCCGGAGTGGAGGATGCCCGACGGCACCACGTGCAGGACCGTCTGCTCGCCGTCCACCACCAGGGTGTGACCGGCGTTGTTGCCGCCCTGGAAGCGCGCCACCAGGTCGGCCCGGGGCGCCAGCCAGTCCACGATCTTGCCCTTGCCTTCGTCGCCCCACTGGGCGCCGACTGCGACGACCGTCGTCATAGCTCCACCAGGTCGGCCGTCTTCACGTAGGAGACGGCGCGCAGCCGCTCCATCACGCTCGGCTGCGGCACGCTGTCCACGTTCACCAGCATGGCGGCCTCGTTGCGTTCGGGCACCAGCGCCAGCTGCATGCGCGAGATGTTGATCCCCTCCTCGCCCAGGACGCTTCCGATGGTCCCCACCACACCGGGCTGGTCGTGGTTCGTGAGGAAGATGGTCGGTCCCTCCGGAATGGCCTCGAGCATGAAGTCGTCGATCCGCACGATTCGCGGCTGGCCTCCGTGGAACACCGCCCCGGCGATCAGGCGGTTCTCGCAGCCCTTCACCCGCACGCTGATCCCGCTGGCGAAGTCCACCGCCTGGCTGGACTTCGATTCGATCACCCGGATGCCCCGCTGCTGCGCGATCGTGGGCGCGTTCACCATGTTGATGTGGTCGCTCACCGATTCGAGCAGGCCCTTCAGCACCGCGATCGTGATCGGGGCGACCTCCATCTGGGCGACGTCGCCGGCGAACTCCACCTCCACCTCCTCCACGGCGCCCGGACAGAGCTGCCCCTGGAACTGGCCCAGCTTCTCCGCCAGCTCCAGGTAGGGGCGCATCTCGCCGATGCGCTCGGGTGCGATGGACGGCACGTTCACCGCGTTGCGGATGACCTGGCTCGAGAGGTAGTCGCGAACCTGCTCGGCCACCGCGACCGCGACGTTGATCTGCGCCTGCTCGGTCGAGGCGCCCAGGTGCGGCGTGCAGATCACGCGCTCGTGGGCCACCAGCGGGTGCCCCTCGCCCGGCGGCTCCTTCTCGAAGACGTCCAGCCCGGCCCCGCCGACGTGACCCGACTCCAGGGCCTCGAGGAGCGCCTCCTCGTCCACGATGCCGCCGCGCGCCGCGTTGATGACGAGGACCCCCGGTCGCGCCTTCTCGAAGGCCTTGCGGTCCAGCAGGCCCGTGGTCTCCTTGGTCTTCGGCACGTGAATGGTGATCGCGTCCGCCCGCTCGAGCATCTCGTCGAAGCCCACGAGCTCGACGTTCATGCGCGCCGCCACCTCCTGGGAGATGTGCGGGTCGTGGGCGATGATCCGCATGCCGAGGCCGCGCGCGCGGTCGGCGACGATGCGGCCGATGCTGCCGATGCCCACCACGGCGAGCGTCCGGTTGTAGAGCTCGAGCCCCTGGAACTTCTTCTTCTCCCACTTCCCCTGCTTCATCGAAGCGGTCGCCTGGGGAATGTGGCGAGCCAGGGAGACCAGCAGCGAGATGGCGTGCTCGGCCGTGGTGATGGTGTTGCCGCCGGGCGTGTTCATCACCACCACGCCCCGCGACGTGGCCACGGGCACGTCGACGTTGTCCACGCCGATGCCGGCCCGACCCACCACGCGCAGCTTCTCCGCGGCGGCCAACACCTCCGCGGTCACCTGGGTGCCGCTGCGGATCACCAGCCCCTCGACGTCGCGCACGCGCTCGAGCAGATCGGCCGGGTCGATCCCGGGTTCGTTCAACACCTCGATCCCGGGAGCCGATTCGAGGATCTCGATCCCCTGGCTCGCGAGCGAATCCGACACGAGGACCTTGGCCAACTCGCTTCTCCTTGCTCTTCGAATCCATCCCGGGACGGACCGCGCATCGCCTGGATACGCCCGGGTTCGTCTGGGTCGGTGGCAGCCACACGGGGACGGGTCGGACGCCCGTCGCAGCGCGAGCGCGCGACCGGGGCGCCCGGTCGGCCCTTCCGAAACCTCTCGGAAACTCGCAACTCTTTGAGATTGCGTGGAAAACAGTCTCGGCGACGGCCGGCGCGAGAGTGTGCCGGAGGGCCTCTGGGGTGTCAACGCCGCCCCGGGAGGTCTGCTAGCTTGGCCCGCCCCACCGCGGAGACCAGAGCGCCATGAGCGACCGCTCCCAGGCCACACCCCTGCCCGACCGACTGGCGATCGAGCCGCGGGGCCCCCTCGATGCGCGCATCCGCGTCCCCGGATCGAAGAGCATCACGAACCGCGCCCTGCTCATCGCCGCCCTGGCCGACGGCGTCAGCGAGCTCCACGGCGGGCTCGAGAGCGTGGATACGCGGGTCATGCGGGAAGCCCTGGAGGCCGTCGGGGTGGCGATCGAGATCCCGGCGGCCGGGGCCGAGGGCCCCTGGCAGGTGCGCGGCGTGGGCGGTCGCTGGAGCCCTGCGACCGCGCCCCTGTGGGTCGAGAACTCCGGAACCACCGCCCGCTTCCTCACCGCAGCGCTCACCCTGGCCGGCGGCCCCTTCGAGCTCGACGGCAGCCCCCGCATGCGCGAGCGGCCCATCCGCGACCTGGTCGACGCCCTGCGCGGCCTGGGCGCCGAGGTCGAGACCCTGGGCCGCGGCGGCTGCCCGCCGGTGGCCATCGCGGGCAACGGACTGCCCGGCGGCCACACCGTGATGGACGCGCGCCACTCGAGCCAGTACGTCTCGGCCGTGCTCCTGGCCGCGCCCTGCGCGCGCAGCGATGTGAGCCTCGATTTCATCGATGGCACGGTGATTTCCCGCCCCTATGTCGATGTGACGCTCGAAGTCATGCGGGACTTCGGTGCCGAGGCCGGCTGGACCGCCCAGGGGGGCGTCCAGGTGCGCTCGGAACGGCCCTACGTGGCCCGTCGCTACGTCATCGAGCCCGACGCCTCGTCGGCCGCCTACCCGTTCTGCGCCGCCGCCATCGCGGGAGGGTCGGTGCGCGTGGACGGGGTGCCCCAGGGCTCGATCCAGCCCGACTTCAAGCTGCTGGAGCTGCTCGAACGCATGGGCTGCCTCGTGCTCCGGGGCCTCGACTACGTCGAGGTGCGCGGTCCATCCGAGCGGCTCCACGGGCTCGGCGAGGTCGACATGAACGACCTGCCCGATGCCGCGATGGCCTATGCGGTCCTCGCCCTGTTCGCCGATCGGCCCACGCGCATCGTCAACATCCCGAACCTGCGGATCAAGGAGACCGACCGGCTGGCCGCCCTCGAGACCGAGCTGCGGAAGCTGGGGGCGCGGGCCGAGGCCGGCCCCGATTGGCTGGAGATCTCGCCGGGGCCGCTGCAGGGAGCCGAGATCGACACCTACGACGACCACCGGATGGCCATGTCCTTCGCCCTGGCCGGCCTGCGGGTCCCGGGCGTGGTCATCCGCGATCCCGGCTGCGTTTCGAAGACCTGGCCGAATTTCTTCGATGTGTTCCGGCATCTATAGCTCCATGACGGCGGAGCAAGGCTTCGGGGTGGCGCCTTCGTGAGCGGCGAGGCATCGCGACCCGGCGCGCCGATCTCGGCGCGCGCGCTCTCGCGCCGCTTCGGCGAGCACTGCGCCGTCGATCGCCTGAGCCTCGAAGTGGCTCCGGGGGAGGCGTTCGGGCTGCTGGGCGCCAACGGAGCGGGCAAGACCACCTTCATCCGCCTGGTGACCGGCTACCTGGTGCCGAGCGACGGCGAGATCCGCGTGGACGGGATCTCGCCGGTGAGCGAGCCCGGAGAGGTCCACGCCCGCATCGGATACGTGCCCGAGACCTCGCGCCTGTATCCCGAGCTGCGCGTGGACGACTTCCTCGAGTTCGCGGGCGGGGCCCGCGGGCTCGCCGGAGACGCGCTGGCCCGGGCCATCGAACGGGTCCTCGAGCGCTTCGACCTCGCGTCCGTGCGGCGCCGGCTGGTGGGGAACCTCTCGAAGGGCTTCCAGCAGCGGGTCTCCCTGGCCCAGGCGTTCCTCCACGATCCCAGGCTCGTGATCGTCGACGAGCCGACCGGCGGCCTCGACCCGCTGCAGCAGCAGGCGGTGCGCCGCGCGGTGGCCGCCATGCGCGGCCGCCAGACGGTGCTGCTGTGCACCCACGACCTGCCCGAGGCCCGCGAGCTGTGCGACCGGGTGGCGGTGCTGTCCCGCGGACGGCTGGTGGCGCTCGGGCCCGCCGAGCGGGTCCTCGACACCGGCGATCCGTTCGCGCTGTTCCGGGGCGACGCCTCGGCGCTGCCGCCGGACGTCCGCGTGGAGGCGCCCTCGCCGTGAGCCGGCCGCTCCGCGCCCTCGTCCGCAAGGAGTGGCGGGTCCTGTTCGGATCGCCCATCGCCTACCTCGTTCTCACGATGACGGCCCTCGTGACGGCGCTGGTCTTCTTCGAGCACCTCCGTCTCTACAACCAGATCCTGTTCGTCTTCGCGAGCACGACCATGGGCGGGTTCGAGACGGACACCATCCCCGACCACATCAACCTGCGCGACACGGTCTTCTTCCCGGTGATGGAGCAGCTGGGCCTGCTCCTCATCGTCCCGATCCCCCTGGTCACCATGCGGGTGTTCGCCGAAGAGCGCGCCCGGGGAACCGACGAGCTGCTGGCCACCACCCGCCTCACCGCCACCGAGACGGTGCTGGGCAAGTTCTGCGTGACCTTCGCGTTCGTGGCGCTGATGATGGCCGTGAGCTTCGTGTATCCGCTCACCGCCATCGTCCAGGGCGGCCTCGGCTTCCAGCACCTGGTGGCGGTCTTCGTGGGCCTGCTGCTGCTGGCGACCGGCATCGCCTCGATCGGCCTGGCGTGCTCGGCCTTCACGCGCAGCCAGATCATCGCCGCGGCGGGCACCGTGGCCCTGGCCTTCCTCTTCTACGACTTCGGCTGGACCCACGCCTTCGTCTCGGAGCCCGTGGCCCGCTTCCTGGAAGTGATCTCGCTGCATCCGCACTTCGGGCGCTTCTCCGAGGGGCTGATCTACCTGGACGACATCGCGTACTTCGCCGCGCTCGCGGTCATCGCCGGCGCGGTGTCGCGCCTGTCTCTCGACCTCCGGAGAGTGACCGGGTGACCCGCGAGCTCTGGCTGGTCGCGACCCTGGCCATCTCCTTCGGCCTGGGCGCCTACCGGGGAACCGGCGAGTGGGGAGCCTTCAGCGCCCTGAACGTCGGCGTGGGAGCGGCGGCCGGGCTCCTCGCCGCCTGGCAGTCCCTGCGCCGCGCCGCGCGCCGCCGCGGGGGAGCCCCGCGCGGCGTGGTGAGCGAGCCGCTCCTGCAGGTGGTCTGCGTGGTCTGGGCCGCCGCCCTGGTCCAGCAGGCCGTCGCGCTCTCGGACGTGCGCTTCGACTGGACCTTCGAAGGGCGCTTCCAGCTGGCCCCCGCGACGGTCCAGGCCATCGAGGCCTTGCCGGGGCGCACCGACCTCACGTTGTACACCGACCCCCTCGACCCCCGCCGCCGACGGACCCGGCTGCTCCTGGACCAGCTGGCCGCGGCCGGCGACCTGGTGGTCCGGGAACGCTCCCTGGGCGACGCGCCGGAGGAGGAGGACTACTTCGCCATCCGCTCCTCGAACACCGTGGTGCTCGAGGTGGGCGACCGCTGGGAGCGCGTGGACCGGCCGACCGAGGGCTCCATCTTCGAGGCGCTGTCCTATCTCGGCGTGGATGGACATCGGGTGGTGTACGTCACGAGCGGCGCCGGCGAAGGCGACCCGACGAGCCCGGCCCCGGCCGGGTTCTCGGGCCTGGCCGCCGCGCTGGAGACCGAGGGCATCGAGCTGCGCCAGCTCGGCTCCGCGGAGGTGAGCGCCATTCCCGACGATGCCGACGCGGTGTTGTCGATCGCGCCCGAGCGGCGCCTGCACACGGTCACTCTCGATGCCCTCCGGCGCTACCTGGAGGGCGGCGGGAGCCTCGTCGCCATGCTCGAGCCCGGACGGGACTCGGGCGTCGAACAGGTCCTGGCGGAGTTCGGGATCACACCGCTGGCCGGGGTGGTGGTCGACCCGGCATCGGGGTCGGTGATGGGCGAGCGCCCCGGCCTCAACCCCATCGTATTCAACTACTCGACGGACGAATCGATCACCCAGGGGCTCGACTCGAACCGACGCGTCTACTTCCGGGGCGCCCGGAGCTTCCGGCTGCGCAAGCCCCGGCCCGACGACCGCCTGCGGGGGCTGGTCTTCGCCAGCGGTGACTCGTGGATCCACCCCGACGCCGGTGTCGCCGAGACCGGCCGGGCGCCCGAGCGCCCCGCCGACGCCCGCACCGACTATCACCCGCTGGTCGTCTCGGGGCGCTACGAGCGGGGCGGGACCGCCACCCGCATCGTCGCCTTCGGCGACTCGGGCTTCGCCGCCAACGCCCACCTGCGGTCGCTCTACAACCTGGACCTGGCCATGAACGCGATGCACTGGGCCCTGCGGGACGAGCCCCGGATCAGTCTCCGCCCCAAGGCCGGGCAGCTGATCCAGTTCCCGGTCCCCATCCAGAACTCGCTCAAGGCGTTCTACGGAGTGGGGCTGCTGCTGCCGGAGCTGATGCTCCTGAGCGCCGGCTGGATCTGGCTGCGACGCCGCACCGCGTAGCGGACGCGCGCCCCGGGACGCTCAGCTCCCGGGCTTCTGGGTGGCGATCGAGATTCCCTTCGCCCCGGCCTTCTGCGCCAGGTCGAGCACGTTGACCGCCTCGCCGAACAGGATGTTCTTGTCGCCGCGCAGCACGACGATCTTCTCGTCGGCGATCTCCACCGCGCGTTCGAGGGCGGCGAAGAGCTCGTCGTTGGTCACCACGCGCTCGTTGACCTGGATGCGGCCGTCGGCGCCCACGGAGACGGTCACGCCCTGGGGCGCCTCCTCGCTGGCCTCGCCCTCGGGCAGATCGATGTTCTTGCCCTCGTTCTGCACGATGGTCGTGGTGACCATGAAGATGATCAGCAGCACGAGGAAGATGTCCGTCAGCGGCGTGACGTTGATCTCGGCGACGATGCCGTCTCCGCCGCCGTCGCCGTCGCCGTCAGGCAGGGCTGAGGCGCCCATCCTCTACCTCCTCGCCACCGGGCTCGGCGGTCGGCTGGGTCTCGACGTACAGAAGGGCCTGGACGAAGTGCTCGGAAGCCCGCGCGTAGGTCGCGTTCAGCGCTCCGATGCGGACGTTGAGATAGTTGTAGAAGGCGAGCGCGACGATGGCGACGCCCAGGCCGAGGGCGGTGGCGATGAGGGCCTCCGAGATGCCCGCGGCCACGACCGCGAAGCCGCCCGACCCGTGCTCCGCCATGTCGGCGAACGCGCGGATGATGCCCACCACGGTGCCGAAGAGGCCGACGAAGGGCGCCAGGGATCCGGTGGTGCCGATGATCCAGATGCGCTTCTTGAGCGAGCTGCCGATCTCCGCGCGCGAGGTCGCCATCACGCGCTCGAGGTCCTCCAGCGCGACGTTCTTCCACTGGAGCGCCTGGCGGAAGGTCTCGGCCAGCTGGGAGGACGAGCCGTCGCAGGCACTGCGGGCGCCTGCGAGGTCGCGGGTCACCAGCTTGTCGATGACCTGCTTCGCGAGCTCCCGGGCCGACGCCTCGAGCCCCCGGAAGCGCCACAGGCGTTCGATGAAGATCATGAGAGTGAGGATCGAGCCGATCCCGAGCGGGATGTTGGAGATCCATCCCATGATGAGCAGCTCGATCAGGTGCTCCGCGCTGAACATGCCTCTCTGGTTCCCCCTGACCGCTGCAGCTCAGGACCCGCTGGACGCGAAGGACGCTGGCGCCCGATCACCCGATCGCCCGATCGCCCATTCGCCCAATTGCCCGATCGCCGGCAGCGCTCGCGGCCTCCTGCGCGGACGGTCCCGACGGGTCTGAAACCGCGTCAGAACCGTACGTCGAGGTCCTCCGGAGCGATCTGCGCGCGGAGGTTAACGGAGCCCTCTGCGGCCCGCAGGGGCCGGGCGTTGCGTTGACACCCCGACTCCGCAGTCGGTACGATCGCCCGTGGGGGCGGGCGTTTTGCGAGTTCGGGTGTCGTGGCGTGCGGGCGCTCGGTCCGTGTGCCGTGCGCGCGTCCGTGGTCACGCCATGGTTGCCGAGGCCGGTGAGCGGGCCCACATCGGCGCGCCGATGCAGGCCGATCCCCGTCTCGGGGCAGGCGTCGGGACCGCCGACATCGCGCGTGCGCAGGCCGCGCCGCCGACCGGCCACCGAACCGATGGGCCCGACGGAATGTCTATGTGTGCGGGGGCCACGAGATGACCCGGACGTCGATCTTGCGCCCGCGGCCGAACACCCGCGGAGCCCGAGCGGACAAGCGCCGTCGCGCGCTCGATCCCAGTCGCTGGGTTCCGGCGCCTGCGCTGGCGACCGCGGGCGCCCCCGACGCACCGCCGCTCGGCTTTCGCGGCGACGACGACGAGCGCCACACCTGGATCTCCGGCTCGCTCTCCATCGGCTTCCACGTGCTGCTGCTGGGGGCGATCTTCGTCTCGGCCTGGCTGGCGCCGGAGTCGGTCCTGGAAGAGACCATCGAGGTGACGCTGCTCGAGCCGGACCCGGAGCCCGTGGAGCTGCCCGGCTCGAACGACCCGAGCGGCGGGGGGCCGAAGGCCCTGGCCGCCCGGGCGCCCGCCAGCGCCGCGGCCCTGGCGGCCTCCCTGGCGGCCGCCGATGCCCAGGCTCCCGAGGCCCTCGACGAACTCTCCGCCCGCGCCCTCGAGATGGCCGACCTGGCCGCCGCCAGGGCCCCCACCGAGATCGAGCGACGGGCGCTCGACGCCGGTCAGGTGGAGGCCCAGGCCGAGGTCGCCCCGACCCCCAGGCCCCTGGACGTGGCGACCCTGTCTCCGGTGGCCGTCGACCCTTCCGCGCTGGCCGCACCCAGGCTCGACTTCAGCGCGCCCCGCGCCATCGACACCGCGGCGCCGTCCGCCATCTCGGCGCCCCAGGCCTTCGCGGGCTATCAGGACGTGGGCAACACCCGCTACGACGGACAGGCCTCGGCGGTCGGCACTCCGCTTCCCAGCGCCCGGGGCGGCTCCGCCCAGGCCGGTCGCGTGGGCGTCGACACCGGCGTGACGGGAGCCCTGGTCGGGGGCACCGGCGCCGGCGGAGGGGGCGACGGCACCGGCACCGGAGTTCCCACGGTCGAGTGTCTGCGCAGCGCCTACGTCGTCCGCTACATGGACGAGGTCAAGAACCGCACCTATGCCCGCTGGAAGGCGCCGCCCGAGACGCCCGAAGACAGCGTGGTCAAGCTGCGCTTCAAGCTCGACGTCACGGGCTCGCCGACCGCCGTCGAATTCGTCGAAGCGGCCAGCGAGGAGCTGGGCGGAACCACCGTGCAGGCGCTGCGGGCCGCCGCGCCCTTCCCGGCCATGGACGCCAGGGTCCGCTGCCTCGCCGAGCGCCGACTCACGCTCACCTTCACCGCGAACCCGAGCTCTTGAGCCGGGGGGTCGCCGCCGTGGAGAAGCCGACGCGCTCGGGCCCCCGCGCCCGACGCGCCCTCTCGCGCCCCGGGCTGCACCTGCTGCTCGCCTCCGGGCTGCTCCTGGCTGGAGCGGCGGGGGCTCGGGCCGACGAGCAGCGCTGCGTCCCGATCGAGCTCCTCTACGACGAGAACGAGAAGCTCGCCGAGCGCCGCAACGACACGAACAAGGACTGCCGGGCCGACGAGTTCGTCTTCTACGAGGACGGCGTGGCCCGCCGCAGCGAGCAGGACCTCGACTACGACGGCCGCGTGGACGCCTGGGTCACCTACGGCCCGGACGGCGATCCGGTGCTCCAGGAGATCGACTCCGACGGCGACGGCCTGCGCGACCAGCGCATCGAGTCCGCCGGCGGCCTCCCGACGAAGCGCACCGAGGACCGCAACGCCGACGGTCGGCCGGACCTCACGGTCTTCTTCGTCGCCGGCGAGCCCGCGCGCCAGGAAGAGGACACCGATTTCGACGGCCAGACGGATCGCTGGGTCACGTTCGAGAACGGGACCACCCGGGCGGTGAAGGAGGACCGGGACCGCGACGGCGCCATCGACCTCGAGGCGGACTACGACGACTCGGGGCAGATCGCGGTCGAGCGCCAGGACGCGAACGGAGACGGCGCCCTGAACGTCAGCATCTTCTACACGAACGGCGAGCGCGCCCGGGTGGAGGAGGACAGCGACGCCAGCGGCGCGGTCGACGTGGTCACGATCTACGAAGGGGGCCAGCTCGCCCTGCGCAGGGCCGACACCACCGGCGACGGCCACTTCGACACGGTCGCCGTCTTCGAGGCCGGGGTGGAGCGACGGCGCTCCAAGGACGTGGACGCCGACGGGAACCCCGAGATCGTGGTCCACCTCGACGCCGAAGGCCGACCCGAGCGCGAGGAGATCGACACTCGGGGCCGCGGCCAGGCCGATCTCCAGCGCTTCTACGTGGCGGGCGCCAAGGTCCGGGAGGAGGAGGACACGGACCTCGACGGCCGGGCCGACGTGGTGACGACCTTCGCCGCGGGCGTCCCGTTGCAGCGGGAGGCGGACAGCGACGGCGACGGCCGCATGGACACCACCCTCGTGTTCGCCGACGGAAAGCGCGCCGAGCAGCGCGAGGACCGCAACGGGGACGGCCGGCCCGACGCCGTCTACACCTTCGACGACCAGGAGCGGATCTCGCGCGAACGCCTGGACGCCGACTTCGACGGCCACTTCGAGAGCGTCACGCTCTTCTCCGGCGGCGTCATCGTCTCCCGGCAGCTGACGCCCGTGCCCGGCGGTCCGACCGACCGCAGCGAGTTCTACGAATCCGGCGCCCTCGGCCGCGTGGAGCTCGACGAGAACGGCGACGGCCGGGTCGATGTCTGGAACGAATACGCCCGGGTCGACGAGCCGGACGCAGCCGAGCCCGCGGCCGCCGCCGGTGAGCCCGGCCTGGCCCCGGCGGGCGCCACCACCGGATACGGCGCGGCGACGGCCCTTCCCGAGGTGGTGCTGGTTCGCCAGGAGAAGGACTCCGATCACGACGGGCGGGTCGACACCTGGATCGACCTCGACCGCGAGACCGCCCAGCCGCTGAAGATCGCCAGCGACTCCAGCGGCGACGGCCGCCCGGACACCTGGCGCCACGGTGACGCCGCGGGCGTCACCCTGAGGATCGAGACGGACCAGGACGCCGACGGACGGGTGGATCGCACGGTCTTCTTCGCGGACGACCGCCCCGCCCGCTACGAAGAGGACGCCGACGGTGACGGCCGCCTGGAGGCCCGGGGCGAGTTCGCCGCCGACGGTCAGGTGATCCTCGACGAGCGCGACACGACCGGGGACGGTCGCTTCGACGTGCGCGTGACCCTGGCCGACGGGATGCGCACGCTCGAGGAGCGCGACACCCGGGCCGACGGCCGCTACGACGTCGTCACCCACTTCGAGAACGACCTGCGGACGCGTCAGGAGATCGACTCGAGTGGAGACGGCCGCGTCGACTCGCTGATCCTCTTCGAGGCGGGGCGCCAGTCCCTGCAGCGACGCGACACCGACGGCGACGGGGTGTTCGACGTGGCGGTCCACTTCGACGCCGAGGGCAAGCCCCTCCGCGAGGAGTTCGACACGAACGGGGACGAGAAGCCCGACCAGATCCGCCACTACGAGGCGGGCGTACTGGCCCGCGAAGAGGGCGACGCCGACGGAGACGGGGTCTTCGAACAGCAGACCACCTACGTCGCCGGCGTGCCCGCGCGCACCGAGGTGGACAACGACGGCGACGGCACCCCGGACGTGGTCCTCGAGTACGCAGCCGGTGTGAAGCGCCGACAGAGCGAAGACCGCGACCTCGACGGCCGGATCGACTCGGTGACGGAGTTCGACGCCGAGGGGCGTCCGTCGAAGGGCCAGGAGGACACGGACGGCGACGGCCAGCTGGAGACCTTCCACTACTTCGCCGCCGGAGTCCTCGCGAGGACCGAGAGCGACGCCGACGGAGACGGGAACCCGGAGCTGGTGGCCCACTTCGAAGACGGCCGCCTCGCCCGCCAGGAAGAGGACACGAACAGCGACGGCAAGGTGGACCGGACCACCACCTTCGACGCCAAGGGCCGGCGGCGCCAGGAGATCGATGCCGACGCCGACGGCCGCACCGACACCTGGCTCGTGGCCAGCGCCGACGGCACCGTGTTGGAGCAGGCCGAGGACCGCAGCGGCGACGGCGAGCCCGACTACCGGGTCTTCTTCAAGGGCGGCGTGCCCTTCCGCGTGGAGCAGGACGCCGACGGTGGCGGCTGCGTCGACGTCCGGCGCTGGGTGGATGCAGGCGGCCGGGTGACGGCCGAGGAGAAGGACACCACCGGCAACTGCAGGTACGACACCTGGAACTACTACGAGGACGGACGGCTCGCGCGCCAGGGTCGCGATTCCCGGGGCGACGGCAAGGCCGACCTGCTCTTCCTGTTCGGGGCCGACGGCAAGGTGGAGATCCAGGAGCTCATCTCGGGCGGCGGGCCGAAGCCGGACAAGAAGCTCTTCGTGGACGACGGGGGCCAGGTGGTGAAGCACTGCGCCGACGTCGACGGCGACGGGCGCCTGGAGATGCAGCTCTTCTTCGACGGACAGGTGCTCGAGAGCGCCCTGGTCGACACCGACGGCAACGGCGTGGTGGACCAGCGCGAGGTCTACCAGAACGGCCAGCAGGTTCGTCTGGACGCGGACACCAACACCGACCGCAAGCCCGACGTGATCCGCCACTTCCGCGACGGTCAGCTCTCCCGCCAGGACGAGGACAGCGACTTCGACGGCCTGATCGACCGCAGCTTCGAGGGGCGCCGCAAGGTGGCCCTCCCGGCCGACCGCAACGTGCCCGAGGCCTTCGACGACCTGGGGTGCGGCGGCTTCTCTGCGTTCTGGGCGAAGCGCTGAAGCCACGCCGCAGGGCGAAGCGCTGAAGCCAGGCCGCGGGTGGGCCAGGGCGGGCCGGGGGCTGCACACCCGCCCGCCGCTTGCTGCGTTACCCTCCTCCCTGCTGGAGGCCCCCATTGACGAACCCCCTGCTGGAAGTCCACGGCTTCGGCCAGAGCATCTGGTACGACGACCTCTCCCGGGACCTGGTGACCAGCGGACGTCTGCGCACGATGGTGGAGCGCGACGGCCTGCGCGGCGTCACCTCCAACCCGGCCATCTTCAAGAACGCGCTGGCGAGCGCCCACGACTACGACGACGACCTGCGCGCCGCCCTCGCCTCGGGAGGCGACGCGCTCGCCCTGTTCGAGCGCCTGGCCGTGCGCGACATCCAGCTGGCGGCGGACGTGCTGAAGCCCGTCCACGACGCCACCGGCGGCGCCGACGGCTTCGTGAGCCTCGAGGTCTCGCCCTACCTGGCCGACGACACCGAGGCCACGGTCGAGGAGGCGAGGCGACTGCGCGCCGCGGTCGGGCGCCCGAACGTCATGATCAAGGTGCCCGCCACGCCCGAGGGCCTCCCGGCCATCGAGCGCCTCATCGGCGAGGGCATCCCGGTCAACGTCACCCTGCTCTTCTCGGTCGACACCTACGCGGCCGTGCTCGACGCCTACATGGCCGGGCTCGAGGCCTGGGTCGGCGAGGGAGGCGACCCCCACGGCGTCGCCAGCGTCGCCAGCTTCTTCGTCAGCCGCATCGACGCCCAGGTCGACTCCGCCATCGAGAACGCCCTGGGCCGGGAGACCGACGCAGAGCGGCGCGCCCGCCTCGAAGGCCTGCGCGGCCGCATCGCCGTGGCCAACGCCCGACAGGCGTTCGCCCTGTTCCGCGAGCGTCTCGCCGGCGCCCGATGGCGGGCCCTGGCCGAGCGCGGTGCGTCGCCCCAGCGGCTGCTGTGGGCCAGCACCAGCACCAAGAACCCGAGCTACCCGAAGACCCTGTACGTGCACTCCCTGGTGGGCCCCGACACCGTGAACACCCTGCCCGGCGCGACCTACGAGGCGTTCAAGGAGAGCGAAACGCCCCGCTGCGCCCTGGGCGACCGCAGCGCGACCTGGGAGGCGGACCTCGCCGAGGCGCGCGAGGCGCTGGCGAGCCTCGAGTCCCTGGGCATCTCGCTCAAGGCCACCACCGACCAGCTCCTCACCCAGGGCGTCCAGCTCTTCGCGGACGCCTTCGACGCCCTGCTCGCGACCATCGAAGAGCGGCGCCGGGCACTGCTGGGCGCGGACCTCGCGAGCCAGCAGGAGGCCCTCGGAGGAGCCGAGGAGGCGGTGGCCCGGGTGCGGGACGACTGGCGCCGAAGCGGCGCGGTGCGACGCCTCTGGGCCCGGGACGCCGCGCTCTGGAGCGGAGCCGACGAGTCGCGCTGGCTCGCGTGGCTCGACGCCGTCCCGGACGGGCTCGCCCGCGCGGAGGCCCTCGCCTCCCTGGTCGCGTCGCTCGAGCCCGGACGCTTCGACGCGGTGCTGTTGATGGGGATGGGCGGCTCGAGCCTCTGCCCGGACGTCCTGGCGCGCACCTTCGGACGGCAGCGCGGAGCCCCGCAGCTGTGGGTGCTCGACTCGACCGTGCCGGACCAGGTGGAGCGCATCGCGGCCGCGATCGATCCGGCCCGCACGCTCTTCGTCGTGCCCTCGAAGTCGGGCAGCACCATCGAGCCCAACGTGCTGATGCGCGCCTTCCACGAGCGGGCCGCCCAGGCGCTGGGGGACGACGAGGCCGCCGCCCACGCCCGCTTCGTGGCCATCACCGACCCGGGCAGCGCGCTCGAGAGCCACGCGCGTTCGAGCGGGTTCGCCGGGCTGGCCCACGGCGTACCCGAGATCGGCGGACGCTTCTCGGCGCTCTCGAACTTCGGCCTGCTGCCCGCCGCCCTCATGGGCCTCGACCCCGCCGACCTGCTCGCCCGGGCGCGTCCCATGGTCGACGCCTGCTCGGCGAACGTTCCGCCCGACGCCAACCCCGGCGTGCGGCTGGGCATCGCCCTGGCGGTCCTGGCGCGCCAGGGGCGGGACAAGCTGACGCTCGTGCCCTCGCCGGGGCTCGCGAGCCTGGGCGGCTGGCTCGAGCAGCTGGTGGCGGAGTCGACCGGGAAGCACGGCGTCGGCATCGTGCCCGTCGACGGCGAGGCGCCCGGGCCGCCGGAGGTCTACGGTCGCGACCGGGTGTTCGTGCAGATCCGGCTTTGCAGCGACCGGGAGGACCACGCCGAGGTGCTGGCCGGGCAGGACCGCGCGCTCGACGCGCTGGCGGGCGCGGGCCATCCGGTCGTGCGCATCGACGTGCCCTGCCGGGAGCAGCTGGCCCAGGAGTTCTTCCGCTGGGAGATCGCCACCGCGGCGGCCGGGGCCGTACTCGAGATCAACCCCTTCGACCAGCCCGACGTCGAGGCGGCGAAGCTGGCCGCCCGCGAGCTGATGGCCGCCTTCGAGCGCGACGGCGCGCTGCCGGCGGCGGATCCCTCGTGGCGGGGCGACGGGCTCGCGCTGCGGGCCGACCCGGGCCTCGCCGTCGACCCGGGCGCGAGCCTGGGCGATGCCCTGGCCGCTCACCTGGCCCGGGGCCGGCCGGGCGACTACTTCGCGCTCAACGCCTTCCTCGACATGAACGAGCGCAACGCAGAGGTGCTCCAGCGCCTGCGTCATCGGGTGCGGGACCGGAGGCACTGGGCCACCACCCTCGGGTTCGGACCGCGCTTCCTGCACTCCACGGGCCAGCTCCACAAGGGCGGACCGGACTCCGGACTCTTCCTGCAGCTCACCTGCGATGCCGAGCGCGACGTCGCCATTCCCGGCCACCGCTACAGCTTCGGCGTGCTGGCCCGGGCCCAGGCCCAGGGCGACTTCCAGGTGCTCGCCGAACGCGGCCGGCGCATCGTCTGGCTGAACATCGAGGGCGACGTCGAAGCCGGGCTCGCCCGCGTCGACGAGGCCGTGGCAGCGACTCTCTCATCCTGACCGCGCGCGCGGTCGAGGCCCGAGGACACGACGTGACCCAGAGCGGAGCAGGACCCGAGGCCAGCGCCCTTCGCGCGCTGGAATTCGTGGACGACGGACAGACCCTGGGCCTCGGCACCGGGCGAGCCGCCGCCGCCTTCGTGCGCGCGCTCGGAGCCCGCGTGGGCGAGGGGCTCGACGTCCGGGGCGTGCCCACCTCCGACGCCACCGAGGCCCTGGCCCGCGAGGTCGGCATCCCGCTGCTCGAGCTCGCCCAGGCGGGCACCCTCGACGCCACCTTCGACGGGGCGGACGAAGTCTCCCCCGACCTCGACGTCGTCAAGGGCTACGGCGGCGCGCTGGTCCGGGAGAAGATCGTGGCGGCCTCGTCCCGGCGGCTCGTCATCCTCGTCGGCGAGGAGAAGCTGGTCGAGCAGCTGGGCGCCCGGGGCCGGCTGCCGGTGGAGGTGGTGCCGTTCGGCGTGCCCCTGGCACGGCGGATCCTGGGAGAGATGGGGCTCCCGCCCGAGGTCCGCTGCGACCACCGCGGAAGCCCGATCGTCACCGACAACGGCAACCACATCCTCGACTGCAAGGTGGGCCCCATCGACGACCCGGCGGCGCTCGACCTCCGCATCCAGGCCCTGCCCGGTGTGGTGGGCACCGGGATCTTCGCCGGCATGGCCGACGCGGTGGTCGTGCAGCGAGCCGACCGCGTGGACGTCCTCGAGCGGCCGGAGCCGCGCTCCTAGTGTCCTGTTCCAGAAGTTCGTCTGCATTCGAAGCCGCCTGCGAGCCGCTCGCTGCGTTGCGCTCGGTCGCCGTAGCGACGGCTATGCCTCCCTCGCGCGCCTTGCGAGCGGCTCGCAGTCGACTTCTCGGTGCAGTCCGCGGGGGGGAGAGCCATGTGCCGATTCGACGCCGAACTTCTGGAACAGGACACTAGATCCGACTCCTCTTCCGGCGCAGACCGCCTGGGGCGCGGGCCGGGGCCCGCCGCAGGCGGCCGCACTCCGACGCGTCCCCACTGGCGATCCAATGCCGGGACGGAGCGCTAGATCGAGTCCGGCAGCCCCCTGCGCAGGCGCTCGAGGTCGGGCGCGCGGCCGAGCACGTCGAGCACCGCCCGCCGGGGCCGGGCGAACAGCCGGTCGTAGGTCTGCTCGCCGGCGGCTGCGTCCGGCACCCAAGCCCAGCTCGGCTCGTCCAGGTCACAGACGGTGGAGACGCCTTCGCGATCGCCGCGGGGATCGAGGGGCGCCCAGCGCTCCGCGTCGTTCAGCCAGACGGCGACGAAGCCGTGGAGGGCGAAGCCCTTCCCGGGCGGATCGCGGCGCAGGCGCTGGTACCCGAAGGCCACGGGGATGCCGCGCGCCCGGGCGAGCGCCGCGAGCAGGTGGCACTTCGCGTAGCAGATGCCCGTGCGCTCGCGCAGCACCTGGCTGGCCCGACAGGTCACCACGCCGGCCCGCGGGTCGTCGGGCGTCACGTCGAAGGAGTGGGCGATCTGGTCGCGCACGTATTCGAAGAGCGCACGGATCGGCGCGCGCTCCCCGTCGAGACCGCGGGTCAGCGCGACTGCCTGCTGGTGGACCTCCGGCGTCTGCCAGTCGACGATCTCGGTGTCTTCCAGGTAGCGGTCGAGCCCCGGGTGCTCGGTCACCCACGCGATGTCGGCCACGGGCGGCCCCCTTTCGTCGGGGGCGCAGTCTAGCCCGGGGCGCCGGAGCCCCGCCCGGAGGCCCCCGACGGCCCGAAATCGACGGGATCCGCGGATTTCCGGGTCCTTGTGTGGAGGACTTCACAGCGCCGGGGCCGCGGGCGACCGATCCTGCCCGGTGTGACGAAGACGGAGCCTGGCCGATGAACCCTCACGCAGCCCCCGAAACCGCGACCGCAACCCGCCCCGTGCCCCCCATCGCGACGGCGACCGGCACGCTCGTCTGCTGGTTGGTGCTCTGGTCGGCCTGGGCCCCCACTCCGGCCCGGGCCGACTCGGCCGACCCCGTCTGGCGCATCGAGCAGCGGGAGGGCGGGCAGACCACCCTGGCGATCCTGCCGGCCCAGAAGTCGCTGCTGTTCGCAGGGCTGCCGGTGCAGCCCGAGCTGGTGGTCGCCTGCGGGCCGAGCCGCACCGACGTGTGGATCGATTTCGGTCGTCCGGTCCACCCCGCGGAGGCCCCCCTGCGCGTCAACCTGCGCCTGGACCGGGAGCGGCCGCTCCAGGCCACCTGGAACATCGGCTCCGACCAGCGCCGCGCCCACATGGTGGAGAGCCGACTGGACTCGGCGCTGCGGGTCTCCGGCGGCGGCGCCTCGGCCCACCTCTCGCACAACGCCACCGAGCTGGCGCGACGGCTGGCCGAGCACCGCCGCCTGGCGCTGCGCAGCTCCACTGCCTACGGCGGACACCTGGCTCTGGCGTTCGACCTGGGCGGCATGAACGACGCCCTCCGCCAGCTGGCCGACCGCTGTGCCTGGAGCGCCAGCGTGAAGGCGGCCCTCCACTAGGACCGAAGGCTCCCTGCCGGCTCCAGTCGTTCGATTGCTCCCCGGCCGCAGCTGACCGGTCTGGGCCGATGGCCCGCCCCCTCGCGATCGCGTTCGCGGCTCCCTCCGGCGCCGGCAAGACGCCCCCCCAGCTGCGTGCTCAGCGAAGGCCTGAAGGCCCGCGGCCTGCGCGTGGGCGCGATCAAGAGCGACGCCCACCGGGTCGAGCTCGACACCCGCGGCAAAAAACACCCGCCGCATGCGCGCGAGCGGCGCCGAGACGACGGCCCTGGTGTCCCGGGACCAGATCGCCTTCTTCCGGGACGCGCCCTCGGATGTCGCACGGATGCTCGGATCCGCCTCCGATCCGCCTCCCCTGGCGGCGGACGCCGCGGGCCGCCGCCGATCCGCCCGCCGCGGCCTGCCACACGCGGGTGTTACGCCGGCACGCGCGTTGCACTCCTCCCGGGCTCACCCCGAACCCGAGTCCCGAGGAGCCCCCCCATGCCCGTCCTCCGAACCCTGCTCTGGATCGGCCCAGGCGACGGCCTGGCCCACGACCGCGTGGCCGACGCGCCCCAGCTGGACATCACCTGGGCGCGAACGGCCCTCGAGGCCGCCGACTGGCCCACCCTCGACTACGACGCGGCCCTGCTGGAAGGCAACGACACCGACCGCCTGGCCCACGACCTGAGAACCCTGCGACGCAGGCCGACGTGCCCGCCGATTCTCGTGCGGCTGGCGGGGAACGAAGGCCTGGACCGCGAGGGGCTGCGCGCCCTGCTCGACGCGGGCGCCGCGGACGTGCTGCTGCCCGGAGCCGGCGAAGGCGGAAGCGAGTTCCGGGAGGAGCTGCTGGCGAGGCTCGACCAGCTGGCCCACGCGCGGGTCCGCACCCGCGACGACATCGGCGACGCGAGCCCGGGTCTGCCCGGCGTGCTGGCCGAGAGCCGGGCCATGGGAGACCTGCTGATGCTGGCCGCCCGGGCCGCCACCAGCCGGGCCACGGTCCTGCTCTCCGGGGAGACGGGCACCGGCAAGGAGATCCTCGCGCGGGCGCTCCACCGGGCCGGCCCCCGGCGCGACCGCGCCTTCGTGGCCGTCAACTGCGCCGCCTTCCCGGACACGCTCCTCGAGAGCGAGCTCTTCGGACACGTGAAGGGGAGCTTCACGGGGGCGGACCGGGACAAGCCCGGCCTGTTCGTCGCGGCCCACGGCGGCACCCTCTTCCTGGACGAGATCGGCGAGACCTCGGGGCCGCTCCAGGCCAAGCTCCTGCGCGCGCTCCAGGAGCGCGAGGTGCGGCCGGTGGGCGGCGCGAAGGCGCGCCGGGTCGACGTGCGCGTGATCGCGGCGACCAACCGCGACCTGCAGCGCCAGGCCCACCGCGGCGAGTTCCGCGAGGACCTCTACTACCGCCTCGCGGTCTTCCCGCTGCGCGTGCCGCCCCTGCGCGAGCGCCGCGACGACATCCTCCCGCTCGCCGACCACTTCCTGGCCCACCACGGCCAGCGGGAGGGCAAGCCCGGCTGCCGGCTCTCCCGCGCGGCCCGCCACCTGCTGCTGGTCCACCGCTGGCCCGGCAACGTGCGCGAGCTGGAGAACGAGATGCAGCGGGTGCTGGCCCTGGCCGAGCCCGGAGAGATCGTGTCCCCGCGGCTCCTCTCGCCGCGCCTCACCCACGACATGGCGCCGCTCTCGCGGGGCGCCTCGCGCCCCGAGACCCTGCGCGAGACCATGGCCCGGGTCGAGTCCTACGTGCTGCGCCGCGCCCTCGAGCGCAACGAGGGACGCAAGTCGATGACCGCGCGCCAGCTCGGCATCACCCGGGAGGGCCTGTACAAGAAGCTGAAGCGGCTGGGGGTGGAGTGAATCGCAGCAGGAGGTCACCAGGGTCGATGCGGGTCTCGCGCTCGATACGCTGTCGGCCATGGGCGAGACGCGCAAGCTCAGCGTCGAGGTCCCCGAAGAGGTCCTCGAGAGCGCGCTCGCTTCGACGGACCAGGGCACCACCCAGACCGTGCGCCGAGGACTCGAGCTCGCCGCGCGCAGCCACCGGCCCCGCCTCGCCGACGCTTTCATCTCGCAGTCGTGCATCGACCACGCCGTCCGCCTCGCCACCCGCGACCACGACTTCCGGCACTTCGCCCGCCTGGGAGGCCTTCGTCTGGCCGTCTGAGCCGGGCTCCGGGGCACCGCTTCGTCGAGTCGTCCGGAGGTCGCCGGGTCTGCCAAGGCTCGGCCGGGCCCCGGTCGGCTCATGGGACCGGGGCTGGTACCTTCGGTCGCAACCGAGGAGGCTCGACACCCATGCAGCGCGACGGCGATCACGTTCCCTTCGTCACCACCGGCTCCTACCCCATCCGGGGCGGCAACCGCGTAGTCCCGCTGGTCGACGGGGAGCCGGCGTTCCGGCGCATCTGCGAGGCCGTGGAAGGCGCGAAGAAGAGCGCCTGGGCGACCATCGCCTTCCACTATCCCGACTTCACCATGCCCGACGGCCGGGGAAGGCTCTTCGACGTGCTCGATGCCGCGGTCGAGCGGGGCATCGACGTGCGGGTGATCTTCTGGCGCCACCGTCGGTTCGCCGAGCTGAGCCCGGACGTCCACTTCGCCGGGACCGAGGAGGACCTCGCGATGCTGCGGGCGCGGGGCTCCCGCTTCCTCGCGCGCTGGGACCAGGCCCACGACGCCTACTGCCAGCACCAGAAGAGCTGGATCGTCGACGCCGGCGAGCCCACGGAGGTGGGCTTCGTCGGCGGCATCAACCTGAACCCGAACTCGTGCGTACCCGTCGGCCACCCGCCCAGGCCCGGGGCCGGCACCACCCACGACGTCTACGTCGAGGTCCAGGGTCCGGCGGCGACCGATGTCCACCACAACTTCGTCCAGCGCTGGAACGAGGCCAGCGACCGCGACGAGCCCGACGGGCTGTGGCCCGACGCGAGCGTTCAGGATCTGCTGCCCTTTCCCGAGGTCGCCTCGGCCCCGGTCGGAGAGGTTCCCGTCCAGGTCCAGCGCACCGTCCGCCGCGACCTCTACCGGGACGGCCGGCCGGCGCCCGGCGCAGCGCCGTTCGACATCGCCGCGGGCGAGTTCAGCATCGTCGACCAGTACCGCGAGGCCCTCGACGCGGCCCAGCGGAGCATCTACATCGAGGACCAGGCCATCGCCTCGCCCGAGGTGGTGGATCGCCTGAGGTCGGCGCTCGAACGCGGCGTGGAGGTGGTCTTCCTGGCGCCCCGCAAGGAGAACCGCGAGATGATCGCCGGCCGCAAGGACCCGAAGAACGCGGAGTTCTTCGCATCGCTGGCCGCGCTGGGCCGACACGACCACTTCACGCTGGCGTGCATCGCCCAGAGCCTGCCCGGCGGCGGCCACCAGGACATCTATGTCCACTCGAAGATCGCCCTGGTGGACGACGTGTGGTGCACGATCGGCTCGACCAACATCGCGAACCGGTCGTTCTACGGCGACACCGAGCTGAACGCCTCCTTCTGGCACCGCCCCACGGTCTCCGCCCTGCGCCGGGAGCTGCTCCTCGAGCACCTGGCCGTCGACACCGCCGAGTCCGACGACGTCGAGGCCTTGCGCCTGTTCGCGCGGATCGCCCGGGCCAACGCGCCGCGCTACGCCCGGGGCGAGAAGCTGGCGGGGCTGGCCTTCGCCGTCGACCCGGCGAACTACGCATCGTAGTCCCTTCGAGCCTCCCGCCGCCCGGCGACGCTGCGCCGCCAAGGGCTACGGACACGACCACGAGACCGACCGCGGGATCGACGGCGAGTGACGGAGCGCCAGCATGAAGCTCGCGAGGCTGCGCATCGAGCCGCTGGGCCGAGGGCCGGCGCGCAAGGCGTCGCCGAAGCGGGCCTAGGCCGGGCTGCGGTTCGCCATGGCCGCCTCGACGTCGGCCTTGCGGCTGCGATCGTCGCCCCGAGCCGGACCGACCAGCTCGTAGTCGGCCTCGAAGGCGGGCCGCAGCTCGCGCTGCTCGTCGACGAGCCACGGCATGGCCAGGCGGCGGGGAACCCGCACCTTGCCCACCTCGAGGGTGGTCCCGAACACGACGTCCCAGATGGGGACCGTCACGCCCTGGGCGAGCCGGGGGTCCATGAAGTGGTGGGCGAAGTGGTTGCGGCGCATCCAGCGGCCGTAGACGCCGCGCGGCGGATGGGTGTGGGCGCGGCGGTGCAGCACCTCGTAGGTGAGATACATCGCGATGAAGCCGACGGTGAAGCACAGGCCCGTCCCCGCGCCCGCCAGCCCCACCGCCAGCGGGAAGACGATCGCGGTCGCACCCAGCGCGGCCAGCGCCTTCTGCCACCAGGGCGCGAAGTAGTCGACCTGGGCGTGGTGCTGGCGGTGCTCCCGGGCGCCCAGGCGCTTCGCCGAGGGGCCGTGGAACACGAAGCGGTGCAGGAGATACTCCGCGAGGGTCCACCCGGCGGCGCCGAGCACGAGAGCAGCGAGGGGCGCGATCGACGTCTGCATGGGAGCCTCCTGCGGTCGACACCTTCCAGCGTGGGTCTCCGAGGCTAGCGCGGCCGCCGGGCGATCGTCAGGTAGGTCGGGAAGGACACCGGCGCGGGGAGGCGCAGGACGCGCTGCGTGCCGACGACCTCGAAGCCCACCCGGCGCAGCATGGCGTCCAGCCGCGAGCGCGTGGGCCAGACCAGGGGCTCGCCCAGAACCCGGGAGCCCAGGCGCGTCACTTCGCTCAGCACCTCGAGAGGAGGCGTGGCGACGGCCAGGAGCAGCCTTCCCCGCGGCTCGAGGACGCGAAACAGCTCGGCCGCCGCCTCGCCCTGGTCCGGAAACCAGTGGAACGAATCGGTGGAGGTCGCCGCCGCGAACGACCCGTCCGCGAAGGGCAGCTCCATGGCGTTGCCTCGCACCCAGCGCACCGGCACCTCCCGGCGCCGCGCCTGGCCCAGCATGCCCAGGGAGAAGTCGCAGCCCACGATGCGGCTGTCGGGAAGCTCGCGGCAGAGACGCTCGGTGAGCAGACCGGTGCCGCAGCCGATGTCGAGCAGCGCGGCGGGTGCCTCCTCGCGCAGCGCCCGGCAGACCGCGTCGTGCACCGGCCGGTAGGTCATGCGCTGGACGAAGCCCAGGTCGTAGAAGCCCGACCACAGGTCGAAGAAGCCGCGTCGCGGCCCCTTCGACGGGCTGCGGCCCGAGTCCTCGCCGCTCGGCTGGGACACCCCGCCTCCTCCCGACATGGGTGTCCAGGGTACGCCGTCGCGACGCGCCCGTCGCGGCCCGGGCGGGCTCTCGCCGCCGGCCCCGGGATTGGCCGGCGGGGGTGACATTTCCCGTTCGGTGCCTACTCATGAGTGTCATGTCGGAGTCATGGGAAACGATCGGCCCCCCGCCTCTCGGCATCTTCGCCCTCGAGCAGGCGCGCGCCGTGCGCGACCTGGCCGCGCGGGCGTCGCGTCGCGAGCTGTTGCGAGAGGTGCCCCGCGGTGACGGGCATCCGGTCCTGGTGCTGCCGGGGCTGCTGGCGGGAGACTTCTCCACCGCGCCCCTGCGGCGCTTCCTTCGCGACCTCTGCTACGACGCCCGGGGCTGGAAGCTGGGGCTCAACCGCGGCCCCACTCCGAAGTTGAACACGGAGCTGGAGTCGCGGCTCCGGCACCTGGCGGACCGCCACGGCCGCAAGGTGAGCCTCGTGGGCTGGAGTCTCGGGGGCATCTACGCGCGGGAGCTCGCCCGACGCTTCCCCGATCGGGTCCGCGGGGTGATCACCCTGGCGTCGCCCTTCCGGGACATCTCCGCCACCCACGCGGTCCGCCTGGTCTCGATCCGTCCGGGAGGGCGCAGCCTCACCGAGGCCCGCGAGCTGCAGGCCGCCCTGCGCCGACCGCTGCCCGTTCCGAGCACCTCGATCTACAGCCGCAGCGACGGCATCGTGCACTGGCAGAGCTGCCTGGAGGACCCGGGACCGCTGCGCGAGAACGTCGAGGTCGCGTGCAGCCACACCGGAATGGGCTTCCACAGCCAGGCCCTGGCCATCGTCGCCGACCGGCTCGCGCTGCCCGAGGGAGCCTGGAGCCCCTATCCGGCGCCTGCGGCGGCGCGCGACGGCTCCACCCCCCGGTAGATCCGCGGCCCGGCGAGTGGACGCTCGAGACCCCGCGATCAGTCGGCCAGGGCCCGGCGGGCGAGGCTGCGCGCCTCCTGCTCGGAGACGCCCAGGGCGCGGAGTCCGCGCTCCACCGCGCGCGCCGGGGCGTCGGGCGCCGCCAGCCCCTCGACGATCCGCCGGATCGTCAGCACCAGCAGCCCCAGCACCTGATCGACGGTGGCGTCGTCCGGGCCGGTGTCGAAGCGGCCCTGCTCGAAGCCGGCCGCCAGGTCCTCGCGCAGATAGGTGTCGATGGGGCGCTGTACGCCCGGCCGGTTCACCAGGCGCAGCATCACGCGCCCCCAGGTCGGGTCCGCCACCGCCCGTTGCAACACCCGCCCGCTGGCCCGGGCGAAGCGCATGGCCGGGTCCTCCTCGGGCTCGCCCGCCGCGGCCGCGGTCAAGCTGAGGATGAGCTGCTCGGACAGCACGTCCAGCAGCTCCTCGCGGTCGTGGAAGTAGTTGTAGAAGGTGCCGTTCGAGACGTCGGCCGCGGCGACCACCTGGCTCACGGTCAACGCCTCGCCCTCCTCCGCCAGCACCCGCAGCCCGGCCTCCACGAGCTGGCGGCGGGTCTTCTCCCGCTTGCGGTGGCCCCGCGTGGGGGGCGTCTGGACGCTCTCCGAGGACACGGTCCGCAGGTTATCCGAAATTGGGAGTTGTTTCAATATTGACGATATTCCCAGTTTTTGCTTTCCTGCCGTCCGACGCCCAGCCACCCCACACCCCGAGATCCCCGGACGAACGGGAGAGCCACCCGGAGAGCTCGGGAATCAGGAGACCGCCCCATGGCGCTTCACCGCTTCATCGGAATCGAGATCGGAGCCCCGGCCCCGGACGAGATCGAGCAGGGCTACCGGGAGATCGGGCTCGTCGGAGGGGACGGCCGCTGGGGCACCGAGGAGGTCCCCGACCAGATCCACCTCTCCGAGGCCCCCTACCGCCAGCTCCGCTCGATGCGCATCGGCTGCGAGGACGAAGCGGACCTCGCGGCCCTCCGCCAGCGCCTCGAGGCCCTGGGCATCGCCGCCGAGGCGGGGAGCGACCGCGTGGCGTGCAGCGATCCGTCGGGCCACTGGCAGGTGATCGTGGAGGTCGCGCCGCCTGCCCCGCTCCGCGAGACGCCGACCCGAGCCCACAACCGGCCCGGCGAGCGCGCACGGCCGGGGGCGCGAGCCGACGTGGTCGGCGAGACCCGCCCGCGCCCTCCCCGCCGCCTGGGACACGTGGTGCTGGGCTCGCCCGACCCGGTGGGCGTGTCCAGGTTCTTCCTGGAGGGCATCGGGTTCCGCCTCTCGGACCAGGTGGCGGGCGTGCTCAGCTTCATGCGCTGCTCCACGGACCACCACAACCTGCTCGTCCAGCCCGCCCCGGTCCCCCATCTCAACCACTACGCCTTCGAGTACGACGACACCGACGCGGTCGGCGTCGCCGGCACCCGCTACCTGGCCGAGCGCCCGGACCGGCACGTGGTCGGCATCGGCCGCCACGTCGTGGGCTCCAACGTCTTCTGGTACGTGAACGACCCGTGCGGGACGATGATGGAGTTCTACTCGGACATGGACGACATCCCCGACGACGACGCCTGGGAGGTCCGCACGGACTGGGACATCGAGTTCTCGCGCTGGGGTCCGCCGGAGCCTCCGCCCGCGTTCGCGCTGCCCGACGACCTCGAGGCCATCGGCCGGGCCCAGGAAGCGGAGCGGCGCTAGCCGTGGACCTGGGCATCGCGGGTCGCCGAGCCATCGTCTGCGCATCGAGCCGGGGGCTCGGGCGCGCCTGCGCCGAGTCGCTGGCGCGCGAGGGCGTGCACGTCACCCTGAACGGACGCGACGCCGAGTCGCTCGAGGACGCGGCCGCGGCCATCGGCAAGGCCCACGACGTGGAGGTGGGTCGCGTGGCCGGCGACATCGGGGAGGAGTCGACGCGCGCGGCGCTGCTCGAAGCCTGTCCGGCGCCCGACATCCTGGTCAACAACAACGGCGGTCCTCCGCCCGGGCGCTTCCAGAGCTGGGACCGCGACGCCTGGATCGCCGCCCTCGACGCCAACATGCTCGCGCCGGTGCTGATGATCCGCGCGGTCCTCGACGGGATGGTGGAGCGCCGGTTCGGGCGCATCGTCAACATCACGTCCGCCATGGTGAAGACACCGCTCGGACCCATGGGCCTGTCGACCGGCGCACGCACCGGCCTCACCTCGGTGACCAAGGCCCTCTCGCGGGAGGTCGCCCACGCCGACGTCACCCTCAACAACCTGCTGCCGGAGCGCTTCGACACCGCCCGCCAGCGGGGCATGGCCGAGCTGCGCGCGAAGATCGGCGGCGTGTCCGTCGAGCAGGCCTATGACGAGATGAAGGCGTCGATCGCGGCGGGGCGCCTGGGGCGGCCCGGGGAGTTCGGCGACGCCTGCGCCTTCCTGTGCAGCGCCCAGGCGGGCTTCATCTCCGGACAGAACCTGCAGCTGGACGGCGGCAGCTACGCCGGCCTGATCTGAGGAGCACAGCGTGAAGCGAATCGACGTCCCGTACCTGGTGGTGGGCGCCGGCCCGGTGGGCATGCTGGGCGCCATCCTGCTGGCCCGACAGGGTCGTCGCGTGCTGGTGGCCGAGCGCCGCGCCGGCCCCCAGCCCGCCCCGGCGGCCCACGTGGTGAACGCCCGCAGCTTCGAGATCTGCCGCCAGGCGGGGGTCGACATGCAGGCCATCGAGCGGGCCTGCAAGGACCCCGCCGATGCGGGTCATTCGCGCTTCGTGACCCGGCTGAACGGCGAGGAGATCGGCCGACTGCCCTTCGAGCAGCAGGGCGACGACTGCCTGCGCCACACCCCGACGCCGCTTCGCAACATCTCGCAGCACCGCTTCGAGCCGATCCTGGCGGCCACCCTCGAGAAGCTGCCGGACGCGGCGCTTCGCTACGCACACCAGTGGGAGTCGGCCCGCCAGGACGAGAGCGGCGTCACCTCGACCCTGCGCGACCTGGAGACCGGCGAGCTCGTCGAGGTGCGGAGTCGCTACCTCGTCGCCGCCGACGGCGCGGGCAGCCGCGTTCGCAAGTCCCTCGGCATCGAGATGGACGGCCCCCAGCGACTCCAGAGCTTCCTGATGATCCACTTCGGGGCCGACCTGCGGCCCATCGTGCGCGAGAGACCCGGGGTCCTGTACTGGATCCTCGACCCCGAGATCGGCGGCACGCTGGTGGCCCACGACATCGATCGCGAGTGGGTCTACATGCACGGCATCGACCCGGACGTGGAGTCCGCGGACGACTACGACGACGACCGCTGCCGGGCCCTGGTCCTCCGCGCCATCGGCGAAGAGGTCCCCCTGCGCATCCTGCATCGCGGTGTCTGGACCATGAGCGTCCAGGTCGCCCGGAGCCTGCGCGCGAAGCGGATCTTCCTGGCCGGGGATGCGGCCCACCGCTTCCCTCCCACGGGCGGGATGGGGCTCAACACCGGCGTCCAGGACGTGCACGGGCTGGTCTGGAAGCTCCTGGCCGTGGAGGACGGCTGGGCGCCGCCGGCCCTGCTGGACACCTACGAGGTCGAGCGGCGCCCGGTGGCCCGGAACAACGCCGAGCAGAGCCATCGCAACGCGGGCAAGCTGCTGCAGCTGCCGGTCGCGCTCGGCACCCACGAGGAGCCGACCACCGAACGCATGCGCGCCACCCTCGACGATCCCGCCGGGCGGCGGGCCGTGGAGGAGGCCATCGCGAACCAGGCCGAGCACTTCGACATGCTGGGCCTCCAGCTGGGCTTCGCCTATCCCGAAGGCGCGGTGGCGCCCGACGACTCGCCGGCGCCCCGCGTCGCCAACCCCGTGCGCGACTACGAGGCCTCGAGCCGGGCCGGAGCGCGGCTCCCCCACGCCTGGCTCACGCGGGACGGAGAGCGGATCTCGAGCCTCGACCTGGTCCGCAGCGACGGCTTCAGCCTGCTCAGCTGGCGGGAGCACGACGCCTGGGCCGAGGCGGTGCGGGCCAACGGGTCGCTGCCGCTGGCCCACGTCCGCATCGGCGAGGACGCCCTGGAGCCCGACGGCCACTGGGCCGACGTGTGCGGGCTCCGGCCGGGGGGCGCGCTGCTGGTGCGCCCGGACCAGCACGTGGCCTGGCGCTCCGTCGGACGCCCGGACGACGCGCCCGCGGCGCTGCGCAGCGCCCTGGCCCGGGTGCTCGGCCGCCCCGACTGAGCGGGCACGGGCCTGCGCGGCGCGAGCCACGCGGTCGCCTACGGGACCCGCAGCTGCCGCACCGCCCAGGACAGCACGAACCACGGAAACACGACCCAGGGCGCATTGGCCAGGCCGAACTTGACCCAGGTGGCGAGGAAGCTCCCGGTATCGACGTTGGGCATGCCCGCGAAGATCTCGCTGCCGTAGTAGAGGGACGCCGAGTACAGGTGGACCACCGCCGTCGCCGCGCACAAGAGCACCCCGCGGCGGTCCCGCCTTCCCGAGCGGAGCCAGAGCCACAGCCCGGCCGCCCCGACGAGACCGTTGGTGACCGACAGCACCTCCATGGCGAGGAGCGTCGGAGAGGCTTCGGCGTAGCGGAAGTCGCCGCCGTCGATGTACGCCCACCAGGGATAGGCCCAGGCCGCGTCGCGGGAGGTCGCGATGACGTCGTGCAGCACGAGCCACACGAGCTCCCAGCTGAGGTGGGTGGCGTACGAGACGATCATGAAGAGCAGCGCCGCCGAGTCGATCCGCCGCGCGCGACTCCAGCCCGCAAGGCTCGGCAGGGGCCACAGCGACGTGGTGAAGGCGGCGAAGAGACCCACGGCGTAGACGACGCTCAGGACGTCGGCGGTGCCGTCCCGGTCGGTCCCGAACCCGAACACCGCCGCGGTGGCGACCGGGAACGCGAGCACCACGGGGCCCAGGGTCAGGCCCCGGGCGACCCAGAGATCGACGTGCCGGCCCGGCTCCAGGCTCACGACCCGACCGCCCGTGCGAGATGCCGGCCGTCGGACCCGGCGCCGCCGCCGCACTCGCCGGCTCCCCCGAGCCGGAGGGGCGACCCCGGACCCATCCACGCAATGATCTCCAACACCCGAGCAGCATAGACGCGGGGCCGCCGGACGGGAAGCCGCTTGCGCTGCGTTCCCACCCGAGCCCGGCCGGGCCTCGCGGGCCGGGCGCCCGCGGCCGCCCGATCGCCCGGCCGCCCCCTAGTCCTCGGCGAGCTGGTCGAGTCGTTCCATGGTGTCGGCGTACTCGGTGGCGAGCTCCTCGATCACCGTGCGCACCGACTTCACGTGGTTCATGCTGCCCACGACCTGCCCCACGAAGTAGTTCGCGAGCTGCTCGGAGCCGGGGTTGTTGTGCGCCGTCCGGTTGATGCGGGCCTGGGCCTCCCGCACCAGCCGCGGCTGGAGCGGCATGGGCAGGGGGTCCGGGTTCGAAGGATCCTCCCAGGCATCGGTCCAGGCGCTGCGCAGCTGCCGCGCCGGCTTGCCGGTGAGCGAGCGGCTGCGCACGGTGTCGCTCGAGCCCGCCTTCAGGAACTTCTGCTTCACCACCGGGTGCGTCTCCGCCTCCTCGGTGGTGAGCCAGACCGAGCCGCACCAGACGCCTTCGGCGCCGAGCGCCAGCGACGCCGTCAGCTGGCGGCCGTTGCCGATGCCCCCGGCGGCCAGCACGGGCACCGGAGCCACCGCGTCGACGACCTCGGGCACCAGCACCATGGTCGAGACCGTGCCGGTGTGGCCGCCCGCCTCGTAGCCCTGGGCGACCACGATGTCGACGCCCGCCTCCACGTGGCGTCGCGCGTGCTCCACGGTCCCCGCCAGGGCGGCCACCTTCACGCCGTGCTCCCGGCCCTTCTCGATCATCCAGGCCGGCGGCGGCCCCAGGGCCGAGGCGATGAGAGCGATCCGCTGCTGGAAGACCAGCTCGATCACCTCGCGCTGGCGCTCGTAGCCGACGGCGAACTCGGGGGAGAGCGAGGTGTCCGGCGGCAGGGACGGCACGCCGTGCTGCGCGAGCAGGTCGTCGAGGAACCGCTTGTGCTGCTCGGGGAGCAGCTCGTCCATCTGGCCGGCGTCGAAGCCGCCGCGGTCGCTGCCCGCGAACCTGGCGGGCAGCAGCAGGTCGACGCCGTAGGGCTTGTCGCCGATCTCGTTCTCGATCCACTCGAGCTCGGCCTTCAGGTTCTTCGGCGAGTGTCCGGCCACGCCGAGGACGCCGAGCCCGCCGGCCTTCGAGACCGCGGCCGCCACGTCGCGACAGTGGGTGAAGGCGAAGATGGGAAACTCGAGCCCGAGCTGTTCCGCGAGCCGCGTTCGCATGCGTTCCTCCTCGAGGGTCGGGGCCAGGGGTCGCAACGGGAGACCGGCGGCCTCCCTTCCGCGCCACCGGTTCGACTACGCCTTCGGGCCGCGCGTCCCGGGCGCCGGCGGGTCCACCGGTCCGCCGGCGAAGCACTGCGCGATCGACATCCAGCGGGTGGCGACGGGGCCCGTCACCTCGAGCTTCGTGTCGGCGATGTTCCGGCCCTGGGTCACCACGTGACAGAAGTCCACGGCATCGCCGCGCACGCACTCGACGTCGCTCGGCTCGTTCCACTCCCAGATCGCGCCCGACGGCGCCACCAGGCGGACGTAGGGACACGGGCCCGGGACCTCGAGCTTCCGATTGAGGAAGGTCCAGCCGAAGGTCTTCACGCCGATGGTCGCGATGTTCTTGATGCGGTCCGTGCAGGTGCGCGAGGCGCCGACCAGGTCGTAGATCTCCTGGCCGTGGGCCCAGGTCTCCATGTAGCGGGCGGTGGTGAACATCGCGACGCCCATGTCGGGACCGAACCACGGCAGCCGGCGCCCGGGGTCCGACGCGCCCAGGGCCTCGGCCAGGGCGTGGGCGGTGCGGCGCCACTCGGCCAGCAGCGCCGGCGCAGCGAGCCCGGCGAAGCGCTCCCGGGCGAGCTGCTTGTTGGTGCGCCCGGCCATGATGGACTCGATGAGGGCCTTGCGCTCCGGGGCGAAGGCCTCCTCGCCCTCCAGCGCCACGGTCGACACCCGGTCGAAGTAATGGAGGTGGGCCACCACGTCCCAGGGCGTCCACTCCATGAAGCCCGTCTCGCGGTCCCAGTCCTCGGGCGCGAGCGTCTCGAGGAAGCCGTGGAGCTCGTCCACCTCGTCGCGAAAGTCCTGGCAGACCTGAAGCATGGGGGGGACTCCTCGTCGCTCAGTCGGCGTCCGCCGCCCACGGCGGCTTCTCGCGCTTCAGGAAGGCCTTCATGCCGGCGGCGGCCTCCTCGCCCTTGAAGAGCCGCGCCGACAGATCGGCCGTCCAGGCGAAGGCCTCCTTCTGCTCCATGGCGGGCACCTCGTAGACCAGGCGCTTCGCGAAGCCGAGGGCGCTCGGACCGCCCTTTCGCAGGTCGGCGAGCACCTCGTCGACCGCGGCGTCGAGCTCGTCGGCCGGGACCGCGCGGCTGATGAGGCCGTACTCCGCCGCCTTCGAGGCCGGGAAGCGATTGCCGCGCAGGAACGCCTCCATCGCCTCGCCGCGACGCATCTTGGGCAGGCAGACCACGGAGATGATCGCGGGCGCCACTCCCAGCCGGACCTCGGTGAAGCCGAACTTCACGTCGTCCTGGGCGATCGCGATGTCGAGCGCCGCGGCCAGGCCGTTGCCGCCGCCCACCACGTGGCCCTTGATCTTGCCGACGACGGGCGTGGGCGAGCGCTGGATCTCGCCCAGGAGCTCGTCGAGGCCCACCTTGGCGCGCGCGCCGGCCGCCGCACCCGACTGCTCCTTCAGGTTGGCGCCGGCGCAGAAGGTCGTGCCCTCGTTGGTCACGACCACCGCCCGGATGTCCGGATCGTCGTTGGCGCGGGTGATCGCGTCGTGCAGGCCGTTCACCACCACGGCGCCCAGGGCGTTGCGGCTCTCCAGGTCGGCGAGGGTGACGGTGAGGATCCCGCCGGCGGACTCGATCCGGACTTCGCCCATGGCATCTCCCGGTGGCTGGAGGCATGATAATTTGCCTTGCCTCCAATTACCCTATCTGTTACCCAACTGTCAACCGGCCCGACCGGGGCCGTTGCTCCAAGACGAGTGAGGAGACCATGCAACCGCCCCTGCTCGCCCCGCCCCTCCGCTCCAGCCTCGACCTGCGTTCCCCCGAGTTCCAGGAGAACCGGGACGCCATGCTGAAGAAGCTCGAGGAGATCGACGCGCTCCTCGACGAGGCCGAGCAGGGAGGCGGCGCCTACCACCACGAGCGGCTGGCCAAGCGCGGCAAGCTGCCGGTGCGCGAACGCATCGCCCTGGCCCTCGACCCCGACAGCCCCTTCCTCGAGATCAGCCCGCTCGCGGCCTACAACTCGTCGTACACCATCGGCGGCGGCGCGGTCCTCGGCATCGGCGTGATCGCCGGGGTCGAGTGCGTGATCTTCGCCAACGACCCCACCGTGCTCGGCGGCGCGCTCACGCCCTACGTGGCGAAGAAGTGGATGCGCGCCCTGCAGATCGCCCGGGAGAACCGCATCCCCTACGTGAGCTTCGTCGAGTCCGCCGGCGCCGACCTGCGCATGCGGGGCGCGTCGAAGAAGAAGGACGGCGAGAGCCCGGCCGGCGGCGCCCGGGTCGACCACTTCGCCGAGACCGGGCGCTTCTTCTACGAGATGATCGAGCTCTCGAAGCTCGAGATCCCCACGGTGTGCGTGGTGTTCGGCTCCTCCACCGCCGGCGGCGCGTACCAGCCGGGCATGTCCGACTACAACGTGGTGGTGAAGAACCAGTCGAAGATCTTCCTCGCCGGTCCGCCCCTGGTGAAGATGGCCACCGGCGAGGAGTCCGACGACGAGACCCTGGGCGGCGCCAGGATGCACGCGGAGATCTCGGGCCTGGGCGAGTACTTCGCCGAGGACGAGCCCGACGCGCTGCGCCTGTGCCGCGAGGTCGTGTCCCACCTCAACTGGCGCAAGCCGGGTCCCGGCCCGTCCCTGCGCGCGGACCCTCCCGCGCTCGACCCCGAGGAGCTGCTCGGCATCATCGACCCCGAGCTCAAGCGGCCGGCCGAGATCCGCGACGTCATCGGGCGGATCGTCGACGGCTCCCGCTTCGAGGAGTTCAAGCCGCGCTACGGCCCGACCCTGGTCTGCGGCTTCGCCTCGATCCAGGGCTATCCCGTGGGCATCCTGGGCAACAACGGGGTCCTCTACCCCGAATCGGCCGAGAAGGGCGCCCACTTCATCCAGCTGTGCAACCAGATCGACGTCCCGCTGGTGTTCCTGCAGAACCTGACCGGCTTCATCGTGGGTCGCGACTTCGAGCAGGCGGGCATGATCAAGAAGGGCTCCCAGCTCATCAACGCCGTCACCAACTCGACGGTGCCCCACCTGACGGTGATCGTCGGAGCCTCCTACGGAGCCGGCACCTACGCCATGTCGGGCCGGGCCTTCGACAACCGCTTCACCTTCATCTGGCCGAGCGCGAAGATCGCCGTGATGGGCGGCAAGCAGATCGCGGGCGTGATGTCCATCGTGCGCAGGGGGCAGGCCGCGCGCAAGGGCGAGCCCTTCGACGAGGAGGCGGACGCGAAGATCCGCGAGGCGGTGGAGGCCGCCCAGGAGCGCGGCTCGGTCGCGCTCGAGGCGAGCGGCGCCATCAGCGACGACGGCATCATCGACCCGCGCGACACGCGCACGGTGCTGGGGATCTGCCTCTCGGTGGTGCGCAACACGCCCATCGAGGGCGCCGAAGGCTACGGAGTGTTCCGCCTGTGAGCTTCGACACCCTACTGGTGGCCAACCGCGGGGAGATCGCCCGGCGCATCGTCCGCAGCGCCCACGACATGGGACTGCGCTGCGTCGCGGTCTATGTGGACGCGGACGCCGACGCGCCCTTCGTGGAGGAGGCCGACCAGGCCGTGCGCCTCGAGACCGGCTACCTCGACGCCGACGCGGTCCTCGACGCGGCCCGCCGGGCCGGCGCCGGGGCCGTCCATCCCGGCTACGGGTTCCTGTCCGAGAACGCCGACTTCGCCGCCCGCGTGGGCGCGGCCGGGCTGGCGTGGGTCGGCCCCTCGCCCGAGGCGATCACCCGGATGGGCGACAAGATCGCCGCCAAGGCCCTGGCCGAGAAGGCCCGGGTGCCCACCCTGCCGGGCTCCCTGGACCCCGGCGCCGCCGACCAGGTGGGGTACCCGCTGCTGGTGAAGGCGGCGGCCGGCGGCGGCGGCAAGGGCATGCGCGTCGTGGAGTCGGCGGACGATCTGGTCGAGTCCGTGGCCGCGGCCCGACGCGAGGCCCTGGGCGGCTTCGGCGACGACCGGGTCTTCCTCGAGCGCTATGTCGCCCGGGCGCGCCACATCGAGATCCAGATCCTGGGCGACGCCCACGGCCAGCTCGTGCACCTGGGCGAACGCGAGTGCTCGATCCAGCGGCGCCACCAGAAGATCATCGAGGAGTCGCCCTCCCCTCGCGTCGACGCCGGGCTGCGCCAGACCATGGGCGAGGCCGCGCTTCGCCTGGCCCGGGAGCTCGGCTATCAGTCGGCGGGGACGGTGGAGTTCCTGCTGGACGACGACACCGGCGAGTTCTTCTTCCTGGAGGTGAACACGCGACTGCAGGTGGAGCACCCGGTGACGGAGCGGGTCACCGGCATCGACCTGGTGCGGGAGCAGCTCCGGATCGCCGCGGGAGAGCCCCTGGGCTACGGCCAGGACGACGTCGCCTTCTCGGGCGCCGCGGTCGAGGCGCGCCTCTACGCGGAGGACCCGGCCAACGGCTTCCTGCCGGCCACGGGCACCCTCGCCGCCTACGCCCCCGCCGCGACGCCGGCGGTGCGCTGGGACTCCGGCGTGCGACGGGGATCGGTCGTCGGCACCGAATTCGACCCCATGCTCGCCAAGGTGATCGCCCACGCGCCCACGCGCGCCGAGGCGGTCGGGCGCCTCGCCCTCGCGCTCGAGCGCACGCACCTGGGCGGAGTCGTCACGAACCGCGACTTCCTGGTCCAGACCCTGCGCACCCCCGAGTTCCTGGCCGGCGACACCACGACGGACTTCATCGACCGCGTGAAGCCGGCGCGCGCCCTGGTCCCGGACGAGGCGCTGCGCACGCGCATGGCCAGGCTCGCGGCCCTGTGGGTGCAGGCCGAGAACCGCCGCCAGGCCGGCGTGCTCGCCGAGGTTCCGTCGGGCTGGCGCAACGCCCGCCTGCCCGACCAGAAGCTCGTCCTCGACCACGGCGACGAGAGCACGACGGTGCTCTACCGCTCGCTGCGCGACGGGCGCTTCCGGTTCCACGACGGCACCACCGCGCGCATCCACGCCTGCCACGAAGAAGGCATCGACGCCGAGATCGGCGGACACCGCACCCGGGCCCGGGTGACCCGGGCGGGGGACCGGCTCCATGTTCACGGCCCCCACGGCGATCTCGAGTTCGTCGAGAGGCCGCGCTTCACCCTCCCCGGCTCCGAGGAGCGCGCCGGGGGCTTCGTGGCCCAGATGCCGGGCAAGGTGATCGACCTGCGCGTGAAGGTGGGCGACCGCGTGGCGGCCGGAGACACGGTGCTCGTGCTCGAGGCGATGAAGATGGAGCACCCCATGCGGGCCGCGGAAGACGCCGTGGTGACCGAGGTGCGCGTGGCCCCGGACGAGCAGGTGGAGGCGGGAACGCTGCTCCTCGTCGTCGAGCCCGAAGCCGGCGCCCAGGACGAGTAGGGAGACTCGAGATGGCCGATCCGATCCGTATCGCGAACTGCTCGGGCTTCTTCGGCGACCGGCTCTCCGCCGCGAGGGAGATGGTCGAGGGCGGGCCCATCGACGTGCTGACCGGCGACTGGCTGGCGGAGCTCACCATGCTCATCCTCGCCCGGACCCGGATGAAGCGGCCCGGCGGCGGCTACGCCCGCACCTTCGTGACCCAGATGGAGCAGGTGATGGGCACCTGCCTCGACAAGGGCATCAAGGTCGTGAGCAACGCCGGCGGCCTCGATCCCGACGGCTGCGCCCAGGCGGTGGCCGAGGTGGCGGAGAAGCTCGGGCTGCACCCGAAGGTCGCCTACGTGCGCGGGGACGACCTGCTGCCGCGCATGGACGAGCTGATCGCCGGCGACCAGCTCAGCCACTTCGAGACCGGCGAGCCCATCAAGGATGCCTCGGCCTTCCTCACCGCCAACGCGTACCTGGGCTGCTGGGGCATCGTCGATGCCCTCGAGCAGGGCGCCGACATCGTGGTCACCGGCCGCACCACCGACGCGGCCGTGGTGTGCGGCCCGGCCGCCTGGCACCACGGCTGGAGCCGCAGCGACTGGGACGCGCTGGCGGGCGCGGTCGTCGCGGGCCACGTGATCGAGTGCGGAACCCAGGCCACCGGGGGCAACTACTCGTTCTTCCGGGAGGTGCCGGGCATGCAGCGGGTGGGCTTTCCCTGGGCCGAGGTGGCCGCCAACGGCGAGGTCGTCATCGGCAAGCACGACGGCACCGGCGGCGAGGTCTCGGTGGGGACGGTGACCTCCCAGCTCCTCTACGAGATCGGCGGACCCGAGTACTTCGGTCCCGACGTGACCACGCGCTTCGACACCATCGAGCTCGCCCAGCAGGGCCCGGACCGGGTACTGATCCACGGCACCCGGGGCGAGGCGCCGCCGCCGACGCTCAAGGTGTGCATCAACCGGCCGGGCGGCTTCCGCAACGACATCAACGTGTGTCTCACCGGCCTCGACATCGAGGAGAAGGCGAAGCTCGTCGAGGAGTCGCTCTGGAACGCCTGTCCGTACGCGCCCGGGGACTACGCCGAGGTGACGACGCGACTGGTGCGCACCGACCAGCCCGACCCCGAGACCAACGAGCAGGCCGTGGCCATCCTGAAGATCAGCGTGAAGGACCCGGACCAGAAGAAGGTGGGCCGGGCGTTCTCGAACGCCATGATCGAGCTGGCGCTCGCCAGCATTCCCGGGTTCTTCGGAGTGGGCGGCGGCCCGGGTCCCGGTCGCCCGTTCGGCGTGTACGAGCCCGCACGGGTCCCGGCCGAGGTCGTGCCCCAGGAGGTGGTGCTGCTGGGCGAGAGCCCTCGCGAGGTGTCCTCGGTGGCGCCCCCGGCCCGGGTCGAGGTGGATCCGACCGCCGGTCCCTCGGCCGACGCGCCCGGCGGAGCGACCCGACGCGTGCCCCTGGGCCGCGTGTACGGAGCGCGCTCGGGCGACAAGGGCGGCAACGCCAATCTCGGCGTCTTCGCCCGCAGCGACCCGGCCTGGGCCTGGCTCGACCGGTTCCTCACGGTCGAGAAGCTGAAGGAGCTCCTTCCCGAGGCGGCCCCGCTCCGGGTGGAGCGCCATCGCCTCCCGGCCATCCGTTCGCTCAACTTCGTGATCCACGACCTGCTCCAGGAAGGGGTGGCGGCCTCGACCCGCCAGGACCCCCAGGCCAAGGGCCTCGGCGAGTGGCTGCGGGCGCGGGTGGTCGACCTGCCGGAAGCGCTCCTGCCTTGACGGCGCGGGCTGCCGGCCAGAGGGCGGGTCGCCGCTTCCCGGGTGTCCGGGCGCCCAAGCCCCTGCTCTCCCGCGAGGCGGAGCGGCAGCTCAGCGCCCGGCAGGTGGAGCTGCTCGACGAGCTCGAGGAGAAGCTCCGGCGGGAGAGCCTGGCCGAGCTCACCATGGCGGAGATCGCCTCCCTGGTGGGGTGCTCCCTGCGAACGCTCTACGGCATCGCGCCCAGCAAGGACGAGCTGCTCCTCACCGTGCTCGACCGCAGGCTCCGCCGGATCGGCCGCGCGGCCGTGGAGTGCCTCGACGAGACCCTGCCTCCCCTCGACGCCCTGCGCGCGTACCTGAAGGCGACCAACGAGGCCGTCCAGCCCGAGGCGGTGACCCTGTCCGCCGACCTCGCCAAGGTCACCGGCACGAGCCGGCTGATCTCCGCCCACGAGGCCTATCTCACCGCGGTGGCCCAGAGCCTGCTGGACCGCGCCGTCGCCGAGGGCCAGATCGCAGCGGTGGACACCGCGGCCGTGGCCCACGTCCTGGGCGGTCTGGGTCGCGAGTTCGCGCGGCCCGAGGTCGCCGAGATCGCCCGGGCCTCTCCGAAGGAGACCGCCGACGGCATCGCCGAGCTCATCCTGCAGGGCCTGCTCGCGACGCGCTGACGGAGCGCGTGCTCACGACCCGGCCGGCGCAGGGGCCTCCCGCTCGGAGCGCATGTAGAGGTAGAGGAAGCCGGTCGCGACCGCGCAGCCCAGGTGCCACACCGCGTGGCCCTGGAGCCACGAGTCCGGGTCGCAGAGCACTCCGCCGTTCTGGCTGCCCAGCCACACACCGAAGGACCCGAGAAAGGCTCCGGCGGCGGCGGCGAGCAGGCGGCCGTCGCCCACCCTCCGACCCTGCCGGCGCATGTGGACCTCCACGGCGATCGAGGCCACGGCCATCACTCCGAAGGCGCCCGACCCGTAGCCGTGGATCAGCTTCACCGCGAGGAGCACGGCGTTCACGACCCCGAAGATCGCGAGGAACGCGCCCACGCCGAGCCCCTTCCAGCGCACCACGGCGTAGCCGAACACAAAGGCGATGAAGACGTTCATCGCCATCAGGTCGAGAACGCTCCCCCACCAGGTGAGCGAGGCGTGGAGCGCCATGCTCCCGGGGCCCAGGAGCGCGGTCAGCAGCGCGTAGAAGCCCGGGTAGAAGCGCGACTCGGTCATGAGGTTGCCCGGGCGCGGAAGCAGACCTTGGCTGCGCTGGCGGCCCAGGCTCCAGGCGATGCCCAGCCCGACCGCGACGAACCCGAGATTCGAGAGGGTGCTGGACCTCTGACGCACGAGCCCGCCCCGATCGATCTCGCAGAAGCACTGACCGTCGACCAGGCAGTCGTCGGTGCGGCCCGGCCAGCCGTCCAGCCCCACCCCCACCAGCAATGCCATGGCGAGCGTCACGGCGGCCGCGGTGAGCAGGAGCTCCAGCCACGGCCAGGAGGCGGCGGTTCGGCCCTCCCCGGACCGCGGACACTCGGAGTCGTTCTCTTCCATGGGCGCCAGTTTGACAGCTGAACCGTCCGACCACGAGCCCTCCGGGCGTCCCCGGGTCGCCGGAGCTAAGATGCGCGCCCGGTCCACGGTTCACCGACGGAGCATCCCATGGCCGCCGAGCCTCACATCCTCGACCGTCTCCACGACCTCATCCGCCAGCGCCTGGAAGAGCGCCCGGAGAACAGCTATGTCGCCCGACTGGCCGAGGGCGGCCTCCCCAGCATGGGCGCGAAGGTCTGCGAGGAGGCGGGCGAGCTGGTGGAGGCGGCCGGCGGATCGGACCCGGGCCACACCGTCCACGAGGCGGCCGACCTGCTGTTCCACGCCTGGGTGCTGCTGGCGGCCAGCGGCATCGAGCCCTCCGCCGTCTGGGCGGAGCTCGAAGGCCGCTTCGGCACCAGCGGGTTGGTGGAGAAGGCCTCGCGCGGCGCGGGCCGGGGAGACGGCGGATGCTGAGCGGCGAAGGACTGCGCATCGCGGTGCCCTCCAAGGGGCGCCTGCAGGAGCCGGCCCTCGACCTGCTGAAGCGGGCGGGGCTTCGCTTCCGCATCTCGGGCCGGCGCCTGTTCGCCGTGTGCAGCGACACGGACACGCGCATCATCTTCTCGAACGCCCAGGACATCCCGGTCCTGGTCGCCGAGGGCGTGGTGGATCTCGGCATCACCGGGAGCGATCAGGTCGCGGAGAAGGGCGCCGACGTCACCCTGCACCGGAAGCTCGGCTTCGGGCGCTGCCGGCTCTCGGTGGCCGTGCACAAGGACGCCCCGTACCGCCGCGCGGCGGATCTCTCGGGCAAGGTCGTCGGCTCGAAGTTCGTCCAGCTCGCCCGGGCCTTCTTCGAGGGCGAAGGCGCCCGGGACGTCCACGTCCTCGAGATCCAGGGCGCGGTCGAGGTGATGGTCCTGCTGGGGATGGTCGACGCCATCGTCGAGATCGTGGAGACGGGGAACAGCCTGGTGGAGAACGACCTGGTCGAGCTCGCCCCGGTCCTCGAGGCCGAGGCGGTGCTCGTGGGCGCGCGGGAGGTGAGCCACCGGGAGGCGACCGAGACGCTCCTGCGACGCATCGACGGCGTGCTGCTGGCCTCCCGCTACTCGCTGCTCGAGTACAACTGCCCGAGCGCGCGGCTCGGCGAGGCCACGGCGATCACGCCGGGCTTCAACTCGCCCACCGTCCAGCCCCTCCAGGACCCGAGCCGGGTCGCGGTGAAGGTCATGGTGGAGAAGGCCAGGGTCCTCTCCGCCATGGACGAGCTCGAGAAGCTCGGCTGTACGGCCCTACTGGAGACCGAGCTGCGCCACACCCGGCTCTGAGGCCGCCAGCTCCTCGCCGACCACCTCGACGAACCGATCGGGGCAGGTCACCTGGGGCGCCTCGGCGCAGCCGGGCAGCCAGCGCAGCCGCGAGCCCGCGACGCCCGCGTGCCAGCGGCGTCCGACCTCCTCCGGCCGCATCCCGCCACCCTGTCCCCAGAGCACCGAGGTGGGCACCTGCAGCGCGGCCAGGCGGCCGTCCAGGGGGACGGCCGCCGCGATGGAATCGAACAGCGTGTGCAGCCCGTGCCCGGCGTGGAGGTCGATGAGGTCGTCGATCACGAAGTCGGGCAGCGGCGGCGCCGCCTCGCCCAGCAGGCGATCCAGCCTGCGTTCGACGGCCTCGCGGGTCGAGGGCAGCATGGCGCCGCGATCGAGGGGCCCGCGCAGGCCCCCGGCGTTGACGAGCACGAGATGGGCGACCCGGTCCGGCGCCTCCAGCGCGAAGCGCGCCGCGAGCCGACCTCCCATGGAGTGGCCGACGAGCACGACCGGCGTGTCCGGCGCCCGCGCGTCCACCACCCGCCGCAGACTCGAAAATGTGTCATCCAGGGAAAGCTCGGCGGCGCGGGACGGAGCGCTCTCTCCGTGGCCCGCCAGGTCGGGAGCGATCACCCGGTGGCTCTCCGCCAGCCCCGGGAGCACCCGGCGCCATCCCATCGCCCGGTCTGCGAACCCGTGGACCAGGACCAGGGGCGAGCCCCTCCCGCCCTCGATCACCCGGATGGGCCCGCGCGGCCCGGCCACCTCGAGCTCCTCGAAGCCGCGCACCCGGAGCCAGTGCCGGGCGATCCAGCTGGCGGCATCCAGCGGCTGCGCCGCGAAGGCGAGCATCGCGGCGGCCGCGACGGCGGTGATCACCGCGCCGAGCAGGAGACTGGCGTTGGAGATGGGGCGCGCCACGGCGGTTCCACCCGAGGGTCGATCGGCCACAGTGTCCGCTCGATCGCTCGGACCCGCGTGCAGCAAACTGATGCGTTCCTGGGGGGTCCGGAGGCTCAGCGCCGGAAGCGGAACCAGGCCTCGAGCAGCGACTTCACCCGGGGCGTGAGACGACCCCGCATGTAGAGGCCCGACGCCCGCTTGAGGGCCTCGGCCTGGGTCGGATACGGAAAGATCACGCTCGAGAAGCTGGACAGCCCCTTGCCGTGCACCATGGCCTGGGTGACCTGGCTGATCCACTCCCCGGCATGCTCCGCCACCACGGTGGCGCCGACGATCTCGTTCTTGCCCTTGCGGGTCCACAGCTTCACGAAGCCGCCGTCGTCGCCGTCCAGCACCCCGCGATCGACCTCGCAGAGCGGCACCCGCCAGGTGTCGACCTCGATGCCCTTCTCCTCCGCATCGGCCTCGGAGAGGCCGACCCCCGCCACCTCCGGCGACGTGTAGGTGCACCAGGGCATCACCAGGTCCGACACCTTCTTGCGTCCGCCGAACAGCGCGTTCTGCACGACGATCTTCGCGCCGGCGTCGGCGGCGTGGGTGAACTTCGCCGCCATGGCCACGTCCCCCACTGCATAGATCCGGCGATTGCTCGTGCGCAGGCGGTCGTCCACCGAGATGCCCCGGTGGGCGTGGTACTCGACGCCCACCGACTCCAGTCCCAGCCCGTCCACGTTGGGCGCGCGCCCCACGGCGACGAGGATCTCGTCGGCCACCCACTCGCGCAGCTCTCCGTCGGAGTCCTGGAAGTGGACGACCTTCTCGTCGCCCTTCTTCTCGACCTGGGCCACCCGCGAGCCGACCCGGACCTCCACGCCCTCCCGCTGGAGCGCGCCGCCCACCACCTGGGCCGCCTCGGAGTCGGCGCGCCCCAGGAGCCTCGGCGCCTGCTCGAAGATCGCCACCCGCGAACCCAGCCGCTGGAAGGCCTGGGCCAGCTCGCTGCCGATGGGTCCGCCGCCGACGACGGCCAGGCGACCGGGTCGCTCGGTCAGGTGGAAGATCGTCTCGTTGGTGCGGTACCCCGCCTCCTCCAGCCCGTCGATGGGCGGCACGAAGGCCCGGGCTCCGGTCGCGATCACCGCCTTGCGGAACTCGAGATCGCGGTCGCCGGCCGGTCCCTCCACCCGGATGCGGCCCTCGCCCCGGAAGCGGGCCCGGCCGAGATGGACCTCCACCCCGAACTCGTCGCGGTAGCGCTCGACCGAGTCCTCGGCGGAGATCTCCGTGCGCAGCGCCCGCATGCGCTCCATGGCGGCGCAGAAGTCGATGCGGGCCTCGGCGGCCAGCGGAAGGCCCAGCCCGCGCGCACGCTCGGCTTCGGCCTGCATGCGCGCCGCCCGGATGACCCCCTTGGAGGGAACGCAGCCGGCGTTCAGGCAGTCGCCGCCGAGCAGCGCCTGCTCGACCAGCGCCACGCGCGCGCCCAGGCTCGACGCGACGAGCGCGCTGATGAGCCCGCCACTCCCGGCGCCGATGACGACGAGGTTGTAGCGGCCGTCGGGCGTCGGGTTGCGGTAGTCGGACGGATGGGTCCGGGCGAGGCGCAGGGCATCGTGCTGGTTGCCGGGGAGGATCGTGGTCGCGGGGTTCATCGTACCTTCCTACTCCGCGCTCGCGGTCGCCGTCGCCAGGGCGCGGCGGGCGATGCGGGTGATGGCGATGGTCACGACCGCCGTGACCGCGAGTCCGACCCAGGTGATCCAGCGCTGGGCGCCCGCGTCGGGGCCGCCCTCGCCTGCCGCGATGGTGGCGAGATCGCCGGCGACGGCCCCCAGGTAGACATAGAGGAACGTGCCGGGGAGCATGCCGAGACACGCGAGGGCGTAGTGACCGAAGCGCACCCGGGTGAGACCCAGTGCATAGTTGAGCAGGTTGAACGGGAAGACCGGCGAGAGCCGCAGCAGGGTCGTGATCTTGAGCCCCTCCGACGCCACGGCCCGGTCGATCGCCGCGAAGCGCGCGTTGGACTCGACCCGGCGCTCCACCAGCCCCCGGGCGGCGTAGCGGGCGACCGCGAAGGCCGCGCAGGCTCCCGCGCTGGCCGAGACGAACACGACCGCGGTCCCGAGCGGCACCCCGAACAGCGCCCCCGCGGCCAGGGTGAGGAGCGATGCGGGCACGAAGGCCACCACCGCCGCGGCGTAGCCGACCCCGAAGATCGCCACGCCCAGGGCGCCCAGGGAATCGACCCACTCCGCGAAGCGGGGCAGCGCGGCGGCGAGCTCGCGTCCCCCGAGAATCAGGGCGACGAGGACGGCCAGCGCCAAAGCGGGCTTCACCCAGCGCCGCGCGCCGGCGGCGGCCTGCAGCTCGCTCGGCTGCTCGATCGGTCGATCCATGGGGGGTCCTCGTGGTTGCCGGCGGGGCCCGAAGCGTCGCCGTCGCTTGGAAGCCAGGGGTCCGCGCCGGTTTCGCCGGCGAGCCGCCGACCGTTGCGCACCGTCGGGACCCAGTACGAAGCGCCCACCCGAAAGGTTTCACCCGGAGCTCAGGTTCGCTTGACGGCGGCCATGGACTCGAACTGGTGTGGGCCTCCGCGCCAGATCGAGAAGCCCCGCCGGTCGCACAGCTCGAGGCCCAGCTCCTCGAACCAGGCGGCGTAGTCGTGGAGGCCGTGGAGCGGGGCCAGCCCGAGGGCCGCTCCGGCCGCGTCGACGAGCGCGAAGTAGCCGCGGATCCAGAGCCGGCCGCCGGGGCTCCAGGCCGACGAGGCCGGCGCGAAGTCGGCGATGAACAGCGCGCCGCCGGGCCGCAGCCACGAGACCATCTGGGCGAGCGCCCGCTGCGCATCCTCGGCGCCGAAGACGTTCAGGACGTAGGGCGCGAGCACCACGTCGTAGGGCTCGACGGGTCTGTGCTCGAACAGGTCCTGGCAGCGCGTCTCGACCTCGCAGCCGGCGCGCTCGGCGCGGCGTTCGAGGCGGTGGAGCATCGCCGGAGCGACGTCGAGGGCCGTCACCCGCGCGCCCGCCAGGGCCGCCCCCACGGCGTCGCTTCCGCTCCCCGCGCCCGCGACCACCAGGCGGCACCCGGGCTCCAGCTCCTCCAGACGGGCGAGCTTCGAGCGCTCGATGGCGCCGGACGAGAGGAGTCCGGCGACCGCGTCGTAGCACCAGGCCACGGGCCCGTAGGAGCGCGGGCGGGGCCTGATGGCGACCGCCATGTCCGGGTTCGCATCGGCCACGTCCCCGAGGCTACTTTCCCGGGCGGATCTTGCACAGCGCCCCAGGGCCGGACCGGAGGACGACGTGGATTCGACGGGAAGCGCCAGCGCCAGCGCCGCCGCGGGATGGGTCTGGATCGCCGTGGCGGGCGTCCTGGGGGCCCTGGGAGTCGCCCTGGGCGCCTTCGGAGCCCACGGCCTGCGGGCGCGCCTGGACCCGGACGCCCTGTCCAGCTGGAACACCGCGGTGCTCTACCACCTGCTCCACGCCCTGGCGCTGCTGGCCCTGGGCCTCTTCGCCACCGCGACCGGACGCTCCGTCAACCTCCCGGCCGCGCTGCTGGCGGCGGGCCTGGTCCTGTTCTCGGGCTCGATCTACGGGCTGGTCCTGGGTGGACCGCGCTGGCTGGGGCCGGTGACCCCCCTCGGTGGTCTCTGCTTCATCGCCGGCTGGCTGGCCCTGGCGTGGATGGCGCGCGGGCTCGCGCCGAGCTAGGCGCCTCAGGCGAGCTCGCTGCGCAGGAAGGCCAGGATCTCTCCCCAGGCCTCGTTGGCCGTGGTTGCGTCGTAGACGTCGGGCCTCGAGTCGTTGAGGAAGGCGTGCTGGACCCCCAGGTAGACGCGGAAGCGGGCGCGGACACCGGCCTGCTTCAGCTTCTCCTCGAGGGCGCCGGCGGCCGCCGGCGGAACGAACTCGTCGTTCTCGGCGAACACCCCGTAGACCGCGGCGCGGATGGCCGTCGCGTCGACCTCGACGTTGGGGTGGATGCCGTAGCAATCGACCACGGCCCCCACACGTTCGTCCCGGGCCGCCGCCGACAGGGCCAGCTGGCCGCCCATGCAGAAGCCGATGGCCCCCACCTTCGAGCCGTCGACCGCGGCGTGTCGCAGCAGCGCCTCGACCGCCGCGGACAGATCGCGACCGGCCCGCGGGATCTCCAGGTCCATCATCAGGCGCGAGGCCGCGTCGGGATCCGCGGTCGACTCGCCGCGGTACAGGTCCGGCGCCAGGGCGACGAAGCCCTCGCGGGCCAGCCGGTCACAGACGTCCCGGATGTGGTCGACGAGCCCCCACCACTCCTGGATCACGATCACGCCGGGACCGCGGCCGCTGGCCGGCACGGCCAGGTAGCCCGACAGTCGATCGCCGTTGGACTCGAAATCGATCTCCGCGCCCGCGCGCTCGGCCATGACGCCCTCTAGTTGGTCGGGGGAATGAACGGGGACGGCGTGTTGCCGAAGGGCGGGCCGGGAACGGGGCCCGGCGTGTTTCCGCCGCAGGTCCCGGCGTCGCAGCTGTTCCGAAGCGAATTCGCCCCGGCCACGCCCGCCACGGCGGGGGCCAGGCTCGGCGATCCGAAGGCGGAGGCGGCCACGTCGGGCCCGGCCGCCACGTCTGCCGGCGAGCCGAAGTGATCGGCCGCGCTGCCGGCCACGGGAATCAGGCCGGCCCCGCCGCAGTCGTCGTCGATGACCGCCAGGCGGGGGTGGGTGGCCGGCGAGGTGAAGAGCGACTCCCTGGGCTTGTCGATGGCGCAGGTGCCCGGCGCGGCGCGGGTGCCGTCGCCCTTGGCCGCGCGCGTCACCTGGACCGGGTCGTCGTAGGCGCACACCATGGAGACCGTCCAGGCCTTCTCGGGAAAGACCAGCGCCTCGGTGTCGCTGCCCGCGTCGTAGGCCAGCAGGCCGGGGGTCAGGATCCGGGCCGACCCGCTGCCGGCCTCGGCGTCCAGCACGCGCACGTGGCCGTGCTTCACGTCCAGCCGCGGTGCGCCGGCGTCGGTGGTCTCCAGCTCGAGGTCGGTCTTCTCCCCCATGCCGGCGTAGACGCCGCCGGACAGCACGCCCAGGCCGCCCTTCTCCGAGACCTCGATCTCGTCGCCCGCGAAGATGGGATCGTTGCACTGGAGCGCGCGAGCCCCCTCGCCCGGCGCCTTTGCGGTGACCGTTCCGCGCACGGCGACCACGCGGCCGATCTCCTTCTCGGCGAGGGCCGACGCGGCCACGGTCAGCCCGAGCGCGGCCACGAGGGCCGTGGCCCGCGGCAGCTTCAGGTGTCGGTGGAATCGGTTCATGTCGTTCTCCTCGTGCGCGGAGCGGAGGGCGCCCTGCTCACTGCAGTCGAATCGTCACGTACCCGCCGACCACGTGCCGCTCGTAGCTGTAGTCGGGCACGTTCGAATCGACGTCGGTGTACGAATAGGCCGCCTGGACGCTGAGCATCTCGGTGATGGCCTTCGAGAGGCTCGTCGTGAACTCCCAGGTCTTGTCCAGGCGCGATCGGTCGTCGCTGGGGTTCACCGCCACACCGTTGTTCGTGTCGATGGGAAAGATCGACCGGTTCGAGAAGGGCTCGTAGCGGAAGGTCGCCTCGGCGTCCCAGCTCACGGCGAACGGCAGGCTCGCCACGTAGCCCGCGAGGAACTCGTGGGCGATGCCGTCGTACTCGCTGCCGTCGGCCCAGAAGCGCTCGATGGTGTAGCCGGTGCGGGCGACGACCTTGCCGTCCAGGAGCGGCATGTAGTGGCGGAAGCCACCGTTGACCCCGACCCCGTCGCGGTCCAGATCGCGCACGTTGGCGCCGCTCCGGATCGCGGTGCCCGGGTCGTTCGGATTCTCGATCCGGTTGTTGCGGAGGTCGAACAGGTAGTCGTCGTGATCGAAGCCGACGAACAGCTCGGTCTCTCCGGCGCTCCCCCAGTAGCGGAGGCCGGAGAAGGTCACATCCTGCCCCCAGTAGTACTCCTTCTCGTCCACCCAGGCGATGCCCACGTCGTAGCGGAGGCGCAGGCGGTGGTCCCGATCGATCTGGTGGTCGAGCCAGCTGCTGAACACGGGATAGTGGGTGTTGAAGTCCTTGAGGTCGTCCTCGATGTGGGCGTTGCCGTCGTACGAGACGAGCGCCCCCGCGCTCCAGGCATCCTCCCGGAAGAGCTCCGTGCCGGCCTCGAAGTACCACGTGCCCCGCCAGCTGTCCTTCTCGGAGATCTCGGGCGCCAGCGTCGCATTGCGGGTCAGCACGACGTTGCTGTCGTACTCCATGCCCGCTCGCGCCAGCACCCAGGGCTTGCCCGCTTCGGGCGAACGCGTGCGGCCCTTCAGGAGCCTCTCGGCCTCCTCGGCCCAGGGGCTGCCCGGGTCCTCCTCGATGACCCGGCGCAGGGATTCCTCGGCGCGCTCGCGCTCGCGCAGACCCGCCCAGGCCACTCCCGCGTAGAAGGAGGCCACCGGGTCCACGCCGCCCGCGCCGAGGGTGCGGGCGCGCTCGAGGGCGATGGCCGCCTCTTCGAGCTCGGCCTGCTGCAGGTGGAGGAGGCCATCGTACAGGTCGAGCCGCGCGTCGTCCTCGCTGCCCGAGGCCCTGGCCGCCGCCAGCGCGCCGCGCGCTGCGTCCAGGTCGCCCAGGTGGTAGAGCGCGATGCCGCGCTCCAGCTCGAGGCCCGGAAGGTCCGGCTCGCGCGCCTTCACCGCGTCGAGGGTGTCGACCGCCTCGCCGTAGCGGCGCAGCTTGATCAGGCACTGGCCGCGCAGCAGGCCGGACCGGGGATCGTCCGCCGCGGCCGTCCCGAGGAGCGCCAGCACCTCTCCACAACGGCCCTCGGCGGCGAGCTGCTCCGCCTGCATGCGCCGGACGGCGTCCTTCTCGTCCGCCTGGACGGGATGCGCCAACAGCGCAATCAGCCCGAGAAGAACGAAGCGGGCGCCCGTGGAGGGAGCGCCCGCCCGACGGGGGATCCTTCGAACACTCAACGTCGTCGCCGCCGGCTCCACCAGGTGATGCCCGCCGCCCCCACTCCGAGCAGCATCGTCGCAGACGGCTCCGGGACCGGAGTCGGGTCGAGCACCGCGGCCACCCCCAGCGCCGGAGGCACCTTCTCGCCGTCGACCTTCACCAGCCCGCCGTTGCGGAAAACGTCGTACTTGAACCGGACCTTGACCTTGCCGTCCTTGCCCGGGGCCATGTCCTGCAGCGCGAAGCCGAGGAAGTACATGTCCTCGCCGGTCCGGTCGAAGCGGGTCACGCTGAAGGGGAGCCCCTTCGCGGTGCCCTGCTTGATCTTGATCGGAACGCCGTTGTAGTCCGGGAAGTCCGTCGGCTGGCCGAGCGCGGTGATCAGCAGCAGCGCCTCGTCCAGGGTATCGCCCGTCTTGTTCTTGATCGTCCACTCGACCTTGATCCGGAAGTGGCCCTTGCCCTTCTTCTTCACCGTCTGCTTGGAGTCGAACGCGAGAGCGAAGCTGCCGTCGTTCAGCTGACGGCTGCCGGCTCCCGTGAACTCGTCATCGTCCGCGACGATGAACGACTCGGCGAGCGGGTCGCTCGGGTCGTTCGCGAAGCCGAAGCCGTCCGGGCCGTTGAAGTACGCGAGTGCCTGCGCCTGTCCACCCCATCCGATCAGGGCGGCACACATCGCCAGCATAGCAATGCGCGCTGCGCATACCCGCCCGATTCGCCACTGCGACATGGTCACCTCCGGCCGAGGAGAGCCTTCTCCCCGCACGCTCCGTCCAGGAGCGGTCATCCGGTGGTGTGTGGTCGCGGATCGCGAGATGTGTCTCGGAAGATCGATCATTGCCGTCGAAATCGAGGCCGACCCGCCCCATGGGGCTCTCACCCCTGACGGAACGCCCCGACAGCAACGCGCAACGAATGCGTAGGGACTCGGTGGATCGACTCAGCGCACCACGATCCGGACGGGACGCCGGAAGCGGCGATGCACTTCGCCGGCCGCCGTGCGCCGGGGGTCGCCCAGCGCACGCCGTGTGTGCAGCCACGCGACCAGCCGCAGCAGGTCGCCGTCGTCGCTCCGCACGCAGCCGCTCGAGACGGGCTTGCCCAGCAGCAGCGCATCGCCGGCGCCGTGGAGCGCGATCTCGCCCTTCTTCGCGAAGGGGATCTTGGCGACACCCATCGGTGACGTGAGCGACGGGGGGAGCTCCCGGACACCGGCGGCGACGGCGGACTCGCCCGGTCGCCAGCGGGGGTTGAGGATCACCCGGTCCACCCCGAAGCGACCCGACGGCGTGGGGTTGGCCGGCGAGCCCATGGCGATGGGAAAGCTCGGACCCGCCTCGCCGGAGGCCCGATCCACGGCCGTCAGCACGAAGCCGTCGCGGTGGAGCTGGATCTCGATGCCCGCATCGCCCGCGACCGCGGGACTCGCCAGGCCCGCTGCCACCGCCACCACCACCGTCAGGGCCGCGCGTCGCAGCCCGCCCTTGTCGACGACCTCGTGCATCTGGCGCGCATCCTATCAGGAGACGCGCGGGCCGCCGGGTCTCCCTCGCTGGTGGGTTGCCGGCCGGAGCCTCAGGGTGACGCCCGGCGCACCCAGACCGCCCGAAAGGGATCGCCCTCAGGGAAATGCGGGAGACGCGGAAAGTCGGGACCGGGCGGAGCGTCGGCGATCTGGGCGAGCGCGACCGACGCACCCAGGGCGGCGCGTCGCACCGCCTGCTCGAGCCGTCGGGCGCCGCCGCGACCGATGCGGTCGTTGCGGGCGACGAGCAGCCAGCCGCCGGGCTCGAGGTGCGAAAGGGCGAGCTCGAGCATGGGCTCGAGGTCGCGCGGGACCGACCAGAAGCGGCGCCCCGCCGCGGCCGCCGTGGGCGGATCGAGCACGATCCCGGCGAAGCGCTCGCCCCGGGCGAGGCGCTCGAGGTAGCGGCGCCCATCGCTTCGGTGGGCCGCATGGCGCGGGCCCAGGAGTCCGTTGCGCTCGAGGTTCGCTTCCAGCCGCTCCAGGTAGGGCGCGGACAGGTCGACGCTCACCACCGAGTCGGCCCCGCCCGCCAGCAGGGCGGCGCTGAACGCGCCGGTGTGGGCGAAGAGGTTCAGCCAGCGTCCGCCCGCGGCCGCCCGGCGGGCGGCCAGCGCGCGGTTCTCGCGCATGTCGGGAAACAGCCCGAACCCGGGGTGCGGCCGCAGGGGCTCTGCCAGGCCCGTCTCCACCTGGAAGCGCAGCCCGCGCTCGCGGACCAGGAACGGCTCGTCGAAGGCGGGACCGGAGACGCGGCGCACGGCGACCAGCCGACCCGCGGGCCGGGGTCTCAAGCACAGCACCTCGACGATCGCGGGATCCGGCCCCAGCACGCCGGCCAGCTGGGATCGGAGCGCGGCATGGATGCGCTCGGCCAGGGGCTCGAGCGCGCGGGTCGTCACCACCGCGCGCAGCCGCGTTCCGAGCCGGTCGACGAACCAGCCCGGGAGTCCGTCGGCCTCCCCGTGGATCAGGCGGTAGACGTCGGTCTCGGCCCCGGGAGCCAGGAAGCTGCGGCGGGCCGCCAGGGCCCGCGCCACCCGGGCCTCCACGCTCGGAACCTCGCGCGGGCGCCGGGCGCCCCGCCCCCAGACGCGCGCCGCCACCTCGCCCTGGCCTTCCACGAACGCGAGCCCGACCGGATTCATGGCCCGGCCCCGACCCGTGTGCAGGCGCACGAGGGTGCCCGGGGCGAAGACGCTCGGGTCGCCGCAGCCGGGATCGGGTCTCAGCCACGGGTGGCCGCGCTCGATCGCCCGCTGGGCGGCCTTGGACACGAGCAGGTCGGGCGGCGCGCCCGCGGCGCCCTCGCCCCCCGGCCAGACGGGCTCCGTGGGCCACCAGTCCGGCGACTCCGGCAACTCCGGCAACTCCGACCGCTCGGGAGCCGACGCGGAGCGGATGCGCGGCCCGCCCGGGACGCCCGCGCCGCCGCGCGGCCCATCGCCCAGAACGGGAAAGCCCGCCTCGGCCAGCGCCTCGAGCACCCCGTCCGCCGTCTCCGCCCAGACCCGAAGCTCCGCCAGCGGGCCGCGCCGCTCGGTCTGCAGGAAGCGCACGGTGCGGTCGCCATGACCCAGCTCGCCTTCGCGCCAGGGAAGCGCCGGCACGAGCACACGGAAGCCATCGGACTGCTGGGAACGGTCGGCCACGGCGACGGTGTACCCCTTCGCCGCGTCCCATGCAGGCTCCGGATTCCGGGCGACGTCGGTGTAGACTCCCGCGTCATGGCGCACACCCCCTTGGCCGCGGATCCGGGCCGGTCCGACGGCCCGGGCTTGAGCGAGCCCGTGGTCGCGCTGGTGCGCGCGCTGGCGGGCGGAGGCCAGCGCGTCTGGATCACCGGAGAGGCCCTGCACCGCGCGCTCGTCGGGACCGGCGGCGGCCGGCTCGAGCTGCTGACCACGGCCCCGGCCGCGAGCGTGGTCGAGCGGCTGCCCCGGGCGGTTCCCATCGCCAGCGCCGGCCGCGTCTTCGCGGTGCCGACCGGCGCCGGCCCCATCGACGTAATCCCCTCCATCGATCCCGAAGCCGGGCTCCAGCGCTGGCTCGCGCGCTGCGACTTCACGATCCACGCCGCCGCTTGGGATCCGGAGCGCGATCACCTCCACGACCCGTTCGGCGGCCGCGAGGACTGGCGGGACCGGCGCCTGCGCTGTCCGGGAAGCGCCCTCGACCGCCTGCGCGAAGCGCCCGCCCGGATCTTCCGAGCGCTGCGCTGCGTGTCCGAATCGGCGCTCTCGGCGGACGCGGAGCTGCGTGCAGCCCTGCCCGTGGCCGCTTCGAGCCTGCGACCGCTGCACGCCCTGTCGGCGCGGCGGGAGCTCGTGGCCTGGCTGTCCCTGGACGACGCCGCCCCCGGACTGGCCCTGGCCCGGGAGTCGGGCCTCGACGAGACCCTGACGGGCGGAGCCCGTCCCGATGTCGCGGCGCGCTGGGGGGCGCTGACCGGGGCGCCCGAACGGCGCGTCGCCCTGCGACTGGCGATCTGGCTCCACGGGACGCGGGCCGCGGCCTTCCTGCGGCTGCTCCGGATGGGGGAGCCGGTGTCCTCCACGGTGCTGCGGCTGATCGCCCAGCATCCCGTCGAGCAGGGGGTGCACGCCTCGAGCGACGCCTCGGTCGGGCGGCTGCTGCGCCGGCTCGGCCCCGGCGAGCTGGAAGCGCTCCTCTCCTGGCGCCGGCTCGAGCTCGCCGACGATCCCGCGGACGTCGATGGCCGCAGCCGCCTCCAGGCTCTCGAGGCCGCGCTGTCGCGCATCGAGCAGGGGCGGGCCCGGGAGCGCAGACGCCAGGCCCTGGCGATCGACGGTGCGGCCGTGATGGAGCGGCTGGGCTGCGGACCCGGCCCGCAGGTGGGCGCCGCCCTGCGCGCGCTCTCCGACTGGGTGTCCGACGATCCGACGCGCAACACCGTCGCGGCCCTCGCCGAGCGGCTCGACGCCTGGGCGCGGGAGCAGGGGTGAGATGGGCGGCGCGCGACGACGCGCAGCGGCGACCGGGCTGACGCTGGCGCTCTGCTGGGTCGCGGGCTGCCCGTCGGCCCCGCCCGACCCCATGCGCTATCGCCTCACCGGAAGCGGCACCCATTGGGACGTGGTGGGCGACGATCGCGTCCTCGACGACCTGCGGCCGCGCTATCCGGAGTTCTTCGCGCTCGTCCTCGACCCGAGCCGGACCGAGGAGGCGAACCTCCTGGAGCTGCGCGACGACCTCGAGCGCATGCCCGGCGACCGCCGCAACTACGATGCGCTGAACACCCTGGCCATCGCGTACTTCGAGCTCAACCACCGGGGCGAGAGCCTGCGGGGCCGGGGCCTGGGGTTCATGAGCCAGGGCTTCCGCGCGGCCCAGCTGCTGGCGGTCCCCTGGCGCGCCTATCCGCTGGTGGACGATCCGAGGCTGCGCGACGCCATCCTCGACTTCTTCGACGACGCCAGCTCCGGAACCAAGCTCGCCAGCCGCAGGACGGCCCCGCGGCTCACGCGCATCGTGTCGTCGCTGGCCCGGCACGAAGACGACCCGGCGAGACTCGCCCGCATCCATGGGCTGGTGACCCGCCTGCTGGCGCTCGAACGCGAGCTCGCGGCGGAGCGGGGCGCGGGCTCGTCGCAGACCCCCTGAGCACCCCACGCCCCGGCCGGTCGCGGTAGCGCCGGGCGCTCGGGCGGCGCACTCTTGGCGCGATGGAGGGATGGTTCGCAGCGATTCGCGAGGCCTGCTCCGCGGCCGTCTGGTCCCGCGGCGTCGAGCTCGTGCGCGCCGGCGCGGTGAGCGGAGAGCACGCCGACGACGAAGAGGCGGTCCTGCGCGTCGCCACCCGGGGCGGCCTGATCGCGCCCACGGTCACCCTGCACCTCGAAGACGAAGAGTGGGAGTGCACCTGCCCGGGCCGGGACGACCCGTGCGAACACGTCGCCGCGGCGGCCATCGCCCTGCGTCGCGCGCGCAAGCAAGGCGAGAGCCTGCCCGCGCCCGCCCGCAGCGCCGGGCGCGTGCGCTATCGCATCGAAACCGGCTCCGAGGGCCAGCTCGAGCTGTTCCGGGAGATCGTCCACGGAGACGAGGTCCACCCCCTCACCACCACCCTCGACGCCATCGCCTCCGGCCGGGTCGCGGGCCCCGGCTTCGCCGCCACGCCCGGCGACCTCGCGGTCGAGAGCGTCCTGGGAAGCCGCCTGGGCGGCTCGATCCCCCGCGCCCTGTGGCCGCGCCTCGTCGACGCCCTGTCCGAGTGCGACGAAGTGCTGCTCGCCGGCGAGCGGGTCGAGCCGTCCCGCGAGCGGGTCCGACCGCTGGCCGTGGTCGAGGACGCGCCGGGGGGCTTCCGGCTGCGCGTGATCAAGGACCCGTCCATCACCCGCCCCTTTCCGGGCGGAGTGGTGCTGTGCGGCCGACGGCTGCGGGTGGCCGGCGAGAGCGGCCTCACCGGACGCGAGCTCTCGGAGCTCCCGGAAGGCCGCTTCTACTCCTTCGACCGTGCGGCCGAGCTGTCGAGCGAGGTCATCCCCTCCCTCGAAGCGCGCGTCCCGGTCGACGTGCGAACCGACAAGCTGCCCCGGCTGACGCGCGGCGTCCCGCCCCGGATCGTGGTGAGGGTGGGCCGGGAAGGCGGCGCCCTCAGCGTGCTGCCGCTCCTGGTCTACGGCGACCCGCCGCGCGCCCGGGTGGACGCCGACCGGCTGGTGCACATCCAGGGAGACCTGCCGATCCGCGACCCGGCCGCCGAGCGCCGCCTGGCCACGCGGACCCAGCGCGAGCTGGGCCTCGCGCCGGGAAGGCGGAGCCTGCTCGAGGGCGAGGCGGCCATCGAGATGGCCGAGCGCCTGGAGGCGTGGCCGTCGGGCGTGGAAGGCGACGCCCACCGCGGGTTCTTCCGGGCGCCGCCGCTTGCGCCCCGGCTCGACGTGGCCGGTGGCGGATTCACGCTGGACTTCGAGTCGAAGGCTCCGGCGGACGCGGACGGGCGTGGCTCGACCCCTGGCCGGGCCTCCGCCGAATCGGTCCTCCGGGCCTGGCAGGACGGCGACGCCTGGGTCCCGCTCCTGGGAGGCGGTCTCGCGCCCCTGCCCGCCGACTGGCTCGCGCGCTTCGGCGACCGCGTGGCCGACCTCCTGGCCGCGCGCCGCGACGACGGCGAGCTGCCGGCCTGCGTCCTGCCCGACCTGGGTGCGCTGTGCGAAGACCTGGACCAGCCGCGGCCGCCCGCCCTCTCGAAGCTCGCTCCGCTGCTGGGAGACGCGTCCGGAGTGCCCGAGGCCCCGCTTCCCGACGACCTCACCGCCACCCTGCGCGACTACCAGCGCCGGGGTGTGGACTGGCTGCGCTTCCTCGGCGACGCGGAGCTCGGCGCCCTGCTGGCCGACGACATGGGGCTCGGCAAGACACTGCAGGCGCTGTGCGCGATCCGCGGGCGCACGCTGGTGGTGGCCCCGACGAGCGTGCTGACGAACTGGGTCGAGGAGGCGGCTCGCTTCCGGCCGTCGCTGCGGGTGTGCCTCTACCACGGCCCCGGCCGCGCGCTCGACCCCGAGGCCGACCTCACCCTCACCAGCTACGCCCTCCTCCGGCTGGACGCCGAGAGCCTGGGGGCGGTCGCCTGGGACACCGCGATCCTCGACGAGGCCCAGGCGATCAAGAACCCCGAGAGCCAGTCCGCCCGCGCCGCCCGGGGCCTGCGGGCGCGGGCGCGGATTGCGCTCACCGGCACGCCCGTGGAGAACCGCCTCGAGGAGCTGTGGAGCCAGCTCCACTTCCTGAACCCGGGCCTGCTGGGCGGCCGCCGGGACTTCGTGGAGCGCTACGCCCGCCCCATCGCCGGCGGCGATCGCGAGACCGCCGCGCACCTGCGCCGGCGCCTGCGTCCCTTCCTGCTGCGACGACTCAAGCGCGACGTCGCCAAGGAGCTGCCTCCGCGGACCGATGTCGTCCTCCACTGCGTGCTGGACGACGACGAGCGCCGGCTGTACGACGGCATCCACGCCGCCACCCGGCGCGACGTGGTCGCCCGCCTGGCCGCGGGCGGCAGCGTGCTGGAGGCCCTGGAGGCGCTCCTGCGCCTGCGCCAGGCGTCCTGCCACGCGGCGCTGGTCCCGGGTCAGACCGCGGAGCGCTCGTCCAAGGTGGAGCTGCTGCTCGAGCGCCTGGAGCAGGCGAACGAGGACGGACACCGGGCCCTGGTCTTCTCCCAGTGGACCGGCCTGCTCGACCTGGTCGAGCCCCACCTCCGCGAGCGGCAGATCGACTTCGTCCGTCTCGACGGCTCCACCCGCGACCGCGGCGCCGTGGTGGGTGCCTTCCAGTCCGAGTCGGGTCCGCCGGTCATGCTGGTCTCCCTGCGCGCGGGCGGCACCGGGCTCAACCTCACGTCGGCCGACCACATCTTCCTGCTCGACCCCTGGTGGAACCCGGCCGTGGAGGACCAGGCCGCGGACCGGGCCCACCGCATCGGGCAGACGCGACCGGTGATGGTCCACCGGCTGGTGGCGGAGAACACCGTCGAGGAGCGGATCCTCGCGCTGCAGGAGCGCAAGCGCGAGCTGGCCCGCGCGGCCGTCGAGGAGTCGGACCCGGCGACCCGCCTGTCGCGGGACGAGCTGATCGCCCTGCTCGAGTGACCTCGACCGGTTCGGGGGCTCAGTGCTGGTCCGAGCCGAACATCGTCTTCTCGAAGTGGTCGCCGGTCTCGGCGAGGTAGGCCGCGGAGGCCTCGATCTCGCCGGGGTCGGCGTCCTCGACCATCAGCGTATCGATCATCACCAGCTCGTCGGCGTGCACGGCCAGGGCGCCGTGGGGCAGCCCGAAGTTGAGGCGCAGGGCCTGGGTCAGCTTGAGAGGATTCATCGCCTCCACGCTGCCGATCACGCTGTAGAGCCGGACGAGCTCCTCGCCCTCGAAGTCGAAGAACTCGAGGAACACGATCTGGCGTCGACCCTCCTCGAACTTCACCTCGATCTGGTTCTCGGAGCGGCCCCAGCCCTGCTCCTCGCAAACCTGGTCACAGATCCGATCGAATTGCTCGCGCGCGCTCACTGGGGACTCCTTCGCCTCCGGTCCGGTGCGGCCCCAAGAGTATCAGCTCCCCCGTGGGTGGAGCGCATTTCCCAGCCCCGGAGCGGGTTTACGCCGCACTTTCGGTGCTTAGAGTCTGGGGCACGCGGCGTAGCCGGCCGGGAGCGCAGGGCGGGCTCGCGCCCGCGGTCCCGGAGCCGACGGGCTCTACCGCCGATGAGATCCGAGTGCGCCGATGAGATCTGGAAGCTGAAGTCTGGAGGATGGATTGGCCGAACCCACTGCCCGAAACCGACCCGACCTCTACGCGGTGCTGGGAGTCGACCGCGGTGCCGACGCCGAGGCGATCAAGGCCGCCTACCGCAAGCTCGCTCGCGAGCTCCACCCCGACATCTCGAAGGAGGACGACGCCGAGGAGCGCTTCAAGGAGGTGGGCCGCGCCTACCAGGTGTTGTCCGACCCCGAGCGCCGGCGGGACTACGACGAGTTCGGCGACATCGCCCTCGACCCCGGCTTCGACGCCGCCAAGGCCCGGGAGATGTCCGCCGCCTTCGGCCGCGGCGCCGGCTTCCCGGGCTTCGGGCCCGGCGGTTTCGAGGGGGGACCGCGCGAAGCGTTCGAGTTCGCCGGGTCCGGCCCGGGATCGTTCGGCGACTGGCTGAACGACCTGCTGCGCGGGGCCCGGGCTGCGGACGCCCGGCCCGCGGCGGCTCGAGGCGCCGACCTCACCGCCGAGCTGAGCCTCGATTTCCGGGAGGCGGCGCTGGGCTGCGAGAAGCGGCTCTCGGTCTCGCGCCCGCGGATCGACGGCGGGCCCCCGACCGCGGAGTCGCTTCGCGTGCGCATCCCGCCCGGGGTGGCCGACGGCGGGCGCATCCGGCTCGCCGGCAAGGGAGCCGTGGGGGTCGACGGCGCGGCGGACGGCGATCTCCACGTGGTCCTGCGCGTGCGCCCCCATCCCCACTTCGAGCGCCGGGATCGAGATCTCCACATCGAGGTGCCCATCAGCGTCAGCGAGGCGCTGCTGGGCGCCGAGATCGAGGTCCCCACCCTCGACGGTCGCGCCAAGCTCACGGTCCCGGCGGGCACGGACGGTGGAACCCGCCTGAGGCTCCGCGGCAAGGGCATCCCCGCGGCGCGGGGCGCGGCGGCGGGGGATCTCTACGTGCGGCTTCGCATTCGCGTGCCCAGGGAGCTGGACGCGCAGCAGCGCGAGGCGGCGGCCAGCCTGGTCGACGCCGGACCCGAGGGTCTGCGCGACGAGCTCTTCCGGTCGTGACCGTCCCGGGCGGGGCGGGCGAGCCGACATCCGCCCCGCCCGGGGCGTTATGCTTCGAGGTCCGATGTCCGACCAGACCATCCTCACGCTGATCCGCCACGGCGAGACCTCCGCCAACACCGAAGGGGTGTGGCACGGCTCGACGGACACCCCGCTCAGCGAGCGGGGCCGGCGCCAGGCGGCGTCCGTCGCCGAGTATCTCGTCGAGCGGCACCCCGAGTCGGCGGCGCTCTACTCGAGCCCGCTGTCTCGCACCCACGACACGGCGCGCGCCATCGGCGGGCGCCTCGAGCTTTCCGTCCGGATCGACCCCGAGCTGGTCGAGTTCGACCTCGGCCGCTGGGAGGGCAAGACCTACAAGGAGCTCTTCGAGACCCACGAGCTCTGGACCCACATGAAGCGGGACGAGCACTTCCGCCCCCACGGTGGGGAGTCGCCGCGGGCGGTCACCGACCGGCTCGGAGGCGCCCTGCGCCGGATCCACGACGCCCACCGGGGGGAGCGGGTGATCGTGGTGACCCACGGTGGGGCCCTGAGCATGGCGCTGGCCGAGCTGCTGGAAGGCGACTACCGCCGCTGGGGTCGGGTCATGGCGAACTGCGCCGTGAGCGAGCTCGTGATCGAGCCCGAGCCGGGCCTGCTGAGCTTCAACCTCACCGATCACCTGGACTCCCTCTGATCCCAGCGCGTCGATTCGCTTGCCCCTCTCGCGGGCATTTTCCGCGTTCTTGGGAGGCCGCCGCGCTCCGGCGGTCCGGGAGCGGAGCATGCGCGAGCTCGGGGTCATCCAAGGACGTGTCGACCGGCGCCGGGAAGCGGCCGGCTCCCGCAAGCGGGCGCGCGTCCTGTTGCTCCACGGGTTCGCCTCGTCTCCCCGGGTCATGGGCCCGCTCGCGAGCCACCTGCACCGACGTCTCGGGCGCCCCACCCTGCGCTGGGCCATCAGCCCCGGGCGCGAGGACCTGCGCGCGAGCGCCGCCGTCCTGTCCGAGCAGCTGGAACGCCTGGACCCGGCGGGCCTCGAGCCGCCGGTGGACGTGGTCGCGCACTCCATGGGCGGACTCGTCGCCGCCTACTGGCTGAAGCGCATCGACCGCGGCCGACGCATCGCCCGGGTCGTGACCCTGGGCACCCCCCATCGCGGAGCTCCGGTGGCCCGTTTCGCGTCCTGGATCCTGGGCGGAGGACGGCCGGCCCTGCACCAGATGTGTCCGGGCTCGGCGCTGCTCGCGGAGCTCGACGCCCTGTCGACGCCCGGTGGATCGAGGCTGGTCTCGGTCGCCGGCGGTCGCGACGTGCTCGTGAAGCCCGAGCATGCGCGCATCGCACCCTCCGACTCCCACCACAACCTCTGCCTGGCGCAGGCCAACCACTGGAGCCTGCTGTTCGCGGGGCCTGCGCTCGAGACGGTGGCGCGCCTGCTCGAGCGTCCCGCGGTCGCCACCGCGCCGCCCGAGGAGTCGCTCGCAGCCTGATCGCCTCGTCCCCCACCCGGGGCGCCGGCTACAATGCCCGCCGACGGGCGCGCCGCACGGGCGCCCGGTCCCGAGGAGGAGGTCGTGCACACGAGGTCCAGAAACGCGCGACGGGTCCGGCAGTCGGACGTCGGCCCGGCGCCCCGCGGTGCCACCGGGTTCGCGCCCCGCGCTGCAGCGAGCCTTCTCGCACTCGCGGTGCTCGGCGTGCTCGGGTGCGGCGAAGCCGAGCCGCGCCGACCGCTCGCCACCCCGGCGTCGTCGGAGGCGGGGTCGGCGGCGCACACCGGGCTGGCCGAAGGCGAGCACCGCATCGAGATCACCCACGACTTCGTGCGCATCGAGGCGAACCGCGCGCCCCTCGGCGCCGTGCTCGACGAGATCGCCGTACGCATGGGCGTGGCGCTCGAGGCCGACGCCGCTTCGCGCCGGACCCCGGTCGCGGTGGCGGTCGACGCACCGGACCTGCCGCGCGCGCTCCCGTCGCTGCTGCGCGGCAGCGACTTCCGGGCGTCGTTCGCGCCCACCGACGGCGACGCCGTGCGACTGGTCGCGCTCACCGTCGGAGCCCTCCCCGGTCGCGCTGCGGCCGACCGCAGTCCGCGGCCCGCGGCGCGGGCGCCGGCGGGACAGGCGGCCCGATCCCACGGCTTCGACGACGACGCCCCCGATCGCGACGACGACGAGGCGGAGACCCTCTCCCAGGAGGAGGCGCTGGCGACACTCGAGCGCGGCAGCCGCGACGAGCGAGTAGCGGCCATTCGCGCCATCGAGCCCGAGGGCGCGGGCCTGCGCGCCCTGATCGATGTGCTGCGCGACGACGGCGATCCCGCGGTGCGCGCCGCGGCGGCCGAGCAGCTGGAGGACGCGCGCGGCTTCGCGGGGGTCCAGGCGCTGCTGGCCGCCCTGGCCGATCGCGAGGTCGTGGTCGTCCGCGCCGCCATCGAGTCGCTCGAGTTCGCGGGCGACGAGTCGGTGATCGCGCAGCTGGAGCCGTTGCTCGATCACCCCGACCCGGACGTCCGTCACGACGCAGAGGATGCGATCGAGTTTCTGCGGGACTAGAACGAGGGCCTTCCCCCTCATTCGATGATTCATTCAAGATCGATTCGCGGACGGCCGCCACCATTGTGAGCCGGGTCACGGAAAGTGGACGGGGGCTGGCGGATAAGTGTGTGGCCCACACCGGGGAGGGAGGGACAGCCGTGAACGATCTCGGTCTCCTGTTGGTGTTCCCGCTTCTGGCCTTCGCGTGGTTGGTGCTGCGCGAGAAGAGTCCCCAGGCGAGACGCCGTTCCTGAATCGCGGATCGACCGCGCCATCAAGCTGCCGCGTCTCGCGGCCGTGACCGCGCACCCATCCCTCCCGTCGCGGTCCCCAGACTGAACTCGAAGCAGGCTCCTCCGCCGGGTCGATTGCGAGCCTCGATGCGTCCTCCGCAGGCCTCCACGATCGCCCGGGCGATCGAGAGGCCCAGCCCCACGTGGGCCCCCGCGGCGGCGGGACCCGTGCTCGGCCTCTGGCTGAAGAAGCGGTCGAAGATCCGCGGAAGCTGCGCGGCCGGGATGCCGGGACCGCGATCGAGGACCCGCACGCGCACCTGCCCTGCCGCTTCCTCGACTTCGATGTCCACGCCCGCGTCGCCGCCGAAGCTGGCTGCGTTCTCGATGAGGTTCTCGAGCACCTGACACAGGCTCTCGGGACAGGCCGCCACCCACGGACCCGGGTGGCCCCGGGCCGGCGGGCCCGGCGGTCGCAGACGGACCTCCGGCCCTCCGCGCCGCCGGAAGCCCTCGGCCACAGCGGCCAGCAGCGCCACGAGGTCGACGGGCTCGCCGGGCTCCGCCTCCCGTCCCGCGTCGCGCCGCCCGATCTCGCGCACTCCGCCCAGGATGTGCTGCATGCGAGCGACGTCGCGCTCGATCCACGCGGCCAGCCGCCGGCGCTCGTCGGCGCGCTCGCTCTCGGCCAACAGCTCGGCCGCGTTGCGCACCGACGCCAGCGGGTTCTTGAGCTCGTGGTCGAGCTCGACGGCGAAGCGCTCCATGGCGCCCACGCGTTCGTCGAGGCGCGCGCGCAGGGCTTCCAGGCTGCGGGCCAGGGCACCGATCTCGTCGTCGCGCCCGCAGGCCGTGAAGCGTCCGCGCAACCGGCCCGACCGGTCGAGCAGCCGCTCCGCTTCGTCTCGCAAGCGCCCCAGCGGCCGGGCGATGGTCCGGGCCAGCAGCAGCGAGAGCGCGACCGCCGCCGCCAGCGATGCGAGGCCCACCCGGGCGACCTCGAGGCGCAGCGCGTGCAGCGCACCCAGGATGCGCCACGTGGACTGCGAGACCAGCACGGCGCCGCGCACCCGGTCCTCGCGCACCACCGGGAGCGCGCTGTACAGGGTCAGCGACCGCTGGCCGCCGGCGGACAGCCGCGCGGCGGCGCCGTAGCGCCCGGCCAGGGCTGCGCGGACCTCGTGCCCGTCGAGCGGCGCGCCCGCGGCGGCGGCCGCGGCGTAGACCTCGGCGCTCTCGAGGGAGGAGCCGCCGCCGCGCAGCCCGCGCGCGAAGCGCACCGGGGCCGCGGCGATGCGGTAGAGCCAGCTCTCGTCGCTGCGATCCCGAGCCGGGCTCCCCGCTGCCGGCGGCGCTCCGCCCCGGGGTCCCAGGGCGCTCGAGTCGGCGAGCACACGACCGTGCGGGTCGAGCACGCGGATGCGCGCCCCGGTGCCGCGATTCAGGGCCCGCAGCGTCCGCTCGATGGCGGCGGGATCGAACGCCGGCGCCGCCGCGAGCGATGCCGCCAGGACCCGGCCGATGCCCACCATCGCGCGCTCCTGCTCCGCCAGCATCGCCCGCTCGTGGGCATCGAGGAAGAGCAGCCCCGCCACGGGCACGAACACCAGCAGGCAGTTGAACGCGAAGAGCCTGGGCCAGAGCCCGTGGAGGACACGGCGCCAGCCCGCTCCGCCGCGCCGGGCGCTCACCCGTTCGGAATCCGCCGCGAGCCGGCGCTGGAAGAGACCGGCGCGCGCCTCACCCGATAGCGGTAGCCCAGGCCGTGCACGGTCTCGATGGCGGCGAAGTCGGGCTCGACCCCCTCGAACTTGCGACGAATGCGCTTGATGTGGCTGTCGATGGTGCGTTCGCTCACGAATCCGTCGTGGGGATACGCCTCTTCCATGAGGGCCAGGCGGGTCTTGACCACGCCGGGCCGGGCGACCAGCGAGCGCAGCAGCAGGAACTCGGTCACGGTGAGCGCCACCTCGCGCTCGTTCCAGGCCACGGTGTAGCGCTGGAGGTCGAGCTCCAGGGCGTCGATCTGGAGACGCTTCTCCGCCGCTTCGCTCCGGGGGGCGCGCTCCCGCGTCAGGTCGAGCCTTCGGAACAGGACCCGCACCCGCGCCATCAGCTCCCGGCTCGAGAAGGGCTTGCCGAGGTAGTCGTCGGCCCCGACCTCGAGGCCGAGCACGCGATCGAACTCCTCGTCGCGACTGCTGAGGAAGATGATGGGCAGCTCCCGGGAGCGGGCCCGCAGCCTTCGACACAGCTCCAGTCCGTCGATCCCGGGCATCAGGATGTCGAGGATCGCGAGGTCCGGAAGCCGCTCGGCGAACGCCTCCCAGGCGCTCTCGCCGTCGGCGTAGCGCTCGACCCGATAGCCCGACCGCCCCAGGGCCAGGGCGACGCCGTCGCGCACCCCCGGCTCGTCGTCCACGATCGCGACCCGACCCGACCCCGGGCACTCGGGCGCGACCGGGGGGGTCCCGATCGTCTCCAGACTCGCTGCGCTCACCGGCTCGCCTCCCCGGGCTGGCGCGGGCCGCCGCCGCCGACGGGGACCGAGCGGCCCCGATCGGTCGCGCGCCGACTCGCGCGCCCTGTCTCGAACCATCGACACTGCGGCGGGCCCTCCGGTTCGCGGCGCCGGGGAACGCCGCCCGATCCGCGCCACATCGGCTCACCGGATCGCCCCATCCCGTCCACGCGAGCGCCGCCGCCGGGCGCTTTGCTCCCTGCCACGGGGACCGGCCGACGCGGACCCGGCGAGAAGCGACGCCGCTCACCGGCGCGCGGGGGAGGGAGAGACGCATGCGGCATCACCAGCGCGCAGGTTCGCGAACCGCGAGAGGGGCCAGCGGATCGCTGGCGGCGGCCTGGGGGGTCGCCTGCGTCCTCGCGGCGTCGGCCGGTCCCCGACCAGTGCTGGCCGATCTTCCGATCGCGACCCGTGCGCGCGGCGCGGGCCAGCTCCAGCTCGCGGGCGAGTCGGCCGGTCCCGCGCCGCGCATCTCCTCGCGGGTGGAGGCGCGGATCACCGGCGTGATCGTGCGCACACGCGTCGTCCAGCGCTTTCGCAACCCCGCCGACCGCTGGCTCGACGCCGTCTACGCGTTCCCGCTGCCCGAGGGCGCGGCCGTGGACAGCCTGCGCGTGCGCTCGGGCGAGCGCTTGATCGTGGGACGGATCGAGGAGCGGCGTGCGGCCCGCGCCCGCTACGAGCGCGCCCGCGACGCCGGACGGCGCGCCGCGCTCCTCGAGCAGGACCGGACGAACTGGTTCCGGACGGCGGTCTCCGCCATCGAGCCCCACGGCGAGGTCGAGGTGGCGATCGAGTACCAGGAGTGGCTGCGTCCGGAGTCCGACGGGCTGCGCTGGCGACTGCCGCTGGCGGCCCCGCACCACACCGAAGCGGCGACGGACGCGCCGGCCGCCGATGGAGCCGCGACGTCGGGCGCCTCCGAGCCCCGGACGCCGGCCGTCGAGATCCGGATCGATCTCGAGGCGGGCTTCCCGCTCGAGGCCCTGGATTCGCCCACCCACGCCCTCGAGACCGAGGCCCTGGCGTCGGACCACGTGCGGCTCGGGACGACCGCCCGCGGAGATCGCGACCTCGAGCTCGCCTGGCGCTGGCGGAGACAGGACCGCCCGCTCTGGCGCCTGCTCGCCGAGACCACCGCGGAGGGGGAGACGGCGCTGCTGATGATGTTGCTGCCACCTCGTAGTGAGAGAGAGCGTGGTCGGGGAGAACGCGGCCGAGGAGAAGAGCCGGACCCACGAGGAGAGCGCGGCGAGACCTCACCCGCCATGGGCGCGGACCGGGACCTGGTGCTCACCATCGACACCTCGGGCTCCATGGCCGGCGCTCCGATCCGCCACGCCCGGGTGGCGCTCGCCGCCGCCCTCTCCCGCCTGCGCCCGAGCGAGCGGTTCGACGTGGTGGCCTTCGCCGAGGAGGCCGACGCCCTGTTCGGGGAGCTCCGCCCCGCCACGGCCTCGAACCTCGAAGCGGCGCAGCGCTTCGTGGCGGGCCTCGAGGCGCGGGGCGGGACCGACATCGCCGCCGCCCTCGACGCCGTCCTGACCCGCGGCCCCGAAGAGCGGGACGAGCGGCGGCTGCGCCAGGTCGTGTTCGTGTCCGACGGCGCCGCGCCCGACGAGGAGGCGCTCCTCGCACGGCTCTCCCGAGGACTCGGCGCCACGCGCTTCCACGCGGTCGCGATCGGCTCCGCCCCCAACGGCGCCTTCATGCGGGCGGCGGCGCGCATCGGGCGCGGCAGCGTCACCTTCGTCGCCGCGCGCAGCGAGGTCGGGGAACGCCTGGGCCGCCTCTTCGAAAAGCTCGAGTCCCCGGTCGTCACCGATCTCGAGCTCCGGTTCCACGACCCGGTCGAGATGTGGCCGCCGAAGCTCCCGGACCTCCACGCCGGCGAGCCGGTCGTGGCCACGGCCCTCGTCCCGCGGAGCGTCGGCGATCTGGTCCTGCGCGGTCGGGTCGAAGGCCGGAGCGTCGAATGGCGGACCGCGCTGGCGCCCCAGCGCGAGGCCCGCGGCATCGCGCGACTGTTCGCCCGCCACAAGATCCAGGCGCTCACCGATTCACTGGCCGCGGGCGCCTCGCCGAGCGAGGTCGAACGCGAGGTCCTGGCGACGGCCCTGCGACACCAGATCGTGTCCAGCCGGACCAGCCTCGTCGCCGTGGACCGGAGCCCGCGCCGGCCTCCGTCGGCACCCAACGCGCGCAGCGCGGCCCACGCTCCGTGGGTCAGCGGGAGCGACCCGGCCCTCGAGATGATCGGCGTGCTGCCCGCCGGCGCCACGCCGGGGCCCCTGCTGGTGCGGGCGGGACTCCTGCTCTGCAGCCTCGCCGGAGCCGGCGGCGCCTGGCTCGCCCGACGGAGCGCCCGGTGCTGAGGCGAGCGCGCGGGGGCCGGCCCCGCCTGCGGCCGGGAGCCGATGTCGCGGGCCGGGCGGTGGTGGTCCTGGCCGCCCTCGCCGGCCTCGCCCTGCTGGCCCGCGGCGCCTGGATCCCGGCCAAGGCCGCGGCCGCCCAGTGGCTGCTCGGGCACGCCTGGGAGCGCGCCCTGGCCGGTGAGCCCCGGCCCCGGCCGTGGCCCTGGGCGGACACCTGGCCGGTCGCCCGGCTCGAGGTCCCGCGGCTCGGCGTGGACCTCATCGTGCTGGCCGGCGCCTCGGGCTCGAGCCTCGCCTTCGGACCGGGCCACTGGACGGGTACGGCCCTGCCCGGCGCCGACGGCCACGGTGTGATCGCCGGGCATCGGGACACCCACTTCGCCTTCCTGCGCTCCCTCGAGCCCGGCGAGACGCTGCTCGTGACGGCGCCCGGTCGCCCCCCACGCCGCTACCGGGTCACGGAGTCCCGGGTCGTCCTGGAGCGCGACCCCGACCCCCTCGTCGCCGCCGGTCGCTCCTCCCTGGCCCTCGTGACCTGCTTTCCCTTCGGCGCCTGGGCCCCACCCGGCGGTCCGGAGCGCTTCGTGGTGTGGGCGACCGGGGAGGGTCCGCCAGGGCCGCCTCCCGGGGCTCCGGACTCCGGAGCCGGCAGCCGGGACCTGGCGAGCCATCACCCGAGGTCATGAGCGCACGGAGTGATGCCCCGAGGGGGATTCCTGCGCGAAATCCCTCTGGACGGGCAGCGCGTCACCTGTGGTGAAAACGTTGCACTCACTTCCCAGACCGGAGGAGGCTCCGGGACCCCGAGACGCCCAGGCCGCAGCGCCCCGGGGACGTCCGCAGCCCGGCCCACCGACCCGCCATTCGGGTGCCATGAATGAGGACGCCATGAACCACCGAACGACCTCGACGGCCACGCTGTTCGCGATGTTGCTGCTCGCGGGCCAGGCCACCGCCGGCAGCATCGTCGACATCACCCTTCAGAGCGGAAGCGAGGGCGGCTTCGGCTTCAGCACCCTGCACTCCGCCGAAGCGGCCTGCAGCTTCATCGGGGACAACCAGTTCTGCATGAACGGGTCGTTCGAGGACGCGATGAGCGGGTCGCTCACGGGCCTCCGGGACGGGCTGCGCATCGAAGGCATCACCGGGGACATCGCCCTGGCCAGCGGCAACACGCTCTCGGTGACGGGCGGGGTCTTCGACTTCAGCGGCGAGTCCCAGGAGTTCGACAGCTACCTCGAGACCAACTACGGGACCTTCCATTTCTGGAACCACACCTTCGCCGGTCCGGCCAACGGCTTCGACGGCACGACGCTCCGCGCCTGGGGCAACAACTGGGCGAACGAGGGCCTCGGGAACCCGGGCGACGGCTACAAGCCCTGGGGCATGGACATCGGCGCCGTGGTGAGCGAAGCCCCGGTCCCGGAGCCGGGTGCGGCCGCGGTCTTCGGCCTGGGCCTGCTGATCACCCGCGTGGGAGTCCGTCGGCGCGGCTGATTCCTCCCGGCCGCCGCCCGACGACCGAGCCCCCGCGAACCGGCGCCCCGGCCCGCCCCCCGTCGGGTCGGGGCGCTCCGGGCTCCGGGGCGACGGCGTGGCGGGCCGCCTATGCTGGCGCGCCATGAGCGTGCGCGTGTGCAGAGTGGACGCGATTCCCGACGGAGAGGCCCGAGGCTTCCAGGTCCCGGCCTGGGCCGAGACGACTGCGGGCGACGCCGGTCGGCCGCTCCGGGTCCTGATCTGGCGACGGGGCGATCGCCTGCGCGCCTACCGCAACCGCTGCCCCCATCGAGGAACCCCCCTCGACTGGGTCCAGGACCACTTCATGGACCGCGAGGGCCAACACCTCGTGTGCGCCACCCACGGCGCCCTCTTCCGCCCGGACGACGGCCACTGCGTCCGCGGTCCCTGCGCCGGCGACCGGCTCGACCCGGTCCCCGTCGAGGTGCGGGGCGGCGACGTCTACGTCGGCTGAGCCGGCGCCACCCGGGCGGGGTCCCAGCGCACCGGCATGCGCTCGATGCCCACGATGAAGTTCGAGGGCCGCAGGGGCAGCGGCGCCTCGCTGGCCAGCTCCATCTCGGGAATCCGCGCCAGCAGCCTTTCGAACATGATGCGCAGCTCCAGCCGCGCCAGGCTCGCGCCCAGGCAGAAGTGGGCTCCGTAGCCGCCGAACGCCACGTGGGGGTTGGGATCGCGCCGGACGTCGAAGCGGTCCGGCGCGTCGAAGACGCGCTCGTCGCGGTTCGCGCTCTGGTAGAGGAGCAGGAGCTTGTCGCCCTCGCGGATCTTCTGGCCGCGCAGCTCGGTGTCGGCGGTCGCGGTCCGGTTCATGTTCTTGATGGGCGTCACCCAGCGGAGCATCTCCTCCACCGCCGTCGGGATGCGCTCGGGCTCGCGCGCCAGCAGGGCGCGCTGGTCGGGATGGCGGATCAGGGCCTCCATGCCCTGGGTGATCACGTGGCGCGTGGTCTCGTCGCCGCCCACCAGGATCAACAGGCTCTCCTGGATCAGCGCCTCGTCGTCGAGGCGCGCGCCCTCGATCTCCGCGTGGACCAGGACGCTCATCAGATCGTCGCCCGGCGGCCGCTCGCGCCGGTCCCGGATCACCTCGAGGGCGTACTGCATGTACTCCGTGGCGGCGGACAGCGCGCGGCCCGCCACGTCCGGGTCCGCGGACGCGTTGGTCCCGGCGATCAGATCGTCCGACCAGCGGAGCAGCTTGTCCCGATCCTCGGGCGCGACCCCCAGCATGTCGCCGATGATGATCATGGGAAGCGGCGCCGCCAGGTCGTGGACGAAGTCGCACTGGCCCTTCTCCGCCACCGAATCGATGAGGCCGTCGCAGATGGCGCGGATCTTCCGGGCGTGGTCCTGGACCCGCCGCGGCGTGAAGCCCCGGTTCACCAGGTTCCGGCGGCGCTTGTGCTGGGGATCGTCCATGTTGATCATCGAGGGGATCGCGGGAGCGTCCGGCCGGCTGCTCTGGCCCGAGCAGAAGAGCTGGGGCGTCTTCGAGACGGCCATCACGTCCTCGTGCAGGGCCACCCCCCAGACACCGCCCTGCTCGTCCCGGTACACGGGCGCGTTGGCGCGCATCCACGCGTAGTGGGTGAGCGGATCGTCGGTGTAGAACGATCCCTCGAGCAGTCGGATGGACGGATTCGTGGGTTGCGTCGCCATGTCTCCTCCCCAGACCGATTCTTCCGCCACCTCACCCGGACGGTCAAGCGCGAACGCCGCGCATCGACCCGGATGATCAGCCGGCGAGGAGCCGGGCGTGGTGGGCCAGGTGATCGCCCATGAAGCTCGCAATGAAGTAGTAGCTGTGGTCGTAGCCCGGCTGCAGGCGCAGCTCCAGGGGGATTCCGGCCGCCGCGCAGGCCTCCCGGAACAGCCCGGGCTTCAGCTGCTCTTCGAGGAAGGGGTCGGCGTCGCCCTGGTCCACGAGAATGGGCGAGGACCAGCCGGCGTGGGCGGCCAGCTCGCAGGCGTCGTGGGCCCGCCAGGCCTCGCGGTCGTCTCCCAGGTACGCACCGAAGGCCTTCTCGCCCCAGGGACAGCGCGAGGGCGCCACGATGGGCGCGAAAGCCGACAGCGAGCGGTAGCGCTCGGGGTGCCGGAAGGCGAGCGTGAGCGCTCCGTGACCGCCCATGGAGTGGCCGGTGATGCCCTGGCGCTCGGGATCGACGGCGAAGTTGGCGGCGACGAAGGCGGGCAGCTCCTCGGCCACGTAGGTGTACATGCGGTAGTTGCTGGACCAGGGCTCCCGCGTCGCGTCGACGTAGAAGCCGGCGCCGCTCCCGAAGTCCCAGTCGTCGTGCTCGCCCGGGTGGTCGCTTCCGCGGGGGCTGGTGTCGGGACACACGAGCGCCAGGCCGTGCTCGGCGGCATAGCGCTGGGCCCCGGCCTTGGTGGTGACGTTCTCCCAGGTGCAGGTGAGCCCCGAGAGATAGGTGACGACGGGGACCGGCGACTCGGTGGCGCGGGGCGGAAGGTAGACGGCCACCTCCATGTCGCTCCCGATCGCCTCCGAGGCGTGTCGATAGACCCCCTGGACCCCGCCGAAGCACTTGACTTCGCTGATCGTCTCCACGCGCGTCCTCCCCCGAGCCCGCTGGTCCCCGAGCCCGCTGGCCCCCGAGCCCGCCGCTCGACGAGCCCGCCGGCCCCTCGGCCCGCCGATCCGGGCGGGCGGCCGCGGAGCATACCAGCTGTCCCGCCCGCGGGCGGGCGTCGGCGAGCGCGCCTACACTGGGCGCGCCCGCCGACGCCGTCGGGCCGTCTTTCCGCTGCGGCGTCGACCTCCGCGCGCCCCGCAGAGCCGAGCAGCACACGCAGGCCCCTGGCCAAAGAGCCTGCGCGGCCGAGGGAGAGTCCCGCGCCATGTCCCAGTCCGCCAAGCCGTTCAGCCCGGCCGGAATCTGGGAGCTGGCCTGGCCGGCGATCGTCGGCAACCTCCTCTACTCGACGGTCAACCTGATCGACACGAAGATCGTGGGCGCCCTCGGCGCGCCGGCCGTCGCCGCGCTCACCACCGGACACCGCATCTTCTTCGTGCTGCAGGCCGTGCTGATGGCCGTGACCGCAGGGACCGCCGCGCTGGTCGCCCGCGCCTGGGGGGCAGGCAACCACGACGAAGCGGCGCGGGTCACCGGCGCGTCGCTGGTGGTGTGCCTCGGCGTCGCGCTGGTCGCGACCATCCCCGGCGTGTTCTTCGCGCGGGAGCTGGCCGGCATCTTCCGCCTCGACGAGGAGACACTCGGCCTCGCGACCACCTACATCCGTTGGATCAGCGTGTTCAACGTGGCCTTTGCGGTGGCGTTCTCCGTGGGCGCCGCCCTGCGCGCGGCCGGCGACACCATGACACCGCTCTGGATCGGCGCCGTCACCAACGTCGTCAACGTGTTCCTCGCCTACGGGCTCGTCTTCGGGCGCTTCGGCTTCCCGGAGCTCGGCGTGGCGGGGGCCGCGATCGCCGGTGGATCCGCCTTCGGCGTGGGCGCCGTGATCTCGGTCGCGCTGTGGATCGGAGGCGGACTGCGGATCCCCTTCCACCCCGGCGGCGCCGTTTCGGGATCGCGCATCCGCCAGCTCCTGCACATCGGCTACCCGGCGGGCCTCGAGCAGGGCGCCTTCCAGGGCGGCTTCATCGCGTTCCTCTGGATCGTGGCGCTCTACGGGACCGAGCCCTACGCGGCCTACGGCATCGGCGTGACCATCCTGTCGTTCTCCTTCGTGGTGGGCTTCGGCTTCTCCATCGCCGCCTCGACCCTGGTGGGCCAGCACCTCGGCGCGGGCGATCCCCAGGGCGCGGCGCGCAGCGGCTGGCGCGCCGTGCGCATGGCGATGCTCGCCATGGCGCTGCTCGGCATCTCCATCGTGCTGGGCAGCCACTGGATCGCGTCGATGCTGATCGAGGACGCGGAGGTCATCCGGCTGACGGTGGTGTTCATCTACATCCTCGGCGCCGTGCAGCCGCTGATGGCCATCGAGTTCACCCTGGGCGGAGCGCTCCGCGGGGCGGGCGACACCCGCTTCCCGATGATCACGGTCATGACCGGTCTGCTGGGCGTACGCATCACCATCGCGTCCGCGTTCACCTGGCTCGGGCTCTCGGTCGAGTGGGTCTACGCCGCGCTGATCTTCGACTACATCGTGAAGTCGACGATGCTCACCCTGCGCTTCCGCTCGGGCCGCTGGCAGACGGCGATCGCGACGCCCGAGCGCGCGGCGGCGTGATCGGCGCGGCGAGCGGCTTTCGTCTAGGCTGGGAGAGCGGTGCGGGTGCGGAGAGCGAAGGTGGGACGGGACGTGCGCGGCGCGAAGACGGGGACACCGCCGATCCGGGCTCGTCGCGGCCTCCACTCCGCGAGCCGCAGCGAAAGCCGGCCCGTGAGCCGGTCCATGAGCCGCTCATGGACGGGCTCAGCGAGCCGGGCCCGGCGGGCCGCGCTGCTGGCGCTGGCCCTCGGCCTGGCCGCCTTCCCGGGCTGTGAACGCCAGGCGCCCTCCCCTCCCCGAGCCGCCGACCTGCCGGCCACGCCCGCGGCCGCCCGGTACCGGACCGACATCTATCCGATCCTGGAGACCCGCTGCCTCGACTGCCACCACGCGGAGGTGGAGCCCCCGTGGTACGCCCGGCTCCCGCTCGTGGGCGAGTGGGTGCGACGCGACGTGGAGTGGGGCCGACAGCGCCTGGATCTCTCGGTCCCCGACGTCTTCCTGGCCTCGGGCGATGGGTTCGGGCCGTCGGGCGTGGGCCAGCTCCACGGACTCCGGACCGCGCTCCTCGACGACACCATGCCGCCCCGCCTCTACCGGCTGACCCACCCGACCGCCGCCCTCTCGTCCGCGGAGCGTGCGACGATCCTCGAATGGGTGGACCTCGTCCTGGCCGAGGAGGAGCGGCCGGGCGAGGACGCGGAGCCCGGATCGCGGGCCCTGCACGTCTTCCGGAGCCGCTGCGCCCGATGTCACCGCGAAGGCGTCCACGAGGACATGAACGGAGCCTTCGACTTCGTCACCGACCTCGAGTTCCTCGCCGAGGACGAGGACTACGTCGTTGCGGACGAGCCCGACGAATCGCCGCTCTTCGAGCGACTGGTCGACGAGGTGGACCCCATGCCGCCCTCGCCCAACGACTCCCTCTCCGAGGAGGAGATCGAGTGGGTCCGGGCCTGGATCGCCGACGGCGCGGCCCCGCCCTGACAAGGCCCCCCGAGCGGGCGCCGCTATCATCGGCCCCGGGAGGACCCCATGATCGACCTCTACTACTGGCCGACGCCCAACGGCTGGAAGATCAGCATCGCCCTCGAGGAGATGGAGCTTCCCTACCGCATCGTCTCGGTGAACATCGGGCGCGGCGAGCAGTTCGAGCCCGACTTCCTGGCGATCAGCCCCAACAACCGCATGCCCGCCATCGTCGACCACGAGCCGCTGGGTGGCGGAGCGCCGCTGTCCGTCTTCGAGTCCGGCGCGATCCTGCTGTACCTCGCGGAGAAGACGGGGCGCTTCCTGCCGGCGCCTGCGCGGGAGCGCTATGAGGCCGTGCAGTGGCTGATGTGGCAGATGGGCGGCCTGGGGCCGATGCTGGGACAGCACGGGCACTTCAAGCTCTACGCCCCCGAGAAGGTCGAGTACGCGATCGACCGCTACCGCCGCGAGGCGGACCGCCTCTACGGAGTCCTCGACCGGCGGCTGGCCCACCGGGAGCACGTGGCCGGAGACTACTCGGTGGCGGACATGGCCATCTGGCCCTGGGTCCTCACCTACAAGCAGCAGGGCATCGAGCTCGGGGACTTCCCGAACGTGCGGCGCTGGTACGACGCGCTGAAGGAGCGCCCGGCCCTGCGGCGGGGCTACGACGTGGGCCGCACCCTGCGACGCGCGGTCTTCGCGGGCCCGGACGACGAAGCGCGCGCCCATCTGTTCGGCCGGACCTCCGACGGGGACCCGGCGGCGGGCTGAGCGGGTGTTCACCGGCGGCAAGGGACAGCGCTACGTCCTCGTCATGGTCGGCCTCCCGGCCCGGGGCAAGACCTACACGGCCCGCAAGCTGGCCGGCTATCTGTCGTGGCTGGGCTACCCGACGCGGGTCTTCAACGTGGGCGCCCATCGCCGGGAGAAGCTCGGCGCCCAGCAGCCGGCGGAGTTCTTCGACCCGTTCAACGTCGCCGCCGAGCGGCTGCGCCACGAGGTGGCCACGGCCACCCTCGAGGAGGCGCTCGCCTGGCTGCGCGGCGACGCACGGGTCGCCATCTTCGACGCGACCAACAGCAGCCGCGAGCGGAGAGCCGAGATCCGGCGGCGCTGCGCCGACTCGGGGCTCGGGGTCGTGTTCATCGAGATCGTGAACGACGAGGAGCACGTCATCGAGGCGAACGTGCGGGAGACGAAGCTCTCCTCGCCGGACTACGTGCACATGGAGCCCGAAGCCGCGGTCGCCGACTTCCGGGCGCGGATCGCCCACTACGAGCAGGTCTACGAGACCCTCGAAGAGGACGAGGGCAGCTTCCTCAAGATCATCGACCGCGGACGGCGCGTGGTGATGAACGAGATCGACGGCTACCTGCCGGCGCGCATCGTCTTCTTCCTCACCAACCTCCAGGTGACCTCGCGCCCGCTGTGGATCACCCGCCACGGGGAGAGCATCTACAACGTGAAGGGCCTGATCGGCGGCGACTCCGCCCTCTCGCCCGGGGGCCGACAGTACGCGGAGCGGCTGGCCCGACACGTCGAGGAGACCTTCGGCCGCGAGGCCCCGCTCGAGGTCTGGACCAGCACCCTGGTCCGCACGATCCAGACCGCGGAGCCGTTGAAGCGCGACGTGTCCCATTGGCGCAGCCTCGACGAGATCGACGCCGGCATCTGCGACGGCATGAGCTACGAGGAGATCGCGCGCCTGATGCCCCACGAGTGGGAGGGGCGAAGGCGCGACAAGCTCCGCTACCGCTATCCGAGGGGCGAGTCCTACGAGGACGTCATCCAGCGCGTCGACCGGGTGATCATCGAAGCCGAGCGCCAGCGCACGCCCGTCCTCATCATCGGCCACCAGGCCGTGCTTCGGGCGCTCTACTCCTACTTCCAGGGCCTGCCGGTGGATCGCACGCCGTACGTGTCCATCCCCCTGCACAGCGTCGTCGAGCTCACACCCAAGGCCTACGGCTGCGAGGAGAGGCGTATCGACCTCGGGCCCTCGGCGGTGACGGCCTCGAGCTCGACCTGAGGGCCGGCTCGGCGCCCGCCCTCAGGGCTGGGGCGGGGCGAAGCCCGGCCGCGCCTGGAGCGCGCGAAACGCGGCGTCGCAGTCCTCGCGCAGCGGGTCTTTGCGCGCCTCGCGGCAGCCGCAGATGACCCGCGCCTCGGCCACGGCCCGGTGGTAGCGGCTCTGATGGTCGGCGATCTCGGCCGTAGTGCCCCGTGCCGCCAGGGAGGGACCGCCTCCCAGGGTGCGGCGCAGGTGCTTGCGGCCCTGGCGGCTCGCCGTCCGCGCCGCGCGCCAGCGATCGTTCTCGGCCTGGCGAAGCGCCTCGAGGGGCGGGGCGTCGCTGTCCGCGAGGATCCGGCGACACAGCTCGGGCTCGCTTCGGACGCCGCTCGCGGGGGGCCTCTGCGGTCGCTCGGTCGGCCCCTCGTCCGCCGCGGCACCCGGGGCGAGCCACGGCCAGACGGCGAGCATCTTCCAGACGGCGACCATCGCCAGCAGCGTCGTGCGCCTGCTGCCGCAGACGCGGATCATGCCGTCCTCCTCACGGGTCCACCTCCGAGGCGGCGCGCCGCCAGTCCCAGGTGTACACCGCCAGCGCCAGCCAGATGCAGCCGAAGGCTTCCAGCTGGCTGCGCAGGAAGGGCTCGCCGTAGACGAGGACGGCCAGCCCCAGGCTGACCGTGGGCGCGATGTACTGGAAGAGGCCCACCACCGAGAGCGGCAGCCTGCGGGCCGCGCTCGCGAACCAGACCAGCGGCCCGGCGGTCATGAGTCCGGTGCCCGCGAGCCAGGCGCCGGTCGCGCCGTCCAGGACCACGCGAGCGTTCGCGGACCCGGCCCCGGTCCAGGCGAGCCAGGCGAGATACCCGCCGGCCAGGGGCGCCAGGATCGACGACTCGGTCGCGAAGGCCACGAGCGAGGGCACCGGCGCCCACTTGCGCAGCAGGCCGTAGCACGCGAACGATCCTCCCAGGGCCAGCGAGATCCACGGGAGCCCGCCCAGCTCGAAGGCCAGGCGCGCGACGCCCACGGCCGCCAGGGCCACGGCGACGCCCTGCCAGAGGCGCAGCCTCTCGCCCAGGAAGAGCCGGCCGAGGGCCACGTTGAGCAGCGGCGTCAGGAAGTAGCCGAGGCTGGTGTCGACGATCCGGTCGTGCACGACCGCGTACAGGAACAGGAACCAGTTGCCGCCGATGATGAGCGCGGTGGTCGAGAGCACCAGCGCGACCCGGCGGATGCCGAGGGCGTCGCGCAGCGCCCGCCACGACCGCCCCAGGGTCAGCAGCAGCAGCCCCACGACCGCCGACGACAGCACGCGATAGGCGAGGATCTCGAAGGGCGGGAGATCCTCGAGCTGCTTCCAGTAGGCGGGCGCGACGCCCCAGGCCCCGTAGGCCAGCAGTGCGAACACGATCCCGGCGCGGATCGGGTCCGAAGCCGCCGGGGCGGTCACCGCGTCGCGTCCGCGGCCTCTCTCGGGGCCGGCTCCGCCTTGGGTGCGCCTCGCGCGAGCAGGGCGGGCAGCACCACGAGGTTCGCGAACAGCGTGAGTCCGAGGCCGACCACCAGGGTCTTCCCCAGGCTCACCATGCCCAGATGGGAGGACAGCGCGAGGCTGCCGAAGCTCACGACCGTGGTGATCGCGCTGTAGAACACCGCCCGGGCGGTCGTCGTGGCCATCAGCTCGCTGGGCGCGAGGCCCTCGGTGCGCGCCCGGTGGACCAGGTGGATGCCGCTGTCGACGCCCATGCCGAGGAGCAGGGGAATCACGATCACGTTGGCGAAGTTGAAGCGGATCCCCAGACCGACCATGGCCGCCGCGGTCAGGACCGCACCGAGGAGCAGCGGAGCGAGCACGAGCAGCGGCGGCTCCCAGCGGCGCCACAGCAGCCACAGGAGGAGCGCAATCGACGCGATCGCCGTCACCAGCGCCTGGCGCAGGGACTCCACGGTCACCCGGCCGAACTCCACCAGGCTCACGGCCAGGCCGATCGCGTCGGGTCGAATCGAGTCGATCGCCTCCACGAAGCGCCGGAGCGCCAGCTCGCCGTTCAGGTTCTCGGCGGGGAAGATCTGGATCCGGATGCGATCGTCGGGCGCCACCATCCGGCCCACCAGCTCCTCGGGCAGCGACTCGAGGGTGACCACGTCGGGCGACAACGCGCCGCGGAGCCGCGCCAGCTGATCGGGCAGCCCGCCCAGGAGGATCGCCTCGAAGCTCGCGAGGGCTTCCTCGGGACGGCCCTCGGCCTCGATCCGGTCGAGCAGCACGTCGAGCTCGCGGCGCAGCTTCCGCATGCTCTCCACCAGGACGCGGTGCTCTCCGGGCTGCGGCTCGGCGAGCACCTCGGCCAGGAAGTCCCGCAGGTCCGCCAGGGCCGCGATCTGCTCCTCGGTGCCCGGCGGCTCGGCCACCGCGGCGCCCGGGGGCACGTCGAGCATCATGGCCAGGTCCTCGAGCACCTCGATCTTCTCGTCCTGCTCCTCCGGGACGAAGTCGGACAGCGTCACCACGAGCCCGACGGACGGGAGCTCGCGGAACCGCGCCGCCAGGGACTCGGCGGTTTTCAGGTCCTCGGCCAGCACGTTCGCGAACCACGGCGAGGTGATCGCGTTGTCGTCGAGCAGGTCGGCGAAGGCCTGCACCGACTCGCTGCCGGGGTCGCGCAGCTTGACCACGTCCGGATCGAAGCGGGCGCCCGGGACCACCAGCAGCCCCCCCACGCCGAGCGCCAGGGCGGTCCAGCGGATGGCCCGCGCGTGGCGCTCGGGCAGGGAGACCCAGCGCGAGCGCAGCACCAGCTGCGAAGGGTCGGCCTCGCCGGGCTCGTAGCGCAGCCAGGTCGAGAGCAGCGCCGGGAGGAACGTGAGGTTGAGGAAGAGCATGACGAACATGCCGCCGCCGGAGATCAGCCCCAGCTCGGCGACGCCCCGGTAGTCCGTGGGCACGAACACGAAGAACCCGATGGCCGTGGTGATGGCGCACAGCACGAGCGAGCTGCCCACCACCCGGGCGGCCTCCTCGAGGCCGGCCTCGTGGTCGCGGCCCGAGCGACGGGAGGCCGCGTACTGCATTCCGAAGTGGATGGCGAAGTCGATGCCCAGGCCGATGAAGAGGACCGCGAAGCAGATGGAGATCAGGTTCACCTGCCCCACGGACACGGCGGCATAGGCGGCCGTCCACAGCAGCCCGGCGAGCAGGGTGACGAGCGACGCCACGACCAGCACGAACGAGCGCAGCGCCCGGAGCACGACGAGCGCGACGAGCAGGAAGCAGAAGACGCCCGCCACCCCGATGTCCCAGGCCAGTCCCAGCATCTCCTCGTGGTTCAGCGCGGGATTGCCGGTGACCCGGATGCTCACGCCGCCCCCGTACTCCCGGGCCAGCTCGCGGATCACGCCGATGGCCGGCCCGGCGGGCAGCAGCGCGTCGAAGTCGAGCACGGGCTCGACCATCAGGACGCGACGGGGGTCGACCTCGAGGGAGGAGCCCCGCAAGAGCATCTCCTCCCAGGAGACGAAGACCGGGTGCTCCGCGTAGACACCGACGGCGGCATCGCTCACCCGGTCGAGCACCTCGCTCCAGGCCAGGGCGTCGCCGGAGTCGGCCTGGACCCGCGTGAGCCCGAGACGCACGAGGCGCGCCAGGTTCGCCAGACTGCTGTCGCGCTCGAGCTCGGCCAGCAGGGGCTGGGCCGCGATCACCTGGTCCGAGAACTCCTCGAGGTCCGTGACGCTGCGATACAGCAGACCGTTGCGTTCGAAGAACGGCCCGCCCCCGGGCTCGAAGACGTGGATGAAGTGCGTCTCGTCGGCCCGCATGCGCTCCACCAGCCAGTCCGCGGCGTCGCGGGTCTGCTCGGGGACGTCGCCGTCGATGACCACGATGAGGGCGTTGTCCAGGGCCGGAAACAGCCGCGCGAACTCCCGCTGGCGCTGCATCGACTCGACGTCGTCGTCGAGAATGCGCGTGTTGTCGGAGTTGATGCCGAGGTTGAGCAGCGCGTACGCGGCCAGCAGCAGGGTGATGGCGCTGAGGGACCAGGCGAGGAGCGAAGCCCGCGCGTGGACTCCGCGCACCCAGGCGGCGAGTCCGTTGGCCAGGGCCTCGTCCAGCCTCGTCATGCTCGATGCCATGGTCGGCTGCCGCCCCCCGGCCGGAAGCCAGCCCGGCGCCGCGCGAGGCTAGCGAGCGGACGGCCAACCGACCACGCGGGCCCCCCAGGGCCGGGGCTGCTACCGCGTGCGGACGGCCGTCCCGTAGACCTGGGTGCAGGTCCGGGCCACGACGACCCAGAACTGGCGATACGTGTCGGAGGTGACCTGGATGAGCGCGGTCGTGCCCGGACGCCGGGCGAGTGCGTCCTGCAGGGCGGTCCGGGTCTCGTTGCCGTTGCTCAGGGGAATCAGGCCGAGGAGCGAGTAGACGCAGTCCCGCCCGCCCACCGGACCGAGGACCTCGTAGCTTCCGGCCTCGAGCGGAACCGTCGAAGGCGCGATGCCCCCGGACGTGTGGGCGCACGCCGTCCCCAGCACCATCGCCAGCGCTCCCATGACCCCGACCAACCTCGCTCGGAGCCGCCCGTTCGCTCCGGGTCGGGTCACCGTGCGGACTTTCATGGGGATCTCCTCGCGGCTGGCGCGCGCTCTCGAGCCTAGCCTGCGGGAGCACACGCTGCCCGCCGTCGCGCGAGGGGCGGGAGCCTCAGTTCCGGGGGATCGCGGCGGCATCGAAGAGCAGATGCTGGCTCAGGTCTCCGAAGTGGTCACAGAAGATGTGGCGCGCGCAGAACCGCCACGCCCCGCCGACGCGCTCGAAGCGATCGTGGTAGCGCCCGGCGATGATGGGCTGCAGCGGGAGCTTCGGGGTCTGCTGGAAGACCGTGTACTTCGAGCGCGCCGACGCAGCGTCGCCCCCGGGCCCGAGCTCGATCGCCAGGTTCGTCGTCACGTGGTGGGTGCGGGGGGTTCCGGTCTCTTCGTGGAGCCGCGTGGTGCGCTGGTAGAGGGCGAGGACGTCGTCGCGCCCGCGCGTCACGCCGGCCATGCCCTCGGTCGTCACCTCGGCGTGGGCCAGCAGGTCGGCGACCCCGGCGAAGTCACCGGCGTCGATCCGCTCGGCGTAGGCGTACACCAGGTTCGCAACGGCCTGCTCGACTCCGATCCCGCCTCGCGGCTCCATCTCGACCCTCCTTCTCTCCCCGGCTTCCCCGGGTCGCACCCGAGCCCCGGGCCTCCCCGGCATTCTCGGCCCTCTCTGGCGCTCCCCGACCTTCGCGGGCCGCGCCGGCCTGCGCGGCGTCGTCCCGTCCGCAGACCGGCACCGGCATGGTACCGTCGGGGCCGGACGGGTCGAAGTCGGACAGGCGACTCCGGGAGCTCGACGCGGCCGGGGCCTCGAGGTCCCGGCCGGCCGCCCCCGGCGCCCAGGGAGAACGTCGTGAGCCAGCGTGACGAGATCGAGGCCATCCAGCAGCTGAAGTACCGCTACTTCCGGTGCCTCGACACCAAGGACTGGGAGGGGCTGGCGGAGCTCTTCGTCGCCGAAGCGACCTCGTCCTACGGGGACGGCAAGTACAGCTACGAGGGCCGCGAGGCCATCATGGAGTTCCTGACCGAATCCCTCGGACGGGACGCGATCATGACCGCCCACTTCGGGCACCACCCGGAGATCGAGCTCGAATCGGACGACCGGGCCACGGGCACCTGGGCCTTCGAGGACACCGTGATCGACACCCAGTTCGAGATCACGATCCGCGGGGCCGGCTTCTACAGCGACGTCTACGTCAAGCGGGGCGGCGACTGGAAGCTGCTGTCGACGGGCTACCGGCGGACCTTCGAGGAGATGGAGAGCCGCAAGGACCGCCCGGGCCTGCGCCTCACCGCCAGCCGCTTCGCCCCCATCGACGAGACCTGACGACGAGGCCTGACGACGAGACCTGGCCAAGAGACTCGGCCAAGAGACCTGGCCGGCGCCGGAGTCCCGTTCCGGAGCTCCGACGCCCGGCTCCCCGAGCGGGCCGCTAGAGCTTCGAGATCACCTCGTCGGCGAAGCGGGCCAGTCCGTCGCGCACGCCCTCGGGATCGAAGGCCGGCGGCCCCATCACCAGCCGGGACACACCCATGTCCTCGAAGCGCCGGATCTTGTCCACGTCCAGGGGCCCGGCTCCGGTGGTGATCTCGATCTCGGCCGGATCGCGCCCGATCTTGCCGCACTCGTCTCGCAGGGCGGTCAACAGATCGGGGAGCTTCTCCGCCGAGGCGGGGAAGAAGCCGTCTCCCAGCCTGGCGGCCCGGCGGGCGGCGCCGGCCACGTGCCCCCCCACCACGATGGGGACCCCGCCCTCCCGCACCGGCTTGGGGTTCGAGTGCACGGCGTTCCAGCTGAAGTGCTCGCCCTCGAAGGCCGACGGCTCGTTCCCCCACAGCGAGCGGAGGGCGCGAATGCCCTCCTCCGTGCGCGCGGCGCGGGTCTCGAAGGGGATTCCGAGCCCGCGGAACTCCTCCTCCAGCCAGCCGATGCCCACCCCCAGCACGGCGCGGCCGCCCGAGAGCTGATCCAGGGTCGCCGCCGCCTTCGCCACGTAGAAGGGATGGCGCTGGGGCAGGATCAGGATGCCGGTGGCCAGCTTGATCTTCGTCGTGACCGCCGCGGCGTAGCCGAGCCAGACGAGCGGGTCGGGGATCGGCGACTCCTCGGGCCCGGGCATCCGACCGTCCCGGCTGTACGGATACTGCGACTCGTAGCCCACCGGGACGACGACGTGCTCGACGGTCCAGAGGGACTCGATCCCGGCGGCCTCGGCGGACCGGGCGAGGTTGGCGAGGTGGTCGGGCAGACCGAAGAAGCCGACGTTGGCGAACATGAGACCGATCTTCACGGTGACTCCCTTCCTGGATGTCTTCGGGAACCAGATGTCTTCGGGAACCAGATGCCTTCGGGCACTCGGAGGTCTTCGGGCACTCGGAGGTCTTCGGGCGCCGGCCCCTCTTGGACGCCGGCTCCCGGCGGCCGGTCCGGCTCGTGGAGGCGCCCCCATGAGCCCGGAGCGACCGCCCCCGGCTCCTTGCTTAGCGGAGCCCGGGCGAGCGCGCTCAGCCGTCGCGGCGCCGCTCGCGCCAGGCGCGCTCCTGCTCGTCGACGCGCGCCAGGAAGCTACCCAGGCTGATCTCGCCGTCGGGATCGAAGCGATCCTCCAGCATCCGGACCGCGGCCATGCGGTCCGGCCGGAAGCTGCGGTAGTCGCGGCGCAGCTCGCAATACGCCGCCAGCGTCCACTTGTTGCCCCAGAAGTAGAGGCCCAGCGGGCGCACCGCCCGGCTGCTCGGCGTGCCGTCGGCCCGGGCGTAGTCGAAGTGGAGCAGGCGGTGGTCACCGATCGCCCGGCGCAGCAGGGCCAGATGCTGCGAGGCCTGCACCCGCGGCACTCCGCCGGCGAACAGCGCGGTGTCCAGCAGCACCTCGCGCATGGGCTCCGGGAGGACGGCCTCGATCTTGGTCATGGCGCTGGAGACCGCCGAGGCCAGCTCCTCGTCGCCCCAGGTCTGGACGATGCGCGCGCCGAGCACGAGGCCCTCGATCTCCTGGGCGGTGAAGGTCAAGGGAGGCAGCTCGAAGCGGGCGTCGAGCCGATACCCCACCCCGGCCTCGCCGCGGATCGGAACCCCGGCGTACTCGAGGTCGCGGATGTCCCGATACACCGTGCGCTTGGAGACGCCCAGCTCCTCGGCGAGCTGCTGGCCGGTCGCGGTGCGTCGCGAGCGCAGGACCTGGACCAGCTGGAAGAGGCGGTCGGCGCGGCGCATCGGGCGGAGGCCCCTCCGAAGTCGAGCTCGAAGACGAGGTCGCGGTCGCCGCCGGCGGCGCCCGGAGCCGGCGCCGAGGCGCGGTGTGTTGTCAGCATCCTGACCGATGCCCCCGGGCCAGACAACGGGATTCCGGCCGTCTGGCGATCGGGCGCCGCGCCGGGGAGAGCCCGCACCGGGCGCGCCCTGCCCGCCCCCCGTGGACCCGCGCGGGGCGTCGCCCACGCAGCGAACTCCGATCGCTTCCGGCGAGTTGCCGGATTCCAGGACCTCGGGGCGCAAGCCCGGGTGCTCCCGCTGCGCCCGGACGCTCGAGGGTCGCGGGCCGAGCCCGCCGACCCGCGCAGGATAGAGAAGCGCTGCTGCCAGCTTCGTGTCAGCAGACGAGGCGCCCCGTGCGCTGGGCGAGGCCCGCTCCGGGGCTCGACACGCCCGGCGCCGACGCCCTCGACATCGCCGCGGCGACCCGGTCCCGAAGCTTCGCCCGGTGGGCCAGCCGCGAGACCGACCCGGCGATTCTGGAGAAGCGTCCCCCTGGAGTTTCGCGGACACTCGCAGCTGGGGCAGTTTTCATCGCCGAATCGCGGACTTAGGCACGAACCGACGAGACGCGGAGCCGGCGCGCGTGTGCTAAGAAAGAACGGGTTCGGACGAGCCCGACAGTGCGCACCACGCTCCACCGGGCGTATCACCCCGGAGCCGACCCTGGCCGACCTCTTCGGCGCCCCCTCGGGGGCAGCCGGCGGATCGAGGATCGGCGAGACGCCGGGGCGGGCCGGGCCGGACATCGCCAACATCCCCAACTCCGCCATCATCGCCACCATCGAAATGACACAGCCCAACTACACCCTCGACAATCCGCTGCGCTCCGACGCACCCCCGCCCCATCTCGTGGAGGCCGAAGCCACGCCGGCCCCGACCACCCACTACGACAGCGCCCTCGCCGAGGCCCGCGAGCTGATGCAGCGGCCGCTGCTCGGCGGGGGACTCGCGAGGGTGCGCACCCAGCACGCCAAGGGCCGGATGACGGTCTGGGAGCGCATCAAGGTCCTCACCGAGCGCGAGCCGAACATCCTCTGGCAGAACTGGGGACCGGGCCTGGACGGCGCCTCCATCGTCACGGGCATCCTCGACATCGGCGGACGCGACGTCGCGGTCTACGGTCACGACTTCACCCTTCGCGCGGGCTCCATGGACGCCACCAACGGCGCGAAGCTCGCCCGCCTGATCTACATGGCCGGCGAGCGGGGCATCCCGCTCATCGGCATGAACGACTCGGCCGGCGCCTTCGTGCCGGCCGGCGTCGGCGGGCTCGACGGCTACAGCGAGGCCTTCACCGCCCTGCGCAGGATCAGCGGCCTGGTGCCGAGCATCAGCCTGATGTTCGGGTACAACGCCGGCGGCGGCGCATACCTGCCGCGGCAGGGCTCGTTCATGATCCAGTGCGAGGACACGTTCATCGGGCTCACCGGGCCCGGCGTCGTGAAGTCCGTGCTGGGCGAGGACGTCTCCGCCGAGGACCTGGGCGGCCCCGGGGTCCACGGCATGAACGGGGTCGACGACGTCACCACGCCGGACGAGCTGGGCTCGCTCCGCACCGCCATCCGGCTCCTCGGCTACCTGCCCGACAACAACCGCTCCGGTGCTCCGTTCTGGTCCACCTCCGATCCCATCGACCGGTTCACGATCGAGGAGGACATCCTCTTCCGGAAGACGTTCAACTCACCGGCGGGCATGAACGCCCCCCTCGACATCACGCTCTTCCTCCAGCAGATCTGCGACCACGGCGAGTACTTCGAGCTGCAGCCGTCGCGCGCGCGCAACCTGGTCACGGCGTTCGGTCGCATCGGCGGCCACGTGGTCGGCTTCGTCGCGAACAACTCGGCCGTCGCCTCGGGCCAGATCGACACCGCGGCGGCGCGCAAGGGCACGCGGTTCATCCGCTTCTGCAACCTCTACAACATCCCGCTCGTCTTCCTGGAGGACACCACGGGCTTCCTGCCGGGCCGGGAGCAGGAGTCCGGCGGCATCATCCTCGAGGGCCGGCGCTTCCTGGACTCGATCATCGACGTCCGGGTGCCCTCGATGACCCTGATCATCCGCAACGCCTTCGGCGGGGCCTACGCCAGCTACAACTCCCACTTCGTGGGCGCCGACATGGTCTTCACCCTGCCCATGGCGCGCATCGCGGTGATGGGCCCGGCGGGCAAGGACTTCGTCTACAAGGACGAGCTGCGCAGCATCCAGTCGGCCTACCAGAAGGCCGTGGCCGGGGGGGCGAGCGAGGCCGACGCGGCCGCCGAGCGCGACGCCGCCCTCCAGGCCCTCTCGGACCGCTACGAGCGCGAGCTGATGAACCCGAAGGAGGCGTTGTCCCTCGGTTCGGTGTCCCGGGTCGTCATCCCGGGCACCAGCCGCCGGGTTCTCGCCGAGAACCTCGACTTCCTGATGCGCACCTACACGCCCTCGCCGATGACGGGCGTCCAGAGAGAGTTCGAATAGTGCTGGATCGAAACCTGGAGAGCCGTCGCTTCCACGAGAGCGAGTCCGAGTGGCTGCGCTCGTTCGCCCTCGACTCCGTCAAGTGCCTCGTCGTGTGCCGCGGGCCGGTGCGCAAGGAGGTGTTCGACGTCTTCGACGAGGTGGGCATCGCCGAGTACGGCATGCTCCTCTCCGAGAAGGACTCGGTGGTCTACCCGCGCTGCCTGGCGCCCGAGCTGCGCAGCATGCGCTTCCCGAACAACGTCCACCGGGTCCCGGACTACATGGGCGTGGGCCAGGAGGAGAAGCTCGAGCGCATCGCGGAGATCGTCGAGATCGCGGTCTCCCACGGCTACACGCACATCTTCGCCGGATACGGCTTCATGGCCGAGGACGCCGAGTTCATCGAGGCCATCGAGCAGGCGGGCGTGGGCTTCGTCGGTCCCGCGTCGAGCGTCATCCGCCGGGCCGGCGCCAAGGACGAGGCCAAGAAGCTCGCGCGCAGCCTCGAGAACGCCGTCATCCCCGGCGTGGACAACATCTCGGCGATGGCGCTGCTGGACAAGTCCGGCGATCGCGCCGCCCTCGAGGCTCGCGCCGCGTCCGAGAAGCTCGAGTGGAGCTGGGACGGCTCCGTCGACCTGGCGGAGAACGCCGAGGCGCTGCTGCAGGCGGGCTACGCGGCGAGCATCGAGCTGGTCACCATCGAAGAGCTGCAGAAGAAGGCCGAGGAGGTCTGCCAGGGCATCTGGAGCGAGTACCCGGACAACCGGATCCGCTTCAAGCACATCGGCGGAGGCGGAGGCAAGGGACAGCGGGTCGTGGGCCGCCCCGAAGAGATCGCCGCCGCCGTGATGGACGTGCTGGCCGAGGTGAAGGTCCTGGCACCGGGCTCGAACCGGAACTTCCTGATCGAGCTCAACCTCGAGAGCACCCGACACAACGAGATCCAGCTCATTGGCAACGGACAGTGGTGTCTGTCTCTCGGCGGTCGCGACTGCTCGGTCCAGATGCACGAGCAGAAGCTCGTGGAGATGTCGCTCACCCAGGAGCTCCTGGACGGGGAGATCCAGAAGGCGACGGGACGCACGCGGGAGATCCTCGAGGCGGACAAGGGTTGTCTCGGCCGCATGGAGGCCGAGGGCGAGAAGTTCGGCGAGGCCACCGGTCTCGACAGCGTCTCGACCTTCGAGTGCATCGTCGAGGGCGCGAACCACTTCTTCATGGAGATGAACACCCGGATCCAGGTGGAGCACCGGGTGACCGAGCTCGCCTACCGCCTGGAGTTCACCAACCCCGACGACCCGGACGAGTCGTTCCTGGTGGAGAGCCTGGTCGAGGCCATGCTGCTGCTGGCGGTCCACGGTCCGCGCCTGCCGCGTCCCGAGCGGCTGGTGCGCCACGTGTCGGGCGGCGAGGTCCGGATCAACGCCACCAACGCCGCCCTCCAGCCCCACGCCGGGGGCATGATCAAGGCCTGGTCGCCGCCGCTCGACTACGAGCTCCGCGACGACCAGGGCATCGGCACGCGCAATCCCGATACCGGCGCCTTCGTCTGGTACAACCTGGCCGGCGCCTACGACTCGAACATCGCGCTGGTCATCACCGACGGAGAGAGCCGGGAGGAGAACTACCAGCGCCTCTCGGAGATCCTGCTGCGGACCGAGCTGCGGGGCGACGACCTCCACACGAACCTCGAGGTCCACTACGGGCTCATCAACTGGTTCCTGGGCAAGGCCCCGATGTGCAAGCCCAACACGCGGTTCATGACCTCGTACCTGGCCGCCGTGGGAGCCCTGCAGGCACAGGTGACGGACGTCGACCTGTCGCTCGCCGCACGCGAGCTGCTGGGGCGCATGCCCGACGCCTCCGCGCGGCAGACCTTCGCCGCCAAGGAGACCCTGCTCCTTCGGCCCCTCGAGAAGCTGTTCTCGAGCCCCCACGGCCTGGGCGGCTTCATCGGGCGCTTCGACGGCGACCTGTGGACCCGCACCGCGGACGGCGGCGTCGCCTTCGCCGACAACCCGGTCCGCTTCCTCCACGAGCTGTACCACTACCTCCACATGGAGGACGAGCCCGGCAAGGGGCCCAGCGAGAAGATCTGGGACCACGACGACGAGATCCTCCAGGCGGGCGTCGCGTTCTATGCCGAGATCGAGCGGCGCACCGGCATCACCGACTGGAGCGGGATCGACGCCCTGTTCCGGGGCCCCCGCCGCGACGACGTGGCCGACGACGATGCGCTCTGGCAGGCCTGCTGCGCCGCACACGCGGGCCATCAGGTGGGGCTCGAGCTGCTGCTGATGATCCCCCGGCTGGGCGTGCTGTCGGGCTTCGCGGAGATCTCGGTGAACGAGGAGCTCGAACCGGTCTTCCCGGAGCGGTTCCTCGATGCCGAGGTCATCGCCGAGTACACGAAGGCGCTGGCGCCGCCGCCCCGGGCGTCGGCCGACGAGATCGTGACCCCGATGGGCGGCACGTTCTACGCCCGGGAGGCCCCGCACCTGCCCGTGCTCGTGGACGACCACGACCACTTCGAGGTGGGACAGCCGCTCTTCATCATCGAGGTGATGAAGATGTTCAACAAGGTCCTGGCGCCGTTCTCGGGCACCATCATCGAGAACCACATGAAGAACGCCGACGGAACCATCGTCCACAAGGGCCAGGTCATCTTCAGGATCGAGCCCGACGAGCGCATCGAGGAGGAGAGCGACGAGCAGATCGCCGCGCGGGTGCGCGAGGCGACGCTGGCCCTGCTCTGACGATCCCCTCGGCCCTTCGCCGGCGTCCGCCCGGGCGCCGGCTCGATTCGGCGCGCACGAATCCGCCCACGCGGAGCCTCCGCTCCCGCACCCCGGCGGCGCGACGCGGGCGAGCTGCGACTCGCCGCCCGATCGAGTGGACGTGCACGCGCGTCCCTGTGTTACGCTTCGCGGCCTCCGATCTGCCACCAGGAGCCGCCATGCCGAGCGACACCCAAATGTTTCACGCGAAACCCCGACCCGCCGCCTTCGTCGCCGCTGCCCTCTGCGGCCTGCTGCTGGGCTGCGCATCCACGAAGGTCAGCGACCAGCACGCCTACGAGGGCGGAGTGCTTCCGAAGCCCGCTCGCATCATCGTCCACGACTTCGCGGCCACCCCCGAAGACATCCCGGAGTGGGCCCAGGCCCACTCCGCCTACGCGGGCGCCGGGGCGCAGATGGACGAGAAGGACCTCGAGGCGGGCCGCAAGCTCGGGCAAGACGTCGCCAAGGAGCTGGTCCACGACATCAACGAGACCGGCATGATCGCCGTCCGCGCCGAAGGCCAGCCCGGGCCGCAGCTCGATGACATCGTCCTGGTGGGCTACTTCACGTCCGTCGACGAGGGCAGCGCGGCCGAGCGGGTGCTGATCGGATTCGGCAAGGGAGCCGCCAAGATCGGGGCCCACGCGGAGGGGTACCGCATGGCGGACTCGGGCCTCGTCCTCCTCGGCAGCGGCAACCTCGACGCCGGCGGGGGCAAGTCGCCGGGCCTCGTCGTGCCCACGGTGGTGACCATCGCCACCCACAATCCCATCGGACTCGTGGTCAGCGGAGCCGTGAAGGCGGCCGGTGAGGCGACAGGCAGGAGCGGCGCCAAGGGCGACGCCCACCACATCGCCGACGCGATCTCGAAGGTCCTGAAGTCGCAGTTCGAGAAGCAAGGCTGGATCTGACCCGACCCGCGGCTCCGGAGCGTCGCCGCGTCCCGCTTTCGTCGTCGGACGTGCGTCGTCCCACGGTCGCCGCGCCCCACGGCCGCCGCGCTCCACGGTCGCCGCACTCCATGATGGACGGGGCGGCGGGCCGGGCGCTTGTCATTTCCCGCCAGGGCTCGTCGGGGTCGATCGGGGTCGATCAGAGTCGATCAGGGTCGATCCGGGTCGATCAGGGTCGATCGGGGGCCGGCCGTGGGCCACCCGGTGACTCGAGGGCGCTGCGCCGGAACGCCAGCGGGGAGACCCCCGCCCAACGGCGAAACGCGCGCGTGAAGTTGGCGCCGTCCGAATAGCCGAGGCCCGCGGCGATGTCGGTGATCGGGACGTGGGGCTGCTGCAGCAGGGCGGCGGCCTGCTCGAACCTCACCTCGTCCACGAGCTGCAGGAACTGGACCCCGCAGGCCGCCAGCCTCCGCTGCAGCGAGCGCACGCTGGTGGCCGCGGCCTCGGCCACGGTGGAGAGGCTCAGGTCGTCGAGCGCGAGGCTGACCCGGATGGCCTCCTGGACCGAGTCCACGAAGTCCATGTTCGGCAGGCGCGATGCCTCGTGGGCCCGTTCGCGCAGCCGGGGCAGGCACAGCCCCAGCACGTTGGCCGGGAACACGAGCCGATCGGCCGGGGCGTCGAAGTCCGTGGCGCCGGCGGAGAGCTCCGCGATCTGCTCCGCGTGGGAGGGCGGCGGCCCCTCGACGTGAAGCCGGGTCGGGCGCCAGTCGGGACCCGCGCCGGCCCGGATCGTGTCCAGCAGCATCCGCAGCGCGAAGTCGTTCGCCTGGCGCCGGCCGTCCCGGAGCGAGGCGGCGTGGCGCCGCTCCAGCCAGACGTCGTCGCCCCGTTGGGTGAGCGACAGCGTCTGGCCGCCGCAGTAGCGCCCGCTCGCCGTCGCGGCCGACCGCAGCGCCGCGCCGACGGTGAGGGCCCCCCGGACGTGGGTTCCGAGCGGGGTCTTCTCGAAGCTCGAGGAGGCTCCCACGCGCAGACCGACGCCCTCGTCCCCCGTCTCCCAGGTCAGCTCCCGGAACAGACGCCCTGCCAGCGTCAGGGGGAGCATCCTGACGCTTTCCCGTGTGGGCGCGCGGCGCCCGACCGGGACGTTGCGCTCCCAGAACGCGGCGAGGGGAGCGATGCATTCGGCGACGACGAACTGGATGGGTCTCACAGGCTCCCTCGGGAGCGGCAAGAGTATTCGGCACGGCCCGGTGGCGCAAGATGACAAGCGCCTGCGCGGTGCCACCGAGAGACTGTCGCGCGGGTGAGGAGGGGGCCTCGCAGTACGAGCTCATCCCATCCCGCCTCGAGGTGACGCGATGAAGTGCTCCTGGCTGGCCATCCTGCTCGCGGTCGCGAGCGTGGAGCTCGCAGCCGCTCCGACCCGGGCGCAGTGCGGGGGAATCTGTGTGTACGAGAACGGGTCACCGGACCTCGGCCGGGGCGCGGCCGGAGCCGGCGCCCGCGCCCAGGACGCCTCCACCGCGTTCTGGAACCCCGCCGGCATGACCGAGCTCGAGGGACACGAGGTGCTGATCGGTCTGGCCGGCAGCTTCGGCGCCCTGGACCCCGACCTCGACAGCGGAACCACGACGAGGGACCCGGCGCCCGTCAGCGGCGGGAATGCCAGTGGCTTCTCACCGCTGTTCGGCGGCTACTACGCCGCCGAGCTGCCCTTCGGCATCCACTTCGGGCTCGCATCGACGGCGCTCTACGGGGGCTCGGTCGACTACGAGAACGACTGGACCGGCCGCAACTACGTCGTCGACGCCTCGCTCGTCGCGCTGCTGATCCAGCCGAGCTTCGCGTATGCGGTCACGGACTGGCTCTCCCTCGGAGGGGGGCCGGCCATTCTCTACACGTCGTACGAGCAGAGCGTGCGGGTCGTGCTGCTCCGGCAGGAGCCCACGGCCGAGATCAAGGACGCCGACGACTGGAGCGTCGGGGGCACCGTCAGCGCCCTGTTGAAGCCCTTCGACGGCACCCGCATCGGGGTCTACTACCGGACCGAGATCGAGGCCGACACCAGCGGCCACGTCGAATCGCCCCCGGGCGTGGACCTCGACATCGACACCGACTTCACGTTTCCACAGGGCGTCAACGTGAGCCTGTTCCAGCAGATCACCGACGACTGGGCGGTGCTGGCCGACGTCGGCTGGACCGACTGGAGCGAGTTCAGCAACATCCCGATCCAGATCGGCGGGGTGGCCGGAACCCAGGATCGCGGCTGGCGGGACACCTGGCGGGTCGGCGCGGGTGTGCAGTTCACTCCGAGCTCCGTCTGGACGCTGCAGACGGGCTTCGGCTACGACAGCTCGCCGGTCCGCTCGAAGCGCCTGCTTCCCGACATTCCAGCGAGCGAGCAATATCGTTTCTCGGCAGGGGTCCAGGTCCGGCCGACCGACTACGTGGAGATCAGCGCGAGCTACCAGTTCCTCTGGTTCCGCGATCTCGAGTTCGAACGGGTGAGCCTGCCCCCTGCGACCGGCGTCGTCCTGAACGGCAGCTACGAGCGCTCCTGGGCCAACCAGGTCGGCGTCAGTCTGCGAGTACGGTTCTGATCCCCCGAGCGGGAGTCGGCCCCCGGGAACTCCAAGCAAAGGCTCCATCCATGTCCCTGTGCACGCGGATCCTCCTGATCGCTTCGCTGACCCTGTCCGTACAGGCGCTCGCGGACGGCAACCCCGAGCGCGACGTCTACTACGGCGAGCAGCACATCCACACCAGCTGGTCCTTCGATGCGTTCGCCTTCGGCGACAGCGTGACGGGCCCGGAGGCGTTCTACCGCTACGCGAGGGGAGAGCCCACTCCCCACCCGGGCGGCTTCGACGTGAAGATCGGCAAGCCCCTCGACTGGGGGGCCGTGACCGAGCACGCGGAGTACATGGGCATCGTCCAGCAGGCCATGGACCCCGAGTCCCCCCTGCGCAAGAGCTCTCCGCTGCTCGCCAGGACCCTGGGCCTGGGCGTCGAGAAGGACGCCCTGCTCGCCTTCAAGGTCCTCTCCGCCACGATCGCCAAGGGCCACGCGATCGACGCTCTCTCGAGCCCGGCCGTGGTCTCGCCGGTCTGGAAGCGCATCGTCGCCATCGCCGACGAGTACTACGCGCCCGGGAAGTTCACGACCTTCGCGGCCTACGAGTGGACTTCCACTCCCGACGCCCGGAACCTGCACCGCAACATCTTCTTCCTGGACTCCAGCAAGGTGCCCGAGGTCCCGTTCACGGCGATCGACTCCCACGACCCCCGCGCGCTCTGGAGCTGGATGGACCAGCAGCGCGCGGCCGGCAACGAGCTGCTGGCGGTCTCCCACAACGGGAACCTGAGCAACGGGTTCCTGTTCCCGTCGGAGGTGGACGACCAGGGACGGCCCATCGACCGGGCCTGGGCGGAGTCCCGACTGCGCAACGAGCCCCTGACCGAGCTGAAGCAGGTGAAGGGCCAGTCGGAGACCACACCCGGACTCTCGCCCAACGACGAGTTCGCGAACTACGAGGTCTTCGTGTGGCAGCTGCTGGGCGCCAGCGGCTCGCCGAACGCCTACGGCAGCTACGCGCGCCAGGCCTACAAGGACGGTGTGGCGCTGCAGCAGGCGCGCGGCTTCAATCCCCACCGCTTCGGCGTGGTCGGTGGATCGGACTCCCACGTCAGCGTCGTCCCCTATCGGCAGGACAACTTCTTCGGAGTCCACGGCACCGTCGACGACACGCCCGCCAAGCGCATCGGCGGGGCGACCGTGCTGGGCCTCAACAGCCTGTGGGTGAGCCCGGCGGGGTTGAGCGCGGTCTGGGCCGAGGAGAACGACCGCGAGGCGATCTTCGCGGCCATGAAGCGCAAGGAGACCTATGCCACCAGCGGCGTCCGGATCCCCCTGCGCTTCTTCGGCGCCTGGGACTATCCCGCGCGGCTGACGAGCCGGAAGGGCTGGATCCGCGACGCCTACTCGCAGGGCGTCCCGATGGGAGGCGAGCTCGCCGCCCCGCCCGGGCGGGGGGCCCCGACGTTCGCCGTGTGGGCGATGAAGGACCCGGACAGCGCGAACCTCGACCGCGTCCAGATCATCAAGGGCTGGAGCCTGAACGGCCAGTCCTTCGAGAAGATCTACGACGTCGCCTGGGCCGGAGACCGCGAGCCGGACCCGGCGAGCGGCAAGCTGCCGCCCATCGCGTCGACGGTCGACCTCTCGACCGGCAGCTACACCAACGACGTCGGCGCGGCCGAGCTCGGCGTCGTCTGGACCGACCCGGACTTCGATCCCAGCCTCGATGCCTTCTACTACGCCCGGGTCCTGGAGATTCCGACGCCGAGGTGGAGCACCCTGCAGGCGATCGAGCTCGGCCGACCGCCGCCGAGCGGCGAGGGCTACGGGCCGATCGTCCAGGAGCGGGCCTGGAGCTCGCCCATCTGGTACGAGCCCACGCCCGAGGCGCGGCAGTCGGCGCCGCAGGGGACGACCGTCGCCGACCTGAAGCGACGCGGGGCCCGGGCCCTCTCGAGCTCGCAGCTCCGGGACCTCGTGGTGGGGCAGACCGTCTCCGTCCACAACCAGGTGACGGGTCAGCGCATGGAGATCCTCTACGGCTCGACGGGAAGGCGCATCGTGGTCTCGGTCGACGGCGCCCCCGCGGACCCGGCCGCCATGGCGGAGCTGATGCTGGGCGGCCAGGTGCAATACCAGATCCGCGACGGACGTCTCGAGACGACGCTCCAGGGCGAGCCGTTCCGGGTGGCCGTCTACCGGCTCGGCGACCAGTACTGGGCCGCTCGCAGCAACGAGTTCGGGTTCGCCAACTACCGGGTCGAACGCCTGGACCCGTGACCCGCGCAGGCGCGGTCGCGCGGGAGCCGGAGCGCCCGGATCCCTCAGCCGAGCTCGGAGCGGATCGCCTGGCCGATCGCGGCGAGGGTGTCGTCGTCGAGGTCCAGCCGGCTCGTGACGTCGGGGGGGCCGGGCCAGAAGGCGTCGCGGAACGGGGTGCCGGCCAGACTGCGTTCGGAGCCGTAGCGCGGGATCACGTGGAAGTGGACGTCCGGGTCCACCATCATCAGCATCAGGTAGTTGATCTTGTCGTACTGGAACGCGGCCGCGAGCGCGGCCTCGAGCCGGGCCACCACCGTGACGAGCTCGCTCGAGGCCTCGGGGCTGATGTCGCCGAAGCGGCCCGCCGGGTCCTTGCAGACCAGGACCACGCTGCCCAGCGTCACCTGGGCGGGACGCAGCAGCACGCACCAGTGGTCGTAGTCGGCGAGCAGGCTGTCGGGGTATCCGAACTTGACGGCGGTCTCGTTCACGTGCGGCTCCTGGCGGGCGACGCCCGCTCGTTCATTCGACGATCGACCTTCACTCCACGATCGACGGATAGACGATCGACTTCAGCTGGCCGCGGAAGTCGAAGGTCTGGGACGGCATGAGCTGGGTGAAGAAGAGCACGATCAGCTCCTCGCGCGGATCGACCCAGAAGACGGTGCTGGCCGCCCCACCCCACGCGAACTCGCCCACCGAGCCGATCACCCCGGCCGCGACCGGGTCGAGGATCACCGAGAAGCCCAGGCCGAACCCGGTTCCGCGGAAGGGGGTCTCGCCGAACAGGCCGATGCTCGTGCTCGCCAGGTCGGCGTTGCCCGGCAGGTGGTTGCGGGTCATGAACCCGATGGTGCGGGGACCGAGGATGCGCGCCCCGTCGAGCTCGCCTCCGTCGAGCAGCATCTGGGTGAAGCGGAGGTAGTCGGCCGCGGTCGAGACGAGTCCGCCCCCTCCGGAGACGAAGCTCGGCGGCTTGCGGTAGAGGCCGTCGAAGGCGTCGTCCTCGAGCACCAGGCTCTTGTCCGCCGCGCGCGCGTAGTTGGAGGCGAAGCGCTCGACCTTCTCGTCCCCCACGTGGAAGTCGGTGTCGACCATGCCGAGGGGCTCGAAGATCTCCTCCCTGAGGTAGCGGTCGAACGGCCGCCCGGAAATCACCTGGACCAGGTAGCCGCAGATGTCCGTCGCCACCGAGTAGTTCCACGCGGATCCCGGTGAGAACTCGAGCGGGATCTCCGCCAGCGCGCCGACGGTCTCCGCGAGGTTGCGCCCCTCGCGCTCGCCGATGCGGGCATGGCGGTAGGCGCGGTCCACGTTGGTGCGCTGCATGAACCCGTAGGTGAGCCCCGAAGTGTGGGTGAGCAGGTCGCGCACGGTCATCTCGCGCTCCGGACGGGTCGTCGCGAAGGGCGGCTTCGAGCCGGCCTGGTACACCCGCAGACCGCGCCACTCGGGAATGAAGCGGCGCACCGGATCGTCGAGTCGGAAGTGCCCCCGCTCGTAGAGCGTCATGAGGGCCACGCTCGTCACCGGCTTCGTCATCGAATAGATGCGGAAGAGGGTGTCCGCCCGCATGGGCCGGTCGCGCGCGATGTCGCACAGACCCAACGGCGACAGGTGGGCCACGCGGCCCCGACGGGCCACCAGCGTGAGCGCGCCGGCGATCTTGCCGGGCTCGATGTAGCGCTGCCGGAGGTGGGCGTCGATGCGGGCGAGGCGCTCCCCGCACAGGCCCAGCTCCTCGGGCTCCGCGATGGGCAAGAGACCTGCGGGAACGTCCTGGGGATCCGGAACGACGGGGCGCGAGGGGCGCGTGGGGCGAGCGGGCACGATTCCTCCGGGACCGATGGGGCGAATTCCCGGTCCGGTTATACCCGAAGCCACGGGGGGATGGACACGGGTCTCGGGCGCTCGACCCGGGATGCGCGGCGCGGGGTGGCCCCCCAGCCTGCCGCATGGGGCTGCGGCCAGCCCGGGTCCCGCCAACCGGGGCGGCACCCCTGGCGCCGGCCCCGGGGCTGAGGGCCGTCACGCTCCTTCTCGCGCCGAAACACCTCCGGCGCGCTTCTTGCTCAGGTCGAACCCAACCCGCACGCCCCCCTTGGAGGTCATTCCATGACCCGATTCCATCGTTCCACTCCGACCGTCCCCGGAAGCTCGGGCCTCCGCCTGGCCCTGCTGGTCGCGGCCATCGCCCTTCCGACCCTGGCCTCGCCGGTCCTGGCCGAGGATCGGCCCGAGACCCTGGTCTACGACACCCCGGGCCCGGTCCCCACGCTGAGTCGTGACGATCGCCACGAGCAGAAGCACGAGGTCGTGATCGAGGACCAGGCCCTGTCGCCGCGCACCGTGGTCCTCTGGCAGGGCGAGGAGATCAACTGGCTGAGCCTCTCCCGCTCGCCCTCGACGATCGTCTTCGAGCGTGAGGTCGCGAGGTCCCTGGTCTGCCATTCGCTGGTGAACTTCCACCTCGAAGAGGACGAGCTGCGCTCGGCGGACCTGCATGTCGGCGACCGCGCCGGCTTCTGCGAGCTGGCCCCGGGTCGCTACCGCTACCGCGTCGTTCGACGCGGCCATGGCGAGGCCCAGGGCCTGGCCGGCGCGCGCCGGCTCGACGGCTGGATCGTCGTCCACCCGCGCCCGGTGGCCACCGCCACACCCTGAGAGGACCTGCAGCGCGCATCGCCCCGGGACACACGGGTGCGATGCGCGCTCGCCTCCTCTCGGTCCTCTGCGGCGCGGTCGGCGCCGCGCCGGCCGAGCCTCCCCGACGTCCCGACCCGCGCGAGGCGGGTCCGGCGGGTCCGGGCTAGTGTCCCGTTCCAGAAGTGCGGCGTCGAATCGGCACGCTGCTCCTGCCCTCGCGGACCGCACCGGGAAATCGACTGCGAGCCGCTCGCAAGGCGCGCGGGGGACGCACGGCCTTCGCGACGGCGACCGGGCGCGACGCAGCGAGCGGCTCGAAGGCGGCTTCGAATGCAGGCGGACTCCTGGAACCAGACACCGGCGTCGTGCTTCGTGGAGACTTCCGCAGGGAAGGCGCGAGGGCCGGCCACCCGCCCCGCCGACCGGCGGACCGGCCGGCCCCCCGCGCTCTCCTGGGTCGCGAGCTCGATTGCGCTGGCGCTGGCGGCCTGCGGCGGCGGTGACCAGCCGGTGGGGGAGATCGCGGGCGCGGCGCGCGAGCCCGCGCTCCAGGAGGCCCGGGACGCGCGACGCGCAGAGGCCGCGCGAGACGTCCTCTCGCGTTCGCGACCGGGCCCGCCGGGTGCCGCCCGCCCGCGCCAGATCCTGTTCGGAGACCTGCACGTCCACACGACCTACTCCATCGACGCCTTCGTCTACGCACTGCCGATCTTCGGCGGCGAGGGCGCGCATCCCCCGGCCGACGCCTGCGACTTCGCCCGCCATTGCTCGGCCCTCGACTTCTACTCCCTGAACGACCACGCCGAAGGGCTCACCCCCGAACGCTGGCGCGCCTCCATCGAGAGTATCCGCCAGTGCGATGCCCGGGCCGGCGATCCCGGGCGGCCGGATCTCGTGCCCTTCCTGGGCTGGGAGTGGACCCAGGTCGGCGCCACGCCGGAGAACCACTTCGGCCACAAGAACATCGTGTTGCGCGGCCTCGACGACGACCAGATCGTGCCCCGCCCCATCTCCTCGCTCTCCGACGCCGAGCTCGAGCGCGCCCCCCCGGAGTGGCAGCTGGCGGCGGCCGAGCGCCTGGCCGGGCTCGCCGGACGCGACTACGCCGACTTCCTGTGGTGGATCCGCCGGCTGGCCGAGCTGCCCAACTGCGGCTCCGGCCCGAGCCCCGAGCTGCCCGAGGACTGCCGCGAGAACGCGCCCACACCGGAGGAGCTGTTCGCCCGGCTCGACGAGTGGGGCGTGGACTCCATCGTGATTCCCCACGGTCTGTCCTGGGGCGCCCACTCACCGCCGGGCGCCCGCCTGGACAACCAGCTCACCGGCGCGCGCTGGGCCCCCGAGCGACAGCGGCTGCTCGAGGTCTACTCGGGCCACGGCAACAGCGAGGAGTACCGCCCCTGGCTGGACGCGGCCCGGCACCGCGATCCCGAGACGGGCGCCCTCACCTGCCCGGCTCCCAGCGAGGACTTCCTCCCCTGCTGCTGGCGCGCCGGGGAGATCGCCCGCGAGCGCTGCGGCGATCTTCCCGAGGCCGAGTGCGAGGCCCGGGTCGAGGAAGCGCGGCAGCTCGCCCTCGAGGCCGGCGCCAAGCCGCTCTGGGTGTTCCCGGACACCGACTTCGAGGACTGGCTCGACTGCGACCAGTGCAGGGACTGCTTCAAGCCCGCCCTGTCTCTGCGCGCCGGCGAGTCCGCCCAGTACAGCCTCGCGATCGCGGCCCCGGCCGAGGGCGGCGAGACCCGACCGCGGCGCTTCCGCTGGGGCTTCATCGCCTCTAGCGACGACCACCACGCCCGCGCCGGAACCGGCTACAAGCAGCTGGATCGCCTCGCCATGACCGACACCCGGGGCGTGCGCCCGGAGTGGGTCCGGAACGCGGTGCAGGACGCCACCCGACCCGAGGCCCGGAAGGACGGCGGCGCCATCGAGGTCGGGCCCCAGGCCAAGACGTTCGCCGGCCTGTTCGACGTGGAGCGCGTCACGAGCTTCATGTACCCCGGCGGGCTCGTCGCCGTCCACGCCGAGGGCCGCGACCGGGACTCCATCTGGTCCGCCCTCGAGCGCCGCGAGGTCTACGGCACGAGCGGGCCGCGCATCCTGCTCTGGTTCGACCTGCTGAACGGTCCCGACGGAGCGCTTCCCATGGGCAGCGAGGTCCACATGACCGACGCCCCGCGCTTCGAGGTGCGCGCCGTCGGAGCTGCGATCCAGCAGCCGGGCTGTCCCGAGCAGAGCGAGCGCGCCCTGGGCGCGAGCCGCCTGGCCCGTCTGTGCCGCAACGAGTGCCACAACCCGGGGGACGAACGGCACCGGATCGAGGCCATCGAGGTGATCCGGGTGCGGCCGGCCGAGCGACCGGGCGAGGACGTCGCCGCGCGCATCGACGACCCCTGGCTCCGGCTCGACTGCCCGGACGACCCGAGTGGCTGCGTGGTCCGCTTCGAGGACACGGAGTTCCGCCACGACCGACGCGACGCGGTGTACTACGTGCGGGCCCTCCAGGCCCCGACCCCCGCCATCAACGGAGCCAACCTGAAGACGCGCTTCGACGCCTCGGGACGCCCCGTGGACGTCTCGCCGTGCTACGCGGACGGCCGCACGCCCGACGACGACGACTGTCTGGCCCCGGTCTCCGAGCGGGCCTGGTCGTCGCCCATCTTCGTCGACCACGGCCGCTGAGCGCCGACGCGCTGCAGCCGACGCCCCGGCGCCGGCCCCGCCCTGGGGCGAGCTGACCCCGTTCCGAGCCCGAAATGCCCCACGCCGGGGTGACCGGGGGTCGCCAGCGCCACCCTGGGCGCTCCGCGCCGGGAGCCCGGGTGCGAACCATCCGGCACACCCGTTGCACTCTCCAGGCCGGGCCGGGGACGAGGTGTGCGGGTGGCGAACGCTCCCGGCCACTCCCGGCCACTCCCGGCCAGGAGGAAAGTCAGTGAAGGTCGAACAGGTGATGTCCAAGAACGTGGCGACCTGCTTTCCCGAGGACACCGTCCAGGACGCCGCCACCCTGATGAAGGCCTACGGCACCGGCTGTCTCATCGTGCTCGAGGGCGGCGAGATGTTCCAGGTGCTGGGCGTCATCACCGACCGCGACGTGTGTCTGGCGCTGGGGCGAACCGACCGGCGGCCCTCCGACCTGGAGGTGCGCTCGGTGATGTCGTCGCCGGCCCACTGCTGTCGGCCCGACGACGCGCTGTGGGAGATCCTGGCCATGGCCGAGACCTACCGGGTTCGGCGCTTCCCGGTGATCGACTCCGGTGGACAGATCCTCGGCGTCGTCAGCCTGGACGACGCGGCCCGCCAGGCAGCCCGCCATTCGACGGGGGTCCCCGCCCTCGGGGCCCGGGACGTGTGTCGCGCCATCGCCATGTGCAGCGAGGGACGTGGCGCCGGCAGCCCCCGACTCGAGGGCTGAGGCCCCGCGCGCGCTACGTTCCAACGGCATGGGACGTGTGATCCGCGTGGAACGGACCGGCGGCCCCGAGGTCCTGGTCCTGGCTACGGAGGCGGCCGGGGATCCGGGGCCCGGGCAGGTGCGCATCCGCGTGGCCGCCGCCGGCGTGAACTTCATCGACGTCTACTTCCGGACGGGTCTCTACCCGCGACCGCTTCCCTTCGTGCTCGGGCTCGAAGGGGCCGGCTCGATCGAGGCCGTGGGTCGCGGCGTCACCCGCTTCGCGGTGGGGGATCGGGTGGCCTGGGCGACGGCGGCCGGATCCTACGCCGATCACCTCATCGCACCGGCGGACGCCCTGGTCGCGATCCCCGACGGACTGGACGCCGAGCCGGCGGCGGCGGTGATGCTCCAGGGCATGACCGCCCACTACCTGACCCACGGCGTGCGCGCCCCGGCCGCCGGGGACCGCGCCCTGGTCCACGCCGCCGCCGGCGGAGTGGGCCTGCTGCTGATCCAGACCCTCCGCGAGGCCGGTGTCCGGGTCATCGGAACCTGCTCGAGCCCGGAGAAGGAAGCGCTCGCGCGCGGGGCGGGCGCGGAGGCCGTGGTCCGCTACGACCGCGAGGACTTCGCGCCGCGGGTGCGCGAGTGGAGCGAGGGACGCGGCGTGGACGTCGTCTACGATTCCGTGGGACGCTCGACCTTCGAGGGCAGCCTCGCGTGCCTGCGCCCCCGAGGCCTGCTGTGCCTCTTCGGTCAATCGAGCGGCCCGGTCCCGCCCTTCGATCTCGGCCGGCTGAACAGCGGGGGATCGCTCTTCGTGACGCGTCCATCTCTCGCCCACTACACCGCCACCCGCGAGGAGCTCGAGCAGCGGGCCGGGACCGTGCTCGGGCAGGCCGCCTCCGGGCGGCTGTCCGTGCGCATCGGGGGGCGCTTCCCGCTCGACCGCGCCGCCGAGGCCCATGCGGCCCTGGAAGGTCGGGGCACCTCCGGAAAGCTGCTCCTCACGACCGGGTGAGTCGGAAGGAATCGACCCATGCAGACCCAGATCAAGACGTTCATGACCGGAATGCCGACGTCGATCGACGTGGATGCATCGGCGGGCACCGCCCTGGCGCTGATGACCGAGCGCGGCATCCGCCACCTTCCGGTGGTGGACACGGACCACCAGGTGGTCGGTCTCCTGGCCCTCGACGATCTCCGCTCGGCGTTTCCGGGCGCGCGCCTCGCGGAGGCCGGAGACGAGTCCGCGCCCACACCGGTCGGCGACGTCATGACCCATGCGCCGGCGGTCCTGCTCGACGGCGAGAGCCTGGAGGTGGCCGCCGAGACCCTGGCCGAGTCCGGCGCCGACTGCATCCCCGTGGTCGACGCCGACGGCCGGCTCAGCGGTCTGCTCACCGTGAAGGACTGCCTGCACGCCCTGGTGACCCTGCTCTGGGCCGAACGCCACCGCGAGGAGGGCCGTCCGCCGGCGGCGCCCCCGGCCCGGACGGGAAGGACCCTGCTCGAGACGCTCCACACCGAGCGGGCCGCCCTGGCCGCCCAGCTGGACGCGACCCAGCGGGCCGAGCGCGCGCTCACGGGCGCGCGCCGGGAGCAGCCCCTCGACCTGGTCGAGCACACCGAGGACGAGCGCGAGGCCGGACTCAACGAGCAGCTGGCGGAGATCGCCACGCGTCGGCTGCGGGCCGTGGAGCGGGCCCTGGAGCGGGCGGAGCACGGCCGCCTCGGTGTCTGCGAGCGCTGCGGTGGGGACATTCCCGAAGGTCGCCTGCGCGCCCTGCCGGAGACCACGCTCTGCGTCCGCTGCGCCACGGAGATCGAAGGTGGGCGCGCCTAGCCGCCACGCGGGAGGTCGCGCCGACCGCGGCCTCGGCCTCGCCTTCGCCCTCGCCTTCGCAGTCGGACTCGCTCTCGCCGGCACGGGAGCGTGTGCACCGCCGGGGGATCCACCGGCCGAACCGGGCGCCGAGCCCGCGGAGACCGAGAACCGGAACGTGAAGAACTCGACCCCGACCTCCCGGGACCCCTCCCGCGCCGACGAGCGCCGGCGCATGGTGCGCGAGCAGATCGAGGCGCGCGGCGTTCGCGACCCGCGCGTCCTCGAGGCCATGGCAAAGGTCCCGCGCCACGAGTTCATGCCGGAGGACGTCCGCCCCCGGGCCTATGCCGACGGCGCCCTGCCGATCGGTCTGTCCCAGACCATCAGCCAGCCCTACATCGTGGCCCTGATGAGCGAGCTGGCCCGGGTCGGGCCCGACTCGCGGGTGCTCGAGGTCGGCACGGGCTCGGGCTACCAGGCGGCGGTGCTCGCGGAGCTGGCCGGCGAGGTCTACAGCATCGAGATCGTGGCCCCCCTGGCCGAGCGAGCGGCCGAGACCCTGCGCCGACTGGGCTACGAGCGCGTCCACACGCGCATCGGAGACGGCTGGCAGGGCTGGCCCGAGGCCGCGCCCTTCGACGCCATCCTGGTGACGGCCGCGCCCGAGAGCGTCCCGCCGGCGCTCCTCGACCAGCTCGCACCCGGCGGGCGCATCGTGATCCCGGTCGGTCGCGGGGCGCAGAACCTCGAGGTGCACCGGCACACCGAGGAGGGCTTCCGGGTCGAGACCATCGCGCCGGTGCTGTTCGTTCCCATGACCGGCGGCTCGGGCGCCGACTGAGCCCCGGGCCGCCGAGGGCGCTGCGCTAGCATCCGGCCATGTCGCGACTCTGCGTGATCAACGTCGTTGCCCTGACCCCCGGACTCGTCCGCCACGCTCCGCGCATCGCGGAGCTCGGCTCGCCCCGTGCCTGGCGCAGCCCCGTTCCGGCGGTCACCTCCACGTCCCAGGCCACACTGCTGACGGGGCTCTCCCCCGCCGAGCACGGCATCGTCGCCAACGGGTGGCTGTACCGCGACACCGGAGAGATCCGCTTCTGGCAGCAGTCGAACCGGCTGGTCGAGGGCGAGAAGCTCTACGAGGGCGTCGAGACCGCCCAGATGTTCTGGTGGTTCAACCAGGGCGCGCCCGTGAACTGGTTCGCGACGCCCAAGCCGCACTACGGCGCCGACGGCTCCAAGGTGTTCGACATCATCGACGCGACGGGGTGCGGCCTCGAAGACCGGGTGGGGAAGTTCCCCTTCCACACGTTCTGGGGGCCGCGCTCCGGGCTGGCCGGCAGCCAGTGGATCGCCCGCGCCTCGGCGGAGGTGATGCGCCAGCACCGCCCGGAGCTGACGCTCGTGTACCTCCCGCACCTCGACTACGACTTCCAGCGCTTCGGCCCGACCCCGGACATCGCCGCCGACCGGGTGGCCGAGGTGGACGGCGCCGCCGGCATCGTGATCGACGCCGCTCGGGAGATCGACGCGGAGATCGTGGTCATCTCGGAGTACGGCATCGTGCCGGTCTCACGGGCCGTGCCGATCAACCGCGCCCTGCGCGAAGCGGGCTGGCTGGTGGTGCGCGACGGGCCCTTCGGCGAGATGCTCGACACCTTTGCATCGAAGGCCTTCGCCGTGGCGGATCACCAGATCGCCCACGTCTACGTCGACGGCCTCCCCCTCGACCGCGTGCGCGACGCCCTCGAGGCCCTGCCGGGCGTGGATCGCGCGGTCCATCCCGGCGAGCTCGAGCTCGACCACCCGCGCTCGGGCGAGCTGGTCGCGGTCGCCGAGCCGGACGCGTGGTTCGCCTACCCCTACTGGCTGGACGACGACCGCGCCCCGGACTTCGCGCGCTGCGTGGACATCCACCGCAAGCCCGGCTTCGACCCCTGCGAGCTGTTCGGCACCTCGACCGTGCGACCGCTGCTGCGCCTGGGCCAGAAGGCCCTGGGGTTCCGCTACCTGATGGACGTGGTGCCCCTCGACCCGGGGCTCGTGGGGGGCAGCCACGGTCTGCGACCGGCGCCCGACGACGGCCCGGTCATCCTCGGCCCGGGGGAGCTCCCGGACGACATGCGAGGGTTCAAGGCCTACGTTCGCGGACGCCTGCAAGTCCCCTAGAAAAAAGGGCTAATCGCCCCTCACGTAGCGCTGTCCGAAGAGCGTGAGCGCCGCCGCCAGCCCGCCCGCGACCCCCCATCCCGGGTGGACGAGCCACACCAGCACGACGCCGTCGGTGATCGACATCGCCGCGATGAAGGTGGGGATGGCCGGGAAGGCGAAGGGCTTCGCCCGGGCGTTCTCGACGCGGGCGACCACGGTGACGCCCGCCGTGTGCGCGAAGCTGGCGGCCGCTCCGATCCAGACCGCAGCGGGAACGCCGCCGGTGACGGCCCAGGCCGCCACCACGAACACCCCCACCCGGCAGCCCGCCATGGCCAGCACGGTCACCGGGTGCGCCTTGTGGAAGGCGTCGTAGAGCAGGATCAGGGCGGTGAGCCCGAGGCCCGGAATCACCGACGAGGGGTGCGGCGTCAGCGCCAGCAACGCGAGGGCTCCGAGGGTCAGCCCGGTCGCCAGGGCGCGGGCTCCCCCCACGCTGACCCGGCCCGACGGGATCGGGCGCGTGGGCTTCGAGACCGCGTCGATGTCCCGGTCGAACACGTCGTTCCAGCACATGCCCGCCGAGTAGAGCGCCGACATCGACACGACGAGCAACGCGAACGGGCCCAGGGGAAGCGACCCGGTGGCCAGGACCAGCGCCGCCAGCGCGTTCATCCACACCGTGGGCAGGTTGCTCACCCGGCACAGCGCCAGCCAGTCGCGCAGGCCGGGTCTGCCGGCCCCGGCGGGCGCGGGCGTCGGCGAGGGAGCGGCCTGGCCGGTGCTCATCGCCCGGCCCCCGTCGCGCACGCCTCGCGCGCCCAGCGCAGCTCGCGCACGATGGACTCGGTCACGCTCGAGGTGCGCAGCGCCGGGGGCAGCACGTTCCAGCTGTAGGTCTCGACCTCGAGCAGGACGTCGGGCGCGATGCGCGGCAGGGCCTCTTCGAGGAAGAAGCGGGTCGTGCCGCAGGACTCCACCCGCTCCGAGAAGATGGGCACGTGGAAGTGCACCCGGCACTCCTCGAACCCGTCGAGGTCGCCGCGCTCGAGGGCCAGGAAGGCCGGCAGGTCGTCGAAGCGGGCGAGCCCGCCGTCGTGGCTGCGCGCCACCACCTGGTGCAGGTACGTGGGCTCGTCGAAGGCCGCCAGGGCCGCGAACTCCGCCCGCGTCGCGCGCAGCGACGAGGACACCTGGACCTTGGCGATGGGAACCCCCGCCTCGGCCAGGGCGGCCAGCGAAGCCGCCGGGTCCTCGAACTCGACCGCCTGGTGGCAGCAGTCGAAGCACACGCCCAGCAGGTCGGCGCCCGGCCCCGCGAGGTCGAGCCCCTCGAAGAAGGCGATCGTCTCCTCGGTGGTCTCCAGCAGGCAGCGCGGCTCGGGCTCGAGCGCCAGCACGATGGCGCAGCCGCGCTGCTGGCGGATGCGTTCGAGCCCCGCGAGCACCTGCTCCAGGTGGCGACGCACGATCGGCCGATCCGCCTCGTCCCAGTGGGCCTTCCAGGCGATGGGCACGCTCGAGATCGAGCCGCGGCCGCCCTCGCCGGGAAGCCAGTCGGCCAGCACCTCGGCCAGGCGCAGGGTGTAGGCCACCCGCTCGGGGCTGCGCCAGTCGGGCAGGTAGACCTTCTCCTTCACGCCGGGGCCGTGGAACTGGCCGTGGGGGAAGCCGTTGAGCGAGGGCACGTGGAAGCCGTGCTCGCCGCACCAGTCGCGGAAGCGCGCGGCCTCGCCGGCGTCGACCTCGCCCGCGGCGCGCGCCGAGAGCCGCAGACCCAGCGGGAAGGAGGCGTCCGGGGAGAACGCCTGCTTGACCGCCAGCGCGTGGGACTCGAGATTCGCGAGCACATCGCCCCAGGTCTCCCCGGGGTGGATGTTGCTGCAGTAGGTGATCATCCCAGCTCGAACTTGGGACACTGACCGAGGAAGTCGCGCGGGTTCTCGAAGAAGACCTTCCGGATCCGCTCCTCCGGATGGCCGCGCATCCGCATCTCGTTCGCGGCCTTCAGCGTGGCCAGGGGATCGCTGTCGCCCCAGTCGGCGGCCGAGTTCATGCAGATGCGCTCGTCGCCCCAGCGCTCGATGATGTCGACGCCCCGCTCCGGCGAGCACTTGCTCACCGGATACAGCGTGAGCCCGGTCCAGTAGCCCCGGTCCAGGATCTCGCCGACGGTGTGCTCCTCGGCGTGGTCGATGAGCACCCGCTCGGGGCGGATGCGGGGCTCGTTGCCGATCACGTCCATGATCAGCCGGGTGCCCTTCAGCTTGTCCTCGAGGTGGGGGGTGTGCACCAGGATCAGCTCGTCGCGCTCGGCCGCGATGGCGACGTGGCGCTCGAGAATGGTCATCTCGTTCCGGCTGTTCTTGTTGAGGCCGATCTCTCCCACGCCGAGGACCGTGGGCCGGTCGAGGTACTCGGGAATGAACGCGAGCACCTCCTCGGCCAGCTTGAGGTCCTCGGCCTCCTTGGGATTGAGGCAGATCCAGGTGTAGTGCTTGACCCCGAACCCCGCCGCGCGCCGCGGCTCGTAGATCGTGAGCTGATCGAAGTAGCCGCGGAACGCCTCGGCGCTGCCCCGGTCGAAGCCCGCCCAGAAGGCCGGCTCGGTGATCGTGCGGATGCCGGCCGCCGCCATCAGTCGGTAGTCGTCGGTGGTCCGGGAGACCATGTGCATGTGCGCATCGATGAAGTTCACGACGACGCCCCCGGCCAGGCGCCGGCCGCGCCCGACAGACCGGCCGCGCTCTCGAGCGGCGTGTCGGTGGGATCGGAGAGCTGGCGGTGGAGGTCGACGATGCGGTCGCTCTCGCCCGACGCCAGCCGGACGAGGACCGCGGCGAGACCCGCGTACCGGTAGTCCTGGCGCGCCGCCTCGGCGTCCTCGCAGCGGTCGATCCGGTCGAGGAACGCGGCCACTTCGAGCAGCCTCGCCCGGTTCTCCATGAAGAATCGATCAAGAACGTCCTTGCCGGACATCGGACATCGGCCCTGCATGACTCGTGGCCTCCTGTCCCGCCTTCCTCTGCAGCAGCGCGCCGATGCACGCGCGCATGGCGGCGGGGTCGATCTCGTGAACCTCGGTCCCGCACCCCACCCCTTCGAGGAGCGTGATGCACAGCGCTCCGCCCAGGTGCTCGCGGAACGCTTGCAGCGCGTCCTCCACGTCCAGCCAGCGCAGGGCCGGATGGGCGAGCTGGAAGCCCAGCTCCTCCAGGAGGACGAGGATACGCCGCGCGGCCAGCTCGTCCAGCATCCCCGCCGCATGGGAGTAGAGGGCGTCGAGGGCGACGCCGATGGCCACCGCCTCGCCGTGGCGGAGGTCGCCCTCGGAGATCTCCTCGAGCCGGTGGGCCGCCCAGTGTCCGAAATCGAGGGGCCGGGCCGAGCCGAGCTCGAAGGGGTCTCCGCTCGTGCGGATGTGCTCGAGGTGGAGCTCGGCGCAGCGCACGATCATCCGCTGGCTGGCCGACTCCTCGAAGCGGGCCAGGGCGCCGCGGGCCGCGAAAAGCTCCTCGAAGAAGCCGGCGTCCTTGACCAGCGCCACCTTCACCGCCTCGGCGATGCCCGCCCGCCGATCCCGGCTGGGCAGGGTCTCGAGGAGCGCCGCGTCGTTCACCACGGCGTAGGGGGGGGCGAAGGTGCCCACGAAGTTCTTGCGCCCGAACGCGTTGATCGCGTTCTTGACGCCGATTCCGGCGTCGTTCTGGGCGAGCACGGTGCTGGGCATGCGCAGCAGCCGGACGCCGCGGTGGGCGGTGGCGGCGGCGTAGCCCACCGCGTCCAGGACGGCGCCGCCCCCGATGGCCAGCACGAACGACTGGCGGCAGATCCGATGGCGCTCCACCAGCTCGTGGATCCGCTCGACGTCGAGGGCGTCCTGCTTGCAGGCCTCGCCCCCGCGCACCGAGAGCGGGGGCGCCACCCATTCGATGAGCCCGGGGTTGCGGTCGGCGAAGGCGCGCAGGCGCGGGCGCAGCCCCGGATCGGCGTCCAGCAGCCCCGCATCGACCACGGGCAGCACCCGGTGGCGACGCGCTCCGGCGCGCTCGAAGACCGCTTCGAGGGCGGCCTCGCCCGCTCCGAAGGCGTCCCGGGTGAAGAGCACCGGGTACGTGAAGTCGATCGCGAAGCGCTGCTGGATCTCGATCATTCCGCGGCGTTCCTCCCCATCGTCCCCGGTGCACGAACGGCCAGCCCGGCCTCTGGCGCCCCCCTGGCGGACCGCTCCGCCCAGTGAGTGGCCCGCAGATCCGTTCCGGTGACAGGAATCATCCTCTGGGGGAGACCCGGTCCGGCCCTGCGCAACCGGCCGGACCCGGGGTCCGTCACACTCGCCAGACCAGGTCGAGCTCGCCGTGGAAGTCGTCGGGGTCCATGGTGAACGAGACGATCGACGCCAGCTCGGCCGTGTAGTCGGTCTGGCCGGCGAACGACGCCAGGATCACGTCGGCGAGATCCCGGGTCAGCTGCCCCTGGACGGATTCGACCTCGGCCGCAGCCCGGCCCGCCATCACCAGGTGGAGCTCGAAGATCGGCTGGTCGCCCAGGGCGCCCTTGAAGACCCCGTCGTTCAGTCGCTGGCTGTGCTCGTGGGGCAGCACCTCGGCCAGGCTCGCCAGGCCGCGCATCAGCAGCGTGTACGGCGTGTCGCCCGGGCCGGCCTGGACGACGCCCAGCGAGCCCACCCGCTCCCGGTCCTGGATGAGGCCGACGTAGTCGAAGCCGTCGTCCCCGGCCTCCGGGTCCGGCTGGCTGACGAACAGGGAGCGCAGCGGATCGAAGCGGCCCTGCATGCAGGTGAAGACGAAGGGCTCCTCGTCGCGGACCGTGATCTCGCGGCGCGTGTGGAAGTGTTCGAGCAGCACCACCTCTTCGCCGGCCGCCTCGGGTGGGGCGCCGGGGGGCGGTGCCGATTCGGGAACGCCCGCCGCGGCCACCGCCGCCACGGCCTCCACGAGCTCGGCATAGATCACCTCGGGATGCTCGAGGTGATCGACGAGCTCCTGGAGCTGGGCCTGGGGATCGAGATCCCGGGTCCTCTCGAAGTGCGCGCGCAGCATGGTCATCGGCCCGGTCGAATCCATCACATCCCCTTGGAGCCCCGCGCTCGGGGTCCGCCCTCCCCCTCCCCTGATCGGCGTCGAGCCCTCGAAACTGTGGACGAATCGAGGACGCCCAACGCGCGCGGGCAGGCGGGCCGCAGGCGCCCGGCAACCCGCCGGAAGGCCCCGGCCTCTAGAGGAACCGCACGCCCCGATCCAGCGGGCCGCCGAAGGCCCGACGGACCCGGCGGGCATAGGCGCTGGGCATGGGGTCGCCCCGGGCGAGCCGCGAGGCCAGGCGGGAGGGGCCGAGGTTGTAGGCCGCAAGCGCCGCCTCCACGCTGCCGAAGCGATCGATGAGCTCGCGCAGGTACGCGACGCCGAGCTGGATGTTCACCTCGGGCTCGGCCAGGCTGGCGACGCCGCGCCAGTCGAGACCCGCCCTGCGCGCCGTGGCCTCGGCCGTCGAGGGCCGCAGCTGCATCAGCCCCACGGCGCCGGCGCTCGAGAACGCGAAGGCATCGCCCGCGCTCTCCACCTCGATCACCGCGAGGACGAGGGCGGCGTCGAGACCGCGTCGCTCGGACTCGCGGAGGATGCAATCGGCGGCGCTCGCGATCTCGTCGTCTTCGAGGGCGGAGCTGTGGACCCGGAACCAGTCCACGAGGAGCGCCCTCGGCGTATCGGCCCTCTCCTCTGCGGCCTCGGGGACGGCGCCCGCCGGCGGGCCCGGCGCGAGCGCCGCCGTTGCCGCGGCGAGTACGGCGAGAAAGGCGAGCTCTGCGAGGATCGAGCGGGTCTGCGACATCTTCCACTCCCTTCGGCAGCCGTTCGACCCGCTCTCCGACCGAGGAGAGGGTGGGCACTGGCTTTGCGTCACCGGCTTTCACCGGCTTTGCTCTTGTCGAGGAGCGGGCCGGGCCACGCTCCGGAGTCCCCGCCGCCGTGCGGCCGAGGACCCGTTCACCCATTGGCATCGGAGCCACGGGCTCGGACTTGAGACGAAGCATTCCCACATCCGGGAATCGCTTCCCGAGGGCGGTGGATTCGGATTCAGCTCACGGGAGACGTAGACTGGGACCGCGCCCTCGGGGCGGAGCTGCACGCGGACGAGGCGTCGTTGCGCGTCCCGACCCGGCAGCCGGCTCGGGGCCCGATTTGGCCAGGTCCCGGGAGCGAGGAGCCCTGTCGTGTTCACCATGCGGTTCGACATGCGCGCGCCGGCCGAGAGCCCGGCCGGAATCGGCGACCTCTACGGCGCTGCCCTGGAGATGGTCGAATGGGGCGAGCGCCACGGCTGCCTGGCGGTCCAGGTATCGGAGCACCACGGCTCGCCGGACGGCTACCTGCCCGCCCCGCTGATCCTGGCCTCCGCCATGGCCGCCCGGACCCGGAGGCTGCCGATCCAGGTGGCGGCGTTGATCGTCCCCCTGCACGACCCGATCGAGCTGGCCGAGCAGATGGCGGTCCTCGACGTCCTCAGCGAGGGCCGGGTGTCCTACGTCGCGGCCATCGGCTACCGGCCCGAGGAGTTCGCGATGTTCGGCCGCGACAAGCGGCAGCGCGGGCGACGCATGGACGCGTGCCTGGAGGCCATGCGCCGCGCCTGGACCGGGGAAGCCTTCGAGTTCGAGGGGCGGCCGGTGCGCGTGACGCCGCGCCCCCGGACGCCCGGCGGGCCCATGCTGGTGCTGGGGGGCAACTCGGCGCCGGCGGTGCGCCGGGCCGCGAGGCTGGGACTGGGCATCATCGCCGAGGGCGGCGATCCGGCCGTGGCCGAGGCCTATCGCGAGGAGTGCGCCCGGCTCGGCACCGAGCCGGGCCTGTGCGTGGTGCCCGAAGCCGGGACGCCCACCTCGGTCTTCGTGGCCGAGGATCCGGATCGGGCCTGGGACGCGCTGGGCCCCTACCTGCTTCACGACGCCCGCATGTACGCGGAGTGGATGGGACCGGGGCACACCTCCGCCACGCGCTCCGACGCCCACGACGTGGCCTCCCTGCGCGCCGAGGCCGGCGCCTATCGGATCGTCGATCCCGACGCGGCCGTCGGCCTGATCCGCAAGCACGGCATCCTGCTGCTGCAGCCCCTCTGCGGCGGCATGCCGCCGGATCTCGCCTGGCCGAGCCTGGAGCTGGTCGCGAACGCCGTGCTCCCGAAGCTGGGCGCGGGCGAGACCGACGGGGCCTAGCCGAGGGCCCTCGATCGATTTCCGACACCCGTGGCTTCTCCGAGGAGCCGGAGTCGTCCGACGCCAGCTCTCCGAGGAGAATCCAGGGGCGCAGCGACTCCACGCCAACGCGCAGCGGAAGCCGGCCTCCCGGCGACTCATGGCTCACCGGCTCCGAGAGCTCGGCTGGCGGGTCACGCAGGCGGCCGCATGGGGGAGGCTCCGGGTCAGGGAGCGCCGGCGATCTGCTTCTGCACCAGGAGGCGCGTCATCCAGTCGACCGTCGGCGCCACCGCCTCGTTGTCCGAGGCCGAGAGCGGGTCGAGGTGGGAGTAGCCCTCCAGGATCACGACCGAAGTGTCCGAGCTGGACGTCGAGTCGAGATAGCCGGCGAAGGACTGCTCGGTGGGCGCGAGACCGTTCGAGCCGCCGATCGCCAGGATCGGGACGTCGACGTTGGCGTGCTGGGTGACGTTGAGCAGCTCGGGCGCGCCCAGGGCGCTCGAGTCCCGCCCGAAGGAGAGGTCGAGCGAGGGGCGCCCGCTCACGAAGTACCACTCCGAGGCGTTCCCGGTCTCGTAGAGCGTCCGGATCAGCACGTCGATGTCGGTGACCTCGCGCTCGAGACCCCACTGGGCCGGCGGCTCCCCCGGCCCCGGCCTGGGGCCGTTGTCGATGATCGCGCAGCCGGACTCGCCCAGGTCGGTCGAGCTGGGGAACGGCGGGGGCAGCTCGGGGGGACAGCTCGGCAGGTCCGGATCGTCGAAGTTCTTCCAGACCCGCGTGGTGCCCTCGGCCAGGGCCAGGTAGAACGATCCGGGAACCAGGAAACCGATGGGGTTGAAGACGTTCGAGCCGTTGTCGCTGAACCCCATCGACGCCGAGAAGGCGGCGTTGGTGCTGAAGTCGTCGTCCAGGAAGAAGCCCGGCAGCGAGCGGTTGGTCATGGGCGCCTGGAGCAGGATGTTGACGGGGATGCCGCCGAAGAGGGGAGTCTGCTGCATCACCGAGGGGGCGTCGGGCAGGAAGCGGCCGGCCACGCCGTTGAGCTCCCCCGCGGCGCCGATCTCCACCGCGTCGACGAAGCCGAAGAGGTCCTGGAGGAAGACGTCGGGCCCGCCCGGTGTCTCGAGCAGGGCGACGGTCGCCTCGTAGGTCGCGAGGTCCGGCGCGTTCGCGCTCGGCGGTCCCGTTCCCCCACCCTCCCACAGGATGAGACCGTCGACCAGCTCGAAGCCCGCCTCGACGCCGGGCCCGGCGTCGAAGTCGTAGGCGGCGAACACGCCGGTCCAGGTGGTGCCCATGGAGTGGCCGCCGAACAGCACGAGCCCGTCGTCCCCGACCAACGCGCGGGCCGCCAGCACGAGCTCGCGCCAGTCGCGCACGTAGGTGTCGACCCCCCAGTGGGCGGCGAAGCGCAGGTCGTCCTGGGCGAGCATCTGGAAGTCCGAGTCGCCGTCGCCCGGGATGGCGTCGGGCAGGGGGAACGGCGCGTCCGGCACGCCGTCGAAGTCGGTGTCGGACCCCGGGAAGTAGAAGCGCACGCCCTCCTGGACGGCCTGCTCGACCGCGGCCGGGTCGGTGGCCGCCAGCCCCGCCTCGGCGCCGGAGCGGGCGTGGAGGGCCCCGCGGCGGTCCTCGAGCTGCTGGGAGCGGCGGTTCACCGCCCAGACCTCGAGCTTGCCGCCCAGCTTGCGCACCAGGTCCCGGGCCACGGGGTCGAAGGTCCCGGCGCCGCCCAGGAATCCCGGAATCAGGATCATCACGATGTCGGGCTCGTCGGCCCCCACCACCGCGGTGCGTACGTAGTCGACGTGGTTGAGGTCGACGTCGTCGCCGAGGATCTGCCGGATCGGGTCGCTGACCGCCATCTCCTCGGGCAGGCCCGAGCCCGGGGTGTGGGCCTCGACCGCGCCCGGAATCTGCAGCTGCTCCTGCACGAGCTCCAGCTGCGAGTTGCAGCGACTGACACCGAGCCCGGTCAGCGCCGCCGCCGCGACGACCCAGACGATCCATGCAGTGGGGCGGCTCATCGGACCTTCTCCTTCCGGGCGCGCCGGGCCCGGGCGACCGCGCCCAGCCCCAGCAGCACCAGCATCCCGGTCGCGGGCTCGGGCGTGGCGACGACCGTCACGGTCGCGAGCCCCGCGAGCGGACCGGTGTCGACCACGAGGGAGGTCGCGAGGCACAGCGAGGCACCGCAGGCGCCGTCCGCTTCGAAGGTCCCCACCACGTCGAGGAGCGTGAGCCCGACTGGTCCGCCTCCGTCGTCGATCTCGAGGTAGAGCAGCGGGATCGTGAAGGAGCCGTCGGGGTCGAGGAACCCGAGACCGGGGTTCGCCTGGGCGGAGTCGAGGCCGATGTCGAGCCCGGCCCCGGTGAGCTCGAGCGCGACGAGGTCGAAGCCGGCGCGGGCGGCGACCGGCGGACCGTCGCCCGACAGCGAGACCCCGAGCCGGCCCGACAGCGGCTGCGCCGCCTGGCCTTCGAACTGGATCTGGCTCTGCGCCGGGTCGACCCCCAGCCCGAAGGTGGCGGCGTCGGCCGAGGGCGCCGCCCAGAGCGCGATCCCCAGGCACAGGGCCCGGGTCAGCTTGAGGTTTCCGGACACGACCCCACGAACGAACCCACGACGCTTCATCGCTGTCTCCTGGCGGCCTCACCGGCGCGAGGCGCACGCTCCCCACCGGGAGTCGGGCCGCGCGGGCCTCCGCCCGGGGTAGAGTGGTCGCGAAGCGCCGTGTGTGTGGGGAATTCTGGAACTCTCGGGCGAAACGGGGCCCGCAGCTCAGCCCAGGGCGTTCCAGGGGCTGGCGAAGACCGGCGCGTTCACGACGGCCTCGGAGACCGTGATCGCGACCAGCAGCAGCGCCAGCGCCGCCCACAGGGCGCCCTGGCGGAGGCGCTCCGGAAGCCGCCGGCAGAGCGCCTCCAGGCCCCGCACCCACAGCCAGCAGGCCGGCCACACCGCACCGGAGATCAGCCGGCCGTGGACGAAATACGGGTCGTCGGCCGTGGGTGTGCCCCAGTCCGCGAACGTGAAGCGCATGGAGAGCAGGGCCAGGGTGGCGACCGCGAGGCCCAGCGAGAGGAGGGCCAGCCCGTCCACGACCCGAGCCGGGTCGGGCCCGGGGCGCGGGGCCCGCAGGCCCTTCGCCCAGACGACGAGCACCACGGCGACGAGCGAGAGCGTGAGCACCGTGTAGGCCACGTCGGCCGCGGGCAGCGCCATCTCCTCCCCGTGCCAGAGGAACTCGCCCCGCCAGAAGCGGGGGATCAGACGGCCGACGAACTCGGCGAAGCCCGAGGGCGTCACCACGGGATGGTCGAGCCACTCGGCCGGCGGCCGCGGCGTCCACTCGAGGTGAGCGACCTTGCGCGCCGTGCCGGACCAGTCGCCCAGCACGGCGCGATTGCGCACCAGCCAGAGCGCCACGGGCAGCCCGGCGGCGGCGGACCAGGCCGCCCAGCGGGCCGCGAAGCCGGCGCGCCAGCGGTCGCCCCCCCGGACGAGCTCGCCGAGGGCCAGCGCAGCGGCGCCGGCGACCAGGAAGAGGCTCGTGTACTTGGTGAGGAAGGCGGCCGCGACGGCGAGCCCGACGGCGGCGTAGGCCGCCCGGGGGGCCGGCTCCCGGCGCGTCCCCAGCCAGGCGAGACCCAGGAAGGCGACCCCACCGGTCCCGAGCGCCATGGCGTCGGTGGTCACGCCGAACAGACAGTCCTGGGGCGTGAACGCGACGAGGGCCGGAACGCCCAGGTGCAGGCCCGCGCGCTCTGGGAACAGCGTGCGCAGCACCCGGAAGCTCGCGAAGACCAGGCCCCCGAGCATGAGCGCGTTGAGACCGCGCAGCCAGTACAGGAGCGGCCGCCCGTCGAGCCCCACGGCTTCGCCCAGGCGCAGCCAGCTCCCGGCCGCGATGAAGTAGACCGGCGGGCTGTCGTGCTCGTTGTTGCGGACGTCCAGGAAGGCCTGGTTGGCCTTGCGCACCAGCGGGTCGCGCGGGTGGGCGCCCGGTCGCGCGAGATAGGGAAGCGGCACCACCGGCCCGGGCGACAGGTACTCGAAGGTCCCGAACTCGAGGCTCCAGCGGGCCGTTCTCGAGTCGAGACCGCGCATCTCTGCGCCGGGCAGCTCGCCGCGGGCGTAGCGCACCACACTGTCGACGTGCTGGTGCTCGTCCACCTGATTGAAGAAGGGAAACGCCAGGGCGTACACGAGCACGCGCAGGGCGGCGAGCGCGGCCAGTCCTGCGGCGAAGCCCGTGGCGCGCTTCGGGTCCACGATGCCCTCAGGGAGCTCCGGCGCCCGCGTCCTCGCCCTCGGCACCGGCCGCCCCCTGGGCGGCCGCCTCCTCCTGTGCCTTCTTGAGGAGCTGCTGCTTGCGCTCCTCGGGCTCGACCACGTAGCCGAGCGCGCGCAGCTGACCCAGGTCGAACTCATCGAGCTCGACCACGGCCGGGCCGCCCCACTCCGGCTCGGGCGTGGCCATGAAGCGATCCACCTCGGCCGACAGCGCGGCGACCTGCTCGGGGTGGGCGTCGGCGAGGTTCTCCATCTCTGCGGGGTCCGCCTCGACGTCGTAGAGCTCGACCGACTCTTCCTTCAGCGGGTGGCGGAACAGCCGGTACCGCCCCTCCTGCACCGAGACCAGCGGCTTGGGATCCTGGCTGGTCCGCCCCCAGGTCTGGTCGAGATAGGCCACCCGCTTGCGCGCGGGCTCGGCCACCGCGGACTCGTCGCCGTCGGCCGCGGCCTCGATGAGGGGCAGCAGCGAGCGGCCGTCGGCGTGGGGCATGGGCGGAAGGCCCAGCAGGTCGAGGAGCGTGGGCCAGACGTCGACGTTCTCCACCGGGGTGTTCACCACGATCCCCTCCTCCAGCCGGAAGGGCAGCGTGATGATGAACGGGACGTGGGTGGTCTCCACGTACAGGTCGCGGGCGTGTCCCTCGTGCCCGTGCTCGTCGAAGGCCTCGCCGTGGTCCGAGGCGATCACGATCACCGTGTTCTCCATCAGCTCCTCCTCCTGGAGCGCGGCCACGATGGTTCCCACGTTGGAGTCGACCCAGCGGATCGAGTTGTCGTAGATGTCCGAGAAGGAGCTGCCGAACTCCACCTGGTCGTCGTAGACGTACTGGTGCACGTCCATCATGTGCAGATAGAGGAAGAAGCGCCGGTCTCCGGCGTTGCGCAGGAACTCCACCGCCGCCCAGGAGAGGTCGTTGTCGGTGCCGCCCAGCTTGAGCGCCGAGGGATTCTGCTGCGCGAGGTTCGCCGGGCGCGGCCGGGCCGAGGGCTTGTAGTAGAGATCGAAGCCCTGGTCGAACCCGAACTTGGGGTCCACCCAGCCGTTGCGCCAGATGCCCACGTTCCAGAAGCCGGCCTCCTTGAGCACCTCGGCCGGCGACCGGAAGGCGTCGGGCAGGCCGTCGGGATAGCGGGTGATCCGATGGGTCGTGGGGTAGGCACCCATCCAGAGCGAGGCCATCGAGCACTTGGTCCAGGTCGACTGGGCCAGCGTGTTCTCGAAGCGGATCCCGTGGCCGGCCAGCGCGTCCATGATCGGGCTCGTGGGGCGCTCGTAGCCGTAGGACGAGAGACGGTCGGCGCGCAGGGTGTCGATCAGGATGAACACCACGTTGAGGTCGTCGCGCTCGGCCAGGGTGCCGATCTCGTCGGGCTCGCCCCAGGGCCAGTTGGGCGTCCGGACCTCCACGATCTGCGAGAGGCCGTACACGATCAACGCGACCGATGCGATGCCGAGCCACACCCGGAAGTTCAGCAGACGACCCACGTTCGCTCCTTCACGTTCTCGCTCCTGCTTCTCACTCCTGCTCGCCGCCTGCCGACTTCGCGGACCGGCCCGGCGCGAGCGAGCCGGCCAGTCTAGCGTCCCTGGACGCCGGCGTGTGGTTGGAAGTGAGTACCGATGGGCGCGCCGCGGTGACGGGCGCGCGGAGGGTCGTTCCCTGTGGAAACGAGGGGGCCGCGGAGAGAGGCCCGAAAGAGAGAGCGGCCACCTCCCGAAGGAGATGGCCGCTCGAAGGTTGGCCTGCCTGGGTCGACCGAGGTCGACCGAGGCCGTGCAACCGGGCCTACTTGCGGCGGCGACCCACCACGACCAGACCGGCCACGCCGGCGCCGAGCAGCATGAGCGTGCCGGGCTCCGGAATGTGGACGTTGTCCAGGGTCAGTCGCGTGAAGATCGGCAGCAGGTTGCCGAGGGCCGACACGTAGGTCGGCGTGATCAGGCTGATGCCCGTCACGCTGGCGGTGCCGCTACCCGAGAGCGTCACGGTGCTGGTGCCGGTGTTCACCTGGCCGATGCCCGTGGTCCACGGAGCCGCGTCGAAGGTGAACGGCGTGGTCGCCGAGCCACCCTGACCGAGGAGAGCCCCGTTCAGGTTCACGGGGATCACGACCACGTTCGGGATGACCGACACGTTGACGATGCCCGTGAGGGCCATGGTTCCGCCGATGCCACCCGCGGTCACGCAGGCCTGACCCGCGGCAGGCGGGCAGGTCTCGCCGATCCCACCGGCGCCACCGGGGCTGAACGTACCGGTGAGGTTCGTGAGGTTGACCAGCTTGATCTGGGCGATCGCGGTCGAAGCCGTCACCGGAACGGTGAGAGGCGCGCCGACCACGTAACCCGCGGGGACAACCACGGTCGAGCCGGAAACCGACACGGTGCCGGCGGTCGCGAACCCGATCGGGGCCAGGCCCTGGATCTCCAGGGTGAAGCTACCGGTCGTCACCACCGGCGCAGCGGACGCGGAGGTCGCTGCGAGCATCGCAACGGCCGCCAAGATTCCAGACAACTTACGCATGTTTCCACTCCTTCTATTAGGACCGTCTACCGACTTGAGCATCCCGCTCGCTTTACGAGCACGGCCGGCGCATCGTGCATTCGGCCGTGCCCGCTCCGACTTCCGACCTCATCCCGGCACCCGCTGGGATGCGACCGAAGGGCGCGGGAGACTCGGGCTTCAAACGATCCCTATCACCCACGTACGCCCAGCCGGCGGACATGTCACTGTTGGGTTGCAAACCCAGTGCCACAGGGCGGTGAGACCCTGGAATCGACCTAAGTCACCGTTTTTGAAGGATTCGAAGTTGGATTCGGGTATGCGGATTCCTGCGTGGGCACCGGGGTGGAAGGGAAAATTCCTTCCATTGAGCAAAGTTTTTCTCTTTCAGCGCCCCGCAGACGGCGAGCCCACCGGAGCGGCCTCGCCGGCCCCTCCCGTCTCGCCCGCCCCTCTGTTCTCTACTCTAGAGTGGCTCCGAATGGCCCCGTGTGGCGAACTCCGTGCAGGCCGCGCTCGCCTCACCCCACGCCCGCGACCTCTCCTCTGCGGCCCGACCTTCTGCCGGCGGGCGGCGGCAGGCCAGCGCCGCAGCCCGCCGCCGCGTCCCGGGGGCCCGCAGGCACAGCCTGGAATCGTCACCCACACCGGCCCGATGGACACACCCTCGCGAACGCCCGTGCCGCTATACTGCCGGGCTTTATCGAATTCTGGAGGTCTGGCGGGAAATGTCTCTCTCGGTCCATCGAGGACGGTCGCGACTCATCGATCCCCACACCGCGACACCGCGCCGCGTTGCTGCGCGAGCGCGCCAGGGGGTCGGACTGGGAGTCGCCCTCTGCGCGCTGCTCGCCCTTGGCGGCTGTACGCGCAGCGCCGAAGACATGCTGGCCGAGGTGCGCATCCAGCAGGAGATCGGCTCGTACGCCGAGTCCATCGAGACCCTGCGCGTGCTGCTCGACGAAGAGCCGAACAATCCGGAGGCCAACCTCCTCCTGGGCACCGCCCAGCTGAACCTCGGCCAGCCGGCCCTGGCCATCTGGCCGCTGGAGCTCGCGACCCAGTCGCCGGAGTTCAGCGTCGTGGCCAACCTGGCCCTGGGCTCGGCCTTCATGCGCCTGGATCAGCTGACCCAGGCGATCGAGGCCGCGGATCGCGTGCTCGCGGACGAGACGGTGGAGCCCGAGCTGCGCATGGGCGCCCTGCGACTCCGGGCCGCGATCCACCTCAAGGACGAGCAGCACGAGGAGGTCATCGCCGACGTCGCGCGGCTGCTGGTCGACTCGCCCGACGACGCCGGCGCCCTCTCGCTTCGCGCCAACGCCCTGCTCGGTCTGGGACGCACCGAGGAGGCGGCCGAGACCATGCGCCAGATCTGGGACTCCCCGGTCCACGCGGAGACCGGGGCCGGAGCGCGCGCCGGCCTGGGCCTCGCCCGGGTCTATCAGTTCCAGCTGGAGGACCCGGACCGGGCCGACGCCCAGCTGAAGGCCGTGCTCGAGCGCTTCCCGGGCAACCAGAAGGTCATCGAGGACGCGATGTGGATCTACGAGGAGCGCGAGGAGCCCTTGCGCGCCGAGCAGCTCCTGCGCGACGAGATCGAGCGCGAGCCGTCGAGCACCTGGGCGGTCGGCGAGCTCGCCCAGCGCCTGGTCGACGCCGGTCGGGTCGACGAGGCCCTCGAGGTGGCGCAGCAGTCCGTGGACCTGCTGGACACGCCGGGCGCCTGGCTGACGCTCTCGGCGGTCCAGAAGAACGCGGGCGACTACGAGGCGGCCCTCGAGTCCCTCGACGCGTCCTACGCGATGCTGCCGGGCCTCAGCGACAACCTGCTGTTCCGCCACGCCGACCTGCTCGCCGACGCGGGCCAGCTCGACCGCGCGGACGAGGTGGCGTCGGGCATCGGCGAGGACTTCTACCGCGAGATCGTCCAGGGCCGGATCGAGTACCAGCGGGGCAACGACGAGAAGGCGCTCGCGCTCCTGGCCTCGGGCATGCGGCGCTGGCCGAACAACTCGGGCGCGCGACACCTCGCGGCCAAGTCCGCCCTGCGCATGGGCGACATGGAGCGGGCCATCCAGGAGCTTCGGGAAGCCATCCGCGTCTCGGAGGAGGCGTCCGACGCCGCGATCGACCTGGCGGTGATCCACCTCCAGCAGAACCGCCCCGAGGCCGCCGTCCAGGTCATGCAGTCCTGGTACATCCAGAAGGCGAAGGGGCCGGCCCTGTGGAAGGGCCAGCGCCTGGTGGCCCACGGTCTGCATCAGAACGGCCAGACCAAGGAGTCCCTGGTCTACCTCTCGAAGCTCATCGAGGAGGCCGAGGACCCGGCTGCGCGACGCGACCTCGCCCTGACCGCGGCGGAGATCCAGGCCGAGGCCCGGGGCCCCGCCGCGGCGCTCGCGACCATCAGCGCGCAGAAGCTCGACCTGACGGCCCTCGAGAACGAGTCCGCCCTGCGCGCCCTGACCGGCTATCTCGTGGAGGCCGGCTCGCACGGCGGCGCCCTCGAGGCGGTCGACGCGGCGCTGGCGGCCCATCCCGACCACGCCGCCTACCACGACCTTCGCGCCCGGGTGCTCGCCAATTCGGGGCGCGGCGAGGAGGCCGACGCCTCGTTCGCCCGCGCCCTCGAGCTCGACTCCGGGCTGGCGAGCGCCCTCGCCGGCCGGGCCGCCCTGGCCCGGATGCAGGGCGACCCGGTCCGGGCGCTCGAGCTCTACGATGCGGCCAGCGAGGCCGATCCGGCCAACCCGGAGTACCCCTACTCGGCCTCCCAGATCGAGCTGGGCCGGGGCCAGGTGGACGCGGCGAGCGAGCGGCTCGAGGCGGCCCTGCGCCGGCGGCCGACCCACGCCTACGCGAACAACGACCTCGCCTGGATCCTGGCCGAGCGCGGTGAGGACCTGGACCGCGCCCTGACCCTCGCCAGGCGGGCCCGCGCGGCCGAGGGATCGGCCGCCATCCTCGATACGCTGGGCTGGGTGCAGCTGCGCCGGGACGAGGCGGCCGACGCGGTCCTGACCCTCGAGAAGGCCCATGCCCTCGATCCCGGGTCCCCGTCGATCGCCTACCGGCTCGGCCTCGCGTTGGCGAAGATGGGAGAGGCGGACCGGGCGCGCTCGCTCTGGAAGGAGGCGCTGGCCAGTGGTCCCTTCCCCGAGTCGGACGCGGCCCAGAGCCAGCTGGCCAAGCTCGACGCAGACCGGGGATAGCCTCGCGAACGATCGCCTGCGGCGGACCGGGGCCTCGGCCCCGACGAACCGCCACCCGAACGTGGCCGCTTCGGCGGAACGAGGAACATCGATGACGAGACGGATCTGGAATCCGACCCGGTCCCTGGCCGGTTCGACCCTGCTGGTGTGCCTGCCCTTGCTCGCGGCGCTCTCCGGATGCGCGTCCGACGAGGAGAAGGTCGCCGCCTACCTGGCGGAGGCGGAGGTCGCCCGGGAGGCGGGCGACTACGAGACGGAGATCCTCGAGCTGCGCAGCGCCCTCCAGGTCACCCCGTCGAGCGCCGAGATCAACCTGCTCATCGCCGACGCGTCGAGGGCCCTGGGCAAGCTTCCCAATGCCGCCTTCTACTACCAGGAGGCCCACCGGCTCGACCCGACGAACACCCGTGCGGCGATGATGTTCGTGTCCATGATCATGTCCGAGGAGCCGGATCGCGCCGAGGAGATCATCGAAAAGACCCTGACGGGGGACCCCGAAAACATCCTCGCCCACGTGCGCAAGACCGAGCTGGCGCTCACCCGGAACAACGTCGAGGACGCGCTCGCGGCCGCCCTCACCGGCGTCAACGTCGCTCCGGGCTCGGCGACCGCACACCGGAACCTGGGGACCGCCTATCGGGCGCTGATCCGCGAGCGGCTGGTGAAGGACAAGCAGGAAGTCGCCGACGAGATCCACGAGAAGGCGCTCGCCGCCTTCGACCGGGCGGCCGAGCTCGATGCGGAGGAGGCGGGCCAGATGGTCTGGTACGACGCCCTCGAGCGGGCGCGCGTCTACCAGCACTGGGTCGGCCACGACGACGCGGCGGTCGCCGAGCTGAAGCGGGCCTGGAGCCTCGCCGAAGAGCTCGGGGTGAAGGCGGGCCTGCGCGCGGTCGCGACCGAGGCCGTCGAGCAGTCGCAGTCTTCCCGGGATGCCGATCTCCGGGAGTGGGCCCTCGAGCGCCGCACCCTGGTGGCCCCGGCGAACCTCGACGTCTGGGTGCAGCTGGCCCGCTTCCAGGCTCTCAAGACCGACCCGGCGGACGAGGCCGAGGAGCTCCCGGGCCTGGCCGCCACCCGTCGCGCGGAGGCCGTCTGGAGGCAGGCTGCGGAGCGCAACCCGGACTCGCCGATCTTCTACGCCCAGCACGCGCTGGCGATCCACCGGGCGGGCCGCAGCGCCGAGGCGTTCGAGCTTCTCGACTCGGCGCCCGCGGAGCTGCGCAACGACCCCGCGATCCATTCGGTCCGGGTGCGCATGAACATCGACCTGCACCGGGTCGACGACGCCGAAGCGGCCATCCAGGCCTTCGAGAAGGCGCACCCCGACGAGCCCGGCGTCGAGATCGTTCGCGCGCGTCTCGAGCTGCTGGTGGGCCTGAACCACCAGGCGCGGGACCGGCTGAACGAGCTCGCCGGCCGCACCGAGCGGGCCGATCTCTTCCTGCTCCTCGCCGAGGCCCAGGACAAGGTGGGGAACCGGTCGGGAGCGCTCGCGGCCGTCGACCGCGCCATCGAGCTCTCGACCTCGCCCTCCTACTCGGCCCTGCTGATGCGCACGCGCCTGCGCGCAGAGCTCGAGGACTGGGCCGGGGTGCTCTCGAGCTTCCGGAACATCAAGCGACACGGGATGCGGCTCGGGCCGACGGTCCGCGCGTACCGGGTCCGGGCGCTCTACGAGACGGAGCGCAAGGTCCCGGGGCGGCAGGAGCTCGAGCGGCTGCTCGAGGCCTACCCGGAGTCGATCGAGGTCGTCCTGACCTACGTCGACTACGAAGGGCTGGGGAGCCCGAAGCGCACCCGGGCCCTCCTCGACCGCGCGATCGAGGCCCATCCGGATTCGACCGTCCTGATCCTCCGGCGCGCCGAGTTCGCGATCGCCACGGGTCACACCGACGAGGCGCTCGCCGTCCTGGACACCCACCTGGAACCCCATGGCGACGCCCCCGGAAGCCGGCCCATGCTGCGGCTCGCCCGCGCGCGCCTGCTGCTCGCGCTGGACCGGAGCGACGAGGCGATCGCCGACCTCGAGTCGGCGTTCGAAGGCCGACCCCGCCCGATCCCGGTTCCGGCGGTGCTGGCCACCGCGCTCCAGGCGCAGGGCAGGGTCGACGAGGCCATCGAGTACCTCGAGCGCGCCCGCAGCACGCCTCCCGTGGCCAGCAACGCCATGTGGCAGCTGGGAAGCCTCTACCTCGGCCTGGGGCGGCTGGAGCAGGCGCGCACGGTCCTCGAAGAGGTCGTGCGGGCGGCACCCAAGATGGCCCGGGCGCGAAACGACCTCGCGTGGGTGCTGGCCGATCTGGGCCAGGACCTCGATCGCGCCCTCGACCTGGCCCGCTCGGCGCGCGCCGACCTGCCCCACAACGCCGCGGTGGCCGACACCCTCGGCTGGGTCTACCTGCGCCGCAAGCTCGACAGCGCGGCCCTGGTCGAGTTCGACGCGGCCATCGACCTGGCCGAGGCGAACGGCAACGTCCAGGCCGACTACTTCTACCACCGGGGTCTGGCCCTCGAACGCCTGGGCCGGCCGCGCGACGCGGCCGGCGCGTTCGAGCGGGCCCTCGCCCTCGAGCCGGAACACGCCGGGGCGCGGGATGCCAGCGCCCGGGTGGCCGACGCGGGCTCGCCGGCCAGTCAGGGCTGAGGGGCCGTCCTCCTCGGAAGCTCGCCCATGCTCCGGAGCCGGGACCTCAGGTGCCGGTCCAGCGGACCGCCCTGCTCGAGACCGGTGCGCAGCGCGCGCACGGCCGCCTCGCGGTCACCGTCCACCATGAGCGCGACGTGCAGGATGAGCAGCTCGCCCTGACTCAGCCACTCGTGCCGGGACAGGCGCTCGATGTCGCGCCGCGCCAGCCCCCGCATCACGCGCTGGAACTCCGGGTGTCCCCGCACGCTCTCCAGGCCGGGGTGCTCGAGGAGCGCGGTCAGGTCCGAGAACCCCAGCTCGATCGCGATCTCGAACGAGCGTGCGGAGGCCACGGCGTCCCCCCGGTCCGCCGCGGTGTGGGCGCGCAGCAGGGCCGCCTGCATCCCGTTCGGGAACCGGAGAGCCGAGTCGACCATCATCGTGCGACCGTCGACGAAGACCGCGGCGCGTTCGTGGCTGCGGGCGGCGAAGAAGAACGCCACCAGGACCGCCAGCGCCACGGCCACCCGCGGCATCGCCTCGAGCAACGGCTCCTGGTCCGGAAGTCGCTCGCGGACGAGGCGCTGCAGCGCCGGCCAGGCGCTGGCCACGGCCAGCATGGCCCCGCCGAACAGGCCGGGCAGGACCGTGTAGAGGTAGCGGTCGCCCATCGGGAACATGAACGGAAAGACCTGGGACACCGGGGCGTAGGCGCCCGCCGCGAAGATCCAGAACGTCGCCTCGGCGTCGCCCCGCCAGAGGGTCACGACCATGCGCCACAGCAGCAGCCCCAGGAAGAGCAGCCCGCACAGCCACCAGGGGTCGAGCCAGGAGAGGGCCGGCGGGGGCTCCTGGAACGTCGCCACCCCGTGCCCCGTGAAGGCCATCACCAGATAGCGCATGGCGATGGCGATGATGGTCCGCACGTGGACCGAGAGCTCCTCGTGCAGCAGGATGCGCGCGTCGTCGGCCCGTTCGAAGGCGATCATCTCGGGCACCGCGACGGCGAGCAGCAGCGCCGCCCAGCCGGCGAGCCACCCCCAACGGGGCGTCCCCTCGCCTCGGACCTGCCGGCCCCAGGCGGCCGCCAGCGCCACCGGCAGCGCGAAGATGGCCGTGATCTTGGTGAGAATGGCCGCCGCGAAGAGCAGCATCGCGAGGGCCGGTCTGCGGTCGAGCAGCAGCAGCGCCCCGATGCCCAGGGCGAGGGAGAGGATGGTCTTGAGCTGGAAGATCCACGCCACGGTCTCCACGTTCGCCGGATGGACCAGGAACAGGACCGCGCCCAGGAGGGCGGCGAGCGGCGGCAGCCCGGCGCGTCGGAAGAGCGGGATCAGCAGCGCCGAGGTCAGCCCGTGGAGGACCGCGTTCACCACGTGGTAGCCGCGGGTCGCGTCCTCCCAGAGCGCCCATTCCAGCGCGTGGGCGTACAGGTGGAGCGGCGCGTAGTTGAGGGTGTAGATGGCCGGCTCGCCGTAGGGATCGAGAATGGCCAGGAAGTTCTCGAGGGAGAGCTCGTGGAGGTAGTAGTTGTTGACGATGTAGAAGTGGTCGTCGGACAGGAACTCGCCGTCGACGGCCGGCCAGGCCAGCAGCAACGCGGCGGCGACGAACGCCGCCAGCCAGAACGCCCCGATCCCGAGGGTTCGCAGGCCGGAGCCCTCCAGCGGCTGGCCGTCCGGCGCGGAGTCCCGCCGTTCGGCCTCCCGCTTGCGTCCTCGCTTCCGCCCGTTCCTTCCGTCCCGCGCCATCGCGTTCCTTCCTTGCCTCGCTCGCCTCTCGTCGCCGGCGCGCCCGGCGCGCCCGATCCGCCTCCCCGCGGAATCTCGTGGGGCCGCCGCGCGGCCGCCCTCCCGGAGCTCAGCCTCGGGGGTCGGGCATGCCGAACGTGGCCGCCAGCCAGCTCCAGTACGCGTCCTGCCGGCTCAGCGCGGGCATGGCGCGCAGCAGCTCGCGCGCCACGCGCGACGCCTCGTCGACCTCGCCGGCCATGCACAGAGCGAAGATCTCCAGGCTCGCCACCCGCGGCTGGCGTCCGCGCCCGCTGCGCGCACGCCGGAAGAACTCCACCGCCGCGGGGTAGTCGCGCGCCGCCAGCGCCCCGATGCCGCGAACGCGATCCGCCCCGGGCCGACTGCCCGCGCGGGCGGCGATCCGCTGCTCCTCCCGCTCGCTGCCCAGCATCCAGAGCGGCAGCGAAACCAGGTCCGACTCCGCCAGCACGGCGTGGAGCTCGGCCTCGCCCAGCGTCCCCCCGTACATCACGATCCGCTCGTTGAGGATCTGCTGCCAGCGGAACTCCGGCAGGGCCGCGGCGCGCAGGGCCGGCGGAAACGCGCGCGCCACGAAGGCGCTCTGCTCGAACTCCCGGACCGTCCTCTCGACGTCCATCAGCTCCCGGTGGAACGACGACTCGCGCGCGTCCGACGGGAGGAAGGGCGTGCTGGAGAGCCGCTCGGGGAAGTCGTCGACCAGGGGCGCGGTGTCGCGGGTCAGCGCCCGCAGGGTCTCGCTGCCGGCCAGGAAGGTCGCCCCCAGCTGCCCGGGGCGCTCGAATCCGACGTCCCGCAGCTCGGGGCCGACCACCGGATCGTTCCACTGGGCGACGAAGTGCTCCTCGGAGACGCCCCCCGCCAGGTCGCGGGTGCCGAGGAGCATCCAGTCGAGGCCGGCCCCGGTCCACAGGGTGCAGTCGTCGAAGACGTCGCAGAAGCCGCGGATGATGGCCTTGGCGTCGGACTCGGAGAGCCCGTGGACGGGCAGCCAGTACGTGGTCAGGCCACCGGGTGCCAGCCGGCTCCGCACCAGCTCGAAGTACTCCCGGCTGTAGAGGTTGACGACTCCGGAGTACTTGGGAGGGGGCGGCTCGCTGGTGATGAGATCGTAGCGACGGTCGCTGGTCTGCAGGTAGAAGCGGCCGTCCTCGACGTGGGTGTGCACCCGAGGGTCGTCCAGCGGGTTCTCGCCGGGGCGCCCGTGGACGACCTCGCTCATCTCGAGGACGTCGGGGGAGATGTCGACGACGTCGATCCGCTGGAGAGAGCGGGTGTCGGTGAGCGCCTTGGCGGTCGAGCCCGTCCCGTAGCTGATGAGGAGCGCGTTCTCGAGCCCCGGATGAAGGGCGACCGGAAGGTACACGTACGCCTTCATGTAGCGACGCGACGCCACGGTGGTCGACGACATGCTGAAGCCGTCGGTGAACATCCGGTAGTAGAGCGGCTCGCCGAAACGGCTCGCGCGCACGAAGACGAGGGTCTCGAGCACGCCCTCGCGCACGGCCACGATCTCCGAGCCGGGCTCGTGGAACGGGCGCGTCGGGTGGGGCAGGAACTCCCGTTGCAGCGCGCCGCGCGGAAAGCCGATCCAGGCGGCCACGAAGGCGGCGACCCAGCCGAGCCGCACCCCCCTCGTACGAAGCACCTCGGCCCGGGCCCGGGGCGCCGTCCAGGTGAGGGCGGCGATCAACGCGTACCCCGCTGCGCACAGCAGGAGCGACCTCTCGAGCCCGAGTCCGGGCAGCAGCCAGAACCCGCCCACCAGCGAGCCGATGGCGCCGCCGATCGTGTTCGAGAGCGTGAGCCAGCCGGTGGTGCGCGCGTCCCCACCGATGTCCGTGCGGGCCGTCTGCCCGAGGGCGGTGAACAGGAAGCCCGAGAGCAGCGCGACGGGCGCCATGAGCGGCACCGCGATGAGGACCACGTGGAACAGGGCCGCCGCGGCGGCCCCCGGCGCGAGCAGCGCCCGCACCACCACGCCGTATCCGGCGTAGGTCAGGAGCACCCCGACCGCGGAGGCCAGGGCGAGCGACGGCAGGGCGGCGCGGGCGTCTCCGCCGCGTCCGATCCAGCGGCCGGCGAGGAGGCCGCCGAGGCTGATGCCCGCGAGGACCACCGCCAGCAGCACCGCGAACACCAGACTGGTTCCGTAGACGAACAGAGAGAGGAAGCGGAACCAGAGGACCTCGAGCGCGAGGAACAGCAGGCCGGACGCGAACGCGGCCACCAGCCAGCGCGCCCCGCGGCCGGGCGGCGCACTCCCGGCGGGCGGGTCCGCCGGCCGCGGGGCGGGGCCGGGGTCGGCCTCGCGCGACGGCGACCCCAGGCTGGCGCCCAGCCAGAGCGCCGCGCCGGCGACGAGGACGTCGATCAGGCCCGCCACTCCCGCACTGCCGCGCACGCCGAAGGCGCCCACCAGCCAGGCCTCCGCGGCGACGGCACCGAAGACCGCGCCGAGGGTGTTCCAGCCGTAGAGGCGGCCCAGGACCCGGCCGAACGGCCAGCCGGTTCGGGCCAGGGCCTTCACCAGCACCGGCAACGTCGCGCCCATGGCGGTCGCGGGAACGGTCATGAGCGCGAAGGAGAAGACCAGCCGGACCGTGTTGAGCAGCACCGGCTGGTCGCGGAGCCCGGCGAACACGGGCGCCAGGCCCCCGTGGATCACCGGCAGGAGCGCCACCAGGGCCACGCCGGTCACGCCGATGGCCAGCTCCAGCAGGGCGTAGAAGCGGATGGGATCACGCAGGCGATCGGCGAGCCGGGCCGCCAGCCCGTTGCCGAGGGCGAGTCCGGCCATGAAGGCGGACAGCACGATGCTGCTGGCCCAGATGCCGTTGCCGAAGGTCAGCCCGGCCACCCGGAACCACAGGGCCTCGAAGACGAGCGCCGCGAAGCCGGACGCGAAGGCGACGGCCGAGAGCATCGGAGCCAGGCGGGGGGAGATCGGCGACTGCGGGGACGCTCCGTCCGTCAACGGGTCACCTCGGCGCGCCGCAGGGCGTCACCGCGCAGCTCTTCCGGTTCCGGTTCCGCGTCCCCATCTACTCCGAACCGCCTCATGACCCGTCCCATGCCCCGTCCCTCGGACCGGCTCCCGGCCCCGTCCCGTGCCCGGCGCCCTGCCCGGCGCCCTGCCCGGCCCCGTGCCCGTCTCGCCGGCTCGCCAGCTCGTCGGCTGGTCGGGTCGTCGGCTGGTTGCCGCCCCGGCCCGCGACGCCTTCTCTGCCCTCTGCGTCGGGCCGGATCGCGGCGAGCCGGTCAGTCTACACCGTCTCCGGGGGGCCCCCACGGAGATCGGCGCGGCGACTGGCCGGGCCGGGCGAATTCGGGCAGGATCATCGGCCCCTGCGTCCCCCCGACGCGCAACCCGCCGACTCCGCCCCGGGCGGATCGGCCCCAGGAGACTCCAGCTTGAAGCTCTACACGGGGATCGGCCCCAACCCGCGCACCGTCCACATCTTCCTGGCCGAGAAGGGCATCGACCTGCCGCGCGAGACCGTGGACCTGATGGGCGGGGAGAATCGCCGGGAGCCCCACCTCCTGCGCAACCCGACCGGTCAGCTCCCGTGCCTCGAGCTGGACGACGGTCGCCATCTCTCCGAGATCACGGCGATCTGCGAGTACCTGGAAGAGCTCCACCCCGAGCCCGCGCTGCTGGGATCCACGGCCGAAGAGCGCGCCATCACGCGCATGTGGACCCGGCGGGTCGACCTCAACATCGTCGAGCCCCTGACCAACGGATTCCGCTTCGCCGAGGGCCTGGGCCTGTTCAAGGACCGGGTCCGCGTGATCCCCCAGGCCGCCGACGACCTCAAGGCCATCGCCCGCGAGAAGCTCGCGTGGCTCGATGGATTGATCGCGGGCCGGGACTACATCGCGGGCGACCGCTTCGGCCTCGCCGACATCCTCCTGTTCGCGTTCCTCGAGTTCGGCGCTCAGGTCGGTCAGCCCCTGGACCCGAAGCTCGACCACCTCCAGGCCTGGTACGAGCGCGTGGCGGCCCGGCCGGGCGTGACCGCCTCCGCGTAGGGTCCCGTTCCAGGAGTTCCGCGTCGGATCGGCACGCGGCTCTGCCCGCCGCGGACCGCACCGAGACGTCGACCGCGAGCCGCTCGCGGGGCGCGCCAGGCAGCCATGGCCGCCGCGACGGCGACCGCGCGCAACGCAGCGACCGGCCCGCAGGCGGCCTCGAATGCAGGCGAGCTCCTGGAACGGAGCGAAAGCCACCACGGGACGCCAGCGACCCGTTCGGCGGACATCGGAACAGGTCCAAGGCCAACGGATTCGCAGCCCGGCGGTCGGGTGGGGTTTGCCGGGTCTCAACCCGACCTCCCGTCACACCGATTTCACGATTGCCGTGGAAGCGCAAACACTCGTTCTCCAGTGCGCCTTCGCGGCGCCCCTGACCTTCGGCCTCGCCCTCTACGCCTGGGTGGGCTCCGAGCGCTCCACCGTCCACCGCCTGCTCTCCGCCCTGCTCTTCTCCGTGGTGCTGTGGATGCTCGCCCTGGTGGGACGCAGCGTGGCCACCGGAACGAGCGCGCGCGAGTGGGCCCTCGACCTCGAGCAGTTCTCCATCGTCCTGATGCCTCCGCTGTTCGCGGTGACCATGGGCGTGTTCGCCCGGGTCTCGATGTTCGAACGCAGCCACGCCGCGGCCCTCTCTCTCGGCTCGATCTTCGCCCTCTTCTTCCTGGCCTATCTCAGCGACGGGCAGCATCACCTCTACTTCGCCGATCGACAGGCCGCCCTGGCCGGGGCACATCCTCGCGAATTCGCCGGGCCCCTGTGGTGGGGTCTGCAGATCTGGTGCTTCGCGACCGACCTGCTGGCCATCTCCTTTGCGCTCTCCATGGCGTGGCGGGGCCGCAACCGGGCGGAGCGGCGCCGGGCGGGCATGGTGCTCGCGGCCATCGTCTGTCCGATCGTGGCCCACGTCGTCTTCCTGATGGGCTGGCTGCCCGTGGACCAGACCCTGGCGCCCGGCGCCCTCGGCCTGTCGGCCATCTTCTTCGTCCAGGGCGTCCACCGCTACGGACTCCTCCAGGCCCAGCCGATCGTCCGCCAGGACGTGATCGAACACCTCGGGGAGGGGCTGATCCTCGCCGATCGGGACGGCCAGGTCCTCGACGCCAACGCGGCCGCCGAAGAGGTGCTCGGGAGGCCGCGCAGCGAGATGCTGGGCCGCGCGCTCGGCGAGGTCCTCGAGATGCTCGACAGCGAGGACGACCTGGGCCTGAGGATCGCCACGGTGCCCGTGGCGGGGGGGCGCCTGGCCGGGGAGGTTCGCACCCGCGACGGCCGCCACGTCGAGATCGGCGGCGGCGCGGTCAAGGCCCTCGGCTCCCAGCCCGCCGGGCGCTTCGTGACCCTGCGCGACCGCAGCGTCCAGCGGCGCAGCGAGCGCCTGCTCCGGGAGCGACAGAAGCTCGAGAGCGTGGGCATCCTGGCCGCCGGAGTGGCCCACGAGGTCAACAACCCGCTGTCCTACGTGCGCGCCAACCTCGTCCACATGAGCGCCCTGGCGCCGCAGCTGGAGAAGGCCCTGCTCCACGCCCCCGCACCCGATTGCGAGGACCTGCTCGAGTTTCCCGAGGTGCTGGCCGACAGCATCGAGGGCCTCGACCGCATCGCGCGCATCGTCGACAGCATGCTTCGCTTCTCGCGGTCGCCGGAGGAGGGCCTGGGCCCCGTCCAGATGAACGATGTGGTCGAGGAGGCGCTGCGGCTGGCCACGCTGCGGCCCGACGATCGGATTCGCGTGGAGCGCGAGCTCGCCCGGGACCTGCCCCCGGTCGAGGGCTCCTCGGACCGGCTGGTGCAGGTGCTGCTCAACCTCGTCCTCAACGCCAAGGAGGCCCTGTCCCGGTGCGAGAGCGGCCGGATCGGGGTGACCACGGCGCTCGAGGGCACGGACGTCGTGGTGCGCGTGCGCGACGATGGTCCCGGCGTCGCCCCCGAGCTCGAGGCCCGGGTGTTCGATCCGTTCTTCACCACCCGTCCGCCCGGCCAGGGCACCGGGCTGGGGCTCAGCATCGCCAGCGACATCGTCCACGAGTTCGGCGGACACCTGGACCTGGAGCCCGGCGGCCCCGGAGCCTGCTTCGCGCTCCGGCTCCCGGCGCTCGGCGAGCGCACGAGCGACGCCTGAGCCGGGCGACCGGCCTCCGGCGCCGTTACCCTGCCCTGCTCGATCCAGGCCCGCTCCGCGGAGCGATCGCAACCAGGAGGCCCCATGTCCAGCGCCGACCACGCGCACCGCTTCCCCTTCCTCGAACGCGTCGAGGACGCCGAGAAGACCTTCCTCGAGGGCCGCAAGTCCAGGCCCCAGGACCTCGAGAGCGCGGTCCGCATCTTCCTCGAGTTCCTGCGCGCCTTCGAGAGCCTGGGCCCCGTCGGTCCGAGCGTCACCGTCTTCGGGTCGGCGCGCTTCGCGGAAGGCAACGAGCACTACGAGACCGCGCGCCAGCTGGGACGCCGCCTGGCCGAAGAGGGCTACACCGTCATGACCGGCGGCGGGCCCGGCATCATGGAGGCCGCCAACCGCGGCGCGCGGGAGGCGGGCGGCCGCAGCCTCGGGTGCAACATCCGGCTCCCGATGGAGCAGCAGCCCAACCCCTACCTCGACGAGTTCATCGAGCTCGACCACTTCTTCGTGCGCAAGGTGATGCTGGTGAAGTACTCCTCGGCCTTCGTGGTGATGCCCGGAGGGTTCGGCACCCTCGACGAGGCCTTCGAGGTGGTCACCCTGATCCAGACCGGGAAGCTCGAGCACTTCCCCATCATCGGTATGGGCGGCGACTTCTGGGGGCACCTCCGGGAGTTCGGGCGCAACACGCTGCTCGGCGCGGGCACCGTGGACGCCGGCGACCTGGAGCTGATCCAGCGCGCCGAGGACGTCGACGCGGCCATCGCCCTGATCCACGCCGGGGCGAACCACGCGCGTTCCTGAGGCGGTGCCGGGCTCCGGCGGGAGCCACGACACCGCCCCGGCGCCTCAGACGCTCTCGTCCAGCAGCTCGAGCAGGCGCCGGCGCGCCTGCTCGAAGCCGTCGCGCTCGCCCTGCCCCGCCCCCCCCGCGGAGCGCGGCGCGGCGAAGAAGAGGCTCTGCACCAGCCAGTAGCCCCAGACCGTGGCCGCCAGGGCGACGCCCTGCCCGCCCACGCTGCGCAGCATGAAGCCGGCCAGGGCGAGAGACCCGACGCCCAGGAACACCTCGACCCACAGCGCCCGGGAGCCTCGGCCGGGGAAGAGCCAGAGCGTGCGCGCCACGCCCAGCGCCACGGTGGTGGCCGACGCCAGGACCCGCGCGTCCGCGCCGGCGAGCGCGGACGCCGCTCCGGCGAGGCCCACGACCCCGGCCGCGAGCAGGCCCCGGGTGCGCCGGTCGGCCCCTTTGCCCGGCGCGATCCCCAGCGCGTAGAGCGCGGACATCGTCGTCCAGCACAGGGCCACGCCGGCGCCGTGGCCGGTCGCGTGCCAGAGGACCGGGGTCGCCGCGGCGGCGACGGCGGCGAAGCCCAGGGAACGCCCGAGACCGCTCCAGCGCATCACCGCTCCTCCCCGGCCGACGCCCCGCGGCGCCGGCGCAGCAGCTCGAGCTCGACCTCTTCGTCCGCCACCGACTCGCCCCGGGCCCAGGGAGACGACCAACTGGCCTCCTCCTCGGCGATCCGGGTCCGCACCCGCTCGCGCAGCTCCCGGAGCTGCTCCTCCTGGGTCGCCAGCCGCTCGACCCGCCGGGCGCGCTCGCGTTCGATCTCCTCGCGTCGCTCGGCCAGGCGGGCGACCGCCCGCCGGTGGGGCAGCAGGCGGCGAACGGCGAAGCGCGCGAGCTCGTCCTTGCCACCGGCCAGCGCGAGCTCGACGTCCTCGTCGAGACCGGCGATCTGCCGCGCCTCGCTCTCCTGCTGCTCGGCCACGCGGCGGGCCTCCTCGTCCAGGGTCTCGAGACGCGCCCGCTTGCGGTCGAGCTCGAGCTCGGCCTCGCGCAGGTGCTGCTTCAGGAGCAGCGAGCGCTCCTCCAGTCGATCCATCACGCCGTGGGCGTCGGCCCGGACCTGACGGCTCATCCGGTCCCAGAGTCTCATGGCTCTCTCCTTCGAGGACCCGGGCGCCGCCGGGGCGCCCGGGTCCCATCGTGGTTGGGGGTGGCTACTTGCGCTTGGCGCCCGCGCGGCGCTGGTCATAGCCGCGGGAGGAGAGCGACTTGCCGAGCGCGTTGGCGGATCCGGCGGGCGCCGAGGGCGCCAGGGCGGCGTCCACCTCCTCGCGCATCTGCTTCACCTCGACCATGGCCTCGGTCTCCTCGGCCACGTAGCCGAGGCCTTCGAGCACCGGGGCGTTGCGCTGCTCGAAGCCGTCCAGCAGCCGGCGCGCGCGCCCGCGCTCGCCGGCCTGCACGGCCTCGGCGACCCGCTGTCGCAGGGACCCAAGCCCGTCGCTCGCGAGCTGCTCGGTGTAGGCTTCGGCGTCCAGGGCGGCGTAGAAGTCCCGCGGCTCTGCGACCACGGCCACGCTCGGACGGTCGGCGAGGGCGAGGAGGTGGGGCGTGTCGTCCAGGGTCCGATAGCGGAGGGCGACCCGGCCGAGCTCGATGGGCGGGCCGTCGGGGTCCCGCCGGTCCTCGTCCACCTCGAAGGTCAGCCAGAGTCGCCGTTCCTGTCCCGCGTAGAGCGCCCCGGGCCGGACCGAGACCGTGTCACCCGCCTGCTCCAGGGGATATCCGGCCGCATCGACCACGGACACACCGGCGCCGGGCTCGATCTCCAGGGCGAGTCCGCGGGCCACGGTCTCCCGGGCCGAGAGGAACTCGTCGCCGAAGACCGACGCCAGCCGTTCCACGTCGCGCACGTAGTAGAAGTTCCCGGTTCCGGCGTCGGCGAGCGCGGTCATCAGCCGCTCGTCGAAGCCGTCGCCCACGCCCACCGTCGTCAGCACGAACTCGCCGGAGACCGCGCGGCCCGCGCGGGCCCGCAGCCCCTCGAGCGTGTGGTCGCCCTGGTTGGCGTGACCGTCGGAGATGAGGATCACCCGGACGCTGCGCCCGGCGGCGCGGGCCCCCGCGGCGATCTCGTTCGCCAGGTCGAGCCCGCGCGCCATGTTGGTCCCGCCGTGGGCGGCGACGGCGTCCAGCCGGGACCGCCAGACGCGCCGGGCGTCGTCCACGGCCGGGGACAGCGGGATGTCCACGCGAGCGTCGTTGGCGTAGCTCACGAGCGCGAAGCGGTCGCTCCGCCCGAGCCCCGCGACGAGCTCCCGGGTCGAGGCGCGGGCGTGGACCAGCGGCTCGCCCTGCATGGAGCCCGAGCGATCGAGGACGACGACCAGATCGGTCGCCGACCGCGGCGGCGTGGCCCCTTCGTGGGCGTGTCCGCGCAGCACGAGCTCCATCATCACCGTGCCGTCGCCGCGGTCCATGATCGCCTCCCGGTCGAGCCGCGCCCCGAGGTCCACGGGACCGGAGCCGGTCGCGGCGAAGTGCAGCGTCGCCGGGCCGGTCGATCCGGCGCCCGGGGAGGGGCCCGCGCCCAGCCGCGCCGCCAGCCCGGCGCCGGCGGTGAGCGCCACGAGCAGGCCGGCCAGCCAGGCCCTCGGGTGGGACGGGAAGGCGGGAGCGGAGGGAGGGGTCTCGGGGTTCCGGTTCTCCTGGGGATCCATGGTGTTCTCCTCGTCCGGGCGCCCGGGCGCCCGTGTTTCGGCAATCGACACCAGGAGTACGCGACGCCCGGAGCCGCCGCCGTCAAACCCCGGTAAATGGATGGACCCGCGATTTACGTGGGGTTTACGGAAGGCCCGCCTGCGACGACCTACATTCCCGGTCCATGAGCCGTGCCCGAACCGACGCGTCCACGCCGGCCGCCTCCGCCCCGGCCGTGCTGGTGGTCGAAGACGAGGAGCCCATTCGCCGGGGCCTCTGCGACGTGCTCGTCTACCACGGGTACGCGCCCGAGGAGGCCGAGCGCGGGGACACCGGTCTCGATCGCGCCCTCGCCGCCGACTTCGCCCTGATCGTGCTCGACGTCATGCTGCCGGGCCTCTCGGGCTTCGACGTCTGCAGTCGCCTCCGGGAGGTGCGGCCCGACACCCCGGTGCTGATGCTCACGGCGCGCGGCTCCGAGGAGGACGTCCTCCAGGGCTTCCGCTGCGGCGCCGACGACTACGTCACCAAGCCCTTCTCGATCGCCGAGCTGATGGCCCGGGTGGAGGCCCTGCTGCGACGCAGCCGCTCGGTGTCCGGGCCGGCCGAGCCCTCGCCCGAGCCCTTCGAGCTGGGCCCCTGGCGGATCGATCCCGAGCGCCTTTCCGCGACCTCCGGAGAGCGCGAGGTCCTTCTCACTCGACGCGAGCTCGAGATCGCCGGACTGCTGGTGCGCGAGTCCGGGCGCATCGTGAGCCGGCGCCGGCTGCTGCGCGAGCTGTGGGGCTATCCGGACCCCGAGCGCGTGGAGACCCGCACCGTGGACATGCACATCGCCAAGCTGCGCAAGAAGCTCGGCTCCGAGGCGCCCGCGCTGATCGAGACCGTTCGCGGCGAGGGCTACCGGTTGCGCGGATGACGCGCATCCGCCTGGCGCTGGTGGGCCTGGCCCTGGCCGTCGCCCTGCCCGTGGGCGGGCTGCTCGCCCGCGCCCTCCAATCCGCCCAGGCCGAGCGCCAGATCCGCCACGACGCCGTCGCGGGCCGCACCTTCGACGAGATGGAGCGCGTGCTCTCGGCCTGGCTCGAGCGCGAGGAGAGCCGCCCCTTCGACGCCTACCGCTTCTACGTCGGCGAGGGCGCCGCCCGGGTGCGCTCTCCCCTGTCTCGAGAGCCCGCAGAGCCCTTCGTCCTGGGCGCCTTCCAGGTGGATCCCGACGGAACCCTCCACACGCCCCTGCGGCCGCGGGACGAGGCCGAGGCGCGCCGGCGCGGGGACTGGCCGGCCTCGGCCGAGGCCCGGCGGCGGGCCGAACGGGTGCTGGCCGTGGCGCGCACGCTGCCCGAGCGACCGCGCCGCTGGCGCGACCCGGCGGGCGACCTGCGCGAGCGCCTGGCCGGCGAGCCGCTGGAGGCCGCTCCCGCAGCAGAGCCCCGGACCTCGGCCTCCCAGGCGAAGCGCGAGGCGGGGCGCACGGCCAGCGCCTACGAGGTGCTCGACAGCCTGAACCGCGCGGCGAGCCTGCGCGAGCAGCGCCGCCAGAAGGTGACCCGCGCCCCGCGCTCGAGCGTCGAGGAGCAGAGCGCGCTTGCCTCGACCCCGTCGCCGGCCGCGGAGGCCGACCGGGCGCCGGCGGGCGGCCCGGGCCGCCTCGGGTACGCCGACTCGCCCGGCCCCTGGGCGGGCAACCTCGAACGGGCGCGCCCGGACGCGGCCCCGCAGACCGTGCGCGTGGCCCTCGACCCCATGGTCGGCGTCCCCCTCGAAGCGCACCCCGGCACCCTCGCCGTCTATCGCACCGTGGTCGTGGGCGAGCAGGGGTTCCGCCAGGGGCTGATCGTCGACCTGGCGGCCCTCGGCCTCGCCCTCGAGGAGCAGGTGATTCGCGCGGGCCCCCTCGCCGGTCGGGCCCGGGCGCGCTTCGGTGCGCCGGACCGGGACGCGGCGCCCGCCCCGGACACGGCCTACCTGTTCGAGCACCGTTTCGGCGAGCCCTTCGACGCCCTGACCGTCCGCCTCGAGCTCGACCCCCTGGAGGGCGCGGGCGACGATCGCCCGCTGTATGCCCTGCTCGGGCTCATCGTCGTGCTGACCGCCGCCGGTCTCTACGCGGTGGACCGTCTCACCGGCGTGGCGGTGGAGTACGCCGAGCGGCGCAGCAACTTCGTGGCGGCGGTCTCCCACGAGCTGAAGACGCCGCTCACCGCCATCCGCATGTACGCCGAGATGCTGCGCGACGGACTCGTGGCCAACGAGCGCAAGCGATCCGAGTACTACGGAACCATCACCGAGGAGTCGGAGCGGCTCTCCCGCCTGATCGACAACGTCCTCGAGTTCTCGCGACTCGAGAAGGGACGCCGCGAGCTGGCGCTGTCCGCCGGCGACCTGGCGGCCGTGGTGCGCGAGGCCGCGGACACCCTGGCCCCCCACGCCGAGCGCTCGGGCTTCGCGCTGCGGGTCGAGGCCCGGGAAGGCCTGCCCCCGGCGGCCTTCGACCGCGACGCCCTCCTCCAGATCCTCTTCAACCTGGTGGACAACGCCATCAAGTACGCCGCCTCGGCCTCGCGCCGGGAGATCGTGCTCACGGTCGCCCGCCAGGCCGACGGCGTCGCGGTGGGCGTGCGCGACTTCGGACCGGGCGTTCCCCGCGCACAGCTGCGGCGCGTCTTCGAGCCCTTCCATCGCGTGGAGAGCGAGCTCACCCGCCAGGCGAAGGGGACCGGCATCGGGCTCGCGCTGGTGCGCGAGCTCGCCGCGGCCATGGGGGCCGCGGTCCTGGGCGAGACCCCCGACGACGGCGGATTCCGCGTGCGCCTGGTCTTCCGGCCGGCCTGAAAAACCTGGAAAACCGGGCAATTGGACCGCTGCCGGCGGCGGCCGGGGAGGAAACCGCGTGGTAGGCTATGCCGCCATGTCCGAGCCCGTGTTCGAGCAGGTCGCTCCCCTCGTCGACTTCCCCGCCCTCGAAGAGCGCATCCGGCGCCTCTGGAAGGAGCGGGACGTCTTCCACTCCACGCTGCGGCGTCGCGAGGGGGGACGGCGCTTCGTGTTCTACGAAGGTCCGCCCACCGCCAACGGCCTGCCCCACAACGGCCACGTGCTCACCCGGGTGATGAAGGACGTGTTCCCGCGCTATCGCACCATGTGCGGCGACTACGTTCCGCGCAAGGCCGGCTGGGACACCCACGGTCTTCCGGTCGAGATCGAGGTCGAGAAACAGCTGCGCATCTCGGGCAAGGCGGCGATCGAGGAGTACGGGCTCGAGAAGTTCGTCCGCCGCTGCATCGACAGCGTGTTCCGCTACACCCGAGAGTGGACCCGCTTCACCGAGGAGCTCGGGTTCTGGGTCGACCTCGAGGACGCCTACGTCACCTTCCACGAGGAGTACGTGGAGAGCGTCTGGTGGGCGCTCTCCCAGCTCTTCGACAAGGAGCTCCTGTACCGCGGCCACAAGGTGGTGTGGTGGTGGGCCCAGGGCGGCACCGCGCTCTCGGCCGCCGAGGTCGGCCAGGGCTACAAGACGGTCGACGACCCTTCGGTCTACGTGCGCTTCCCTTTGGTCGACGATCCCGACACGTCGCTCCTGGTCTGGACCACCACGCCGTGGACCCTGCCCTCCAACACCTTCGCGGCGGTCAAGACCGACGTGGACTACGCGGTCGTGTCCGACGGGGGCGGCCGCCTGGTGGTGGCCGAGGCCCTGCTCGAGACCCTGCGCGAGAAGAAGGGGGAGCCGCTGCCCGTCGAGCGGACCCTGCCCGGCGCGGAGCTCGTGGGACGCCGCTACCGCCCGCCCTTCGACTGGTTCGGCGACGAGCCCGCCGCCGAACGGATCTGGCGGGTGCTCGCAGCCGACTTCGTGGAGCTCGACGCGGGCACGGGCATCGTCCACATGGCCCCGGCCTTCGGCGAGGTGGACTTCGACGTGCTGCGCCGCGAACGGGAGTCGGACCCCGGGCTGCCCCTGCTCTGCGCGGTGCGCCCGGACGGCGGCTTCGATCCCGAGCGCGCGCCCGAGCGCTACGCCGGTCGCTGGGTGAAGGAGTGCGACCGCGACCTCGTCCGCGAGCTCCGGGAGGGCGGCGCGCTCTGGCACGCGGAGACCATCCGCCACGAGTATCCGTTCTGCGAGCGCCGCGACCAGGACCCGCTCATCCAGTACGCGCGACCGGCCTGGTACATCCGCACGACCCGGGAGGTCGAGGCGGCGCTGGCCAACAACGCCCAGGTGAACTGGCTGCCCGAGCACATCAAGGAGGGCCGCTTCGGCGACTTCCTGCGCAACAACGTCGACTGGGCGCTCTCCCGGGAGCGGTTCTGGGGAACGCCGCTCAACATCTGGATCAACGACGAGACCGGGAAGATGGCGGCCCCCACGTCGGTGGCCGACATCCTCCAGCGCAACCCGGACGCCTTCGAGGCGTTCGAGCGCGCCCGGGCCGAAGACCCTTCGATCTCACCCCACCTGCGCGTGCACCGCCCGTGGATCGACGCCGTCACCTGGACCGTCCCCGGCGAGCCGGGCGTCTACCGCCGGGTCCCCGAGGTCATCGACGCCTGGTTCGACTCGGGCTCCATGCCCTTCGCGCAGTGGGGCTGGCCCCACCGGGGTCACGAGCAGTTCGAGGCCTCCTTCCCCGCCGACTTCATCAGCGAGGCCATCGACCAGACCCGGGGCTGGTTCAACTCGCTGCTGTGGATCTCCACCCTGCTCTTTCCCGACCGGCCGCTCCCCCATCCCTACAAGACGTGCATCGTCCTGGGCCACGTGGGAGATCGCGAGGGCAAGAAGGAGAGCAAGAGCAAGGGCAACTACACGCCGCCCGAGATCATCCTCGAACGCGTGCGCCTGGAGTTCGCCGCCGTGGAGGCCCCGGACGGCACGCCGGATCCGGGCGTCGCCTGGATCGCCCGGGAGGACTACGACGGCCTCGACCTCCACGGCGAGTCCAGCGCGGTGCGGATCTACATGGACGCCGACGCACCGGCCGAGGTGCAGTTCGAGCTGAAGCCCTCGAAGAAGCTGCCGCGGCGGGTGATCGCGCTCTCGCCGGCGGACCGGGCGGCGCTCGGCGTCGATCTCGCGCCCCACGGCCTCGAGACCCGGGTCAACGAGGTGAAGGACCTCGACGGACGGCACAAGGTCTGGGTCGAGGACCCGAGCGCGTCCGCTCCCGGCGCCGACGCCTTCCGCTGGTTCTTCTTCGCCTCGAATCCGCCCTGGAACAACACGCGCCACTCGCTCACCGGCGTGCGCACGCTCCAGCGGGAGCTGCCGCTCAAGCTGCGCAACGTCTACGCGTTCTTCACCATCTACGCCAACATCGACGGCTTCTCGCCGCGCGACCCCGCGTGCACGGCGGGCCGACGCGCGGCCGGCGAACGCGCGCTGCTGGACCGCTGGATCCTCTCGGAGCTCGCCCTCACCACCCGCCGGGTGCGCGCGAACATGGACGACTACCGCGTCTACGAGGCCACGGAGCACCTGACCTCCTTCGTCGACGCCCTGTCCAACTGGTACGTGCGGCGCAGCCGCGACCGCTTCTGGGCCCCGGGCCTCGAGACCGACAAGCTCGACGCCCACTGGACGCTCTACGAGTGCCTGGTCACCTCGGCGCGCCTGCTGGCTCCGTTCGTCCCCTTCGCCACCGAGGACATCTGGCAGAACCTGGTGCGCCGACCGTTCCCCGACGGCCCCGAGGAGAGCGTGCACCAGAGCGACTACCCGGAGCCGGACGCCTCGGCGGTGGACGAGGCCCTGTCGCGCTCCATGGCCGCGGTCCGCGAGCTGGTGTCCCTGGGCATGCAGGTCCGCACCGCCGAGAAGCTGCGGGTCCGCCAGCCGCTGGAGGCCGCGGAGGTGGTCCTGGCCGACCCCGGCCTGGAGGGCGCCCTGGCGGAGCACGCCGACCTGGTGCGCGACGAGCTCAACGTGAAGGCGCTCCACTGGGTGCCCGACGCCGGCGAGTACGTGCACTATCGCGTGAAGCCGAACTTCCGCGCCCTGGGCCCCAAGGTGGGCAAGCGCATGCCCGCCGTGAAGAAGGCCCTGGGCGAGGCGGACGGAGGCGCCCTGCTGGCCCAGCTGGACGCGAACGGCGAGGTCCACCTGGACGTCGAGGGCGAATCCATCGCGCTCGGCCCCGACGAGCTGTCCGTCTCCCTGGAAGCGAGGGAGGGCTTCGCGGCGGCGAGCGGAGCGGTGGGCGTGGTGGTGCTGCGGACCACGCTGGACGAGGCGCTCATCGAGGAGGGACGCTTCCGGGAGGTCCTGAACCGCATCCAGGCCCTGCGCAAGGAGCTCGACCTCGAGTATTCGGGACGCATCGGTCTCTCCATCCACGGTGCGGAGCGGCTCGTGGAGGCCGTGCGATCGCGCGTGCAGGAGCTGGGTCGCGAGACCCTCGCCGACCGGATCGAGCTCGACGCGCTCCCCGTCGACGGCGCCCACGTGCGCGAGGTCGAGATCGACGGAGAGAGCCTGACCCTCGGCCTGACCCTGCTCTAGCGGGCGCCGCTTCGCGCCTCGACCCGGGCCGGCGCCGCGCCGGAGCCCTGGCCGGAGCCGGTCGGGATCAGGCGATCCGGAGGTCGGTCTCGCCGCGCAGGAGCGCCTCGCGCACCGACGGGTGCGCCACCTGGGCCAGGGCCTCGGCGCGCTGCTTCACGGTCCGCCCGCGGAGCTCGGCGGCCCCGTACTCGGTCACCACGACGTCGAGCTGATGGCGCGGCGTGGTGACGACGGTTCCCGCGGCGTGCCGCGCCTGGATGCGCGAGACGAGCCGCTCGCCCACCCGCACCGTGGCGGGGAGACACACCAGGGAGCGGTCGTCCGACTGCATGGACGCGCCGGACACGAAGTCCTCGTGTCCGCCGATGCCCGAGTGCTGCTTGCCGTCGATGGTGTCGGCCACCACCTGGCCGTAGAGGTCGACGGCCAGCGCGCCGTTGATCGAGATCATCCCCTGGTTGTTGGCGATCGTGGTCGGGTCGTTCACCAGATCTACCGGCAGGAACCGGACGTCTTCGCGACCGTCGAGCCAGCGGTGGAGCTCCTCGGTGCCCAGGGCGAAGGTGCAGATGGAGACGCCCTCGTACTGCCCCTTGCGCCGGTTGCTGACCTTGCCGGCCTCCACCAGGTGCATCAGGCCGGTCGTGAACATCTCGCTGTGGATCCCGTAGTCGCCGCCGTCGCCGTGGGCCAGGAGGCCGGCGACGGCGCTGGGGATGCCCCCGATCCCGGTCTGCAGGGTCGCCCCGTCGTGGATGTACGCGGACGCGTGTCCCGCGATCGCCCGCTCGATCTCCGTCGGCTCGGTGTCGGGCAGGGTCCGGACCGGACGGTCGCTCTCGATGAAGACGTCGACCTCGTCGGGGCCGAGGCTGTGGGAGTGCTCGGGCGGCAGGCCGAGGGTTCGCGGGAGCCCGGGGTTGATCTCCGCGACGAGGACCCGCTCGGGATCGCGGCCGCAGGCGCGGAGGGCGTCCACCGTGGCACCCGCGTGGAGGGAGAGACTGACCGAGCCGTCCGGGCCCGGGGGCGACACGGCCGTCGCCATCACCCGCGGCGCGAGCTCCTCGACCATGCCCGCGAAGCGGCGGAAGTCGCCGGGCACGAACTGCACGTCGTGGCCCGCCGCGAGCAGGGCCCGCTCGGCCGGACCGAAGAACCCGGTGGTGAGGTGGACGCCCGGCTTCGCGAACAGCGGGTACAGGTCGAGCAGGAGGGCGCCGAAGACGCGCAGCTCCTCGAAGTCGTCCCGGGCGGAGAGCGCGTGCAGCAGCGCCGCCGGCTGCCCCGGCCCCAGCGGCACGGCCAGGGTGTCGCGGGCGCGTATCAGGCTGGCCGCCTCTTCGAGCGTTCGAAGCTCCACCTCGTCCCCTCCGTCCGCCGCACCTCGGGCGGCGGCGGGCAAGGTATCGAAGGTGGATCGGCCGGTGAAGGTCCCTTCGCGCCTCAGTTCGTGGATCGACGCAGGTCCCGGGGCAGCCCCAGGATGCGCTCGCCGATCAGGTTGCGCTGGATGTTCGAGGCGCCTCCGGCGATGGCGATCCCCAGGGTCATCATGTAGTTGGAGACCCAGCTCCCCACCGTCTTCCAGCCCTGGCGCATGGTGGTCTCGTCGTCGGCGGGCGCCAGCAGCGCACCGTCTCCCACCAGGTCGATGGAGAGCTTCGCCACCTTCTGCGCCACGTTCGTGAGATAGAGCTTGGTCATCATCATCTCGTTGATGGCCTTCATGTCCTCGTTGCGCGAAATGGCCGAGATCATGCGGAAGCTGGCGTACTTCTGGGTCGCCACGAACCCCTCGATGCTCGCGAGCTGCTGGCGGATCGCCGGGTCCTCGATGGCCGGACGACCGCCCCGCATGGACTTGCGGGCGAGGGCCAGCAGGTCGTCGAAGACCATCTTCAGGTAGTTGGCGTCGCCGATCAGCATGCGTTCGTGCTTGAGGGTGGCCTTGGAGACCTTCCAGCCCTCGCCTCGCGCCCCGACGATGTTCTCCGCCGGCACCCGCACGTTGTCGAAGAAGACCTCGCAGAACTCCGAGCCCCCGTTCATCTGCTTGAGCGGTCGCGCGTCGATGCCCGGGGACTTCATGTCGACGAGCAGGTAGGAGATGCCCCCGTGGCGGGGCGCGTCGGGCTCGGTCCGGAACAGGCCGAACATCATGTCGGCCTCCAGCGCGTTGCTGGTCCAGATCTTCTGGCCGGAGAGCACCCACTCGTCGCCGTCGAGCTCGGCCCGGCTCTGGAGCGACGCGAGGTCGCTCCCCGAGCCCGGCTCGCTGTAGCCCTGGCACCAGCGCAGCTCGCCGAAGAGCGTCGGCGGGATGTACTTCTGGCACTGCTCGGGGCTGCCCTCCTCGAGGAGCGTGGGCACGAGCATGTCCGTGCCCTGGGGATTGGGCATCCGCCAGGGCGCGCCCGACTCGTTGAGCGCCTCGCGGATCACCGTCTCCGCCAGGACGTCCGCTTCCAGGCCCGGTCCGCCGTACTCCCTGGGAACGGTGCGGAACAGGAAGCCCGCTTCGATGCCGCGCTTGCGGAACAGGGTCTCCTGCTGCTCCTGCGGAAGCTCCGCCTCGCCCCCCCGGAGCGGCCAGTTGTCGGCCACGAAGGCCAGGGTCTCGCGGCGGAGCTGCTCGTACTTCTCGCCGAGATCCAGATCCATGGCTACCAGCCTCCCAGGGCCGCGATGCGCTCGCGGTGCACTTCGGGCGTCCCGAAGCAGGTGCGATCGAAGAGCGCGCGTTTGAACCAGATCTGGACGTCGCACTCCCAGGTGAAGCCCAGGCCGCCGTGGACCTCCACGGCGCTGCGCGCGACCTCCATCACCCGCTCGGTGATGTGGGCCTTCGCCAGGGCCGCCGCGCGCGGCGCCTCCTCGGGCTGTCGATCGAACGCGTGGGCGGCGAACCACCAGAGACCGCGCGTGGGATCGACGTCCAGGGCCATGTCGGCCAGCTGGTGCTTCACGGCCTGGAACTGGGCGATGGGCTGACCGAACTGCTCCCGGTTCTGGGCGTACTCGGCGCTCATGCGCACCAGCGCGAAGCCGGCGCCGAAGGCGTCGGCGGCCAGCAGGACGAGCGCGGCGTCGCGCAGGCGCCCCGCGACGTAGCCGGGCAGCGCCACCGCGGGCGTTCCGTCGAAGACCACGCGCTGGAGCCGGCGGGTGCGGTCGAGGCCGTCGACCGGCGAGGTCGACAGGCCCGGCGCGGCGCCCTCGACCAGCACGAGGCCTCCCCCGGCCGTGCCCACCACCAGCAGGTCCGCCCCGTCGACGCCCCAGCCGAAGGCCTTCTCCCCGCGCAGGGCGCCGCCGCCGTGCTCGAGGGTCCAGTCCTCGGGCCCCCAGACCTCGCCGGCCTCACCGAGGGCGAGCGCTCCCCGGGCCTCGCCCGAGGCCAGGGCGGGCAGCCAGCGGCTCTTCTGCTCCTCGCTCCCGCCGAGGACCAGGGCCAGGGTGGCGAGGCTGTGGGCGTAGAAGGAGCCGGGGACGGCGCCGCGGCCGAGCTCCTCGGCCACCACGGCCAGGTCGAGCAGCTCGAGGCCCGCGCCGCCGAGGGCCTCGGGAACGAGCAGGCCGGACAGGCCCAGCTCCACCATTCCCTTCCACAGATCCTCGGAGGACTCGGTCGGAGCGTCGAATCGCTCGCGTACGCTGGCGGGCGGACACTCGTTCTCGACCCACTGTCGGACCGTCTCCTGGAGCATCTCCTGCTCCTCGGACAACGCAAAATTCATGAACGATCTCCGGGGTTTTGATCGCCGCCGCGGTTCCTGGGTCCGCACCGGTGGCCCAACCATCGGTGAAACGTGTTTCAATTTCAAGGGCGATTGACTCACTGCGGCATGCTGCGACCGCGCCCGCCGGGCGCGGCCCGAGCAGGCGCTGTCGCGACCGGCCGGAGCCGGCCGTCAGGGGCTCGCGCCCTCACTCGGCGAGCTGGTAAGCTGGCCCGGAACGATCTGACACACTGTCAGATCGTTCCGGGTGCCCGCCTGCGGTGCATCCCGTGGAGGAGACCGGGGATGGAGCGACCTCTCGAAGGCGTCCGGGTGCTCGAAGTGGCCCAGTGGTGGTTCGTTCCGGCGGCCGGCGCCCTGCTGGCCGACTGGGGCGCCGAGGTCATCAAGATCGAGCACCCGGAGACCGGCGACCCCCAGCGCGGGCTCGTGACCTCGGGCCTGATTCCCCAGGGCGGCTTCAACTTCATGTGGGAGCAGCCCAACCGCGGCAAGAAGAGCGTGGGGCTCGACATCAAGACGCAGCAGGGACGCGAGCTCCTCTACAAGCTCGCCGAACGCAGCGACGTCTTCCTGACGAGCTTCCTCCCGGAGGCCCGGCGCAAGCTCGCGATCGACGTCGACGACATCCGCAAGGTGAACCCGCAGATCATCTACGCCCGCGGCTCGGGCCAGGGCGTGCGCGGTCCGGACGCGGAGCGCGGCGGCTACGACGCGGCGAGCTACTGGGCGCGGGGCGGCATCGCCGGCGCGCTCAGCGGCGCCGGCCACGACGGGCCGCCGGTGGGCCAGCGGCCGGCCTTCGGCGACAGCCTGGGCGGCATGACCATCGCCGGAGGCATCGGCACCGCCCTCTTCCAGCGGGAGCGCACGGGCAGGCCCTCGGTCGTCGACATCTCGCTCCTGGGCACCGCCATGTGGAACATCTCGGCCGACGTGACCATGTCCAAGGCCCTGGCCGCTCTGGGGCTCGGCAAGGGCATGCCGAAGATGGACCGCACGATGGTCCCGAACCCCATCGTGAACGCCTACCAGACCCGGGACGGGCGCTGGCTGATGCTGGTGATGCTCCAGTCCGATCGCAACTGGCCGGATCTGTGCCGCCACCTGGACCGCGAAGACCTGATCGACGATCCCCGCTTCGTGGACGCCAGGGCCCGGGCGGAGCACAAGGTCGAGTGCGTCCAGACCCTCGACGCGATCTTCGCGGAGCACGACCTGGAGACCTGGAAGCAGAAGCTCGCCACCACGGACGGCGTCTGGGCCCCGGTCCAGACGCCCGCCGAGCTCTACGACGATCCCCAGGTCGCCGCCAACGGCTACCTGACCGACGTGGAGCTCCAGGACGGCGGCACCTGTCAGCTGGTGTCGGCGCCGGTCCAGTTCGACGGCGAGACCCCGGCCCTGGCGGCGGCCCCCGAGCACGGGCAGCACACCGAAGAGGTGCTGCTGGACCTCGGTCTCGAGTGGGACGACATCCTCGAAGCCAAAGCCAGCGGCGCCGTCCTCTGACCCATCCCAGACCCTGCACGGCCGCCGCGCCGCTTCGCTTCTCCTGAGGTCCTCCGTTGCCCCGGTCGGGGC